>NZ_CP049115.1:2925000-4550072 GCF_011044475.1 Pantoea stewartii
ATACTCACATTGCGGCAGCGGACCACCTGCATAAAGGAATCATCATGAAAACGCATCGGCTGAGTGAACTGCTCGAACTCCTGCAACCTGCCTGGGAAAAAGAACCTGATCTTAACCTGCTGGCATTTTTACAAAAACTGGCCCAGGCGTCCGGTTTCGTTGGCCCATTAAGTGAATTAAGCGATGACATATTGATTTATCATCTAAAAATGCGTGATTCTGCCAGCCATGATCAGATTCCCGGACTGAAAAAAGACTATGAAGTTGATTTTAAAACGGCGCTGCTGCGTGCACGTGGAGTCATTAAAAATGATGAGTAGTGTTATCCTTAGCCGTTCACAGTAAAGATAAGCACAGGGATAACCATGAGTGATGCCGCCTTTAATTTTCAAACGCTCAATCCAGATGTCCTGCTTGATGCGCTTTGGGAAACAGGTATTCGGGTAGACTCCGGTCTTACTGCCCTGAACAGCTACGAAAACCGCGTTTATCAGTTTAGCGATGATAACAGGCAGCGCTATGTGGCCAAGTTTTACCGACCACAGCGTTGGTCTGCTGAGCAGATTACTGAGGAGCATCAGTTCTCTCACGATTTACTCGGCGATGAAGTGCCCATTGCTGCGCCCCTGGTTCTTAAGGGTAATACGTTGCAACAGCATGCGGGTTTTTACTTTGCGGTTTTCCCCAGCCTCGGGGGCCGACAATATGAAACCGATAACGACGATCAGATGGAATGGGTTGGGCGCTTCCTGGGCCGCATGCATCAAACTGGCCGAAAAAATCTGTTCCGGCATCGCCCCTCAATGGGACTTGATGAATATCTGGATCAGCCCCGGGATGTGCTGGCAAACGCTGAACTTGTGCCCGCGTCGCTGCGCAGTGCATTGTCAGAGGCCGTCGATAAGCTGGGTATGACACTCCGTCAATGCTGGCACGACAACTGGCAGCCGTTACGATTACATGGTGATTGCCACCCAGGCAATATCCTGTGGCGGGATGGCCCCCTGTTTGTCGATCTCGACGATGCCCGCAATGGCCCGGCCGTTCAGGATCTGTGGATGTTGATCAGCGGCGATAAGCAGGAGCAGCGGATCCAGTGGGATATTCTGCTGGAAGCCTATAGTGAATTCAGTGATTTCGATATTAACGAATTGTCACTGATTGAACCTTTACGTGCGATGCGCATGATTTATTATCTGGCCTGGGTTGTTCGCCGCTGGCAGGACCCCGCCTTTCCGCGCGCGTTTCCCTGGATGACCGATGAGGATTTTTGGCGCAGGCAAATTTTGCAGTTTATCGAGCAGGAAAAGGTGTTGCGGGAACCCCCGTTGCAGCTGACCCCGCAATTTTAATGACAAGTCAGGAGAGTTTTCCCCAATGAAGAAAATATTTTTTGCACTGATGGGTTTGGTGCTGGCCTTCAGCGCATCTGCTGCACAATTCTCTGAAGGTAAACAATATGTCAGCCTGCCTAAGCCGGTTGCCGGTGAACCGCAGGTCATGGAGTTTTTCTCATTTTTCTGTCCTCACTGCTACCAGTTTGAAGAAATCTATCATGTCAGTGATGCGGTGAAAAAGAACCTGTCAGCGGATACCAAAATGGTTAAATACCATGTTGATTTCCTGGGCGGCGAGCTGGGGCCGGTTGTCACGCACGCATGGGCTGTGGCCATGGCGCTGGGGGTTGAAGATAAAGTCACGGCACCTATTTTCGACGGTATTCAGAAAACCCAGACCATTACCGATCCCGCCAGTCTGAAAGACGTTTTCATCAAAGCCGCAGGCATTACCTCTGAGCAATATGATTCGGCCTGGAACAGCTTTGCAGTAAAAGCGCTGGTTGCCCAGCAGCAAAAAGCGGCCGCTGATGTGGATCTGCGCGGTGTTCCCGCTATCTTTATTAACGGCAAATACATGGTTAATAATGGTGGACTGGATACGAGCTCAATGGAAAACTTCGTGGCGGATTATGCCAACGTTGTTAAATTCCTGGTCGAAAAGAAATAAGCGTTTTTTGCTATCATCTTCCGCAAAACGCCAGCATTCGCTGGCGTTTTCTTTTGCCATCACTCACCTTATCTCTGCTGGACTGGAGAAGCACAGTTTTTCTATCCACACAAGCAGACATGCCGTCAAAAATCACGATCACATCACGGTTTTGTTTTAAGTTACTAATTTTAAAGAAGTATCATTGCTGGCCGGGATCGCTATGATATAAATAAATGATTGATATGATTTTTACGCACAAAGTTATCCACAGGAAGATCGTTACGATCTAAAAGGCTACAGCACCAAAAAGACAATTTCCCGTTTGTCTTGATTAACCCTTTTCGCCAAGGTGTGGCATCCTTATAGACCAATCCATGGCAACGAAGAATACACAGACATATGGCGCAAATAGCAGAAAACCCCCTGATTTTGGTTGATGGCTCATCCTATCTTTATCGCGCGTACCACGCTTTCCCGCCGCTGACGAACAGTGCAGGAGAGCCTACCGGTGCTATGTATGGCGTGCTGAACATGCTTAAAAGCCTGTTGGTTCAATACAGCCCTACACATGTTGCTGTGGTGTTTGATGCTAAAGGCAAAACCTTCAGGGATGAGCTGTTTGAACATTACAAATCTCATCGCCCGCCCATGCCCGACGATCTGCGGTCACAGATTGAGCCGTTACACGAAATGGTGCGTGCGATGGGATTGCCTCTGCTGGCCGTCAGCGGTGTCGAAGCGGATGATGTGATTGGTACGCTGGCGTTAGAAGCGGAAAAAAAGGGTTACTCTGTCCTTATCAGTACGGGCGACAAAGATATGGCGCAGCTGGTGACGCCAGCGATAACGTTAATCAATACGATGACTAACACCATTCTTGGGCCGGAAGAAGTTGAGCAAAAGTATGGTGTGCCACCCGCCTTGATCATCGATTTTCTGGCGATGATGGGCGACAGCTCAGATAACATTCCAGGCGTACCAGGCGTGGGTGAAAAAACGGCTCAGGCCCTGCTACAGGGACTGGGAGGGATGCAGTCGATCTACGATAATCTCGATAAAGTTGCCGATCTTTCATTCCGTGGTGCCAAAACTATGGCCACAAAGCTGGAACAAAACCGCGAGGTGGCGTTTCTCTCCTATCAACTTGCGACCATTAAAACGGATGTGGCGCTGGATCAGCCTTGTGAGGCGCTTACCGTCGGTGAACCGGATATTCAGGCCTTGCAGGCGCTGTTTAGCCGTTACGAGTTCAGGCGCTGGTTGACCGACCTGCAAGAGGGAAAATGGCTACAGGGTAAGAAAAGCAACCGACAGGCCCAACAGGTTCTTGTCGATGAGCCTGTAAAGGCGGAAGCCTCAAGCGTCTTGTCTGCCGAGGGTTATGTCACCATCCTGGATCAGCAAACGCTGGACAACTGGGTTGAGAAACTGAAAAAAAGCGACGTTTTCGCGTTTGACCTTGAAACCGATGCGCTGGACACGTTAACAGCCAACATTGTGGGTCTCAGTTTCGCCATCGCGCCAGGCGAAGCGGCTTATCTTCCTGTCGCGCATGATTATCTTGATGCGCCCGAACAGCTTGATCGCGATGCGGTGCTCGCACAGCTCAAACCGCTGCTGGAAGATCCTGATGTGAGCAAAGTGGGGCAAAACCTCAAGTACGATCGCGGTGTCCTTAAGAACTACGATATTGAGTTAGCAGGCATTAAATATGACACCATGCTTGAGTCGTACATCCTGAACAGTGTGGTGGGCAAGCATGATATGGACAGCCTGTCGGCACGCTGGTTGAATCATAAAACGGTCACCTTCGAAGAGATCGCCGGTAAGGGTAAAAATCAGCTTACGTTTAATCAGATTGCCCTTGAGCAGGCTGCGCATTATGCGGCAGAAGATGCTGACGTCACGTTGCAGTTGCACCTGAAGATGTGGCCTGAGCTTGAAAAAGAAGCCGGCCCGAAAAAGGTGTTCGAACAGATCGAGATGCCGTTGCTCAGGGTCATTTCGCGCATTGAGCGTAATGGTGTGTTGATCGATCAGGCCATCTTAGCGCAGCACTCAAAAGAGCTGACAGCGCGCCTGGCTGAACTGGAACGTGAAGCGCATGAACTGGCGGGCGAGCCGTTTAATCTCTCTTCCACGAAGCAGCTGCAGGTCATCCTGTTTGAAAAGCAGGGCATCAAGCCCACCAAGAAAACGCCGGGTGGTGCGCCGTCGACCAGCGAAGAAGTGCTTGCAGAGCTGGCGCTGGACTATCCATTACCGAAAGTCATTCTGGAGCACCGTGGGCTGTCAAAACTCAAGTCCACGTACACCGATAAGCTGCCGTTGATGATCAATCCTGTAACCGGCCGTGTGCATACGTCTTACCATCAGGCCGTCACCGCGACCGGACGTTTATCATCTACCGATCCTAATCTGCAAAACATCCCGGTGCGGAATGACGAAGGACGGCGCATTCGCCAGGCCTTCGTAGCAGGCAAAGGCAACCGCATCGTCGCGGCGGACTACTCGCAGATTGAACTGCGTATCATGGCCCATCTGTCGCAGGATAAAGGCCTGCTGGACGCGTTCTCGCAGGGAGAAGATATCCACCGGGCTACCGCAGCGGAAGTGTTTGGCGTACCGCTCAGTAAGGTGACGGGTGAACAACGTCGCAGCGCGAAGGCCATCAATTTTGGTCTCATCTACGGTATGAGTGCATTTGGCTTATCCCGCCAGCTGAATATCGGTGCAGGTGAGGCGAAGAAATATATGGATCTGTACTTCGAGCGCTATCCAGGCGTCCTGCGCTACATGGAAAATACCCGTCAGCTCGCCGCGAGTAACGGTTATGTCGAAACGCTGGACGGGCGTCGCCTGTGGTTGCCTGACATCAAGTCCAGCAATGCGATACGACGTAAAGCGGCAGAACGCGCCGCAATCAATGCCCCCATGCAAGGAACGGCGGCCGATATCATTAAACGCGCGATGATCGCGGTTGATAACTGGTTACAGGAACAGCGAAGCGATGCAGTGAAGATGATTATGCAGGTGCACGATGAACTGGTGTTCGAAATCAAAGAGGAGGCCGTTGAAGCGGCCAGTAAGCAGATTCGTACGCTAATGGAAGGCAGTATGGCGCTGGATGTGCCCTTACTGGTTGAAGTTGGGGTAGGGGATAACTGGGAGCAGGCACACTAGGTAAGCAACCGGCGCTGACGTGATACGTTAGCGCCCGGTGAGAAACGTGGCCCGTTCAACCATTCAGGTTTTCTCAGCATCATGAAGGAATGACTGACTCTGCCTCCACCATTTTTTTGATAATTTAACTACATGTCATCTTCATTTTTGTGACGAGCATAGTAAAAAAAGTGGCGGAAAATGAATGGGAGTAACAAAAAAACCTTTGTTGCTCACAAAAAATCAGGTAAAGTTCGAGGCGTAGGGTACAGAGGTAAGATGTTCTATCTTTCAGACCTTTTACTTCACGTAATCGGATTTGGCTGAATTTAGCCGCCCCAGTCATTCTGTGACTGGGGCGTTTTTTATTGGGCTTTTTGCCCGGCCTTACGCGTCACTGTCCTGATCGTCCACTGCGGGTTCCAGTTCACTAAACCAGCTATTCAGCTTGTGGCGCACTTTATCAACGCCAATCTTTTTCAGCGATGAGAAAACTTCCACCTGCACATCTCCCATGAAAGCCAGCGAGGCTTCCTTCACCATATTAAGCTGGGCCTTACGTGCGCCAGATGCGAGCTTGTCGGCTTTCGTCAGCAGCAGCAAAACAGGAATACCGCTGTCAACGGCCCACTGAATCATTTGCTGATCCAAATCTTTAAGAGGGTGACGAATATCCATCAGTACCACCAGGCCTTTTAATGCCTGGCGTTTTTGCAGATATTCTCCCAGTGCCCGCTGCCACTTGAGTTTCATCTCTTCCGGTACTTCGGCATAGCCATAACCGGGTAGATCGACGAGGCGCTTACCTTCGGCCACCTCAAACAGGTTAATCAACTGCGTACGACCGGGCGTTTTACTGGTACGCGCCAGGCTTTTTTGGTTGGTTAACGTGTTTAAAGCGCTGGATTTCCCCGCATTAGAACGGCCAGCGAACGCCACTTCAATGCCGGTATCAGAAGGTAAATGGCGGATATCAGGCGCGCTAAGGATGAAGCGGGTGACATGGTAATTCAGTTCAGACAAGGTAGTACTCCAGAAACGCATTAGGGCAATGGCGCTGATTATACGCATTATGGCGGGAAAGTGCTCAATACCATTGTTCAGGGCTCGCTGTAAGACATTTGCCATAAATCTTGCAGGTTATGTCGCTTTTTAATTAAAAAATTAAAAAAATAAATGATTAAAATTCAGTGCATTATACTAAAGTACAGGTTTTTCGCTCAAACACCATACAAGTATTACTTGAGCCTTTTACCAATTGGTCTACATTATTCAGCAGTGCAGGACAGCATTCATCAGGATGATGCGCTCAGGAACGTTGGGATAACGAAGAGCGACAGGAAAGGAAATGGTCAGGGATTGCGGACCAGAAAAGGAAAAGGATGAGCTCCGGAGTTGAGCAGGCGCAGGATTAACCGGGATGTTGTGAGCCGAAACGGATTTGAAACATGATTCCTTCTGCCGAAGGTATGAAATAAGGCGACAGCTTGAGCTGTCGCCTTTTTTCTTTGTCTGGTTTCTGCTAGATTTCGCCGCAATTCTATACTGAATAAAAAACACCGGAACCCAAGATTATGAAGCAACCTGCAAGCGCGGCGAAGGGCAAGCCTGTCGCCAAAGCAAAACGTAAATCGCGTGAAGAGATCAATAACGAAGCGCGCGATCGTAAACGCGATAAAAAGCATCGTGGCCATGCGTCAGGCAGCCGTGCTAACCCGCAAGCGCAGAGCAGCAACGGTAAGCAAGCGGCCCCGGCAAAAGATCCGCGTATCGGCAGTAAAAAGCCGGTGTCGTTAATCGTTGACGACAACGCTGCACCCGCAAAAACCAAAAAAGTGACGGCAAAACCGGCGAAGCAGAAAGTGGTGCTGACACCGGAAGAAGAGCTGGCGCAGTTAGAGAACAGCGAGCGTCTTGATGCGCTACTGGACCGCCTTGAGAAAGGCGAAACGCTGTCATCTGAGGATCAGGGCTGGCTTGATGTCACGCTGGATCGCATTGATGAACTGATGGAACAGCTCGGCATCGCGATGGACGAGGAAGACGATCCGGAGGCGGAAGAAGATATGTACCGCCTGCTTAAAGGGAATTAAGCCGTCTTTGATCGGCATGCGTAAATGCGCATGCCTGGATTAACAGGTAAACGACAATGTTTTGGCCTGGATCAATTTTCGTGCTTTTGATGACATGTTATCTCCTGTGGTTATTGTTTAAACTACAACGACTGTCGCGTCTGAAGCAGCGTTTACGGCGGGTTTCCTCCCGCACTCCTCTCTTTCCTTCTGCATCGCGGCCTTTCCCACAGCGAGGTAAACGGAAGGAGTCAGCATGTCAGCGACACAAATCGACTGGGACCAGGCATTAATTGAAAAATACAATGCGGCGGGTCCGCGCTATACCTCTTATCCCACCGCGCTAGCGTTCAGCGAGACCTTTACAGACGCTGATTTTCACCGTGCCACTGAACGTTATCCGCAACGCGCGCTGTCGCTCTATGTTCATATCCCGTTCTGTCATCGCCTGTGCTATTTCTGTGGCTGCAATAAGGTTGTCACGCGTCACTTACATAAAGCCGACCGCTATCTGAACGCGCTGGAACAGGAGATTGTCGCCCGCGCGCCACTGTTTCGTGATCGTCGCGTCACTCAACTGCACTGGGGCGGCGGCACGCCAACATTTTTGAATAAGCAGCAGGTTAGCCGGCTGGTGGCGCTGCTGAAACAGCATTTCACCTTCGAGGATGACGCGGAGATGTCGATCGAGGTCGATCCGCGTGAAATTGAACTGGAGATGATCGATCATCTCCGGACGTGCGGTTTTAATCGCCTGAGCATGGGCGTACAGGACTTTAACAAGGCGGTACAGGAACGAGTTAACCGGGTGCAGGATGAGGACGTGATTTTTGCCCTGATGGCACGGGCACGTGAGCAGGGGTTTCGTTCAACCAGCATCGACCTGATTTACGGACTGCCGCTGCAAACGCCGGAAAGCTTTGCTTTTACGCTGCAGCGGGTTATCGCGCTGGATCCCGATCGACTGAGCGTTTTTAACTATGCGCATCTTCCGTCACTCTTTGCCGCACAGCGAAAAATTAAAGAAAATGAACTGCCCTCGGCGCAACAGAAGCTGGCCATCCTGCAGCAGAGCATTACAACGCTGACCCGGCATGGCTACCAGTTCATCGGTATGGACCACTTTGCTAAACCGCAGGACGAGCTGGCGGTGGCTCAGCGCGAGGGGAACCTGCACCGCAATTTTCAGGGTTATACCACCCAGGGCGACTGCGATTTACTCGGTCTGGGCGTCTCCGCCATTAGCATGATCGGCGATCGCTACGCGCAAAACCAGAAAAGCCTGAATGACTGGTACAGCCAGGTTGAAAAACAGGGCCATGCCTTATGGCGGGGATTCACGCTCAGTCAGGACGATTGCCTGCGCCGCGATGTGATCAAAACGCTTATCTGCAACTTTGCGCTCGATTTCAGCGCGACAGAAACGCAGTGGAATATCACCTTCGACAGCTATTTTGCCGAAGAGCTGGCGCGGTTAAAACCGCTGATTGCGGATGGGCTGGTGGTGCAAAACGCGACAGGCCTGAAGGTGACAGGAACAGGACGACTGCTGATTCGCCATATTTGTATGTGTTTTGATGCTTATCTGCGACAAAAGACGCAACCACAGCTTTATTCGCGTGTGATTTAACCGCCGGAACAGCACTGGCTGTTCCGGCGGAATGGCTTATTCCATGCCCAGCTCTTTCAGCTTACGCGTCAGCGTATTCCTTCCCCAACCCAGCAAACGCGCGGCTTCCTGTTTGTGACCCTGCGTGTGGCGCAGTGCAGTCGTCAGAAGCGTGCGTTCCATTTCCGGCTGTGCTTCTGACAGCAGGTTTTGATGACCGGAACGCAAGGCACGATCGGCCCATTGTGCCAGCAGGGTTGCCCAGCTGTCGGGAAGCGACTGCGTGGGGCTTTCCGGCGTACTGGATTCGAATAACTCCGGTGGTAAATCCTGAATCAGCACTTCCTGACCGGCGGCCATCACCGTTAACCAACGGCAGGTATTCTCCAGCTGACGCACGTTACCCGACCAGTGCAAACGGGTCAGTGCGGTCTCGGTCTCCGCATGCAGGATCTTGGCTTCCACACCAAGCTCGCGTGCGGCCACCTGCAGGAAATAACGGGCCAGACGGGGAATATCTTCACGACGCTCACGCAGCGGCGGCAAATGCACGCGGATGACATTCAGGCGGTGAAACAAGTCTTCACGGAACTTGCCTTCCTGTACCCGCAGTTCAAGGTTCTGGTGCGTAGCGGCAATGATGCGCACGTCCACTTTGACCGGTGCATAGCCACCGACGCGGTAAAACTGCCCGTCTGCCAGTACGCGCAGCAGGCGCGTCTGAACATCCAGCGGCATATCACCAATTTCATCTAAAAACAGCGTCCCGCCGTCGGCCTGTTCAAAACGTCCCTGACGAATCTGATTCGCACCGGTAAAGGCCCCTTTTTCATGGCCAAACAGTTCCGACTCAATTAAATCCTTAGGGATCGCCGCCATGTTGAGGGCAATAAACGGCGCTTTACTGCGAGGACTGTGGCGGTGCAGTGCGTGCGCTACCAACTCTTTACCTGTACCCGATTCCCCGTTGATCAGCACGCTAATCGACGAACGGGAGAGACGGCCAATAATACGGAACACGTCCTGCATGGCGGGCGCTTCACCGATAATATCGGTGGTGGGGCCGCTTACCGGTTGATTACGTGGCTGCTGTTGCTCCTGATAGTGACTGATGGCACGTTCAACCAGCGCGACCGCTTCGTCGATATCGAACGGTTTGGGCAGGTAATCGAACGCGCCTTGCTGATAGGCGCTTACCGCGGCATCCAGGTCGGAATGCGCTGTCATGATGATAACCGGAAGCATGGGATGGCGCTGTTTGATTTGTTTTAGCAGAGCCAGCCCGTCCATACCCGGCATACGGATATCAGACAATAAAACGTCCGGGGTTTTTGTTGCGAGTGCATTGAGCACGTCGTTCGCGCTGTCAAAAGTGGCACAGCTTAAACCGGCTCCAGTGAGCGCGCGTTCAAGCACCCAGCGGATGGAGCTATCGTCATCGACGATCCAGACTATCCCTCGTTGCATAGAAACCTCACTGGCGAATAGGCAGGTAAACCGAAAACTCGGTATGACCCGGCCAACTGTTGAACTCAATTTTTCCCGAATGCTGATCAATCAGGCTACGGGCAATAGAAAGGCCTAAGCCGGTACCGCCTTCCCGTCCGCTTACCATTGGATAGAACAGCGTATCCTGTAGCTGGGCTGGAATACCGGGGCCGTCATCTTCGATATCAATGCGGGCAACCAGACGATAACGTGTGCCATGCAGTGTTAACTGGAAGGCTGTACGGGTTCGAATCACGATTGTGCCGCCGTCTTCGCCTAACGCCTGCAGCGCATTGCGCACGACGTTCAGCAAAACCTGCTCAATCTGATCGGGATCGTGCGGTAATTCCGGCAGGCTGGGATCGTAATCGCGAACCAGCGATACGTTTTCTGGCAGCTCCATCGAAACCAGGTTAACGACACGTTCCGCTACCTGATGAATACTCTGGGTAATATGCATACCGGGCTGTTGCGGCCCCAGTAAGCGATCAACCAGATTTCGCAGGCGGTCTGCCTGTTCAATAATGACTTTGGTATATTCATTCAGGGCAGGGTCCGGCAGGGCGCGTGACAAAAGCTGCGCCGCGCCGCGCAATCCACCTAGCGGGTTTTTAATCTCATGGGCCAGCCCGCGGACCAGATCGCGTGCGGCCACCTGCTGAGCATGCTGCAGCTGTTCCTGACTCAGGCGACGCTGATTATCCATCGGTGCCATTTCCAGCAGAATCAACCCATCAGGCAGGCGCTGTGCCGTGAGCGACATAATGTGCGCCCGGCCATCCACGACCAGAGTAACTTCGCTGTCAGTAAAGCCCTGGCCCGCCTCAAGACTCTCGCGCATGACCTCGACATTCAGCGAAAAGTAGCCGGTTAATTCAGGTAACGGCGTGCCGAACAATTTACGTGAGCTTTGCGCCAGTAATTGCTGTGCCGCCGGGTTGGCATAATGGATCGCCAAATCGGTATCCACCAACAAAATACTGTTGATTAAGGTATTGAGAATCTGCCCGGCGTCGGGCAGGGAGGCAGTTGCCATACAGCGTTCCTCTGCACTAATTTAGTGCATTGTAGTCTTTAAGCCGGAATTAAAGCGAATGAACGATGAATTCGCGGAGAAAAAAGCCCATCCGAAGATGGGCTAAAGTTTCCACGGCAACAAAAAAACGTTTCAGGTTAAGCGTGCCGCAATTGCAATCTTTCAATGCGGCACCCATTTTGCTGACTCTGAAATTAGACGCTGTAGTACAGTTCGAACTCAACCGGGTGTGGCGTCATGCGCACACGGTCGTTCTCTGATTTACGCAGCTCGATGTAAGCATCGATCGCGTCGTCAGTGAAGACGCCGCCACGGGTCAGGAACTCGCGGTCTTCGTTCAGTGCATTCAGCGCTTCTTCCAGTGAACCTGCAACTTTTGGAATCTCAGCTTCTTCTTCCGGTGGCAGGTCATACAGGTTTTTATCCATCGCATCACCAGGATGGATTTTGTTGATGATGCCATCCAGGCCAGCCATCAGCAGTGCAGTAAACGCCAGGTACGGGTTAGCCGCTGGGTCCGGGAAGCGCGCTTCAATACGACGTGCTTTCGGGCTGGCAACAACCGGGATACGGATTGATGCAGAACGGTTACGGGCAGAGTAAGCCAGCATAACCGGTGCTTCATAACCCGGAACCAGACGCTTGTAAGAGTTGGTGGTTGGGTTGGCCAGGGCGTTGATTGCTTTTGCGTGCTTGATGATACCGCCGATGTAGAACAGCGCGGTTTCAGACAGGCCGCCGTATTTGTCACCAGAGAACAGGTTTTGTCCGCCTTTAGACAGAGACATGTGGCAGTGCATACCTGAACCGTTGTCACCAAACATTGGCTTCGGCATAAAGGTTGCCGTTTTGCCGTAAGCATGCGCCACGTTGTGCACAACATATTTGTAGATCTGAATTTCGTCAGCTTTTTTGGTCATGGTATTGAAGCGGGTTGCCACTTCGTTCTGACCCGCTGTCGCAACTTCGTGGTGATGAGCTTCAACAACCAGACCCATTTGCTCCATTGTCAGACACATAGCAGAACGGATGTCCTGTGATGAATCGACCGGTGGAACCGGGAAGTAGCCGCCTTTCAGACCTGGACGGTGACCTTTGTTACCGCCTTCGTATTCTTTGCCGGTGTTCCAGGCCGCTTCGATATCATCGATAGCGACGTGTGAACCAGAGGTTGACGAACCGAAACGGATATCGTCGAACAGGAAGAATTCTGGCTCGGGTCCAAACAGAACGGTATCAGCGATGCCTGAAGAACGCAGATAGTCTTCAGCGCGCTTTGCGATAGAGCGTGGATCGCGGTCATAGCCTTGCATGGTGCCAGGCTCAAGGATGTCACAGCGAATGATCAGTGTTGAATCTTCAAAGAACGGATCCATAACTGCCGTGGTTGCATCCGGCATCAGTACCATGTCTGATTCGTTAATGCCTTTCCAGCCGCCGATGGAAGAGCCATCGAACATTTTGCCTTCTTCGAAGAAGTCAGCGTTAACCTGGTGAGCCGGAATAGTAACGTGCTGTTCTTTACCTTTGGTATCGGTAAAACGCAGGTCAACAAACTTAACTTCGTGCTCGTTCATCATCGAGAGAACGTGTTCAGCGGACATACTCAACTCTCCTGGAAATGGTCATTGTCTACATGGTGAGAACCGGGTGAGGAAATGTGCGACATGTGTCAGCCATACCTCAGTCTGATCCCGACCAGCTCTGCAACCGTTGTCTTACGTCGTTTTCATCTGGATAATACAAAGCGAATTCTGTGCCAACTTTATTTCTTTGCACAAAATCGCGCTGTCATGCACCTTTTTGTCATAAAAGACGTGCACCATGATAGTTGCACTGCACTTTTTATGTGCGTTGGCGTTGAAAATGAGCACCATTGTGGTGCAAAACATCATTGCAGTGCAATTTTTGCACGGCTATTAGTGCGATTTTGCGACAATGCAATAAACTTTCAGTGAAAAGTGTGATCGTGTTCAGTCTCCCGCTTAATCCGTGTACAATACCGCGTTATTTCTAATGCCTGAGGCAAAAAAGCTGTGATCGAAAATTTGCGTAACATCGCCATCATCGCGCACGTTGACCATGGAAAGACCACCCTGGTTGATAAGCTGCTGCAACAGTCTGGTACTTTTGATGCCCGTACTGAAGCCACCGAGCGCGTGATGGACTCCAATGATTTGGAGAAAGAGCGTGGGATTACCATCCTCGCAAAAAATACCGCCATTAAATGGAACGACTACCGTATCAACATCGTTGATACCCCAGGACACGCCGACTTCGGTGGTGAAGTTGAACGCGTAATGTCTATGGTGGATTCGGTACTGTTGGTTGTAGATGCGATGGATGGCCCTATGCCGCAAACCCGCTTCGTTACCAAAAAAGCGTTCGCGCATGGTTTGAAGCCGATTGTGGTTATCAACAAAGTTGACCGCCCTGGCGCACGTCCTGACTGGGTTGTTGATCAGGTGTTTGACCTGTTCGTTAACCTGGATGCAACGGACGAGCAGCTCGATTTCCCTATCATTTTCGCCTCTGCGCTGAATGGTATTGCCGGTCTGGATCACACCGACATGGCTGACGATATGACCCCGCTGTATCAGGCAATCGTTGACCACGTTTCACCTCCACAGGTTGAAGTCGAAGCACCGCTGCAGATGCAAATCTCTCAGCTGGACTACAACAACTATCTGGGTGTGATCGGTATCGGCCGCATCAAGCGCGGTAAAGTGAAGCCTAACCAGCAAGTCACCATCGTAGACAGCGAAGGCAAAACCCGTAACGGTAAAGTGGGTAAAGTGCTGACTCACCTGGGGCTGGAGCGTATTGACAGCGACCTGGCAGAAGCGGGCGACATCATTGCGATCACCGGTCTGGGTGAACTGAACATTTCTGACACCATTTGCGATCCGCAGAATGTGCAGGCGCTGCCAGCCCTGAGCGTGGATGAGCCAACGGTAACCATGTTCTTCAACGTCAACACCTCACCGTTCTGCGGTAAAGAAGGTAAGTACGTGACCTCACGTCAGATCCTTGAGCGTCTGAACAAAGAACTGGTTCACAACGTGGCACTGCGTGTGGAAGAGACCGAAGATGCTGACGCGTTCCGCGTATCGGGCCGTGGTGAGCTGCACCTGTCTGTACTGATCGAGAACATGCGTCGTGAAGGTTTCGAACTGGCGGTATCCCGTCCGAAAGTTATCTTCCGCGAATTCGAAGGCCGTAAACAAGAGCCATTCGAGAACGTGACGCTGGATATCGAAGAAACGCATCAGGGTTCCGTTATGCAGGCCATGGGCGAGCGTAAAGGCGACCTGAAAAATATGGATCCAGATGGCAAAGGCCGCGTACGTCTTGACTACGTCATCCCAAGCCGTGGTCTGATCGGTTTCCGTAACGAATTTATGACCATGACATCAGGTACGGGTCTGCTGTACTCCACCTTCAGCCACTACGACGATATTCGTCCGGGCGAAGTGGGTCAGCGTCAGAATGGCGTTCTGATCTCTAACGGCCAGGGTAAAGCGGTAGCGTTCGCCCTGTTCGGTCTGCAGGATCGCGGTAAGCTGTTCCTGGGCCATGGTGCGGAAGTTTATGAAGGCCAGATCATCGGTATTCACAGCCGTTCTAACGACCTGACCGTGAACTGCCTGACCGGTAAGAAGCTGACTAACATGCGTGCTTCCGGTACTGACGAAGCCACCACACTGGTTCCACCGCAGAAAATGACGCTGGAACAGGCGATCGAGTTCATTGATGATGACGAACTGGTCGAAGTTACGCCTCTGTCAGTGCGTATCCGTAAACGTCACCTGACTGAGAACGACCGTAAGCGTGCTTCACGCGGCGGTAAAGACGCCTAATCGCGTAATAATAACGCCCCGTTTTAACGGGGCTTTTTTTTGTCCGGGGTTTTTACCAGTTCAGTTAAATCCAGTCTAAACCAGCCTGTAACTTCTTCTTTGTCCCCTTCCCACTTTGTCCTGTCGTACCTTAATTTAAAGTGTGTAATTTTCTCGTCCGGGCCGCCTGTTCAGGCCGCACTTTTACCGCTAGAGTGAATGATCCAGGGAACCAAAGGAGGCACCATGCTGTATATCTTTGATTTGGGCAATGTGATTATCGATATCGACTTTAACCGCGTGTTGGGCGTCTGGAGTGACCTCAGCCGCGTACCGCTGGCATCGCTTCAAAGTCATTTTCAAATGGATGCGGCTTTTGAGCAGCATGAGCGCGGTGAAATCAGCGATGAAGCCTTTGCAGAAGCCTTATGTGAAAAACTGGAGATTGCGCTGAGCTATGAACAGTTTGCTGCGGGCTGGCAGGCTATCTTTGTGGGGGTGCGTCCGGATACGCTGGCGCTGATGAATCAGCTACGCCAGGCGGGACATCGGGTGGTGATATTGTCGAACACCAATGCACTGCATTGCACCTTCTGGCCGACCCAGTATCCTGATGTGCAGCAGGCGGCTGACAAGATTTATCTGTCCCAGGAACTGGGCATGCGTAAACCTGAAGCCCGCATTTATCAGCACGTACTGGATGCGGAAGGATTCAGTGCCGATCAGGCCGTCTTCTTCGACGACAATGCCGCCAATATTGAAGGTGCGCGCGCATTAGGCATTACCAGCGTGCTGGTGACCGACAGTAAAACCGTGCCCGACTGGTTCGCGGGTCAGCCTTAAGCCATGAAGTTACATCGTTTTCGCCCCAGGTTTCATGCCTTCTGGCTGTGGCTTAAGCTGCTCTGGAAGCGCATTGATAATGATGCCATGACGACACAGGCGGGCAATCTGGCCTTTGTGTCGCTACTGGCGCTGGTGCCGCTGATCGCCGTAGTTTTTGCGCTGTTTGCCGCGTTTCCTGTGTTTTCTGATATCAGCGTCCAGCTTAAAAACTTTATTTTTGCCAACTTTATGCCTGCTGCGGGGAACACGTTGCAGCGTTACCTTGAGCAGTTTGTGGCTAACGTGCACCGCATGACCGCCGTGGGCGCCGTGGGGCTGATTGTCACGGCGCTGCTGTTGATGCATTCTGTCGATTCGGCTCTGAATGCTATCTGGCGCAGTCATAAAAAGCGCCCGCTGGTCTATTCCTTTGCCGTCTACTGGATGATATTGACGCTTGGGCCGTTGCTGGCTGGTGCCAGTTTAGCCATCAGCTCTTACCTGCTGTCGCTGAAATGGATAAACGTGACGGGGGTGACCAGCCTGGTCGATCAGACGCTGCGTTTCTTTCCCTTGCTTCTGTCGTGGCTGTCATTTTGGTTGCTGTACAGTATTGTCCCGACGCAGCGGGTGCCTTCTCGCGATGCGCTGACGGGGGCGCTGGTCGCCGGGTTGCTGTTTGAACTGGGGAAAAAGGGGTTTGCGCTGTATGTTACGATGTTCCCGACGTATCAGTTAATCTATGGCGTGCTGGCGGTGATCCCCATTCTTTTCCTGTGGGTGTACTGGACCTGGTGCATCGTTTTGCTCGGTGCCGAAATTACGGTTACCTTAGATGACTATCGCCAGTTCAAACGGCAGGAAAGAGAAAAAGAACGAGAGGACGGATGATTGCTTTAATTCAACGCGTTCAGCGTGCCAGCGTCAGCATTGATCATGCGGTCGTGGGTGAGATCGGGCAGGGATTATTGATTCTGTTAGGCGTTGAAAAAGGTGATGACGAAAAGCGCGCTGAACGACTGGCGGAGCGCGTACTGGGCTACCGTATTTTTAGCGATGAACAGGGCAAAATGAACCTGAACGTCAAACAGGCTGGCGGAAGCGTGCTGGTGGTATCACAGTTCACCCTGGCTGCCGATACGCAAAAGGGCATGCGGCCCTCTTTTTCCGGTGGCGCCGCGCCGCAGGAAGCGGAGCGGTTATATGAGTATTTCAGCGCGTGTTGTCGCCGTCATGATGTCACGACCGCCAATGGCCGTTTTGCTGCCGATATGCAGGTTGCTCTGGTCAACGACGGTCCGGTGACGTTCTGGTTACAGGTATGACGCCTCATTTCGCACGGCTTAGCCTCGGCAACCCCGCCTCAGAACGAGAGAACCATTTTATGTATCATCTTCGTGTGCCACAAACGGCGGAAGAGCTGGATATGTATTATCAGTTCCGCTGGGAAATGTTACGAAAGCCGCTGCATCAGCCTCAGGGTTCTGAACGCGATGCCTGGGATGCATTAGCGCATCATCAAATGGTGGTGGATGAACAGGGCAAGCCGGTTGCGGTAGGGCGGCTCTATATCAATGCTGATAACGAAGCGGCTATTCGTTTTTTGGCCGTTCATCCCACCGTACAGGGCAAAGGCCTCGGCACGCTGGTGGCGATGACGCTGGAGTCCGTTGCGCGTCAGGAAGGCGTGAAGCGCGTGACCTGTAGCGCACGAGAAGATGCGGTGGCGTTCTTCGCTAAACTTGGCTACCTGAATCAGGGCGAGATTACCGCACCGCAGACGACGCCGGTGCGCCACTTTCTGATGATCAAGCCGGTCGTCACACTGGACGATATTCTGCACCGTGCGGACTGGTGCGGGCAGTTACAACAGGCCTGGTATGAGCACATTCCTCTGAGTGAAAAAATGGGCGTGCGCATCCTGCAATATACCGGGCAGAAGTTTATTACCACCATGCCGGAAACCGGCAACCAAAATCCGCACCATACGTTGTTTGCCGGAAGCCTGTTTTCACTGGCTACGCTCACCGGCTGGGGGCTGATCTGGCTGTTACTGCGGGAGCGCCATCTGGGCGGCACCATTATTCTGGCCGACGCGCACATACGCTACAGTCGTCCGATTACCGGTAAACCCGGTGCTATTGCCGATCTTGGCTCACTGAGTGGCGATCTTGATCGCCTGGCGCGCGGACGCAAAGCCCGTGTTCAGCTTGAAGTGCAGCTGTTTGGCGATGATGAGTGTGGCGCGGTATTTGAAGCGGTTTACATCGTGTTGCCGGTGGATCCCGACGGACCACTGGAAGAGGGCGGCTCCGGCGCGCGTATCAATTAAATCACAGGGCCGCTATTGCGGCCCTGTGTGCGTTAGCGGACCTGTCCGGCCTGCATGCTCTGCTGTAGCTGCTGGCTGTCTGTGGTTACGGACAGTGTCGCGTTAACCGACGGGGCCAGCGGCTGATTCGCTTTCAGTGAGGCGTTCAGGCGCAGCTGCAAATTGCTGTCACCCTGCAAGGGAAGCGCCGGCCAGCCCCAGTTTTGCAGAACATTAACGGGCACGCCGCGTCCCGTCAGGTTCAGGCTGACAGGTCGATCAGCCTGCTGCCCTATGGTCGCCGTGCCTTCCAGCAACCCTTTACCACTAAACGCACTGAGCTCTGTCACCTTAATTTGTTGTTCATCAGCCTCCAGTGCGACAGAAGGATGACGTAAATCCGTACGATTGAAGGTCGACTCCGCCGCGTTCAGACTCAGCTTACCTGACCAGATTCCCCATTGATGCTGACGGGCCAGCTGCAGATTTTCGCCGCTGCCATCCAGTGAAGTGAGCTGGAAAGGGAAGGCCGGATTAATATCGATCAGTAAATTGCGGTTCGAGGTAAAGCGCGTCACGGTTACGGCATCCAGCCAGTCAGGCAGGGCATCCTGCCATAACGCCCGCCAGTTCTGAGGCAAGGTATATTCCAGCCCGGCCACCGCCAGATTATTCAGCGTTAACCGTTTATCCTGACGTGACCAGTTGCCGTCAGCCCGGATAACGCCATTGGCCCAGCGCGAGCTGAACTGCGTCAGGGCAATCCCCTGAGGCGAGAAATCCATGTTGATGATGGGATCGTTAAGTTCGAAGCGCCCGTTAATAAAGTTACCGGCATTCATGGCCAGCGATCCGTCCTGGCTCTGCCAGTCCCGGCCCTTCCAGCTCAGATTTTTCAGCGTCAGATCGAGATCGGTCACCGCCCAGTCAGGGCCCTGGAGCCGGGCATCGGTAATATCAACCCGGTTGAGCGTAACTGAGGGTACTTCTTCAAACGGTTTCAGGAAATCGACAAGCGTATGCGCCGTTTGCAGACGGATATCGTTCAGACGCAGTTGATTAATCTTCCAGTTACCCTGCGCGTCGCGCTCACCGTTACCGGTCATTGAACCGCGTGCTAAGTCCGCCCCAATGTTGCTAAATACCATGCGGCCCTGGGACACATTACCCTGAATCAGCACGTTTTCACCGTCAACGCTGTTGAGCGTCATCCTGGCCGCGCTCATCTGGAATTGCGCATCACGACCCAGCAAATCACCGGCCTGCGGATGCCAGGGCACAATGCCGCCATTCACCTGCTGTGCCGCCAGCGGTAGCGCTGAGGCAGGGCTGTCGATGCGCATGTTGTTTAACTGCAGGCGGTTTGCCTGCATGGGCAGTGCGCTTTTGTTCGCCAGGTTAGCAAGGTTTACCTCGCCGTCACGTAATTCTATGCTGGCAAAATGAAACGGATCGCTGAACTGTAACAGGGCGATGCCAAGGTCGACGCGTTTGGCCACCAGTACGGCAGGCTGGCCGTCATGACCAAAGCTGAAGTCATCCAGAATAATGTGCGTAGGTGAAGAAAAATTGTGCTCAATTTTGCTCAGCGACAGATGCCATTCTGTTTTATCACTCACCCAACGGCTAAACCAGCCCGCGCCCCACTGAGTTTGCAGCAGAACATAGACGACGATCAGCGCAAACAGCAGCAGTAACAATAAGGTGAGGAAAAACTTTCCTATAAATTTCATCGTATCCTTCCCGGGTTCAGTCCGCTGAAAGGTTGTTATGCCTGAATTATCGTTATAGCTCAACCGCCTGGATGTAAATCAGCCGAAATAGCAGGCGGGTTGCCGCCTGCCTTGAACGCTACTTTTCGGGTGGGAAGATAAGATTCAGCACAATCGCGGTAATCCCACCCGCAGCGATACCGGAAGAGAGTAACGTTTTCAGCCAGTCGGGTGCAAATTGCAGAATCAGGGGCTGCTGGGAAACACCGAGTCCTGCCGCCAGCGACAGCGCGATAATCATGATAGCCCGGCGATTCAGCGGCTCCCGGGAAACGATACGGACACCGGATGCGGCGATTGTGCCAAACATCACAATCGTAGCGCCGCCCAGCACGGGCTCAGGAATGTGCTGTACCAGTCCGCTCACTGCCGGGAACAGTCCCAACAGGATCAGCATCAGCGCGACAACAAATCCCACGTAGCGGCTGGCAACGCCAGTCAGCTGAATCACGCCATTATTCTGGCCAAAGCAGGAGTTAGGAAAGGTATTAAACAGGGCAGATACAAAAGAGTTCAGGCCGTTTGCCAGCACACCGCCTTTCAGGCGCTTCATGTATAACGGGCCGCTGACCGGCTGTTCAGAGACATCCGAAGTGGCGGTGATGTCCCCAATGGTTTCCAGCGAGGTCACCATAAAGACCAGCATCAGCGGGATTAGCAGATTCCAGTCAAATCCCAGGCCGTAATAGAGCGGAGTGGGGAACGCTACGATCGGCTGTCCGGCAGGCGTGCTGAGGGTGGGTAGCATGCCCATTGCCCAGGCCAGCAGGTAGCCCACCGCCATCGCAATCACCAGCGACGCAACGCGAAGATAGGGGTTTTTCTGGCGATTCAGCAGGATAATCACCACCAGCACGGCACCGGCTAACAGCAGGTTTTTCGGCGCGCCGAAGCTGTGATCGTTCATCGCAGCAAACCCGCCGCCGATAGAGGTAAGGCCGACCTGAATCAGGGATAAGCCGATAATCATCACCACAATACCTGAGACTAACGGCGTGATGATGCGGCGTGCCAGATGCAGCACGCGCGACAGCACCATTTCCGTACAGGAGGCTACCATCAATGTACCAAACAGCGCCGCCATCATTGTGGGTACGTCCGCGCCGCCATTTTTCAGCGCCATTCCCCCCATAATCAGCGGTGTGACAAAGTTAAAGCTGGTGCCCTGAATGGAGAGTAACCCTGAACCGATCGGTCCCCAGGTTTTGATTTGCAGTACCGATGCCACACCGGACGCGAACAGGGACATGCTGATAATGTGCTGTGTATCCTGCGCCGGTAAACCGAGCGCCTGGCAGATGAGCAGCGCGGGCGTGATCACCGCAACAAACATCGCCAGAAGGTGTTGTCCGGCTGCAAACAAGGTTTGCGTTAGCGGCGGACGATCTTCCAGGCGATAGATCAGTTCACTTTTACTGGCGGTGGTGGGGGCTGGTTGCTGTGTGGTCGACATCGTCATGGTTCCCAAAAAAAGTGAGGCGATTGTAATCGTCCCCGGATCAAAAGCAAACGTTTGCTCACGGTTGCAAAAAAAGGTCAGGCGTTGCTGTAGCGGCCGGTTTCGGGCAGCCAACGCTCAATCAGCGCCTGCGCCTGCTCAGGATAATGTTCGTGAATATGACGAGCGACGCGCTGGACTTCAGGGATCATGGCCTGATCGCGCAGCAGATCGGCAACTTTAAACTCCGCATTACCGGTCTGGCGTGTTCCCAGTAGCTCCCCCGGGCCACGAATCTCTAAATCATGCTGAGCAATCACGAAACCGTCATTGCTGTCACGCAACATCTGCAAACGCTTCTGGGCCGTCTTGCTCAGCGGCGCTTTGTACAGCAGAACACAATGAGAGGCGACCGCGCCACGTCCTACGCGACCACGTAGCTGGTGCAGTTGCGCCAGGCCAAGTCGTTCCGGATTTTCAATAATCATCAGGCTGGCGTTCGGCACGTCCACACCGACTTCGATGACGGTTGTAGCAACTAACAGCTGGATTTCGTTGGCTTTGAAAGCCTGCATGACCGCCAGCTTCTCCGCTGGCTTCATACGGCCATGAACCAGCCCGACCTGCAAATCAGGCAGCGCCACTTTGAGTTCTTCCCATGTGGCTTCCGCAGCCTGAGCTTCCAGCAGGTCTGACTCTTCAATTAACGTACAGACCCAGTAAGCCTGACGGCCCTCGTGACAGGCCTTTTGCACACGCTCAATGATCTCATTACGACGACTGTCAGGGATCGCTACGGTGGTCACCGGTGTTCTGCCTGGCGGCAGCTCATCAATGGTTGAGGTATCAAGATCGGCGTAGGCGGTCATGGCCAGCGTGCGCGGGATCGGCGTCGCTGTCATGATGAGCTGGTGGGGATGAAAACCCTGCTCTTCTCCTTTTTCCCATAATGCCAGTCGCTGATGCACGCCAAAGCGGTGTTGCTCATCAATGATGACCAGCGCCAGCCCGTTAAACTTCACCTGCTCCTGGAACAGGGCATGCGTGCCGACCACCATCGCAACCTGCCCGCTGGCAATCGCCTCTTGCTGGGCCTGTCGCGCTTTGCCCTTTTGTTTGCCCGCCAGCCAGCCGACCTCAAGGCCAAGCGGTGCCAGCCACTGGCGAAAATTATTGGCGTGTTGTTCAGCCAGTAACTCTGTAGGTGCCATCAGGGCCACCTGCTTACCGTGGGCGATAACGTTCAGCGCGGCGAGCGCGGCAACCAGGGTTTTACCTGAACCGACGTCTCCCTGTACCAGGCGCAGCATGGGGAAGTCATTCTCTAAGTCTTTTTCGATCTCTGCGACAACGCGTTTTTGGGCTGCCGTGGGGGAAAACGGCAGGGCGGCCAGTAACCGGTCACTCAATGTATGCCGGGCAGGCATCGGCAGGGCGTAATGGCGCTGTGCGCCGGCCCTGACGGCCAGCATACTGAGGTTATGCGCCAGCAGTTCTTCCAGAATCAGCCTGCGCTGTGCGGGATGCTGCCCACTCTCGAGCTCGCTGAGTTTGAGGTCCGGCGGCGGGCGGTGCAGCGTGCGAAGGGCTTCAGGCAGGCTTAACAGCCCGTCGCTTAACGCCTGCGGCAAAAGTTCTGTGATGGCACAGCTATCCAGCAGGGTTAAAGCCTGATCGGTCAGGCTGCGCAGGGTCGCCTGACGAATGCCCTCGGTCGTGGAATAGACGGGTGTCAGCGTTTCTTCCAGCGTGACATGGCTGTGCTCGCCCTGTACGCGGTATTCCGGATGGATGATTTCTGCGCCGCGCTGACCGCGTTTGATTTCGCCGTAAGCGGTGACACGTCGGCCCGGCGCGAGGCTGTTTTTCATGCCGGCATTGAAGTTGAAAAAGCGCAGCGTTAAAACGCCACTGCCATCCCCGATCTGACAGACCATCATGCGCCGACGGCCAAAAGTGATATCGGTATGCAGGACTTCGCCTTCCACGGTCGCCCAAATGCCGGGCAACAGGTCGTTAATGGCATATAACTGCGTACGATCTTCATAACGCAGAGGAAGGTGAAGCAGTAAATCCTGAATGGTGTGCAGGCCGATTTTAGCCAGCTTTGCTGCCTGACTGGCGCCGACGCCGGTCAGGGTACTGAGCGGGATGGCATCCAGCAGACGGCCTTTCATTTCTGACGTCTGCCCGTTGACTGCATGGCGGCCCACCAACTCTCATCGGCTTCAATGTCACCCTGCGCGTTAATATGGGGATAAGGCATCCGCTTATGTTTTGCCACGCGCGCCAGAACGGGATAGCCGCCCTCAAACAGCAGACGCTGTTGCTCTTTCTCTGCCAGGAGGCTGGACTGACGACGGTACATGCCAGCATTCTGCCGCTGGCGCTGGGCTTCATACAGAATCAGGGCAGAGGCAACGGAAACGTTAAGCGACTGGACCATACCCACCATCGGGATAATGATATGGTGGTCGGCCAGCGCCAGGGCTTCATCGGTAATGCCCGTTTTTTCCTGACCCATCAAAATGCAGGTAGGTTTGGTGTAGTCAATCTCACGAAAATCCACAGCATCCGCCGACAGGTTCGTCGCCAGTATCTGCATGTCTTGCATTTTGAGGTGGCTAATCGCGTCGCTGATTGAGCGGTGCGTTACTACGTTTACCCAACTGTTGCTGCCAGCCGAGGCTGAGGCCTGCGTTCGCATGCGTTGGCCTGGCCATACGGCATGGACTTCATGGATACCGACAGCATCCGCGGTGCGAATGACAGCAGAAACATTGTGCGGCTTATGTACCTGCTCCATGCAGACGGTAAGGTCGTGCTGGCGCAAGGCCAGCATTTCCTGAATTCGGGCAAAACGTTGAGGATTCATGCACTAGTTACGGTTGCGGTGAACTTTAATCACATCCGGCATCACACGGATTTTACGCATGATATTGGCCAGGTGGACGCGATCGCGTGCGGTCAGACGAATAAAAGCACTGTAAACACGGCCATCGCGTTCTTCCGTATTCAGGCTCTGAATATTGGAGCCCGCCGTATTGATGGCGGCCGTCAGGTTGGCCAGTGCGCCCTGGTGGTTAAACATATCCACCTTTATCTCTGCGACAAACTCCTGCTCTGTAACTTTATCCCACTCCACAGGCATGAATTTTTCGGGCTCTTTTTGATAGCCACGAATATTGCGACAGGACTCATGGTGAACGACCAGGCCCTTGCCCGGGCTGACGTGGGCAACGATAGGATCGCCTGGAATGGGGCGACAGCATTTTGCAAAAGTAATGAGGACGCCGTCTGCCCCTTTAATCGGCAGCTTGCCTTGTTTTTTGTTGTTGAGCGCGCTGGTGTCGGTCTGCAACAGATTCTTGGCGACGACCACGCTCATGGCATTACCCAGGCCGATTTCGGCTAACAGATCGTCCAGTGAGGTCAGCTTCATCCGATCAAGCTCCTGCTTGATGTTTTCGGCTGGCACCTCCGCCAGTTTACGACTGCCACCCAACGCATGGCTGAGCAGGCGACGCCCCAGATTCACCGAGTCTTCGCGCTTCAGGTTTTTCAGCAACTGACGAATCTTCGCGCGGGCTTTGGAACTGACGACAAAGTTAAGCCAGGCCGCGTTAGGACGCGCACCAGGCGCTGTGATGATCTCGATGGTCTGGCCGCTGGTAAGCGGCTGCGACAGCGGATAAGGCTGGCGATCAACGCGCGCGCCAACGCAGGCATGACCAATATCGGTATGGACCGCGTAGGCAAAATCGACAGGCGTTGCCCCGGTAGGCAGCTCGACGATACGGCCTTCCGGTGTAAAGACATAGATTTCATCCGGGAAGAGATCGGATTTGACGCTTTCGATGAATTCAAATGAGCTACCGGCACTTTGTTGCAGCTCCAGCAGGCTTTGCAGCCAGCGTTGCGCACGCACCTGCGCGGTTGTGCCGCTTTCACCGGCCTGTTTATAGGCCCAGTGTGCCGCCACCCCCATTTCGGCCATCTGATCCATATCTTCGGTACGGATTTGCACCTCAACCGGCACGCCATGCGGCCCGATCATAGAGGTATGCAGCGATTGATAGCCGTTAGCCTTGGGGATAGCAATGTAATCTTTGACCCGGCCCGGACGCGGCTTATATAAGCTGTGCATCTGGCCCAGTACGCGATAACAGGTATCCAGATCTTTCACGATGACGCGAAAGGCATAGATATCCATGATCGAGTGAAAACGCTGCTCTTTCAGCGTCATTTTGCGGTAAATCGAGTAAAGGTGCTTTTCGCGACCACTTACCCGGCAGGGAATACCGGCTTCCTGCAAACGGCCGTCGATTTCGGAGAGGATTTTTTGAATCATCTCTTTACGGTTGCCGCGGGCCGCTTTCACGACCTCTTTAATTACCCGAAAACGGTTCGGATAGAGCGCTTCAAAACCCAGCTCTTCCAGTTCCGTTTTAAGGTGATGAATACCCAGGCGGTGCGCCAGTGGGCTGTATATTTCCAGCGTTTCCAGCGCGATGCGACGACGTTTATCAGGGCGTAAGGACCCGAGCGTACGCATGTTGTGGGTGCGGTCAGCCAGCTTGATGAGAATAACGCGGATGTCCTGCACCATCGCCATAATCATCTTGCGGAAGTTTTCTGCCTGCGCCTCTTTTTTATCACGGAACTTCAGCTTATCCAGCTTCGAAACGCCTTCAACCAGTTCAGCTACGCTTTTGCCAAACAGTTGTTCCATATCCTGATAGGTCGCTGGCGTATCTTCAATGACGTCGTGCAAAAGCGCGGCCATGAGGGTTTCATGGTCGAGCTTCATTTCCGCCAGAATGCACGCCACCGCAACAGGATGGGTAATGTAAGGCTCACCGCTGGAGCGTGTCTGTCCCTCGTGGGCATCACGTGATACGAGATAGGCTTGCTTGAGGCGCTTGATCTGGTCCTCAGGCAAGTATTGTTCAATCAGTTGATTGAGACTTTCAAACAGATACAAGGTTGACCTGCAGTTCGCGGTTAACGACGACCTTCAGCGATAGCGGTAACGGCCTGTAACTCAGCGGCTTCCTGCTCTTGCTGCTCCTGACGATCACGCACATCTAAAATCTGATTGGTGACCAGACCTTCTTCGATTTCGCGCAATGCGATAACGGTCGGTTTATCGTTCTCTTCCGGAACCAGCGGATCTTTGCCGCCTACCTGCATCTGACGTGCACGACGTGCAGCGACCAACACCAGGTCAAAACGATTACCAACTTTTTCTACTGCGTCCTGAACGGTTACGCGTGCCATAGGTGTGCTACTCCACAGATGAAGAAATGACTCGGCATCATACTGAAACTGGGTTCAGACTGCCAACAGTTTGCTGATTAAAGCATCATGGCGCGCTTTCTGGCGGGCCATGCGCAGACGTTCTGCACGAATAATGGTCTTCAGATCGGATAACGCCAGATCAAAATCATCATTCACAATTAAATAATCGTATTCGCCATAGTGGCTCATTTCGGCCACGGCTTGCGCCATACGACGGGCAATCACCTCTTCGCTGTCCTGACCGCGGCCGCGCAGGCGACGATCCAGCTCTTCTTTAGAAGGAGGCAGGACAAATATACTGCGCGCGTCGGGCATTTTAGCGCGAATTTGCTGTGCGCCCTGCCAGTCTATATCAAGGAAAACATCGACGCCGGTTGCCAGCACCTGTTCGATCGCCTTGCGCGACGTGCCGTAGTAGTTATCGAAAACTTTCGCGTGTTCAAGGAAAGCATCTTCCGCAATCATTTTTTCAAACTCATGCTTTTGCACAAAGAAGTAATGCTCACCGTGCGCTTCACCGGGGCGCATGCCGCGAGTGGTGTGCGAAACAGACACTTGCGTATCGTACAGCGGCTGCGTTTTTAACAGTGCCTGAATAAGGCTGGATTTTCCTGCGCCGCTAGGAGCAGAAACAATATAGAGCGTACCTTGGGCCATGATGTTCTTGAATTGATTAATTGCGGAGTCGATTTCCTGCACAGTATACACGGCTTCCCCGCGCCACGCAGCGTTTGCACCGCCCTCATCACGAAAAGTTTATGCGGGGTGCGCCGCAACCACTGTTTCGCAGGCTGTAAATAGGTATTCATTTTCCAGGAGGCGTTCCAGAACCGGGAAGCGGGGCTGGCTGAACCGGCTGTTTTGGCGGTTGAATATCCTAAACATCAGGAGGTCAGGGATGAAAGGATGCTTAGCCGCCGGGCTGCTCATAACAGCCAGCACATTTTCCGCGTTTGGGGCGCTGTGCCCGACCTGGACGCCGGGTCGAGCGGCAAAGGAGATTGACCATTTACAACAACAGCTCCGGCAGTGGGACGCGGCGTATTATCAGCAAGGCCATTCACCCGTGGCCGATGCCGACTACGATAGCCTGCAGACGCGGCTCAATCACTGGCAACGCTGCTTCAGGACGGGTGAGAAAGAGGATGTACCGGTATTGCCCAACGATGGCACGCGCTGGCATCCCGTTGCGCATACTGGTGTCAAAAAGGTTTGGGATAAGCGTGCTTTAGGCTATTGGATGCAGCCACGCCGGGATCTCTGGGTGCAGCCCAAAGTCGATGGCGTGGCCGTTTCGCTGGTCTATCGGCACGGGAAACTGGTGTCATTCATCAGTCGTGGCGACGGCTTACACGGTGAGGAGTGGGTCGAAAAAGCCAGGCTGATCCCTGCTATTCCGCTGGAGATTGACAGCGATGAAGAGAGCGTGGTTTTACAGGGCGAACTCTTTTTGCAGATGACCGGTCATCACCAGGCGGTTGACGGCGGGAAGAATGCCAGGGCTCTGGTCGCAGGCGCAATGTTGCGTAATGACGCCACACCGCTTTTGACACAACTGGGCATTTTTATCTGGGGATGGCCTGACGGACCTGATGCCATGCGGGAAAGACTGACGCGTTTATCGGATTGGGGGTTTAGCCTTGCCCGTCAATGGAGTCAGCCTGTTCAGGATGAAGAGGACGCGGCTGAATGGCGCGAGCGCTGGTTTCACGCGCCACTGCCTTTTGTAACCGATGGCATTGTTGTGCATCAGACGGCCCGGCCTGCAGGCAAACACTGGCGGCCCGGTGAAGGCGAGTGGGCTGTCGCCTGGAAATACCCGCCTCCTGAGGTCAGCACTGAGGTCCGTTCCGTTGATTTCTCAATCGGGCGAACGGGAAAAATCGCGGTCGTACTCAACCTGCAACCCGTTCAACTGGATGACAAAATCGTCAGGCGAGTCAGCATCGGCTCACTAAAACGCTGGCGAGAGCGGGACATTATTGCGGGCGACCAGGTGACGGTCAGCCTTGCCGGCCAAGGCATTCCACGTCTGGATCGCGTTATCTGGCGCGTTGCGCAACGTGACTATCCTGAGCCGCCTCAGACGGATCGTTTCACGTCGCTGAGTTGTTATGTTTTAGCACCGCAGTGCCATCGTCAGTTACTGGCGCGCCTGAGTTGGTTGAGTCAAAAATCGGTGCTGAATATTGCGGGCGTGCAACGCAGCACCTGGCAACGGTTACTGGAAACGGGTTTGATTACACATCTGTTTGCGTGGCTTGCCTTAACCCCCGAACAGATCGCGACAGCAGCGAGTATTTCACCCGAAAGAGCGCAGCAAATCTGGCATCAATTCAGTTTGACCCGTCAACAGCCTTTGCGCCGCTGGGTTAGCGCGTTAGGTGTGGCGTTGCCACAAAAGGCGCTACTGTCATTGGCCGACGGCGACTGGGAAAGCATTCTTGCCCGTGATAAACAGGCCTGGCAATCTCTGCCGGGCGTTGGCGCACGCCGGGCAGAGCAGATTACGTCGCAGTTTCAGGATGCCGGGCTCAGAGCGTTAATCCACTTTTTGCAGCAGCAGGGCATTCCTTCTTCATCAGTGCTCAGGATGAGGGTAATTGAAGATGGGCAGCCCGAGACGGAATCTCAGCGCCAGCAGACGCGCAAAGAAGCCGAAGAGTAAGGTGATAATCACCACTGCTTCATGCGGCAGCGGCGTTTTCAGGAGCAGGATATACATCCAGCCCGCTGCAAAAGCGATGCCGGCGTACAGCTCTTTTTGGAACACCAGTGGGATGCGGTTACAAAACATATCGCGTAAAACGCCGCCAAAGACGCCTGTGATCACGGCGCTGATTGCGGCGATGATCATGGCGTGGCCTGAGTCCAGTGCCACCTGCGCGCCAATAATCGAAAATACCACCAGGCCCAGCGCATCCAATACCAGAAACACTTTGCGCAGGTGCGTCATTAGCGGTGCCAAAAAAGTCGTTACTACAGCGGCAGCGGCCACGATCATGATGTACTCAGGATGTTTGACCCAGCCAAGCGGATAGTGCCCCAGCAATATATCGCGCACGGAGCCTCCGCCTATCGCGGTAACGGAAGCAATGATAATGACGCCGAACAGATCCATTTTACGGCGACCTGCGGCAAGCGCACCTGTCATCGCCTCGGCGGTGATCCCAATAATATAAAGAACAGTAAGTAACATAGCAGGCTCCAGGAAAACGGCGGCAAGGCTACGCCACTGACAAAAACGGCGCGACTGAGTTTTTCTGTTATTAAGAGTTAAAGTATTAGTAAAAATTATGCGGGCAAGAGTAATCCCTTTATTATCAAAAGGCTGTATCGGTTTTTACACGGAGACGAGTTAAAAAACGTCGTGATGCGAACTTTTCGCCGATATGACGCCAGCCTGTTTACAACGTTGAACCCTTGCCCGTCGGCGACATTATGTGGTGACAGACAGAGAAAGCAAACCACGCAAAGCAGAGCATGGGGACCTGTCCGTGGGCTAAATGCGGGGGGAAGTAAGGTGAGAATAAGGATAAAGAGGACAACAACGCACACAGAAGGTGTCTGAAATGAAAAGTGGTGGGTTTTATTAAGGAAAACGTACCGGTTAACAGCACGTTTTCCTGCTTTTACCGTCGGGCTGCTTCCAGCCAATAGCGGTTTGTCAGTGCTTCATATGAAGCTGAAAGAACGCTTTCAGGTTGAAGTCATAGTCGGGTCGAAACCATTTACGACCATAAAAGCAATACGTCAGCATTCTCACTGATGCCATTGCCAGATAGCCCCATAAAGCACATAAAACGGAAGGCGCCAGCCATAGGGTCAATAGTGTAATGATCAGGCCGACAAATACAGAGGCGATCTCGCAAAAAGCGATATCAGAGAATTGCTTTTCACGCTGCATCAGGGCGCGATAAGACTGGCCCTGAGGAATAATAATAAAGATGACCGATGCGATTTCAACAACCCTGGCCACCTCGGGTAGCCCAAACATATGTTCAAGCATAAGACCGCAAGTAAAAAGGGCAGAAAAAATGACTAGGCCCATGAATATATTGCCCCAGTAAAGCACGGACAGCGTTTTTACTGGCAGCGGTGCATATCGAATCAACGTATTGGAAAAACCACGATCGGCCAGTGTGTCAATAACCATCAAGCCTGTAATGACGACCGCCAGCAGATTATAGGTATCGGCCTGCAGGACTTTTCCCAATACTGAAAGTTGTAACACACCCATACTCAGCATTTTGACCGATGAAAGAAAAGGCCACTTGACGTTTTCCAGATTTATTTTTCGTGTTGTCATTTTTTTCTCGCCGGGCAGAGTAGTAGGGCGCTGCGCCGATGAGTATTCATCAGGACCGCGCTGGCATTACTATAATTTAATAAATTAAATTTTTATCTTTATAATGAGCTGTGTGTTAAAGCATACTGCTAATAATAAACGTTCCCCTGGTGATGAATTTCCCCTGTTGTCATTGTTATTATCCGTTCATTTTAAATTGCTTAAATTTTCCGGCGGAAATAATGTTCGCCGGAAATGTCATGCTGTTATGTTTTGAATAGCTTTGCTGTGTGCAGATGATTTATAGCGCGTTTTATGAAAGTTAACATCATAAGGAAAATCTGATATGTGATTTGACTAAGGAAATAATATTCATCATTTACAGCATTATTTGCACAGGCCTTATCACAGCGTTCTCTTTTTTTCTTTTTTCGTTAAGTCTGGAAACTGAAGCAATACATGAAAAAAATAAAAAAACGTTAAATAAGCCGTACATACACGGGTTCGCCCGTCATTCTCCAGGATTTTTCCCATACAGCATGCTTAAGCAAGGGCAAATAATAACCGAAGGGTAAGCATTCAGACCCGATATACTGCTAATGCATGTTGACTGCGAAAATATTTGTAATGCGTACGATTTATGGCTCAGTCTGGATCTGAGTTCGGGCTAAGAAGGCGAACAGAGCCCGTGGCAGGGAGGCAGGATTATCGCGGTAATAGTGAAAACAGGCCGTCAGAAGGAAGCCTCCAAATTAACAGAGAGGTCTGTCACACGAAAAAGCAGGCCGAAACCTGCTTTATGTCTGTCTATACGTAAAGAGAGGCTTCGCCAGGCGGACGCGTTTTGAAGCGGCGATGTAGCCAGAGGTATTGCTCAGGCGCTCGCATGATTTGGTTCTCAATCACTTTATTCATATAAGCTGCGGCTGCGGCTTCATCCGCATGCGGGTAATTTTCCAGAATCGGTTCAATAATCAGCTTATAGCCATCATTGCCAGGATTACGAATCAGCATAATTGGAACCATAGCGGGCTTAGCCAACCGGGACAACACATAGGTACCGTTGGTCGTCGCGGCTTTTTCTACAGCAAACAAGGGGGCAAACGTACTGCCTTTGGGACCGTAATCCTGGTCAGGCGCAAACCAGACGGATTCACCTTGTTTCAGCGCCTGCACCATCCCTCTCAGATCGCGACGGTCAATCATCGCTTTATTCGAACGCATACGGCCTCTGGTCTGTACGTACTCCATCGCGTGGTTATTATGGGGACGGTACATTGCCATCATCGGCTGACACAACCCGCTGATGCGACCACCCAGCTCCAGCGACATGAAATGGATGCCGATGAGCATTACACCACGACGCTCATTCTGGGCTGAGTAGAGGTTTGACAGGCCCGAGACGTTGAACAGTCGTTTAACGGCATGGTCTGGCCAGAACCAGGCGATACCCGTTTCCATCAGTGCCATGCCGAGAGAGGCAAAATTTCCCGCAATCATGATTTCTTTATCTTCGTCACTGATATCCGGAAAGCAGAGTTCAATATTACGGCGCGTAATGCGCTCTCTGCGCTGAAGAAAATGGCGGGAAAGCCGGCCGGCACCTGCGCCAAGTCGCATCAGCACAGGATAGGGGAGTTGAACCAACAGCCAAAGAATGCCAAGACCAAACCACGTAAACCAATAGCGGGGATGTAAAAGGGAACGACTAAACTGCCTGGTGTTTTTCATTATGAACCTTAAGGAAGTAATGGATGTAGCGCAAAAAGACCCATTCCTTAAGTTCTCAAGCGGTACAGCTGTACTGACTACGACCCACACTTTATCAAAAAGTGCCTTAAAGCACAGGAAGCGTCAGTTACAGCGAGGAATAAAATGAGGGATTGACAGCGTCATAATCAGAAGAAAGATAGCGCTTTTTTTATTTAAATTATCTATAAAACAATAGATTGTATTTTTATGCTTTTAACAGGCGATGCAAAGAGAGCAATAAAAATTAGGACGGTTCTGCAATAAAAAATGTACTCTTTTCGAAAAACTTACATTCCATTATGGCGAAAGTTGAAAAATTGAACAGGAATTTGGCTGTCATTGGTAAAAGGTAAAATAACGGAGATGACAATCGCTTCTGCGCCAGTCATCTCACCTTATGAGAGGCATCCTGTCCTAATCATGTTATTTGACCTTATCCAGAGGCGGGTTTAGCCGATAAGCCGTACCCATTAAAATAACGATAAAGCAGCGTTAATTGTAGCTGACCGTCATCATTTTAACGTTACCAGTTTGCCTGACCTGCACCGTGCCAAGTTTATAAGGCATGGGTTGCTGGGCATTGTTCAGACTGACCTTATTAATAACGGTCTTTCCTCCTCGTGTGCAGCTTTGCTGTATCTGGTTGGGCGCAATCAGCGTGTCGCAAGGACTTTCGACAATAGCGCCCCTGAAGTTAATTTGTCCACTTGTGGCAAATGAAAGGGGTGATAGCATGAGTAATGCGAGTAAAACGGCTGATTTTTTCATAATGGCGATCTCAGGTGGGGGTTACTTAAATAACGGCAATCCTTATTAAAACTTTAGTCGAATAGGTGTATTTGTTTCCTTTCTGTTGTTATTTTATTCACAATTGTGATCGCGCCGCGATTTGAGAAAGACGTCCACGCATCGCCTGAAATAGTGGCACGGTTATTTTTTTAACGGACTGGATCTTTTCTTTGCCTGAGCAGGCTGTGACGGAGAGGGGGAAAACGGGTAGATATATAGCCTGCTATTTTTTTCAAAGTGAAATATTTAAACCAGCTATAGAAAAACCAACGCCTCGGTAGTTTTGTTAAAAAATGCCTGGCATCATCTGACTGGAAATTTTTCCATCCTTATAAAACGGGCTAATTTCAATAAAGACTGACAACGTTAACCGAATCAAGCGATTATTGTTATACACCTGTTTAATGGCTGAAAAAATAAAAGAAGTCCGCATCTACGCGGACTTTTTCTGGTAAGGTTGCCAAATGACGACAGATAGCCTGATTACTCAATATTCTGAATCTGCTCTCGCATCTGTTCAATCAACACTTTTAGCTCAATCGCTGAATTCGTAATTTCTGCATTAATGGATTTTGAAGCCAGTGTGTTTGACTCGCGGTTGAACTCCTGCATCATAAAGTCAAGACGACGGCCTACCGCCTCTTTTTTCTTCAGAATGTTATAGGTCTCTTTAACGTGCGCATCCAGACGATCCAGCTCTTCTGCGACATCGACACGTTGTGCCATCATCACCAATTCCTGCTCAAGGCGATTATTTTCAAGCTGCACCTCAGCATCTTCCAGTTTGGCGATCAGGCGCTCCCGCTGCCACTTAATCACATCGGGCAGTTGAGCGCGGACTTTGCTGACCTCATGCGTTACCGCTTCCAGCCGCTGCTCGATCAGTGCCTTCAGAGCGCTGCCTTCGCTTTCACGTGCGGCGATGAAATCATCCAGCGCGCCATCCAGCGCCTGAATCAGCTGAGTATTAATTGCATCCAAATCCTGTTCAGGTGCTGCCATGACGCCCGGCCAGCGCAGAATATCCAGCGGATTGATAACGCCCTCATCGGTCTGCAGTTTGACCCAGTTAGCCGCCTGAACCAGTTGTTTGGCCAGTGACTCATTGAGCATCAGTTCGCCCTGCGCGCCAGGATCGGCCTCGAAGCGCAGATTACATTCGATTTTTCCACGCGTCAGTCGCTGGCGAATGCGCTCCCTGATCATCGGTTCCAGTCCGCGAAACTGTTCAGGCAGACGAATATAGGTTTCAAGATAACGTTGATTGACAGAACGCAACTCCCAGGCGGCGCTGCCCCAGTCGCCCTTAATTTCACGGCGGGCATAGGCGGTCATACTGCGGATCATAAGCGTTACTCTTTTTTTAAATAAGGTTGAGGCCAGTATAACGAGGCAAGGCTGACCAGAACAGGTGTAAGCGTGTACAGGATGCGATAACAAAATGTTTCCGCTTTTCTCAACAGCCACTTATGCTAATTACTGGTTTACTCGTTGAGGCCCTCTTTTTATGTCGCGCGTACCGTCTCTTCCACTCATACTCAGCCTGCTGCTTGTGGGCTGTCAGTCGCCGTCTCCATCATCACCATCATATCCGCCTTCTACCCGACCCGTTCCGGTGTGCGCCGGCGGTGAGGTCATGATGCAAACCACATTGTGGTTTGGTCTCAGTAAGCCGCAGGGCGGCAATGTGAGCGCACTGGACTGGATGAATTTTGTCGATAAAGAGGTAACACCGCGCTTCAGGTCTGGCTTGTCTGTTTATGATGCGCAGGGCCAATGGCTGGGCGAAAACGGTCAGTTAGCACGTGAGAAAAGCAAGGCGTTAGTGCTTATCTATCAGTTCGACAGTGACAGCAACAGTCGTGTCGAAGCGCTGCGTGCTCGCTATAAAAAACAGTTTGGTCAGGAATCGGTTATGCGCGTGGATACGCCAGCCTGCATTAGTTTTTAGGGACAAACGGCGGCCAGTGCCGCCGTTGAGTCCATCAGATAAACAGTCCGGCAAATGCAGCGGAAAGCAGGCTGACCAGGGTGGAACCATAGACCAGTTTCCAGCCAAACCTTGAGACGACATTGCCTTGTTGTTCGTTCAGGCCTTTTATCGCGCCCGCAACAATTCCAATAGAAGCAAAGTTCGCGAAGGAAACCAGGAAAACAGACAGGATGCCCAATCCGCGTGGCGTCATGCCTGCCGCTATCTTTTTCAGTTCAATCATGGCGACGAATTCATTCGCCACCAGCTTCGTGGCCATAATACTGCCAGCCTGTAATGCATCGGTAGCGGGAATGCCAATCAGCCAGGCAAAAGGATAAAAAACATAGCCAAGAAGCTGCTGGAAACTGTACCCAAACAGGGTGGCAAACAGGGCGTTGATAGCCGCGATTAAGGCAATAAAACCAATCAGCATGGCCAGAATAATCATCGCGACTTTGAAACCAGCGAGGATGTATTCCCCCAGCATTTCAAAGAAACTCTGATCTTCGTGTAATTTATCCAGCGGAATAGCCTGCTCATTACTGCCTTTGCCGGGGTTAATAATCGACAGGATGATAAACGTGCTGAACATGTTAAGCAGGAGAGCCGCAACGACATATTTGGCCTCGATCATCGACATATACGCACCAACAATCGACAGCGAAACGGTAGACATCGCGGTTGCCGCCATGGTGTAAAGTCGGCGTGGTGGGATATCGGCCAAAATACCTTTATAGGCAATGAAGTTCTCTGACTGGCCCAGCACCAGCGTGCTTACCGCATTAAAAGACTCCAGTTTTCCCATGCCGTTAACTTTTGATAACAGCGTGCCAACAACCCGAATCAGTAACGGCAGAATGCGCCAGTGTTGCAAAATACCAATCAGTGCGGAAATAAAAATAATAGGGCAGAGCACGCCAAGGAAGATAAAGGCCAGTCCCTGCTGACTCATGCCACCAAACACAAATTCCGTGCCCTGTGCAGCAAAACGCAGCAGCGTTTCAAAGAAATGCCCCACCGTGCCTACCAGCGCCAGTCCACTGGCTGAGTGAAGAAAGAACCAGCCCAGTGCGGCTTCTACAACAATCAGTTGAATGATAAAGCGCAGGCGAATGCGTTTTCGGTCATGACTGACCAGTAGCGCAAGGGCAAAAATTACCACCAGCGCCAGCAGGAAATGAAGAAGAGCGGTCATAGTTTAGTCAGTTAGCGGATATGCAGGAAAAGGTAAGGCATTTAGCCATACTCCGGCATGAATTTCATCCCAGGCTGCACTGACCACTGCAAGAGACAGCAGGCCAGGAAGTCCGTATAATACGCAGCCAATCATTAGCAAGCCGGAGATAACCATGCGTCCAGCAGGCCGTAGCGCACATCAGGTGCGTCCAGTCACATTGACCCGCAATTACACTAAACACGCAGAGGGCTCCGTTCTGGTGGAATTCGGTGAAACCAAAGTGCTCTGCACTGCAACGGTGGATGAAGGAGTTCCGCGCTTTCTCAAAGGGCAGGGCCAGGGCTGGGTCACTGCCGAATATGGCATGTTGCCGCGTTCTACTCACAGTCGTATGGCGCGTGAAGCCGCGAAAGGCAAACAGGGTGGTCGCACGCTTGAAATTCAGCGCCTGATCGCCCGTTCACTGCGTGCTGCGGTCGATCTCACCATGCTCGGTGAATACACGATTACGCTCGATTGTGACGTCATTCAGGCCGATGGCGGTACACGTACGGCTTCCATTACTGGCGCCTGTGTAGCCCTGGCAGATGCGCTTAATGCCCTGGTCGCGAGTGGTAAGCTGAAAGCGAATCCGATGAAAGGCATGGTTGCCGCCGTGTCAGTGGGGATTGTCAATGGTGAAGCGTTGTGTGACCTTGAATATGTTGAGGACTCTGCCGCTGAAACGGATATGAATGTCGTCATGATGGAAGATGGCCGCATGATTGAGGTGCAGGGCACCGCTGAAGGTGAACCCTTTAGCCACGAAGAACTGCTGGCATTACTGGCGTTAGCGCGTGGCGGTATTGAAGAATTGATTCAGGCCCAGAAAGCGGCGCTGGAAAGTTAAGGTAACAGGCGACCACAGAGTCGCCTTTTTTTTATCTGAGGAGTAAGACATGAAAGCCTGGCAGCGGCAGTTTATTGAATTTGCACTGAATAAGCAGGTGCTCAAATTTGGTGAGTTCACATTAAAGTCGGGTCGTAAAAGCCCCTATTTTTTTAATGCCGGTTTATTTAACACGGGCCGGGATTTAGCGCTGCTGGGACGGTTTTATGCGCAGGCGTTAGTCGACAGCGGAATCGATTTTGATTTGTTATTTGGTCCGGCCTACAAAGGCATCCCTATCGCCACCACCACAGCCGTTGCGTTAGCCGATCATCACGATCGTGACGTACCTTACTGCTTCAATCGTAAAGAAGCGAAAGATCATGGTGAGGGCGGTTTGCTGGTGGGAAGCCCGTTGCAGGGTAAAGTGATGCTGGTCGATGATGTCATCACGGCCGGCACGGCGATTCGCGAATCCATGGATATTATCAATGCACATGATGCCAGCCTGGCGGGCGTGCTGATTTCACTGGACCGTCAGGAACGCGGCCGGGGTGAACTCTCCGCTATTCAGGAAGTGGAACGGGATTATTCCTGCAAAGTTACCGCGATAATTACGCTTAACGACCTGATTGATTACCTGGCTGAAAAAACGCACATGGCCGATCATTTAGCGCAGGTTCGGGCGTACCAAAAGGCGTACGGCGTCTGATAACTGGCGGGCATTGCGCCCGCCTTTGTATTACACCAGTTGTGCCGCAATCAGCGGCCAGCGGGTGTCAAAGTCGGCCGTTGGGCTAAACCGGAACTCGGAACGGACGTACCGCGATAACAGCCCTTCACACAGGGCCAGCAGCTGGCTGGCCAGTAAGGTTTCATCCGTTTGAAAGCCTTCACCTTCGCGCATTTTGCGTTCGCGCATCACCTGGCGTAGCTGCACTTCAATGCGCTCAAACAGCTGATTAATGCGCCCCTGCAGACGGTCCTGTTCAAACATTAACGCGTGGCCTGTCAAAATCCGCGTCAGCCCCGGATTACGCTCACCAAATCCCAGAATCAGTTGCACAATAAGACGCAGGCGCGCCATTGTTTCTTTTTCATCTTTCAGGATCAGATTGATGCGGGTAATCAGACTGTCTTCAATAAATTCGATCAGGCTGTCAAACATCCGCGTTTTACTGGGAAAGTGACGATAAAGCGCCGCCTCCGATACACCGACGTTAGCCGCCAGTTTTGCAGTAGTAATGCGTTGGCTGCCATCACTTGACTCAAGCATCTGCGCCAGCGCCTGCAAAATCTCCTCGCGGCGATTCCGCTTTACGACTTTTTTCTCTGCCATGCCCTTAAAAACCCCTGAATTTCACCATATACAGGCAACACCTACGCATCTGCCACAAGAGAAAGCCTTGGGGCGATGAGAAATAATAAGATTGGCGTAAGTGAAAATCGGTCGTGCTGGTTACTGACGGCCTGAGTGACCGAAGCCACCTTCACCGCGCAAGCTGGCGTCAAACTCGTCTACCAGATTGAATTCGGCCTGGACGACAGGGACAAAAACCAGCTGGGCCATGCGGTCGCCCGGCTGAAGCGTAAAGCTTTCCTGCCCGCGATTCCATACCGATACCATAAGTTGTCCCTGATAGTCGGCATCAATCAGACCAACCAGATTACCCAGGACAATACCATGTTTGTGGCCCAGGCCAGAGCGCGGAAGAATCACGGCGGCAAGGTTCGGATCGGCGATGTGAATAGCCAGACCGGTAGGAATTAATGTGGTTGTGCCGGGTGCGATTTCCATCACATCATCAATACAGGCACGAAGGTCTAACCCAGCGGAACCCGGTGTCGCATAGGTCGGCAAGGGAAACGCTTTGCCGACGCGCGCATCAAGAATTTTAACGTCTATTTTTTTCATCATAACGGCTGACAATCTCGTCTATTAAAAGTTGACCAAGGAGTGACTTATCGCTGAGCGGTAAGGTTTTTTCTCCTTCCTGCCAAAAAAGGTGAAGAGCATTGGTGTCGCTATTGAACCCGTGGCCTGCTTTTGACACATCGTTAGCACAAATCAGGTCCAGGTTTTTACGCGCGCGTTTTTTTCGGGCGTATTCTTCCACATTCTGGGTTTCAGCCGCAAATCCAACCACAAATGGCCGGCTCTGCGTTAAGGCCGCCACCCCCGCGACAATATCGGGATTTTTAATGAGCTGCAGGCTGACTTTCTCATCGTCATCCTGTTTCTTTATTTTTTCATCCGCGATCTCAATTGCCCGGTAGTCTGCCACGGCTGCGCTTGCAATGAAAATATGTTGTGCGTTTATCTCCCCCATTACCGCCGCCTGCATTTCCAGGGCCGAGGTCACATCCACTCGTTTAACGCCGGCGGGCGTTGGCAGAGCAACCGGACCGCTTACCAGCGTAACGCGGGCGCCGCGCTTTGCCGCCGCCGCCGCAATCGCAAACCCCATTTTTCCCGAACTGTGGTTGCTGATATAACGCACGGGGTCGATCGCTTCCCGGGTGGGACCCGCGGTAATCATAATATTGAGATGTTGCAGGTCGTTGACGGGCGCGGCCCACTGTACGGCGTGGTCAACGATAGCTAAAGGGTCAAGCATGCGACCGGGGCCAATATCCCCGCAGGCCTGGCTGCCGCTGTCTGGCCCCCAAATTAACAGGCCGCGCGCCTGAAGCCTGACCAGGTTTTCCTGCGTTACGGCAGCGCGATACATCTGCTGATTCATCGCCGGCACAATCGCGACAGGCGCTGCTGTTGCCAGCACGGCAGTGGTGACTAAATCATTGGCCATCCCTGCCGTAATGCGCGCAATCAGGTCGGCCGTGGCCGGGGCCAGCACGATCAGGTCAGCCCATTTGGCCAGCTCAATGTGTCCCATTGCGGCCTCGGCTGCCGGGTCAAGCAGATCATCAAAAACAGGATAACCGGAGACGGCCTGCAGGCTGAGTGGTGTGATAAAAGCCTTTGCGCCCTCGGTCATCATCACGCGGACATCGGCACCGCGATCGCGCAGACGACGGACCAGCTCGGGGGTTTTATAGGCAGCAATTCCACCACTGACGCCCAGAAGAACTTTTTTACCGGCTAATCCCATCATGCTGTTGACCTCATTTTCGATTGCCGTCGCAGGGACGGTGTAATGGCCGAATTTTATCACAAAACGTGGCATGCACCTTTTCAATGGCTGCGTTTGCGAGACATGCCGGAGAATCACAATCACGCGCTGGTGGCGGATAGGTTCGCACGCGATGATACAGGGGGCGACAGGGAGAGCAGCAATGAAAAATTTGCCACCACGAGAAAAACTTCAGCAATGGGGTGCGGATGCGTTAAGTGACGTAGAGCTGTTAGCGATTTTCTTACGAACAGGTTCAAAAGGCGTTCCTGTCATGATGCTGGCGCAGCAGATGCTGCAGGAGCTGGGGTCGCTTTATAATATCGTTAATGCGACGGCTGCAGACTTTAAGGGCATTAAAGGCGCTGGCGAAATCAAGTTGATTCAGATGCGCGCAGTGGCAGAACTGGCCAAACGGTTTTTCGCCAGCCAGCTGGCGCGTGAGAGCACAATTGACAGTCCCGCAGCGACGCGTCAGTACCTGCAGACATTATTGGCCAGGCAGGAGCGTGAGGTGTTTGTCGTGCTGTTTTTAGATAATCAACATCGGGTATTAATGGCCAGAGAAATGTTTTCCGGATCCATCAACAGCGTCGAAGTCCATCCTCGTGAAATTGTGCGTGAAGCCCTGAAAATCAACGCGGCTGCGCTCATCGTGGCGCATAACCATCCGTCAGGAATTGCTGAACCCAGCCGGGCTGACCGCGACATTACACTAAAAATCTGCGAAGCTTGTCGCTTATTGAATATCCGGTTGCTTGATCATCTGGTGATTGGACACGGTCAATCTGTCTCATTTGTCGAACGCGGATGGCTCTGAGCCTGAAAATCTGGTCCAGGTGGCGGCTTTTTACACGATCATTCGGGATCTTTATCTGTTCGGGACTTGAGCACTTGGGCCGAGCGGCGTATACTACGCCACCTTTGAGAATCTCGGGTTTGGCGGTTAGGCCAGCTTAGCGGGTTCCATGGAACTCGCCTGGCGGGCTGCAAGCCTGACGAGGCGGCCAAAACCTAATTTTTAAAGCTCGAGCTGATTTGATTTTTGGAGAATAGACATGTCACGAGTCTGCCAGGTAACTGGAAAGCGTCCGGTGACCGGTAACAACCGTTCCCACGCAATGAACGCGACGAAACGCCGTTTCCTTCCGAACCTGCACTCACACCGTTTTTGGGTTGAGAGCGAGAAGCGCTTCGTTACTCTGCGTGTATCTGTAAAAGGTATGCGTATTATTGATAAAAAGGGCATTGATACGGTGTTAGCCGACATGCGTGCCCGTGGTGAGAAGTACTAAGAGTACTAAGGAACTGAATCATGGCTAAAGGTATTCGTGAGAAGATCAAGCTGGTTTCCTCTGCTGGTACAGGTCACTTCTATACCACCACGAAGAACAAACGTACTAAACCAGAAAAACTTGAACTGAAAAAGTTCGATCCGGTTGTACGTCAGCATGTGATCTACAAAGAAGCCAAAATTAAATAATTTTGGTGTTCTGCTAAAAACCCGGCTCCGGCCGGGTTTTTTGTTTGTGTAATGCGCAGGGGAGAGGTTATGCCAGAGTTGCCAGAGGTAGAAACCAGCCGACGCGGCATTGAGCCACATCTGGTTGGTCAAACAATTCTTCACGCCGTCGTTCGCAACGCACGCTTGCGTTGGCCGGTATCCAATGAAATCCTCGCATTAAGCGATCAGCCAGTACTGAGTGTTCAGCGGCGCGCTAAATACCTTTTGCTTGAGCTGCCACACGGCTGGATCATTATCCATCTTGGTATGTCTGGCAGTCTGCGCGTTCTGCCCGAAGAATTGCCTGCCGCCAAACACGATCATGTTGACCTGGTGATGAGCAACGGGAAGGTCCTGCGCTACACCGATCCCCGACGTTTTGGTGCCTGGTTGTGGAGCAGCGATCTGGACGGAAGCAGCGTACTTGCCCATTTAGGTCCAGAACCACTGAGTGAAATATTCAGTGGCGACTATTTGTTTGAAAAATCCCGCGGTAAGCGAACAGTGATCAAGCAGTGGTTGATGGACAATAAAGTCGTGGTGGGCGTGGGCAATATTTATGCGAGCGAGTCACTGTTTACAGCAGGGATCCTGCCTGATCGAGCAGCGATGAGCCTGTCTCACGATGAAGCGGCGTTTTTGGCTAACACTATTAAAGCGGTACTGCTCCGCTCTATCGAGCAGGGTGGAACGACATTGCGTGACTTTTTACAAAGCGATGGCAAGCCAGGCTATTTTGCTCAGGAGTTACAGGTTTACGGCCGGGCTGGCGAACCCTGCAGGGCATGCGGCACGCCGATTGTGAGTGGGAAGCACGGGCAGCGCAGCACCTACTGGTGCCCCAACTGCCAGCATTAAGGCAGCTTTGCGAGTAAGGCCTGATGGACAGGTGCGGACAGGAAGGCAGAGACATCGCCACCATGCCGCGCCACTTCTTTGACCAGTGACGATGAGATAAAAGAAAAGCCTTCTGAAGGCATTAAAAATACGCTTTCCAGCGTTGGCAACAGGTGTCGGTTCATACGCGCGAGCTGCATTTCATATTCAAAATCGGACACGGCACGTAATCCACGAACCAGCACATTTGCCTGCTGCGCCCGGGCGAAGTTTGCCATCAGATCGCTAAAACCGACCACGTCGACATTGGGTAGATGTGCAGTGGCCTGTTGCGCCAGCGCCACTCTTTCTTCCAGCGTAAACAGCGGTTTTTTACTCGGGCTGGCGGCAATCGCCACAACAAGCCGATCGAACATCTGTGCTGCACGAGTGACGATATCAATATGGCCCAGGGTAATGGGATCGAAGGTGCCAGGATAAATCGCTTTTGTCGTCATGTGCGCCCTTCCGCCGAAGTCTTATTTAGCGCCCAAAGCGCTGCATATTTATTGAATGTGTACTGGGCATTAACGACTGCCAGTAGCCAGCCCTGTTTGCCATCAAGGAATCCGGCACGCAGCAGCAGCGTTTTTACAAAGGCACCCGCTGTATGACTGAAGACAGAAAACAGGCTGCACGTTTTTCCACGCTGGAATCTTTCCTGCGCCCAGGCTTCAGCATAAGCCAGTTGTTTTCGCTGGAAAACCATCAGGTCACGGCAGGTCAGATGCTGTAAATCCCCTTTCAGTACCTTAACGGGCGCACCTTCGGTTTTGAGTGACTCATGGACCTGATTATCGTTATAACCCAGTGTACGCGGATACAGACGCATCACTCTGTCAGGATACCAGCCGCTGTGACGCATAAAACGGCCGAGGAACAGGTTGCTACGACTGAGGCTGTAAACGGTTGGCCCCGGCGGCGCTTCCAGAACCTGTTCAATCGCCTGACGCAATTCTGGCGTCACGCGCTCGTCGGCATCGATCATCAAAATCATATCGCCACAGGCAAAACTTTGCGCCCGCTGGCGTTGTTTTCCATAACCCTGCCATTCCGTTGCCTGAAAAACCTGTGCGCCGGCCTGTTGAGCCAGCGAGAGGGTGTCATCGGTACTTCCGGAATCCAGCACGATAATTTCATCGGCCCAGCTGACTGAGGCAAGACAGTCAGGCAGCAAGGCGGCTTCATTTTTGGCAATCATCACCACTGAAAGGCGTTGGCGCGTAGCGGTCATCAATGAGCCCGTGGCGGTAAATGAGGTTCAAGTAACTGTAGCAGGCGCTGCAGCGCACCCTGATTTTGGTGCAGCACCTCGACGGCGTGGCGACCGTAATAACGACGATAGTCGTCATCCTGTAGCAAATTCGTCACTTCTTTTTCCAGCGACGCCGCGTCAGTCACAGTGATCAATCCCTGTGCCTCCTGCAGTTTGCTGCAAATATCTTTGAAGTTCCAGGTATGCGGGCCCATCAGTACCGGGATAGCATGGGCTGCCGGTTCCAGCGGATTATGACCGCCACGCTCAACCAGGCTGCCTCCTACGAAAGCCAGGTCGGCTATACCGTAGAGCAGCATCAGTTCGCCCATTGAGTCACCAATGACAACCTGTGTTGAACTGGAGGGGATCTCTCCGCTACTGCGTAAGGTAAAGCTGAAGTGACGTTTTTGAGTAAGTTCGCGCGCATCGTTGAAGCGCTCAGGATGGCGTGGTACCAAAATCAGAAGCAGATCGGGAAAGGTCTCCAGTAAACGGCGATGCGTATCCAACAGAATCGCTTCTTCACCTTCATGTGTACTGGTCGCGATCCAGACCGGACGGCGCGGAGCCCATTGGCGACGCAGCGTGACGGCGCGTGCCGCCAGCTCGGGAGTAACTGAAATATCGAATTTCAGGCTGCCGGTGATCGACAGGTGAGAGCGTTTCAGCCCAAGCTGGATAAAACGCTCACCATCCTCGGCATTTTGCGCAGCGATCAGCGTGATGCTCTGCAGGAGATTGCGCATAAACTTGCCCAGCTTGCGATAGCCTTTGGCTGAGCGTTCTGACAGGCGAGCATTGGCGATCACCAGCGGAATATGGCGCTGATGCAGAATACGGATGATATTAGGCCACAGCTCCGTTTCCATAATGATGACCAAACGTGGATTTACCGTATCAAGAAAACGATTAATGGCGCCGGGTAAGTCGTAAGGCAAATAGACATGGTGTACATCTTTGCCAAAAGCGGACTGCGCGCGCTCCGAACCGGTTGGCGTCATGGTGGTCACGGTAATGGGCAGGGTAGGATAGCGATGACGCAGCGCGCGTACCAACGGCACCGCCGCCAGCGTTTCCCCCACAGAAACCGAATGCAGGACAATGCCGTCCGGCTTCACTTTTCCGGCGCAGTAGCCATAACGCTCTGCCCAGCGTTTGCGATAGGCCGGGGCTTTACGACCGCGCAGCCACAGGCGCAGCCAGATGAGTGGCTGAATGAAATAGAGCAATGCGGTGTAAATGGTCGTCATAGTTACCGTTATGACACGTTGGCGTCAAAAAAGCAGTTTAAAGTCAGATTACTGCATATTATCAGAAACAGCATGATCACTCATCTCACATCATGATTGGGTACGCAGCACCTGCTCATAGAGGGAGGTAAGGGAATGCGCCAGGTGCTGTGGGCTGTATGGCTCAACCCTGCGCCGCGCCGCTTCTCCCATTCGCGCGTCGACGGTCAGACTCGACAGGGCGTTTATCGCCTGGTTCAGGCCTTTAATATCCAGCGCATCGCGAACAAATCCTTCCTGGCCTTCGCGAATAAACTCAGCGCCGCCACAGCCGGTGCTGGTAATGACCGGTAAACCACAGGCCATCGCCTCCAGTACGACGTTGGGGAAGGGATCATATAAGGTCGGCAGCAGCAAACCATCGGCAGCATGATAGAAAGGCTGTACGTCCTGCTGCACGCCGACAAAACGCAAGCGGTCAAGGCAGTTCAGTTGATTAGCCAACTGCTGATAACGTTTTACCTGTTTGTCCTGGCCTACCACAATCAGATAACGATGACTGTTGGCCAGCGCTTCAATGGCCGCTTTCAGGCCTTTGCGTTCAAAACCCGATCCCACGTAAATCAGCACTGTCGCGTTGGTGGGCAGATTCAGTTGGGTCCGCATGGCATGGCGCGTGGCCTCGGTCGCAGGCTGAAAGCGCGTGGCATCAATCGCATTGTAGATAACGTGTATTTTGTCTGCCTGCAGCGTAAAACAGCGCAAAATGTCTTGTTTTACCATCTCAGAATTGCAGATCACCGCTTTCAGTGAGGGAGACTGGAACATGTCCGCTTCCGCCCGCAAAACGTAACGATGGTAAGGACTCAGGCTGGCACTCAGGCGCTGTAGTGGTGATACAATGCGGGCACGTTGCTCAAGCCAGACACGGTGAACGCCATCGCCGGCCCGAAAAATATCACAGCCTGCGATGCGCTCATGGCTTTGTACGATATCAAACTTCTCCCGCTCCCAGCAGGCCCGCGCAGCCTGTGCAAATCCTCGCTCGCGTGAAACCCGCCCCAGTTTGCCTGGATTACAGATGTGCAGATGCCAGTCTGGGTTGGGTTTGCCCTGCCAGCTGCGGGTAATGATATTGAGATCCAGTTGCTCACTTCCCAGCGCTTCCAGCGCGCGTGAGATAAACCGTTCTGCGCCGCCATCAGGACGATATTTTTGCCGGACAATGGCCAGACGTAACTTACGCATTCAGATAGCTCCTTGCGGCATTCACGACATCCTCAACCGGGATGGCCGATAAATAACGCTGATCGGTCCGGGTATCAATAGAATCCGGATGGGGCAGAGATCCATAGTCGCCCGCCCAGATCACCCGATTGTTATCTCCCCACGGACGCCAGTGCTGCAGCTTGGTCGGTCCGAAAAGGGCGATGCAGGGTGTATCCAGCGCCGCCGCCATATGCATGGGCGCGGAGTCGACACCGATAAAGAGTTGCGCGCCCGCGATAAGCGCCGCCAACTGAGGTAAAGAGAGTTGACCCGCAAACGAGATAACGTGAGGGGAATGGCATTGTGCCAGAATACGTTCGACCATCTCCCGTTCATTTGCATCGGGGCCTGCCGTCAGTATCACTTTGCGATCGGCTTGGGCTAACTGATCGATGGTGGCCGCGACCTTGTCCTCTTCCCAACATTTAAACTGCCAGCGTGAAGTGGGCTGTAAAACAATATAGCCCCCGGCAACCTGCTGCTGACGGAGCTTGTCCTGCACTTTTTGCGCATCGTCGGGGCTGAAATGCATTGAGGCACCGATGCCTTCCGCTGGAATAGTCAATGGAGAAAGTGCGGACAGATTTTGTTCCACTGTGTGTAATTGCTCATGATTTTCAGTGGTAACCAAATGCGTGTGGCACCAGCGCCAGATGGCCTTGTCACGTTTTGTGAAGGCAAAGCCAATACGTACTGGTGCACCAGATAAACCGGTGATAATGGCGCTGCGCCACTGATCGGCAAGGTTAATGACCAGGTCATACTGACAGTTGCGGACGGCAGCGACCAGCGCCATTTCATGGCGGAATTTTTGCCAGCCACCTTCCTTTTTCCAGCCGCGGTCAATGACATGCAGATGGCGGATGGCAGGATGTGCTTCCAGCATAGGACGGGTTTCTTTATAGAGCAGAACATCAATCACGGCCTGTGGGTAATGCCGATGCAAAGCATTGATGACAGGCGTGGTCAGCAGCATGTCGCCATGATGACGCAGTTTGATTATCAGTATTTTTTTCGGTGCAAACTGGACTGGAATCGGGCTTGTCATACTCAAATGCTCTCAAAATTCAGTGAGCTGATTGTAGGGCAAACCCTTTAGGGGTTAAAGCAAGTGACGGCGCTTATTTCCTGCGCCAGTAATAAATCCGTCCCAGCCACAGCAGCAGGTGATACCACTGCTTAATACCACGTGCATTGCGCAACATACGTTTGTGCGTCCCGGTCGCGAACACATCTGCAATCATCGCCTGACGCGCAGCCTCATCGGGCTCACGTCGAATACTGTGACAAACGCTCAGGGCTTCGTGCGTTACCTGATAATGGAACGTCGGGTATATTTTAACTTTATCGCGGTAGCGCGCATTAATCTCTTCCAGCATTCTGGCAATTTTCAGGTAATGGCGCTGATATTCGACATTGGCCTGTCCGGTGCGCTTGCGGTTACTGATTGAAGCGTCATGCGTATGATAACGGTACAGTTGTCTGTCGGTGTAGCGCACGCGCTGCACATTGAGCATAAGTTCTGTCGTCCACGGAATGTCCTGATGGTGTAGTCCGGGTTCGAACGCCAGTTTTGTTTTTTCAATCAGTTCACGGCGATAAATGCCCAGCCAGACAACATGCTTATAGCGATGTGTTTTCAGCGCCTTGTTAAGCCACTCTGGGCCGCTGAGAACTGTCGTGCCAGAAAGGCGCTCCAGCGGTATTAGCGGTTGAATCGCATTGTCGGCCGGAAAAAACCATTCAGCGTTACATTGCGCTACATCCAGATTATCCGCTTCTGCCATATCTGTCAGCGTCTGGTACATGTCGGGCTTCATGGTGTCATCAGCATCAGGAAAGGTCACGTACTTGCCGCGAGCCACTGCCAGGCCAGCATTGCGCGCACGGGATACGCCACCGTTTGGTTGGTGAATGACCCGAATGTGAGGATAGCGTTGCGCGTAGTTGTCAGCCTGTTTACCGGAGTCATCGGTGGAACCATCATCAACGATGATGATTTCAAGTGATGTGAGCGTCTGCGCCAGTAAAGACTGGATAAAGCTTTCAAAACCGGCACCAGCATTAAACATCGGCGTGATAATGGACAATAAAGGCGAATTCTGTATCACGGCATTATGCATTTTAGTGAAATCTAGGCGGAACTTTGCCCGCATTATTACGAAAGCATTCAGAACTTTTTGTGCATTTAGGGTCAAATAAACGAGTAGCAGAAATTATTTTTTATGCAACTTTTGCGTGCGGGTGATCAAAAGCCCGGCTATGACTGTTTTAACCTGGGCACAGTATGAAAAATATTCTCGTCATCAGGCGCGATAACATCGGGGATATGGTGTGTACCACCCCGCTGCTGGAAGGTATTAAAAAGGTTTTTCCCGAGGCAAAACTGACATTATTGGTTAACAAAGTCGCGCAGGATGTGGTGCTGAATAATCCCCACATTGATTCGCTACATGTCTATAAAAAAGCCAAACACCGTAGTAAAAACGAGAGCGCAATGGGTGTCTACTGGCATCGTTTGAAAATTTTCTGGATGTTGCGTCAGACTCGTTTTGATGCGGTAGTGCTGGCCAATCCGGTGCCCTGCAGGTACAGCCTGCGTCTCGCACGTTTAGCGGGAGCAACAAATATCATTGGCGCGGGCCAGCCTAATCAAGGGTTTACCCGAAGTTTCAGTAGCGCAGATTTTTCTGGAAATCATCAGGTTGAACACACCTACTCTTACCTCTCATCGTTAACCGCTCATTTACCCGACGTTCCCCCCGTAAGAGTTTATCTGACAAAGTCAGAGCGGGAGGAGGCAGAATCGCGTGTACATGCGTTGTTTCCCGTTGAGGGCCAGACTTATGGCGTGCATATCAGCAGTCGCTGTGCAAAGCGCCGCTGGGCAATAGATAATTATGCTGCGTTTATCCATCACCTCTTAAAGGATGAAAAGGCTCGCGTATTACTGTTTTGGTCACCTCAGGGTGCGCTGGGGCCTGAGGATATGGGAGATAACGCGCGTGCTGAAAAGCTCCTACAGTTAGTTAATTCTTCACGAATAGCAGCCTATCCTACAGGGTCAGTGCGTGATCTGATGGCGGGTTTTCATTGCTGTGATCAGATTTTGTGTAGTGACGGCGGTCAAATGCATATCGCAGCGGGTTTGCACAAAAAACAGGTCGTGTTTTTTGGTGATACGGATGCCCTTGGCTGGCATCCGTGGTCAGGTGAATACAAAATTTTGCAGTCACCTTCTGGTGAAAGCAATGATTTCACCCCGGAATACGTTATCCACGCCTGGCGAGAACTCGAGGGGATCTCGCAAAAAGGAGAATACAGGCAGTCAACCTTCTGTGAGTCGCCTGTTTTTTTTCAGACGTCCTGAATAAGACATAGCCCCTCTCGAACATGCCGTTCCTGTCATCTGTTAAGGCGATGACAGAACGGCTAACGAGCAAAAAAATTAAGTAACGGCGAGCGCGAGGGTTCAGGTCTCCGCTAACTGCAGATATTGGTGACAAATCGTGGAAAGACTATAGATGCTTAAGTCCACCTGGTTCAAATCGGGCGGATTAGCGTAGATGTCACGCATTTTTTCAGCCAGCGAGGCGGCATTCATTTCAGAAAGACCGCGTGCTAAATCGCCGGTTAAAATACTTGCAGGTCCACCGGGGCATCGCGTGCTGACCACCGGCGTTCCACAGCTCATGGCTTCAATCAGCACATTGCCAAATCCTTCACTGTCCGAACTCAAAATCAGCATTCGCGCATGCCGTAGCCAGGGATAAGGATTCGACTGAAAGCCTGCAAATTGTACGCGGTCTGAAATACTCAATTGTTGAGCCAGACGATATAACTTTTCTTTTGCCCCTTCGTTGCCTTGACCCAGTAGAACTAAAGGTGCGTGAATCCCACTTTGCGCATAAGCATCCAGCAAACGGTCGTGGCGTTTAGTTTCATGAAAGCGCCCGATATGTAGAAGAAATTCAGTGCCTGCAAGTGGGCACGGTTCTGATGCGCGTTGTCTGATTTCATCAAAATCAAAAGGATTGAAAATCACACCGGTCCGGGAAGGTTTCACGCCAACGCGTGTAATTAGATCATCAAGCGCATACTGAGAAACGGCTATCACCTGGCGATTACGATAGACGTGACGGATTTTCTGACGTTTAAGCCACAACGAAAAGCCGGATTTGCGCGCCAGATAAGAGGCTGAAAAGACGCCGTGGATGCAGTACCAGGTCTTAAGGGCGTTAAGTGCACGCGAAGCGCTTACAATGCGGTCAGTTTTATGAAGATGTGAGAGCACTAAATCAAATTTGCCCTCCCGGGCCTCGCTGAGTCGGACGGCATTGTCCAGCAGAGTGGCACGGCGAGCTGTTTCTGTGAGCTTCCGCCAGGGGCGACGACATGTGTCGCGAATAACCTGATAATCAAGCCCTGCCGGAAGGGCATAATCGCAAACGTCCCGCAGTGAAAAAAGCGATACGCGATGTCCTTCATTGATCATACCCTGAGCCAGCGTCAGCACCACTTTTTCAGCGCCGCCGCCGGGTAACCCATCAATTATCATCAAAATACGCTTGGACAACTTACCACCTCATCAACGCCGACAATTTATGCATGATCTCAACGCTGACATTTCCCGTCATAAAAGGGATACCAAAAAACGGACCGGACTGTTCTGAGGTATCTCACTGAATATCAAGAAAACATCGCCATACTTCTACCGTATTTTTACGATGAAGACATCCTGATTAAACGCATTATTCTAGGATATCACTTAGCGGCTGACCACGGATAAAGATCGCGCTGTGGACAATTATAGTTTTGCTTGCGTCGGTTGCCCTGCGTAACATAGCAGGATGATCTCTACCGCTTGTTGGATAAGTTATGGACAAACCCGCGTTTTTAATCACCCTGGATACTGAAGGCGATAATATCTGGCGCAATCGCAGTGGCAATGTCACTACGCACAATGTTCGGTTTTTGCCACGTTTTCAGTCTCTGTGCGAAAAATACGCGTTCAAACCTACCTGGCTTACCAACTATGAAATGGTTAGCGATCCGGCTTATGTTGAATTCGGGCGTGACCTTCTTTCACGGGGGCAGGGTGAAATCGGTATGCATCTGCACGCCTGGTATAGTCCTCCTGATTATGCGCTGACTGAAGATGACTGGCGTTATAAACCTTACCTGATTGAATATCCTGAAAACATCCTGCGGGATAAAGTCGCCCGTATGACGGATTTGCTTGAGACCGCCTTTGAGACAAAAATGCGCAGTCATCGGGCCGGTCGCTGGGCCTTTAATGAAATATACGCACGCGCACTAATTGAGCATGGTTATCTGGTGGACTGCTCCGTCACACCACGTGTTGACTGGCGCAATTCGTTGGGGGCACCTCAGGGAACGGGCGGTACCGATTACAGTGGTTTCCCTGACCAGGCTTATTATGTCGATATCAACGACATTTCGAAACCTGGCGACTCGACCTTATTAGAATTACCGATGAGCATTCAGTACCGGCATGGCGCATTAAAAAATACGCTAAAAAAAGCCTGGGATAATGTTCGGGGTAAATCAAGAGGAGCAAGGGTAAACTGGTTGAGGCCCGTGGGTGGAAATCTGGCACAAATGAAACAGGTGGTTGAACAAACCCTGGCGCAGGGCAATGATTATGTTGAGTTCATGCTGCATTCGTCTGAATTTATGCCAGACGGGAGCCCGACCTTCAAAAACCACGCTGATATAGACCGTCTGTATGATGATTTGGAACAGCTGTTTAGCTGGCTTCAGGTACGCACTCAGGGCATGACGCTGACTGAATACGCCCTAAAGAAAAAACATTCCCCGGTGTCATGACCGGGGGAACGTTAAAGGCCCGCTATTGGCTTTTGTAGCGAAGCCATGAAAAAAACGTGTCGACTTCCGGGTAGCGCATTTGCATGTATTTTTTTGTTTTGCAACTGCCCTTGCAAAGACGTGCCGCAGACTTGATTGCGTGTTTAGTCTGATTGTCATAATGATAAAAGCCATAAACTTTTTTCGACATGCTTTTGGCTTCATTAAAGCAATTAACGATCATGCCCGCCGCAAGATCGCGCAGTTCATTATTTGACTGCGCCATCTTACACATTTTGTTCATCGCGAACAGCATATCCTGAATATCACTCTTGCGTACATTCCGCGTAATACTGTGGTTGTTATCACGGTAGTAATAGAGTGTGTTCTCAAGATGAGCGATTTTTTGTGTTTTCAGGTATTGAAAGGGAGTGAACATCACGTCCTCGTAACGTCTCCCTACTTCAAAGCGCTCACCTTCCAGCAAAGTGCGTCTGTAAATGCGATTCCACAGGTGCCACATGGATCGGGTAAAGAGTGAATTCAGGCAATTCAACCCCTGACCTGAAAAATCGTACGCGATGCGTTGGGGCAGTTCGTCATCTGTGGCTTCCGGAATACTGTGCTCAAATCGGGCATAATTAAAATCAATCAGGTCATCCACATCGGCTAACAATAGCGGCCGGATAATTGAGAGATAGTTCCTGCTGAGCAAATCATCAGCATCCAGAAAGGTAATGAATTTACCTTTGGCTTCCTGAAGGCCTGCATTGCGGGCAGCAGAAACGCCCTGATTAGTTTGCTGGATAAATTCAACTGAACAGGGTGGATTTGTGCTCAGCAATTCTTTAACACGCAGCGCAGAGTCATCTGTCGAACCATCATCGATAATGATGACCTGGATATCCTCACCTGCCTGAATGAACAGCGACGTCAGGCAAGAATGAATATATTGTTGACTATTATATAGAGGGATGATGATGCTTAATAGCCAGTCCCGGTGTTGACTCATTCCGTTTCCTGTAATCCATCGGATGTTTTTATGAGTAAGATACTCATGATGACAGCCAGGCAATAGATCAATGTGCCTTCAGTACTGAAAAAGATGACGTCGCTCAGACCATAGGTTATGAGCGAAATGGTCACGGCCAACAACGCTGGATTACGATAAGGCAGCAGAGCATTATATAATAAACAGAAATACAGGCCAATCAGCGCCAGCACGCCCAGAATGCCTTTAATCGAAAAGGTTTCCATTACTTCGTTATGCATGTGAACCGTGAGATAAGTAAGCGCGCCATAAAGTGCGGGTTCTTTTGCCACAATGGCTTTTGCTTCCTCCGCTCTTTGCTCAGCGGACTCTCCCCAAATGGCTTCTGAGCCTGTCCGAAATGCCACAGTTTGCATACTTAAGCGCGAAATAATCGAGTTTTCACCTTTTTGCTCATGCTTATGCGCAATATCTTCATTAAATTGTTGAATGCGCAAAGCAATAACGTTATGGAAGATGGCTGCACTTAGCGCAATCATCACAGGGACCAGCGTGAACAGAATGATTTTATGTCGGCGGCTGATGATGTGAGTACTCATCAGCACAATGATCAAGGTCAGGACTGGATAAGCAAGCATCGCGGCCCGCGTTCCGGTCAGCACGATCGAAGCATAGCTAAAGGTAAAGGCAGCAAGGAAAAGCAGGACTCTGTGTCTTGATTTTAAGAGTAAGACCGCTTTAATGAAAACCAGGTTAACCGCCGTAATAATATAGGCGGCAACCGTCGCCCTGTCGAAATTCAGCTCTACACGATGGATATGCATGTCAATGCCCTGGTAAATCGCATAGCCGTTCACAACCAGCCCACAAAGAATGGCAGCAATGATTGTATTTTTTTGCAGGGCTGCTTTTTCATTGAGCGTCACAAGTAAAATAAATGCGGCAGCAATCTGTAGTCGCCCTGTCGACTGGTACTGTCGATAAAGACTAATAAAATCACCGGGCTGTTTATACATTACTGTCCAGATTATGCTGATAATCCCAACAGCAAAAAATGCCCCAGGTAATATTAGGTTGCGTTTGTTAACGAGATAAGTTTTTAGATTGAAAACGACCAATAAAAAAGAGAGATAACTCGTCAGATAAAACGCATTTCTGCCAAGAGAACCACCGAACGGCGAAGTAATAAAGGAAAAGATACACCCTATAAAAATAAGTATTTTTATAGTGCGAGATAAGGCCTCTTTTTTAATAATTAAATGGTCAGTTTTCATTTTTTTCTTATAACGTCCATTAAAGCATCGTTAAATTCTGTCTTAAACAGCGCATAATCAAAATGTTCTGCTGTCCAGTTTTTTGCTGTGTCACTGTATTGCTGATAGGTTTCATGCTGAGATAAAACGTCAACGGCATCGGCGCAATCAATATGAGAAACCAGTTTGGCGTCTTGCATTACATCCCGCACAGGATCGTAAATCTTATAAGGGAAATCCACATGAATTCCTGTTAATTTTTCATGTTCATCAATCGTTACTGAAGGAATCAACCCCAGGCCACATTGTTGATGCCTGACCACTTCAGGTTGTCCATCGATCATCGGGAATATCACGGGGACGCCGAAATAGAGTGCTTCCATACAGGAAAGACCAAAGGGTTCAGTGACAGGTGTGCTGAGATAAATATCAATACGATTGAAAAATGCACCAATGTCATGCTGAAAACCGCTGAAAGTAACGAATTCGCTGATATCTAAACGTTTAGCGAGTGCAACAAAAGCATCATGATCGGGCCCTTTTCCCGCAATTTCCAGTACGACATTCCGGCCGCGCTGGCGTAATTCCTTTAAAGCTAACAGCGCGACGCTAATACCCTTCAGGCTAACCTGACGAGCAGCAGTGCCGAGACGGATCGGGTTATTTAGCGTCCGGATGCCAGAATGGATTCCCTGAGGCACCATGATGCGGTTAATCACTACGTGATGGGGACAGGGCAGATTAAAACGAAGCTGCATCACGCGATTAGAGGCATAAGAAGCAGAAATGACACCATCCAGCATGGCCATAAAGCCCAGCGTTTTTTTATTTTTGGGATATCGCCATGAGCAGCCATGATCGTAATAAACCAGACTTGCCCGCTCAGGTTTTGCGCTTAATCCCGGAATCAAATCCCAGACGACGATTACATCAGCATCGCTCGACTCTACGCGCTTTTGTAGCAAATATTTCCGAAGAAATTGTGGGACTTTTATTTTCAGGTTATTTAACCATCGATTGGCGAAGATGATTTTTTGTTGAGGGATGTGACGGCGAATGTCATCATCGATCTCGTTACTGATGCAAATAACATCGTCACGCCCGTCAGAAAAATCGTTGATGTACTGTAGGAAAAGACGCTCAACGCCACCCATTTTGCCGAGATTAATGATATGAAGTTTCTTCATGCGGTAATCTCAAAAACCATATCTGCCACGTCCTTAGCGCTAATATCTGCCAATTTGCTGCCCTCTGCAGGACGCAAAACATGCTGATTTTGTCCGTAACCACCAATCAAGCCGGGATCGGTCGGACCGTATAACGTTATATTGGGTCTGTCCAGTGCTGCTGCCATATGGCTCAAACCTGTGTCTACTGAGACAACAGCTTTCGCACCTGCCAGCTGCTGAGCAACCGCTTCAAGAGTGAGCCTGGGCAATACCTCTACATGCTCAAAACCCTCAGCCAGCCGGATCGCACGCTGATGCTCATGCTCAGCGCCCCAGGGCAGTTTTACGCGCAAACCTGTCGGCTGGAGCCGTTCAATTAACTCGCGCCAGTGGGATTCCGGCCAGTGCTTGTTATCACGGGTCGTGGCATGCAGGAAGACCAGATAAGCGTTTTCACCCTGTAATGCCACATTGCGGAAATGGCCAGCAATAGCATAGTCTCCCTGCGTTTGCGGCTTCTCATAACCCAGGCTTTTCGCGAACAGTTCCCGGGTCCTCTCTACTGCGTGTTGCTGCTTACTGACCTCGTGCTTTTTGTCGTACCACCAACTGGCAAAGGGTTCACGCGCACTGCGGCTGTCCAGACCGTGCTTGACACCTTTAGCCAGACGCGTCACGAGTGCGGCACTCTTAATCAGCCCCTGAGCATCAATCACCACATCATAGTGGCGAGACTGTAAATCGCGTTTAAATCGAACCCGTTCTTCACGCTGCTCGCTGCCGAACCAGTGCTTACGCCAGCGACGGATTGCAACGGGCAGGACCTTATCAACGGCGGGATGCCATGCAGGAATCTGGGCAAAATTTTCTTCTACCACCCAATCAAAACGAATACCGGGAAGGGCATGCATAGCATCAGTCAGGGCAGGTAACGTATGGAGCACATCCCCCATTGACGAGGTTTTAACAATCAGGACGTGCATGAACTCTCCTGGGCTTCACGCAACAAACTGCGTAATGTTTCATGGACTTGTGAAGGCTGGATGTCAATCAGGCTTTGATGGTAGCCCTGCTCAGCATCCCCTTTACGGACGCGATGGTAACCGCTGATTAAACGGATGATACGCGCCTGATCCGACAGCGGCGGGGTGAAGTCCGGGCTACTGGGACCATATAAAGCCACCAGTGGGCGGTTCAACGCGGCGGCAATGTGCATAAGACCAGAATCATTGCTCACTACCGCCCGGCACTGGGCCAGCAGAATGACAGCCTGTTCCAGCTGGGTTTGACCTGCCAGATTGCGGCAATGCTTACGACTTTTCTCGGGCAGCGACGCGATGATTTCTTCGCCAGTGGGGCCATCTTTTACTGAACCGAACAGCAGGATCTGAAACCCTTCGCGAATTAACTGTTCTGCCAGTGCGGCGTAGTGAAAATGCGGCCAGCGTTTTGCCGGACCAAATTCGGCCCCGGGGCAAAAGCCAATAGCCGGGCGTTCAGAGGAAAGTTGAAACTGCGCAGCCATTACGCTTTTTTCCGCTTCGCTGACCTGTAACTGCGGTTTCAGCAAGGGTTGTGGCAGTTGACGGGCTGAACGGAAAGGCGTGTCATAGGCCAGCGCAACATAACGCTCTACCATTAAAGGAAACGCGGCCTTATCCAGTACCCGCACATCATTCAACAGACCATAGCGCATTTCTCCGCGCCAGCCGACGCGGCGAGGAATACCCGCAAAAAAGGGCACCAATGCCGATTTGAATGAGTTGGGCAACACGTAAGCGCGATCATAACCCTGATCGCGCAGTGATTTACCCAAACGGCGGCGCTCGCCTATCGCCAGCGCACCATGGCCGAGTGGCATGGCCAGCGCCTGATTCACTTCAGGCATTCGGGAAAGTAAAGGACGGCACCATTCAGGTGCCATCACATCAATCACCGCATCAGGATGTTCGGCCTTGAGCGTACGATAGAGACTTTGCGACATCATCATATCGCCGACCCACGACGGGCCGATCACCAGAATTTTCATTACCGGTATCCGTTCCTTAGATGTTGCGGTTTAACCAGGCCATATATTCAGACACGCCCTGTGCCACTGTTTTAAAAGGCTTGTCGTAGCCTGCCTCACGCAGTTTCGTCAGATCAGCCTGGGTATAAGCCTGATAACGGCCTTTCAGTTTTTCCGGGAAAGGAATGTATTCAATTTCACCTTTCTGATGGAAATTAAGCACGGCGTCCGCAACTTCCTGGAACGATTCGGCGCGGCCTGTGCCGCAGTTATAAATCCCGGAAATGCCGTTCTCCCAGCACCACAGATTGACTGACACAACATCATCAACATGAATAAAATCGCGTTTAAAGCTGTCGCTGCCCTCGAACAGTTTTGGATTTTCGTCATTACTGATCTGCGTATTCAGATGGAAGGCAACGCTCGCCATACTGCCTTTGTGGCCTTCGCGCGGTCCGTAAACGTTGAAGTAACGGAAACCACAGACTGGTGACGTTGCTTCTGGCAGAATCTGGCGTACATAGTGGTCAAACAGCATTTTTGAGTAGCCGTAAACGTTTAACGGCTGCTCGTACTGACGCTCTTCGATGAAATTCTCATTGCGTCCACCATAGGTGGCTGCCGAAGAGGCATACAGAAAGGGGATTTCACGCTCAAGGCAAAAGTGCAGCAGGTCTTTTGAGTACTGATAGTTATTATCCATCATGTACTTACCATCCCACTCCGTTGTGGCTGAGCAGGCACCTTCATGGAACACCGCTTCAATCGGACCCAGATCTTCACCCGACATGATGTAGGTTAAGAACTCTTCTTTATCCATGTAATCTGTGATGTCCAGATCGGCAAGATTCACGAACTTGGTGCCATCTTTCAGATTATCTACGACCAGAATATCTGTATGGCCACGATCGTTCAGCGTCTTAACGATATTGCTGCCGATCATACCTGCGCCACCGGTTACGATAATCATATTGCTACCTTTAACGTTTTGTGGTGAAACGGGACGTCTCACGCGTAATGTCACCATCATAACATTTCATCCCGTCACAGACAGCCAGATGACTCCGTAAGGTCAGGACCTAAAATGCCTGTGACGTGAACTGTGCTACATAATTCACATTATTTTGGTCGATTAGGCGTTAAAAGGCGATATGTTCAGTCGTATTTGCCCCTTCCTACCTTTTCAGGAGTGTAATAATGTCAGCGCATTTTTATCAGCATATTCGTCAGCAACTGGCTATCGCCCAGCAAGAAGGGCTGTTCAAAAAAGAACGTATTATCACTTCCGCGCAGCAGGCTGAAATCGACGTTGGGCATCATCACGCTGTCATTAATTTCTGTGCAGATAATTACCTTGGGCTGGCTAACCATCCTGCTTTGATTCAGGCCGCGAAAGAGGGAATGGATTCGCACGGTTTTGGGATGGCATCGGTGCGCTTTATCTGTGGTACGCAGGATAAGCACAAACAACTGGAAAGAAAACTGGCTGATTTTCTGGGTATGGAAGACGCCATACTTTACTCCTCCTGCTTCGATGCGAATGGCGGATTATTTGAAACACTGCTGGGGGCTGAGGATGCCATCATTTCTGACGCACTTAATCACGCGTCGATTATTGATGGTGTGCGTCTGTGTAAAGCACAACGCTACCGTTACGCCAATAATGACATGAACGAGTTACGTGCCCGCCTGCAGGAAGCCAAAGATAACGGCGCAAAGACCATCATGATTGCAACCGATGGCGTCTTCTCTATGGATGGCGTAATTGCCAATCTGAAAGGCATTTGCGATTTGGCAGACGAATACTCTGCCCTGGTCATGGTCGATGATTCCCATGCGGTGGGTTTTGTGGGAAAGGCAGGGCGGGGAACGCATGAGTATTGTGATGTCATGGGGCGGGTAGACATCATCACCGGCACCCTGGGTAAGGCGCTGGGGGGTGCTTCCGGTGGCTATACGGCAGCCAAAACCGAGGTTATAGAATGGCTACGTCAGCGTTCAAGACCTTATCTGTTCTCTAATTCACTGGCACCCGCAATCGTGGCTGCCTCATTGCGCGTTCTGGATCTGTTAAGCGAAGGCGACGGACTGCGTCAGCGCCTCTGGGAAAACGCACGCCTGTTCCGCGAAAAAATGACGGCAGCGGGCTTTACGCTGGCGGGGGCCGATCACGCCATCATTCCGGTCATGCTGGGCGAAGCCAGCGTAGCGCAGGCGTTTGCACATCTGCTTCAGCAGGAGGGGATTTATGTGACCGGATTTTTCTATCCGGTAGTGCCAAAAGGTCAGGCACGTATTCGCACACAAATTTCAGCCGCGCACAGCCAGCAGCAGCTCGATACCGCTGTGGCCGCTTTCACGCGGATTGGTAAGCAACTTGGCGTGATCGCCTGAGGACAGACCATGAAAGCACTTGCGAAACTGAAAAAAGAGCAGGGTATCTGGATGGTTAACGATGCGCCCATGCCGGAGCCTGGCCACAACGATTTGCTGATCAAAATCCGCAAAACCGCGATCTGCGGCACCGATGTACATATTTACAACTGGGACGACTGGTCCCGTAAAACGATCCCCGTGCCCATGATTGTTGGCCATGAATATGTAGGCGAAGTGGTGGCTGTGGGGCAGGAAGTGAAAGGGTTTCAGATTGGCGATCGCGTTTCGGGTGAAGGTCACATTACCTGCGGGCACTGCCGTAACTGCCGGGCAGGGCGGACACATTTATGCCGCAATACGCAAGGTGTAGGTGTCAACCGGCAGGGATGCTTTGCTGAATATCTGGTGATCCCTGCCTTTAATGCCTTCAAAATTCCTGACAATATTTCAGACGAACTGGCGTCGATTTTTGACCCGTTTGGCAACGCAGTTCATACCGCTTTGTCCTTCGATCTGGTGGGAGAAGACGTTCTGATCTCTGGGGCAGGGCCGATTGGAATCATGGCGGCGGCGGTATGTCGTCATGTGGGTGCACGAAATGTCGTCATCACAGACATTAATGATTATCGCCTTGAACTGGCCCGTAAAATGGGCGTGACCTGTGCGGTCAACGTGGCGAAACATGACTTGCGTGAGGTCATGCATACGCTCGATATGCGAGAGGGCTTTGACGTGGGCTTAGAAATGTCGGGCGCACCGCCTGCTTTTCGGACCCTGCTTGACGTCATGAATCACGGCGGTCGTATTGCCTTACTGGGCATTCCGCCCGGTGAAATGGCCATCGACTGGAATCAGGTGATTTTTAAAGGGCTGTTTATTAAAGGCATTTACGGGCGGGAGATGTTTGAAACCTGGTACAAGATGGCCGCACTGATACAGTCAGGTCTGGATCTCACCCCGATCATTACACATCGCTACGATATAGATGACTTTCAGCGAGGTTTTGATGATATGCGGTCGGGGCAATCAGGAAAGGTGATTCTGAGCTGGACGTAATGTTGCCCTTTGTTTTTTTAACGTTGACGCTCAGCATCGGGTTTAAGGCCGATGCTGAGTGTGTCAAAAAAGTGCATTAATACGGCGATACAGCGGGCTCTCAGCGATGCTCTCACCAATCACGCCCAGTGCACGCGTAGCAGGCACAGGTGACAGTGGTTGCTTCACTTTACATTCGCCTGGCGCCTGGAAGCCTTGCGCAGGTTTATTGCGCGGCAGGGTTTTTGCCGGCGAAGCACTGCCGTTACGCAGCGGCTCATTTAATAACTGACCCGGTGTCACCAGCGTAATATCCGCAGGCAAAGTGGGCAGCATTTGTTGCAACACGCGCACAGTGTTCGGGTGCGGGTGACCAATCGCAATCGCATAGCCATCCCGCTCGGCCAGTTTCACTGCCCGACTAAATTGCTGACGGATGGCGTTGATGTCCTGGCTGTCGTCCAGAAAGACCCTGCGCTTTAGCACTCTGACATGCGTGCCTTGGGCGGCGGGTACAGACTGGCTGTTGCCAATCGTCATGCTGTCAAGGAAGTACAGATTGTACTGGTTAAGAGCCTGCATGACTTTTTGCATACCCGGCAGACTGGACGTCATTTTGCTGCCCATATGGTTATTCAACCCCACCGCATAAGACACGTTATTTACTGCACTCCGGATGATGCGATCAATCTCGGCGCTGCTCATCTCGGGCGTTAACGTGTTTTTTTCAAGAGGTTGCTTACTGAGAGGGGCCATGGGCAGATGGATCAGGACTTCGTGTCCGCCCTGATGCGCTTTGATTGCCATTTGACGTGCATAGGGCGCATCGGGGAGGACGGCAACCGATATCGCCTGCGGCATCTGCAACACTTTATTCTCTTCTGTAGGCCGGTAGCCGACATCATCAATAACAATGGCGAGTTTACCGGCCTGGGCTGCGAAACTGAGCAGCAATCCACTCAGCAGTGCAACCAGGGTCTTTCGCTGACGTAACACTTATTTTCCTAACCACGGAAGTGGATTAACCGCTTTACCCTGACGCCGGATTTCAAAGTAGAGCGAAGGTGTACCACGGCCACCGCTGGTGCCGACCAGGGCAATAGGCTGACCTGCTTTTACCTGAGCGCCGACGCTGACCAGTGCGCTTTGGTTGTAACCATAGAGGCTCATATCCCCTTTGCCATGTTCAATCACGACGACGAGGCCATAACCCTGTAACCAGTCAGCCATTAACACGCGACCATCGGCAATGGCTTTAACTTCTGTGCCCTCAGGCGCGTTAATGACCAGCCCTTTCCAGCGTAATTCGCCCTGAAGCTCCTCACCGAAGCGATGCTCAATCCGTCCTCTTACTGGCCAGATGTCCTGACCATTTGGCCGCCCAAGCCCGCCTGTGCGCGCCATCAGTTCGCGTTCACTCTGGGTTGGCTGATAGCTGGAGCCTTTCGCTTTTGCCTGCACCTGACGCTGGCGGACTTTTTCAGCCTCACGCGCTTCCCGTGCGGCGCGTTCACGCGCTTCTCGCTCGGCACGGGCAATTTTGTCTTGCAGGCGGCTTTCGTTCTGCCGCATCTCGACCAAATCAGCCTGATCTTTCTGCAGCGCACTTTCCAGAGAAGTTAGCGTTTTTTTGCGGGCGGCGCTGGCTTGCTGAAGTTTGTCCTGCTGTGCTTGCTGCTGAGTTAACAACGATTTTTGCTGCTGCTGTTTTTGTTCCAGCGATGCGCGCTGTTGAGCCAGTTCCTTGCGGGTAGTTTGCAGGGCGGTGATATTTTCCTGACGTGCCGTGTTCAGGTAACCAAAGTAGGCCAGGATGCGCTCGCTGCGCTGACTTTCTTCGCCACCTAACAGCAGTTGCAGGCCCTTGTGCTGGCCCTGACGAAAAGCGGCATCCAGTTGCTCTGCCAGCAGTTTTTCCTGCTGAGCCTGTTGTTTCTCAAGGTGGGCAACGGAGGCGGTGACCTGCACGATGTCATTGTTTAAGGCGGACAGACTATTGCGCGTTTCACGCAACTGCCGGCTGGCCTGCGCAATGATTTTTTCCTGACTTTGCAACTGATTAAGCAACTGGCTGCGCTGGGCTTTTTGCGCCTTAACGCTTTTTTCTTTTTCAGCAATTTCCTGCTGAATGGATTTCAGTTGCGCTTTGTTATCATCAGCGGCCAGCCCGGGTAAGGGCAATGACAACAGGCCCGCATAAAGCAGGCTAAAAGACAGAACGGACAAGCGTGTAAACAGCGGCACGGTAACGCCGTTGTGACGGGTCCATGTTGGCAGAGCAGTTGTCTTTCCCTTCATAGGTCGATGATTATTCCACGATGAACAGTTGCTTACCAGCATTGCCGACCGGCTTTTGCTTCCCTAAACGTGACCATTTTCAACAGTACAAGGCATAAGCGTCACGACATTTTTGCCATTCGGTGAATTTTTTTGGAAAATGACGCACAAATTATCACTCTGCCCGCTTAGCGTCTGTACATGCGAAGTGGCGCAGGTATACTCAGAAGCCTTGTTTTAGCTTATTAGCCCGGTCTGGAGTCGTTACCCCTCATGCAAGAAATTATGCAGTTTGCAAGCAATCACCCCATCCTGAGTCTGGCATGGGTCGTTTTACTTATACTGGTGATTGTGACCACCGTTAAAGGGATGTTCTCTAAAGTAAAAACGATCAGTCGAGGCGAAGCAACCCGACTTATTAACAAAGAGGATGCGGTGGTGGTAGACGTGCGTTCGCGCGACGATTACCGCAAGGGGCATATTTCGGGCGCGGTCAACGTCGCTGCAGCTGATATCAAGAAAGGCAGTTTTGGCGAGCTGGAAAAGCATAAAACACAGCCCATAATTGTGGTATGCGCTACCGGGCAGAGCGCGGCCGATCCTGCTGCACATCTGAGCGCGGCAGGTTTCAATCAGGTGAGCGTGCTCAAAGACGGTATTAGCGGTTGGAGCGGCGAAAATCTGCCGTTAGTTCGCGGTAAATAACCATCCTGAGGTCCCTATGGCAAACGTTGAGATTTATACCAAACCAACCTGTCCGTATTGTCATCGCGCAAAAGCGCTGCTGAATGAGAAAGGCGCGGCGTTCCAGGAGATCCCCATTGATGGGGACATGGCAAAACGTGAAGAGATGATTAAGCGCAGCGGCCGCACGACAGTGCCTCAGATCTTTATTGATGGCCAGCATATTGGTGGCTGCGACGATTTGATGGCACTTAACGATCGTCAGGGTTTAGATCCGTTACTTCAGGCGTAGTTTTACGCCAGACATTTTAACTTACAGGACTTAGTCACATGTCAGAACATAACACTAACGAAATGCAATTCCAGATTCAGCGCGTTTACACGAAGGATATTTCTTTTGAAGCGCCCAATGCGCCGCAGGTGTTTCAGAAAGAGTGGGAGCCAGACGTTAAGCTGGATCTGGATACTGCCTCTTCGCAGCTGGCTGATGAAGTGTATGAAGTGGTGCTGCGTGTGACCGTTACGGCAACCGTTGGCGAAGATACCGCTTTCCTGTGTGAAGTTCAGCAGGCAGGTATTTTCACCATCGGTGGCATTGAAGGTACCCAGATGGCGCATTGCCTTGGCGCTTACTGCCCAAATATCCTGTTCCCTTATGCCCGCGAATGCATCACCAGCCTGGTTTCACGTGGTACCTTCCCGCAGCTTAACCTTGCGCCAGTGAACTTTGATGCGCTGTTTATGAATTATCTGCAGCAGCAGCAAGGCGAAGAAGCGCAACATCAGGATGCCTGATGACCACTCACGCTTCGATTAGCGTCATCGGTGCCGGTTCATACGGCACCGCTTTGGCGATTACGCTGGCCCGCAATGGCCATCCGGTGCTGCTGTGGGGGCACAATCCTGCCCATATGGCACAACTTCAGTCCGACCGCTGCAACCGTGCTTTCCTGCCAGATGTAACGTTTCCCGATAATCTGACTGTTGAACCTGACCTGAATACCGTTATAGCCGCCAGCCGCGATTTGTTGGTTGTTGTACCGAGTCATGTTTTCGGCGATGTGCTGACGCAGATAAAGCCCGGTTTACGTGATGATTCACGCATCGTCTGGGCAACGAAAGGACTGGAGAAGGAAACGGGTCGTCTGCTGCAGGATGTTGCCCGCGACATTTTGGGCGAAACGATTCCACTGGCCGTCATCTCCGGCCCCACTTTTGCAAAAGAACTGGCAGCGGGTTTACCAACAGCGATTGCGCTGGCGGCTACTGACGCGCAGTTCGCAGACGATTTACAACAGCGACTGCACTGCGGCAAAAGCTTTCGCGTCTATAACAATCCCGATTTTATTGGGGTTCAACTGGGCGGCGCGGTGAAAAACGTCATTGCTATCGGTGCTGGCATGTCTGATGGCATCGGCTTTGGTGCGAATGCACGCACGGCGTTAATTACGCGCGGGCTGGCCGAGATGAGTCGTCTGGGTGCGGCATTAGGCGCAGATGCCACAACATTTATGGGCATGGCCGGTTTGGGCGATCTGGTGCTGACCTGTACTGATAACCAATCGCGCAATCGCCGTTTTGGCATGATGCTCGGGCTGGGTGAAGATGTCGATAGCGCACAACGCATTATCGGACAAGTTGTAGAAGGCTACAGAAATACCAAAGAAGTCAAAGCGCTGGCGGCACGCACAGGGGTTGAAATGCCTATCACCGAACAGATTTATCAGGTGCTCTATTGCGGAAAACCGGCACGAGATGCAGCATTAAGCCTGCTGGGGCGTTCACGGAAGGACGAAAACAGCACAAACTAAAGCAGGAAGCCAAGCGTCATCACCTGTAGCGCCGGTCAAGGCGCTTTTTTTATCGGGAGAAAACAGCATGTCGTCTGATGAGTTAGAACTGGTCTGGAACAACATTAAGGCAGAAGCACGCGCGCTGGCAGACTGCGAGCCAATGCTGGCCAGCTTTTATCATGCGACATTGCTTAAGCATGAGAATCTGGGCAGCGCCCTGAGCTATATGCTGGCCAATAAGCTGGCGAATCCAATCATGCCTGCTATCGCTATTCGTGAAGTTGTCGAAGAGGCCTACCGAAAAGATCCCTCAATGATTGCTTCCGCTGCCTGCGATATTCAGGCCGTACGCCAGCGCGATCCTGCGGTTGATAAATATTCGACGCCGCTGCTGTATCTGAAAGGTTTTCATGCGCTTCAGGCCCATCGTATCGGGCACTGGCTTTGGAATGAAGGCCGACGCGCCTTAGCCGTTTACCTGCAAAATGAAGTGTCCGTTTCCTTTGCTGTGGACATTCATCCGGCCGCAAAAATTGGACACGGGATCATGCTGGATCACGCTACAGGTATTGTGATCGGTGAAACGGCTGTCGTGGAAAACGATGTGTCCATCCTGCAGTCGGTGACGCTCGGCGGGACCGGTAAAACCAGCGGCGACCGTCATCCGAAAATTCGCGAAGGCGTCATGATTGGCGCAGGTGCAAAAATTCTGGGCAATATTGAAGTTGGTCGCGGTGCCAAGATTGGTGCTGGCTCTGTTGTGCTGCAACCCATTCCGCCTCACACCACCGCCGCTGGCGTGCCTGCGCGCATCGTTGGCAAGCCCGGCAGTGAAAAGCCGTCCATGGATATGGACCAGCATTTCAGCGGCAATGGCGCAGGCTTTCAGTTTGGTGACGGAATTTAGGACTTAATCAACGCGCCAGCGTAGTCGAGTTGGCGCCAGGCTTCGTATACCACCACGGATACCGCATTTGATAAATTCATACTGCGGCTTTCCGCCCGCATGGGAATCCGTATTTTTTGCTCTGCAGGCAGCGTCTGTAGCACCTCTGCGGGCAAGCCCCGACTCTCTGGACCAAACAGCAGATAATCTCCCTGCTGCCAGGCGACGGCACTGTGCGCGGGCGTCCCCTTCGTTGTCAACGCAAACAGCCGCGCAGGTTGCTCGGTCATCATGAACGCCTGAAAATCAGCATGGAACTTAATGGCGGTGAACTCGTGGTAATCCAGTCCCGCGCGACGAAGGCGCTTGTCGTCCCAGGCAAAACCCAGCGGTTCGATAAGGTGAAGCTGGAAGCCGGTATTGGCGCACAGGCGAATAATATTACCTGTATTGGGTGGAATTTCTGGTTCAAAGAGTACGATGTTAAGCATAAGGCCCCCGGTAACGAGGGCCGAAGCATAGCAAATTATTGTCTGCCAGAGGAGTAAAGTGGCAGCCAGATTGTCAGACGCAGACCACCCAGTGGGCTGTCATCTGCTTTTACCCAGCCACGGTGCTGCTGAATGGCCGTTTCCACAATGGCCAGCCCCAGGCCGGTGCCGCCGGACTCTCGGTCGCGCGCCTCGTCAGTGCGGTAAAACGGTCGGAATATCTGCTCACGATCTTCCGGGCTCACGCCGGGACCATCGTCGTCAACGTGAACGGTAATGCCTGAAATATCAACGGAAAAACTGACGCTGATATGGGTATGAGAGTAGCGCAACGCATTCCGCACGATATTCTCCAGCGCACTTTCAAGCGCATGGGGGTTACCATACAAAGGCCATGGCCCCGGAGGATAAGGGATCTCCAGTGTCTTACCCATTTGTTCCGCTTCAAATCGGGCGTCTTCCAGCACGCCGTTCCACAGCTGATTTGCCTTCATGGCCTCGCTGACCAGCGCGTTCTTATGCTGGGTCCTCGACAGCACCAGTAGGTCATTAATCATGCCATCGAGGCGTTGTGCTTCCGTCTCTATACGTTCCAGCTCTTTGCCTTCACCATGACGGCGGCGCAGCAGGGCGGTCGCCAGCTGTAATCGCGTTAGCGGCGTGCGTAATTCGTGGCTGATATCAGACAGTAAGCGCTGCTGACCGTTCATCATCCGTTCCAGCGCACTGACCATCTGGTTAAAACTGGAACCTGCCGCCAGAAATTCCTGTGGGCCTGATTCCAGTTCAGGATGCTGGCGCAGATTACCGCTGGCGACTTCGTCCGCGGCATATTTAAGTTTCCGCGCAGGACGCGCCAGGCTCCATGCCAGCCACAACAGAAGCGGTGAGCTGATCAGCATGGTAACAATGAGCAGCAGCAAAGGGCGATCAAACAACAGATTAATAAAATCCAGCTGAGAGCTGCTGGCGGGGCGGATCAGATACAGCTGATAGTTATCCTCTCCGTCCCGGACGGCGAAAGGACCTACCATCTCTACCCGGCCATATTTCTTCTTCTGTGGGTGATCGGCGTTATCTGACTGACCGATGAAGTTACGAATGACCTGCATTTCATTATGCTGTGCGCCGATGACCCGGCCTTCGCTGGTGACCAGGAGCAAACGTTGGCCGGGTGGAGCCCACTTCTCAATAGCGCGAAATAAGCGCCGCCACCACATCAAATCATTAGGCGGATCCCGTGACAGCTCGGCTTCAACGTGCTGCTCGATCATCGTGCCCTGGCGCTGCTCGCTTTCCAGCAGCGCCGTCATCTGGCGTGAATCAAGCTTGGGTACCATGAGCACCAGCATCAATACCAGTGCCAGCGTCAGCCAGAAAATAGCAAAGATGCGGGTAGTCAAACTGCCTATCATGATGCCGAAACCATCAAATAACCGCGGCCACGTAAGGTTTTGAACCACGGATGCCCATCGCGACGTTCAGGGAGTTTACGGCGCAGGTTCGAGATGTGCATATCAATGGCACGGTCAAAAGGCGTCAGACGTTTGCCCAGCACCTCCTGGCTAAGATGCTCGCGCGAGACAACCTGACCTAAATGCTGAGCCAAAAGGTACAACAGGGTGAATTCTGTGCCGGTGAGATCCAGCGTTTCGTTATCGAAACTGGCTTCCTGACGGCCCGGGTTCAGGCGCAGGCAGTCCACTTCCAGCGTAGGTGAGCTGTTATCGTGCTGCTGCTGTTGTTCGCTCCAGTTCGAACGGCGCAGGATAGCGCGTATGCGCGCAACCAGCTCCCGATCGTTAAAGGGCTTAGGCAGATAGTCATCGGCGCCCAGCTCAAGGCCCAGCACACGATCAAGCTCGCTTCCGCGGGCGGTAAGCATAATCACAGGTGTTTGATACTGCTGGCGTAATTCTTTCAGGGTGTCGATACCGTTTTTCTTGGGCATCATGACATCCAGTAAAAGCAAATCAATTGAGTTATCGAGCAGATTCAGTGCTTGCTCACCATCGCTGGCAACCACCACTTCAAACCCTTCCATTTCTAACAGTTCTTTTAAAAGCGAAGTCAATTCGCGGTCATCATCTACCAACAGGATTTTATTCATTTTTGTAGCCCTCCGCAGGCAAAATAGCGTGTTCCTATGATACCAATCCATCGCTTTACGTACTTTTACACCCCCTGACGGATGTTTGCAGCTATCGCCGTACAATGGCTATCGTTGAATCGCAAAACAGAACGAACTGGAGTAAACGATGCGCAAATTAACCGCCGTCGTTCTTGCCTCAGCGATGGTTCTCAGTCACGCCAGCGCAGGAGCAGCAGAGTCGATGGCGCTTGACGAGGTGCATCACGGCGGATTTACGACAGGCAGTATGACGCAAAATTCGCAAAGTCACATGTTCGACGGCATTGAGTTGACGGAACATCAACGACAACAAATGCGTGACCTTATGCAGCAAGCCCGACATGACCGTCCGGCAACGAATATTGATGATATCGCAGCTATGCACGATTTGGTGACGGCAGATAAATTTAACGAAGCGGCCATACGTGACAAGGCAGAGGCCATCGCCAAAGTTCAGGTTGAACAGCAAGTTGAGATGGCGAGAGTGCGTAATCAGATGTACCACCTGTTAACGCCCGAGCAGCAGGCCGCGTTACAGAAGAATTATGAGCAGCGCCTGAATGCCATGCGTAAGCTCTCAAGTTTGCAGCCAGCTTCGACGCTGCAACCCGTAAGTCGTACCAGTAGTAACCAGTAGTAAATAGTATCCCTGTTTTCCTTGCCATAGACACATCCCTGTCTTCCCCCTCATGATGAGGGGGTTTTTTTTATCTGTTTTTCGCCATTATTTACTGTAGTTTTACAGTGCGCGAAAAAAATGATCTGGACGATTGAATGGCAACGTTTTTTTTATTTTTCTTACGCACGCTTTCCTGTCTGTTATTACTGTCTTGCCGATCTGTTTTACAGGTCGTGAGTTATTTCCAATCGATTGATAAATATAAAGATTACATTAATTTATTTATGCATTTTCCTTGCTTTTCAAGGGGCTGTAAATATCCCGCTCCGCTTGCACCTTATCCGGCCTCGCCTACACTTATATTGTCTCAGCAAGGAAGCCGATGCACTTCTGAAATTAACGGAGAGCAGCAACCACATCATGTAGTCCGAATTAATCTATTAATGGAGTAAATTATGGCAGAGCATCGTGGTGGTTCAGGTAATTTCGCAGACAACCCGCAAAAAGCCTCTGAAGCCGGTAAAAAAGGCGGAAAGAGCAGCGGCAACGGCGGCGGCGGTAATTTCAAAAATAACCCCGAAAAAGCCTCCGAAGCGGGCAAGAAAGGCGGCAAAAAATAATTTTGCTGAGCACTGAACCAAATCTGCACGTTGATTTGGCGCTTACTTAGGTAAGCAATCCTTCGCCCCATCGTTACCCGATGGGGCGAAGTCGTATTATCTCTTCCCATCTTATCCCTCATCACGCTGTCCGAACGGTATCAGTCGGGCGCATCGCCTGCGTCAGTGTTAAACTTAGCCCTTCTCTGCTGTTATTTTACCTCTTCAGTCATGATGTTCATGGAGTGTGGCATGCAGGCTTCATATGGAAAGTGGGTTAAATCTGCGGCGATTGCGGCGACGCTGCTGGCGACAACCTTGTTAATTATCAAGATTTTTGCCTGGTGGTATACCGGATCGGTTAGCCTGCTGGCTGCCATGGTTGATTCGCTGGTGGACATTGCCGCTTCCCTGACAAACCTGCTGGTGGTGCGCTATTCCCTTCAGCCCGCTGACGCCGATCACACCTTTGGCCACGGTAAAGCGGAATCGCTGGCCGCCCTGGCGCAAAGCATGTTCATTTCAGGTTCGGCACTTTTCCTCTTTCTGACGGGTATTCAGCATCTCGCTTCCCCGAATGAACTGCGATCGCCCGGTATGGGCATTATCGTGACGGTGCTGGCTCTCATTTCGACATTACTGCTGGTGGCTTTCCAGCGCTGGGTCGTACGAAAAACACGCAGTCAGGCGATTCGGGCCGATATGCTGCATTATCAATCCGATGTTTTCATGAACGGGGCAATTTTGGTCGCGCTGGTGTTAACCAGCTACGGATTCGCTCGCGCCGATGCGCTGTTTGCGCTGGGCATTGGCGTGTATATTCTCGTCAGCGCACTTCGGATGGGCTATGAAGCCGTTCAGTCCCTGTTGGACAGAGCCTTACCCGATGAAGAACGACAACATATTATTGCGATTTCATCAAACTGGCCCGGTGTGCAAGGCGTTCATGATGTGCGGACGCGTCAGTCTGGCCCGACGAAATTTATTCAGCTTCACGTAGAGCTGGAAGATCAATTACCGTTAGTGCAGGCACACCGAATCGCCGATCAGGTTGAAAAAGCATTACGCGAAGCCTTTCCCGGGTCGGACGTCATTATTCATCAGGATCCCTGTTCTGTGGTACCGTTAGAGAAACAGGATGCATTCAATTTCTGACGCACAGGAAAGACGTTAGAAAGATGAAAATGACATGCAGCTAACATTGCTAAAAAAATTAGTGAAAAGTTGTCTGACCTGAATCAATTCAGCATCAGGCCTTTGATATACTATCTGCCATCATATGTCGCGCTTACCACATCAGTGTTCATCAGCGTTGCACAGGCCGGATTAACCCTTAGTTTTGAACAATCCAGAGGTTGTCATGATCAAAAAAATTGGTGTACTGACCAGCGGCGGTGACGCCCCAGGCATGAACGCAGCCATTCGCGGTGTAGTTCGCTCCGCATTAAGCGAAGGGCTGGAAGTTTTTGGTATCTATGACGGCTATCAGGGTTTATATGAAGATCGCATGATCAACCTCGACCGCTACAGCGTGTCAGATATGATCAATCGCGGCGGCACGTTCCTGGGTTCTGCACGTTTTCCTGAGTTTCGTAATGATGATGTCCGCCAGGTAGCAATCGAGAACCTGAAAAAGCGGGGCATTGATGCCTTAGTAGTGATCGGTGGCGACGGTTCGTATATGGGGGCCAAGCGGCTCACCGAAATGGGCTTTCCGTGTATCGGTCTGCCAGGCACGATTGACAACGACGTGGCCGGGACAGATTACACCATCGGCTACTTTACGGCGCTGGAAACGGTCGTCGAAGCCATTGACCGCCTGCGTGATACGTCGTCATCGCATCAGCGCATCTCGATTGTTGAAGTCATGGGTCGTTACTGTGGCGACCTGACGCTGGCTGCGGCTATTGCCGGGGGATGTGAATTTATCGTGTTACCTGAGATTCCTTACACTCGTGAGGAGCTGGTGGCAGAGATTAAAGCCGGTATTGCGAAAGGTAAAAAGCACGCGATCGTAGCTATTACGGAGCACATCTGTGATATCGACGACCTGGCGCGTTTCATCGAAACAGAAACCAAACGCGAAACGCGTGCCACGGTACTTGGTCACATTCAGCGCGGCGGCGCGCCCTGCGCTTATGACCGCATTCTTGCGTCGCGCATGGGTGCCTATTCGATTGAGTTGCTGATGCAGGGCTACGGTGGCCGGTGTGTAGGTATCCAGAATGACAAGATGGTCCATCACGATATCATTGATGCCATTGAAAATATGAAACGTCCATTTAAGCGTGACTGGATGGATACGGCTAAGCAGTTGTACTAAGTGTTACCGGGCATGCTTAACGGCATGCCCTTATGCCTTCCTCATATTCCCCAAAGTTATAACCGCTTATTTTTAATTCTTTTAGCTATAATCACGTTTATGTCACGCTTGTCTCATCATGAATGGGGAGAGTGCGCAATGAATAAATGGGCCGTGGGTTTAGGGTTGTTACTGGCATCTGGCAGTGTTCTGGCGAAGGATATTCAGCTGCTAAACGTTTCTTATGATCCTACCCGGGAACTCTACGAGCAGTACAACAAGGCCTTTAGCGCGCACTACAAACAGGAAACGGGCGACAACGTGGTCATCCGCCAGTCGCACGGCGGTTCAGGTAAACAGGCGACTTCTGTCATCAACGGTATTCGTGCTGATGTGGTGACGCTGGCGCTGCAGTCGGATGTTGATGCAATTGCTGATCGCGGTCGCATTGATAAAGACTGGATTAAACGTCTGCCCGACAACTCCGCGCCTTATACCTCCACGATTGTCTTTTTGGTGCGTAAAGGCAATCCTAAAGGCATCCATGACTGGAGCGATCTTATCAAGCCCGGCGTTTCGGTGATTACCCCAAATCCTAAAACGTCAGGCGGCGCTCGCTGGAATTACCTGGCTGCCTGGGGCTGGGCACTGGATCATAACAACGGCGATCAGGCAAAAGCACAGCGTTACGTGAAAGATCTGTTTAAGCATGTTGAAGTGCAGGATTCCGGTGCGCGCGGCGCAACCAATACCTTTGTAGAGCGTGGTATTGGTGATGTCCTGATCGCCTGGGAAAACGAAGCCTACCTGGCGGTCAATAAACTGGGTAAAGACAAATTTGAAATTGTGACGCCAAGTGAATCGATTCTCGCGGAGCCAACTGTGTCCGTCGTGGATAAGGTGGTCGATGAGAAAGGAACGCGTCAGGTGGCGGAAGCCTATCTGAAATATCTCTACTCGACGGAAGGGCAGACGATTGCGGCTGAAAACTATTATCGTCCGCGCAATGAAGAGGTCGCGAAGAAGTTCGCCAGTACGTTTGCGCCGGTAAAACTGTTTACCATCGACGATAAGTTTGGCGGCTGGGCGAAGGCGCAAAAAACGCACTTCGCTGATGGCGGCACCTATGATCAGATCATGAAGCCGTAATCCTTACCGGTTATTCTTGAAGCCAGCGGAAACGCTGGTTTTTTTATGCGTGACATTTACGCGCTGTCAGGTGAGGATGCGAATGAAAACAGTCAGGGGAAGATAACAATGCAGGCAAATCGTCGGGCCTTCATCATCATTGCGCTTCTGCTGGTATTGATTGGCGCAGGGATCCTGGTTGCGGCTACGCATGTTAAAACGAATGCGGATGCGCTTTGGCAAATCGTCAGTGAAAAGTGTCTGCCCGATCAGCTCACGCATGGTCAACCCGCGCCGTGTCAGCACGTTGATCTGCAGCACCGCTACGCGCTGTTGAAAGACCGAAACGGCCCCCTTCAGTATCTGCTCATCCCCATTGATAAAATCACCGGAATCGAAAGCCCACAGTTGCTCCGTTCAGACACGCCGAATTATTTTGACCTGGCCTGGCAGGACAGAGGCGTCGTGGCGCAAAAATATGGCAAGCCCATCAACGACAGTGTGCTGTCACTGGCCATCAATTCCCAGTACGGCCGTACCCAGAATCAGCTTCATATTCATCTTTCATGCCTTCGGCCTGATGTGAGAAAGCAACTGGATGCGCTGACACCCACGTTCACACCGGAATGGAAAGCCGTCACCTTTCTCAGTCATCCTTATCACGTGCGTACGCTGAGTGAAGCCGAGCTGGCAGAGCAAAGCGTATTTATCCGTCTGGCCGCTGAGATACCACATGCACGCGATGAGATGGGCCGCTACGGTCTCGCATTGGCGCGCTTGTCTGATGGGCGGTTGATACTGATGGCGGTGGAGCGCAACTGGCTGTTGTTAAATAAAGGTTCCGCTGAGGAAGTGCAGGATCACGACTGCGCGTTACTGCAACCCATAAAAAAAGCGGCCTGATTTGGCCGCTCAGAATGGACTAAGCGCCAGGTCAGCCTTGTTTGGCTGCCGCGGCTGCTTTAACGATGACCGCAAATGCATCGGCTTTCAGTGACGCACCGCCAACCAGGGCACCGTCAATGTCCGGCTGCGTAAACAGCTCGGCTGCATTTTTATCGTTGACTGAACCACCGTACTGAATAATCACTTGCTCAGCGACAGCAGCATCTTTTTTCGCGATATGGTCACGAATGAATTTGTGAACGGCCTGCGCCTGCGCTGGGGTGGCTGATTTACCCGTGCCAATCGCCCAGACGGGTTCGTAAGCGATAACCGCATCTTTAAATGCTTCGGCACCCTGAGTGGTCAGTACAGCATCAAGCTGACGTGCACACACTTCTTCGGTTTTGCCTGCTTCATTTTCGGCTTCGGTTTCGCCGATGCACAGAACCGGCACCAGACCCGCTGCTTTTAAGACGGCAAATTTTTTCGCAATGAATTCATCGCTTTCTTTATGGTAAGTGCGGCGTTCTGAGTGACCAATGATGATGTACTTCGCGCCAATATCTTTCAGCATCTCAGCGGAAATCTCGCCGGTAAATGCGCCAGACAGGTTTACATCAACGTTTTGAGCACCCAGTGCAATATGGCTACCGGAGACAGCATGTTTAGCCTGATCAAGATAGAGCGCAGGGGGGGCAATAGCAACGCCACAGCCTTCCACGCCCGACAGTTCTTTGCGCAGACCGTCGATCAGTTCGGCTGTCATATGCTTGCTGCCATTCAACTTCCAGTTACCCATAACCAGTGGATGTCGCATTCTATCCTCCGCATAACGCGATACATGAAATGGCGCTGCCCTGGGGCAACGTTGTCTGCCAGACAGTATAGAGATCAAATAATGCCATGGCTTTGCTTTTCGTCATTTTTGCCCCGTCCATCAGGGCGTAGCCAGCGCCAGTTTTACTGGCTCAATGGCAAAGGTGAGTCCTTTATCCCCGTTATCTGAAACCACGAAACGCAGTGCGCCTTCAACGTGCTCATAGTATCGTGAGCCTTTACCGGCTTTAAGCAGCGTTTCCAGCTTTTTTCGCCCTTCTTCCTGCGTGAGTCCCGGCACAAAAAAACGTAACATGGCGGTCATATAATCAAGCGCCTTAGCCTGCGAGGCACTCTGGTCAGGCCCCGGAATCGGCAGCCACGTGATCTGCAACGTTTTGATTTTGCCCGTGCCCGGCTCAAGCGCCGTAGAAGAATAAAGGGTTTCATTAATTTTGGTGGCGGCGCGTGTCAGATCGCTCTTTTCATCGCGCGTATCAATGGCACTGTATTCCCTGAGCGGCAATTGGGGATTGGCCAGGTTGTATTTTTCACGAAACTGGCCAATGGTCATGTCCAGCGTGGGTGCGCCCGGTAACAGATAGGGTGCGGTTGGCATGTGTTCAGCCTTGTCGAGGGGTTGCGGATCGGCGGCAAATACCGGAACCGTCAGCGCGACGCTCAGCAACAGTACGCCTGGCAAATTCTTCATTTTGTCGGCTCTGACCAATAAACTCGATGCCAAATTAGAACGGTTTTTATCTTCAAGGTCAAAAGTGTGCAGCGTAAAATTTTGTCTAAGGAAAGTGCATGATAATCCAGCAATGGTTTTTCTCTTTTCGCGGGCGCGTAGGGCGTCGGGATTTTTGGCTCTGGCAGGCAATCTGGGTACTGCTAACCAGCCTGCTGTTTTTCCTGGCAGGTAACGATCTGCTGGACACACAGATGGCTGCGTTTGGCATCGTCTGCTTATTGTGGCCTGCCAGCGCGATTGTGGTTAAACGCCTGCACGATCGCGATCGCCGGGGCTACTGGGCTCTGCTGCTGATTGCCGCCTGGCTACTGATGGCGGGCAACTGGAGCATGACGGGAGAAGTGTTACAGTGGCTCATCGGGCGCGTACTGCCCTTTATTATCCTGGCCGGATTGATTCTGGATCTGGGGGTGTTTCGTGGCACCGTCGGCGACAACCGCTTTGGTGCCGCGCCGGTGCCCTTGCGTCTGAAACGCGCGCCTTACCAGTAGTTTTCGCTGGTGATATGGCCGGGTTTGCGCTTAAGGTGCTTACGCATACCGCGCGTCTCTTTCAGTAACTGCTGCGTATCACGTACCATCTGTGGATTACCACAAACCATGACATGGCTGGTCTCTGCGTCAATGGTTAACCCTGCTGCCTGCTCCAGCTTGCCATTCTCAATCAGGGCCGGAATGCGTCCCGTCAGCGACCCCAGACTTTCCTCACGGCTGACAACCGTGATGATCTGCAACTTACCGTTATAGATTTGCTGGAGTTGCTGCATCAGCGGTAAAAAGCTCAGGTCGGCGGCATAACGGGCGGCATGGACGAGGACGATATTATCGAAGCGATCCAGGCCTTCGCCCTGTTGCAGGATCGACAGGTAAGGACCCACGGCGGTACCGGTCGCCAGCATCCATAATGTTTGACACTCAGGGACTTCATCCAGAATAAAAAAGCCCGCCGCATCTTTGGTGATCATCACCTGCTCACCGGGGCGCAGCGCCTGCAGATGCGGGCTTAATTTGCCGTCGGGTACGGTGACTAAGTAGAACTCAAGCAGGTCGTCATTGGGTGCATTGACGTAAGAGTAAGCTCGCTGCACACGTTCGCCCTCAATTTCGAGTGCCAGTTTTGCGTACTGTCCGGCATGGAAGGGGGCAATCGGTGCCTTAACCCGCAGGCTAAACAGCGCATCGGTCCAGTTTTTCACTTCCTTCACTTGCGCATTGATCCACTCGGCCATAGTGACTCCTTAAGCGTTGATAGTCAGGCGGATAAACATCTTCGCTACTGCTCTGACAGATTACCAGTCGGTAACGGGGCAAAGGCTCTAATCGACAAACTGTAATATTAAGTTTACATCCTGGTTGCATTTATTGACGTGAATGGCGCACCCACTTTGTGTGAATCACTCGCTTTGTCACGTAATCCTGATATTTTCCTGCCACAACCTGTTTCAGCCGTTAGTTGTGCTGTTTAAACGTTCCTTTTCATACAGAATTTTTGTTCAATGATGATGAAGAAGATAGAAAATCGCCCGTTGTTGATCATGCTCATCGCATTGGTCGCAGTAGGGCAGATGGCTCAGACCATTTATGTGCCGGCAATGGCGGCAATGGCGGACGCACTGCAGGTGCGTAACGGCATGATGCAACATGTCATGGCGGCCTATTTAATGACCTATGGTGGATCGCAGCTGATCTATGGCCCGTTGTCTGACAGCGTGGGACGCCGTCCGGTGATCCTGGCGGGCATGGCGATCTTTATGATCGGATCAATAATTGCCTTACTGGCCTCATCACTGGATATGCTGGTCATTGGCAGTGCGATTCAGGGCGCGGGCACTGGCGTGGCCGGGGTGATGGCGCGGACCATGCCGCGCGACCTCTATAATGGCCATGCGTTACGTCAGGCGAACAGCTGGCTCAACATGGGCGTGCTTGCCAGCCCGTTAGTCGCGCCAGTGATTGGCGCAGCGTTGACACAACTGTTTGGCTGGCATGCCTGTTTCGCTTTTTTACTGCTGTTATGCATGATCGTGACGGTGACTATGGCGTGCTGGTTGCCGGAAACACGCCCGGTCAGCGCCGAAGTAACGCCGTTCCTTAAACGTTACATTCGTCTGTTACGCGATGCGAATTTTGTCCGCTATCTGGTGCTGCTGATTGGTGCGCTGTCAGGCATTGCCGTCTTTGAGGCCAGCTGTGGTGTGCTGCTGGGCGGCGTACTGGGTCTGAACAGTTTTACCGTCAGTATCTTGTTCATTCTGCCCATCCCGGCCGCCTTCTTTGGGGCATGGTTTGCCGGGCGTGAGCAGCGTTCCTGGCACAGCCTGATGTGGTTTGGCGTCAACAGTTGCCTACTGGCAGCAGTGCTGATGTGGGTGCCTGCCTGGTTTGGCATCATGACTATCTGGACGTTATTGATACCGGCATCGCTGTTCTTCTTTGGCGCGGGGATGCTGTTTCCCCTGGCGACATCGGGTGCCATGGAACCCTATGCCTGGCTGGCAGGAAGCGCGGGTGCATTGATCGGTGGTATGCAGAACCTGGGGTCCGGGCTGGTCGCTTCTTTGTCGGCGTTGATGCCACAGCGCGATCAGTTCAGTCTTGGCATGCTGATGTTCGTCACGGCGCTGGTGATGCTGCTCTGCTGGCTACCGCTTTCGCGCCAGCCAGCAGGTGACAATCAGGCGGTTACAGGATAAAAGGGTGCAGAGCTGGATCTTTACGGTCGAGATAATGTACAGACTGAATGCGGCGAATCGTGCGCGATTTGCCGCGTATTAACAGCGTTTCGCTGGTGGCCATATTGCCCTGACGAGTAATACCTTTCAGCAGGTCGCCGCTGGTGATGCCGGTAGCCGCAAAAACGACATTATCATTGCGCGCCATCGTCTGAAGTGGCAAAACCTTTCCGGCTTCGATTCCCATACCAGCACACCGTTTCAGCTCATATTCGCCAATGCGGCGGTTTTCCTCCGTGTCACCTTTCACATGGTGACGTGCCAGTAATCTGCCTTGCATATCACCATCCAGCGCACGGATAACGGCGGCTGAAACCACGCCTTCAGGCGCGCCGCCAATCCCGTACATCACGTCAACTTCACTGTCCGGCATACAGGTCAGTATGGATGCCGCAACGTCGCCATCGGGAAAGGCAAAAATGCGTACGCCCAGCGCTTTAAGCTGCTGAATGACAGCGTCATGGCGCGGCTTGGCCAGAATTGATACGGTGAGCTCTGAGAGCGGTTTATTCATGGCGATCGCGATATTACGCAGGTTAAGCTCAAGCGGTTGGTCCAGATTTATATGGCCGCGCGCCGCCGGACCCACGATAAGCTTCTCCATATACATGTCAGGCGCATGAAGAAAGGTGCCTTTATCGCCTACGGCCATGACGGCAAGCGCATTAGCTTGTCCCATCGCCGTCATGCGTGTGCCTTCAATGGGATCGACCGCAATATCTACCGCGTCACCCTGGCCGGTTCCCACTTTCTCGCCGATATAAAGCATCGGGGCTTCGTCGATTTCCCCTTCGCCAATCACAATCTGGCCATCGATCTGGATGGTATTTAAGACGTGACGCATGGCATGGACCGCCGCACCGTCGGCCGCGTTTTTGTCGCCGCGTCCTAACCATTTATAGCCTGCCAGCGCGGCAGCTTCGGTTACGCGGGAAAATTCAATGGCAAGTTCTCGTTTCATTGTAGGCACCTGACAAAAAACAGGCAGGCAGTGTAGCGGAGGGAGAAGGCGGGGAAAAGGCCCGTGACAGCCGAGGTCACGGGCATAGGGCAGATTACTCTTTTTCTTCCCACGCTTGCGCGCGCGCAACGGCTTTTTTCCAGCCGGCGTAGCGGAAGTTACGCTCTGTGGTTTCAAGCGTTGGACGGAATTCGCGCTCAACGACAGCCTTAGCGCGGACTTCATCCAGGTCTTTCCAGAAGCCAACGGCCAGACCCGCCAGATATGCGGCACCCAGTGCTGTGACTTCGCGCACTTCAGGACGCTCAACGCGCGTACCCAGAATGTCAGACTGGAACTGCATCAGGAAGTTATTGGCAACCGCACCACCGTCGACACGGAGTGACTGAAGACGTGTGTTAGCATCGTTTTGCATGGCTTCCAGGACGTCACGCGTCTGGTAAGCGATGGACTCCAGCGTTGCACGGATGATGTGGTTTGCATTCGCACCACGAGTCAGACCGAACAGCGCACCACGCGCATAGGGATCCCAGTAAGGTGCGCCCAGACCGGTAAAGGCTGGCACCATATATACGCCGTTAGAATCTTTCACTTTCATCGCGAAGTATTCAGAGTCAGCCGCATCGCTAATCAACTTCATCTCATCGCGTAACCACTGAATGGCTGCGCCACCGATAAAGACGGCACCTTCCAGCGCGTAGTTCACTTCTCCACGCGGGCCGCAGGCAATAGTCGTCAGCAGACCGTGCGTTGAAGTCACCGCTTCGGTACCGGTGTTCATCAGCATAAAGCAGCCGGTGCCGTAGGTGTTTTTCGCCATTCCCGGCTGCACGCACATTTGACCGTAAAGCGCAGCCTGCTGGTCGCCTGCAATACCGGCGATAGGAATACGCGTACCGCCTTTACCACCGATGTTAGTCTGTCCGTATACTTCAGACGAAGATTTCACTTCGGGTAACATTTCACGCGGGATATCAAGAACATCCAACAGGCGTTGATCCCACTCAAGTGTGTGGATGTTGAACAACATGGTACGTGAGGCATTCGTGTAATCGGAGATATGCACACGTCCCTGAGTCATTTTCCAGACCAGCCAGGTATCCACAGTACCGAACAGCAATTCACCACGTTTTGCACGCTCACGCGCACCTTCAACGTTATCAAGAATCCATTTCACTTTGGTGCCGGAGAAGTAGGGGTTAATCACCAGACCCGTGGTGTGCTGAATGTATTCTTCCAGCCCCTCACTCTTCAGCTTGTGACAGTAGTCAGCGGTACGGGGATCCTGCCAGACAATGGCATTATAAACCGGTTTGCCCGTTTCTTTATCCCAGACGATGGTCGTTTCACGCTGGTTCGTAATGCCGATAGCGGCGATTTCATCAGAACGAATATCAGCATGGGCCAGCACTTCTACGAGCGTTGAACTCTGGGACGCCCAAATATCCATAGGGTCATGTTCTACCCAGCCCGCTTTGGGATAGATTTGAGTAAATTCGCGTTGCGATACCGCCACAATGTTAGCGTCATGATCCAGCACAACAGCGCGTGAACTGGTTGTGCCCTGATCCAGAGCGACGATGTATTTTTTATCGGTGGTAGTCATAAATTCATTCCTGATGATAAAAGTGGAACTTACGCTTTACGTTCATGCGCGGACGCAATCGGTTTGTCAGTGCTGGGTGAGGCAATCACCGCGCCGGGTAAATGGCGACCAATCAGGGCGCGATAACCAAAGGCACCCAGGCAAGCACCGACCAGTGGACCAAAAATTGGCACAAGGAAATAAGGGATCTGATGGCCGCCCGTAAAGGCAACGGAGCCCCAGCCAGCCAGCCATTCGAAAACTTTAGGTCCGAAATCACGAGCCGGGTTCAGCGCAAAGCCGGTCAGTGGGCCCATTGAACCGCCAATCACCGCTACCAGCAGGCCAATCAACAGGGGTGCCATTGGACCACGTGGAACGCCGTTGCCGTCATCCGTCAGCGCCATAATCACAGACATCAATACCGCAGTGATGACCATTTCTACCAGGAACGCCTGACCCACGGAAATCTGTGGATTTGGATAGGTAGAGAAAATGCCGGCCAGACTCAGGCTTTCAACTGAACCGCGCACTATGTTATGACTTTGTTCGAAATTGATAAACAAGCTGTAGTAAAGACCATATACCAGCGCTGCGCCACAGAATGCGCCTGCGACCTGAGACAGGATATAAGGCACGACTTTACGGCCTTCAAAATTAGCGAAAAGACAAAGTGCAATCGTAACGGCTGGATTGAGGTGGGCGCCTGATACGCCAGCACTGAGGTAGACCGCCATTGAAACGGCTAAACCCCAGACGATACAGATTTCCCATTGGCCAAAAGAGGCGCCAGCCAGCTTAAGCGCGGCAACACAACCCGCGCCGAAAAACAGGATCAAACCGGTACCCAGAAATTCGGCAATACACTGACCTTTGAGTGTGGTTGTAGTCTGACTCATGATAGTTGTTCCTGAAGCGAGGTTAAATTTTATCAGTTTTTGTTCTCAGTCCGTGAGTCACCCATCTTCGTTGTAGGGCTGATGTTAATTTATCGTTAACGAGCATAAACGAGAAATAGCGAAATTGATTTTTGTGTGGCGCGTCAAAAAAATGCGCGTTTTCGCGTGTTTCAGTTTTCTTTAAGCACCATTGAGTGCCTTTCTGCGGGCTTTCTTCAGGCTCTGACAGTAATGCGCGCAGCAAAAAGTGGTTTTTAGGGATAGGCTGAAAAGTGGTACTGACAGTGGACTGCAGGCCTGCGTTGCTGGACTTGCGGGATGAGGCTACATACAATCGGGACAACGTTGCTGGTAAACGCCTTGTGTGCGAAAGCTGGCATCATCAACGCCTTGCAGGATTTTAGGAGAGGTCAGAAAGATGTCATTTGAAGTGTTTGAGAAACTGGAAGCGAAAGTACAGCAGGCGATTGATACTATCACCTTGCTGCAAATGGAAATTGAAGAGCTGAAAGAGCAGAACAACAACCTGCGCAATGAGGCGCAGAACGCAGCCGGCAACCACGAAGCTCTGATGCGTGAAAATCAGCATCTGAAAGAGGAGCAGCATGTCTGGCAAGAACGCCTGCATGCCTTGTTGGGAAAAATGGAAGAGGTTTAAGCCTCTGCTGATACAAAAACGGGTGCCACTGGCACCCGTTTTCGTTTGCAGACATTATTCAATATCAAGCGGGTCTTCCGACAAAATCATACCGGTGTTGTCTGCATACAGGTGATCGCCTGAGAAAAAAGTGACGCCACCAAAATTCACGCGCACATCGCTTTCACCAATCCCTTCGCCCGCTGCGCCCACCGGAATGGCTGCAATGGCCTGGATACCAATTTCCAGCTCTTCCAGTTCGTCAACCTGACGAACTGAACCGTAAACGACGATGCCTTCCCACTCATTCTGTGCTGCCAGACGCGCAAGTTGTGCATCCACTAACGCACGGCGCACTGAACCGCCGCCATCAATTAACAGTACGCGACCCCGGCCATTCTCTTCCAACAGATCGTAAAGCAGGCCGTTATCTTCAAAGCATTTCACTGTGGTTATCTGACCGCCGAATGAGGTCCGCCCACCGAAATTTGAGAAAAGCGGTTCAACAACATTCACTTCTTCGTGGTAGATGTCGCAGAGTTCAGAAGTATCGTATTTCATAAGGGTTTCGTCTGTTTGCCACAGGAGCGCTAAGTATATCGCTTTATGCTAATTGTTGGCAAAATCATCAACCGTAAAAAAACGGTACGGCATCAAGCGCATGCAGAAAAAAGCCCAGACGTAATGTCTGGGCTTTGATACAACGCATGGACGCGGAGTGTTACAGAATAAAGCGGCTTAAATCTTCATCTGCAACCAGTTCATCCAGATGCTTGCCGACGTAATCAGCATCGATGGTTACGGACTCTCCACTGCGATCGCTGGCATCGTAAGAAATATCTTCCATCAGGCGCTCCAGCACGGTATGCAGACGACGCGCACCGATGTTTTCGGTCGTTTCGTTGACCTGCCAGGCCGCTTCCGCGATACGGCGAATACCATCGTCGGTGAAGTGAATGTTCACGCCTTCGGTATTCATCAGCGCTTTGTACTGTACGGTGACGGAGGCATTCGGTTCAGTCAGAATGCGCTCGAAATCATTGACCGTCAGCGCCTGCAGTTCAACGCGAATCGGTAAACGGCCCTGTAGCTCAGGAATCAAATCAGACGGGCTGGCCACCTGGAATGCGCCCGAGGCGATAAACAGGATATGGTCAGTTTTAACCATGCCATGCTTTGTCGACACGGTACAGCCCTCTACGAGTGGCAGCAGGTCGCGCTGGACACCTTCGCGCGAAACATCGGGGCCACCGGCGTTTTGGCCGCCGCGTTTACAGATCTTATCGATCTCATCGATGAAGACGATGCCGTGCTGTTCAACCGCGTCGATGGCATCCTGTTTCAGTTCTTCCGGGTTAACCAGCTTAGCCGCTTCCTCTTCAATCAACAGCTTCATCGCTTCTTTGATTTTGAGTTTGCGTGGCTTTTGCTTTTGACCACCCAGATTCTGGAACATGGACTGTAGCTGGCTGGTCATCTCTTCCATGCCCGGCGGTGCCATGATTTCTACACCCGGCCCTGTTACGGCTAAGTCGATCTCAATTTCTTTATCATCAAGCTGGCCTTCACGCAGCTTCTTACGGAAAGACTGACGCGCAGATGAGGGCTCACTGGTGTGTTCAGCCTGTCCCCAGTTATTTTTTGCCGGCGGGATGAGGACATCCAGGATGCGCTCTTCCGCCATTTCTTCTGCGCGGTATTTGTTCTTCTCAATGGCCTGGCTACGCACCATTTTAATCGCGGAGTCCGTCAGGTCGCGAATGATGGAGTCGACTTCTTTACCGACATAACCCACTTCGGTGAACTTGGTAGCTTCCACCTTGATGAAGGGGGCATTAGCCAGTTTTGCCAGTCGGCGAGCAATTTCCGTTTTACCCACACCGGTCGGGCCGATCATGAGAATGTTTTTCGGTGTCACTTCGTGACGCAACTCTTCATCAAGCTGCATACGGCGCCAGCGATTACGCAGCGCGATGGCCACGGCGCGCTTGGCGCTGTCCTGACCAATGATAAAGCGGTTCAGTTCGCTGACGATTTCGCGTGGAGTCATTTCAGACATGGTTAAATCCTTACGACTTAGACGTTAATTCTTCAAAATTAACGTTGTGGTTAGTGTAGATGCAAATATCGCCAGCGATATTCAGCGATTTCTCAACGATGTCACGTGCGCCCAGCTCTGTATTCTCCAGGAGTGCGCGCGCCGCCGCCTGGGCGAAGGGACCGCCTGAACCGATGGCAATAAGATCGTTTTCAGGCTGAATGACGTCACCATTACCACTGATAATCAGCGAGGCGGATTCATCGGCCACCGCCAGTAGCGCTTCAAGACGGCGCAACATCCGATCGGTGCGCCAGTCTTTTGCCAGCTCAACGGCCGCTTTCACCAGATGGCCCTGATGCATTTCAAGTTTACGTTCGAAGAGTTCAAACAGGGTAAAGGCATCGGCGGTACCGCCAGCGAAGCCAGCAATGACTTTATCGTTGTAAAGACGACGCACTTTTTTAACGTTGCCTTTCATTACGGTATTACCGAGCGTAGCCTGGCCATCACCGCCAATCACTACCTGGCCGTTGCGTCGAACACTTACTATTGTTGTCACGGGCAGACCCCTTTTACTGTCGGAAAAAAGCTCCGCGCACAAGGCGCGGAGGATCATGCAGACAGATATGGGGCGGGTTTGACGGGTTTCAACCCCCAATGGCGAGCGGAATGCAGCCGGAATGGCCTGACGCACGCAGACGTTTCAGCGTACTGTCGGCACTGGCCCGATCTTTAAAGGGCCCGACCACCACACGGTTCCAGCCGCCGCCGGAGGTGAGGCGACTTTCAAAACCTTCGAACGCCAGGGCAGCACGCACGGATTCAGCCTGTTCTGTTCCCTTGAACGAACCGCACTGCACCATCCAGCGTTGCGATGCCGCTTTTTCAGCAGGTTTCGTTTTCGCCGTATCCTGTGTCTTAGGCTGGGCGGTAGGTTCGCGTGTCACCGGCGCAGGTTGTGACTGCTGCTGAGTATTCTGCTGTTGCTGGCGCTGCGTATGTTGTTCCTGAATCTGCTGGCGCGGCTGTTGTACCTGCTGCTGACGTTGCTGCACCTGCTGTTGCTGACGCTGGAATTGTTGCACCTGTTGTTGATGCTGGTATTGCTGAACCTGTTGTTGATGTTGCAGCGTTTGCTGCCGCTGTGCCGGGGTTTGCTCGTTCCACGGGACTTCGTTCAACTGGGTAGGCTGCTGGCGCATATCTGCCTGCATTTGTTCCAGCAACTGACGTTGCTCATCCGTCAACTGAGTATGTGACTGGACTTCGCCACCCGAGGTTGGTTCGCTGGGCGTTGGAACGGTAACCTGACGATTTTCAAGCTCTTTTATGTATTTCCAGCGTTCTTCAGGCTTGGGCGGCAAGCCATTACCGTTGGCTTTATGATCCGTAATGACCGGCACATCTTCCTTCTTATGATGCGCAAGGAACCATAAACCACCGGCAAAGGTCACTAATACAGCCACCGCCAGTACAATCATAAGTTTAGAGGTGCCTGAACCGCTTTTCGTTTTTTTACCACGGCTGGGGCTTTTCTTGCGACGCGTCCCTGTTGAACGCCCGCGGCCTACATAATCTTTTTGTGCCACTCTCGTCCTGATACCCTTCAAAATATGATGCCATTTGGGCGAATCCGTTGTTACCACACGCCCGGCAAGGAGCCCGCCATGTTACTTAAGGGCTGGAACTTTGACCAGCAATGATAGCCCTAAGAATCTCCTGAAAATAGCGGAACATTTTCTGTATCAACGCCCCATTTTTGCCAATGTTGTGCTACCGCGTATCACTAATTCTGCGTCGAGTAACTTTGACCCGCTCCGCGTGCCTTTCCCCTGAAGTTCGTTCAGCAGTAGCAGCACCGCTTCGCGGCCAATGTCAAAACAGGGTTGTTTCACCGTGGTCAGCGGCGGTTCGCAGTAGCGCGACAGCTCGATGTCATCGAATCCCACCACGGACAGGTCTTCCGGCACACGTAAGCCCAGTTTTTTTGCCTGACTGATGGCACCGATGGCCATGATATCGCTGTGACAAAACAGGGCCTGCGGGGGCTCGGCTAAGGTCATGAGCTGATTGATCGCGGCCACACCTGATTCGAAAGTGAAATCTCCCCGAACAATACAGGTCGGATCGACGCTAATCCCGCTGCGTCGTAACGCCTGTACGTAGCCCTGCAGACGATACTGACACAGGGCGACATCTTCCGGACCGGCCAGGCAGGCGATGCGTTTATGGCCTAACTCCAGCAGATGGTTAACGGCAACAAATGAGGCGGTAAGATTGTCGATATTCACCGTCGGCAACGACATCTCGGGATCGAACTCAATCGCCATCACCATGGGCGGAAGATTACGTTGTTCGTCCGGGCTGACGTCAAAAGGCAACTGCGCGCCCAGCAGCACCATGCCATCAATCTGACGTGTCAGTATCAGGTTGAGAAATGTCCACGCCTGCGGTTTCTGATGCGCACAATCGCCGATAAGCACGAGATAACCGGCTTCTGAGGCGGCGACTTCAACGCCGCGAATAATGTCGCTGAAAAAGGGATCGCAGATATTGGGGACGATCAACAAAATCGTTTGTGTGTCGTTGCGCCGGGAATGTCGTGTCATGCTTTGCGACGCATAGCCTACGGCCGCGACGGCCTGTTCCACCTTTTGACGGGTGGCCGAAGAGACTTTTTCGGGATTCATCAGCGCACGCGACACGGTAGCAGTGGAGACGCCGGCTTTTTCTGCGACGTCTTTCATGGTGGCGGCGGCCGGCGGTTGATTCTGATCCAACACATGCTCCTGATGCGTAATCGCGCATTCAACGTTCGTATCGACGGGTATAAAAACAAGCCGGGCACTATTGTTATCGATTGGCCAACAAGGCTGTTACTTAATTTGCATAAAAATTGTGACTTATGCGACGTATTTCGATCCCGCTCGCAACCTGGCCGGCCTTAACTTTCGGTAGGATCGACATCCAGCGTCCACTTCACCTTTCGTGAGGCAGGCAAGGTTGTGACCAGCGGTAACGAACTGCTCAGCAACTGTTGCAGGCGTTTACGCGAGGGATGCTGAACCAGTAACTGCCAGCGCCAGCGGCCACTGCGTTTGGGCTGCAAGGCAGGTAACGGGCCCATAAACCACATTGACGCATCGTTATGCGGGCTGGCTTCCAGCATATTGCGTAGCTGTTGCAGAAATTCTGCAGCCTGATGATTATCCATGTCTTCTGCCCGGAATAAGGCATGGTGCGTCCAGGGAGGTAAAAAGACCGACTGGCGCTCCAGCAACGTTTGTTGTGCGAAAGCGAAGTAGCCCTGATGCAGCAGCGTTTGCAGCAGGGGATGATCAGGATGATGGGTTTGCAGTAAAACCTCACCTTGCTTACCGGCACGTCCGGCACGTCCTGCCACCTGGGTATACAGTTGAGCAAAGCGCTCCGCAGCACGGAAATCGGCTGAGAACAAGGCACCGTCTACATCCAGCAGCGACACTAAGGTGACATCCGGGAAATGATGACCTTTTGCCAGCATCTGCGTGCCAACCAGAATACGCGCGCCTCCGCGATGAACGTCGGCGAGGTGCTGTTCAAGAGCGCCTTTTCGGCTGGTGGTATCACGGTCAATGCGTGAGACAGGGACGCCGGGAAAAAGGGTGCCGAGCTGTTGCTCCAGCTGTTCCGTGCCCACACCGACCGGCAGTAAATGTGTTGAACCACATTGCGGGCACTGATGCGGCAACGGTCGTTGACTGTCACAGTGGTGGCAACGCAACTGGCGGTGATGCTGATGCAGCGTGTAATAACGGTCGCAGCGCTGGCATTCGGCGATCCAGCCGCAATCGTGACAGAGCAGAGCCGGCGAAAAACCGCGGCGGTTCAGAAACAGCAGAACCTGGTTATCGGCTTTCAGGTGCTGACGCATTTTGAAGATCAGGGCGGGTGCCAGGCCACCAGTAAGTTGTGCCCCTTTCAGGTCGATCAACTGCTGCAGTGCCGGTTTAGCATTGCCGGCACGCTTCATCAGATCAAGCTGGCGATATTTACCGTTACGCACGTTATGCAGGGTTTCCAGTGCCGGCGTTGCGGATCCCATGACAACAGGAATGTCTTCTTCATGCGCGCGGAAGACAGCCAGATCCCGTGCCTGATAGCGCCAGCCTTCCTGTTGCTTATAGGAACTGTCGTGCTCTTCATCAATAATGATCACGCCCGGTCGCGCCATGGGGGTAAAGAGCGCGGAACGCGTACCAATAATGATGGCGTTTTCCCCCCGTCGCGCCCGCAGCCACACGGACAGACGCTCGCTGTCATTAAGTCCCGAATGCAGGACATCCACCGGCGCGTCAAAACGTTCACGGAAACGGGCAATGGTTTGTGGCGTCAGGCCAATTTCCGGTACCAGCACCAGTGCCTGTTTCCCCCGCGCCAGCACATTTTCCAGTACGCTGAGATACACCTCGGTTTTACCGGAACCTGTAATTCCTGCCAGCAGCCAGGCGGCATAGTGCTCATCTTCTCCCCGGATGGCGCCCACCGCAGTCGCCTGATCGGTGTTCAGGCGCAGACGTTCACCCTTTACCGCAAACGCGGTTCGCCAGTCATGCATTTGCGGCTGGTGCTCGTGCAATTCGCACAGCCCTTTCGCGCGCAACGCCTGCATAGCCGCCTCGGTCAGGTCATGTTCACTGACTTCATGACGATAGAGCGGTTGCTGGCGCAGCACCGCCAGACCTTGCTGCTGCCTGGGCGCGCGTTTAAGACTTTCCGGGGACGTCGCGCGGCCCTGTTCCGTGATTTCCCAGCGCCACAGGGGATCATCCTGAGCCGGTTTACCTTGTCTGAGGAGTACCGGAATGGCATGGCTGAGCACCTCACCCAGCGGAGAGTGATAATAGTCGGCTGCCCAGTGAAGAATGCGCCACAGAGAGGACGGAAACAGGGATTCCCTGTCCAGGACGGTAAGCACCTGTTTAAGCTGTGAGGTCGCCAGATCGCTGCTGTCAGAGAACGCCACCACAATGCCGATCATTTTCCGGTTACCAAACGGCACGATCACGCGACCGCCAGTCACCGGCTGCACACCCTCAGGCGGCAGATAGTCAAAAAGGCGGGGAAGGGGAACGGGCAGGGCAACCTGAACAACGGGCATAACTTTCTCTTTCCGGTTCATCTGACAGGGCGATTAGTGTACACGCTGGCGCACAAGACGGATATCTCAGGCGACATTTGCAGCAGCAAACATTAGCCTGTATAATATGCCGCCTTCGGTAGGAAAGACCTTACCGGAGTACACCATTAATGTTCAATCGCGTGTGGTGCTGCGCAGGTTTCGTCCTGGCGCGGAGAGCGACACGGCCTTCTATGAGGTTTCCCATGAAACAAGGTATTCACCCTAAATACGAAGCAGTTACCATCAACTGTACTTGCGGTAACGTGATTCACACTCGCTCTACGCTGACTCACGAACTGAACCTGGACGTTTGTGGTAAGTGCCACCCGTTCTACACCGGTAAGCAGCGTGAAGTTGCCACTGGTGGCCGCGTTGACCGCTTCAACAAGCGTTTCAGCGTGCCAGGCACCAAAAAATAAGAAACGGCATTCGAACATTTGTTCGGCGGCAAGAAAAACCCAGCTCAGGCTGGGTTTTTTTATGTCTGGCTGACTCAGTATTCCCAGGTGTCCGGGTCAATGCCCATCTCGCGCATAATTTTCTTCGCTTCTTCCGGGATTTCGTCGTTACGTTCTTTACGCAAATCGACATCATTTGGTAACGGTTGTCCGGTAAAAGCATGCAAGAAGGCTTCGCACAGGAGCTCACTGTTGGTCGCATGGCGCAGGTTATTCACCTGACGACGTGTCCGTTCGTCAGTCAAAATCTTTAACACGCTCAACGGAATAGAAACCGTGATTTTTTTAACCTGTTCGCTCTTCTTGCCGTGCTCAGCGTACGGGCTGATATATTCGCCGTTCCATTCAGCCATGGGATACCTTAATCAATAAAAGTTAAAAGTTACGAAATCAGCCGATTATGCCTGATTTTCTTCTACCGGACCCCTTCTCTGGCGGGTTTCTTCGTCCAACACAGGAAGAAAATGGGTTGAACGCCAGCATGGGCGCATAATTTTAGCGGTTATTGCGGCCATGCTCAATCTATACGCAAAGACATTTGGATGTCCAGATGTATTGACGTCTAAATGTAAGCTGATATCCTGTGGTCAGTTTATTTCTCACTTCAGGAACAGTTAGCCCTATGACGCGTAAACAGGCAACCATCGCAGTGCGCAGCGGTTTGAATGACGACGAGCAATATGGCTGCGTTGTCCCGCCCATCCACCTTTCCAGCACCTATAACTTCCATGATTTCAATGAGCCGCGAGCCCACGATTATTCTCGTCGTGGTAATCCTACGCGCGACGTTGTGCAACGCGCGCTGGCAGAGCTGGAAGGCGGTGCGGGCGCGGTATTGACTAATACCGGCATGTCCGCCATTCATCTGGTCACAACGGTTTTCCTGAAGCCTGGCGATTTGCTGGTGGCGCCGCACGACTGCTATGGCGGCAGCTACCGTCTGTTCGATAGTTTAAGCAAGCGCGGTGCTTATCGGGTGAAGTTTGTCGATCAAGGCGACAGTGCCGCGCTACAGGCTGCGCTGGACGAGAAACCTCAGCTCGTATTAGTAGAAAGCCCCAGTAACCCGCTGCTGCGTGTCGTCGATATCGCGGCCATCTGCGACGCCGCGCGCAAAGTAGGCGCAGTAAGCGTTGTGGACAACACCTTTATGAGTCCGACGCTGCAAAACCCGCTGGCGCTGGGCGCAGATCTGGTTATTCACTCCTGTACCAAATATTTAAACGGGCACTCCGATGTCGTGGCTGGCGCTGTCATTGCCAAAGATCCTCAGGTCGCGACCGATCTGGCGTGGTGGGCGAATAATATTGGCGTGACCGGTTCCGCTTTTGACAGCTACCTGCTGTTACGTGGTATGCGTACGCTGGGGCCGCGTATGGCCGCTGCTCAGCGTAATGCGTTAGAAATTGTTGCTTATCTGAAGCAGCAGCCCCTGGTGAAAAAGTTGTATCATCCTTCTCTGCCAGAAAATGCCGGGCATGAAGTCGCTGCGCGTCAGCAGCGTGGGTTTGGCGCCATGCTCAGTTTCGAACTCGATGGCGATGAAGCGCGTTTGCGTCGTTTCCTGAAAGCGCTTGAACTGTTTACGCTGGCTGAATCACTGGGTGGCGTTGAGAGCTTAATCTCGCATACCGCGACCATGACACACGCTGGCATGTCTGCAGAAGCCCGTGCCGCAGCAGGTATTTCTGAAACATTGCTCCGTATTTCTGTGGGGATTGAAGACCACGAAGATTTAATTGCCGATTTGGATAATGCATTCCGGATCGCAGCAGAGGATTAACCATGACGATTTCAGCAGGCGCAGGAACGCCAAACAACAGACAGCTCCACAAGTTTGGTGGCAGCAGCCTTGCCGATGCACGCTGCTACCAGCGTGTTGCCAGCATCATGGCGGATTACAGCCAGCCAGGCGACATGATGGTGGTCTCAGCCGCAGGTTCAACGACCAATCAGCTGATTAGCTGGCTGAAACTGAGCCAGAGTGACCGCTTGTCCGCGCATCAGGTGCAGCAGACATTACGTCGTTATCAGAGTGAGCTCATCAGTGCCCTGTTGCCTGCCGAAATCGCCGAACCTTTAATATCGGCCTTTATTCGCGATCTTGAGAAGCTTGCCGGATTACTCGATGGTACCGTTACCGACGCGGTTTATGCGGAAGTCGTGGGCCATGGTGAAGTCTGGTCGGCACGTTTAATGTCCGCTGTGCTGAATCAATACGACCTGCAGGCCTGCTGGCTGGATGCGCGCGATTTTCTGCGTGCAGAACGTGCCGCGCAGCCTCAGGTTGATGAAGGAAAATCCTGGCCGTTGTTACAAACGCTGCTGGCCCAGCATCCCCATAAACGTATCGTGGTGACGGGCTTTATCTGCGCCAACGATGCGGGTGAAACCGTGTTGCTGGGGCGTAATGGCTCTGATTACTCCGCCACACAAATTGGTGCGCTGGCCGGTGTGGGACGCGTCACTATCTGGAGTGATGTGGCGGGTGTTTACAGTGCCGATCCACGTAAAGTTTCTGATGCCTGTCTGCTGCCGCTGTTGCGTCTTGATGAGGCCAGTGAACTGGCGCGTCTCGCCGCACCGGTGCTGCATACCCGCACCTTACAGCCCGTTTCCGGCAGCGACATCGATTTGCAGTTGCGCTGTAGCTATCAGCCAGAACAGGGCTCAACCCGTATTGAGCGCGTCCTCGCTTCCGGAACGGGCGCACGCATTGTGACCAGTCACGATGATGTGTGTCTGGTCGAAATCCAGCTTCCCGGGCAGCACGATTTTACGCTCCTGCGCAAAGAGATCGATCAGTTGCTCACGCGCGCGCAGATGCGCCCACTGGCAATGGGCGTTCATCCTGATCGTCAGCTGCTGCAACTCTGTTACACCTCTGAAGTGGTTAACAGCGCCTTCACGTTGTTGCAGGACGCAGGCTTACCCGGACATTTACAGTTACGTGATGGCTTAGCGCTGGTAGCGCTGGTCGGAGCTGGCGTAACTCGTAATCCGTTGCATACGCACCGTTTCTGGCAGCAGTTGAAAGATCAGCCGGTTGAGTTTGTTTGTCAGTCGCCAGAACATATCAGCGTGGTGGCGGTCCTGCGCGTGGGGCCGACGCAGCATTTAATTCAGGGCTTACACAGCTCCCTGTTCCGTGCCGAAAAGCGAATTGGCCTGATGCTGTTTGGCAAAGGCAATATCGGCTCACGCTGGCTGGAACTGTTTGCGCGTGAGCAGGAAACCTTGTCAGCACGAACCGGTTTTGAATTTGTGCTGGCGGGTGTGGTCGACAGTCAACGCAGCCTGCTGAACTATGACGGGCTTGATGCCAGCCGCGCGCTGGCCTTCTTTGACGATGAAGCGGAAACACGTGATGAAGAATCGCTGTTTCTGTGGATGCGGGCCCATCCTTACGATGATCTTGTGGTGCTGGACGTCACCGCCAGTAAACCACTGGCACAGCAGTATCTGGATTTTGCCAGTCATGGTTTCCACGTGATTAGCGCCAATAAGATTGCGGGCGCGTCCGACACGCAAACCTGGCGTGAGATTCGCGATGCCTTCGAAAAAACCGGGCGTCACTGGTTATATAACGCCACCGTAGGCGCAGGTTTACCCATCAACCATACGGTGCGGGATCTGCGTGAAAGTGGCGATACCATTCTGTCGATTAGCGGTATTTTCTCAGGCACATTGTCCTGGCTGTTCCTGCAGTTTGACGGGACGGTGCCCTTTACCGAACTGGTGGATCAGGCATGGCAGCAGGGCTTAACCGAGCCGGATCCGCGTGTTGATCTGTCTGGCGAAGATGTGATGCGTAAGCTGGTCATTTTGGCCCGTGAAGCGGGCTATAACATTGAACCCGATCAGGTACGCGTCGAGTCACTGGTGCCCCAGAACTGTGATGAATCCGTCGACCATTTCTTCGAGAACGGTGACGAACTTAACGAGCAGATGCTGCAACGGTTTGAAGCCGCCCAGGAAATGGGGCTGGTCCTGCGTTATGTGGCACGGTTTGATGCCAATGGCAAAGCACGTGTGGGTGTGGAAGCCGTTCGTCCTGAGCATCCTCTGGCAGCCTTACTGCCCTGCGATAATGTGTTTGCCATCGACAGCCGCTGGTATCGCGATAATCCTCTGGTGATTCGCGGACCTGGCGCGGGTCGTGACGTCACGGCAGGCGCGATACAGTCTGATATCAATCGCCTCGCGCAACTCCTCTAAACAGGTTTCAACACAGGTGCTCCGGCACCTGTTTTTTTGCCCTGTTTCTGCTCGCCGATGTCATAACGTGCGGTAACGTTTGCCTGCCTGTGGCGCCATTTTGACTGGCGCTGAGGGAAGCATCGATCACGTTGAATGTCTGAACGTCTCACTATGTTGGGGGGAAGCGTTGGGTGGTGGTGGCAGGATGCGTTTTTTTGCCGGTCAGCGCTAAACGGACAGATTACTCTTCATTCTTCCCGCCCCGGATCAGCGAAATGGCAGAGAAGCTATGGCATGCCATTGGTCACCTGAGCCTGCTACGAACAGGGTGAATATTCTGTCACGCGAAAGGGTAAAAGACCGGCATGTCTACAATCTGAAAGGTGCGATACCTTTTGCCCCCGCGTCAGTTGGGCGACCTGTAATGGCGATATGAGGATGGCGTTAACTGATACGAAACAGGGCGGTATCAACCGCCCTGTTTCTGTGAGTTAACCTGTATTACGCATCCCTGCAGCGACACCGGCAATCGTTACCATCAGCGCCTGTTCGACGCGCGCATCCGGTTCTTCACCACGGGCTTCCTGTGCACGTGAACGGTGAAGCAGCTCTGCCTGGAGTACGTTCAGGGGATCGGTATAAACGTTACGCAGGGCAATCGATTCGGCAATCCACGGCTGGTCCGCCATCAGATGGGAATCGTTGGCGATGGTCAGCACCGCTTTAATATCGGCATCCAGCTGGTCACGCAGCTGTTTACCTAATGGCCATAACGATTTATCAACCAGTCGCTGATCGTAATACTCCGCCAGCCACAGGTCTGCTTTCGAAAACACCATTTCCAGCATACCAAGGCGGGTTGAGAAAAAGGGCCAGTCGCGGCACATGGCCTCAAGCTGATCCTGATGGCCTGCCAGCATCGCCTGCTGCAGGGCGGCGCCCGCGCCCAGCCAGGCGGGTAACATCAGGCGGTTTTGCGTCCAGGCAAAAATCCAGGGAATGGCGCGCAGGGATTCCACACCGCCCGTCGGACGACGCTTCGCCGGACGAGAGCCCAGGGGCAGCTTGCCCAGTTCCTGCTCAGGGGTTGCGGAACGGAAGTAAGGCACAAAATCCTTATTCTCACGCACATAACCCCGGTACATGGCGCAGGAGTCGGCAGAAAGCTGGTTCATGATATTACGCCATTCCGGTTTGGGTTCCGGCGGCGGCATCAGGTTGGCTTCCAGAATCGCGCCGGTATAAAGCGACAGGCTGGCGATAGTGACTTCCGGCAAGCCGTACTTGAAGCGAATCATTTCGCCCTGTTCCGTCACGCGCAGGCCGCCTTTGAGGCTGCCTGGCGGCTGGGACAGCAGTGCGGCATGCGCGGGTGCACCACCGCGGCCGATGGTGCCGCCGCGTCCGTGGAATAGCGTGAGGGAAACGCCCGCCTTTTCGCAGGTTTTAATCAGTGCATCCTGTGCCTGGTATTGTGCCCAGCTGGCGGCCATCACGCCGGCATCTTTCGCCGAGTCGGAATAGCCAATCATGACCATTTGTTTGCCCTGAATAAAACCACGGTACCAGTCGATGTTAAGCAGTTTGCTCATCACATCATTGGCATTGTTCAGGTCATCCAGGGTTTCAAACAGGGGAGCAACCGGCATAGCGAACGGAATGCCAGCCTCTTTCAGTAACAGATGGACGGCAAGGACATCAGACGGCGTTTTCGCCATCGAAATGACATAGGCTGCGATAGAGCCCTGGGGCGCTTCTGCCACTACTTTGCAGGTTTCCAGCACTTCGCGGGTTTCGTCACTCGGTTCCCAACTGCGAGGAAGTAAAGGGCGCTTGGAGTTCAGCTCACGGATAAGAAAAGCCTGCTTGTCGGCTTCCGACCAGCTTTCATAATCGCCCAGGCCCAGATAGCGGGTAATTTCAGCGATAGCTTCAGTGTGACGGGTGCTTTCCTGACGGACGTCGATGCGAACCAGCGGCACGCCAAAGCATTTCACACGGCGCAGCGTATCCAGTAACTGACCGTTGGCAATAATGCCCATGCCGCACTGCTGCAGGGACTGATAGATAGCGAAAAGCGGATCCCACAACTGCGCGTTGGAGACCAGCAGGTCTGCCGGGCGGGGCAAGCGCTCGCCTTTCAGGCGGCGCTCCAGGTAAGCCTGGGTAGACATTAGCTGACTGCGCAGACGCTTTAAGATCACGCGATACGGCTCCAGCGCCTCAGGATCGCCACTCAGCTCGGCAACTTCCTGACTGCATTCGGACATCGACAGTTCCGAAATCAACACGCCAATATCGCGCAGAAACAGATCGGTGGCTTTCCAGCGGCTGAGCTGCATAACATGGCGGGTAATGGCGGCGGTGACGTTCGGGTTACCGTCACGGTCTCCGCCCATCCAGGAGGTGAACTGCACCGGCACAAAATCAACCGGTAACTTAATGCCAAACGTCTCTTCTACCTGCTCATTCAGCTCACGCAAAAATGCAGGTACACCTTCCCACAGGCTGTTTTCAACGACGGCAAATCCCCACTTGGCTTCATCAACCGGCGTTGGACGGTATTTACGGATCTCATCCGTATGCCAGGCCTGCGCGACCAGTTGGCGCAGGCGGCGCATAATCTGGTTGCGTTCGTATTCAGAGATATCGCTGTGGTCGAGTTGTTCAAGACAGCTGTTGACCTCGCCCAGTTTGTGAATCAGCGTGCGGCGTGTAATTTCAGTAGGGTGCGCGGTTAAAACCAGTTCCAGGGAAAGTGATTCAATGGCTTTATGAATCGCACTTTCACTGAGATTATTTTGCTTGAGGGTTTCAAATGTTTTTTTCAATAGTTCAGGGTGGTTTGCGCCATCGCCGCTGCGGGAAATCGTTTGATACTGCTCAGCCACGTTAGTGAGGTTGAGGAACTGACTAAAGGCACGCGCCACGGGCAATAACTCGTCATTTGACAGGTTTTGCAGCGTATTCAGCAATTCCTTACGATGAGTGTCATTTCCTGCACGGGATGACTTAGAAAGCTTACGGATGGTTTCCACCTGGCCCAGGATATTCTCTCCCAGCGCATCCTTAATCGTATCCCCGAGCAGTTTGCCGAGCATACTGACATTACTTCGCATTGCGGAATATTGTTCGTTCATGTGACCCTGACACCCTTATCGTCTTGATAAACCTCTATACCCGGCCTTTTCAGGCAGCAGAAAAGCCAGCAACGTCGTCCTCCCGGCTCTGACCGGGGTTCTTCAGTTGCTGCCCGTCGCAAGCTGAATAAAGTGGGATGATTGCCCAGTGGGTATAACATCGTCTTTTATCTAGCCACGTAATCAGGCGTTCGTCAAATGACTTAAAGTGAGGGAAACGTGCAGCTAACTGACGGAAATTCATGGAATTTGATAGCGGCGAAGCGGGATAAGTTATTCTTATTATCAAATCCCACAGATTGGCAGGGCATTTTGCTGTTAATACAGTGAAATGCCCCGTTTGATGATAATTAGTGACAGAAATGCTGCACAACCTGAGCGATTAAGGCGCGCGTAGGCTGAATAAATGCGGTATCGATAAATTCGTCCGGCTGATGCGCCTGGTTGATAGAACCCGGGCCCAGCACCAGCGTTGGACAAAGTTGCTGGATAAACGGGGCTTCAGTGCAATAATTCACCACTTCTGTCGGTGTACCCAGCAGTTTTTCCACCACCTTGACCAGCTCATGGTCAACCGGACATTCATAGCCCGGAATCGGCGGATGCAATTCTTCGATGGTAATCCGTCCCGGCCAGCGTTCGCTCACCGGCGCCAGTGCCTCATTCAGCAGCGCGTCAAGATCGCTCAGCGTCAGCCCCGGCAAAGGGCGGATGTCCATGTGCAATTCGCAGCAGGCGCAGATACGGTTTGCTGCATCACCGCCATGAATATGACCAAAGTTCATTGTGGGATAAGGAATCGCAAAACCATCATGGTTGTAACGGGCTTTCAGCGTATTGCGCAGTTGCATGAGTTCGGTAATCGACTCATGCATCAGCTCAATGGCATTAACGCCGCGACCCGGATCGCTGGAATGGCCAGATTGACCCTGAATGCGAATCGCATTCGAGATATGTCCTTTGTGCGCACGGACAGGTTTCAGCGACGTCGGTTCGCCAATAATGGCGCAGTCAGGGCGAAGCTGTGTGGATGCGGCAAAATATGACGCGCCCGCCATGGTGGTTTCTTCATCAGCGGTGGCCAGAATATAAAGCGGCTTACTCAGGGCTGTCACATCCACATCACGGAGCGTGTCCAGAATAAACGCGAAGAAGCCTTTCATATCGGCGGTACCCAGACCGTACAACTTGTTGTCGTGCTCGGTCAGGGTAAAGGGATCGCGAGTCCAGCGACCATCATCAAACGGAACGGTATCGGTGTGCCCGGCAAGCAGCAGACCGCCCGCACCGCTTCCGGTGCGCGCCAGCATATTAAATTTATGCCGCGTGCCCGGCACGGGTTGGACTTCCACGGTAAAACCCAGGTCACGGAACCAGCCAGCCAGTAAATTGATTAAAGTTTCATTGCTCTGATCGAGAGCGGCATCGGTTGCGCTGATAGACGGTGTTGCGATCAACTGGCGGTAGAGTTCGATAAAAGGCGGTAATTTTGTCTTCACTGTTGACGGTCCTTGAGTTAGGATGTATCAATATTCATGCATTAATAGTGAATAAAAATACATTAACGTCGTGTGCATGTGAACCTTAAATCGCTGCAAACGACATCGTGGGCAACGGGGCAAGGCCGCGACCCGGAACGTGTGACTGTAATAAAGGTATACAGCCTGATGTTGAATACGCTGATCGTTGGTGCCAGTGGTTACGCTGGCGTAGAGCTTGCCACCTTCCTTAATCGCCATCCACATATCAACATAACCGCTTTGGCGGTGTCTGCGCAAAGTCCCGATGCGGGTAAGCGCTTGTCCGATCTTCATCCACAGCTGAAAGGCGTGGTGGATCTGCCGCTGCAGCCACTGAGCCGCGCCGACGAATGGGCAGATAAAGTTGATGTGGTGTTTCTGGCGACGGCCCACGAAGTCAGTCACGACCTGGCGCCTGAATTTCTGAAAGCTGGCTGCGTCGTGTTTGATCTGTCCGGCGCTTTCCGCGTCAACGACGGCAAGTTTTACACGCAGTTTTATGGCTTCACGCACCAGCATGGGGACTGGCTGGATAAAGCCGTTTACGGTCTGGCGGAGTTCCAGCAGGAAAAAATCAAAGAAGCACAGCTGATTGCCGTCCCTGGCTGCTATCCCACCGCCTCTCAGTTGGCACTCAAGCCGTTGGTGGATGCCGGTTTACTGAATGAGGCGCAGTGGCCGGTCATCAATGCCACCAGTGGCGTCAGTGGAGCAGGGCGCAAAGCGAATGTTGGTACCAGCTTCTGTGAAGTCAGTCTGCAGCCTTACGGTATTTTTAATCATCGTCATCATCCTGAAATTGTGGCGCACCTGGGCACACCGGTAATTTTTACGCCGCACCTGGGCAGTTTCCCGCGTGGCATCCTGGCCACGATCACCTGCCGTCTTAATGCCGGCGTCAGCCGTGATGATGTCGCTGAGGTCTTTCACAATGCCTACCACGATAAGCCGCTGGTACGCGTTTACGAGCAAGGCGTACCGGCATTGAAAGCCGTGGTCGGTCTGCCTTACTGCGATATTGGCTTTGCCGTACAGGGCGAACACCTGATTGTGGTGGCTGCTGAAGATAACCTGCTTAAAGGGGCAGCCTCTCAGGCAGTACAGTGCCTTAATATTCGTTTCGGTTTCCCTGAAACGCAGTCACTGATTTAACGGACGACTAAACCATGACTAATCCATTAATTATCAAGCTGGGCGGTGTGCTGTTAGACAGCGAAGAAGCACTGGCCCGTTTATTTGACGCGTTGCTGGCCTACCGTTCTGCTCATCAGCGCCCCCTGATTATCGTTCACGGTGGCGGTTGCCTGGTCGATGAACTGATGAAAAAACTGGCGCTGCCGGTGCAAAAGAAGAACGGTTTGCGTGTTACGCCTGCCGATCAGATTGACATCATCACCGGCGCACTGGCTGGTACCGCCAACAAAACGCTGTTGGCCTGGGCGAAAAAATACGGCATTCAGGCCGTCGGTCTGTGTCTGGGCGATGCGGGCCTGGTCAATGTCACCCAGTTAGATGAAGCGCTGGGCCATGTGGGCAACGCAACGCCGGGCAATCCTGCATTAATTAACACGCTGCTGGGCGCAGGTTACATGCCCGTTGTCAGTTCAATCGGCATCACCGACAGCGGTGAGCTTATGAACGTCAATGCCGATCAGGCTGCCACAGCGCTGGCCTCAACGCTGGGTGCTGACTTAGTCTTGTTATCGGACGTCAGCGGCATTCTTGATGGCAAAGGTCAGCGCATCGAAGAAATGACGGCAGATAAAGCAGAACAGCTGATCGCTCAGGGCATCATCACCGATGGCATGATTGTCAAAGTGAACGCTGCGCTGGATGCGGCACGCACGCTGGGCCGTCCGGTCGATATTGCCAGCTGGCGTCATGCCGAGCAGTTACCTACCCTTTTTAACGGCGTGTCCATTGGCACCCGGATTCTCGCTTAACGACTCAGATTCAAGGATTACGAAATGCAAACGCAAAACATCAAAAAAATCGTACTGGCTTACTCCGGTGGTCTGGATACTTCGGCCATTATTCCCTGGCTGAAAGAAAACTATGGCGGCTGTGAAGTGGTCGCGTTCGTGGCGGATATCGGTCAGGAACGTAGCGATCTGGAAGGCGTTGAGAAGAAAGCGCTGCAGTCAGGTGCATCAGAATGTCACGTTGTCGATCTGCGTGAAGAGTTTATCAGTGACTACGTTTATCCGGTGCTGCAGACCGGGGCCCTGTATGAAGGGACGTATCTGCTGGGTACCTCAATGGCGCGTCCTATCATCGCGAAAGCCCAGGTTGAGCTGGCGCTGAAAGTGGGTGCTGATGCGCTGTGCCACGGTGCCACGGGTAAAGGTAATGACCAGGTGCGTTTCGAAACCACTTACACCGCACTGGCGCCGCAGTTGAAAGTGGTGGCGCCATGGCGCGAGTGGGATCTGCGTTCGCGTGAAGCGCTGCTGGATTATCTGAAAGCGCGTAACATCCCTACCACCGCGTCGCTGGAAAAAATCTACAGCCGTGATGAAAACGCCTGGCACATTTCTACCGAAGGCGGCGTGCTGGAAAGCCCGTCTAACGCACCTAACAAAGATTGCTGGGTCTGGACTGTCGATCCGCTGGAAGCGCCCGATCAGCCAGAAGACGTGACAGTAACCGTTGAAAAAGGCCGCGTGGTGGCGGTGAACGGTGAAAGACTGAGCCCGTTCCAGTGTCTGGAAAAACTGAATGTGCTGGGCGCAAAACATGGCGTGGGCCGTATCGATATCGTTGAAAACCGTCTGGTAGGCATTAAATCACGCGGCTGTTACGAAACCCCTGGCGGCACCATTATGGTTAACGCGCTGCGTGCGGTAGAGCAACTGGTTCTGGATCGCGACAGCTTCAAATGGCGTGAGCAGCTGGGCCATGAAATGTCTTATGTGGTTTACGATGGTCGCTGGTTTGCACCTCTGCGTAAATCTATCCAGGCGGCGGCAGAGTCGCTGGCGGAAGAGGTTAACGGCGAAGTGGTTCTGCAACTCTACAAAGGTCAGGCCACGGCGACGCAGAAGCGTTCAGCTAACAGCCTGTATTCCGAAGAGTTCGCGACCTTCGGCGAAGACGAAGTTTACGATCATCGTCATGCAGGCGGCTTTATTCGTCTGTTCTCACTCTCTTCACGTATCCGTGCGCTGAACGAGCAGAAAAAGTAATCGCAGGCGGGGATCGCCTCGCCTCTCAGTATGGCATCAGGGGCGGCTTTCAGGCCGCCCCTGGTTTAACGACTTGAAGGAGATTCACATGGCACTTTGGGGTGGACGCTTTACCCAGGCAGCAGATCAACGTTTCAAACAGTTCAACGACTCGCTGCGTTTTGATTACCGCCTGGCAGAGCAGGACATCATTGGCTCAGTGGCCTGGTCCAAAGCGCTGGTGACGGTAAATGTCCTGAGCAGTGATGAGCAGCAACAGCTTGAAGCCGCACTGAACGCACTGCTGGAGGAGGTTCGTGCCAATCCTGAGCAAATCCTGCAAAGCGATGCCGAAGATATTCACAGCTGGGTTGAAGGCCAGTTGATTGAGAAAGTCGGTGCGCTGGGCAAAAAACTGCACACCGGCCGTAGCCGCAATGATCAGGTGGCGACCGACCTGAAACTCTGGTGTAAAGAGCAGGTTGCCGCACTGCTGGATGCCACACGTGAGCTGCAGCAGGCGCTGGTGGCGACTGCCGAAGCCAATCAGGACGCGGTGATGCCGGGCTATACACATTTACAGCGTGCACAGCCGGTGACGTTTGCACACTGGTGCCTCGCTTACGTTGAAATGCTGGCGCGCGATGAAAGCCGTTTGCAGGATACGTTAAAGCGTCTTGATGTCAGCCCGTTAGGTTGTGGTGCACTGGCCGGAACGGCTTATGCTATTGACCGTGAGCAACTGGCAGGCTGGTTAGGCTTCGCGTCTGCAACGCGTAACAGCCTGGATACCGTATCCGACCGTGATCATGTGCTGGAGCTGCTTTCCGATGCGTCAATCGGCATGGTGCACCTTTCACGTTTTGCGGAAGACATGATTTTCTTCAATACAGGCGAAGCCGGCTTTATCGAACTCTCGGATAAAGTCACCTCAGGTTCGTCCCTGATGCCACAGAAGAAAAATCCGGATGCACTGGAGCTGATCCGTGGAAAATGCGGGCGGGTTCAGGGCGCGTTAACCGGCATGATGATGACGCTGAAAGGCCTGCCGCTTGCCTATAACAAAGACATGCAGGAAGACAAAGAAGGGCTGTTTGATGCGCTGGATACCTGGCTGGACTGCCTGCATATGTCCGTGCTGGTGCTGGAAGGTTTGCAGGTAAAACGTCCTCGCTGCCAGGAAGCGGCCGAACAGGGTTACGCAAACTCAACTGAACTGGCCGATTATCTCGTGGCAAAAGGCGTTCCCTTCCGTGAAGCGCACCATATCGTGGGAGAAACGGTCGTTGCAGCGATCGCGCAAGGTGTGGCACTGGAAGCCTTGTCGTTATCTCAGCTTAAGCAGTTCAGTGCTGTTATCGAAGACGATGTCTATCCGGTGCTGGCCCTGTCATCCTGCCTGGATAAGCGCAATGCGCAGGGAGGCGTTTCACCGTCTCAGGTTGCCCGTGCCATTGCGGATGCCAAAGCGCGCTTAGCCTGAGTCGCAGATAAAAAAAGAGCGGGCATACCATGCCCGCCAACCTCTAGCTTCAGAAACTACTTTTATTTTAGGCACATCATCAGACCATCGGTGCTCCCGACCGATGTTCAGATTCGTTACGCTTGTCGTCTGGCCTTCGCCTGTTCAGTTTTTTGTTTTATCAGCGTCGCCAGAAGATTTGCGTCAGCTAAAAACAGCGGATAACGCTGTCTTTATGATTCAGAAAACATTTCCCTGGGTGGCGATGAGTCTGAATTTGATTTGATGTGGGCATTATTCCCATCCGCTCTTGATAGGGCCAATCGTTGGTTGCTATTCTATCTATCGCCACGAGCTATCGTGGAATGGAGGGTAATAATGAATATCCGTGATCTTGAATATCTGGTTTCGCTTGCTGAACATCGTCACTTCCGACGTGCGGCGGATGCCTGTCATGTCAGTCAGCCGACCTTAAGCGGGCAGATTCGCAAATTAGAAGATGAGTTAGGTGTCATGCTGCTGGAACGTACCAGCCGCAAAGTACTGTTTACGCAGGCCGGTTTGCTGCTGGTCGACCAGGCGCGTACTGTCCTTCGTGAAGTCAAAGTGCTGAAAGAGATGGCCAGTCAGCAGGGCGAAGCGATGTCAGGACCACTGCATATTGGGCTGATTCCTACCACCGGTCCGTATTTACTGCCGCAAATTATTCCTATGCTGCATCAGACTTTTCCAAAGCTGGAAATGTACCTGCATGAAGCACAGACCCAGCAATTGCTGGCTCAGCTCGACAGCGGCAAACTGGACTGCGCGATTCTGGCGCTGGTCAAAGAAAGCGAAGCCTTTATTGAAGTCCCGCTGTTCGATGAGCCGATGAAGCTGGCGGTTTATGAGGATCATCCGTGGCGCGAACGCGATCGTGTGCCAATGTCCGATCTGGCCGGTGAAAAACTGCTGATGCTGGAAGACGGCCACTGCCTGCGCGATCAGGCCATGGGTTTTTGTTTTGAAGCGGGTGCAGACGAAGATACCCATTTCCGTGCGACAAGCCTGGAAACGTTGCGCAATATGGTCGCGGCAGGAAGCGGTATTACGTTACTGCCTGCTCTGGCTGTCCCGCCACAGCGTGTGCGTGATGGGGTTTGTTATCTGCCCTGTTATAAGCCGGTACCACAGCGTACGATTGCGCTGGTTTACCGTCCCGGCTCACCTCTGCGCAGCCGTTATGAACAACTGGCAGAGGCAATCCGCACACATATGCAAGGCTATTTCGATACCACGCTAAAACAGGCGGTTTAAACCGTTTAGCGCGGCGACGCGATACGCTTCTGCCATGGTCGGGTAGTTAAAGGTGGTATTCACAAAGTACTCAATTGTGTTGCCACCATTTTTTTGCTCCATGATCGCCTGACCGATATGGATAATCTCCGCAGCACGTTCCCCAAAGCAGTGAATGCCCAGAATCTCTTTGGTTTCACGGTGGAACAGGATCTTCAGACTACCGACGTTCATCCCCACAATCTGCGCACGCGCCAGATGTTTAAACTGCGCACGTCCCACTTCGTAAGGCACTTTCATCGCCGTGAGCTGCTGTTCGGTTTTGCCCACAGAGCTGATTTCCGGAATGGTATAAATCCCGGTCGGAATGTCTTCGATCAGGTGCGCTGAGGCTTCGCCTTTAATGATGGCCTGTGCGGCAATACGGCCCTGATCGTAAGCAGCGGAGGCCAGGCTGGGGTAACCAATGACGTCGCCCACTGCATAAATGTGCGGCTGCGCTGTCTGATACATGCTGTTCACTTTCAACAGCCCACGGCCATCCGCTTCCAGACCGACATTTTCCAGCGACAGTGAATCGGTGTTACCTGTACGGCCGTTCGCATACAGCAGGCAGTCCGCTTTGACTTTCTTGCCGGATTTCAGGTGCATGATAACGCCGTCATCCACGCCTTCAATCTTCTCAAACTCTTCGTTGTGACGAATCACCACGCCGCTGTTCCAGAAGTGATAAGACAGCGAGTCAGACATCTCCTGATCAAGGAACGCCAGCAGGCGGTCACGGGTGTTGATCAGGTCAACCTTGACATTGAGCCCACGGAAAATGGAAGCATATTCACAGCCAATCACGCCCGCGCCATAAATGATGACGTGGCCGGGTTCATGATGCAGGTTGAGAATAGAATCGGAATCGTAAATACGTGGATGGGTAAAGTCGACATCATGCGGATGATAAGGGCGCGAACCACAGGCAATAATAAATTTCCCGGCGGTCAGCTGTTCGCGCGTGCCATCATGATGTTCCACTTCAACCGTGTTGGCATCCACGAAATGCGCATCGCCCTGAAACAGCTCACAGCGATTGCGCTCGTAAAAACCCTGACGCATTGCGGTTTGTTGGCTGATCACGCTTTCCGTGTGATTGAGAATATCGGCAAACGATGAGCGGAGAAGGCGGGTATGGTCACTGTAGAGAGGATTCTGGTTGAACTCGATGATGCGGCTCACAGCATGACGAAGGGCTTTCGAGGGGATCGTACCCCAGTGTGTACAGCCGCCGCCTATGTTGTGATAGCGTTCGATAACCGCGATTCGGGCGCCTTGCTTCACCAGCCCCATCGCCGCACCTTCACCGCCTGGTCCTGATCCAATCACAATGACATCGTAATCGTAAGACTTTTGCATACCGGTACGTCCTATTATTTATACATTTTTACAACGAGATTCTAACATCTCGCCGCGCACTTCTGAATTCTAACAGCGATTTTCATCACGTTTTGGCTTTCAGTGAGGTTTAACACGTCGTCACAAAGTTTGCCGGACTGTACGCTGAATATTTTGTTATAGTGCTGTTTCAGAACCTCACAAGGCAGAGAGAATGGGCGTCAGAGCGCAACAAAAAGAACGTACACGACGTACACTGATTGAAGCTGCGTTCAGTCAGCTCAGCGCCGAACGCAGTTTCGCCAGTCTGAGTTTACGTGAGGTTGCCCGCGAGGCGGGCATCGCGCCAACCTCTTTTTATCGGCACTTTAAAGATGTCGATGAGCTGGGTTTAACCATGGTGGATGAAAGCGGGCTGATGCTGCGGCAGTTGATGCGACAGGCACGTCAACGTATTGCGAAAGGCGGCAGTATCATTAAAACCTCTATCGCCACCTTTATGGAGTTCATCGAAAATAACCCCAATGCGTTTCGGCTGCTGTTACGCGAACGTTCGGGGACGTCTGCGGCTTTCCGTGCGGCGGTTGCGCGTGAAATCCAACATTTTATTGCTGAACTGGCTGATTATCTTGAGGTCGAAAACCGCATGCCGCGCAGCTTCACCGAAGCGCAGGCTGAAGCGATGGTGACTATTGTCTTCAGTGCCGGTGCCGAGGCGCTGGATATTGATATAGCGCAGCGTCGTAAGCTGGAAGATCGTCTGGTATTGCAGTTACGTATGATCGCGAAGGGCGCGTATTACTGGTATCGCCGGGAACAAGAACGCCTGGCGGTAACCCTGGATAAACCTGAAGAGCTATGAATAAGGACCCTGCCATGACCCACCCAAGCTCCCGTGATAAAGGCACGATGTTACTGGCTTTTATCACCGGCCTTGCTATGAACGGCTCGTTCTCTGTGCTGTTTAGTGCTTTCGTTCCTTTTTCTATTTTCCCGTTGATTGCGTTGGGGCTGGCGGCATGGTGCCTGCATCAACGTTACCTGAATAAAAGTATGCCCGATGGGGTTCCGGGGCTGGCTGCGGCCTTCTTCCTGCTGGGAATCCTGGTGTACAGCGCATTAGTGCGTGCCGAATATCCGGATATCGGATCTAACTTTATCCCCACGATTCTTATGGTCGGGCTGGTGTTCTGGATTGCCCTGCGTTACAAGCGCAATCGCAACCGGTAATCACAAAAACGGGAACCCCTGGGTTCCCGTTTTTTTACGCTTTGCGCGTCAGTAGCACACCGCATTCCATATGATGGGTATACGGGAACTGGTCAAACAGGGCCAGTCGCGTGACATCATGGGTTTGCGCCAGCTCCAGCAGATTGTCACACAGGGTTTGCGGGTTGCAGGAAATATACAGGATCGTGCGATAAGCCTGCACCATCCTGACGGTTTCCTCATCCAGCCCACTGCGCGGCGGATCCACAAAGATCGTCTCGCAGTCATAACTCTTCAGGTCGATCCCCTCCAGCCGGTTAAAGCTGCGCACGCCGTTCATTGCCTGGGTAAACTCTTCGGCCGCCATGCGAATAATCTGGACATTATCAATCTGGTTGGCGGCAATATTGTACTGGGCCGACGCGACGGATGGCTTGGCAATTTCCGTGGCCAGCACGCGGCGGAAATTTCTGGCCAGCGCCAGCGAGAAGTTGCCATTACCACAGTAGAGTTCCAGTAAATCGCCACGGGAACCCGTTGTCACATCCAGCGCCCATTCCAGCATATGAATGTTCATCGCCGCGTTGGGTTGCGTGAAGCTGTTCTCCACCTGTCGATAAATCATCTCTTTACCGGCGACCGGCAAACGCTCTTCCACGTAATCCCGATCAAGGCAAATTTTGGTCTTAGTGGCGCGACCAATCAGCTGCACATCGACGCCTTCCGCCCGCAACTGATCGCGTAACGTTGTGGCGGCCTGCTGCCATTCCTCATCCAGCTTGCGGTGATAGAGCAGGGAGATGACGATTTGGTTGCTTAGCGTCGACAGATAATCAAGCTGAAACAGCTTATGGCGCAGGATGCGATTATCGCGAATGGCCGCCATCATTTTCGGCATCATCTGGTTAATCAGGGCACTGGCCGCCGGGAACTGGTCAACGCGAATGCGCTGTTTCGTCTCCTGATCGAAAATGATGTGATAAATGTCGTCGCCATCATGCCAGATGCGGAATTCTGCACGCATGCGATAGTGGCTGACCGGTGAACGGAACACCTCCACGGCGGGGGCAGCGAAAGGCGTCATCATCGTTTCTAACCGACTGACTTTTTCCGCCAGCTGCGCGTCATACTGTTCAACAGGGAGATGTTCGGGTGTCATGTTTAATCCTGGTTAATAGCCTGCTTGCCGGGCGATTGTAGGGATTCACCTGCTGATGTCCAGTCCTGCGCGCGAGCAGAGCGTCGGGGTGTGCAGATCTGGACTTGCCCGTGCGCGCTTCGTAGACTGCGGGCACCGGCCTCAACCTTGAGTTAACAGGGAATCCAGTGTGAATCTGGAGCTGACGCGCAGCGGTAAGGAATGTCAGGGTGATTGCGATTGCAGACACTGTCCTGCGGGATGGGAAGTCATCACCTGCTATGATTCCCAGCCCGAAGACCTGCCGGTGTGACGTCGCCACGCGTACAGTCATCGCGTGCTATCGACTGTATGCCTGCGGCATCCTTTTTCTTTTGGATGCGATAAAAATGAGTAAAACAACAACCCCGCTGTTTGCCTTCAGTGCAACGGCGATTTTCCTCTGGGCGCAAAATGGCTTTGCACAGAGAAGTGATGATGCGCTCATCGTGACGGCTAATCGTTTTCAACAGCCGGTTTCGTCGGTGCTGGCTTCAACCTCGGTAGTGACACGGGATGAGATTGACCTGTGGCAGGCAAAAAATCTGGTAGACGTGCTTCGTCGCCTGCCCGGCGTGGATATTGCGCAGAACGGTGGGATTGGGCAAAGCGCGTCAATGTTTGTGCGAGGCGCTGAAGCGCGCCAGACGTTGATTCTTGTGGATGGCGTGCCCTTTGCAAGACCAGGCATCACCGGTGCAGCGGACTTCAATCTGATTCCGATCTCCCTTATACAACGCGTTGAATTCATTCGCGGGCCGCGCTCCTCCGTCTATGGCGCTGATGCCATTGGCGGAGTGGTAAACGTGATTACTCAAAATCCACAAAATCACAATGTGCTTTCTGCAGGCATGGGGTCAAAGGGATATCAGGAGTACAGCGGTGGCATAAACCAGAATGTGACCGACCAAACCCGCCTTACCGTCGCCGGTTCTTATCAGGCAACCAATGGCTATAACATCCAGCCTGATTCGACGTCTCCAGCCGATCGCGATCGTGATGGCTGGCGCAACAAAGCGTTCTGGGCAGGGGTTGAGCATAAGTTCAATGACATGTTTTCTGGTTTCTTTCGTGGTTATGGTTATGCGGCGAATACTGACTACGATGCTGGCTTCCCGGGCGGATCGGATGAGCAGCAGATTTATAACCACGCCTTTGATACCGGCCTGCGCTTTACTAAAGGTGATTATTCTTCTCAACTGGTCGCCAGCTACCAAAAGTACAAAATATATAATTATGTTGGCGCTGAGGGACGTTACGCAGACTCCAATACGCTGGATGATATGGATCAGCGCAACCTTCAATGGGGGAACGCCTTCGCAGTCGGTTATGGCACGGTGAGTACCGGGATTGACTGGCAGCGGCAAGCGTTGAGCTCAGTAGGCCAACTCTTTTCTGGTCAGCCCAGAGAAACGGACCGCTATAAGCAGGATAATACCGGGGCATATCTGACGACGCAGCAGCAATTGGGCACTGTTACGCTTGAAGGTGCTGTCCGGGGGGACGATAACCAGGATTATGGTCGTCATGGTACCTGGCAAACGGCGGCTGGATGGGAGTTTGTGCCGGGTTATAAGGCATCGCTCTCCTATGGCACCGGTTTCCAGGCACCGACGCTGGGGCAGCTTTATGGCCAAAAGCATTTTGGCATTAGCGCCAATCCCGATTTGCAGCCTGAGAAATCAAAACAATGGGAAGCTGCGCTCGAAGGGTTAAGTGGCCCCGTTAACTGGCGGCTGGCGGCCTACCGTAATCACGTCACGAACCTGATTGACTATGCGTCCGATCCGCTGACATTCCAGGGCGGCTATTTCAATCAGAAAGCGGTGACAATGAAAGGTATTGAAGCCACCGCAGACTTCGATACGTCCTTCCTGCATCATCAAATCACCTTAGGCTATCTTGATGCCCGACGGGATTCGGATGATGAAGTCCTGGCTCGCCGGTCTCGTCAACAGATGAAATATCAGTTGGGTGTAACGGTTTATAAGGCTGATATAGATGTTATTTACCAGTATTTTGGCAAGCGTTATGACAATAACACGAGCCAGTACACGAGTGAGCAGCGCCGTTTGCCGGCCTACAGCACCGTTGATCTCGCCGTATCGTATCCTGTCACATCACATCTGACCGTTCGTGGTAGAATTGCCAACCTGTTCGATAAAGATTACGAGACAGCGTATGGCTACCAGACTCCAGGAAGAGAGTATTACCTCAACGGAAGCTACAGCTTCTGACCTGCGCCCGACTGTGCTGGTGTTTGATTCCGGCGTAGGCGGGCTTTCTGTCTATGATGAGGTTCGGCAACTCCTGCCGGACCTGCATTATCTTTATGCGTTCGATAATGCCGGTTTTCCTTATGGTGAGAAAACCGAGACCTTTATTGTCGAGCGCGTTGTTGCGATGGTTGATGCCATTACTCGCCGTCATCCCATTTCTCTCGTCATTATTGCCTGTAATACCGCCAGCACCGTCACTTTGCCTGCATTACGTGAGCGATTTGCCTTTCCGGTTGTCGGCGTTGTACCGGCAATCAAACCGGCTGCACGCCTTACACGTAACGGTGTGGTCGGGCTGCTGGCGACGCGCGCAACGGTCCGGCGTTCGTACACGCATGATCTGGTGTCGCAGTTTGCTAAAACCTGCAAGATTGAAATGCTGGGCTCAGCCGAGCTGGTGGAGTTAGCCGAAGCCAAGCTTCATGGCGATAAGGTTTCACTGGATGACGTCAGGCGCATTGTGCAACCCTGGTTACGTATGACGGAGCCACCGGATACTGTCGTATTAGGCTGCACGCACTTTCCTTTACTTCGCGATGAGCTTCAGCATGTCCTGCCTGAAGGTACGCGTTTGATTGACTCCGGTGCCGCAATAGCCAGACGTACTGCCTGGCTACTGGACAATGAAGCACCCGAAGTCCGCTCGCCGGATCAAAACATGGCGTTTTGCACTGAGCTGGATGAAGAGGCGGCGCAATTATCGCCGGTTTTACAGCGTTATGGCTTCCCGTTGCTTGAAAAACTGGCGCTTTAGCGGGTTTTCGCTGAAAAAAACAGCACTCGGAAAATTAATTGAAATTAGCCCTTGTCAGCTTCGAAGAACTCCCTATAATGCGCCTCCACTGACACGGCACAACGGAATACGAAGCGCCGGGTTGAGTAAGGTTCAGAATCATTCGAACCGATGAGTTTAGCAAAAATAAGTGCTTGACTCATAAAGCGGAAAGCGTAATATATGCAGCCCGCGCCACAGAGAAGTGTGGCACTGCTCTTTAACAATTTATCAGACAATCTGTGTGGGCACTCGCAGGATTGATATCCGCGCCTCCGGACGCAAAAAAATATCAAGTCTTAAGAGTGAACACGTATTGAAATTCATTACGACGTTTTCCTTGAGCATCGCTGCACTGGTTGCAGCAAATCAAACTTTAAATTGAAGAGTTTGATCATGGCTCAGATTGAACGCTGGCGGCAGGCCTAACACATGCAAGTCGGACGGTAGCACAGAGGAGCTTGCTCCTCGGGTGACGAGTGGCGGACGGGTGAGTAATGTCTGGGAAACTGCCCGATGGAGGGGGATAACTACTGGAAACGGTAGCTAATACCGCATAACGTCGCAAGACCAAAGTGGGGGACCTCCGGGCCTCACACCATCGGATGTGCCCAGATGGGATTAGCTTGTAGGCGGGGTAACGGCCCACCTAGGCGACGATCCCTAGCTGGTCTGAGAGGATGACCAGCCACACTGGAACTGAGACACGGTCCAGACTCCTACGGGAGGCAGCAGTGGGGAATATTGCACAATGGGCGCAAGCCTGATGCAGCCATGCCGCGTGTATGAAGAAGGCCTTCGGGTTGTAAAGTACTTTCAGCGGGGAGGAAGGTGGTGAGGTTAATAACCTCATCAATTGACGTTACCCGCAGAAGAAGCACCGGCTAACTCCGTGCCAGCAGCCGCGGTAATACGGAGGGTGCAAGCGTTAATCGGAATTACTGGGCGTAAAGCGCACGCAGGCGGTCTGTTAAGTCAGATGTGAAATCCCCGGGCTTAACCTGGGAACTGCATTTGAAACTGGCAGGCTTGAGTCTCGTAGAGGGGGGTAGAATTCCAGGTGTAGCGGTGAAATGCGTAGAGATCTGGAGGAATACCGGTGGCGAAGGCGGCCCCCTGGACGAAGACTGACGCTCAGGTGCGAAAGCGTGGGAGCAAACAGGATTAGATACCCGTAGTCCACGCCGTAAACGATGTCGACTTGGAGGTTGTTCCCTTGAGGAGTGGCTTCCGGAGCTAACGCGTTAAGTCGACCGCCGGGAGTACGGCCGCAAGGTTAAAACTCAAATGAATTGACGGGGGCCCGCACAAGCGGTGGAGCATGTGGTTTAATTCGATGCAACGCGAAGAACCTTACCTACTCTTGACATCCAGCGAACTTTCCAGAGATGGATTGGTGCCTTCGGGAACGCTGAGACAGGTGCTGCATGGCTGTCGTCAGCTCGTGTTGTGAAATGTTGGGTTAAGTCCCGCAACGAGCGCAACCCTTATCCTTTGTTGCCAGCGATTCGGTCGGGAACTCAAAGGAGACTGCCGGTGATAAACCGGAGGAAGGTGGGGATGACGTCAAGTCATCATGGCCCTTACGAGTAGGGCTACACACGTGCTACAATGGCGCATACAAAGAGAAGCGACCTCGCGAGAGCAAGCGGACCTCATAAAGTGCGTCGTAGTCCGGATCGGAGTCTGCAACTCGACTCCGTGAAGTCGGAATCGCTAGTAATCGTGGATCAGAATGCCACGGTGAATACGTTCCCGGGCCTTGTACACACCGCCCGTCACACCATGGGAGTGGGTTGCAAAAGAAGTAGGTAGCTTAACCTCCGGGAGGGCGCTTACCACTTTGTGATTCATGACTGGGGTGAAGTCGTAACAAGGTAACCGTAGGGGAACCTGCGGTTGGATCACCTCCTTACCTGAAGATACCTTCGTGCGAAGTGCTCACACAGATTGTCTGATAGAAAGTCACGAGCAGAAAAAACCTCTACAGGCTTGTAGCTCAGGTGGTTAGAGCGCACCCCTGATAAGGGTGAGGTCGGTGGTTCAAGTCCACTCAGGCCTACCAACTTCGCACTCATGCTGCGTTATGTCTCCGGCTCGCATAGTTCACTATGCTTCGCGGACACACGCCTTGCCTGAGCACGAAGTGCATTTCTCATGAAGTGCACGCAGTTGAGTGGTGGTAGTGGTCTCTGCAGTAACTGTATGGGGCTATAGCTCAGCTGGGAGAGCGCCTGCCTTGCACGCAGGAGGTCAGCGGTTCGATCCCGCTTAGCTCCACCATACTTGCTGTTTTTTCTGACAATACTTCAGAGCGTACCGGTAACGGTGTGCTGCGAAGTATTATGCTCTTTAACAATCCGGAACAAGCTGAAAATTTGAAACGACGTACGTCGTGTTCCTCCGTAATAAGGAACACAGCACGATGCGTTCGGGTCTCTCAAAAGCTCATAACACGCAAGCGCAAAACGCCTGTGGGTTGTGAGGTTAAGCGACCAAGCGTACACGGTGGATGCCCTGGCAGTCAGAGGCGATGAAGGGCGTGCTAATCTGCGATAAGCGCCGGTAAGGTGATATGAACCGCTACAACCGGCGATACCCGAATGGGGAAACCCAGTGTGACTCGTCACACTATCATGCAGTGAATCCATAGCGGCATGAGGCGAACCGGGGGAACTGAAACATCTAAGTACCCCGAGGAAAAGAAATCAACCGAGATTCCCCCAGTAGCGGCGAGCGAACGGGGAGGAGCCCAGAACCTGCATCAGCTTGTGCATCAGTGGAAGCGTCTGGAAAGTCGCAGGGTACAGGGTGATACTCCCGTACACAAAGGTGCACAGGCTGTGAGTTCGATGAGTACGGCGGAACACGTGAAATTCCGTCGGAATCTGGGAGGACCATCTCCCAAGGCTAAATACTCCCTAGTGATCGATAGTGAACCAGTACCGTGAGGGAAAGGTGAAAAGCACCCCGGAAGGGGAGTGAAAGAGATCCTGAAACCGTGTACGTACAAGCAGTGGGAGCACCTTCGTGGTGTGACTGCGTACCTTTTGTATAATGGGTCAGCGACTTATATTCTGTAGCAAGGTTAACCGTATAGGGGAGCCGCAGGGAAACCGAGTCTTAACTGGGCGTTAAGTTGCAGGGTATAGACCCGAAACCAGGTGATCTACCCATGTCCAGGGTGAAGTTCAGGTAACACTGAATGGAGGCCCGAACCCACGCACGTTGAAAAGTGCGGGGATGAGGTGTGGGTAGCGGAGAAATTCCAATCGAACCTGGAGATAGCTGGTTCTCCCGAAAGCTATTTAGGTAGCGCCTCGTGAACTCATCTCCGGGGTAGAGCACTGTTTCGGCTAGGGGCCATCCCGGCTTACCAACCCGATGCAAACTGCGAATACCGGAGAATGTTATCACGGGAGACACACGGCGGGTGCTAACGTCCGTCGTGAAGAGGGAAACAGCCCAGACCGCCAGCTAAGGTCCCAAAGTCATGGTTAAGTGGGAAACGATGTGGGAAGGCACAGACAGCCAGGATGTTGGCTTAGAAGCAGCCATCATTTAAAGAAAGCGTAATAGCTCACTGGTCGAGTCGGCCTGCGCGGAAGATGTAACGGGGCTAAACCATGCACCGAAGCTGCGGCAGCGACGCGTAAGCGTTGTTGGGTAGGGGAGCGTTCTGTAAGCCGTTGAAGGTGTGCTGTGAGGCATGCTGGAGGTATCAGAAGTGCGAATGCTGACATAAGTAACGATAAACAAGGTGAAAAACCTTGTCGCCGGAAGACCAAGGGTTCCTGTTCAACGTTAATCGGAGCAGGGTGAGTCGACCCCTAAGGCGAGGCCGAAAGGCGTAGTCGATGGGAAACAGGTTAATATTCCTGTACTTGGTGTTACTGCGAAGGGGGGACGGAGAAGGCTATATCGGCCGGGCGACGGTTGTCCCGGTTTAAGCGTGTAGGTGTGTGCGCCGCAAATCCGGTGCACTTTACACTGAGGCGTGACGACGAGGCACTACGGTGCTGAAGTGATAAATGCCCTGCTTCGAAAAGCCTCTAAGCATCAGGTAACACGAAATCGTACCCCAAACCGACACAGGTGGTCAGGTAGAGAATACCCGGCGCTTGAGAGAACTCTGGTTAAGGAACTCGGCAAAATGACCCCGTAACTTCGGGAGAAGGCACGCTGGCGCGTAGGTGAGGGACTTGCTCCCGGAGCCGAGGCCAGTCGAAGATACCAGCTGGCTGCAACTGTTTATTAAAAACACAGCACTGTGCAAACACGAAAGTGGACGTATACGGTGTGACACCTGCCCGGTGCTGGAAGGTTAATTGATGGGGTTATCCGTAAGGAGAAGCTCTTGATCGAAGCCCCAGTAAACGGCGGCCGTAACTATAACGGTCCTAAGGTAGCGAAATTCCTTGTCGGGTAAGTTCCGACCCGCACGAAAGGTGTAACGATTTGGGCACTGTCTCAACCAGAGACTCGGTGAAATTATAGTACCTGTGAAGATGCAGGTTACCCGCGACAGGACGGAAAGACCCCGTGGAGCTTTACTACAGCTTGACACTGAACACTGAGCCTTGATGTGTAGGATAGGTGGGAGGCTTTGAAGCGTGGACGCCAGTCTGCGTGGAGCCGTCCTTGAAATACCACCCTTTAATGTTTGGTGTTCTAACGTGGGCCCGTGATCCGGGCTGCGGACAGTGTCTGGTGGGTAGTTTGACTGGGGCGGTCTCCTCCCAAAGCGTAACGGAGGAGCACGAAGGTTGGCTAATCCTGGTCGGACATCAGGAGGTTAGTGCAATGGCATAAGCCAGCTTGACTGCGAGAGTGACGGCTCGAGCAGGTGCGAAAGCAGGTCATAGTGATCCGGTGGCCCTGAATGGAAGGGCCATCGCTCAACGGATAAAAGGTACTCCGGGGATAACAGGCTGATACCGCCCAAGAGTTCATATCGACGGCGGTGTTTGGCACCTCGATGTCGGCTCATCACATCCTGGGGCTGAAGTAGGTCCCAAGGGTACGGCTGTTCGCCGTTTAAAGTGGTACGCGAGCTGGGTTTAGAACGTCGTGAGACAGTTCGGTCCCTATCTGCCGTGGGCGCTGGAGAATTGAGGGGGGTTGCTCCTAGTACGAGAGGACCGGAGTGAACGCACCGCTGGTGTCCGGGTTGTCACGCCAGTGGCACTGCCCGGTAGCTAAGTGCGGAAAAGATAAGTGCTGAAAGCATCTAAGCACGAAACTTGCCCCGAGATGAGTTCTCCCTGAGGCTCCGAGCCTCCTGAAGGGACGTTGAAGACGACGACGTTGATAGGCCGGGTGTGTAAGCGCAGCGATGCGTTGAGCTTACCGGTACTAATGACCCGTGAGGCTTAACCTTACAACGCCAGAGGCGTTTTGGTTGAGAGACAGAAAGAATTTTCAGCCTTGTTTACCGGATAACGCCGTGCGGCCCGAGAGGGCGGTGCGGCAGACAGAATCTGCCTGGCGGCTGTAGCGCGGTGGTCCCACCTGACCCCATGCCGAACTCAGAAGTGAAACGCCGTAGCGCCGATGGTAGTGTGGGGTCTCCCCATGCGAGAGTAGGGAACTGCCAGGCATCAATCAGGTGAAGAAGCCCCGTACGGAAGTACGGGGCTTTTTTACGTCCGCCGTCCGGGGAGGGCGGGGGCAGCCGGGCCTCTGCGGGCTTCAGGGCAGATCTCTGCCGTCGCCTGCCGGTCATCCTCCCTGGTCCGTTTACCTTGTCTCTGCATGTAAAAGGAAAGAATATGTCGTCAGCGGCCCTTTCCTGTCTATGCCTTTTAGCCCATGCTTTGCATCAATCTCTCCAGTGAATAGCTAAACAGACTGCGATCAAACCGCGCTGTTTAAACGTGCGGTTGGCAAAACGGCCGGATGAAATGGATGCCCACCTCTACAAAGTTCTGCTGATACTTCACAATTGTTCCGCCTGTGTTTTTAGCTGCTTTAAACAACTCCCATTCCATCAGCTTCCCCTGTCGTCATGCCCGCGACGGGATTTCTTTCTACCCGTTCAGCGTTCTGAGTGGCTGATATGCAGCGAAAAACGTCTTCGCACGCAAATTCCCTCTCAATCCGTTCATGATGCGGTAAACTACGGCCAGATTAACCCCGTGAAGGCCTTATCATGTCCAGCTCGTATACCTCCTTAAAAGCCGACAATACGCTCGGTCTTGATGTCAGCACACAAATTCGTATTGTCGCCGAAACGCCTGAAGCCATACTTGCGGCATGGCAGATGAGCCAGCGTAACCAGCAACCCTTTTTGGTCCTGGGTGAAGGCAGCAATGTACTGTTTCTTGAGGACTTCGCGGGCATTGTGGTGCTCAACCGCATCGCTGGAGTTGAAATACGCGACGAGAATGAGCGCTGGAAGCTGCATGTTGGCGCGGGTGAAAACTGGCATCAACTGGTAAAAATGACGCTGGAAAAAGGGATTTCCGGACTAGAGAACCTGGCACTTATTCCCGGTATGGTCGGCTCTGCACCCATCCAGAATATCGGCGCCTATGGCGTTGAACTGAAAGATGTCTGTGAATATGTAGACGTGCTGAATTTGCAAACCGGCGTCACTGAGCGTTTAAGCCGTGACGATTGCCAGTTTGGCTATCGCGACAGCATTTTTAAACATCAGTACCAGTCGGGCTATACGATTGTTGCCGTCGGGTTTTCATTAACCAAACAGTGGCAACCGGTGCTGACGTATGGCGATTTAAAGACGCTTAATCCGGCGACTGCGAATGCCTGGGATGTGTTTCATGCCGTTTGCCATATGCGACAGAGCAAATTACCTGACCCCAAAATAACAGGCAATGTTGGCAGTTTTTTTAAAAATCCAGTGATTAGCCGCCAGCAGGCTGAAGTATTGCTTAATCACTATCCTGCGATGCCAAATTATCCCCAACCAGAGGGTATGGTAAAACTTGCCGCAGGCTGGTTAATCGATCAGTGTCAGCTTAAAGGCTGTCGCGTTGGCGGCGCGGAAGTTCATCAGCAGCAGGCATTAGTGCTGATTAATGCTGCCGATGCCACGCCAGGCGATATCGTTGCGCTGGCCAAAAAGGTGCGCGCACGCGTAGGTGAGAAATTTGATGTCTGGCTTGAGCCTGAGGTCCGTTTTATCCGGGCACAAGGTGAATGCAATGCGGTTGAGGTGATTGCATGAAAGACCACAGCGTACCGCTAAAGCTTATTGATATCCTGTCAGATGGCGAATTTCATTCTGGTGAGCAATTAGGTGAAACGCTCGGCATGAGCCGCGCAGCAATTAATAAACATATTCAGACGTTAAAAAGCTGGGGCCTTGAAGTGTATACGGTTACCGGGAAAGGCTACAGCTTCCCTGCACCGCTTCAGTTGCTCAATGAAGAGGCGATTCTTGGTCAGCTTTCTCAGCCCGATGTCGCCGTGATACCGGTTATCGATTCGACGAACCAGTATTTACTTGAGCGTATGGATTCACTGCCTTCAGGTGCCGTCTGTGTAGCGGAATATCAGCAAGCGGGACGCGGACGACGCGGGCGGCATTGGTTTTCTCCCTTCGGTGCTAATCTTTATATGTCTATGTACTGGCGTCTGGAGCAAGGGCCTGCTGCAGCGATGGGGCTCAGCCTGGTGATTGGTATAGTGATGGCAGAGACGCTTCAGTCATTAGGTGCGGAGGATGTTCGCGTAAAATGGCCGAATGATATTTACCTCCATGACAGAAAATTAGCAGGCATCTTAGTGGAGTTAACCGGTAAAACCGGCGATGCTGCGCAGATCGTAATGGGAGCGGGCATCAATTTAGCGATGCGAAATGCCGACGCGGCGCAAATCAATCAGGGCTGGATTAATCTGCAGGAAGCGGGCGTAACGCTTGATCGTAATGACCTGGCTGCAACGTTAATCAATCGCCTGCGTGAGGCACTACCTGTTTTTGAACAGGAAGGTCTGGCACCTTTTGTCGCACGCTGGGCAGGCTTAGACAACTTTATCAACCGTCCGGTCAGGTTACTGATGGGCGAGCGGGAAGTTCACGGCATTGCACGCGGCATTGATAATCAGGGTGGTTTGCTGCTGGAACAAGAGGGCGAAATTAAATCCTGGATGGGTGGGGAAATATCGCTGCGTCCCCTTTAAAAGTCTGTAAAGCCTGCTTTTAAGGCAGGCTTTATTGTCGTAACTTATTTTCTCAGGCGGACTTTTTCAACCGCATGATTACCACTTTTGGTCATAATCAAGCTGGCTCTTTCACGTGTAGGAAGAATATTCTCTTTCAGGTTCAGCCAGTTGATCTCTTTCCACAGCGATCCCGCGATCTTGATGGCCTCATCTTCAGGTAACTGTGCATAATGATGAAAATAAGAGTCGGGATCGGTGAAAGCGCCCTGGCGAAATTTCAGAAAGCGATTGATATACCAGTGCTGTAAAAGATCTTCTTCCGCATCGACATAGATAGAAAAATCGACAAAATCAGAAACAAATACGTGGTGCGGATCGTGAGGATAATCCATTCCACTTTGAAGAACGTTTAAGCCTTCCAGAATTAAAATATCGGGTTGTTGCACCACTTTATCCCCATCCGGAATAACGTCATAAATGAGATGGGAATAAACGGGCGCCGTCACCTGCTGGGCGCCAGACTTAAGGTCTGACACAAACTTAACTAACCGATGCATATCATAAGATTGAGGAAACCCTTTTTTCTTCATGAGACCGCGCTCTTTTAGTACCGAGTTCGGATGAAGGAAGCCATCAGTTGTAATTAACTCAACCTTACGGTGCTCAGGCCAGCGGCTGAGAAGCGCCTGTAAAACGCGGGCAGTCGTACTTTTCCCCACCGCAACGCTACCAGCAATACTGATAATGTAAGGGATCTTTTGCCCGTCTGTGCCCAGAAATTGTTCCAGAACAGCCTGGCGACGCACATTCGAACTTATATAGAAATTCAGCAAGCGTGAGAGCGGCAGATAGATTTCGGCCACCTCTTCAATAGAAAGGTCTTCGTTTATCCCTTTTAACTGAGCAATTTCATCCTCTGCCAGCGTCATGGGAACGGAGTCGCGTAATGACGCCCATTGTTCACGGGTGAACTGTAAATAAGGCGTGGTGAGTGATGTCGTTTTATCCATAAGTATACATTTGACTGCAGATTCAAACCAATCTGTACATTTTCACCGAAGATTACTCGGGCACGGTAGCGTAATGAATTGCGGGTCACAGAGTTATTAACGAGAACAATGGGCTGGAGGGTACCACCAGTATAGCTTTTAAAAGAAGTAAAAAATAAACGGGGATAAGCTTTCGTCGGCGCCTCCGCAATTTTAACAAATCCTTGATCAAGAGGCTTGATCTCTGTAATTACAGCATGCGATGTGACAGGTAAATCTTCAGCCTGGTGGGTAGCACGGATCAGGGCACGTAAACGGGCCTCCGCTCATTATCGTATGGTTCACTTAGCCAGCAGCCGGTTAACGAGCGGGTCTTTCATGATCGCGCGTGCAATGAATCCGTGGCTGTTTGTTACTTTATGCCGGACGTTAAGCCGCAAATAAGGTGCGTGTCAGGCGCGTCACTGTTTTGGGGCGTGCTTTCATTCCCCAGGTCATTTGTCTGAACATCCACAACGCACTTTATTGCCTTCAGAGACCAGTCTGCCCCAGGCACGGATACCTTCTGTACTCTCTTTCCCGTGACGAATAACCCTTACCACGACCCTTTCTCTGCCCTCGCATGGCGTGTGCATCAAATACCGTTGCTGCCAACATAAGGCCGCCACAGGCTTTGTGGTGTGCTTAAGCTGTCTGAGGGCCGAAGGAGAGAAGAAGCGCTTCAATCCGCCTGACCGGGTTTCTATGCAGGTTGAACCGGGAGGCACAGCGCGTTCTGACAACAGAAGGGACAAACATAATGACTTTCGGCGGCGTTCCAGTTGGTCGCAGCCGTCATCGGTGCGGACAGGGTGGAATCTGCACATCAAGCATCGGGCCGTTCTCATGTGTCATGTGACTTCTCTGTTGTACGTAGGCAGTACCTGTTCATATGCAACCTCGCTCATCTTCACCGCGTCGACATCAATACACATGCACTCCGCGCCTGTCAGGCCAGTAACCGAACAGAGCAGCGCTGTCGGCCACAGAAAGCATACAAGCAATGCCTTATTCACGCGTATTGAAAGCGGTATTGTGCCAGTGTCCATTCCCACCTCTTTAGGTGCCAGTACGTTTTCTCTGCAACCCTGTCAACTTAACATCACTCATCGCTTACCCTGTGGTGACGTTTTTGCACAAACAAACCGATATCCACAAACAAAAACCGGCTGTCGATGGAAAACACCGGGCAATAAATAAGCAATCGAGACGAATTTTGCAGGATCAGCAAAAAAAGGGGGCGTGAAAAAAGCCATCCACCAAAGAATGAAATCGTGAAGACCAAATCCAGGGACAGAAGATGACGCGAAAATTTGACCAATAATTGGACGTTATTTCTGCAGAATAGGGGTAAATTGCGATGCTTTGCACAAATAGTAAGCGATAGAACAAAAACAGTGATTTTTTTGTTGCATCCTTCAGCCGACCTTCCTAGAATGCGCGTCACTTGATGCCGGCTTAGCTCAGTTGGTAGAGCAACTGACTTGTAATCAGTAGGTCACCAGTTCGATTCCGGTAGCCGGCACCATCAAGTAGGTGGGATTCCCGAGCGGCCAAAGGGAGCAGACTGTAAATCTGCCGTCACAGACTTCGAAGGTTCGAATCCTTCTCCCACCACCATCTCGACCCTCGGGTTGAGAACAGATAAACAACCTGTTTATCTGGCAGGTGAGTCACTTCTTCTCACCCTGAATTCAGATTGGGTGTAAGCTCAGTCAAAGTCAGCCAGCTTCGCTGGCAGGCTAAGAATAATAGGGGACTTCCCCTATTATTCACAAGCTACAGAAAGAACAGGTAGCCGAGTTCCAGGATGCGGGCATCGTATAATGGCTATTACCTCAGCCTTCCAAGCTGATGATGCGGGTTCGATTCCCGCTGCCCGCTCCAGATGTGCTGATATGGCTCAGTTGGTAGAGCGCACCCTTGGTAAGGGTGAGGTCCCCAGTTCGACTCTGGGTATCAGCACCACTTCCTTTATCTCCCTCCTGATTTTCTCTGTAACTCCTTGCAGTCAGGCAATGCCTGGTTAATGTGACGATATCTTTGATATATCCGTGTCTTAGAGGGACAAGCGATGGCTAAAGAGCAATTTCAACGTAACAAACTGCACGTAAACGTGGGCACCATCGGTCACGTTGACCACGGTAAAACCACCCTGACTGCAGCAATCACCACCGTTCTGGCTAAAACCAACGGCGGCCAGGCGCGTGCGTTCGACCAGATCGACAGCACCCCTGAAGAAAAAGCACGTGGTATCACCATCAACACTGCACACGTTGAGTATGAAACCCCGTCTCGCCACTATGCACACGTTGACTGCCCGGGCCACGCCGACTATGTGAAAAACATGATCACCGGTGCTGCGCAGATGGACGGCGCGATCCTGGTTGTTGCTGCGACTGACGGCCCAATGCCTCAGACCCGTGAGCACATCCTGCTGGGTCGTCAGGTAGGCGTTCCTTACATCATCGTGTTCCTGAACAAGTGTGACATGGTTGATGACGAAGAGCTGCTGGAACTGGTTGAGATGGAAGTCCGTGACCTGCTGTCACAGTACGACTTCCCGGGCGACGACACTCCAATCGTTCGCGGTTCAGCACTGAAAGCGCTGGAAGGCAACCCAGAGTGGGAAGAGAAGATCGTTGAGCTGGCTAACCACCTGGACAACTACATCCCGGATCCGGTTCGTGCTATCGACATGCCGTTCCTGCTGCCAATCGAAGACGTATTCTCAATCTCTGGCCGTGGTACTGTAGTAACCGGTCGTGTTGAGCGCGGTGTTGTTAAAGTCGGCGACGAAGTTGAAATCGTGGGTATCAAAGATACGGCGAAATCAACCTGTACCGGTGTTGAAATGTTCCGCAAACTGCTGGACCAGGGTCAGGCAGGCGAAAACTGTGGTGTTCTGCTGCGCGGTATCAAGCGTGAAGACATCCAGCGTGGTCAGGTTCTGGCGAAGCCAGGCACCATCAAGCCACACACCAAGTTCGAGTCAGAAGTTTACGTTCTGTCTAAAGACGAAGGTGGCCGCCATACTCCGTTCTTCAAGGGCTACCGTCCACAGTTCTACTTCCGTACCACTGACGTGACCGGTTCAGTAGAGCTGCCAGAAGGCGTTGAAATGGTTATGCCAGGCGACAACATCAAAATGGTTGTTACCCTGATTCACCCAATCGCAATGGACGAAGGTCTGCGCTTCGCAATCCGCGAAGGCGGCCGTACCGTTGGCGCGGGCGTTGTTGCCAAAGTTATCGCTTAATTACCGATAATATTTGACGCAATGCACATGGAAAGGGCATCATTTGATGCCCTTTTTGTACGCTGTTTTATAGAACCTGACTCATCAGTGATTTTGCACCATAATCATTGCTGAGACAGGCTCTGTTATGCGGCGCTGGATACCGAGTTACGCCCCAAAAGCTCATTCGGTTTGGATGCCTCGCGATGCGGGGCAGAATAGTTTCTGAATTATTGTGGCAGGTTGGTTTATGAGTGCGAATACCGAAGCTCAAGGGAGCGGGCGCGGCCTCGAAGCGCTGAAATGGGTAGTGGTAGTCTTATTACTGCTTGCGGCGATCGTAGGTAACTACCTCTATCGTGATGTGACGTTACCTCTGCGTGCGTTGGCTGTTGTTATTTTGATTGCAGCAGCAGGCGGCATTGCGCTTTTAACGACCAAAGGCAAAGCGACCGTAGCCTTTGCACGTGAAGCAAGAACCGAAATGCGCAAGGTTATCTGGCCAACCCGCCAGGAGACACTGCATACCACGTTAATCGTTGCCGCGGTCACTGCCGTGATGTCACTGATTTTGTGGGGGCTGGATGGCATTCTGGTCCGTCTGGTATCGTTTATCACTGGCCTGAGGTTCTGAGATGTCTGAAGCTCCAAAAAAACGCTGGTACGTCGTGCAGGCGTTTTCCGGTTTTGAAGGCCGCGTAGCACAGTCGCTGCGTGAGCACATCAAATTGCACAACATGGAAGAGCTGTTTGGCGACGTCATGGTGCCGACTGAAGAAGTGGTCGAGATCCGTGGTGGTCAACGCCGTAAAAGCGAACGTAAATTCTTCCCAGGCTACGTTCTGGTTCAGATGGTAATGAATGATGCCAGCTGGCACCTCGTTCGCAGCGTGCCACGCGTAATGGGTTTCATCGGTGGTACTTCTGACCGCCCTGCGCCAATCAGCGATAAAGAAGTTGATGCGATCATGAACCGCCTGCAGCAGGTAGGTGACAAGCCACGTCCGAAAACGCTGTTCGAACCGGGCGAAATGGTACGCGTCAACGATGGTCCGTTTGCCGACTTTAACGGCGTGGTCGAAGATGTCGATTATGAGAAGAGTCGTCTGACTGTTTCGGTCTCCATCTTTGGACGTGCAACACCTGTCGAACTCGATTTCGGTCAGGTGGAGAAAGGCTAACCTTTCTTTCACTATTTGGCTGTTGCAGCAGGCGCGAAATTAAACTATAATTTCGCGCCTTTTGTTTTTATGCGCTGGCAACAGCGTGTAAATCGTTACCACGGGGAGCCTTTTAAAGGCGCTATAACCCAATTGAGGAATTATCATGGCTAAGAAAGTACAAGCCTACGTCAAGCTGCAGGTTGCAGCTGGTATGGCGAACCCAAGTCCACCAGTTGGTCCAGCTCTGGGTCAGCAGGGTGTTAACATCATGGAATTCTGTAAAGCGTTTAACGCCAAAACAGAATCACTGGAAAAAGGCCTGCCTACTCCAGTTGTTATCACCGTATACAGCGACCGTTCTTTCACCTTCATTACCAAAACGCCTCCGGCTGCCGTTCTGCTGAAAAAAGCAGCGGGCATCAAGTCTGGTTCTGGTAAGCCGAACAAAGATAAAGTCGGTAAAGTGACTCGTGCTCAGGTACGTGAAATCGCAGAAACTAAAGCTGCGGACATGACTGGTTCTGACGTTGAAGCGATGACTCGCTCAATCGAAGGTACTGCTCGTTCCATGGGCCTGGTAGTAGAGGACTAAGAAATGGCAAAGCTGACCAAGCGCATGAGCGTTATTCGCGACAAAGTTGACGCGACTAAGCAGTACGATATTGCTGAAGCAATCGCATTACTGAAAGAGCTGGCTACCGCTAAGTTCGTAGAAAGCGTAGACGTTGCTGTTAACCTCGGCATCGACGCTCGTAAATCTGACCAGAACGTGCGCGGCGCGACCGTTCTGCCACACGGTACAGGTCGTTCTGTACGTGTAGCCGTCTTCACCCAGGGCGCAAACGCTGAAGCTGCTAAAGCAGCTGGCGCTGAGCTGGTAGGTATGGAAGATCTGGCTGAGCAGATCAAGAAAGGCGAAATGAACTTTGACGTTGTTATTGCATCTCCAGATGCAATGCGCGTTGTTGGCCAGTTAGGTCAGGTTCTGGGTCCACGTGGCCTGATGCCAAACCCGAAAGTCGGTACTGTAACCCCGAACGTTGCTGAAGCGGTTAAGAACGCTAAAGCAGGTCAGGTTCGTTATCGTAACGACAAAAACGGCATCATCCACACTACCATCGGTAAAGTGGACTTCGATGCTGACAAACTGAAAGAAAACCTGGAATCTCTGCTGGTTGCGCTGAAAAAAGCAAAACCTGCTCAGGCGAAAGGCGTGTATATCAAGAAAGTCAGCATCTCTACCACCATGGGCGCCGGCGTTGCCGTTGACCAGGCTGGTCTGAGCGCAGCGGCAAACTAATTGCTGCTTGAAACGGGCGAAAAATTCACCTAGAATCTTACGCCCGTTGTTCTGCATTCATGCAGATGTCATCGTGAGTAAGTCAGATTGTGCGAACGCAGCGACTGAGTCAGTCGCCTGAAACACAGTAAAGTGTTCAGCAGGCCTTATAAAGGCTGTCAGTGCAAGGCAATCTGAGCCACGATGTACAGCCGAATTTTAGGTTGGAGCCAGGCCTTATCCTGGCCTCCGTCCAAGACCGCAGGAGCTGCACATTTTCGGATGTAATGCTTAATACCCTGCGTAGACGGTGACAGAACCAAAAGAATTTTTCTTTACTGGATTCTGCTCACCGTGTAATAGCGCTTATTTTCCTTCGGGCGAATAAGTGAAGTGAGTTCCGGGGAAATCCATCCCCGGTCAAATCCAGGAGCTAAAGCTAATGGCATTAAATCTTCAAGACAAACAAGCGATTGTTGCTGAAGTCAGCGAAGTAGCCAAAGGTGCGCTTTCAGCGGTTGTTGCGGATTCTCGTGGCGTTACCGTTGATAAAATGACCGAACTGCGTAAAGCAGGTCGTGAAGCTGGCGTTTACATGCGTGTTGTTCGTAACACCCTGCTGCGCCGCGTCGTTGAAGGTACTCAGTTCGAGTGCCTGAAAGACACGTTTGTTGGTCCGACCCTGATTGCATATTCTATGGAACACCCGGGCGCTGCTGCTCGTCTGTTCAAAGATTTCGCGAAAGCGAATGCAAAATTTGAGGTCAAAGCTGCAGCCTTTGAAGGTGAGCTGATCACGGCGGCCAATATTGACCGTCTGGCAACGCTGCCGACCTACGAAGAAGCACTGGCACGTCTGATGTCGACCATGAAAGAAGCCGCTGCCGGCAAACTGGTTCGCACTCTGGCTGCTGTTCGCGATGCAAAAGAAGCGGCTTAAGGCCTCTCTTTTCTTCGTACTTGCTAACGTATAAACTTTTTCTGATTCTTAGGAACAATTGTTATGTCTATCACTAAAGACCAAATTCTGGAAGCCGTTGCCGCTATGTCCGTAATGGAAGTAGTTGAGCTGGTTTCTGCTATGGAAGAAAAATTCGGCGTTTCTGCTGCTGCTGCTGTAGCTGTTGCTGCTGGCCCAGCTGAAGCTGTTGAAGAGAAAACTGAATTCGACGTTATCCTGAAAGCTGTTGGCGCGAACAAAGTTGCAGTAATCAAAGCCGTTCGTACCGCAACTGGTCTGGGCCTGAAAGAAGCCAAAGATCTGGTTGAAGCAACTGGCGTGATCAAAGAAGGCATCAGCAAAGATGACGCAGCTGCACTTGAAGCTGCTCTGAAAGAAGCTGGCGCTGAAGTTGAAGTTAAGTAAGACAACCCTCGGGTTGCAGTCTGAGTAATATCAGACTGATGGCTGGTGACTTTTTGGTCACCAGCCTTTTTGCGCTCCAGGGCCTCAATGGGGTTTCGCACTGTTTGTCCATTGTTGCTCTTCAATATCTTTCTCTATCGACGACTTAATATACTGCTTTCCTGTGCGGGTTCCCTGCCCACGCTGAAGCAATGAAATGATTTAAGCGTGATAGAAAGAGGTATTGCACACACTGCCGGGCAGTGCGTGAATCAAACAAAATCGTGTTGCATGAACTGTCCTGTCAGGACGGACAGCGTGGGTCGACTTGTCAGCTAGCTGAGGAACCCTATGGTTTACTCCTATACCGAGAAAAAACGTATTCGTAAGGATTTTGGTAAACGTCCACAAGTTTTGGACATACCTTATCTCCTTTCTATCCAGCTTGATTCGTTTCAGAAGTTTATCGAGCAAGATCCAGAAGGTCAGTACGGACTGGAAGCTGCCTTCCGCTCTGTATTCCCTATCGCGAGCTACAGCGGCAACTCTGAGTTGCAGTATGTCAGCTATCGCTTAGGTGAACCTGTCTTTGACGTGAAAGAATGTCAGATCCGTGGCGTGACCTACTCGGCACCGCTGCGCGTCAAACTGCGTCTGGTGATCTATGAGCGCGAAGCGCCAGAAGGCACAGTAAAAGACATTAAAGAACAAGAAGTCTACATGGGTGAAATTCCACTCATGACAGACAACGGTACCTTTGTTATCAACGGTACTGAGCGTGTTATCGTTTCTCAGCTGCATCGTAGTCCTGGCGTATTCTTTGACAGCGATAAGGGTAAAACCCACTCATCGGGTAAAGTGCTGTATAACGCACGTATCATTCCTTACCGTGGTTCATGGCTGGACTTCGAGTTTGACCCGAAAGACAACCTTTTCGTCCGTATTGACCGTCGTCGTAAGCTGCCGGCCAGTATCATCCTGCGCGCACTGCATTACACCACTGCTGAAATCCTCGATATCTTCTTCGAGAAAGTGGTGTATGAAATCCGTGACAACAAGCTGCAGATGGAACTGGTGCCAGAGCGCCTGCGTGGTGAAACCGCGACCTTCGATATCGAATCGAACGGCACGGTCTACGTTGAGAAAGGGCGTCGCATCACTGCGCGTCACATTCGTCAGCTCGAAAAAGACGGTATCCAGCACATTGAAGTGCCTGTTGAATATATTGCAGGCAAAGTGGTCTCTAAAGATTATATCGATGAGAACACCGGTGAACTGATTATCGCAGCGAACATGGAGCTGTCGCTGGATCTGCTGGCCAAGCTGAGCCAGGCGGGTCACAAGCGTATCGAAACGCTGTTCACCAACGATCTGGATCACGGCCCTTATATCTCCGAGACCCTGCGCGTCGACCCAACCAACGATCGCCTGAGCGCGCTGGTTGAGATTTACCGCATGATGCGTCCTGGTGAGCCACCTACGCGTGAAGCAGCAGAGAACCTGTTCGAGAACCTGTTCTTCTCTGAAGATCGTTACGATCTTTCTGCTGTCGGCCGCATGAAGTTCAACCGTTCATTGCTGCGTGATGAAATCGAAGGTTCAGGTATCCTGAGCAAAGAAGACATCATCGAAGTGATGAAAAAGCTGATCGACATCCGTAACGGTAAAGGCGAAGTGGACGATATCGACCACCTCGGTAACCGTCGTATTCGTTCAGTGGGTGAAATGGCGGAAAACCAGTTCCGCGTCGGCCTGGTCCGTGTTGAGCGTGCAGTGAAAGAGCGTCTTTCTCTGGGCGACCTCGACACATTGATGCCTCAGGACATGATCAACGCCAAGCCTATTTCGGCCGCGGTGAAAGAGTTCTTTGGTTCAAGCCAGCTGTCCCAGTTTATGGATCAGAACAACCCGTTGTCAGAGATTACGCACAAGCGTCGTATCTCTGCTCTCGGCCCGGGTGGTTTAACCCGTGAGCGTGCCGGCTTCGAAGTGCGTGACGTACACCCAACGCACTACGGTCGTGTCTGCCCAATCGAAACCCCTGAAGGTCCGAACATCGGTCTGATCAACTCCTTGTCTGTATATGCGCAGACCAACGAGTACGGTTTCCTGGAAACACCTTATCGTCGCGTGATCGACGGTGTGGTTTCCGATGAAATTCATTACCTGTCTGCCATCGAAGAAGGTAACTATGTCATCGCTCAGGCGAACACCAATCTGTCAGAAGAAGGTGCGTTCGTTGATGACCTGGTGACCTGCCGTAGCAAAGGTGAATCGAGCCTGTTCAGCCGCGATCAGGTTGACTACATGGACGTTTCGACCCAACAGGTCGTTTCCGTCGGTGCGTCACTGATCCCGTTCCTGGAACACGATGATGCTAACCGCGCCCTGATGGGTGCGAACATGCAACGTCAGGCCGTTCCTACACTGCGTGCCGATAAGCCGCTGGTAGGGACCGGTATGGAGCGCGCGGTTGCCGTTGACTCCGGTGTTACCGCTGTGGCGAAACGTGGCGGTACCGTTCAGTACGTTGATGCATCACGTATCGTTATCAAAGTTAACGAAGACGAAATGTATCCGGGCGAAGCGGGCATCGACATCTACAACCTGACCAAATACACCCGTTCTAACCAGAACACCTGTATCAACCAGATGCCATGTGTATCTCTGGGCGAGCCAGTTGAGCGTGGTGATGTGCTGGCTGATGGCCCGTCTACCGATCTCGGTGAACTGGCGCTGGGTCAGAACATGCGCGTCGCGTTCATGCCGTGGAACGGTTACAACTTCGAAGACTCCATCTTAGTCTCCGAGCGCGTGGTGCAGGAAGATCGCTTCACGACCATCCACATTCAGGAACTGGCCTGTGTGTCTCGCGACACCAAGCTGGGGCCAGAAGAGATTACCGCTGACATCCCGAACGTGGGTGAGGCTGCACTCTCTAAACTGGATGAATCCGGTATCGTTTACATCGGTGCGGAAGTGACCGGTGGTGACATTCTGGTTGGTAAAGTGACGCCAAAAGGCGAAACCCAGCTGACACCAGAAGAGAAACTGCTGCGTGCGATCTTCGGTGAGAAAGCGTCTGACGTGAAAGACTCTTCTCTGCGCGTGCCTAACGGTGTTTCGGGTACGGTTATCGACGTTCAGGTCTTCACCCGCGATGGCGTGGAAAAAGACAAACGTGCGCTGGAAATCGAAGAGATGCAGCTGAAGCAGGCGAAGAAAGACCTGTCTGAAGAGCTGCAGATTCTGGAAGCGGGCCTGTTCAGCCGTATCCAGTCTGTCCTGATTTCTGGTGGCGTTGAAGCAGACAAACTGGACAAGCTGCCGCGTGAGCGTTGGCTGGAACTGGGTCTGACTGACGAAGCCAAGCAAAACCAGCTGGAACAGCTGGCAGAGCAGTACGACGAACTGAAGCACGAGTTTGAGAAAAAACTCGAAGGCAAGCGTCGTAAAATCACACAAGGCGATGATCTGGCACCAGGCGTGCTGAAAATCGTTAAGGTTTATCTGGCCGTTAAACGTCAGATTCAGCCTGGTGATAAGATGGCAGGTCGTCACGGTAACAAAGGTGTTATCTCGAAGATCAACCCAATCGAAGACATGCCTTACGATGAGAACGGTACGCCGGTCGATATCGTACTGAACCCGCTGGGCGTACCTTCACGTATGAACATCGGTCAGATCCTTGAGACGCACTTAGGGATGGCAGCGAAAGGTATCGGCGAGAAAATCAACGCGATGCTGAAGAAGCAGGAAGAAGTCGCCAAACTGCGCGAATTCATCCAGCGTGCTTACGATCTGGGCACAGATGTGCGTCAGAAAGTTGACCTGAATACCTTTAGTGATGATGAAGTTCTGCGTCTGGCTGAAAACCTGAAAAAAGGTATGCCAATCGCCACGCCGGTGTTTGATGGTGCGAAAGAGAGCGAAATCAAAGAGCTGTTAGAGCTCGGCGGTCTGCCTTCTTCCGGTCAGATTACCCTGTTTGATGGTCGCACTGGTGAGCAGTTCGAACGTCAGGTAACCGTTGGTTATATGTACATGCTGAAACTCAACCACCTGGTTGATGACAAGATGCACGCACGTTCTACCGGTTCCTACAGCCTCGTTACTCAGCAGCCGCTGGGTGGTAAGGCACAGTTCGGTGGTCAGCGCTTCGGTGAGATGGAAGTATGGGCACTGGAAGCATACGGTGCGGCATATACCCTCCAGGAAATGCTTACCGTTAAGTCTGATGACGTTAACGGCCGTACCAAGATGTATAAGAACATCGTGGATGGCAACCATCAGATGGAACCTGGCATGCCAGAATCGTTCAACGTACTGTTGAAAGAGATTCGCTCGCTGGGTATCAACATCGAGCTGGAAGACGAGTAACCCTCAGTAGCAGGCTTCGGCCTGTAAGCGCAGGGTTAACGCGCTCGCATTTGTACTGGTTATGGGGCGTTCAATTTCGGTTGGACGCCCCTGAGTCTCACTCCGACGGGAGCTAATCCGTGAAAGACTTACTTAAGTTTCTGAAAGCGCAAACTAAGACCGAAGAGTTTGATGCGATCAAAATTGCGCTGGCTTCGCCAGACATGATCCGTTCATGGTCTTTTGGTGAAGTTAAAAAGCCGGAAACCATTAACTACCGTACCTTCAAGCCAGAGCGTGACGGTCTTTTCTGTGCCCGTATTTTTGGACCGGTAAAAGATTACGAATGCCTGTGCGGTAAGTACAAGCGTTTAAAACATCGTGGCGTAATCTGCGAGAAGTGTGGCGTAGAAGTTACACAGACCAAAGTACGTCGTGAGCGCATGGGCCACATTGAACTGGCATCACCGACTGCGCACATTTGGTTCCTGAAATCACTGCCATCGCGTATCGGCTTGCTGCTGGATATGCCGCTGCGTGATATCGAGCGCGTGCTGTACTTCGAATCTTATGTTGTGATCGAAGGCGGCATGACTAACCTGGAAAAACGTCAGATTCTGACGGAAGAGCAGTACCTTGACGCGCTGGAAGAGTTCGGTGACGAATTCGACGCGAAGATGGGTGCAGAAGCTATCCAGGCGCTGCTGAAAAATATGGATCTGGAGCAAGAGTGCGAGCAGCTGCGTGAAGAGCTGAACGAAACCAACTCCGAGACCAAGCGTAAAAAACTGACCAAGCGTATCAAGCTGCTGGAAGCGTTCGTTCAGTCTGGTAATAAGCCAGAGTGGATGATCCTGACCGTTCTGCCGGTTCTGCCGCCTGATCTGCGTCCGCTGGTACCGCTGGATGGTGGTCGTTTCGCTACGTCGGATCTGAACGATCTGTATCGTCGCGTGATCAACCGTAACAACCGTCTGAAACGCCTGCTGGATCTGGCTGCGCCAGATATCATCGTACGTAACGAAAAACGTATGCTGCAGGAAGCGGTTGATGCCCTGCTGGATAACGGTCGTCGCGGTCGTGCGATCACCGGTTCTAACAAGCGTCCTCTGAAATCTTTGGCCGATATGATCAAAGGTAAGCAGGGTCGTTTCCGTCAGAACCTGCTCGGTAAGCGTGTCGACTACTCCGGTCGTTCTGTTATTACCGTTGGTCCATACCTGCGTCTGCATCAGTGCGGTCTGCCGAAGAAAATGGCACTGGAGCTGTTCAAACCGTTCATCTACGGCAAGCTGGAACTGCGTGGCCTGGCCACCACCATCAAAGCCGCGAAGAAGATGGTTGAGCGTGAAGAAGCTGTCGTTTGGGATATCCTGGACGAAGTCATCCGCGAACACCCGGTCCTGCTGAACCGTGCACCAACGCTGCACCGTTTAGGTATCCAGGCCTTTGAACCGGTTCTGATCGAAGGTAAAGCCATCCAGCTTCACCCGCTGGTTTGTGCGGCCTATAACGCCGACTTCGATGGTGACCAGATGGCTGTTCACGTACCGCTGACGCTGGAAGCCCAGCTGGAAGCGCGTGCGCTGATGATGTCGACCAACAACATTCTGTCACCGGCGAACGGCGAGCCAATCATCGTTCCTTCACAGGACGTTGTACTGGGTCTGTACTACATGACCCGCGACAAAGTGAATGCCAAAGGTGAAGGCATGGTGCTGACCGGCCCGAAAGAAGCTGAGCGTGTTTATCGCGCTGGCCTGGCCGAGCTGCATGCGCGCGTTAAAGTGCGTATCACTGAGTACAGCAAAAACGAGCAGGATGAGTTCGTTGCGAAAACCAGCTTGATCGACACCACCATTGGTCGTTCGATTCTGTGGATGATCGTACCGAAAGGTCTGCCTTTCTCCATCGTCAACCAGGCGCTGGGTAAAAAGGCTATCTCTAAAATGCTGAACACCTGTTATCGCATTTTGGGCCTGAAGCCGACCGTTATCTTTGCTGACCAGACCATGTACACCGGTTTCGCCTACGCCGCCCGTTCAGGTGCGTCTGTTGGTATCGACGACATGGTTATCCCAGCCAAGAAAGTGGAAATCATCTCTGAAGCCGAAGCCGAAGTGGCCGAAATTCAGGAACAGTTCCAGTCTGGTCTGGTTACCGCCGGCGAACGTTACAACAAAGTCATCGATATCTGGGCTGCCGCGAACGAGCGCGTAGCGAAGGCGATGATGGAAAACCTCTCAACCGAGACCGTGATTAACCGTGACGGCGAAGAAGAGAAACAGGTTTCCTTTAACAGCATCTTTATGATGGCCGACTCCGGTGCGCGTGGTTCTGCTGCACAGATTCGTCAGCTGGCCGGTATGCGTGGTCTGATGGCTAAGCCAGATGGCTCCATCATTGAAACGCCTATCACCGCGAACTTCCGTGAAGGTCTGAACGTACTTCAGTACTTCATCTCGACGCACGGTGCACGTAAAGGTCTTGCAGATACCGCACTGAAAACCGCGAACTCCGGTTATCTGACGCGTCGTCTGGTTGACGTTGCGCAGGATCTGGTTGTCACCGAAGACGACTGTGGTACACACGAAGGCATCATGATGACGCCAGTCATCGAAGGTGGCGACGTGAAAGAGCCACTGCGTGAGCGCGTTCTGGGCCGTGTAACGGCAGAAGACGTTCTGAAGCCTGGCACGGCTGATATTCTGGTTCCACGTAACACACTGCTCGATGAGCACTGGTGTGACGTGCTGGAACTGAACTCAGTCGACAGCGTGAAGGTGCGTTCGGTTGTAGGTTGTGAAACCGACTTTGGTGTGTGTGCGCATTGCTATGGTCGCGACCTGGCACGTGGTCACATCATCAACAAAGGCGAAGCAATCGGTGTTATCGCGGCACAGTCAATCGGTGAGCCGGGTACACAGCTGACGATGCGTACGTTCCACATCGGTGGTGCGGCATCTCGTGCGGCAGCTGAATCCAGCATTCAGGTGAAGAACAAAGGTACCATCAAGCTGACCAATGCTAAGTCGGTAACGAACTCAGCAGGCAAGCTGGTGATCACCTCGCGTAACGTTGAACTGAAAATGATCGACGAATTTGGCCGTACGAAAGAGAGCTATAAAGTTCCTTACGGTGCGACCATGGCGAAAGGTGATGGTGAGCAGGTTGCTGCGGGTGAAACCGTTGCAAACTGGGATCCGCATACCATGCCAGTTATCACAGAAGTGGGCGGTTTCATTCGCTTCACCGACATGATCGATGGTCAGACCATTACGCGTCAGACTGACGACTTAACGGGTCTGTCATCGCTGGTGGTTCTGGACTCTGCAGAACGTACCTCAGGTGGTAAAGATCTGCGTCCGGCACTGAAAATCGTTGATGCCAACGGCAATGATGTTCTGATCCCAGGTACCGATATGCCTGCTCAGTACTTCCTGCCAGGTAAAGCGATTGTACAGCTGGAAGATGGCGTGAAGATCAGCTCGGGTGATACCCTGGCGCGTGTTCCGCAGGAATCTGGCGGTACCAAGGATATTACCGGTGGTCTGCCACGCGTTGCTGACCTGTTCGAAGCGCGTCGTCCGAAAGAACCAGCAATCCTGGCGGAGATCAGCGGCATCATCTCCTTCGGTAAAGAAACCAAAGGTAAGCGTCGTCTGGTGATTACACCGCTGGATGGTAGCGATCCGTACGAAGAGATGATTCCGAAATGGCGTCAGCTGAACGTGTTCGAAGGTGAACGTGTTGAGCGCGGTGACGTGGTTTCCGATGGTCCAGAGTCACCACATGACATCCTGCGTTTACGTGGCGTGCATGCGGTTACCCGTTACATCACTAACGAAGTGCAGGAAGTTTACCGTCTGCAAGGCGTTAAGATTAACGATAAGCACATCGAAGTCATCGTTCGTCAGATGCTGCGTAAAGCTACTATCATGAGCGCGGGCAGCACCGAGTTCCTGGAAGGTGAGCAGGCTGAATTCTCTCGCATCAAGATCTCTAACCGTGAACTTGAAGCGAACGGAAAAGTTGGCGCAACCTTCGTACGTGACCTGCTGGGTATCACTAAAGCGTCACTGGCAACCGAATCGTTCATCTCTGCAGCATCGTTCCAGGAAACTACACGTGTCCTGACCGAAGCGGCAGTAGCAGGCAAGCGCGACGAACTGCGCGGTCTGAAAGAGAACGTGATCGTGGGTCGTTTGATCCCGGCCGGTACCGGTTACGCTTATCACCAGGATCGTATGCGTCGTCGTGCGGCAGGCGAAGTGCCAGCTGCACCGCAGGTGACTGCTGACGAAGCATCCGCAAGCCTGGCGGAGTTACTGAACGCGGGTCTTGGCGGTAACAACGACGAGTAATCGTCAAACGCCTGATAAAAAACCCTGCTCCGGCAGGGTTTTTTTTTGCCTGCGAGATCAGGCTGTCTTATACAGGCGGCACCGGCATTCATAACGCGTGCTGTCGTGAAGAGTGTTTTCCGAAGTCCGTCCTGTTAACGAAATCGACTCACGCCTGTTTGCAGGCGAGCCGTAATTAAAAGCGTTTGTTGATATCGCTTCTCTTTAACCCGATATCTTTCAGCGCACTGTCGCTCAGTCTGCATAAAATCATGCGGGTTTCGCGCCGACACTGCCAGCGACGAAAATGATGCCAGATAAAGCGAAACAGGCTGAGTGAAACTGCAAAGGGTTTAGCGCTACGATTTTCCTCATATCCCATGATCCTGCCCTCAGTAAGTAACCTGAGAAATATTTTCATGCAGATACAATTTCCAATACAGATGCACCCGAAGCAATTATTTAACATACAGATTGCCGTCAGCGTGGACTGAATGGTAGAAATACAGGCTGTCTGTACTGTTTTGTCGGGTCATCAACCTGGCTGAGGTCGATCATGACGCGCTATCAACATTTAGCCACATTGCTGGAAAAACGTATTGAACAGGGGTTGTACCAAAGTGGCGAACGCCTGCCCTCCGTTCGGAGTTTGAGCGTCGAACATGGTGTCAGCATCAGCACGGTACAGCAGGCCTATTATCTGCTGGAGCAGAAACAGCTGATTATTGCGCAGGCGCGTTCCGGGTATTTTGTGGCGCCGCATAAGGCGATGCCGCCCGTTCCGGCCTTGACGCGTCCGGCGCAACATCCGGTGGAAATTACCCAGTGGGACGCGGTGCTTGACCTGCTTAACAGCCGCCGGGAACAGGATGTACTGCAACTGGGCAGCGGTATGCCGGATTTAACGCAGTCCACACTGAAACCTCTGTGGAAGGCGTTTAGCCGTCAGGCGCAGCAGCAGGAAAGCACGCTGCTGAATTACGACAACCTTTACGGTGTCGCCCGGCTGAGAGAACAAATTGCCCGGTTGATGATCGACAGCGGCTGCCAGCTGACCTCAGAAGATATTGTGATTACCACAGGCTGCCACGAAGCGCTGTCAGTGTCCGTGCGCGCAATATGCCAGCCCGGCGATATCATTGCGGTCGAATCGCCGTCATTTCACGGCATCATGCAGACATTACGTGGGTTCGGCATTCGGGCCATTGAGATTCCGACCGATTCTGTAACGGGAATCAGCCTTGAAGCGCTGGAACTGGCCTTTGATCAGTGGCCGATCAAAGCGGTCGTCGTCGTCCCTAACTGCAACAATCCTCTTGGCTTTATCATGCCCGAAAAGCGCAAGCGCGCGCTGCTGAGTCTGGTACAGCGTTTTGATGCGGCGATCATTGAAGACGATGTTTATGGTGAGCTGGCCTGGGAGTACCCGCGGCCTTCATCCATTAAATCTCTGGATACAGAAGGACGCGTATTGCTGTGCAGCTCGTTTTCCAAAACGCTGGCACCGGGTTTACGTGTGGGCTGGGTGGCGCCCGGACGCTTCCGCGATCGTGTTTTGCATATGAAATACATTGTGACAGGTTCTACCGCCACTCAGCCTCAGCATGCCGTAGCTGACTTTATCCAGCAGGGCCATTACCAGACGCATCTTCGGCGGATGCGCCAGGTTTACCAGCGCAATTACGACACCTTTTCCTGCTGGGTACGGCATTACTTCCCTTGCGGTATCTGCGTCACGCGGCCTCACGGCGGTTTTTTGATGTGGATTGAATTGCCTGAGGCATTTGATGCGGTGCAGCTCAACCACGAATTACGCAAATCAGGGATCCAGATTGCCGTAGGCTCGCTGTTTTCGGCCTCCGGAAAGTACCGTAACTGTCTGCGCCTGAATTACGCCTTGCCCGCAAGCGGTAAGATTGAACAGGCACTGGCCTTGACCGGTAAGGCTGTCGAGCGGGCGATGGCCGCCTGTGCGCATCAGCCGTCGGCTGACCTGTCCGCCGTTATCGATATCATCGCTTCAGGTGGTGAGAAGCAGGGCCAGAAAGAGGAGGGAACTGGCCCTGGTCAGGCCATCCCGGCCGGACGCCAGTGACTTTAAAGGACAGAAAAAAGCCGCGCCAGTCGCAATGTTCATTGCCGTGCGCGGCTTTCCAGTTTTTATCTGCCTGTTGCACAACGTGCGCGTTTATCTGCGCGACAGGGCGGTTAATGCCCGGATTCGGGCTCAACAAGCTGTAACAGCTCGCGGGTGGCCGCCCGCCAGTCCTCTGCCTGCGTAATGGCGCTCACCACGGCGATACTGCCGACACCAGTTTCCAGTACCGCCGGAACGCGATCAATGCTGATGCCGCCAATCGCCACGGTAGAGATCCCCTGCAACCGACTCAGATGGCGTTTAAGTTCAGGCAAACCCTGCGGAGAAGAGGGCATCACCTTCGTCTGAGTCGGAAAGATATGTCCCAGCGCAATGTAGGAAGGACGCAGCGCCAGCGCCCGATCCAGCTCAGCATCATCGTGCGTGGAAATGCCCAGGCGCAAGCCTGCGTCCAGAATGCGCTGCACATTGGCCACGGCCAGATCTTCCTGCCCCAGATGAACGCCATAAGCCTTATGCTTAATCGCCAGCTGCCAGTAGTCATTAATAAACAGGCGCGCCTGGTAACGCTGACCTGTTGCGATAGCCTGGATGATGGTGGGTTCAACGATCTCATCTGGCAGATCCTTAATCCGCAGCTGAATCGTGCGCACCCCGGCATCCAGTAAGCGTTCGATCCATTCAACGCTGTCGACCACCGGATACAGCCCTAATCGCGGCGCGGTAGCGGGAAAGGCGTTCATTTACTCCTCCTTAATCGCTGTGGCGGGATGGTAGAGTTCACCGCCCCGTTCACGGAAATGATCAGACATCTGCGCCATGCCAACCTCAATAGCCTGCGCTTCCGCTTCCTGTCTGGCAGCATAGTCACGCACTTCCTGCGTGATCTTCATTGAGCAAAACTTAGGGCCGCACATTGAACAGAAGTGGGCGACTTTACCCGATTCCTGTGGCAACGTTTCATCGTGATAGGCCCGGGCTGTATGAGGATCCAGCGCCAGATTGAACTGATCTTCCCAGCGAAATTCGAAGCGCGCTTTCGACATGGCGTTGTCGCGGATCTGCGCCCCCGGATGGCCTTTGGCCAGATCGGCAGCATGCGCGGCGATCTTGTAAGTGATTAACCCCTGTTTCACATCCTCTTTGTTTGGCAGGCCAAGATGCTCCTTCGGCGTGACGTAACACAACATCGCGCAGCCAAACCAGCCAATCATGGCGGCACCGATGCCAGAGGTAAAATGATCGTAGCCCGGCGCAATGTCGGTCGTCAGTGGGCCCAGAGTATAAAACGGCGCTTCATGGCAATGTTCCAGCTGCTCTGTCATGTTGCGACGGATCATCTGCATCGGGATATGGCCGGGGCCTTCGATCATCACCTGTACGTCATATTCCCAGGCTATTTTTGTCAGTTCACCCAGCGTGTGCAGCTCAGCGAACTGTGCTTCGTCGTTGGCGTCCTGAATCGATCCGGGGCGTAATCCGTCGCCCAGTGACAAAGCGATATCGTAGGCTGCGCAAATTTCACAGATGTCGCGGAAGTGTTCATAGAGAAAGCTCTCTTTGTGATGAGACAGGCACCACTTCGCCATAATGGAGCCACCACGGGACACAATACCGGTCAGGCGTTTTGCAGTCATGGGAACGTAGCGCAGCAGCACACCCGCATGGATAGTAAAATAATCCACGCCCTGTTCGGCCTGCTCCAGTAACGTATCGCGGAAAATGTCCCAGTTCAGGTTTTCAGCCACACCGTTGACCTTCTCCAGTGCCTGATAAATCGGAACAGTGCCGATGGGAACAGGACTGTTACGCAGAATCCATTCACGGGTTTCATGAATATAGCGTCCGGTCGACAGATCCATGACCGTGTCCGCGCCCCAGCGTGTGGACCAGACCAGCTTTTCTACTTCTTCTTCAATAGACGAGGTCACCGCTGAGTTACCAATGTTGGCATTCACCTTCACGAGAAAGTTGCGTCCAATGATCATCGGTTCGGATTCGGGATGGTTGATATTGGCCGGAATAATGGCGCGGCCAGCGGCCACTTCCTGGCGTACAAACTCGGGGGTAATGTTTTCGGGCAGATGGGCACCAAAGCTGTGGCCCGGATGCTGTTGCAGAAGTACCTCACCACGAATGCGCTCACGGCCCATGTTCTCCCTGATGGCGATGAACTCCATCTCTGGCGTGATGATTCCCCGACGCGCGTAATGTAACTGGGTCACACAGCGGCCGGCTTTAGCACGGCGCGGCGTTGGCAGATGTTCAAAGCGCAGGTGATCCAGTCCGTCATCAGCCAGTCGCTGCTGCGTATACGCCGAGCTAATCTGCGTCAGTTTTTCGCTGTCGTCGCGCTCTTCAATCCAGCGAGCACGCAGTTTATCCAGTCCGCGATGCACGTCGATTTTTGCTGCCGGATCGCCATAGGCACCGGCGGTGTCATAAACCGGCACAGGCTCATTTTCCTGGTAAACGGGCTCATCTTTACTGCCGCCGGTCAATGTAGGGCTAAGCTGGATTTCGCGCATGGGGACACGAATGTCGTCACGACTGCCGGTCAGCCAGATACGTTTTGAGTTGGGAAAGGCACTGCCACCCTGCAGGGAATCAATGAATTCCTGTGCCTGAGCACGTTGTTCGCGACGGGTCGTTTTCGTAGTAGACATAGCAATATTCCAGTAAGTGGGAAGGTTGCTTGTCCGGAGTTCGGAAGGAGTAACGGCACAGCGGGCACCCTGAGTGCGGCGTACCGTAAAAATTTACTCTTGTTCCCTTCGCAGGTTCTAACCTGATCAGGTTCCGCGGATCCCGAATTAACGGTCTCAGCCCAATGGGCACTCCGACAAGATTTGGTTTAACGGTTAATCAGGTCCCGCAAGGACGTGCAACCGTCAAACCCTGACTAACATAAAACAGATGTTTTAAAGCCCACTCAGCATAAGGGGGCTTTTTATGAATCACAAGTTATTTACATTTGCGGCCCTGTTAAGCAGGGCGGGCAATTTCACTATCGTTCGCCACGGGCGGAGTCAGGTGATTGTCCCATGCCATTTGGATAAGCTTGTCTTCAAGGGTAAAACGCGCCTCAAGAGCTTCGCCGACTTCTGACAAGGCGTGCTGAAACGTCACATAGTTGTCGTCGTCGATGGCCTGTTGCAGGTGGCTGTCATACAACTGCATCAACTGCTCGGTATTGGCTTCCAGCGACGGGTAAATCTGCGCGGCAGCCAGCAGCGGACTGGTGCCGTCCATCTCTGCAATCAAACGCTGGTAAAGGCTAAAGTGACCGGATGAAAGATAATCGACCAGCGTGTGGCAAAAGTTATCCAGTGCCTGCTCGTCCAGGCGAGTCAGCGCTTCTTTTTTTGGCTTGATGCCGACCAAATGGTAATAAGAAACCAACAGCTGGCGGCGAGCTGCCAGCCATGAATCTACCAGTTCATTACTGCCACCTACGCGTTGGGTCAGAACGTCTAACTGGTTAAGCATAGTTAACTCCGTATGCGTTATGCACCTTCATATTTCAGATTAGCGATGCGCCAATTGCGCTTGTTCTCCGCGAACCTGTCGGGATAAATAAGCGTGCTGTCGTCTTGCAACCAGAATTATTTGGGTATAGTTGTTCATCTACACACTTAACATCGGGACTTCAGCGTGCGGGTTGACGCTAAGGATGACGAAATAAATGCAATGCGAAATTTCAAGCGTAGACGCTGGATGGTGGATTGTCAGTAGTGAACAGAAAATTTGGTTACCGCAAGGCGATTTACCTCACGGAAACGCACAGCAGTTTGGCCTGACCGGGCACCAGGGGCGCGTGATTGGCGAATGGCAGGGAGAGAAGGTCTGGCTGATTTGTGAAACGCGTTCGTCAGATATGTTGTCGTTGCGCCAGTTACTCAACGAAGATCCGGGCCTGTTTCAGCTGGCCGGGCGCGGGGTGCAGTTAGCAGAGTTTTACCGATCCCATCGCTGGTGCGGCTATTGTGGTCATGAGATGCATGCCAGTAAACGCGAATTTGCCTGCCTGTGTAGCCATTGCCGTGAACGTTATTACCCACAAATTGCGCCCTGTATTATCGTTGCTATCCGCCGTGGAGATGAGATCCTGCTGGCCAACCATGCGCGTCATCGTAATAACATTTACACTGTGCTGGCCGGGTTCGTTGAAGTCGGTGAGACCATTGAACAGGCGGTTGCACGCGAAGTGATGGAAGAGAGCAACGTGCGCGTGAAGAATGTCCGTTATGTCACTTCCCAGCCCTGGCCTTTCCCGCAGTCCTTAATGATGGCCTTTATGGCGGAGTATGACGGCGGCGACTTACAGCACGACGGTAAAGAGCTGTTGGATGCCGGATGGTTCCGTTTTGATGCGCTGCCTTTACTGCCTCCACCTGGCACCGTTGCCCGTCGATTAATTGAAGATACCGTTGCCCTCTGCCGCGCTGAGGCGTGAGAGTGCTACACTACTCGCTTGATACCGAGAGAGTCCTGACATGAGTGAACTGAAGAACGACCGTTATTTGCGCGCCCTGTTACGCCAGCCTGTCGATGTTACCCCCGTATGGATGATGCGCCAGGCCGGACGATATTTGCCGGAATATAAAGCCACGCGTGCCCAGGCGGGCGACTTTATGTCGCTGTGTAAGAATGCCGAGCTGGCCTGCGAAGTCACCCTGCAACCATTGCGTCGCTACAAGCTCGATGCGGCCATCCTCTTCAGTGATATTCTCACCATTCCTGATGCGATGGGATTAGGGCTGTACTTCGAAACGGGGGAAGGTCCATGCTTTTCAAACCCCGTAACCTGCCGTGCCGATGTCGATCGCCTGCCTGTTCCCGATCCTGAACAGGAACTGGGTTACGTGATGAATGCCGTACGGACCATCCGTAAGAACCTTAATGGTGAGGTGCCCTTAATTGGTTTTTCAGGCAGTCCGTGGACGCTGGCAACCTATATGGTAGAAGGCGGCAGTAGTAAGGCCTTCACCAAAATTAAAAAAATGATGTACGCCGAACCTGCCACATTGCATGCCATGCTGGATAAGCTGGCCGACAGCGTTATTCTCTATCTCAACGCTCAGATCCGCGCCGGGGCGCAGTCAGTCATGGTGTTTGACACCTGGGGCGGCGCATTGAGTGGCCGCGATTATCGCGAGTTCTCGCTGTATTACATGCATAAAATCGTCGACAGCGTACTGCACGAAAACGAAGGCCGTCGTGTGCCGATCACGCTGTTTACTAAAGGCGGCGGTCAGTGGCTTGAGGCCATGGCTGAAACAGGCTGCGATGCACTGGGCCTGGACTGGACTATCGACATCAGTGAGGCCCGCCGTCGTGTCGGGCATAAAGTCGCCTTACAGGGCAATATGGATCCCTCCATGCTGTACGCACCACCGGCCCGTATCGAGCAGGAAGTGGCCAGTATTCTGGACGGTTTCGGCAAAGGTGAAGGCCACGTATTCAATCTGGGACATGGTATCCATCAGGATGTACCGCCAGAGCATGCCGGCGTCTTCGTTGAGGCGGTGCACCGCCTTTCCCGCCAGTATCATCAGGAGTCATAATGGATATTGCTGCACTTCGTGCGGAGCAACAACAGCGTGCCGCAGACGTCGTGCGGCAGGACGATTTTGATGTGCTGCCGCCACGCTTTATTGGTGGCGCAGACGTCGGGTTTGAACAGGAAGGTGCGGTCACGCGCGCGGCGCTGGTTATTCTTGAATACCCGTCGCTGAAGCTGGTGGAGCATCGTATCGCGCGCATCGAGACGACTATGCCGTACATTCCTGGCTTTCTCTCTTTCCGGGAATATCCCGCCTTGCTGGCGGCATGGAATATGCTGGAGCAGAAGCCTGACCTGTTGTTTGTCGACGGTCACGGCATTTCGCATCCGCGTCGGCTCGGTGTGGCGTCACACTTTGGACTGATGGTCGATGTTCCCACCATCGGTGTCGCCAAAAAGCGTTTGTGCGGACGGTTTGAGCCGCTGGACGAGACTCCCGGCAGTCGCCAGCCGTTAATGGATAAAGGGGAGCAAATTGGCTGGGTATGGCGCAGCAAGGTACGCTGTAATCCGCTGTTTGTGGCCACCGGGCATCGCGTCAGCCTGGACAGTGCCCTCGATTGGGTTGAAAAGTGTACTCAGGGCTACCGTTTACCGGAACCGACGCGCTGGGCAGATGCTGTCGCATCACGCCGACCTGCATTTCTGCGCTGGCAAAACGCGCTTTAGCACTGTTTGTAGGGCGCTTTTGCGTTACACTGCGGCCAGCGAAACGAATAAGAGCTCTGTGTATGTTACAAAACCCTGTGCATTTGCGTCTGGCAAAGCTGGAAAGCTGGCAACATCTGACGTTTATGGCTTGCCTGTGCGAGCGCATGTATCCTAATTACATGGCCTTTTGCCAGCAAACTGCGTTTGCCGATCCTGCGCTTTACCGCCGGATTCTCGATCTGATTTGGGAAACGCTGACGGTGAAAGATGCAAAGATCAACTTCGACAGTCAACTGGAAAAGCTCGAAGCTGCGATTCCGGATGGCGATGATTTTGAGGTCTACGGCGTGTATCCGGCCATCGATGCCTGTGTGGCATTAAGTGAAGTGCTGCACGCCCTGTTAAGTGGCGAAACGCTTGAACATGCGATTGAAGTCAGCAAGACCTCCATCACCACCGTGGCCATTCTGGAAATGACTCAGGCAGGTCGTGAAATGACCGATGAAGAGCTGCGGGAAAACCCGGCTGTCATCGACGAATGGGACCTGCAATGGGAGATTTTTCGCCTGCTCGCAGACTGTGAAGAGCGAGACCTTGAATTGATAAAAGGTCTGCGATCCGACCTGCGCGAGGCGGGAATTAGTAACATCGGTATAAAAATTCAGCAATAAGGCGAGAAAACGTGACTTCAGGCCTTAATTAGCGCGCCTGGAGGCTTCACATCAGCCCCCTGTCTGGTCTACATTTGGGGGGCTGAAAATTGTGGCTATCGGTGCGTGCAGGCTGAAGAGTGCCCGAAGTTGGCTTTTCCCTCGCACTCGTTGCTTAGCAAGCGATAAATACACTTTAAGGATAACTTATGAACAAGACTCAACTGATTGATGTGATCGCAGAAAAAGCTGACCTGTCTAAAACCCAGGCCAAGGCAGCGCTGGAATCTACTCTGGCTGCAATCACTGAGTCTCTGAAAGAGGGTGATGCTGTACAACTGGTTGGTTTTGGTACTTTTAAAGTGAACCACCGCGCTGAGCGTACCGGTCGTAACCCACAGACTGGCAAAGAAATCAAAATCGCTGCGGCAAACGTACCTGCATTCGTGTCTGGTAAAGCTCTGAAAGACGCCGTCAAGTAAGACGTCGCATAGCGGTAAAGTTTTAAACAGGGGCGATTTCGCCCCTTTTGTTTAAGGGCCAGCCACCATGACTACGCTGCTTCAGCGCTTTTCCGCCCTGCTTCTCTCCTCACTGATTATCGGGTGCAGTTCCACCCCCGACATTCCCGCCTTTTCCGCCAGTGGTTATCTGGCCGACCGTGGCAGTGTGCGTATCTGGCGTAAGAATACGGATCATCAGTCTGTGCATATTCGTACGCTGTACAACCCATTTAACAGCGAAAAAAGCGAAACGACAGACTACCGCTGGCTGGGCGATCACCTGGTCAGCGTTGAGCGTCAGGTGAAAGGCGCGCCTCCCGACGATGTCACCCTGCGATTTGACCAGAATGGCAGTCTTAACTTTATGCAGCGCCAGCTTGCTACTCAACGTGAAGCGGTCAGCCCTGATACGGTGGAACTTTATAAGTTTGACGCGCAACGTATGCGGGACGTCAGCGATGCGCTCTTAAGCGGTCGGGTGTTTCTGAAGCAGGGGCACTGGGCAGGGGGCAATGTCGTGGAGACCTGTGACGGTCAAAAGGTGACGCCAGCGTTTGACAGTGAGGCATGGCAGACGCTCACGCATTACCGACGTCATTCCGCTGGTCCCTTGATGGTTTCATGGCTGGAAGCGCCAGAAGGCGTTCAACTGTTGCGGGTCAGTCACAAAGACGAATGTGCAGATGAGCCCAAAGAGGCGGATTTCTGAGGCATGAAAAAGGGGCACAACGTGTGCCCCTGTCATCGTTACTGGCGACCAATGGCGCGATAGCCGATATCGCGGCGGCAGAAACTGCCTTGCCAGGAAATCGGCTGAGCAAGCGCATAAGCGCGCTTCTGCGCAGCGGCAACGTCATCGCCTAACGCGGTGACGCACAACACACGTCCACCGTTAGTCAGTACGCGGTCGCCTTCCAGGCGTGTACCGGCATGGAAAACTTTGCCGTCAGCCGCTTCTTCCTGCGGCAAACCGTGAATCTGTTCGCCGTTCGCGTAGGGGCCTGGGTAGCCGCCAGCCGCCAGCACCACACCCAGCGAAGGGCGGGGATCCCATTTTGAGTCTTTTTGATCGAGCTTGCCTTCACAGGCAGCCAGACAGAGATCCACCAGATCCGATTGCAGGCGCAGCATAATGGGCTGCGTTTCCGGATCGCCGAAACGGCAGTTGAATTCGATCACTTTTGGCTGACCGGTCTTATCGATCATCAGCCCGGCATATAAGAAGCCTGTGTAGACATTCCCTTCTGCTGCCATGCCACGTACGGTTGGCCAGATGACCTGGTCCATGACGCGCTGGTGGATTTCATCCGTCACCACTGGTGCAGGAGAGTAAGCGCCCATACCGCCGGTGTTTGGCCCTGTATCCCCATCGCCGACGCGTTTGTGATCCTGACTGGTGGCCATCGGCAGGACATTCTCGCCATCGACCATCACGATAAAACTGGCTTCTTCACCGTCCAGGAACTCTTCGATCACAATACGGTGCCCGGCGTCACCAAAGGCGTTGCCCGCCAGCATATCCTGCACCGCGTTTTCGGCTTCCTGCAACGTCATGGCCACAATGACACCTTTACCGGCAGCCAGGCCATCGGCTTTGATGACAATGGGCGCCCCTTTTTCACGCAGATAGGCCAGCGCAGGGGCGACCTCGGTGAAATTATGGTATTCGGCAGTGGGGATGTTGTGACGCGCAAGGAAGTCTTTCGTGAACGCTTTCGAACCTTCCAGCTGTGCGGCAGCCTGAGTCGGACCAAAGATTTTTAAGCCGGCGGCACGGAATGCATCAACCACGCCAATCACCAGCGGCGCTTCGGGTCCAACGATAGTGAGATCGATCTGTTCACGTTGCGCAAAGGCAAGTAATGCCGGGATATCTGTTGGGGAAATATCGACGTTCTGTAAAGCCGGTTCCAGCGCCGTACCTGCATTACCAGGGGCGACAAAAACGGCCGTTGCCAGCGGCGACTGGGCGGCTTTCCAGGCCAGGGCATGTTCACGTCCGCCGTTACCGATGATTAAAATTTTCATAAAACGCTCCACAGAATTAATGACGGAAGTGACGCATATCAGTAAAGATCATGGCAATACCGTGTTCATCGGCAGCTGCAATCACTTCGTCGTCGCGGATAGAGCCGCCTGGCTGAATGACACAGCTCACGCCCACGGCTGCAGCGGCATCAATACCATCACGGAATGGGAAGAACGCATCGGAAGCCATCGCAGAACCTTTAACTTCGAGACCTTCATCACCCGCTTTGATGCCCGCAATTTTGGCAGAATAGACGCGGCTCATCTGGCCCGCACCTATGCCAATAGTCATATTGTCGCGTGCATAGACAATGGCGTTGGACTTAACGAATTTAGCCACTTTCCAGCAGAACAGAGCATCACGCAGTTCCTGTTCAGAAGGCTGACGCTTGCTGACGACACGCAACTGGCTGGCATCGACCATCCCGAGATCGCGATCCTGAACCAGCAGACCACCATTCACCCGTTTGAAATCCAGCGCGGCGACACGGCCCTGCCATTCACCACATACCAGTACACGAACGTTTTGTTTCGTCGCCGTGATTTTCAGGGCCGCTTCGGTCGCCGAAGGGGCGATGATCACTTCAACAAACTGCCGGCTGATAATGGCCTGTGCGGTCGCCTCGTCCAGTTCACGGTTAAACGCAATAATACCGCCAAATGCAGAGGTAGGATCGGTCTGGTAAGCGCGCTCGTAAGCCGCCAGAATGGACTCGCCGACGGCCACGCCGCAAGAATTAGCATGCTTTACAATGACGCACGCGGGCTCAGCGAATTCTTTTACGCACTCCAGTGCTGCATCGGTATCCGCAATGTTGTTATAAGACAGTGCTTTGCCCTGCACCTGCTCGGCGGTAGCGACAGAGGCCTCCTGTACATTTTCTTCTATATAGAAGGCGGCATCCTGATGGCTGTTCTCGCCATAACGCATATCCTGCTTTTTAACGAAGTTAAGATTGAGGGTGCGAGGGAAGCGTCCTGCCGGCTGCTCAGTTTCACCATGGTAGGCGGGAACCATGCTACCGAAGTAGTTGGCAATCATGCTGTCGTACGCAGCGGTGTGTTCAAACGCTTTGATCGCCAGGTCAAAACGGGTTTCCAGCGTCAGTGAGTTTTGGTTGGCGTCCAGCTCGGCGATGATGGCCGGGTAGTCGCTGCTCTTTACCACAATCGCCACATCTTTGTGGTTCTTGGCCGCCGAGCGCACCATGGTTGGGCCACCAATATCAATGTTCTCTACGGCATCTTCCAGTGAGCAGTCTGGCTTCGCGACGGTTTGTGCAAAGGGATAAAGGTTAACGACCACCATATCGATAGGGTTGATAGCGTGCTGCGCCATTACCGCATCATCTTGTCCGCGACGTCCCAGAATGCCGCCATGGACCTTCGGGTGCAGCGTTTTAACGCGTCCATCCATCATTTCCGGGAAACCGGTGTAGTCAGACACTTCGATGACGGGGAGCCCTGCCTCTGCCAGCAGACGTGCGGTGCCGCCTGTAGAGAGCAGCTCAACACCACGTTGGGAGAGTGCCTGAGCAAATTCGAGGATGCCGGCTTTATCAGAAACACTGAGCAGGGCGCGGCGTAAAGGACGAGGTTGTTGCATGGTGGTTTTATCCCTTGGCTTTGATTCGCGTAAATAAGAGCGTTACATCAAGTTTGCGAGCTTTCTTCCCCTTTATAGAGAAGTGAAAACGCGAAAACTTCAGGTAACGCCCCGAAAAGGGGCATCCATAGCGTTGCGGGGGCATTGTAGCGAAAACGTTTGCGTGATGCTCGTCTAAATTTGTACGTAACAGGAATGTGGATAACTTTGTGTGTAACTGCGTATAAGGCGGGCTTTTGCTGTGGAATGCAGCGAACAGTCATTTTTATTGAATTTAGCCCTTGTCAGCCCGCGAGAACTCCCTATAATGCGCCTCCATCGACACGGCACAACGGCTTATGGAATGCGGTGTTGAGAGGGTCAGGCAACTGAGCCGCCGGAGAAAAACTTCTGAAAAAGAAGTTGACTCTGAAGGAGGAAAGCGTAATATACGCCACCTCGCAACAGACGGTTAACCCGCTGGTTGCACTGCTCTTTAACAATTTATCAGACAATCTGTGTGGGCACTCGCAGGATTGATATCCGCGTCTCCGGACGCAAAAAAATATCAAGTCTTAAGAGTGAACACGTATTGAAATTCATTACGACGTTTTCCTTGAGCATCGCTGAACTGGTTTCAGCAAATCAAACTTTAAATTGAAGAGTTTGATCATGGCTCAGATTGAACGCTGGCGGCAGGCCTAACACATGCAAGTCGGACGGTAGCACAGAGGAGCTTGCTCCTCGGGTGACGAGTGGCGGACGGGTGAGTAATGTCTGGGAAACTGCCCGATGGAGGGGGATAACTACTGGAAACGGTAGCTAATACCGCATAACGTCGCAAGACCAAAGTGGGGACCTCCGGGCCTCACACCATCGGATGTGCCCAGATGGGATTAGCTTGTAGGCGGGGTAACGGCCCACCTAGGCGACGATCCTAGCTGGTCTGAGAGGGTGATCGGCCACACTGGGACTGAGACACGGCCCAGACTCCTACGGGAGGCAGCAGTAGGGAATCTTCCGCAATGGGCGCAAGCCTGATGCAGCCATGCCGCGTGTATGAAGAAGGCCTTCGGGTTGTAAAGTACTTTCAGCGGGAGGAAGGTGCTGAGGTTAATAACCTCAGCAATTGACGTTACCCGCAGAAGAAGCACCGGCTAACTACGTGCCAGCAGCCGCGGTAATACGTAGGTGGCAAGCGTTATCCGGAATTATTGGGCGTAAAGCGCGCGCAGGTGGTTTCTTAAGTCTGATGTGAAAGCCCACGGCTCAACCGTGGAGGGTCATTGGAAACTGGGAGACTTGAGTGCAGAAGAGGAAAGTGGAATTCCATGTGTAGCGGTGAAATGCGTAGAGATATGGAGGAACACCAGTGGCGAAGGCGACTTTCTGGTCTGTAACTGACACTGAGGCGCGAAAGCGTGGGGAGCAAACAGGATTAGATACCCTGGTAGTCCACGCCGTAAACGATGTCGACTTGGAGGTTGTTCCCTTGAGGAGTGGCTTCCGGAGCTAACGCGTTAAGTCGACCGCCGGGAGTACGGCCGCAAGGCTGAAACTCAAAGGAATTGACGGGGGCCCGCACAAGCGGTGGAGCATGTGGTTTAATTCGAAGCAACGCGAAGAACCTTACCAGGTCTTGACATCCTCTGACAACCCTAGAGATAGGGCTTCTCCTTCGGGAGCAGAGTGACAGGTGGTGCATGGTTGTCGTCAGCTCGTGTCGTGAGATGTTGGGTTAAGTCCCGCAACGAGCGCAACCCTTGATCTTAGTTGCCATCATTAAGTTGGGCACTCTAAGGTGACTGCCGGTGACAAACCGGAGGAAGGTGGGGATGACGTCAAATCATCATGCCCCTTATGACCTGGGCTACACACGTGCTACAATGGCGCATACAAAGAGAAGCGACCTCGCGAGAGCAAGCGGACCTCATAAAGTGCGTCGTAGTCCGGATCGGAGGCTGCAACTCGCCTACATGAAGCTGGAATCGCTAGTAATCGCGGATCAGCATGCCGCGGTGAATACGTTCCCGGGCCTTGTACACACCGCCCGTCACACCATGGGAGTGGGTTGCAAAAGAAGTAGGTAGCTTAACCTCCGGGAGGGCGCTTACCACTTTGTGATTCATGACTGGGGTGAAGTCGTAACAAGGTAGCCGTATCGGAAGGTGCGGCTGGATCACCTCCTTACCTGAAGATACCTTCGTGCGAAGTGCTCACACAGATTGTCTGATAGAAAGCTGAAGAAGCAAGACGGCTGCGAAGTCGAGACACACGTACGTGTCCCCTTCGTCTAGCGGTTAGGACTCCGCCCTTTCACGGCGGCAACAGGGGTTCGAATCCCCTAGGGGACGCCACTTGCTTGGTGACAGGTGAAAGGTGTCTCCACAAAGTATCTCAAAACTGGCCTCAGGGTCACGTTTGAGATATTTGCTCTTTAACAATCCGGAACAAGCTGAAAATTTGAAACGACGCACGTCGTGTTCCTCCGTAATAAGGAACACAGCACGATGCGTTCGGGTCTCTCAAAAGCTCATAACACGCAAGCGCAAAACGCCTGTGGGTTGTGAGGTTAAGCGACCAAGCGTACACGGTGGATGCCCTGGCAGTCAGAGGCGATGAAGGGCGTGCTAATCTGCGATAAGCGCCGGTAAGGTGATATGAACCGCTATAACCGGCGATACCCGAATGGGGAAACCCAGTGTGACTCGTCACACTATCATGCAGTGAATCCATAGCGGCATGAGGCGAACCGGGGAACTGAAACATCTAAGTACCCCGAGGAAAAGAAATCAACCGAGATTCCCCAGTAGCGGCGAGCGAACGGGGAGGAGCCCAGAACCTGCATCAGCTTGTGCATCAGTGGAAGCGTCTGGAAAGTCGCAGGGTACAGGGTGATACTCCCGTACACAAAGGTGCACAGGCTGTGAGTTCGATGAGTAAGGCGGGACACGTGGTATCCTGTCTGAATATGGGGGGACCATCCTCCAAGGCTAAATACTCCTGACTGACCGATAGTGAACCAGTACCGTGAGGGAAAGGCGAAAAGAACCCCGGCGAGGGGAGTGAAACAGAACCTGAAACCGTGTACGTACAAGCAGTGGGAGCACCTTCGTGGTGTGACTGCGTACCTTTTGTATAATGGGTCAGCGACTTATATTCTGTAGCAAGGTTAACCGTATAGGGGAGCCGCAGGGAAACCGAGTCTTAACTGGGCGTTAAGTTGCAGGGTATAGACCCGAAACCCGGTGATCTAGCCATGGGCAGGTTGAAGGTTGGGTAACACTAACTGGAGGACCGAACCGACTAATGTTGAAAAATTAGCGGATGACCTGTGGCTGGGGGTGAAAGGCCAATCAAACCGGGAGATAGCTGGTTCTCCCCGAAAGCTATTTAGGTAGCGCCTCGTGAACTCATCTCCGGGGGTAGAGCACTGTTTCGGCTAGGGGCCATCCCGGCTTACCAACCCGATGCAAACTGCGAATACCGGAGAATGTTATCACGGGAGACACACGGCGGGTGCTAACGTCCGTCGTGAAGAGGGAAACAACCCAGACCGCCAGCTAAGGTCCCAAAGTCATGGTTAAGTGGGAAACGATGTGGGAAGGCACAGACAGCCAGGATGTTGGCTTAGAAGCAGCCATCATTTAAAGAAAGCGTAATAGCTCACTGGTCGAGTCGGCCTGCGCGGAAGATGTAACGGGGCTAAACCATGCACCGAAGCTGCGGCAGCGACGCGTAAGCGTTGTTGGGTAGGGGAGCGTTCTGTAAGCCGTTGAAGGTGTGCTGTGAGGCATGCTGGAGGTATCAGAAGTGCGAATGCTGACATAAGTAACGATAAACAAGGTGAAAAACCTTGTCGCCGGAAGACCAAGGGTTCCTGTTCAACGTTAATCGGAGCAGGGTGAGTCGACCCCTAAGGCGAGGCCGAAAGGCGTAGTCGATGGGAAACAGGTTAATATTCCTGTACTTGGTGTTACTGCGAAGGGGGGACGGAGAAGGCTATATCGGCCGGGCGACGGTTGTCCCGGTTTAAGCGTGTAGGTGTGTGCGCCAGGCAAATCCGGTGCACTTTACACTGAGGCGTGACGACGAGGCACTACGGTGCTGAAGTGATAAATGCCCTGCTTCCAGGAAAAGCCTCTAAGCATCAGGTAACACGAAATCGTACCCCAAACCGACACAGGTGGTCAGGTAGAGAATACCCAGGCGCTTGAGAGAACTCGGGTGAAGGAACTAGGCAAAATGGTGCCGTAACTTCGGGAGAAGGCACGCTGGCGCGTAGGTGAGGGACTTGCTCCCGGAGCCGAGGCCAGTCGAAGATACCAGCTGGCTGCAACTGTTTATTAAAAACACAGCACTGTGCAAACACGAAAGTGGACGTATACGGTGTGACGCCTGCCCGGTGCCGGAAGGTTAATTGATGGGGTTATCCGTAAGGAGAAGCTCTTGATCGAAGCCCCGGTAAACGGCGGCCGTAACTATAACGGTCCTAAGGTAGCGAAATTCCTTGTCGGGTAAGTTCCGACCTGCACGAATGGCGTAATGATGGCCAGGCTGTCTCCACCCGAGACTCAGTGAAATTGAAATCGCTGTGAAGATGCAGTGTACCCGCGGCAAGACGGAAAGACCCCGTGAACCTTTACTACAGCTTGACACTGAACACTGAGCCTTGATGTGTAGGATAGGTGGGAGGCTTTGAAGCGTGGACGCCAGTCTGCGTGGAGCCGTCCTTGAAATACCACCCTTTAATGTTTGGTGTTCTAACGTGGGCCCGTGATCCGGGCTGCGGACAGTGTCTGGTGGGTAGTTTGACTGGGGCGGTCTCCTCCCAAAGCGTAACGGAGGAGCACGAAGGTTGGCTAATCCTGGTCGGACATCAGGAGGTTAGTGCAATGGCATAAGCCAGCTTGACTGCGAGAGTGACGGCTCGAGCAGGTGCGAAAGCAGGTCATAGTGATCCGGTGGTTCTGAATGGAAGGGCCATCGCTCAACGGATAAAAGGTACTCCGGGGATAACAGGCTGATACCGCCCAAGAGTTCATATCGACGGCGGTGTTTGGCACCTCGATGTCGGCTCATCACATCCTGGGGCTGAAGTAGGTCCCAAGGGTACGGCTGTTCGCCGTTTAAAGTGGTACGCGAGCTGGGTTTAGAACGTCGTGAGACAGTTCGGTCCCTATCTGCCGTGGGCGCTGGAGAATTGAGGGGGGTTGCTCCTAGTACGAGAGGACCGGAGTGAACGCACCGCTGGTGTCCGGGTTGTCACGCCAGTGGCACTGCCCGGTAGCTAAGTGCGGAAAAGATAAGTGCTGAAAGCATCTAAGCACGAAACTTGCCCCGAGATGAGTTCTCCCTGAGGCTCCGAGCCTCCTGAAGGGACGTTGAAGACGACGACGTTGATAGGCCGGGTGTGTAAGCGCAGCGATGCGTTGAGCTTACCGGTACTAATGACCCGTGAGGCTTAACCTTACAACGCCAGAGGCGTTTTGGGTTGAGAGACAGAAGAATTTTCAGCCTTGTTTACCGGATAACGCCGTGCGGCCCGAGGGGGCGGCGCGGCAGACAGAATCTGCCTGGCGGCTGTAGCGCGGTGGTCCCACCTGACCCCATGCCGAACTCAGAAGTGAAACGCCGTAGCGCCGATGGTAGTGTGGGGTCTCCCCATGCGAGAGTAGGGAACTGCCAGGCATCAATCAGGTGAAGAAGCCCCGTACGGAAGTACGGGGCTTTTTTACGTCCGTCGTCCGGGGAGGGCGGGGGCTGCCGGACCTCTGCGGGCTTCTGGTCAGATCTCTGTTGCTGCCTGACCGCGCGCGCGGAACCGTTATGCCGGAACCCTCCGTCGACTGTCAGCCCATTCTCATCCCGTTTATAGCAACGCGATGAAACGATGGCTTATGACGTATTTCCGCCTCCTTTCCTGAATATAAATAATGTCGTGAAACAGGGTAAGCCTGCCATCATCCCGACGTTATGACATCCGATCTCTTTCAATATCAAAACCAGTAAATCAAACGAACGCGTCACCCCTGCCGTGATCCAAGAAACGGTTATGTCTGTGCTTAACGTGACTTTGGGCGCATTCGTTTTACTGGAAGAAAAGATGGGACGTACAGGGGCTAAATACTGGTGATTTAATTACGTGTTAATGCAGGGAAATATACGTCGGCACGGTAAGATATGAATAAAAAAGTTTGAAAAGCCGGTAATTAAAGCGCCGGGAGGCCTTTTAAAACCGGCTTTTTATTTCACTTACTGACATTATTTATATAATTCAGCGGTGACGTGTGCGTAGTTATTCGTGTCAGCACTAATCACTTTAAAATGCTCGCCCTGCTGTTTAGCCTGTCTGGCGATTTTAGAAACCGCGCCATCCAGCGTTAACGAGGTGGCAGAGACCGTTTCTGCGGCGAAACAACCAAAAGACATCAGTGTCAATGCTACAGCCGCAGCGGCTGATGATACTTTATTGATTTTCATAACATTACCCCTTGATTCCGGTTGATGAAGGAGTCTGTCTGGCTCCGTTAAAATCAAATTAGCAAAAGGAACGCGATCTAAAATTAACGTCGTGTGCTCTAATTAATATCAAGCTGATAAGATTAATTGCAGTGTGTAAAAGTGAATATCATCAGGTTAACTGTGTAGGGATTTAATACGGAAATAACATATTTCAACAATGGGGACGTTATTTTGAACTGACATTTTCAGGCCCTAATCATAAGTAAACAGGTTAAATGCACCAGGATAAAGCGTATTTGCTGAGTACGCACTAATCCTGCCGATTTATTCTCATCTTTTGTAGTTTGTCTCAGCTAAAAACATGCCCTCTTAAGTGGATATCAGCATGCAGAGCGATGTCAGGCCATACGCGCATTTCAAGGTCAGCAAACCGAACCAATGGGCTGGCGCTGTCTGTCAGGCGCGCCCTGCATCGAAAATGCCACGACACCGACAGTCATCCCTGCCACGCAAACCCGCGACAACGACAGGCGCATCCACTGTTTACCTTGTCGCGGTGCATCGCTATATAATCAAATACATTACGCTACAGGGGACCTTCATTGAAAATCAGACCGAATCACCTCGTCTTTACAGGCTTACTTATCTTTACCGCATGGAACAGCTACGCCAGCCGCATCGTGACCGATCAGCTTGGTCGTAACGTTACAATCCCGGATCGGGTTGATCGCGTGGTTGTGCTTCAGCACCAGACGCTGAATCTTCTGGTGCAGTTAAATGCGACAGATAAAATTGTAGGGATACTGGCTAACTGGAAACAGCAGTTAGGGGACAATTACGCAACGCTGGTGCCTGAGCTGACGCATAAAGCAATGCTGGGTGATTTGACCCATGTTGATCTGGAAAAGCTAATTGCACTGCATCCACAGGTGGTATTCGTCACCAACTATGCGCCGAAAGAGATGATTGACCAGATCTCCGCACTGGGCATTCCTGTACTGGCGATTTCACTGCGTCACGATGACGCCGGGCAGCAGGGCGAAATTAATCCCAGTATGCAAAATGAAGATAAGGCCTACGATCTCGGGATAAAGGAAGGCATCACCCTGATAGGTGAGGTGGTGAACAGGCAGCAGCAGGCCAAAGCTCTCATCTCAGCAGCCTTTGCGGGGCGTAAAGAGGTGACTGATCGTCTCCACGATCTCCCTGAACAGCAGCGTGTACGCGCTTATATGGCCAATCCCAGTCTGACGACATACGGTGCCGGGAAATATACGGGGCTGATGATGACCCATGCTGGCGCACTGAACGTGGCAGCATCGACTATTCAGGGTTTCAGGCAGGTCAGCATGGAACAGGTGGTGGTCTGGAATCCGCAGGTAATTTTTGTGCAGAACCGCTATCCGCAGGTTGTTCAGGCGATTCAGCACGATCCGCTCTGGCAGACCATTGATGCTGTCAAACATCACCGTGTCTGGTTGATGCCTGACTATGCCAAGGCATGGGGCTATCCGATGCCAGAAGCCATAGGGTTAGGTGAACTGTGGATGGCGAAAAAACTCTATCCTGACAAATTTCGCGATGTGGATATGCAGCAGCGGGCCGACCGCTGGTATCGCCGCTTTTACCGGACCGCCTATCATGAAACCTCTCCAGATTCTGGCGGCCGGTAGTCTGCGCGATGTGTGGCCGGTGCTGGTTGCCGCGTTCAGCGCGGAATACGGCATAACGACACAAACACACTATGGCCCGGCTGGTTTACTGCGTCAGCGCATCGAACAGGGTGAAGTCGGTGACATGTTTGTTTCGGCCAACCTGCAGCATCCCACAAGTCTGTCGCGATAAGGTCTGGCAGAGGACACCGGGCATTTCATCGATAACAGGCTGTGTCTGACTGCCAGGCGGGAGGATGTCTCTGCAGAAGACGACTGGCTGTCATTACTGCAACGTGATGATTTACGGCTGGCAACCTCAACGCCCCTGTACGATCCCTCAGGGGATTACACGTGGCAGTTATTCGAAAACATTGAGCAGCGATATCCCGGTCAGGGCAGCCGAATCCGGAACAAAGCAAACGCCCTGGTTGGTGGCCCGGACAGTCTGCCTGTTCCTGTTGGCAGACTGGCAGCCCAGTGGCTCATTGATGAAGGCTACGCTGAACTGTTTATTGGCTATGCCAGTTATGCGCCCCGCCTGAGGCATCATCAGTTCCTGATGGTGCTTAATATTCCTCCTGCTTACAACGTACGGGCGCAATACGGCTGGGCCACTCTTTCACCCTCCGCCATACCGCTTGCCGCCTTCCTCCATACTGATGAGGCACAGCGTATTTTGCGGCGTTATGGTTTTTTGCCGCCGTCTGGTTCCAGAAAGCCCGTACAAGGTAAAGCCTGTCTCTGACTCACCAGTGCGGGCTGTAACAGTGCCTTGAAACTTTTTCACCTGTCGATATGCAGACTCGACATTTAGCAAAAGAGCCGTTATCTTTGGCTGTCTGGATGTCTAAACGTATATATGGTTACAAGAGGTGATTAAGTCATGCCAATCAGGGTTCCCGATGAATTACCGGCAGTGAATTTTTTACGTAACGAAAATGTCTTCGTGATGACGTCGTCGCGCGCCAGTGTTCAGGAGATCCGCCCACTTAAAGTTCTGGTACTTAATCTGATGCCTAAAAAGATTGAGACCGAAAACCAGTTCCTGCGCTTGCTCTCTAACTCACCTTTGCAGATTGATGTCCAGTTGCTGCGTATCGACAGCCGTGAATCGCGTAACACACCCAGCGATCACCTTAATAATTTCTACCGTAACTTTGAGGACATCCAGCACGATAACTATGATGGCTTAATCGTTACAGGTGCGCCGCTGGGCCTGGTTGAATTTAACGATGTCGCCTACTGGCCCCAGATACAGCAGGTGCTGGCGTGGGCGAAAGATCATGTTACCTCGACCCTGTTTGTCTGTTGGGCTGTACAGGCAGCACTGAATATTTTGTATGGTATTCCTAAACAAACCCGACAGACGAAACTTGCAGGCGTATTTGAACATCAGATTCTTCATCCCCATGCCTTACTGACGCGGGGATTCGATGATAATTTTCTCGCTCCGCATTCGCGTTATGCGGATTTCCCCACTCAGCTGATCACCGATTACACCGATCTGGAATTATTTGCTGAATCGGAACAAACCGGTGCCTACCTGATGGCAAGCAAGGACAAGAGGCTGGTGTTCGTTACGGGTCACCCGGAATATGATGCGTTAACACTGGCGGGAGAGTTTCAGCGCGACTATGACGCAGGGCTGAACCCTGACGTGCCGTACAATTACTTCCCCCACGATGATCCGCAGCGTCATCCACGCGCCACATGGCGTAGCCATGGAAACCTGTTGTTTTCAAACTGGCTGAACTATTACGTCTATCAAATTACGCCGTTTGATCTGCGCCATATGAATCCGACGCTGGAATAAGCGCACTTTCATTACAACTGAACCGTGTTAGCTGGCTGGCAACACGGTTTTTTTTCGTCCTTAAAAAGCTTTGAAAGGCATTACCTAAAGGAAAGTAAAAATAAAACCATAAATTTCAATGATATAAATATAATATTTAATTAAAATGGAAATAGTTTTTGATTTTAAATTTAAAATACATATGCTCTGATCCTGTAGCTCACTAATCACCCTATTTGTGGATCGACCATGTTGATCTGCCTGTAAACAGGAGAGAGCAAGCATGACAGACTCAGTTATTACCCACGAATTACACTTCCAGAAGCCCTTTTATCATCTTGAAAAACAGCTACTTACTGAAGAGGCCGTCGCGTTTTTACAGGATCTGGTTATCCGTTTTGCCCCCCAACGCGATACGTTATTAGCGGCGCGACAGGCACGACAAGAAAAGTACGATGCCGGGTCGTTACCTGATTTCGAAATGGAAACGGCTTCCATCATAGAGCGAGAATGGACGATTCGCGGTATTCCCTCGGATTTACGGGATCGTCGCGTGGAGATTACCGGACCGCCGGATCGTAAAATGGTAATTAATGCCCTGAATGCGAACGTGAAAGTATTTATGGCTGACTTTGAGGATTCCCTGGCACCGACCTGGGAAAAGCTGATGGAAGGGCAGCAAACCCTGCGTGAAGCCGTGGCTGGCACATTGTCTCATACCAGCGAGACAGGCAAGATCTACCAGCTTCGCGCCGATCCGGCAGTCCTGATGTGTCGGGTACGCGGACTGCATCTGTCAGAGAAACATGTCAGCTGGCAGGGCAATGCCATTCCTGGCGGACTGTTTGATTTTGCACTCTACTTTTTTCATAACGTCACGAATCTCCTGGCGAAAGGTAGCGGTCCCTATTTTTATCTGCCTAAAACGGAAAGCTGGCAGGAAGCGGCCTGGTGGCGAGAGATCTTTAGCTTCGCTGAGGATCGTTTTGATCTGGCGCGAGGCACAATTAAAGCCACAGTCTTAATTGAAACGCTGCCCGCCGTGTTTCAGATGGACGAGATTCTGTGGAATCTGCGCGATCATATCGTAGGCCTGAACTGCGGGCGCTGGGATTACATTTTCAGCTACATCAAAACATTACGGGAACATGAAGATCGGGTTCTCCCTGATCGTCAGTCCGTGACCATGGCTCAGCCTTTTTTGGATGCTTACTCGCGGTTGCTGGTTAAAACGTGTCATCGCCGCGGTGCCTTTGCTATGGGCGGTATGTCAGCGCTTATTCCAAGTAAAGACAGCGCACGTAATCAGTGGGTGTTGCAGCGCGTCAGGGAAGACAAGCAGCGCGAAGCCAGTAACGGACATGATGGCACCTGGATCGCACATCCAGGTCTGGCCGATACCGCAATGGCGGTGTTTAACCAGGCGCTGGGCGATCACCCCAATCAGCTTCATGTTCTGCGCCACGAAGACGCTCCGGTGCAGGCCGAACAGCTTCTGGCGCCCTGCGAAGGCGATCGAACGGAAGCAGGTATGCGCGCCAATATCCGTGTGGCATTGCAATACCTCGAAGCCTGGATTAGCGGCAACGGCTGCGTTCCTATTGACGGCCTGATGGAAGATGCCGCCACCGCCGAAATCGCCCGTACCTCTATCTGGCAATGGATCCATCACAAGAAAACCCTGCGCGATGGGCAGCAGGTCACGGCGTCGCTGTTTCAGCAGTTGCTCAACGATGAGTTGCACACGCTGCAGATGAATCTGGGTGATAAGACGTTCAGTTCAGGTCGTTATGAGGAAGCAGCGCGATTAATGGCGCAAATCACTACCGAAAACGAACTGGTTCCTTTTCTTACTCTGCCGGGCTATCGCCTGCTTCCCTGACATAAGGAGTAGTTGCCATGACACGTACACAACAGATTCAGCAACTCGAACAAGACTGGCAGGAAGCACGCTGGCAGGGAATTACCCGCCCTTACAGCGCACAAGATGTTATCTCGCTGCGCGGTTCAGTTCTGCCAGCCTGTACGCTGGCCGAGCGGGGTGCCGGTAAACTCTGGTCATTACTTAATGGCAGCGCGCGCAAAGGTTACGTCAATAGCCTCGGCGCTTTAACCGGCGGTCAGGCATTGCAGCAGGCCAAAGCCGGAATAGAAGCCATATACCTCTCTGGCTGGCAGGTAGCCGCCGATGCCAATCTGGCGGGGCAAATGTATCCCGATCAGTCGCTGTATCCGGTGAATTCGGTACCTGAGGTTGTCACCCGGATTAATCAGACCTTTCAACGTGCCGATCAGATTCAATGGGGCAACGGCATTGAACCGGGCGACAGCCGCTTTATCGACTATTTTCTGCCCATCGTGGCGGATGCCGAAGCGGGCTTTGGTGGCGTGCTGAATGCCTTTGAGCTGATGAAGGCGATGATCAGCGCAGGGGCAGCAGCGGTCCACTTTGAAGATCAACTTGCGGCCGTGAAGAAATGCGGCCACATGGGAGGCAAGGTACTTGTGCCTACCCAGGAGGCCGTACAGAAACTGGTTGCTGCACGCCTGGCCGCCGATGTGATGGGTGTTCCCACCATTCTGCTGGCGCGAACGGATGCCGATGCCGCTGACCTGATCACCTCTGACTGCGATGACTATGACCGTCCGTTTATCCGTGGCGATCGTACCGCGGAAGGCTTCTACCGCACTCATGCCGGCATTGAGCAGGCTATCAGCCGCGGTCTGGCTTATGCGCATTATGCTGACGTGCTGTGGTGTGAAACGTCGACGCCCGACCTGGCGATGGCGCAGCGCTTCGCCGAAGCCATCCATGCCCGCTTTCCCGGTAAACTGCTGGCTTACAACTGTTCGCCTTCGTTTAACTGGAAAAAGAACCTCGACGACAGCACCATCGCGGCCTTTCAGCAGGCGCTCAGTGAGATGGGCTATCGCTTCCAGTTCATTACCCTGGCCGGTATTCACAGCATGTGGTTCAACATGTTCGACCTGGCACAGGCTTATGCTCAGGGCGAAGGCATGCGTCACTATGTTGAAAAAGTCCAGCAACCAGAGTTCGCTGCCCGGGAGCGGGGGTACAGTTTTTCCTCGCATCAGCAGGAAGTGGGCACCGGCTATTTCGATCAGGTCACCACGATTATTCAGGGCGGTCAGTCCTCCGTTACGGCGCTGAACGGATCGACCGAAGAGCATCAGTTTTGAGTGAAGTCTGTGTCTTTCCCGCCCGGTAACGGTGGGCGGGCTTTTTCAGGAGTGGATTATGCCGCCACGTGAATCCCTAATCGCGCACACCATTCTGCAGGGCTTCGATGCGCAGTATGGCCGTTTTCTTGATATTACGGCGGGTGCTCAGCAGCGTTTTGAACAGGCTGAGTGGCTGGCCGTACAGCAGGCTATGAAGGCACGAATTCATCTTTATGACCACCATGTGGCGCTGGTTGCCGATCAACTGCGCGCACTGAACGGGGCGGCGCACTGGGACGATGCTTTTTGGCTGAAGATCAAAAACCACTATGAAACCCTGTTACCCGGTTATCCGCGTTATGAAATTGCTGAAAGCTTTTTCAATTCCGTTTACTGCCGGCTGCATGGTCACCATGCATTACAGCCGGAACGGTTATTTATCTTCAGCTCGCAACCGCCTGCGCCACAACGTCAGGTTTCGCGTCCACTGGCGCGAACCTATCGGCCCGATCGGGGCTGGCAAACACTGCTGCATGAGGTGCTACGCGATGTGCCTTTGACGCTGCCCTGGCAGGATCAGGCGCGCGATGAAGCCTGGATCGTACGCCATTTGCATGAGGCGTTCTCTTCCGCGCAACTGGCACAGGGCTGGCTGGACGTCTGTTGTGAGCTGTTTTACCGCAACAAAACCGCCTGGATAGTGGCTCGCCTGCATCTGCCCGACGCTATCCTGCCATGCCTGTTGCCGGTTCAGCGCAGCGAGCAAGGTGAATTGTGGATCGATACTTGCCTGACGGATGTGAACGAGGCCAGCATCGTGTTCGGCTTTGCCCGCGCGTACTTCATGGTTTATGCCCCATTACCCGGCGCGCTGGTCGCATGGCTGAAGCCTGTCTTACCGGGTAAAACGCTGGCAGAACGTTATATGGCCATCGGCTGCCAGAAACATGGCAAAACGGAAAGCTACCGGGAATATCTGCAGGCGCTGGAGCAAACGGATGCCGCCTTTGAGATTGCGCCAGGCATCCCTGGCATGGTGATGCTGGTCTTTACGCTGCCGGGCTTTGATCGGGTGTTCAAAGTCATCAAAGATCGCTTTGCTCCGCAAAAAGAGGTCACGGAAGAGCAGGTAAGGGCCTGCTATCAGCAGGTTAAAGAACATGACCGTGTGGGACGCATGGCTGACACGCAGGCCTTTGAACAGTTTGCGCTGCCGCTCGCACGCATTACGCCGGCACTGCTGGTGGCATTCCAGAATACGATTGCCGGAAAAATGCGTATTGAAGGCGATCGCCTGATCATCAGTCATCTGTGGCTGGAACGTCGTATGCAGCCGCTTAACCTTTTTCTGGCTGAGGCCAGCGACAGCCAACGTGCTCAGGCCATTGAAGAATATGGCAACGCGATCAAACAACTGGCTGCCGCTAATATCTTTCCCGGTGATATGCTGTTTAAAAATTTTGGCATCACCCGTCATGGACGCGTGGTGTTTTATGACTACGATGAGATTCGCCCGATGCAGGAACTCCATTTCCGTGACGTGCCTGCGGCGCGTTACGAGGAGGACGAGTTAAGCGCCGAGCCCTGGTACAGCGTTGGGCCAGATGATGTTTTTCCTGAAACCTTTCGTTATGCCCTGTGCAGTGAGCCGAAAGTCGGTGCGCTGCTCCAGCAACGGCATCCGGAAATTTTTGACGCGGGCTGGTGGCGCGCCCAGCAGCGGCGCATTGCGCAGGGGCATATTGAGGATGTTATTGCCTGGCAGCCCGCCCAGCGCTTCTGTGTGCGCTATGGCAGCAGGCTTGCACCGCGGCATAAAATCCCAGAGCACCCCGACCAGGAACGGGAACCGCTTCAGCCGTCACTCTTTGCCAGCGGCCAGGAGTCAAACAGATAACCATCAAAGTCGAGATCGTCCACGTTGGAAAATTCCAGTAAACGCTGCTTCACATTTTCCAGATGCTGCCACATAGCCAGCTTAGCGGCGCGGGCATCTTTTTTGATCAGCGCGGCAAGAATTTGCCGGTGATCGACCAGCCACGCTTTACGGTATTGGGTATCGCCAAGATGACTGTGCAGCTGAATCCACATAGGGTTGTTTTCGCGCCACTGCCATGACTGGCGAAATACATCGACCAGCATACTGTTATGCGTGGCTTCAGCGATGGCCAGATGAAAGTGCATATCACCTTTTTCCGGGTTTCCCAGCGAACACGAGGTCAGCTCGCGTTCTTCCAGCAGCAAAGCCTGACGCATTTTGATGATGTCCGCCCGTGTCGCCTGCAGGGCGGCAAACTCCGCGATATTGCTTTCCAGCAACTGTCGCGCCTGAAGCTGCTCAAACGGGCCGGCATCGTTGTGAAAGGAGGGATTTGCCTCACTAATACGGCATGAAGAGCTGTGCGCTGTGACGTAAATACCGGCTCCCCGTCTGACTTCGATCAGCCCTTCGATTTCCAGCATAATGAGCGCCTCGCGAACGACGGTGCGGCTGACGTTAAGCATGCCAGCCATTTCACGCTCGGGTGGCAGGCGCCCGCCCGGGCGATAGGGCGTTTCCACAATGCGCTGCCGGATTTTTGCGGCGACTTGCTGATAAGGACGTTGCTGAGAGACAGATCTCATAGTGATGCTCCCGTCAGATACCGTTGCGGCAAAAATTTTACCACCTCACGATCGGGATAACAGGGTTCAGCGCACGTTAAGATAAGCAGGCTGACGCGTTGGCACGCTGTTTTATTCTTTATTTAACAATAAATTGCGAGAATAATTAAAAGCGGCATCAAGAGATGCCACTTTGGAAACATACAGACTACTTCATCTGATGATTTGTTACTTCAGCATGAAGTCATATTGCATACCGGCTTTCACATCCCAGTAATTGAGCCGGTCACCCAGTGAGCTACCGGGGCGCTTCTCCCTGGCTCTGTCGGCGGAAATATACATGTTCAGGCCTTTAAACGGGCCCTCTGCGACGTTGTACAGGATCGCGCCCATCAGGCCCACTCCGTTGATTCTGGTGTGGCGTTGTTTGTCTTCATAACCGTGGGTAAGAATCGGGCCCAGCATAACGCCGACGTTCGGGGTGAAGAAATATTGCCCGCCAAGCTGAACAGACAGCATGCCTTCTTTATTGCGATCAATACTCAGCGAGTCGGGATAGCCAATATCCGTATAGATAATGCGACCATCAATATCATGGGTAAGCTTACCCACGGCACCAAATAACCGGGCATTCGCAAACGAATAGGTTAATCGCCCGGAAATCAACGCCGTCTCGTGGTGATAACTGAGAGGCTTACTCATCCCCTCAACCTGACCATAAAAACCCATCAGCTCCCATTTGAGTGCGCGATCGTCAGCAAAGGCATAGGTTTTTTCGACGATGCTTTGCACCTGAGTCGATACATCTTGTTGATAAGAGGCACCCAGTGAATACCGCGAAGAAGCATCGTGCCAGGATCCCACCAGATAGCCGCGGCTCCGATGGGGATGGTATTTCCCTGTTGTGCTATTGATCACGCCTTCATCACGCACGCCCGTGGCAGAGTCGACATAATAGAACGCGCGCTTACGCCACATTGACCAGAATTCCAGATTCTCCGTCGCCTCAAAGTGGGCCAGTGCACCTTCAGAAATCGTCTGTATCGTGCGTGACGAATTATCGGCGATCAACGGGATGCGCCAGGGCAGGCTGCCGTAACCATAATCCGTCCCAAACCGCCCGAGCGTCAGGCGAAGATTCTCTGCCGGTTTAAGTTTGACCGCGCCAATGGCCACACCAAAGCTGTCGTGACCGTCCAGATAATAGCGGGTGCTCCAGCCGGCGTTTGCACCCAGCTTGTACACATAATACGCTCCCGCGCTCACGCCGATAACGTCATTGTAATAGCGCGTATTCACATCAATCAGCCCACCCTGTACCCAGGCGTAAATATGACGATCTGAACCCGCGCTGGGTTTGTCGGCCCGCCGAAAATCGTTTTTCAGACGAATGCGCAGGCTGTCCTCATCGTCATTAATCGCGGCAGCATAAAGCGGAGAGGACGGGAAAAACAGGCTGACAAGCAGAATGCAAAATAGGGCAATTTTCATCACGTATCCATACCGTATGTGAACAGAGCCGGATGACGTCGGGCCGGGCGGTTATCCGCATGCCTTGCGTTTTACCTTTCCTGACCCGCGTCAACCCGACCAGATTAAGGCCGGGTGCATTTATCCTGTTGCCAGACCTGCTCGTAGTCGTAGCCCGTCAGGGCTTTCACGACCTCTTTGGTTTCGGGTGTGCAGTCGGCTTTATCGCCGCCTGCCTTGAGGCGATCAATTTCATTCACCAATACCCGATGCGTTTCGCGTGTCAGTTTAAATTTGAAGGTCATATATAAACTGATCAGTAACAGACCGCCGGTGCCGAAGACCAGGAGCCCGGTAATCGCATTGAGCGCACTTTCCGGTTGAATTAACTGGCCTTTAACAAAATGATTGTGTTCCAGTACAGCACCCACCACCATAATGGCGACGGCCACGGTACTTTTTCGCATCAACGTCATGACGCCAGCAAAAACGCCTTCGCGCCGCTGACGCGTGACCATTTCATCCACATCGGGAATAAAGCTGTAAATATTCCAGGGGATAAAGTAAAGCCCCGCACGGCCAAAACCCAGCAGGACAAAAATGAGCGTGGTCAACCACCATGACGACACTGCCGAATGGCCGATAAACATTAAAATCAGATAACCCAGCACACCTAAAATACACAGGTAGGAAATACGCATGGCGTAGGCGGGCCTGACATTCAGTTTATCCAGCATAAACATGAAAAGCAGCGTGGAAGGAATGGAGACGGACGTCGCAATGGAAAGATAGGCCGACGCGTTGGCCGCATCCAGATTTAAACCGTAGACAACAAAGTAAACGAAGACAGCAATAAAAATATCCAGTGCAGTAAATGAAGAGATATAGATAATTAAATGTTGTCTGAATATTTTTATTTTGAAGGTTGTCATTAACTCGACAAACATATTTTTCAGGTGGCTCAATAATCCGAGGCTGGGACCCGTATTGCGCCGTTCAAACTCTTCCGGGTTTATATCTTTTGACTCCCAGGTACAATACCAGGTAATCAACACCACAATAAAGAACAGGCAGGAAAACATAATACCGGTGTAGGTATAGGTCAGCGCCGAATCCTGGCCAAAATACTGAATCACAATGCCCGGCACCGAAGCGGTCAGGAAGGTTCCTACCTGAGAAAATGTCAGGCGGATGGCGGCCATCCGTGTTCTTTCACCAAAATCATTGGTCATCTCTGCCGCCAGGGTTTCCCATGGTACCAGCACCATGGCAACCAGCAGTTCTACCGCCAGGTAGGTGCCAAGGTAGTACCAGTAGTTCATGTCGCTGACCCAGACCAGCGCGTAAACAAACATCATTGGCGCGCTGATGAGCAGGAAGAAGCGACGGCGACCAAAGCGCTTACCGAGCCGGGTACTGCCGAATTTATCGGTGATATATCCCATCACCGGACTCAGAATGGCATCAATAATACGGGCAATAGCAAAAATTGAGCTGGCTTCCAGCATTGAAAGCCCACAGAACGTCGTATAAAAAAACAGTAACCATGTACCGATTAAAGCCATGGACCCACCGCCAAAAATATCAGTAATGCCATAGCCAATGGCGGTGCCTGTCCCCACTTTTCTGCGCACGGGCTGTGCTAACGTTGTCATAATATTCCCTTAATAAAATCGGAGTGGCGCTCAGACGCATTCAGGTGTCGTATAAGCGTGAAAAATTAATGCGAACTTTTAAATAAAGCTCTAAAGAATAAACAACGCGGGTGTGTGTTTGCGTTGTCAGTCTTTAATGCAGGTGAGTATTTTTTGTTAAATAAATAGTAATTTTTAACGCCGTTATTTAGCGTGGTAAATTTTGGTTGACCAGAATAATGCCCCGCTCTGTGTTCTCTAAAAGGTGCGATGTTATTTGTACTGATGCGTTAATACGCGTATTTTCGGCGTAGAGCATGGTAATCATTCTGCCCTTTTAAAAAAAAGAGGTCGGTCACAAATACTATGGATGCCGATAAGGTAGACTCAAATTCCCTATTGGTTGACCAGTTGAAAAGGGGAGAGAGTTATTATGTAAGGCGTGTGTTATTTAATGATGAGATGTTATCTAGTTTAACCATTGTGGTTTGGTTTTTATTTTTCATTATTAAATTATCTAAGTGAATACATTCTTTAAAGATTAAATATTGCCTGAGATTGGATGTTTTATCTTTCTCACTACTTCTGATTAAAAAAGGACTTCATTATGTTTTATTTTACCTCTGGACTCTCTCCTGCCCCGGCAAAGTTCGAAGCCGCAATGGATGCGGTTATTGATCATGCGATTAATAGCCAGCGTGTTGTGGGTACCACAGTGATGGTGGCTCAGGCGGGAAAACTGATTTATCAACGGGCGGCGGGGTGGGCGGACAGAGAGCAAAATAAAGCCATGTCTGTGGATGCGATATACCGTCTTGCGTCACTCACCAAACCCATTGTCAGCCTGACCGCCATGCGCCTGATCGAGCAAGGGGATATCACACTGGACGACGATATCACCCGCTGGCTTCCGGATTTCCGTCCCTGCCTTGAGAACGGTGAGCCAGCCACTATCCGGGTGCGGCATTTGCTGAGCCATATGTCAGGTTTACGCTATCGTTATTCCGCCCCGGCGGATTCGCTTTATCACTCACGCAATGTGTCAGACGGCATCGACTATCAGCCCGGACTCACCCTGGAAGAGAATCTGCAGCGCCTTGCGGGCACCCGGTTACAGTTCCGTCCCGGCACCGGCTGGCGTTATTCCCTGGGCATCGATGTCCTCGGTGAAATCATGGTGCGGGCGACCGGTAAAAGCCTGCCAGAACTGGTGAATCACCATATAACGAGCCCACTGGGGATGGCAGACACGCTGTTTAGTGTCAGAGACGCGTCGCGACTAACCACGGTCTACACGGACGACAACCCGGTGCCTTCAGTCATGCGTGATAATCAGCAGATCCCTTTCGGTGAAGGCGCCGCGATTTTTAGCCCCGGCCGTATTCTCAAACCCGATGCCTGGCCGTGCGGCGGCGGCGGTATGGCAGGAACGGCCCTCGATTTTATGCAAGTGCTGGAAACCGTCCGGCGTGAAGGCGCGCCGCTAATCACGCGTGAAAGTTTTGACTACATGACGCAGGAACACGTGACGGCAAACTGGGCTACGCAGGGGCCGGGATGGGGATTTGGTGTGGGCTGGGCATTGCTGGTGGATCCGGATGCTGCCCTGTCGCCTCAGTCAGCCGGTACGCTGTCGTGGAGTGGAGCGTATGGACACACCTGGTTCGTGGATCGTCAAAACGCGCTGTGCGTGGTCGCCATGACCAATACCACACCGGAGGGGGTGAATGGGCAGTTTCCTGTGATGGTGCGTGATGCCGTCTATAAAGGTTTACTAAGCGCCTGATATGACAGGCCATCAGCCACTGGCGCGCTGGATCGCGCCAGTGATCTACGCGTCGATTTCCGGACTCGCGCACGGTGCGAAGCCCGTTCCTTAACGACCGCTGTAAGCCTGGGTAACCTGGCGCGCTTCCCGAATGACCAGCGCGCCCAGTTCGGTAATGCGATCGTCAGTCATGCGGGCAATTGGACCCGAAATCGACAGCGCGGCAAAAGGCTCGCCGTGTTCGTCATAAATGGGTGCCGCCACGCAACGCAAGCCGAGCGCATGCTCTTCGTCATCGAAAGAAAATCCACGGGTACGTATTTGTGCCAGGTTAGTTTTCAGGCTCTGCGGAGACATCAGCGTATTGGGTGTGTAGTAATGCAGGCCCTTCTGGTGCAGCAGCGCGGTCACTTTGTCGTCGCTGAGATGGGCAAGAAAGGCTTTGCCCGCTCCGGAAGCATGCATGGGCAGCTTGCCGCCGATCGGTGCGGACATGCGCATGAGCTGCGTGCACTGTACCTGGTCAATAATAACCGCCTGGAAGTCGCTCAGGTCCAGCACCGCCAGATTGACCGTTTCGCCCGAACTCTCCATCAGTGAACGTAACACCGGATGCACCAGCGCGAGCAGGTTGCGGCTCTGCAAAAAACTGCTTCCAACCACAAACGCATGCGCGCCGATTGTCCAGAAACCCAGATCGCCCACCTGGCGTACAAAGCCCTGCTGCTGCATTGTGGTCAGCAGACGATGGGTGGTCGAGTTTGGTAAACCCGCCTGTTGTGCCAGTTCGGTAAGTGCCACGCTACCCTGTGAACTGGCGATCAACTCCAGCAACGTCAGCCCCCGTGTCAGTGACTGAACCTGACCGCCAGCCGGAGCGGGAGGTGCCGACGTGCTGCGAGGTTTTTTACCGCGTTTGGCGGTAACAGGCGTAGCCATAGAGTTTCTCCTTTCACATAGTGGAAACCATTTTCGTTTTAATCACCGTAAATGCAAACGCTGGTGCGCTGGTCAGACCTGCTCTCCGTCTCCGCAATCCGCCGGGCCTGACCGGATGTGAAGGCACACGCTGGAATGAAACCTGTGGGGGTAATTTGCGATGTGGTCAGGCGCGTCAAGGTGAGGCAGATATTTTAGTCATCCTGGCCAGCCGCTATGTTGCGGTGGCGCAAAGCCAGCGCGATCGGATGGAAGATTATGCGGCTGTAAAAACACGTCGGTGAGCGGCGTGGCGCGCGGGCCTTTCAGCTGAGGACGACGCAGACAAAAAAGAAGGCAGCCCGCAGGCTGCCCTCTTTATCAGTTGAACCGCGCATCGCGATCCGAGGTCATGTCATACAGCTGGTACTTGCGTCCCAGCATCTGACCGCCATCGCGGGTGAGCGGAACCCAGTTAATCTGCGCACGGCCACGCGTTGGCGTCACGGTAAACAGATCCATTGGGATGGAAATGTAGAAACCTTTCGTAAAGTCGCCTTCGCCGTACTGCTGAGAGGAGACATTGGTTTTGGTCGCATAGACGCCGACCATGACGCCGCTGTCGAAGCGTTTAGAGACATCCAGCGTGACGCCTTTATCCTTCGCCAGATACTGGCCGATACTGGCCTTAACCAACACATCTTCCGCAAACCACGGCCGCCAGTAACCTGTCAGGTTGCCGGTCGGGGCTTCGTAATGCGTAAACCGCATCATGTCGTTCCAGTCACGCTGGCGCACATAGTTGGCGTCTACGCCCACCGCCCAGTTGCTGTCCACCGGACGATAAAGCACTTCGCCCCCGACACCACCGTACATGGTTTCCAGATAGCCGCCATAGACCTGGCCGTAGAAACCATTGCCCAGATAATCCATGTAGTTAGCCTGCAGATCGTTGACGTAAACGTTGTTCTCAACGTAGTCACGAATATGCGTACGCACGCGGGGCAGGGTGGAATCGGCGGGGGCACCGTTGTAGTTGAATTTGTTATAGTTATTTGCCACGTTAGCAAACAGGCTGCCACTGACCAGCAGATGATTGGTCAGCCAGTAATCGACGTTGCCCATGACGCCGACCTGATACAGATAGAAGCTCTCCGGGCCGCCGACAGACTGATTGAGTACCGGAGACAGACCGTAATCCAGGCGATCTTTGCGAATAAACATCCCCTGCTCGGTCTGACCCGGATCGACCGGATTTTTGCGTACCTGCTGCAGAGACTGCTCATGTCCTAACGGGTAGCCAGTCAGATCATTACGCAGGCTGGCAACGGACGTTTCTGTCGTCACCTGCGGCATATTGAAGCGCGACTCTGTGACGTTAATCGTATCGATGCCGTCCGGCAGGTTGTTCATGATGATACGATTGGCGCGGTCGACCCCTTCGCGGGTATCGCGATATTTGGTCTGCTCGCCCGATACATACAGCGTATTGCCTTTGGTCTGGATTTTCGGGCCCGCCAGGCCTGCGTCGTACTTCAGCGCAGACAGCTGATTGCCTGTCACCGTGGTCTCCAGCAATTTCGGCTGCGGATGCGGATCATAGGCCGGTTTAGGGCTGTCGATATGATCCTGATGCATATCGTTAAAGTTAGTCCGGATGGTAAAGCCGAACATAAAGGTATTGCCGCGCTCATAGCTGGCATTGATATCCGCCCAGTCAGTTACGCGGTAGATCGCACCGACGTTAACTTTACTGCGCTGCGGCAGGCGTCCGGCAAAATCATCTTTATAATCATTGCCTTCATATTCCACTTTCAGGCGCAGCGGCTGCCACGGCGTTTGGTATTCAATACCGCCGAACACGGCAGAAGGGCCGTGAAACATCTGAGAACCGTTAATCGAGCCAGCCTGTCCCACGCCCGGGCGCTGACAGAAGCTGTCGCTGTAAGAGCAGAAGGGGTTGGAAACGGTTCCGCTGTTACCCAGATAGCCCCAGCCAAAGCCCAGCGTAAAGTCAAAGGGCCCCCAGGCTTTGGTGGCGACCAGATATTCACTGTCAAATAAGCCGGTACCGCCAAGATCGCGCGTACCGAACGAGACTTCAGGTAACCAGTATCCTTCCTGCCACAACCGCAGTTTCAGATCGAAGGCTTTATCTTTATAGCTTTGATTACCACTGAAACTCTCTACCGCACTGTAACGTCGTGTCCGAACATCGGTGTAGCGCACAGTCGTTTCCAGCCAGGGGAAAAGCTGTAATGAGGCGGAATAGTAGCGATACTGGTCATTATCGCGGAAGTTAAGGCTGAATTCGCCTTCTCTTGCCATTCGCGCAGTCGGTACCTGCATCAGCCCTACGCCGCCGAAATCAGACTGCGACGGCGTGACGGGCGCCTCATACATTTCCGCCTGCGCCTGGCAGGCGCTTGCTACTGAAACAGCCAACAGGCTGAGAAGATAACGTTTTTTCATCAGTCTGGTATCCGGTGAGTCAGAACAGAAACAAGGCGGCTATTCAGATCGTCAAAGGCGCCTGGCAGGCTCCATGAGGAAAAGCCCACAAAAATAATGCTGCCAGGTTCAGGTTCGACATGGCGATGGTTCCAGTAAGCAATCGGGACGTTCTGCGTCGTTCCGTCTGGCGCAATCACAACCGCGAAATTGCGTTCTGCGCCGGCCAGCCGTGGATGGTCATGCAGGTATTCCCGCACGGACTTGCCCGGTTGCCAGGCTTCGCGTCCGGCTCCGGCAATCGCGCCCAGCAGCAGCACATGATGACTGGGCTGAGTGAGATAGAGATCATAACGCCCGTCCAGGCGGCGGTTGTCTGCTGAATGCAGCCGGATGCGATCAGGATCCAGCGTGACGAACTGACGGCCCGTCACCTTCATGTTGCTGAACTGCCGAATCACCGCGTCAATGGCGGCGGCTTGTTCACCACTGCTGTCGGCCCGCCAGGTACGCAGCGCGGCCAGGGCCTGCTGATACTGCTGCCGGGCCTGGGCTGTCGCTCCCTGCTCAGCAATCACGGCCCGTCGCCAGTCGGTTTGGGCCATTAAGGCGGGCTGTGTCACCAACTGCGCCAGATTTTCGACCTGATTGAGTTGCACACTGGCGGTGTCCTGCGGGGCATGGACGGTAACCTGACCTGCGGCACGGGCACCCAGACTGGTAAGCAGGCTCACGCCTGCCAACAATAGCGTTATTTTTTTCATGATTTCGCCGGTTTCAGAATGGTGATTTCAACAGGGAAGGTATCGGCAGCAAGCATCTGTCGGGATTGCACGACCTGACCGCTGCTGTTATCGATCCAGAACGTGTTTTGCCACTCACGGCCAAGGCTGTCGATACGTAACGCCTCATGCCAGACGCGGCAGGGGATGCGGTTTCCGGCAATCGTCAGAACTTCATCATCGCCACGCTCGAAAGTGGAACTGACGGTGGCGCTCTGGAATTTGCCCTGCCCGGTCCACTGCACAATCCGCGTCCAGTGCTGGCCGTTGGTCAGCGACAGGCCTTTCGCCAGCGGATCCTGTTGCAGGTTACTGACGTTCATCAGGTTGTCGGGCAGGCCCAGCGTTTTAATCAGCCTGCCGTGGGCCGTTACCAGCATGGACTGGTCACGCGTAATCCATTTTTGCTGGCCGTTTTCGTTGTAACCCAGCACGACAAAAATGCGTGGGCCGTCATTAATGCGTGCATACAGGCTGGCGTAGGGCAGCGCATCAATTTCCTGAGGCGTGACAGTGACATCTTTTGGCCCTTCGATGGCCATTATCACCGTCTGTTCGAGTCCTTTTTGCGTTTGTGTACAGGCCTGCAGCAGCAGGCAAACGAGCAGCAGCGGAAGTTGGCGCACAATGTGTCCCTGATAAATGATGCCAAAGTAAAAATAACCACACGAATGTGTGGTTATGATTAATGCTCCCATACCTCTGTTCTTTCAGCTGCCGACACGCTGGCATCCTCGTCGCAACACACTCACCTGCGTAAATGCATCACGACTCACACGTTCGCGGCCTTGCTGCAGCCTAAAGAATCAGGGTACCCATCAACGTGTGGTGCCCGTTGTGGTCGTGGTAGTTGTACCCGTATTTGCCCCGTCACCACCGCCAGAAGCGGCAACGCCGAGTCCTACTAACGCGCCGAGCACGCCGATACCTACAGCGGTAGTCGTACCTGCGGAGATTGTCCCCGCCTGTGCGCCTGCTGCGGCACCAGCTTCTTCCGGTGCCGCATAAGCGCTGGAAGAGACGGCGACGAGTAATGCCAGACCGGCAATCATGCGTTTTTTCATAACAACACCTACATTGGTTGAATGAAGGATTGCTATCCAACACATTCGCGAAACAGAATAAACGGTTATCGCAAACCGAAGGACAGACCCATTATGGGCGCGTCCAGTATAGGGCAACAAAATACCAGAGTTGAGTAGTCTTAAAACCTGGTAAATGACGCGTAAAAAAACGGGGCAAATTAAGCGGATTCAGCGTTAACTTATTTTAAATTGGTGGATTTACCGTGAAAGGCCGGATATTTGTCTGTGAGTAAGAGGAAAGCAAAGCGGTTTCTACTTATTTAGTATCTTTTGGTACGGAATGAGAATAATCGGAATTACCTGAATAAGCGTAAAATACAATCACCTTATAAAACAAGAGGTAAGAAGCATTGGCTTACCGTTTTAGATCCGGTTTTTAGTAGGGTGATGCGCTCTGCGCAGCGCGAGGTTCAGAATTGCCGCAGTGCATTTTAAGAATTTTCCAGTCTGCCAGCAGGCTTTTCAGATAAAAAGCAGCGTGCCCGATCGTGATGACAAAAAAAAGGCGGCCGGCAGGCCGCCTCTGTCACTATACGATTAGCGCCATTTCTTGTAGCAGTTAATTAAGGCGTTAGTCGAACTGTCATGACTGGTAATATTACTGTCATCTTCCAGCTCCGGCAGAATACGGTTAGCCAGCTGTTTGCCTAATTCCACGCCCCACTGGTCAAAGGTGAAGATATTCAGAATTGCCCCTTGGGTGAAGATCTTATGCTCGTAGAGCGCAATCAGCGCGCCCAGGCTGAATGGCGTGATTTCGCGCAACAGAATTGAGTTGGTCGGGCGGTTCCCTTCAAACACTTTAAACGGCACGATGTGCGCGACAGATTCCGCCGATTTACCCGCATCAGTAAATTCTTTCTGCACCACTTCGCGTGACTTACCAAATGCCAGCGCTTCGGTCTGAGCAAAGAAATTCGACAGCAGCTTAGGATGGTGATCGGCCAGGGCATTGTGGCTGATGGCAGGTGCAATAAAATCGCAAGGTACCAGTTTGGTGCCCTGGTGAATCAACTGATAGAACGCATGCTGGCCGTTGGTGCCGGGTTCACCCCAGATAATCGGGCCCGTCTGATAGGTCACCGGCTGGCCTGTGCGATCAACGTACTTCCCGTTCGACTCCATATTTCCCTGTTGGAAATAGGCTGCAAAACGGTGCATGTACTGATCGTAAGGCAGGATAGCTTCGGTTTCCGCGCCAAAGAAGTTGTTATACCAGATACCAATCAGCGCCAGCAGAACGGGGATATTCTTTTCGGCTGGCGTGGTAGAGAAGTGCTTATCCATGGCATGCGCGCCACTCAGCAACTGCTCAAAGTTCTCAAAACCAATCGACAGAATAATGGACAGGCCAATGGCCGACCACAGCGAATAGCGGCCGCCGACCCAGTCCCAGAACTCGAACATATTGTCGGTATCGATACCAAATTCGCCCACGGCTTTAGCATTGGTGGAGAGCGCAGCAAAGTGCTTCGCAACGTGTTGTTGATCGCCGGCCGTTTTCAGGAACCAGTCGCGTGCGCTGTGCGCATTGGTCATGGTTTCCTGGGTGGTAAAGGTTTTTGACGCCACCAGAAACAGCGTGGTTTCGGGGCTGAGGTCTTTCAGCGTTTCGGCGATGTGCGTACCGTCAACGTTGGACACAAAATGCATGTTCAGGTGGTTTTTGTACGGGCGCAGTGCCTCAGTCACCATAAACGGCCCCAGATCGGAACCGCCGATACCAATGTTCACCACATCGGTGATCGGTTTGCCGGTGTAACCTTTCCAGTCACCGCCAATAATGCGCTCGGAGAAGCTTTTCATTTTCGCCAGCACCGCGTTGACTTCAGGCATCACATCTTTGCCATCCACCTTGATTGGCGTATTGCTGCGGTTGCGCAGGGCGACGTGCAGGACGGCGCGATCCTCCGTCCGGTTAATTTTTTCGCCCGAGAACATGGACGCAATCGCGCCGCTTAAATCGGTTTCTTTTGCCAGGGCCAGCAGTTTATCGAGCGTCTCCTGCGTGATGCGGTTTTTCGAGAAATCTACCAGCATCTGGTCGTCAAAGGTGGCTGAGAATTTAGCAAAACGATCGGCATCCTGGGCAAACAGGTCGGCGATTTTCGCCGTTTTCATCTGTTCATAATGCTCTTGCAGCGCTTTCCAGGCTGCGGTTTGGGTCGGATTGATATTTTTCATGGCAACACTCTTGTTGATATTAAGAACCGTCATTCCATCGGGGTCGCATCGTACCCGGTTAGCATTTCAGTATGACCACAGTTGCAACTGAAAGGAAAAACTTTGTCAGTGCGATGGTGTCAGCGCACGAATACAGCCCGTTTCGCAGTGGATGATGCGGCAATCATTCGGACTGTTTCCATGGGCGAAAGGCTGAAAAGTATGGCGCAACGGCAGCCCACGAACATTGTGCCGCATCAGAATGTGACGACGTTGCTGAAGCCATTTAGCACTGTAGTCGCAGAGATTAGGCAAAATTTGTTATCCGGTGCGCTCTGCATGAAAAATTGTCCCGTGACGGTCATTGACAGCAGGGCCAGAAATCGCTAAATCTATGCGCGCTACTTGCGCACCTGTGCGCAAGCCAGAAGAGGCGCGTCGACCAGGCAGTGTGTTGGAGGAACCGTATCCAGAGATAACACATCAGGGGGAGCGACGCCGAGGTGGTCAACATCACGGTGTGTTGGCTGTCGGCTACAGGGGCTGAATCCCCTGGGTTGTCACCAGAAACGTCCACAGTCGGACGTTTCGCAAGGTGGAGCGCTTCTGGGTGACTCGTCTATTCGATTTTACCCGTTTCTGCTCTTTCCTTGTGCTTAGGCTGAATTACTGTTTCTCATCTCTTAACGGGTGAGGGCAACGTATCCTGACACGAGGTCATACAATGTCTCTGAATCTGAATGTAGCGAAATTTGGCGGTACCAGCGTTGCCGATTTCGATGCCATGAACCGTAGCGCCGATGTGGTGTTGCAGGACAGCAATACCCGGCTGGTGGTGCTTTCTGCCTCTGCAGGCATCACCAATCTGCTGGTCTCCCTTGCCGAAGGTCAGGAGACATCGCAACGCGCGGCGCAGCTCGATGATATCCGCCGCATTCAATATGCCATCATCGATCGCCTGAACAATCCAGACGTTATCCGCGATGAAATCGACCGCATTATCGACAATATCGGCATGCTGTCTGACGCCGCCGCTCTCGCCACCTCCAGCGCCTTAACCGACGAACTGGTCAGCCACGGCGAACTCATGTCGACTCTGCTGTTTGTCGAGATCCTGCGTGAGCGCGGGGTCAATGCGGAATGGTTTGACGTGCGTAAAGTCATGCGCACGAACGATCGCTTTGGCCGTGCGGAGCCTGATGTCGCCGTACTGGCCGAGCAGGTCAGTGTGCAGTTGCAGCCGCGCATTGCCGCCGCTCTGGTGGTCACGCAGGGCTTTATCGGCAGCGAAGAAAAAGGACGCACCACCACGCTGGGCCGCGGCGGCAGTGATTATACGGCCGCCCTGCTGGGTGAAGCATTAAACGCTGCGCGCGTGGATATCTGGACAGACGTGCCGGGCATTTACACCACCGATCCGCGTGTAGTCCCGGCGGCTAAACGTATTGATGAAATCACTTTTGAAGAAGCGGCTGAAATGGCCACTTTTGGTGCCAAAGTTCTGCATCCTGCCACGCTGCTGCCCGCTGTCCGTAGCGACATTCCGGTGTTCGTCGGCTCCAGTAAAGATCCTGCAGCAGGCGGTACGCGCGTGTGCAATGAGACGGCGAATCCGCCGCTGTTCAGAGCGCTGGCGTTGCGCCGCAAGCAAACCCTGGTCACGTTGCACAGCCTGAATATGTTGCATACGCCGGGCTTCCTGTCTGAAGTGTTCAATATCCTGGTGCGTCACAACGTGTCGGTGGATCTGATTACCACCTCGGAAGTCAGCGTCGCGTTGACGCTGGATACGACCGGCTCGACTTCAACCGGCGACCATCTGCTGAGCCAGGCGTTGTTAACCGAGCTCTCATCCCTGTGTCGGGTGGAAGTAGAGGAAAACCTGGCGCTGGTGGCCATAATCGGCAATGAACTGTCGAAAGCCTGTGGGGTAGGTAAAGAGGTGTTTGGCGTACTTGAGCCCTTTAACCTGCGCATGATTTGCTACGGAGCCAGCAGCTATAACCTCTGCTTCCTGGTGCCAGGTGACGATGCGGAAAGTGTGGTGCGTACGCTGCACCACAACTTGTTTGAATAAGCGCCGCTGACATCAAAAGAAAGCCGGACCCTGTCCGGCTTTTTACTGACCGACTGTGATGCCGCCGGACATCATTCCACGCACGTCGCTGATTTTGCTAAAAGGATGTTTGTTGATGCTTGCCAACTTAACCCGTCTGTTCCCCCTGTGGGCCGTCCTGTTGTCTGTCGCGGCTTATTACTCGCCCACCACCTTTCTGGGCATTGGCCCGTGGGTCGCGTATCTGCTGATGCTGATTATGTTCGGTATGGGCGTCACGCTGAATATCAATGATTTCAAACGCGTCTTAACCCGTCCGGCGCCGGTGCTTGCAGGTACATTCCTGCACTATCTGGTGATGCCCCTGGCGGCATGGGCGCTGGCAAAACTGTTTAACATGCCGCCCGATCTGGCTGCCGGGATGATTCTGGTGGGCAGCGTTGCCAGTGGAACCGCCTCGAACGTAATGATTTATCTGGCAAAAGGCGATGTGGCGCTCTCGGTGACCATCTCCTCGGTGTCCGCGCTGGTTGGTGTGTTTGCCACGCCGCTGCTGACCCGTTTTTATGTGGATACGCATATTCAGGTTGATGTTGCCGGTATGCTGCTGAGCATCATCAGGATCGTCGTGATCCCTATCGGGTTAGGGTTGATCATTCACCACACGTTTAACGGTCTGGTTCGTCGGGTAGAGCCTTATCTTCCCGCTTTTTCAATGGTGTGTATTCTGCTGATCATCAGTGCTGTGGTCGCCGGTAGCCAGAGCTTTATTGCCTCGGTTGGCGTGATGGTGATCGCCGCCGTCATGTTACATAACGCTATTGGTCTGCTCGGCGGTTACTGGGGCGGCAAGCTGTTTGGCTTTGATGAATCTACCTGCCGCACGCTGGCGCTGGAAGTGGGCATGCAGAATTCAGGGCTGGCGGCGACGCTGGGTAAACTGTATTTCTCGCCACTGGCTGCACTGCCGGGGGCGTTGTTTTCCGTCTGGCACAACCTTTCCGGTTCCCTGCTGGCGGGCTACTGGTCCGGTAAGCCCACAGATAAAAAGCCGTCATCCCGTCCCTGAGAGACACAGTGCGAAGGCCAAACGGCCTTCGCACTTTCTTTAGTCATAATCCCGCTCATCGTCAGGCTGCTCCAGAACCGTGTAAGCGACCGCGCAAAACAGCGAGTTCAGACGCTTCATATCGCCCAGCAAGCCCAGGTGCAGCGAACTGGTTTCAATGCTCTGAATGTTCTGCTGATGTAACCGATCAACATGCGAGTGTGAATAGCGGCGTATTTTCAGGCGAAAGCGGTGTTTGGCGCGGCGTAGCCGCTTAGCGCTGGTAACATCGTGAGATAAAAATACCGACAGGCTCAGCCGTAGATTCGCGATAAGCTGCTCATGCAAGGCTTCCAGCTCTTTCAGGCCCTCGGGCGAAAAGGTTCGCCGGGCAGCCAGAGATTTATCGGCGACGTCCCCGCTCATGCGCTCGATAATGTCACCGGCCTGCTCCAGATTCAGCGACATTTCTATGATTTGCCCCCAGCGGCGGGAATCCTCCTCTGATAAATCCTCTTTCGGCATGCGCGCCAGATAGAGTTTGATGGCGGTATACAGGACATCCACATCATCATCCAGCCGCCGTACCGTGCGTTCTGCCCGCGACTCGCCGCGCACCACCTGCAGAAACGTATCCAGCATCTGCTCCAGCACGTCGCCCATACGCAACGCTTCGCGCGCAGCATTCACCAGCGCCAGAGCGGGCGTATCCAGCGCGCTGCTGTCAAGGTGTCTGGGTTTTAGCGTGACGTCACTTTCGGCATCGTCCGCAATCAGTCGACGGCACAGGCGTGCCATCGCATCGGCAAAGGGCACCATGATAATGCAGCGAAACAGGTTGTAGAAAACGTGAAAGAAGATCACCAGCTCTTCGTCATTAACGGGCAGTTTATCCAGCCAGCCCGCTACGGTTTCAACAAAGGGCAGAATTATTACACAGCCCGTCAGCTTAAACAGAAAGCTGCCCATTGCAACGCGTTTCCCGGCCGCATTGGATCCGCTGCCGTTAATAACCGCCAGTAAGCCGCTGCCCAGGTTCGCGCCGATTACCAGGCACAGGGCCACTTTGAAGGCGATCACGCCTGTGGCGGTCAGTGTGGCGGTAATCAGCACGGCGGCGAGACTGGAGTAGCTGATAATGGCAAAGACCGCTCCGAGCAGAGCGTCCAGCATGACGTCACCGGTTAAACTGGAAAACAGAACCTGCACGCCAGCCGCCTGGGTAATCGGTCGGGCGGCTTCAACAATCAGCTGTAGCGCCAGCAGAATTAACCCCAGACCTATGCTGGTCCGGCCAAGCTGACCTGCCCGGCTTTGTTTGCGACTCAGGAAGAAAACCACGCCAAAAAAGATAAACAGCGGGGAAAGCCAGGAGAGATCGAATGTCAGGACGCGCGCCATAATGGCCGTACCGACGTCAGCGCCCAGTATCACTACCAGAGCGGGTGTCAGGCTGACAAGATTTTGAGCCACAAACGAGGTAACCAGCAGCGTGGTGGCATTACTGCTTTGCACCAGCATCGTTACGCCGATACCGGCAAGAAACGCCATCGGCTTCTTTTCCACGCTGCGACTGAGCACCCGGCGCAAATCGGCCCCGTAAACACGCATAATGCCGGAGCGCGTAATGTGCGTGCCCCAGACCAGAAGCGCAACGGCAGACAGTAAGTTAAGCAGGGTTAACACGTAACGTTGCTCCTCAACCATCAGGCTTACGGCATGACAGATTGCCAGCCTGATGGAGAGCGCAATCTGCGAACATGGCTGCCGGACGTTGCGAACTTTTTTCCAGTGTTTTAAATGACCTGCGCAGCGTCGGCCCCTTTAAATGTAGACCACTCTGCGGATACCTCACGACAAATCCGGCTGGCCTCAGGCGGACCTTTCCCGCCGCGCGCGGCCGGTGCGCTTTTTTCTGTGGTCAGTGAAGGGCGTGGCGACAAAGTCAGTACGGCAGGTGATCAGCGGAATAACGGCAACAGAAGTACGGGTTGTGCCGTTCGCCCAACCCGCCAGACCCGGGGCGGCAGTTTACTGTATTTCTGCCGCCAGAAACGGGAAGAGGGTCAGAACGAAACCTGTGCCAGCAGATCGTGATGCACCGGCTTGTCATGAGGAACGCCGAGCAGTGTACACAGCGTGCCGCAGAGATCGGTTTGTTGCAGTTCCAGCCCAGGCTTTAGCGAGAATCCGTCACCAAAGACAAACAGGGGAACGGTCGTTTCCTCCGGCAGCATGCCACCATGTGAGCGGTCGTCGTTCATGCCATGGTCGGCGGTCACCATCACCTGATAGCCTTCTGCCAGCCAGCCAGGCATCCATTGCGACAGGTAACCATCCGCCATGCGTGCCCGGTTACGATACTGGGGCGAAGACAGGCCATGTTGATGACCGGCATAATCGATATTCATCGGATGGATGAGGAGGAAGTCCGGGTTGTGCCGCAACCTCAGGCTCTCGGCATCTTCAAACAGGTGCGAATCGGGGTAACTGTCGTCAACGTAAAAGTGCCCGAACTGGACAGGCAGGGCCGGCGCTTCGGTATGACGATCGCGCGCGGGCTCGAAAGGGCTGCGGTTGTAAAGTTCACTGATCCAGTGATAAGCCGCTGCGGCAGTGGTCAGGCCCGCATTACGCGCATAGTGAAATACGCTCTGTTCGTGACTCAGGCGGTTTACCCCGTTGTGGATGATTCCACTTTGCACAGGCGCAACACCGGTCAGAATGCATTCATACAGCGGACGCGACAGAGAAGGCAGTGCACAGGTGAGATGATAATAATGCCCTTTACCTTGCGCACATTCTGCGTGCAGATAACCCATCGCATGATGGGCAACGTGATGGCTCAGGCCGTCCAGAATCACCAGAATTGTTTTCATGTTGTCCTCTCTTGCTGCGGCGTCTTCACGCCACAGGGGGCGTTTGTCTGCGTCTCTGACGTCGGGCTGTTTTAACGCCGCCAGCGCAACGCCGTCCGGCCGCATCTTAATAGTTGAGTAAGTGCACACTAACCTGACGTAATCCCGTAACCGTTAATGCGGAACAGATTAAGCCTGGCCGGGCCTGAACGCCGCTGTTGGCTGCGCGGAGAGCAACGCAGCGTGTTACCTCAGGACGCTTATCCATTGAGTCGGGTATGGAAGCGGGCGCTAGCTGACTGCCGGGGTTGAAAAACCGAGCCAATGTAAATGTCGGATGTGAAAACCGTATGACAGGACGGCACGATGGAGTGGGTCTGCCAGCCGATATGATCGGTCTGTCCGGTTGGCTTTCATCAAAAGACAGGTTCGTACGGTCCCGGCGGTATAACCCAGGGTGCCGGGGCTGGCATTCCATCGCGCAGTCTGGTGATTTGAAAGACGCTGTTAAGTAAGCCTGACGGCTATATTGTGATTTACGTCACACTAAAGCATGATAATGCCAGAAAACATCCCTTTATTTTCGAGGCGTGAAATGAGTGATAAAAACCCGATAGCACAAAAGATAGCGCGCCTGATGCAATGGGTGCTGAATGCAGGATTGCTGATTCTGGCGTTCATTTTAATGGTCTTCCTGGGCAAAGAGACGGTCCATTTAGCCAACGTCCTGTTCAGCACGGGCGAGCAGGCCTCCTCCTATCTTCTGATCGAAGGCATCGTGATTTACTTCCTTTACTTTGAGTTTATTGCCCTCATCGTGAAGTACTTCCAGTCGGGTTACCATTTCCCGTTACGCTATTTCGTCTATATCGGCATCACGGCTATCATCAGGCTGATTATCGTCGACCACAAAAATCCCTTTGATACGCTGTGCTACTCGGCTGCTATTCTGCTGCTGGTTATCACCCTGTGGCTGGCAAACAGTAACCGGCTTAAGCGCGAATAACCTCGCGTTTGCATGACGGACGGGTGTGCCGTGAATCGCTCTGCGCTAAACTACCTGCCTGAAAATTTTTGGGGGAAAGTGTCATGACGCAAGACCCGCTCCGTTTATTACGTTCACTCAACTGGCTGGCGCTGGACGGTGCTGCTCTGTCGCCATCACTTCGTGACTGGCTGATGGAGGAGGACTCTATGACCAGACGCTTCGAACAGCATTGCCAGAAGGTCAGGGTGGAGCCCGTTCGTGAAGGGTTTATCCACGCTGACGAATTAGGTGACGAAGGTGCGCTGTTACCCGCTGATCAGCGCTTCTGGCTGCGTGAAGTGATCCTGTATGGCGACGAACAACCCTGGCTGGCGGGACGCACGCTGGTGCCTGAAAGCACCCTGAACGGTCCCGAAGCGATGTTGCAGCAGCTCGGAACGCGACCGCTGGGACGTTACCTGTTCTCCTCTTCAACCCTGACCCGCGATTTTATCGAGCCCGGTAACGTTGAATCGCTGTGGGGACGTCGGTCGCGCCTGCGTTTATCGGGGAAGCCCCTGCTACTAACCGAATTATTTTTACCGGCGTCGCCGGTTTACCGTTACCAGGGTTAAGGATTTGACCTGTGCAAAACAGACAACAAATGACCAAATGGCAGGCTTACAGCCGCCTCATGCGAATTGATAAACCTATTGGCACGCTGCTGCTGCTGTGGCCGACGTTGTGGGCGCTGTGGCTGGCTAACAGGGCGATGCCGCCGTTACCGGTACTGATCGTGTTTGTCGCGGGCGTATTTGTCATGCGTGCAGCTGGCTGTGTGATTAACGATTATGCTGACCGCAAAGTCGACGGCCATGTGGAACGCACAAAGCTCCGGCCACTGGCCAGCGGTGCTGTCACGGCGAAAGAGGCTAAAATGCTGTTTGTGGTACTGGGGCTGATCGCGTTTGGCCTGGTACTGAGCATGAACCTGATGACGATTATGCTTTCTGTTGTCGGGCTGGCGCTTGCCTGGGTTTATCCTTTTATGAAGCGCTATACGCATTTGCCGCAGGTAGTCCTTGGCGCCGCATTTGGCTGGGCAATTCCCATGGCCTGGGCTGCTGTTAGTGAGTCCTTACCTCTGGTTTGCTGGCTGGTATTTCTCGCCAACATTTGCTGGACGGTGGCCTACGATACGCAATATGCCATGGTGGATCGCGAGGACGACCTGAAGATTGGCGTGAAGTCCACAGCCATTCTGTTTGGCCAGTACGACAAATTGATTATCGGCCTGCTGCAACTGGCGACGCTGGGGCTGATGGCGCTGGTAGGGACACGGCTGCATCTGAATGGGGCGTTTTACTGGACGCTGTTACTGGCGGGCGGTTTATTTGTTTATCAGCAAAAACTGATCGCAAAGCGCGCGCGTCAGGCCTGTTTCCAGGCGTTTCTGAATAACAATTATGTAGGGCTGGTGCTGTTTCTCGGCGTGTTAATGAATACTCCGCCGTTCTCAAACCTGTTGTAGGGCAGGCACCGAACGTAGCGCCAGTGCGATGCACAGTGTGAGGTTCAGTAAGCAATAAAAAAGGCGACCAGTCAGGTCGCCTTTTTTTGTCATGCCAGCACGTTAGCTGTGTGCAACGGCGCTCTCGATGGTCATACGAACATCGCTGGTGACCAGTTCTGCCAGAATGTGCCAGGTCGCCAGCGTCTGCGCCACATCCGCATCGCCACTGTCGCTGATATAGCCTTCATCGCGCAGGGTCAGTACCAGTGTAGAGAACACCGCTTTATCGAAAAACTCAGGCGCATTGATGCCATGCAGTACGCTCAGGCGCTGGGCCAGCGTGCGGCTCTCTTTTTCCAGCGTGCCGCGGTTGATGGTGGGCTTGGCGCTGAGAATCGAGAAGGTGATGGCGTAACGCTGCAGCGTTTCACGTACACCGGCAGCCAGCAACTGCAGCGTACGGTAACGCGCCGTGTTGAACGACAGCAGACCTGCCTCAACGGTAATCAGTCCCTGGCGCGCCAGCTCCTGGCATAAGTCAGCCAGCAGCTGCGGCAGCTGGTCGTTGCCCCAGCGCAGGAACAGCTCGCTCTTCAGCATGGGGTAAATCAGGCTGACCTGGCGCAGCAGTTCGGCTTCGCTCAGGTTACGGTGCTGCTGGATGATGGCCGCAATCAGAGAGGGCATCACCAACATATGGTGGATGTTATTCCGGTAATAGGTCATCAGCACCGCCTGCTCGCGCGGCAGAATAATGATGTCGCCGATACTGTCCTTCTCACTCTCAAACTTGTTCATACTCAGCGCGTGATCCAGCAACGCTTCCGCAGACATGTCAGGCAAAGTGGCATCCGGCGAGTAGGGCACATTACGTAATAACTGGGTATAGCACTCCAGCTGCTCAATCAGCTGTTCACGGGTCAGCGAACGCTGGCGGGAAGCGAGCAGTGCCGTTACGCACAGGTTCATGGCGTTCGCGGCACCGGCTTCATTAATACGTACCATGATGGTGGCGGCGATATCATTGGCCGTTGGCGTTAACCAGCCCGGACGTTGCGCTTCAATGGGATCGATAGACTCACGCCATTCCGGTACGCGCTTGTTCAGATAGTTGATCAGCGGCAACGGCTCACCAAAGTTCACATAACCCTGGCCCAGGTTGCGCAGCTTACGCAGGCCGCGCACCATCTGCATAAAGCCTTCTTTCTCTTTTGCCGCACCGCGTAGCTCTTTAGCGTAAGTACCCACTTCCATTACATGTTCATAACCGATGTAAATGGGCACTAACGTAATAGGTCGCGTGCCGCCGCGCAGCATGGCCTGCAGCGTCATAGAGAGGGTGCCGGTTTTCGGATCCAGCAGTCGGCCGGTACGTGAGCGTCCACCTTCCACGAAATACTCGACGGAATAGCCGCGGGTAAAGAGCTCGCCAAGGTATTCACGGAACACGGTTGAATAGAGCTTGTTGCCTTTAAAGGTACGACGAATAAAGAAGGCACCCAGACGACGGAAAATCGGCCCGGCAGGCCAGAAGTTCAGGTTAATCCCTGCGGCAATATGCGGCGGAACCAGGCCCTGGTGATACAGCACATAAGACAGTAGCAGGTAGTCCATATGGCTGCGGTGGCAAGGCACATAAACAATTTCATGGCCGTCCTGCGCCAGCTGACGTACCCGCTCACCGCCGTTAACGTTGATCCCCTGATAGAGTCGGCTCCAGAGCCAACCCATCACGCGGTCGGTGATACGAATCGCTTCGTAGGAAAAGTTGGCCGCAATTTCTTCCATCATTTCAATGGCGTTTTGCTGCGCTTTCTCATGGGAGATTTTCTTGCTACGCGCCTCGTCTTCCACAGCTTTTTCAATCGCCTTCGACTGCAACAGGCGATTGAATAAATCCTGGCGAGCCGGCAGGCGCGGTCCCACCGCAGCCAGGCGCTGACGGGCAAAATGGATGCGCGCTACGCGAGCCAGCTTCTGCGCAATCGACTTGTCGGTACCGTGTTCGGTCGCCATACGACGCAGGGAGACCGTGGGCGAAAAACGCACAAAACTGTCGCGGCCATGCCAGAGAACGGCAAAGAATTTTTGAATGCCGTTAAGGAGCCGCAAATGAGGCGGATGATCGTCGCCCTGGACTTCCCGACCCGGCGCACGGCCAAACATGACTGAAACCGGTAACATCTGAACATCAAGTTCAGGGTTGCTGCGGTGCAGATCAAGATATTCGTGGAAGATTTTGACCGATTCAAGGCTGGGCACAAAATAGGGGAACACACGCGGACCGTCATTAATAAAGACATGACGCGGCAACAGGGCGCCGTCTATCTCCAGCGGAATAAGCGGATCAGGCAGATCGTGCCGGATGCACTGCGCGCGTAAAGTCAGGAGATCGGCCTTTGAATCATAAGGCAGGACATACATAATAGGCCGGGTAGGATCCAGCCCATGTTCGGACACGGGATCAGCCGGAATGGCCTTACTCTTTACCAGAAATGAAAGGGGTAAGTTCAGCAATTTATAGAAAATTTTACGCCAACCTGACATAGACAACATGAAGCCTCTTGTTAGCAAAGCGGCGCAAGCATATCAGAACGCGCAGCAAAAATCTGTGACAGCGACAATTGTGCGCTGCCCGGTATTGACGTCAATCCTTTGAAAAGAGTTCCTTTATCATGACAAATAATGTCACCGGCATTACCCGGATTGTGAAAGCGGCTGGCTACTCATGGCAAGGTCTTCGCGCCGCCTGGCAGCATGAAGCTGCCTTCCGCCAGGAAGCCGTAATTTCACTGGCGGCAATTATCCTGGCCTGCTGGCTGGATGTCGATACTATTTCGCGCATCCTGATGATTGGCGCGGTCATGCTGGTGATGATTGTTGAAGTTCTGAACAGCGCCATCGAAGCGGTGGTGGACCGCACAGGGCAGGAACGTCACCCTCTTGCCGGCCGTGCCAAAGATATGGGATCGGCCGCTGTTTTGCTGGCAATAGTACTGGCCCTGTTCGTTTGGGGAACGCTACTTTGGTCGCATTTGCGATAAGCATTCCATCTCCCGTCAAATTACTGATTTTGGCCTGACTTTTGGTTTCCATTTCACCAATACCTGTATATACTCACAGCGACTGTATAAACAACCAGGGGGCGGGATGAAAGCATTAACCAGCAGGCAGCAACAGGTCTACGACTTGATTCGCGACCACATTAATCAAACGGGCATGCCGCCTACGCGTGCAGAAATTGCTGCGCAACTGGGCTTCCGCTCACCTAACGCGGCAGAAGAGCATCTGAAAGCGCTGTCGCGTAAAGGCGTGATTGAAATCGTCTCTGGTGCGTCCCGCGGTATCCGTTTGTTAATGGAAGAAGAACCTTCAGATGGCCTGCCACTCATTGGGCGCGTTGCGGCGGGTGAGCCGTTGCTGGCCCAGGAACATATCGAAACCCACTACAAAGTGGATCCAGACATGTTCAAGCCCTCTGCCGATTTCCTGCTGCGCGTTAGCGGCATGTCAATGAAAGACATTGGCATCATGGATGGTGATTTGCTGGCCGTGCATAAAACGCAGGAAGTGCGTAATGGTCAGGTGGTGGTAGCGCGCATTGACGACGAAGTCACTGTGAAGCGCTGGAAAAAACAGGGATCAGTGGTGCATCTGTTACCTGAAAATACGGATTTTGAGCCTATCATTGTCGATACACGTGCGCAGTCGCTGACGGTTGAAGGTCTGGCGGTTGGCATCGTACGTAACGGTGAGTGGTTGTAACTCTTCTTAAGGTTGGCTCTTTACGTCAACCTTGACGTTACCCAGTCTGCCCCTGTTTTGCCGCTGTGGGTTCATCTGTAACACCAGCGGCGCATTGCACGGACGTTACATGCGCTTCCTGACAGCTACCGATAAAAAACTGTGGCGGCTGGCGCTGCCCATGATCCTGTCAAATATCACCGTTCCTCTGCTCGGCTTAGTCGATACAGCCGTTATTGGCCATCTCGACAGCCCGGTTTATCTGGGCGGCGTTGCGGTCGGGACGACCGTTACCAGTTTCATCTTCATGCTGCTGCTTTTTCTGCGGATGAGTACGACAGGCCTGACGGCTCAGGCGTTTGGCGCGGGCGATAAAACGGCGCTGGCGCGCGCATTGGCACAGCCCCTGATCATTGCCTTACTGGCCGGCAGCCTGTTTATTGCCCTGCGTCATCCTGTTACGGCATTAGCAACCCGCTTTATCGGCGGAGAGGCCGCCGTGCTTAAGCAGGCTGCGCTGTTTATCCATATTCGCTGGCTCAGTGCGCCCGCCATGCTGGCTAACCTGGTGATTCTGGGCTGGCTGCTGGGCGTACAGTATGCCAGAGCGCCGGTCATCCTGCTGGTGGTGGGCAACGTTATCAATATTCTGCTGGACCTCTGGCTGGTGCTGGGGCTGCACTGGGGCGTAGCCGGGGCTGCAGCCGCGACGGCTATCGCGGAATATGCGACGTTGCTGGTCGGGGCACTTATGGTCTGGCGCGTGCTGGCGCTGCGCGGCATCACGCTGCACAGTCTGGTCCATAGCTGGCGTGGCGATATCCACCGCCTGCTTCGCCTGAATCGCGATATCCTGCTGCGTACCTTACTGTTACAGCTTTGCTTTGCCTCTCTGACCGTGCTGGGAACGCGTATCGGACCTGATGTGGTGGCGGTAAATGCCATCCTGCTGATGTTCATGACGTTTACCGCCTATGCGCTGGATGGCTTTGCTTACGCCGTCGAAGCCTTTGCTGGTGAGGCACACGGCGCAAAAGACGGCAGCAGGTTGCAACTGGTATGGATTGCTGCCTGCCGTCAGGCCCTGTCAGTCGCGCTGTTTTTCTCCCTGGTCTATGCTGTTTGTGGCTATCAGATCGTGGCTCTCCTGACATCGATTCCCGCACTTCAACAGGCGGCTGACCGTTTTCTGCCGTGGCAGGTTGTCATGCCGCTGGTTGGCGTCTGGTGCTATCTGCTGGATGGCATGTTTATTGGTGCGACGCGCGGAAGAGAAATGCGCAACAGTATGGCGATTGCCGCACTGGGCTATTTCCTGACGCTGTTAACCGTGCCTTTTATCGGTAATCACGGTTTATGGCTGGCGATAGCCGTTTTTCTGGCGCTTCGCGGCCTGTCACTTTGGCTGGTCTGGCGCAGGCACTGGCGCAATGGCACCTGGTTTAGCGCCTGAGCAACTTGCCTGAAATATGACGCAGGATACATAAAATTTTCATTTTTTCCGGCAAAACTGAAATTAGCTACTACAATTATCTTTGAATGGCGCTATTAAACAGCGCTTTATATCGTAATTTTTCCTGATGGCAAAATAAAACGAAATCGAAGGATGACGTGGAGGTCTGCAATGAATAAAGACGAAGCGAGTGGAAACTGGAAACAGTTCAAAGGAAAAATGAAAGAGAAATGGGGCAAGCTGACCGATGATGACATGCAAGTCATTGAAGGTAAACGCGATCAGCTGGTCGGCAAAATTCAGGAACGTTACGGCTACGCGAAAGATCAGGCGGAGAAAGAAGTAACGGACTGGGAAGGTCACAACAAGGATTACCGCTGGTAATCACGTTATTCAGGGATGCTCCTACCCGGGCCGGTACGCTCATGCCGGCCAGACCGCACAAGGATGTGCAATTAACTTCGTTTACTGCGTTTCTTCCCGTCAGCCTGATGGTCATGATCACAATGTTCATGCTGTTCACAGGCTTCAACTTCCGCACAGTTTTCACATAACCCGTGCGCCTCTATCACGCTATGCCGTAGGACAAAGCTTGCCTCCTGCGCCAGCGATGCGATGATTTTTTCTGCGCCCTGCGCCTGCTTTTCCGTGACCACTGCACAGCGATCGCAGACCAGCATCACCGATGTATGGGCGGGTGCGTCGAAATGGTGACACATCACATAGCTGTTATTGGACTCGACGCGGTGGATAAAACCCTGCTCAAGAAGAAAATCCAGCGCACGGTAGACGGTAGGAGGCTTGGCCTGGGGCTCACTGACACGCAACTGATCAAGCAGGTCATAAGCACTGATCGATCCTGGCTGTCCGGCCATCAACCGCAGGACCTCTGCGCGCTGGGTCGTCAGGCGTACACCGCGCTGTAAACACAGTTTCTCAGCCTGGGTCATGATTTGCTCTGGCGTCATGGTTGACATGGAATTTCTCCGTTTGACAGGTGATGTTATCTTATCACATTAATGATACGTACGATGCACCTTGCCTGTCTGCACCTCCTCCCTTTATCCGTGCTTATCTGTTCCTTACGACTTTGCGCCCGTCTGCGATGCCAATATATGTCAGAATGTTTGTAAATATTTTTTCCTTTTGCTTTACATCTCACTGAGTTAAGAACTAATGTTTAAAAGTTCTTAATAAAGTGCTGGTCCCGGCCTCCTTCTGTTAACGCTTTTTGGACGGTAACCAGACATAACGGATCGAAAAATAATCAATCAATGGAATTGCGCCACTATTTACTCTGAATTCACAGCAATAAAGCGTTAGCCATCCTCCACAATGGGGCTAACAAACTATTCGGTCGTTAATGTTTTAACGGCAATTTTTCAGGTGATGATAAGCAAATGGCAAAATTAACCGTCCCACGTTCCGTTCTGGTTTTCCCTGCAGTGTTTAATGCTCTGGTTTTTTCATCATCCGCGCTGGCCGCGGGAACCTGGTACGATGCCCGTAACGATGCAATGGGGGGAACGGGCGTGGCGTCCTCTACCTACGGGTCTGCCGTTTTAGCTAACCCGGCGTTAATGACCAAAGCGAAGCCCGATGACAACGTCAGCATCATTTTTCCCAGTGCGGGCGCGCAAATTACTGATAAAGACAAAATGGTCGATAAGATCGATAACATTACTGACACGGTAAATCGCTATCAGGATCTGTTTGATAATGCCTCGACGTTAGAGCTGCTGCGCCGTATTCCTGAGATACAGGCTGCGTCAGGGGATCTGGCCAATACGCTCAGAGATTTACGCGGTAACAAAGCCAACGCGACAGCAGGTGTCGCGATTGCAGTCACCGTTCCGAATGAAACGCTGCCTTTTGCCTTTGTCACCAAAGCCTATGGTACGGCGCATGTCCGCGCGAATGTAAAAGAAGGCGATATCGTTATTTTACAAGGCGTGGCTGACGGAACGTTTGCCGGTATTCCTGGCGGTGTATTTGGTCTGCCTAATGTACAAAACTTGCTGGGCTCCAGCGCGAACGGGCTGGCTGCGCTAAATACCGATTATGGTATCGCCGTTGCCCATGAGTTCACGATTGCCGGCCATCCGGTGTCGATTGGTGTGACGCCTAAGCTGCAAAAGACCTGGCTGTATAACTATTCCGCCAGCGTTTATAACTACGATAAAAACGATTTACGGGATGGCCGCTACCGCAGCACCGAAAGCGGGTTCAACGTTGACGCCGGCCTGGCGACGGTATTCGCAGAAAACTGGACGTTAGGCGTGACCGGACAGAACCTGGTATCACGTGACCTGCAAACCAAAGAGGTGAATGGCTATCAGGATACCTATGAAATCCGTCCATTAGTGACGGCGGGTTTAGCCTGGGATAAAGGGCCGGTAACGCTGACAGGCGATGTTGACCTGACCGAAACGCACCGTTTCAAATCTCAGGAAAACAGCCAGTATGTAGGCGTGGGCGCGGAATATCGCGTACTGGACTGGTTGCAGTTACGTGCCGGTTATCGCGCAGATATGCGTTCCAACGACGAAAATGTGGCGACCGCAGGCTTTGGGCTGTCACCGTTCAACAATTCTGTGCATCTGGATCTGGCAGGCTCGGTGGGGCAAAACAATACCTGGGGTGCCATGGCGCAACTCGGATTTAACTTCTGATTCCGTGCCATTAACGGGCGGGCGATACCTTGTCGCCCGCCCTTATGCTATCCTTGCGCAGAATATCATCACTGTTAACCACCGGATCGACTGCGCTTCATGACCGACACTTTTTCCTCCCAACGCTTCTCTGTTGCCCCCATGCTCGACTGGACGGATCGTCACTGTCGCTATTTCCATCGTCTGCTGACCGGCGATACGCTTCTGTATACCGAAATGGTCACCACGGGAGCCATTATTCACGGTAAAGGCGATTATCTGGCCTTTAATGAAGAGGAGCACCCGGTCGCGTTACAACTGGGCGGCAGCGATCCGGCTGCACTGGCGCAGTGTGCGGCGCTGGCTGAACAGCGCGGTTACGATGAAGTTAACCTCAATGTGGGTTGCCCGTCAGATCGTGTTCAGAATGGCCGCTTTGGTGCCTGCCTGATGGCGGAAGCCGGGCTGGTCGCTGACGGCATTAAAGCGATGCGTGATGTGGTGGATATTCCGGTCACGGTCAAAACCCGTATCGGTATCGATGAACAGGACAGCTATGCCTTCCTGACCGATTTTATCGGCACTGTGGCAGAGCGCGGTGGCTGCGACACCTTTATCATTCATGCGCGCAAGGCATGGCTTTCGGGTCTGAGTCCGAAAGAAAACCGCGAGATTCCACCGCTTGATTACCCCCGGGTTTATCAGTTAAAGCGTGATTTTCCACAACTGACGATTGCCATTAACGGCGGCGTGAAAACGCTGGAAGAGGCTAAAACACATCTTCAGCACCTGGATGGTGTCATGATGGGCCGCGAGGCCTATCAAAACCCCGGCATCCTGGCGCATGTCGATCGGGAAGTGTTTGGCCGGGAACAGCCTGCCGCTGATCCGGTGGCGGTGGTGCGCGCCATGTACCCTTATATTGAAGCCGAGCTGGCAAAAGGCACGTACCTTGGCCATGTGACGCGCCATATGCTGGGGCTGTTCCAGGGGATCCCTGGCGCGCGCCAGTGGCGTCGTCACCTTAGCGAGAATGCCCATAAGCCCGGTGCCGATGTGCGGGTACTGGAGGCTGCATTAGCACTGGTCGCCGATAAGATCCCTCAGGAAGCCTGATACAGTTAAACCAGCCAGCCGGCTGGTTTTTTTTCACCATAATCTGGTGAATCTCGCCAGGTTGATTTTGCATACTTCATACTTAACTCATCACTATCAACAGGTTACTTGTTGGCATGGTTCTTGTAATACGTAACGTATTCATCGTGAGGAGTGAACAAATGGACATTATTTTTGTATTCGGTTTCTTCCTGATGCTGTTGCTGACTGGCGTGTCTTTAATCGGCGTCATTGCTGCCCTGGTCGTGGCCACGATCGTGATGTTTGTCGGCGGCATGGTGATGCTGATTGTTAAGGTGCTGCCCTGGCTACTGCTGGCCGTGGCCGCAGTATGGCTCTATCGGCGCTTTTTCACTGACGAAGACACTCGCCAGCGCGTCCTGTACAGGCGCAGGATCCGCAGGCTGGAGCGGAATGGCAGGGGATAAATGTGTGCGTGATCACACAGTGAAAAATTGGTGCTCAGAATATTAACAACAATCATACTTTTTACTTATGTTTTCTGTCAGGATAGCTGTCGTTGATTCATAACATATTCATCGCTTCTGCCCCTACATCAGTGCGAATGAAAAATAAAAGAAGGGCTTCCTGCGGGAAGCCCTTTTTACATCAGGGAATCAGCAGGCTCGATCCCTGCGTCGCGCGGCTCTCCAGCAACTGGTGAGCGCGGCTGGCCTCTTTCAGTGCAAATTTTTGCTGCTCGGGCACATCGACCTTAATGGCGCCACTTGCCAGTAAAGAGAACAATTCTGCACTGGCCGTTTCCAGCTCCTGACGATTGGTGATGTAGCCGAACAGGGAAGGACGGGTAACAAACAGTGAGCCTTTCTTATTTAAAATGCTGAGATCAACATTGGTCACCGGCCCTGAAGCATTCCCGAAGCTCACCATCAGTCCCTGACGACGCAGGCAGTCCAGCGAGGCTTCCCAGGTCGCTTTCCCCACAGAGTCGTACACCACGCCAACCTTCTTGCCGCCGGTCAGCTCACTGACCCGTTGTGCAATGTCCTCTTGCTGATAATTAATGGTGGCCCAGGCTCCCGCGTTTTTGGCCAATGTCGCCTTTTCGGCGGAGCCGACGGTGCCGATCAGATGGGCGCCGAGCGCTTTTGCCCACTGGCAGGCAATCAACCCCACGCCACCCGCCGCGGCATGAAACAGAAAAATTTCGTCGGCTTTGACCTTATAGGTCTGTCGTAACAGGTACTGCGTCGTCAGGCCTTTCAAAAAACTGGCGGCAGCCTGCTCGAAACTGATGGCGTCGGGTAACAGCATCAGACGGTCTTCCGCCACGTTATGCAGCTCGCTGTAAGCCCCGAGTGCGGCCTGGCAGTACACGACGCGATCGCCGGGTTTGAAACGCGTGACCGCCGATCCCACGCGGGTGACCACACCCGCCGCCTCGGTGCCCAGACCAGAGGGAAAATGACCTGTCGGATACAGCCCGCTGCGCACGTAAGTATCAATATAGTTAATGCCAATCGCGCGGTTTTCGACCTGGATTTCATTATCGGCGGGATCGGCAGGCTCAAAATCAATCCAGGTCAGGACATCCGGGCCGCCGTGTGCGTTGAACTGAATACGCTTTGCCATGCTTACTCCTGTGATTGTTTCATCATGAAGGTGAGGCACGCCCCTTAACTGAGGTATACTTGCGCGTCCCCACAGAAGATCGGTAATGCATTCACTATGGCAGGAAATAAACCCACCAACAAATCGAACGAAACGCAGGATCGCCAGTTAGAAGGCGTGAAAATGCCCCCGCATTCGCTGGAAGCGGAGCAGTCGGTGCTGGGTGGGTTAATGCTGGATAACGAGCGCTGGGACAACGTGTCCGAACGCATCGTGGCAAATGATTTTTTCAATCGCTCGCACCGTCTTATTTTCTCAGAGATGCAGCGCCTACTGGAAAACAGCAAACCTATCGACCTGATTACGCTGTCAGAATCGCTGGAAACGCGCGGCGAACTGGAGATGGCCGGCGGATTTGCTTACCTGGCTGAGCTGGCGAAAAACACGCCCAGTGCGGCGAACATCGGCGCTTACGCGGATATTGTGCGTGAACGTGCGGTCGTGCGCGAAATGATCGCCGTGGCGAATCAGATAGCCGATGCCGGTTATGATCCCCAGGGGCGCAGCAGTGAAGACCTGCTGGATTTTGCCGAGTCGAACGTATTTAAAATCGCTGAGGCGCGGGCTAACAAAGACGATGGCCCCAAAAACATCGAACAAATTCTGGAAGCGACGGTTTCACGGATTGAGTCGCTGTTTCAGACGCCGCACGATGGCGTCACGGGCATCGATACCGGTTATCAGGATCTGAATAAGAAAACGGCCGGGCTGCAACGCTCAGACTTAATTATCGTGGCCGCACGTCCCTCAATGGGTAAAACCACGTTCGCCATGAACCTGTGTGAAAACGCGGCGATGCTGCAGGACAAACCGGTACTGATTTTCAGTCTGGAGATGCCCAGCGAACAGATCATGATGCGTATGCTGGCCTCCTTGTCGCGGGTTGACCAAACCCGTATTCGTACCGGTCAACTTGACGATGAAGACTGGGCGCGCATTTCCGGCACGATGGGCATTTTGCTGGAAAAGAAGAATATGTATATCGATGATTCTTCTGGCCTGACGCCGACCGAGGTCCGTTCCCGCGCGCGTCGCATTTATCGTGAAAACGGTGGCCTCAGTCTGATCATGATCGACTACCTGCAGTTGATGCGCGTGCCCGCATTGTCAGATAACCGTACGCTGGAAATCGCCGAGATTTCCCGTTCATTAAAAGCGCTGGCAAAAGAGCTTAACGTGCCCGTGGTGGCGTTATCTCAGCTGAACCGCTCCCTGGAGCAACGTGCCGATAAACGTCCCGTAAACTCGGATCTGCGTGAATCGGGTTCGATCGAGCAGGATGCTGACCTGATCATGTTTATTTATCGTGACGAGGTTTATCACGAAAACAGCGACCTGAAAGGGATCGCAGAGATCATTCTGGGTAAGCAGCGTAACGGCCCGATCGGTACCGTACGCCTGACATTTAACGGTCAGTGGTCACGCTTTGATAACTATGCAGGCCCGCAGTACGACGACGAATAATCCGTCACTGGCCTGCCATGCACGATCTGTGCATGGCAGGCAGGACCGTGCAAAATAGTGTTGGACAACGTCGCAGTGAATCGGGTTATCTGTAGCAAAGCGACACTGACACGCGACGGAAACAGCATGACGCACGTAGACGATTACGATCTAAAAATCCTTACTCTGCTCCAATCTAATGGCCGTTTGACCAATCAGGAACTCAGCGATTTGGTCGGTCTTTCTGCTTCACAATGTTCACGTCGGCGTATCAATCTTGAACAGGCCAACCTGATTCTTGGCTATCACGCACGGCTGTCGCCGGACGCGGTGGGGCTGGGCATTGTCGGACTCATTGAAGTGCGGCTCATTAACCATACTGCTGACTATGTCGACAGCTTCCATCGCATGGTGGAACAGGAAGACGCAATTATTGATGCCTATAAAACCACCGGTGATGCCGACTACCTGCTGAAAGTCGCCGTGGCCGATTTGGCCTCACTGAGCGCGGTAATCAGCCAGCTGTTAGCCGGTCACCAGAGCGTTTCCCATGTCAAAACATCGGTGGTACTGGGCAGACTCAAAGAGAACGGATTAATGATGGGCGAGCAGCAGGCTGTGCGCCAAAAAAGAGCATAATGCGCGCAGGTGGTGCATGATGTGGCGGAATGATGCGTTTTTTATGCGTATTTGAGTCGTGCAATGCACAATCGACCTCCCCGGCGGGGCAGTAAAATCCGGTAAGACGCTTATGCCTGAGCGCCTGCACAGGCTGGCGCAGTTATTGCATTGGTGCTGCATCATTCGCACTGAGACTGCTTTATGGACAACATTGTACAACCCGCCGATATTCCTCACTCTCGCCTTGAAGATGCGCTGGCTATCCTGCTCGGCACTTTAATGGTCTCGTTTGGTGTGCTCATGCTGAAGCAGGCAGGCGCATTGACCGGCAGCACGGCTGGGCTGGCATTCCTCATCAGCTATCTTTCGCCCCTGTCATTTGGCAGCGTTTTCTTTGTAATCAACCTGCCGTTCTACTGGCTGGCTGTGAAGCGAATGGGCTGGGAATTTACGCTAAAAACCTTTTGTGCCGTGGGGCTGGTGTCGCTTTTTACCCATCTTCATCCCCTGTTTATGCATTTTTCCACACTGAATCCTTTTTATGCGGCATTGTTCGGTAACGTCATCATGGGGATTGGGTTTATAGTGTTGTTTCGCCATAAAGCCAGCCTGGGCGGGATCAATATCCTGGCGCTCTGGCTGCAAGACCGTTTCGGCATTCGCGCCGGTAAACTGCAAATGGCGGTCGATACCTGCGTGGTGCTGGCCTCGCTGTTTGTCGTCAGCCTGCCGATGTTGCTTGCGTCCATTGCGGGCGCGGTGGTACTGAATATGATCATCGCAATGAACCATCGTCCCGGGCGGTACAGGGTTTAATCGCCCTTTTTTATTTCAAGAACAATCATGGAGATCTGCACCGTGTTCCAGAACGTTGATGCCTATGCTGGCGACCCGATTTTGTCGCTAATGGAAGCCTTTAAACAGGATCCGCGCGAGCATAAAGTGAACCTGAGTATTGGGCTTTATTACAACGAGCAAGGCATCATCCCTCAGCTGCAGGCGGTGGCTGATGCTGAAGAGCAGTTACGTGCCGAACCGCAGCAGGCTTCGCTCTATCTGCCTATGGAAGGATTAAATACCTACCGCAACGCGATAGCGCCACTGCTGTTCGGGGCCGATCATCCCGTATTAAAAGCGGGCCAGATCGCCTCGATTCAGACCCTGGGCGGCTCAGGTGCGTTGAAAGTCGGTGCGGATTTCCTGAAGCGTTATTTCCCGCAGTCCAATGTCTGGGTCAGCGATCCGACCTGGGAAAACCATATCGCTATCTTTAACGGTGCCGGTTTCGAGGTGAAGACCTATCCGTGGTATGACCCGGAAACCAACGGCGTACGTTTTGATGCCTTCCTGAGCACGCTTAAAACCCTGCCAAAGCAAAGCATCGTGCTGCTGCATCCGTGCTGTCATAACCCAACCGGGGCCGACCTGACCAATGCGCAGTGGGACGAAACCGTTGCCGTGCTGAAAGCACAGGAGCTGATCCCGTTCCTGGATATCGCTTATCAGGGCTTTGGTGCTGGCATGGAAGAGGATGCGTACGCGATGCGTGCGGTTGCTGCGGCAGGTCTGCCTGCGCTGGTCAGCAACTCCTTTTCAAAAATCTTCTCGCTGTATGGCGAGCGCGTCGGCGGCCTGTCTGTGGTATGTGACAGCGCTGAAGAGGCCAGCCGCGTATTAGGTCAGCTCAAAGCGACCGTCCGCCGTAACTATTCCAGCCCGCCAAACTTCGGCGCACAGGTTGTGGCCCGCGTGTTAAACGACGCTACGCTGAAAGCTAACTGGCTGGCCGAGGTCGAAGCCATGCGGTTGCGCATTATCGACATGCGCCAGGCGCTGGTACAGGTGATGAGTACGGCGCTACCCGGTAAGAACGTCGACTACCTGTTGAAGCAGCGCGGGATGTTCAGCTACACCGGCCTGAGTGCGCAGCAGGTGGACCGCCTGCGTGAAGAGTTTGGGATCTACCTCGTCGGCAGCGGCCGTATGTGTGTGGCAGGTCTGAACAGCAAAAACGTGCATCAGGTCGCGGAAGCCTTTGCGGCAGTAATGTAATTCCGCACACAATCTTCCCCGGGCCGCCAACCTTGTTGGCGGCTTTTTTATTTTTACGGATCGGGTTTACCTTTGCGCCACATTCTGCACACTTAACTGTGTCTCACAGATTCAGGAAAAAAGTATGTGGTATCAACAAACGTTGACCTTAAGCGCAAAATCGCGGGGTTTTCACCTCGTAACGGAAGAGATTGTGCAACAGTTGCCCGCACTCCGTGATATCCACACCGGATTACTCCATTTGCTGTTGCAGCATACGTCGGCTTCACTGACGCTGAATGAAAACTGCGATCCGACAGTGCGGAGCGACATGGAACAACACTTTATGCGCCATGTCCCGGAAGCGGCTCCTTATCAACACGATTACGAAGGCCGTGACGACATGCCCGCCCACATTAAGTCGTCCACGCTGGGCGTTTCACTGATGCTACCGGTGCAGCGTGGACAGCTGGTACTGGGCACCTGGCAGGGCATTTGGCTGGGGGAACATCGTATTCATGGCGGAGCCCGACGTATTGTGGCGACCTTACAAGGGGAATGAGTATGAATAATTCGGACTTACTGACGTACTGCATGAGCAAACCCGGCGCAGAGCAGAGCGTTCACAGCGACTGGAAAGCTACGCAGATCAAGAGCAACGGCGTGCTGTTTGCCATGGTGCATGAAGTCAAAGGGCGTCCGGCGGTGTCACTCAAATCCTCGCCCGCGCTGGCAGAACTGATGCGGGATGAGCACAGCGATGTGTTTCCCAGTGAACATCTGAATAAATCACACTGGAACACGCTGTTTTTAGACGGCACGCTGAAAGATTCGCAAATTTACTATCTGGTGGATGCCTCTTTTCAGCAGGCAGATACCGGGCGGTAACGGCCCTTTCCCGGCGTGGGAAAGGGCACAGGACAGGATTATGCCGCTGCGTTTTTACGCAGCGTATCGATATCAATGACAAAGCGATATTTTACATCGCTCTTCAGCATACGTTCGTAAGCCTCGTTGATCTGATCCATGGCGATCAGCTCAATATCTGACGTGATGCCGTGTTTGCCACAGAAATCCAGCATCTCCTGGGTTTCAGCGATACCGCCAATCAGCGAGCCAGCGATGCTGCGGCGTTTAAAGATCAAATTGAAAACCTGTGGCGCGGGATGATCGTGTTCAGGCGCGCCGACCAGAGTCATATTGCCGTCACGCTTCAGCAAGGTGATAAACGGATTAAGGTCGTGTTGCGCCGCCACTGTGTTAAGAATGAAGTCAAAACTGTTGGCATGTTGCGCCATCTGGTCGGCATCTTTCGAAATGACCACTTCGTCTGCGCCCAGACGTTTTCCGTCTTCGATTTTTGACGGTGAGGTGGTGAATAACACGACATGCGCGCCCATCGCGTGAGCAATTTTTACGCCCATGTGCCCCAGTCCACCCAGCCCCACGATCCCGACTTTTTTACCCGGGCCGACATTCCAGTGACGCAGCGGTGAATAGGTGGTGATACCGGCACACAGCAGCGGTGCCACACCGGCCAGCTCCAGGTTTTCTGGAACGCGCAGCACAAAGCTTTCATCCACTACCATAGAGGTGGAGTATCCACCGTAGGTGATAGCCCCTGTCTGGCGATCCTGACCGTTATACGTGCCGACAAAGCCATTTTCACAGTACTGCTCCAGACCTTCCTGACAACTTGGGCAGCTGCGGCAGGAATCAACCATACAGCCAACGCCGACCAGGTCGCCGACTTTGTACTTCTGCGTCTCGGGGCCGACTGCGGTCACGCGGCCAACAATCTCGTGTCCCGGAACCACAGGAAAAATGGTGTTTTTCCACTCATTGCGCGCCTGATGCAAGTCAGAATGACAAACGCCACAAAACAGCACGTCAAGCTGTACGTCATGAGCACGAAGCTCACGCGGTTTGAAATCAAACGGTGCCAGTTTGGACTTTGCATCCTGAGCAGCATACGCATGGGTAATGTTCATGGTGTCTCCAGTTAAAGTGTGTCGTGATTTTTCGATCAACGCCGCAGCATAACGCGCGCAGCAAGAAGGTGACGCCAGGGGCGTACCAAAGGGGAACGAATTAAGGATAGTCAGGGGAGGGAAAAGCGTATATGCCTATATGTGTCTGAATCTTGCCTGATCCTGCATTTTTCAGGGTAAATTGTGCAATCCCTGTAAGAAGGCCCGCGTGATGCGGGCCTGCGATTTTATTTTTTCAACAAGGGCTTAAGGAAGCGGGCCGTATGTGATTTTTCACATTCGGACACGGTTTCTGGCGTGCCTGCCACCAGAATTTCACCGCCGCCACTGCCGCCTTCCGGCCCCAGGTCGACAATCCAGTCCGCCGTTTTCACGACGTCGAGGTTGTGCTCAATGACCACGATGGTGTTGCCCTGATCGCGCAGTTGATGCAGCACTTCGAGCAGTTGCTGGATATCGGCAAAATGTAACCCGGTGGTGGGCTCATCCAGAATATACAACGTCTGTCCCGTGCCGCGCTTCGACAGCTCACGCGCCAGCTTGACGCGCTGCGCTTCACCACCGGACAGGGTGGTGGCCGACTGACCCAGGCGGATATAGGACAATCCAACGTCCATCAGCGTTTGCAGCTTACGCGCCAGGGCAGGAACGGCATCAAAGAACTCACGTGCTTCCTCAATCGTCATTTCCAGCACTTCGTGAATGCTTTTGCCTTTGTATTTAATCTCCAGCGTTTCACGGTTATAGCGTTTGCCTTTGCACTGATCGCACGGCACATAAATATCCGGCAGGAAGTGCATTTCCACTTTCAGCACGCCGTCGCCCTGACAGGCCTCACAACGTCCGCCACGCACGTTAAAGCTGAAACGGCCTGGGTTATAACCACGTGAACGTGATTCAGGCACGCCGGCAAACAGTTCACGAACCGGCGTAAAAATACCGGTGTAGGTGGCCGGGTTAGAGCGCGGCGTGCGGCCGATGGGGCTCTGGTCGATATCGATGACTTTATCGAAGTGCTCCAGACCGGCGACATCGCGATACGGTGCTGGCTCAGCAATGGTGGCCCCGTTCAGCGCGCGCTGGGCAATCGGGAACAGCGTATCGTTGATCAGCGTCGACTTCCCTGACCCGGACACGCCGGTGATGCAGGTAAACAGGCCAACAGGCAGCGTTAAGGTGACGTCCTTCAGGTTGTTACCGCGCGCGCCCGTAATTTTCAGGACCTTCGAGGGATCGCCCTTCACGCGCGTTTCAGGCACGGCGATTGCGCGTTTGCCGCTGAGGAACTGGCCGGTCAGCGAAGCTTCTTCCGCCATAATCTGCTCAACCGTACCTTCCGCGACGATAGCGCCACCGTGCACGCCCGCGCCAGGACCGATATCGATCACGTGGTCGGCGGCGCGAATCGCGTCTTCATCGTGCTCGACCACAATCACGGTATTACCCAGATCGCGCAGGTGAATCAGCGTGCCCAGCAGGCGCTCGTTATCGCGCTGGTGCAGGCCGATTGACGGTTCATCCAGTACGTACATCACGCCGACCAGACCGGCGCCAATCTGGCTTGCCAGACGGATGCGCTGGGCTTCACCGCCCGACAATGTTTCTGCAGAACGCGACATCGACAGGTAGTTCAGGCCGACATTGACCAGAAAACTCAGGCGATCGCCGATCTCTTTCAGCACTTTTTCCGCGATTTTAGCCCGCTGACCACTGAGTTTCAGATTTTCAAAAAACGCCATGGCATGACCGATGCTCATGTCTGAAATGGTCGGCAGCGTGGTGTTTTCGACATAGACGTGGCGCGCTTCACGACGCAGACGCGTGCCTTCACAGCTGGCGCAGGCGCGATTGCTGATAAATTTCGCCAGTTCTTCGCGTACCGCTGAGGATTCCGTCTCTTTATAACGGCGCTCCATATTGTTCAGCACGCCTTCGAACGGATGGCGGCGCACAGACGTGTCGCCACGGTCATTAATATATTTAAATTCAATCGTTTCTTTGCCGGAACCGTACAGAATGACTTTCTGCACGCTGTCCTTGAGGCTGTTAAACGGCGCTTCTATATCGAAGTCGAGATGATCGGCGAGTGAGCGCAGCATCTGGAAGTAATAGAAGTTACGACGGTCCCAGCCACGGATGGCGCCGCCTGCCAGCGACAGCTCTGCATTTTGCACTACGCGATCGGGATCGAAATATTGCTGCACACCCAGACCGTCACAGGTCGGGCAGGCACCGGCGGGGTTGTTAAACGAAAACAGGCGCGGTTCCAGCTCACTCATGCTGTATCCGCAAACCGGACAGGCAAAGTTCGCGGAGAAGAGCAACTCTTCTGCCGCGCTGTCGTCCATATCGGCCACAATCGCGATACCGCCAGAGAGTTCCAGCGCCGTTTCAAAGGATTCCGCCAGGCGTGTCGCCAGATCATCGCGGACTTTAAAGCGATCGATAACCACTTCAATGGTGTGTTTTTTCTGCAGTTCCAGCTTAGGAGGATCGGAAAGATCGCACACTTCGCCGTCGATCCGGGCGCGGATGTAGCCCTGCGTCGCCAGGTTTTCCAGCGTTTTGGTATGTTCACCTTTGCGATCTTTCACGACCGGTGCCAGCAGCATCAGACGGCGACCTTCGGGCTGTTCAAGCACCTGATCGACCATCTGGCTCACTGTCTGAGCAGCCAGCGGGACATCATGATCCGGGCAGCGCGGTTCACCCACGCGGGCAAACAGCAGGCGCAGATAATCGTGAATCTCCGTAATCGTGCCTACCGTCGATCGCGGGTTATGCGAGGTCGACTTTTGCTCAATGGAGATGGCCGGCGACAAACCCTCAATATGATCGACGTCCGGCTTCTCCATTAAAGACAGAAACTGGCGCGCATAGGCAGAGAGCGACTCCACATAGCGGCGTTGACCTTCCGCATACAGCGTATCAAACGCCAAAGAGGATTTACCGGACCCGGAAAGGCCAGTAACCACAATGAGTTTGTCGCGAGGGATGGTCAGGTTGATGTTTTTCAAATTATGGGTGCGGGCACCACGAACTTCGATCTTATCCATTCACCTTTCCCGGATTAGCTGCACTCACCGCGCCCTGTGACACGGCCAGAATAAACGCATCATTATGGCACAAAAAATAGACTGAATAAATATCCAGTAGTTTTTTGCTTTTTTCCGGCAGATGATTAAAAATGGAACACCGCTCGAAACTGGGAAACCAGGCGCGGGACGTGTTAGAATTGATCGTTTAGAGTTGACGTAATCATTCATCGGGAGACAGCAACATGGCCAGTCGTGGCGTTAACAAAGTGATTCTTGTCGGGAATCTGGGTCAGGATCCGGAAGTACGTTACATGCCAAATGGTGGCGCTGTCGCCAACATTACGCTGGCTACCTCTGAGAGCTGGCGCGACAAGCAGACCGGTGAAAACAAAGAGATCACCGAATGGCACCGTGTCGTGCTGTTTGGCAAACTGGCGGAAGTGGCGGGCGAATACCTGCGTAAAGGTTCTCAGGTGTATATTGAAGGCCAGCTGCGCACCCGTAAATGGCAGGATCAGGGCGGTCAGGAACGTTACACCACGGAGGTGGTTGTCAACGTGGGCGGCACCATGCAGATGCTGGGTGGACGTCAGCAGGGCGGTAACGCGCCAGCAGGCGGCGGTCAGGGCAACAACAACGGTTGGGGCCAGCCTCAGCAACCGCAGCAGGGCAATAACAACCAGTTCAGCGGCGGCGCACAGTCTCGTCCGCAGCAGCAGCCCAGCGCTCCGGCCAGCAACAATAACGAACCGCCGATGGATTTTGACGACGACATTCCGTTCTAAGCCGTCTGTCAGTCTCTGTTGCAGAAAGCCCCATTACCGGGGCTTTTTTGTTTTGTTGGGGATGTCTGGTTTAACTCTGCACCACTTCCCGCCTTTCACGCACATCGTGGCGTGGTTTATCCAGCGCCGGGACTGGAGGCGCGATGACCCGGCATGACCTGGCCGAAATAGATGGCCTGTATCCTGAAAGCCCGGGCAAGATCGGGCACGGGCGACAAAAAACATGTCATCACATCTCTGGACGACGCGCCCGCCGTTAACTTAAATCATGCAGTGCTTTATCCAGCGGCGGCGTCAGAAGCATGTCGCGGAAGGTGACCGCCAGGCCGGCACGCTCCGGCGTGCAACACATAGCACCTATCCTGAGCGGACCGGGTGGAAAATAGCTCAGACGTAATAAAGGCCACGTTTGTCCGTCTGCCGAATACTGCAGTCTCAGGCTGTCACCTTTACGCGTCAGCCGGAGCCAGAACGCTCGCGGATCGCCAGGAAATATCCCCGTTGCCCAGTCGGAATGGCCGAGCGTCAGCACGCTGCCAATGGCGGGCGCACCATCGTTATATTCAATTCCTGCTTTTAGCCAGTGCTGTGCGTCGCGTATCAGCATCAGTCCGGCCTGATCGTACAGCGTGGTAAAGTCTGCGCAGATTTTGAGCTGAAAAGTCATGTCGCCGTCCACCTCCGTGGCAAAGACATGGCCGGAAAAGCGCTCAAACCCGTACCAGGTCTTGTGCCAGAAATCGGTCTTATCATCGGTGGTGACCTGTAGCGTACCGTTCTGGCACTGCCACGTTGCAGGCTCATTGATCCAGGCAAACGACTCAAACATAGCGCCTCCAAAATCGGCCATAACTGGCCGGGCTGATGCGACTCAGGATGAAGAAAGAGTCAGATGGTCTGATACGGATGAAAGCGTGATCGCTTAACGCCACCCGGCCAGCACGGTATCGGTATCGATCACGCGTGGTACGTTACCCGGAAGACTTAAGCCCGCCCAGACTTCATTATGCTGGCCAATTAACTGTTCCGCACTGGCACAGGTCCGGTCGGCGGTGGTATGGGCGTCAGCGGCGACGGTGATGCGATAGCCCAGTCCTGCGCCGACCTTGATGGTGGTGTCGACGCAGTAATCGGTGGCACACCCACAAATAACAAACTCATGAATAGCCAGCTCACTCAGCAGTGAGGCCAGGGACGTCCGCCAGAAACTGTCGCAGGCTGTCTTGGTAATAAAGTGCGCATTCCGGGATTGAGCCATCTCGGGTAACAGCGCAAAGGCCTGGCTGCCTGGCACCATGTCGCCTTCGCTGTGCTGAATAAACAGCGTAAGATCAGCCTTTTCGATGAGGCGGTTAATCTGCCTGACCCGGCCAGCCCGATCGAAACGCGGCGTGGTGAATACGCCATTTTGCATATCAACTACCATTACAACACGCTGCATGATGTTTCCTCGTCAGTACACCTGTTAAGCAGTGTCATGTATTCAACCGGGGATGACAATCTTTGCATTTCATCCCCTTTTAACGGCATGCTTGCAGATTCTGCCAACCAGATAAGGAGCGATAACGTGGAAGGCGTTCCAGCTGTTTTTCCCTGTGAAAAAGATCGTGCGCTGTTTAGGCAGTTGCCTGAACTGCCGGGCGTGGAACTTTACCAGGCGCATATTTCCCGTTATGCCTTTGCTCCGCATACGCACGAAGCCTTTGGCATCGGCACCATCGAGGCCGGGGCACAGCGCTTCCGTTACCGCGGTACGCACTACACTGCCCCTGTCCATTCTCTGGTCATGATGAATCCTGATGAGCTGCACACCGGGGAGTCGGCCTGCGAAACGGGCTGGCGTTATCAAATGATCTACATCCAGCCTGACTGTATGGATGAGCTGAGTGGCGACCGTGGCTGGTGGTTCGGGGATGCGCTGCGAACGGACGTGCGACTTGCGCAGCCTGTGTCGCAGTGTCTGGCGGCGCTGTGGCAGGCCGATACGGCCCTGGCGCGTTATAGTCTGCTGTCAGACCTGCTGGTGCGCATCCGTCCACAGGCCCGTATGGCCTCAGCGCGTAAAGTCGATGCCAGACACCGTTTTGATGATGTGCGCGACTACCTGCGCGCCCATCTTGGGGATCCGGTCAGGCTGGACACACTGGCGGCATTAGCGTCGTTATCACCGTGGCATTTCTTACGCGCCTTCCGCGATCATTTCCATGTCACGCCCCAGCAAATGTTAATGGCTTACCGGCTTTATGAAGCCAAACAGATGCTTGCCAGGGGTGAGGCCATAGCCAGCGTCGCGGCAGCGGTAGGCTTAACCGATCAGGCGCATCTGACCCGTGCGTTTACCCAACGTTACGGCATTACACCGGGCCGCTATCAAAAGCAGATCGCGCCACATACGTCCTGACCGCAATTTGCTACAAGGCATGCTTACCTGTTTGGTTCACACTGAAGCAAAAAGACAGACAGGAAAAAGCCATGTTGACAGGAATAATGTTTGCCCTTGCCGCAGGCATGATGTGGGGGCTGATTTTTGTTGGACCGGTCATCGTCCCGGATTATCCGGGCGCGTTGCAGTCAGCCGGGCGCTATGTCGCGTTTGGCCTGGTTGCGTTGCCGCTTGCCTGGCACGATCGTTTCCGACTGCGCCAACTGAGCGCCGCCCACTGGCGGGAAGCATTAAAGCTGTCGCTGGTTGGCAATCTCTTCTATTACGCTTTTCTCGCCAATGCGATTCAGCGAACGGGGGCTCCGGTCTCCACGATGATCATTGGTACCTTACCGATCGTCATCGCCGTCACTGCAAACCTCTGTTATGGCCATCTTGAAGGACGGCTCTCATGGCGACGGCTTATCCCGGCACTGCTGGTGACGGGCGCAGGCCTGGTTTGCGTTAATGCGGCGGAATGGCAACTCCAGGGGGCAACGCTCAACGGCCAGCGTTATCTGACCGGCATTGCCCTGGCGGTGATGGCGGTGGTGTGCTGGACCTGGTATCCGTTGCGCAATGCGCGCTGGTTACACAACCATCCTCAGCTCAAGGCCGCGACCTGGGCCACCGCGCAGGGCATTGTGACCTTACCGCTGGCACTCATCATGTATGCGCTGGTCAGCATACAGCTGGCGTGGCAACAGCCTGATTTTGCGCTGCCTTTCGGCCCCCGGCCTTTGGTGTTTATTGCATTAATGCTGACGATTGGCCTGCTGTGCTCATGGGCCGGAACGTTATGCTGGAATGCGGCCAGCCAGCGACTGCCTACCGTATTGATGGGGCCACTCATCGTCTTTGAGATTCTCTTTGGCTTGCTATGGACGTTTATCTGGTATCAACACTGGCCACCTGTTCTGACAATGATCGGTATTATTTGCCTGATCGTTGGCGTGATTTGGGCGATGCGCATCAAGCCACAACCCCGCGTGACCGCCCTGAACAGGAAATCATCTGAACGTCCCGGATAATGAATAATTACTGGGAGTGATATTCACGCTTTTTCGGATTATACCGAGGTGTAAAACGGCGAAATAAAGCCGCCTCGGTAATCTGCCGGGTTTAAATCTTCCTCAAAACCGCCACTCAGCCATGCCGTATTTATCCACGCAGGCGGCTTCCGCCCCATTAACAGCAAGATAATCGCACATATTGCTCAATAAATAGCCAGAAAACGGCCGGGTAAAGCGCGTTTATTCCTCAAAAAGCGGACAGATGAAGGTAAAGCGCTAACCCGCACCCAGCTTTTATGTTTAAAAAACGGGGAAAACATACCGTTTGGCTAAGAGAAATCCTTATCAGAAACCACCTTTTACTTCAGGCAGCCTTAATTTCAGCAGAATCAGACTGCGCTTCGCTTATATTTACTGTTTAACAGCAGACATCAATAGCAGGCAGAAATAGTTATCAATTGTGTGCTACCGGATGAAAGTGTTAAGTATCAATAAACTGTTAATCTGAGATTATTCTGGGCCATTTTTATCTTTTTATGCGATTACGCATAATCCGACGATCGGCAAAACATTTCTCAGGACCAGTCGGTGCTAAGGAAATGTACGGAGAAATCAAAATATGATTACTGGGATTAAACGAAAAAGTGGAACAGCGGCAGTTTCTTTTAGACGAGCTAATGAAAAAAAAGGAAGGTCCAGTCTCACCGAAATGAGACTGGGGGGATAAAAGTGGTGTAGATTGAGAGACTTTTGCTGTTGTAAATCAATTTTACCGCAAAAAAGGAAGCGTAACCGCAAATCCATTCATTAATTACGGACTGGGCGAGGCGCGCCATCCTAATGTCCTGTTAAATGCTCTTCATCTCTTCTGGTAAGAACAAATCTCAGCGAGGTAGCTATCAAAAGCAATGCTCTCAGTATTAACGGTTTTCTGATCCCGTTGGGTAATGGTAAACACTACGGCTAATATCCAGCAAACGGCAGCTGCGGCGCGTGCCGACATCGAATGTGTCCTGCAGGAAGTTGACGGCCTGACGCTTCTCGTGCGTAGTAAAGAAGTTCTTCAGAACGCTTTGCAGCATCTCCTTGTCGGAATGAAGTGCGTGCAGTTCGCGCGTCAGTAACTGAACCTTTTCTTCCAGCTCCTTGATTTTTCTGCCTTCTTCCGAGGCTAACCCAGAAAACTTCTTCTTCCAGCTATAGAAGGTTGCCTCAGAGATGCCAAGCTCTTCACAAATCTCTTTAACCTTAACGCCCGATTCAGAAGCTTTAATGGCATTTGTGATTTGATCTTCGCTATATCGTGACTTTCTCATAAATGCTCTTACCTTTCTTATCAATTAATGGATGAGGATTACTTTATTAACCTTTGGTACTGTAAAAGTGTGTGGAATGCCGTGTTTAAATACGGACGTTAAATTACGTGGGTTAAATTAAGATATTTAGAATAAATATCATCATGGGATAAATCTTATTTTATTCTGATCGGGATGCCGCGCCTTCCTGGTATGGGTTTTTTGATATAAATTCATCGCACCCCAAAGATAAAAAATGACTGTAATTTGGCTGGTTGACGCCTCCGCATCCGTTTTATTCAGGAATGACGGTTTTTGTTAACATTAATGATTTCATTTTGAAATCGTTTCCAGTAGTCGGCATTCGTGCCAGATATAATCAGAATTCTCCTGAATTCTTTCATTAAAATATAATCGGATTCTCATTTTCGAGCCGGGTTGGCTTGATGATTATCATTTCGCTTTGAAATTTAAGCGCTTATTAATTCGCCCACGGATGGGCGTGCCGAAGCGGTAGATGTTGAGTATTACTAAGGAACAGTCGATGAAATTTAGCGTAATGTCTAATGCCGCCTGGATGATGTCTGAAAAGATTATCTCCGTCTTTGGCGTCATTTTCGTGACGTCTTACGTGGCTAAGTCCTTTGGCCCAACCCTATTTGGGCAGATGGCGTTTTCAACATCGTTATTTGCCATGGTGCAAACCATAGCCCTATTTGGCACTGAAACTATTTTGTTTAAACGTGTCAGCAAAAATGCCACCAAAGGTTTGCGCTTAATGCGTATTGCACGTACTTTGCGTATGGTTTTATTACTTATTACCTCGGCACCAGTGTTAATTTGGGTCTGGTACAACATGCAGGAAAATTTCCTGGCATTTGCACTGGCTTCATTTGTTGCCTCTGTTTTTGTCACGCAGGATACGTTTAGCGTTTATAACAATGCACGTCTGGCATCAAAGCTGAATACCGTGGCGAATGCCGTCGGCATGCTGGTGAGTTTTGCGTTGAGTTTCACTATTGCCTGGCTACGCCTGAATCCGCTGTGGCTGACATTGTCAGTTATCACGGTAACGCTGGTGCCGTATGTCATTAAACGCTACTGCTTTTACCAGCAGCATCAGGAGCAATTTCCCCCGCGGGAAACACGCACCCTGTATTTGCGTTATCTGCTATATGCGGGCTTGCCATTGGCCATTTCCAGCATTTTTATTTCTGTCCAGGTCAAAACCGCGCAGATGTTTTTGGCCGGCATCGCCTCGGCGCGCGAGCTGGGTTTATTCGCTGCTGCCAATACGATTGCCGCATCCTGGATTTTTATTCCCGTGGCGCTGATTACCTCCTGTTTCAGCGAGATTTTTCGTGCGCGTGGAGACGAAGCCGTCAGGCTGACGGCCCGGCTCAATGGCTACGTGATGGCCGTGTCGCTGTTGATGTTGTTTATCGTCGCGTTGTGGGGTGAGCACATTATTGTGGCGTTATATGGCCCGGCCTACAGGCAGTCAGGCAACCTCATCACGCTGTTATCCCTGGCGACCAGTTTTTCGGCAATGGGAACCGTCGCGTACCGTTTTATGGTGAAAGAAGGGGGCTTTGATTATTTACTGAAGAAAATCATTTGTCTGGTGCTCATCAGCATCCCGCTTTCCTGGTGGCTAATTCAGGGCTACGGCATCATGGGGGCCGCCTGGAGCGTTTTTCTGTCTGAGCTCCTGTCCCTCACCGTCATGAATTACTTCTTTAAACGCGGCGTGATTCAAAAAATTCAGGTTTCCTCACTTAACTACAAAACCTACAAATGAGGTCAAATATGCTCAGGTTGAAGCAAGAGCTCAGAAGAAGTTTGCAGTACTTTATTAAGAAGATGCCCTGGACTTATCAGGATCGTATTTATTACTTCCGCAAGTTCAGAAAGCTCCCGAATCTGCGTGAGCCCAAGGTCTTCAACGAAAAAGTGCTGTATCGCAAGTTTATCCATGGTGATTACCAGCTGTATGCGCGCCTGTCCGATAAGTATTCGGTGCGCGACTATATTGCGGAAAAGATTGGTAATGACTATCTGATTCCGTTGCTCCACGACACCACCGATCCCACCACGTTGAATGATCTTACGCGCTGGCAGGGCACGGTTATCAAACCGAATCATGCTTCAAACATGGTAGAGATCGTGCTGGAAGAACCGGATGCGCTTCGTAAGCAGCAAATCATTCATAACTGCTATTCGTGGTTAAAAACCGATTTCGCCAACGAAGCGCGTGAGATCCACTATCGCTATATCAAGCCACGTATTCTGGTTGAGCAGTATATTGGTGACGGTAAAAGCGCGCCGGTTGATTACAAGTTTCATATGTTCAATAAGCGCGATGGCAATTTTGAGTATGTTCTTCAGGTCATCTACAACCGCTGTCAGCCTCAGCTTTCGATGAATTTTTACGTTAATAACCTCTCCGAGGCTTACCATAAAATTCGCGATACCGGCCTGGATGTTTCCCCGATCATGCCCTCACTGGAGCGGGCACTAGCCCTGAGCAAAACGCTGGCCAGTGACTTTGACTACGTGCGAGTCGACTGGTATATCCACGACCAGCACATCTATTTTGGTGAACTGACGTTTACGCCTGGCGCAGGCATGGTAACCGGACTGGATCGTGGCTTAGACAAAATGATGGGTGAAATGTGGATTCAGGAACGTCGCGGAACGCAGAGACCGGACGTTGACGTACAGGATGTCGCCATTCCTGTCATGTTGAAGAAAATTTGACTTTACACAGCAATATAAAAAACCCCGCTTTGCGGGGTTTTTTATTGGTCATTCAGGGCATTGGCCAGTTCGCAGGCGCACGGCTCATCATGTCAATGAACACTTCTTTAGAGACGCTCAAAAAATGGTGCACGTTTTCCATGCTTAGCGTGATGCCCATTAAACCGGTCACAAACCAGCACGACAGACCAACGCCCACGCCGCCACAGAGAAAGGCCATGACATGATGGCTGTCCTGGCGAAGGCGGGTTTTCAGTGTACTGGCGAAAAACATCATTACAGCGCTCAGCAATTCCCAGCGCATAACAAGAAAACTGGTGGTTAGGGTAGCCATCAATTTTGACCTCAAAATCGGAAAGGACGCCTGACTGTCTGCGAACATCACGTCGGCGGAAAAGTCTGTCAGGTGGGGCTCTTTCGTCGGCAACAAACGTCATAATGTGATGTGGGTCACATTATATCATCTGGTTCTCAATTTTTGTACAGAATTTGTTTGATTTGTCAGCGCAGTGTCAAGCCAGCGGAAGGGTAAAAAAGAGGGGATAAAGCCGTGCGCCCGATCGGGCGCACGCGGGCTGTTAATTAAGCGGACAACATTCACCCGTTGTACGCTGCGTAAAGCTGCTCATCGTTTCCCCACAGTCAAAGCTCAGCAGGCGTGGACGCTGAACCGCCTGGCGACGCATATAGTGACGATACGCCGTAGGCGTCTGGGAAAACTGGCGGCGAAAGACCCGTGAGAAGGTCTGCTGCGAATCGTAGCCATACTGCATCGCAATATCGAATACCGGACGCTGCGTCTGACGCAGCGCTTCTGCGGCCAGCGTCAGCCGGCGTTCGCGGATATAACCACCCAACGTCTGTTTCGTTACGCTACGGAACATACGTTGCAGGTGCCATTTCGAATAACCGGACTTCGCGGCCACCTCATCGATTGACAGGCTTTTATCCAGGTTCTGGTCAATCCAGTGGGTCAGTGAATGAATGATCTCTTCTTGTATCATGGCCTCATCCTTCTGGTGAATGTCCCCGTCACCGTGCATGCCGCAGTTTGTGAGGCTGATAATCAGCCTGCAGGGGGCGTGACGTCGTCAGGGCGGGTGTTGTTCTGATGGGAAAGGAGTATAATTCCTCAAGTTAACTTGAGGTAAAGTGCCAGATGAAAAAAGATCGCAATTATCCAAAACCGGTGCTGACACCGGGGGAAGTCGCGCGGCGAAGCGGCGTGGCCGTGTCAGCGCTGCATTTTTATGAAAGCAAAGGGCTGATTTCCAGCACGCGCAATCCCGGCAATCAGCGGCGCTACAGCCGTGATGTCCTGCGCCGTGTGGCGATCATTAAAATTGCCCAGCGCATCGGCATTCCGCTCGCCAGCGTCAGCGACAGTCTGGAAAACATGCCTGCGGATAAACGCATGTCTGCGCAGGACTGGGGCAATCTGACGCAGCACTGGCGGGATGAACTGGATAAGCGCATCGAAACCCTGACGCGCCTGCGTAACGACCTGGATGGCTGCATTGGCTGCGGCTGTTTATCCATGCGTGACTGTCCGCTCCGTAACCCCGGCGATCGGCTGGGACAGCAGGGATCAGGTGCGGTCCTGCTGGATCCCGAGCAGGATGGTTCTCTGCACAAGGTGAAGTGACGTCTATACTGTCTGCATATTCATTCGCAGGGAATCATGATGATTACTGTTCACCATCTGGAACAATCTCGTTCGCACCGCGTGCTGTGGATGCTGGAAGAGCTGGAAGTGCCTTATCAGGTTAAACGTTACCAGCGTGAAGCCTCCATGCTGGCACCGGAAGCACTGAAAAAAGTGCATCCCTTAGGCAAATCGCCGGTTATCACAGATGGCAATCGGGTGGTGGCGGAGTCCGGGGCCATACTGGAATACCTCGAAGAAAAGTACGACAGCGAGAAGCGATTACAGCTTACCGACGAAGAGGCGCGCCTCCAGGCGCGTTACTGGCTACATTACGCTGAAGGTTCCCTGATGCCGCTGCTGGTCATGAAGCTGGTGTTTGGCCGGCTGGGCAGCGCGCCCGTGCCCTGGTTGCTCCGTCCCGTGGGTGCCGCGCTGGGGAAAGGCGTACAAAAAGCCTGGCTGGACAAACAGCTCCACGTCCACAGGCAAATGATTGAAGATCATCTCTCGGCCAATCCCTGGTTTGCCGGTCAACGATTCAGCATCGCCGATGTGCAAATGAGCTTTCCTGTTCTGGCGCTGAGCCAGCGCGCCGGCTTGCACAATGCGCCCGCCACGCAAAAATGGTTAACCACCGTTCAGCAGCGCGCCGCATGGCAACGGGCCATTCAGCAGGGCGGTGAACTCACTCTGCCGGGCTGAGGCGATGCGCTCTGATGACGCCGTCCGGCGTTATCTCTCTTCCACCAACATCCTCTTCCATCGACCGGCCACGCTGCCTGCAAGAATGTTACTGGCAGGTTTCCAGCACGTTCCTGATGTTACTAACCTGATCTTTATACGCAGTAATTCCCTCTGAACGGTTGAAAAGCGGCGGTTAAAGACCGGATAATCTGCCCCCTTCAGTCTGGTGGTGCTTGTTACACCCGTTCTGCGTGGCGAAGTAAACGTTTGCCTTTTGTCGGTTGCCCGTGGGTAAAGACATATTCAGGGAATGCAGAACGGTGACCGCGTGAATTACACAATAAAAATTTTTGAGGCTTAACTATGTCAATTGAATCACGCCCGACCAGTGGAAGACTGGATGCCTGGTTCGCCATTTCGGCCCGTGGCAGCAGCGTACGACAGGAAATCCTGGCCGGGCTGACGACCTTTCTTGCCATGGTCTATTCGGTGATCGTGGTCCCCGGTATGCTGGGTAAAGCGGGGTTCTCTCCTACGGCGGTGTTTGTTGCCACCTGCCTGGTGGCAAGCTTCGGGTCAATCCTGATAGGGCTGTGGGCCAATTTACCCATGGCGATTGGCTGTGCAATCTCGTTGACGGCCTTTACAGCGTTCAGTCTTGTACTGGGTCAGCACATCAGCGTGCCGGTCGCGCTTGGCGCTGTGTTCCTCATGGGGCTGCTGTTTACGCTGATTTCCACCACCGGGATTCGGGCCTGGATCTTACGTAATTTGCCGATGGGCGTCGCACACGGTACGGGCATCGGGATTGGCCTGTTTTTACTGCTGATTGCCGCTGACAACGTGGGGCTGGTGGTCAGAAACCCTGGCTCAGGTTTACCGGTGGCGTTGGGGCACTTTACCTCCTTCCCCGTCCTCATGTCTTTGCTGGGGCTAGCGGCGATTTTTGGTCTGGAGAAGCGCCGGGTGCCTGGCGGTATTTTGCTGACGGTCATCGTGATCTCTGCTCTCGGCCTGGCCTTCGATCCCGCCGTCCGCTGGCAAGGGCTGTTTGCGCTGCCGAGCCTGCGTGATGCGCAGGGGACATCGCTGTTTTTCAGCCTCGACATTATGGGCGCGTTGCAGCCTGCCGTCTTGCCCACCGTACTGGCGTTAGTGATGACGGCGGTATTTGATGCGACCGGCACGATTCGCGCCGTGGCCGGGCAGGCCAATTTACTCGATAAAGACGGGCAGATTATTAACGGCGGACGGGCACTGACCACGGATTCGCTGAGCAGCCTGTTTGCCGGACTGGTGGGCGCGTCGCCTGCCGCGGTATATATTGAATCGGCGGCCGGTACGGCGGCAGGCGGTAAAACCGGCCTGACGGCAATCGTCGTGGGTCTGCTGTTTCTGGTGATTCTGTTTATGTCTCCGCTGGCTTATCTGGTACCAACTTATGCGACGGCACCCGCCCTGATGTATGTCGGCCTGCTGATGCTGAGCAACGTCGCTAAAATTGACTTCGCCGACTTTGTCGATGCGATGTCGGGCCTGCTCACCGCAGTCATTATTGTCCTGACCTGTAACATTGTTACCGGCATCATGATCGGTTTTGCCACCCTGGTAGTTGGCCGACTGTTTGCCGGTGAATGGCGTAAGTTAAATATTGGCACGGTCGTGATTGCCGTTGCGCTGGTGGCTTTTTATGCCGGAGGCTGGGCGATCTGACTGTCTGACCGGACGTGCAGCCGTGCGTCCGGAATTTTCCGCTTTTTCCTCACCGAAGCACACGTAGCTTTTTCCGCGCTTGCCAGTTTGTTTTACACTTTATCTTCACGTTGATTCAAAGATAACAACCCGCCTAAGGAAAGCATGGAAATCTTTTTTACTATTTTGATCATGACGCTGGTGGTGTCGCTCTCTGGGGTCGCCGCGCGTATCTTGCCTTTTCAAATCCCGCTGCCGCTGGTGCAAATTGCCGTTGGTGCGCTGCTGGCCTGGCCCACGTTTGGGCTGCATGTGGATTTTGACCCGGAATTATTCCTCGTCCTGTTTATTCCGCCGCTGCTCTTTGCCGACGGCTGGAAAACACCGGTCAGCGAGTTTCTGCACTATGGCCGGGAAATCCTTGGCCTGGCGCTGGTACTGGTGTTGATCACCGTCGTCGGTATCGGCTACCTGATTTACTGGACCGTGCCGGGCATTCCGCTTATCCCTGCGTTTGCGCTGGCCGCCGTGCTCTCACCCACCGATGCCGTGGCCCTTTCTGGTATCGTCGGTGAAGGCCGCATTCCTAAGAAAATCATGGCGATTCTGCAGGGCGAAGCCTTGATGAACGATGCCTCTGGCCTGGTTTCACTGAAGTTCGCCGTCGCGGTCGCGATGGGCACCATGGTATTTAGCTGGGGCGGTGCCAGCGTAGAGTTCCTCAAGGTGGCGCTGGGCGGCCTGGTGGCTGGGGTTGCGGTCTGCTGGCTTTACGGGAAGTCGCTACGTGTGCTGAACCGCTGGAGCGGCAGTGATGACGCAGCCACACAAATTGTTCTGCTGTTACTGCTGCCTTTCGCCTCTTATCTGATTGCTGAGCACCTCGGCGTATCCGGGATCTTAGCCGCCGTCGCGGCCGGGATGACGATTACGCGCTCTGGCATTATTCGTCAGGCACCGCTGACGATGCGCCTGCGCGCCAACAGCGTCTGGCATATGCTGGAATTTGTGTTTAACGGCATGGTGTTCCTGATGCTGGGTCTGCAACTGCCCTCTATCCTGCAAAAATCCATCGCCGAGGCCAATGCGGATCCCAATGTGGATATCTGGATGATTTTTGCCGATATCGTGCTGGTCTATGCGGCGTTAATGGTGGTGCGCTTCGGCTGGTTGTGGATCATGCAGCGCTTCAGTAAACGGTTGCTGAAAAACAAGCCGTTAGTGTTCTCCTCGTACTCACTGCGTGAACTGTTAATCGCCTCCTTTGCGGGCGTGCGCGGTGCGATTACGCTGGCCGGTGTGCTGTCGATCCCGCTATTTCTGAGCAACGGCAATCCTTTCCCGGCCCGTTACGAACTGGTGTTTATCGCGACCGGGGTGATTCTGTTCTCCCTGCTGGTCGGCGTCATTATCCTGCCCGTCCTGTTGCGCGGCGTCGAAACACTGGATAAAAATGCGCATCGCCATGAAATACAGCATGCGAAGGCGGTAATGGCGGGGGCGGCGATTGAGAGTCTGCAAAAAATGGAAGCCAGGCTCGAAAAAGAAACCGATGAAAACATCGATCCAGAGCTGTTAAAAGAGGTAAGCCTGCGCGTGACCGGGAATCTGCGCCGTCGTGCTGAGGGCAAAAATGACCTTGAACATGCCCTGTTTGCCGAAAATCTGGAGCGCCGTTTCCGTCTGACCGCGCTCCGTGCCGAGCGCGCGGAGGTCTATCACCTGCGTGCCACCAAGGCGATTTCGAACGAGACCATGCAAAAATTGCTGCACGATCTGGATCTGCTGGAAGCGCTGTTAATCGAGAAAGAGGCGTAACTCGCCGCCGCTTTCGGGCCCAGCCTGCTTCGCCGTGCGGCGGTGAGCAGGCGGGGCATCAGACAGACAGGCGGGGTGCATCATCGGGCCAGTGGGCCCGGCAACAGGCGATCCAGGCCTGCGCACTGCGCGACAGATAACTTCCTTCCCGCCAAATCAGCCCCAGATGCCACTGAAGTTCAGACGCCAGCGGCAGCCACAGTAACGACTGCTTATCTAAACGCTGACAAATGGGTTCCGGCAGAATGGCCAGGCCCATCTCTGCCTGAACCATGGCGGCCAGAAAATCCCACTGCCCGCTTCGGACGGCAATCGTGGGCGTTATTCCCTGACGCTGAAACGCCTGCATCAACTGCCGGTTCAGTGAAAATTCTTCGTTAAAGATAAGCAGCGGATGCGACGCCAGCTCAGAGAGTGAAAGCCGGGTGCGACGTAGCCAGGGCGCCTTACGCGGCAGCAACACACAGAGCGGATGGCGCATAAGGGATAAGGTGGCGAGGGGCAGTTCGGGATCGACCGGGAGCGCCGTCAGGGCGATATCCAGTGTTCCGGCCAGCACGGCTTCCTGCACCGTCAGCCCGCCAAATTCAGCAATGTTGAGTTCCACGCCCGGATAGCGGCGGCGAAACGCGGAGACGGAACCGGCAATCTGCATGCCCACCATTGGGGGAATACCGAGGCGCAACTGGCCGGTTTTCAGATCGTTAATATCGCCTATCTCTGCCTCAAGCTGATGAAACTCTTGCAGAATCGCCAGACCGCGTTGGTAGACCGCCTGACCGCTGTCCGTCAGATGCAGGCGGCGACCATCACGCAGAAGTAAGGCACAGCCCAGTTCCTCTTCTAACTGGCGCACCATTTTGCTGATTGTCGGCTGCGTCACGAACAACGCCTGTGCAGCCCGGGTAAAGCTTTGTTGGCGGACGACCTCGGTAAAGTAACGCAGGGCGCGAACGTCCATAACTATTCCCTTTTGGCATGATTTGGATAATTTTAATTCATTTCTTTCACCCCATGCAGCAAATCTATACTGGACGCATTCATTCCAGAGGGGAAAGACAAATGGCACTGGCCTTGCGTCGCCTGAACGTCAGCCACATAAACCGGCTGAGCGTGCCGGTACAACTGGCGCTCTACATCTCGCTGTTTATCGCCAGCGAACAGTTGGTGAACTGGCTGCACTTGCCGCTGCCAGCCAACGTGGTAGGCATGCTCCTGCTGTTGTTGCTTATCGCGCTGCGTATTTTACCCCTGCGCTGGGTAAAGGCCGGGGCAAGCTGGTTGCTGGCAGAGATGCTACTGTTTTTTATCCCGGCGGTGGTTGCGGTCATCAACTACGCGGACCTGCTGCAGGTGGACGGCTGGCGAATTTTTCTGGTGATTGCGGTCAGTACCACGCTGGTGCTGGCGGCAACGGCGCTGGTTGTGGACCGGCTTTATCGGTTTGAAGTGGCGCGCGCGGCGCGTAAGAAGAACAACGATGCCTGATTTGCCGATCAGCCTCCTGTGCGCGGCCGCCACGTTAGTGATCTACTACGTGAATAAACGGCTGTATCGACGCTGGCCAACGCTGCTGCTGATGCCGTTGATCATGACGCCCATGATTCTGGTGCTGCTGTTGCTGGTCACCCATATCAGCTGGCAAAACTACATTGCCGAAAGTCACTGGTTGCTGTGGCTGTTGGGGCCCGCCACGCTGGCCTTTGCAGTGCCCGTGTACGAAAACATGGACGTGATAAAACGCCACTGGTTATCGCTCAGCGCCGGTGTGCTGACCGCCACCACGGTATCGGTGTGCAGCTCGGTGTGGCTGGCGCGTTTGCTGAGTTTGCCCGAAAGCCTGCAACGCAGCCTGGCGGTGCGCTCCATTACCACGCCTTTTGCCCTGGCGGCCGCCAAACCCATGGGCGCACAGCCCGATCTGGTGGCGCTGTTTGTGGTCATTACTGGCGTATTTGGCATGGCGGTCGGCGACGTCCTGTTTTTACGCATTGCTATCCAGCAAAGCGTGGCGAAAGGGGCTGGATTTGGGGCCGCCTCCCACGGTGCGGGCACCGCGCGGGCTTACCAGCTGGGCCAACAGGAAGGCGTCGTGTCCAGCCTGGTGATGATGTTATCCGGCGTGGTTACGGTGATTCTGGCACCGTTAATCGGGCACATTATGTGGGCACAGTAAGGCGGCAGACGGCACAACGGTGCCCGCCGTCACTGGCCAGCTGACAGACATGATTGTCATGAATGACATCACTTTTTACGTAAAGCTTTCCAAATAAAGTTGTCACCTCGTTTCAGACTGCTACCCTTGAGGCGGAATTATTGGACCCCTCATGGAGTAGAATCATGTTTAAACAACTTGTCACAGGAAGCGCGCTGAGCGTTATGTTGCTGAGCGGCGCTGCGCAGGCTATCGAAGGCAGCGTGGATGTGGGCGAGCACAGTACGAATCTCAATCTCGGACTGGGCACCACGTCACCGGGCCTGTTCCTGAATGGCAACTGGTTACGTAGCGATCATGACGGAAGCACCTACGGTGCAGGACTGGGTTACAACGTTGATGTTGGCGATTTGCGCCTGGCGCCAACCGCAAAGGCGATTTTTACCCATCCTGAAGACGGGAAAGACGGATTTGCGGTGGCGCTGGGCGGCAGCGCGCAGTACAACATCAACAGCATGTGGGGCTTATTCGGTCAGTACTATTACGCACCAGAAGGCCTGACTGACCACCTGGACAGCTATCAGGAGGCAAGCGGTGGTGTGAGCTTCACGCCTGTTTCTCTGCTTAACCTGCGCGTCGGTTATCAGTATATCGAGCTGAATAACAAAGGTGGCCGTAAAGATAACGTACTGGTCGACGGTCCGTACGTCGGCGCGTCACTGCGTTTCTGACAGCGGCCTGAGAAAAAGGGCAGCGACCTGGCGGTGGCTGCCCTTTTTTTATTGCAGGTTCTACAGATTAGTGCGCTTTACCCTGCTCAATACCTGAACCCGTCTGGGAACGAATAAACTGTGCCCGGAAACGGGAGCGTTCTTCAGCACCCTGCGGTGAATGGTCGGTAATGGAAAACAGCCAGGTGCCAATAAAGGCGATGGCAATGGAGAACAGCGCCGGATATTCATAAGGGTAAATGGGGGAAGCATGTCCCAGCACCTGTACCCAGACCGTGGGTCCCAGGATCATCAGCACCACTGCCGTGATCAGCCCCAGCCAGCCGCCCACCATCGCACCTCGTGTGGTGAGCTTTGACCAGTACATGGACAGCAGGATAATCGGGAAGTTACAGCTGGCCGCGATCGAGAAGGCCAGTCCCACCATAAACGCAATGTTCTGCTTCTCAAACAGAATGCCCAGCGCGATGGCTACTGCGCCCAGCACTAGCACCGTAATTTTCGATACCCGCAGTTCGTCGCGCTCGCTGGCCTGGCCTTTGCGGTAAACGCTGGCGTACAAATCATGCGACACCGCCGACGCGCCAGCCAGGGTCAGGCCCGCCACCACCGCCAGAATCGTGGCGAAAGCGACGGCGGAAATAAAACCCAGGAAGGTGCTGCCGCCCACGGCGTTAGCCAGATGCACTGCCGCCATATTGGTGCCGCCAATCAGCGCACCCGAAGCATCTTTAAAGGCCGGGTTAGCTCCGACCAGTAAAATGGCACCGAATCCGATGATAAAGGTCAGGAAATAGAAGTAACCCATAAAGCCGGTGGCCCAGAAAACGCTTTTACGCGCCTCTTTCGCATCGGCGACGGTAAAGAAACGCATCAGGATATGCGGTAAGCCCGCCGTTCCAAACATCAGCCCCAGCCCCAGCGACAGGGCAGAGATCGGGTCTTTAACCAGCCCGCCAGGCTGCATAATGGCCGCCCCTTTCGGGTGCACTGCCATCGCCTCAGTGAACAACGTATTAAAGCTGAAGCCGGTACTTTTCATCACCATAATCGCCATAAATGAGGCACCGAACAGCAGCAGAACGGCTTTGATGATCTGGACCCAGGTCGTCGCCAGCATCCCGCCAAACAGCACGTACAGCACCATCAAAATGCCCACCAGAATGACGGCGATATGATAGTTCAGACCAAACAGTAACTGAATCAGCTTACCGGCACCGACCATCTGCGCAATCAGGTAAAGCGCAACCACCACCAGTGAGCCGCAGGCGGACAGGGTGCGAATGGGCTTTTGTTTGAGGCGGTAAGAGGCAACATCGGCAAAGGTATACCGGCCCAGGTTACGCAGACGTTCAGCAATCAGGAACAGGATCATCGGCCAGCCGACCAGAAAACCGAGCGAATAGATTAAGCCGTCATAACCCGAGGTATAAACCAGCGCAGAAATCCCCAGAAAGGAGGCGGCAGACATAAAGTCACCGGCCATCGCCAGCCCATTCTGGAAGCCGGTAATATTGCCGCCCGCCGTATAATAATCGCTACGCGAGCGGGTTCGCTTTGACGCCCAGTAAGTAATACTCAGCGTCGCACCGACAAAAATGACAAACATCACAATGGCCTGATAATTAACGGCCTGCTTCTGCACCGCCCCGGTAATCGCATCGGCGGCCAGGGCGGAAAAGGGCAGGAGGGCGGCCAGCATCCACAGCATAAGACGCATCATGGTTTTACCTCGCTGAGGATAGCTTTTGTCAGGCGATCAAACTCGCCATTGGCGCGCCAGACATACACGCCGGTCAGTAAAAAGGAGATAACGATCAGGCCCACGCCAATCGGAATACCGCGCGTCACGTTGGTACCGGCATGCAGCGGCGTACCTAACCAGCCGGGAGCAAACGCAATCAGCAGAATAAAGCCGACATAGAGCACCAGCATGATTAGCGACAGCAGCAGGGCAAAGGACTGGCGCTTATGGACCAACTCCTGAAAGCGCGGATTCTTTTCAATTTGTTGGTAGATTCTTTCCTGTTCGGGCAGGGCATCATTCATCACATTATCTCCAGAAGCTTGCAGGCGTGGACCTCACGCAACGGCGTGAATGAGTTATATTTTTTGTGACTACAGAAACACACTACGTAGGGAAGCGGTGGCGGAAAGCCTGATGCTTTCCGCCGGCGTGGTATTACGGCAGGGTGATGGATTGTTTCTCTTCAAGCAGTTTCTCAACGACGCCAGGATCGGCCAGCGTGGAGGTATCGCCTAAATTACTGGTATCGCCTGCGGCAATCTTGCGCAGAATACGGCGCATGATTTTGCCGGAACGGGTTTTTGGCAGCGAATCCGTCCAGTGCAGTACATCAGGCGTGGCAATCGGGCCAATCTCTTTACGCACCCAGTTACGGACCTCGGTATAAAGCTCCGGTGAGGGCTCTTCCCCGTGATTCAGGGTGATATAGGCATAAATAGCCTGGCCCTTAATGCTGTGCGGAATACCTACCACGGCCGCTTCGGCAATTTTCGGATGCGACACCAGCGCGGATTCGATCTCGGCGGTGCCCAGGCGGTGCCCAGACACGTTCAGTACGTCATCCACACGGCCAGTAATCCAGTAGTAGCCGTCCTCATCACGTCGCGCGCCATCGCCGCTGAAATAGGCATTTTTAAAGGTCGAAAAGTAGGTCTGCTCGAAACGTTCATGATCGCCAAACAGCGTACGCGCCTGACCTGGCCAGGAATCCGTGATTACCAGATTACCTTCACAGGCGCCGTTCTGAGGATTGCCTTCGTTATCCACCAGGGCAGGCTGGACGCCGAAGAACGGCGTGGTCGCCGAGCCGGGTTTCAGCACGGTGGCACCCGGCAACGGCGTAATCATGAAACCGCCGGTCTCTGTCTGCCACCAGGTATCGACAATCGGACACCGGCTGTTGCCGATTTTTTTGTGATACCACTCCCAGGCTTCCGGGTTAATGGGCTCGCCCACTGAACCCATGATACGCAGGCTGCTACGGTCGGTGCCCTCAATCGCTTTATCCCCTTCCGCCATCAGCGCGCGGATAGCGGTAGGCGCGGTATACAACAGGGTCACCTTATGCTTATCAATCACCTGGCCCATGCGCGCTGGCGTCGGCCAGTTTGGCACGCCTTCAAACATCAGCGTCGTGGCCCCACAAGCCAGGGGACCATAGAGCAGATAGCTGTGGCCGGTGACCCAGCCCACGTCCGCCGTACACCAGTAAACGTCATCCTGATGATAATCAAAGACAAATTTAAAGGTCGTGGCGGCGTAAACCAGATAGCCCCCCGTGGTATGCAGTACGCCTTTAGGCTTACCGGTTGAACCGGAGGTGTAGAGAATAAACAGTGGATCTTCGGCCTGCATTTCGGCGGCAGAGTGGTTGGTGCTGGCGTTCTGCATCAGCTCATGCCAGTGCCGATCGCGTCCTTCAACCCAGCCGACATCTTTGCCGGTACGTTGAAAGACCACCACGTTTTTCACGCTGTTCACATTGGGATTTTTTAATGCATCATCCACATTTTTCTTCAGTGGAATCGTGCGGCCCGCACGTACGCCTTCGTCGGCTGTCACAATCAATGATGCGCTGGAGTCGATCACCCGGCCCGCGACGGCTTCCGGTGAGAAGCCGCCGAAAATGACGGAGTGCACCGCCCCGATGCGAGCACAGGCCAACATCGCGACGGCGGCCTCGGGCACCATGGGCATATAAATCGCCACGACGTCGCCTTTTTTGACGCCAAGCAGTTCCAGCACATTGGCAAAGCGGCATACATCAGCATGAAGCTGACGGAAGGTCAGGGTTTTGCTTTCACTGGCATCGTCGCCTTCCCAGATAATGGCGGGATGATCGCCCCGGGTAGCCAGATGGCGATCCAGGCAGTTGGCGGCCAGATTGAGCGTGCCGTCTTCATACCAACGAATTGAAATATTGCCTGGCGCAAATGAGGTGTTTTTGACTTTGCTGTAAGGTTTTATCCAGTCGAGGATTTTACCTTGTTCCCCCCAGAAGGTTTCTGGATCGGTAACAGACTGCTGGTACATCGCCTGATACTGTTCGGCCGTAATCAGCGCGGTTGCTGCGATATTTTCTGGAACAGGATAGTTATGATTTTGGCTCATGGCGATTCTCCTTGAAGATGTTAATCATATGTCAATCAATAGTTAAGTGAAGCAGAGCAACAAGATTTGTTTCTTTTTTGCGCCATAGATCACGCGTTAACCTTGTTGACATAAAAACGTCGCAAAAGAATGAAAAATGCGCTAACGCCATGCAAAGGATAGGGATTTAGATTGCAACATTTTGTGTCTTGCGCTGTTTAAAAAAGCAGCGAACGAACCGCGTAGTGTTTGCCCACAATCTGAATAGCTATGCGAAAACTTATCGAAAGTTTACTTTTCATAACAGCAGGTTAGGAATAAATAACCGCATCAGCATTTTATGCTTAAGAGATGGTTAAGTTTTAATCGAAGCCACCAAGGGTTGCATTTACTGCAGCGAAAATGGTACTTATCTCGCCCCTGATAATCAGGTATCAACTCAGACCGCGTCTGAAATGGGTTTAGAAATCATCGCATCGCAATGCGGGACGCTGTCTAAAACACCCTCTACTTTACCGGGCTTTTTGCTCACTTCCCTGTGTGTATTGTCTTCTGCACCTTCGCAGTAGAGAGAAACGGGTTTTGACTGAGGAAATTACGCGTTATGAAAGGTTTTAAAATCAGCCTTGCGTGGCAGATTCTGATAGCACTGGTGCTCGGCATCATCGTGGGTGCCGTATTGCATAATCAGCCAGATGATCGTGAATGGTTAGTCAATAATATTCTCAGCCCGGCGGGCGATATCTTTATTCACCTGATAAAGATGATTGTCGTGCCTATCGTGATTTCATCCCTGATTGTCGGTATAGCCGGTGTTGGTGATGCGAAAAAGCTGGGTCGTATTGGTCTCAAAACCATTGTGTACTTTGAAGTGATTACCACCGTTGCCATTGTGGTCGGGATTACCCTGGCAAATGTGTTTAAGCCCGGCACTGGCATTGATATGTCTACGCTGGCAACGGTGGACATCTCTAAATATGAAGCCACGACGGCGCAGGTACAGGAAGGGACGCACAGTCTGGTTGCGACCATCCTTTCTTTGATCCCGCAGAACATCTTTGCCGCGATGGCGAAGGGTGAAATGCTGCCGATTATTTTCTTCTCGGTCCTGTTTGGTCTGGGGCTGTCGGCCCTGCCCTCCGAACAGCGCGATCCGCTGGTCAACCTGTTCCGCGGCGTGTCTGAAACCATGTTTAAAGTGACGCATATGATCATGCGCTACGCGCCAGTGGGCGTGTTTGCTTTGATCGCCGTGACGATTGCTAACTTTGGTTTTGCCTCGCTGTGGCCACTCGCGAAGCTGGTGTTGCTGGTCTATGTCGCTATCCTGTTCTTTGCGTTTGTGGTGCTGGGGGCGGTAGCACGCTTCTGCAAACTGCGCATTACTACGCTGATGCGCATTTTAAAAGACGAGCTGATCCTGTCCTACTCGACCTCCAGTTCTGAAACCGTGCTGCCACGCATCATGGAGAAGATGGAAGCTTACGGTGCGCCAAAAGCCATCACCAGCTTTGTTGTGCCCACCGGCTACTCGTTTAACCTGGATGGTTCAACGTTATACCAAAGTATCGCCGCGATTTTCATCGCGCAGCTGTACGGTATCGACCTGTCACTGACTGATGAAATCATCCTGGTGCTGACGCTGATGGTGACCTCTAAAGGGATTGCAGGCGTGCCAGGCGTTTCGTTTGTCGTCCTGCTGGCGACGCTTGGCAGCGTCGGTATTCCGCTGGAAGGACTGGCGTTTATTGCTGGCGTTGACCGCATCATGGATATGGCCCGTACCGCGCTGAATGTCGTGGGTAACGCCCTGGCGGTGCTGGTGATTGCCCGCTGGGAAAACCAGTTCGATGCAGAGCAGGCGAAAGCGTATGAATTGCAGTTACGGACGCAAACCGCGCCTTAATGCGGATTAGCAAATCAAAGGCTCAACGATGGTTGGGCCTTTTTTTTATTCTGTCTGGCTGCACCGCTCACGGCGCCACAAAAAAACAGCTGGAAAGGATGAATTTTTCATTCGCTGTGTTAAAAATATCCAGAATAAATTATTCCTGTGGAGAACAAGCGTGAAAATCGATCTCAGTCAGATGGTCACGGAAGGGCGCAATCCGGCCAGCCTGAATATTGACGAAATGAGCACGGAAGCGATGCTTCGCGTCATTAATGATGAAGATAAAAAAGTTGCGCTGGCCGTTGAGGCTATTGTGCCGGCTATCGCCCGCGCTGTGGATATTATCTGCGCCGCCTTTCAGGCCGGTGGGCGACTGATATACGTGGGCGCGGGCACCTCCGGCCGCCTGGGGATCCTGGATGCAAGTGAATGCCCACCAACTTTTGGCACACCGCGTGAGCAGGTGACTGGGCTGATTGCCGGGGGCCATCAGGCCATTTTGCAGGCGGTGGAAAACGCTGAAGATAATGTGGCGCAAGGCGCGCAGGATCTGAAAGACATCCACTTCAGCCAGCAGGACGTGCTGGTGGGCATCGCCGCCAGTGGACGCACGCCTTATGTTCTGGGCGCGCTCGAGTACGCCCGGCAATGTGGGGCGACGACGGTTGCGCTGACCTGTAATCCGCACAGCAAAATGGCTGACGTCGCCGATATTGCCCTGACGCCCGTGGTCGGGCCTGAAGTGGTGACGGGGTCATCACGCATGAAGGCGGGGACCGCACAGAAGCTGGTCCTGAATATGCTGACGACCGGCGCGATGATTCGTACAGGCAAAGTCTTCGGCAATCTGATGGTGGACGTTGAAGCCACGAACCAGAAGCTGGTACAGCGCCAGGTCAATATTGTGATGCAGGCTACTGATTGTGACGAAGCCTGCGCCAGTGCCGCCCTGGCGGCCTGCGGCGGGCACTGCAAAACCGCCATTCTCATGGTGCTGGCGGAACTGAGTGCTGATGAGGCAAAAACGTTGCTGACCCAACATCAGGGCTTTATTCGTCGGGCGCTACAGGCTGCGGGAGCACGCTGATGGCGGACGTGACCGATGCACTTCTGCACGCTATCGTGCAGGCAGCAGGCGGCGCAGACAATATTGCCGTTTGCGGCCATTGTATGACCCGTTTACGCCTGACGCTGAAGCAGAATCAGGCTGACATCGCCCGGCTGAAAGGTTTGCCTGGCGTGCTGGGTGTCATCAAGGGTGACGATCAACTGCAGATCGTGCTCGGTCCCGGCAAGGCTCAAACGGCGGCGGAACGGATGCATTTGCTGCTTTCACAGGGTGCACCGAATCTGCAACAGGTGGCTGCGCAACAAAAACAGCAGATAAAGGCCAGACAGACCCGCGCGGTGCATCAGTTTCTGGCACGTTTCGCCACCCTTTTCACACCGCTCATCCCCGGCTTTATCGCCGCAGGTTTACTGCTGGGATTCGCCACGCTGATTGAGCAAAGCCTGCACCTCAGCACGCCGGGCGCACATCCTGCAGGCTTACTGCAGACCGTGGCCTATATGAAAGTGTTCAGTAAAGGGTTATTCACCTTTCTCAGCATCCTGATTGGCTATAACGCGCAAAAAGCCCTTGGTGGCACCGGCGTAAACGGGGCCATTATCGCCTCGCTGTTTCTTCTGGGCTATGTGCCCGATGCGAAGGTCGGCTATTACAGCGGCATGGACAGCTTTTTTGGTCTGGCTATCGATCCGCGTGGCAACATTATCGGTGTGCTGCTGGCCGCGATGTTTGGTGGCTGGCTGGAAAGGCAGTTGCGCAAGGTCATCCCGGATAACCTGGATATGATTCTTACCGCCCTGTTAACCTTATTAATCACGGGCGCGCTGACTTATCTGCTCATCATGCCGCTCGGCGGCGAGCTGTTTAAGGGAATGTCGTGGTTGTTTATCCACCTCAATAACAACCCCTTCGGCTGCGCCCTGCTGGCTGGGCTGTTTTTGATCGCCGTGATGTTTGGCATTCATCAGGGGTTTATTCCGGTCTATTTTGCGCTGATGGAAACCCAGGGATTTAATTCACTGTTCCCTGTTCTGGCTATGGCCGGTGCCGGTCAGGTGGGGGCCGCACTGGCGCTCTGGTGTAAAGCGGAAAAAGGCGCGTTGTTGCGCACCCAGATAAAAGGCGCCATCGTGCCCGGCTTGCTGGGCGTGGGTGAACCGCTGATTTATGGCGTCACGCTACCGCGGCTCAGACCCTTTATTACGGCCTGCGGCGGCGGGGCAGTGGGCGGATTTTTTATCGGTCTGGTGGCCTGGCTGGGGCTGCCGGTCGGCATGAATACGGTGTTTGGTCCTTCGGGTCTGGTCACGCTTCCGTTGATGACCTCGCATCAGGGCATTTTTGCTGGCATGGCCGTGTACCTGGGCGGTTTGATCGTGGCCTGGGTCAGTGGCTTTGTACTGACGTGGTGGTTTGGCTTACGGGATGTCGATTTAAGCTGAATCCATAAGGAATGCGCTATTAACCCGTCAAGCGGTACGGTAAGACGTTAGTCTCACTGCGGATGTCACGCGCCGGGCGCGGGTGGGATGGTGCTGCGCGCTAATCAGTTGCGTTAAAGTAAATCGTTAAAATGTAATGGGTTAAAAATTCCCGTGAGTAAACGAAGCCGCTACTGAGCGGCTTTTTTAATGCAATAAATTAACGCGTAGCACTAAAGTGTAAATGCGCCACTGCCGAAAACATAAAAAAAGGTAAAGCTTACCTTTCACGTGCTTTCATCCATGCTTCTGGTGCAAGTCTGACTGGTACTATCAAGGACTCCTATGCGCAACAACCAACCTGTTTCTCAGCGTGAATATGTGTATGACGATCATGCCACACTGATGACAACGACCGATCTCAACAGCTATATCACCTATGCCAATGATGCATTCGTTGAAGCCAGTGGCTTTTCATCTGATGAGGTCAAAGGGCAGCCGCACAATATGGTGCGTCACCCGGATATGCCACCCGAAGCTTTTGCCGATATGTGGGCGACGTTAAAACAGGGCGAACCCTGGACAGCGCTGGTGAAAAACCGCCGTAAAAACGGGGATCACTACTGGGTGCGGGCGAACGCGATTCCGGTGGTGCGCAACGGTCAGGTGCAGGGTTATATGTCGGTGCGGACGAAGCCATCCGCCCAGGACGTGAAAGCCAGTGAAGCGCTCTACCGTGATTTTCGTGAAGGTCGCGCGCAAGGCCGCCGCTTTCACAAAGGATTAATTGTGCGCAGCGGCTGGCGTCGCCTTGGCTCGATCTTAAAAACGCTGCCACTGCGCTGGCGCATCCGTACGGCGCTGCTGGCTTTACTGCCGCTGTCCGTCGCAGGCGTCTGGGCGCTGGGAATGGCACCGCTGGCGTTGAGCGGATTTGCGGGCGGCATGGCCGTTCTGTTGCTGCTTGCCAGCCTGTGGCTGGAGCAGCAAATTTCCCGTCCTGTCGAGCGCATGTGCAAACAGGCACTGCGCGTGGCCACCGGGGCCAGTCACCAGGTGGAGCAGATGGACCGCATTGACGAGGTGGGGCTGACGTTGCGCGCCATTGGGCAGCTAGGGCTGATGTTCCGCTGGCTGGTGGACGATGTGAGTGGCCAGGCGATTAACGTGCTGAGCGCCAGTGACGCCATCGCCCGCAGTAACAATGAACTGAGCCGCCGGACCGAACAGGCCGCAGCGAACGTGCAGCAAACGGCCGCGACCATGAACGAAATGACCGCCACCGTGAAGAGTAATACGCAAACGGCCCAGGAGGTGAGTTCGCTCTCCGTCAATACCAGCGATGCGGCAAGCAAAGGTGGCGAGGTGATGAAAGAGATGATGAGTATGATGGCGGACATTGCCGACAGCTCAGAACGCATTGCCAGCATCACCAGCGTAATCGACAGCATCGCGTTCCAGACCAATATTCTGGCGCTGAACGCCGCCGTTGAGGCGGCACGCGCGGGTGAGCAGGGTAAAGGCTTCGCCGTTGTGGCTGGCGAAGTACGCAGCCTTGCACAGCGCAGCGCAAAAGCCGCCAGCGAGATTAAAGCGCTGGTGGAAACCAGCGCCAGCCGGGTCAGTTCAGGCAACGAGCACGCCGGTGCTGCGGGACATACCATGCAGGATATTGTGCAGCAGGTGCAGAACGTCACTTCGCTCGTTGCCCAAATCAGCGCGGCCACGGCGGAACAGGCGACCGCGCTCAGTGAAGTCAGCACGGCGGTAGAAGATCTGGACGATATTACCCATCAAAACGCCGCCCGCGTTCAGGAAAGCGCAGAAGCGTCGGGCCGTATGACCCATCAGGCTAACCGTCTGGTGGAAGCGATCAGCGTGTTCCGCTAAGTTTTGACCGGCCTGCCACCGGATGGTGTTGTGCCATTCGGCGTGATCACGCTCTTCGCGCGCGCAGGGTGCGAACCGTGATCATGCCGTCTGGTACGGCATGATCGCTAAGAGGCTTTCCCGTCCTAATCGTCTCTTCTGCTGCCCAATTGCGTACCCTCAGCCAACATCCCACCACGGCCTGACTTGTCTCACAGCACCTACAGCCGATCACGGCGTAACGCCTGTCTTTGCCGTCTTGTGACATAACAGCATAGCGCTGGGCGAAAGTCGTCAGGCGCACAGGTAGTCATTAATACTGCCTGCTATGCAAGGTGTAGTCATTTAACCTTTCGTGTTTAAACAGCGCTAAACGTGCTTTTCATTTTCAGTTTTATTGAATGATATGAGCAAAACCCTCTGCTTTTTCTTGTGCGATATTCGTCCTATTATGCTTTCACACAAGGCATGTAGCCTTATCTAAACGAAAAAGACCGAGGAATTGACCATGAAAACTATCAAAACTTTTGCTGCTTTAATCGCCCTGACTATTCTGCCTGTTGCGGCTTTTGCACAAACTGTGACGGCGACCGGCTCAACACTGGACAGCGCAGAAGCGAAAATTGCTGCTCAGGCGCAGGATGCTGGTGCTTCCTATAAGATCACCGAAGCGAACACCAACAACGGTGTGCACATGACGGCTGAGCTGTATAAATAAGCCTTGAACGTCTGTGCTGACAGGACGCCTGATGGCGTCCTGTCTCCGTTTTTAGCGAAACAGAACCTGTCACTTTACCGCCTCTACTCCGCTTTCCTGCATCATTCTGTCCCATCCGGCCTGTCTCTTTGACCAACAGATCGTTCGCTTAACCGTTCAGCCTTTGCCAGAAAAGCCCCTTGTATGCGCGCCATCATCCCTCAATGCTGCGCGTACCGGCGATAACCCGGGCGCGGATGTCGTCCTGAACGGACAACACCGCGGCATCATGCGCAATGAATGGCAGGAGAAGGAAAAGGAAAGTGGGGGAGACAATGCGGAATCGACCGCTGGTCGCCTGCGGCAACTACCCCAGGCGACCAGAAAGGTTATGACACCTCTTCAGAAGCGTCGTGCATCATTTCATCGTGCGGCACATCGTCCAGAATCTGTTCAAAACTGCGCAGACGTTTGTAGATTGACATTAACTCGACCAGGGTGGACCACGAGGTAATGAGGTACTGGAACGATCCCCGAACCTGGTCAAACACGTTGGTGATCTGGTTCAGCAGGCCCAGCGTAATGGCACCGGCCACAATAGACGGGAACAACAGGAACAGCCCGAACACGTTATCCACCTGCAGATAAAGGATGCGGCTGATATTAAAGTAAAGATAGTGAAAATAGAGACGGAAATAGTTAATCCGCACATTGTGGAACAGCACTTTTACGGTCGGCGGCGTGGCGCGATCGGCGTGATCTTCGCCGTAAACCAGCTCTTTACGGTAAGCCGCTTCGACGCGCTGGTTACGGAACTCCAGGCCGGGAAGCTTAATGCCCACCAGCGCCAGCAGCGCCGTACCAAAGAGTGACCACAACACCGCCGCGATCACCAGCGCATAGGGGATGCTGCCCAGAATCGGGATACTTTTTACATGATGTGAAAGCGCCACCAGAACGGGTAAAAACGCCACCAGGGTCATAATGGCCTGAATGAAACTCACGCCCCAGCCTTCCAGCGTGGTAGCAAAGCGCATGGTATCTTCCTGCACACGCTGTGCCGCGCCTTCAACGTGGCGCAGGCGCTGCCAGTGATGCATATAGTAATTATTCATCGCAGTGCGCCAGCGGAATACCCAGTGGCTGATGAAAAAAGCATTCATCACGCCAATGACCACCGCAATCAACGCGATACCCAGGAAGGCGATAACCTGAGCATAAAATTCGGCAATCTGTACCGAACCGGCTTTCGTCAGCGCTTTTTGAATTAAATCGTAGAACGGGCCATACCAGGCATTGACGGCCACGCCAACCTGGACGCCAAACCAGGTCACAAAAATAATCAGCGCGGAGCCCCAGACCGACCAGCGCTGCCAGGGATGGTTATCAATGATGCGCCACGCAAGAGCGAACAGGGCAACCATCAGCCAGTAATAGCCATAGAACCATAACTCACCCGGCGCAATAAAGCGCATCACCGTCGTGGGCAGGGGCTGCCTGATGGCGGTCTGAAACGCAGGCCAGAAATGGGCCGGTAAATCGCTGGCAAAGCCAAACCAGGCAAAAATCGCCAGTAAACTCCAGATGGCCGCCGAACTGAAAAACGGCCCAGGTCGTGGAAAGAAAGACTTAAACATAGGTACTCCGCTGTTGTGTAATCGCTTTTATAACGTCTAAACGGCCATCTGTCTGTAGCCTGTTGTTTCTGAACATGACATTGACAACTTATATGTTAATGAAATTGTGCTTTTTTGTTTCCTTAAACTAAGTATTTGTCGGTAATGGTGTTACACTTAGCGCCACTGTTACCGGTAACAGCTTGTTGTACCCGAAATCCGCAAATAAAAACCACTACAACGCGCATTCACTTCTCTTTTTCGTACCGCAGTTGATGCGGTGATGAGGCAATGTCATGTCAGACCAGAAAAAGGGTCATTCACGCAGGGATTTTTTGCTGAAGACCATCACCCTGGCGCCCGCAGTGGCGGTAGGCAGCAGCGCATTGGGTGCCTTTTCTGCACCCGCTCAGGCACAGGCCGCAACGCCTGCCGAAAGCCAGGTCGCCCGAGACTATCAACCCAGTTGGTTTACTGCCGAGGAATTTGCGTTTATCAACGCTGCCGTGGCGCGGCTGATCCCCGCCGATGAACGCGGTCCGGGCGCGCTGGAAGCGGGCGTGCCGGAGTTTATCGATCGCCAGATGAATACGCCTTATGCCACCGGGGCCAACTGGTATATGCAGGGCCCCTTTAACCCGGATCTCCCCAAAGAAATGGGCTATCAGCTACCGCTGGTACCGCAGCAGATTTACCGTCTCGGCCTGGCCGATGCCGACCAGTATAGCCGGCAGCAGTACGGTAAGGTCTTTGCCCAACTGAACGCTGAACAGCAGGATGCGGCGCTTCAGGCGATGGAGAGCGGCAAGGCCCATTTCAGCCAGCTTCCCGCCAACGTGTTTTTCTCTTATCTCCTGCAAAACACCCGTGAAGGCTTCTTTAGCGATCCGATCCACGGTGGCAATCAGGGCATGGTGGGCTGGAAGCTCATCAACTTCCCTGGCGCCCGCGCCGATTTTATGGACTGGGTAGAGCGCGGTGAACGGTATCCGTTCCCGTCAGTGTCGATTCGTGGTGAGAGAAGCTGAGCATGGCAAATGAATTAAAGAAAGTGGATGCCGTGATTGTCGGCTTTGGCTGGGCAGGTGCCATTATGGCCAAAGAGCTGACCGAGGCCGGTCTGAATGTGCTGGCACTGGAACGCGGTCCGCATCGTGATACCTATCCCGATGGATCCTATCCACAGTCGATTGATGAACTGACCTATAACATCCGGAAAAAGCTGTTCCAGGATCTGTCCAAAAGCACCGTCACTATCCGTCATGATGCGTCACAGACTGCCGTGCCGTATCGGCAGTTAGCGGCTTTCCTGCCGGGCACCGGCACCGGTGGCGCAGGACTGCACTGGTCAGGTGTACATTTTCGGGTCGATCCGGTTGAGCTAAAACTTCGCAGCCACTATGAGGCGCGCTACGGTAAAAAGTTTATTCCTGAAGGGATGACCATTCAGGATTTCGGCGTGGACTATCAGGAGCTGGAGCCATTTTTTGATAAAGCAGAAAAAGTGTTTGGCACCTCCGGTAGTGCCTGGAGTATTCAGGGTAAGGTTGTCGGCAAAGACAAAGGCGGTAACCCGTTTGCGCCCGATCGCTCTGACAACTTTCCGTTGCCCGCGCAAAAGCGCACCTGGTCAGCACAGCTGTTTGCCCAAGCCGCCGAGTCAGTAGGCTATCATCCTTACGATCTGCCCTCGGCGAATACCTCAGGTCCTTATACCAACACCTATGGCGCGCAGATGGGACCGTGCAACTTCTGCGGCTACTGCAGCGGTTACGCCTGCTATATGTATTCCAAGGCCTCACCTAATGTGAATATCCTACCTGCGCTGCGTCAGGAGCCAAAGTTTGAGCTGCGCAATAATGCTTATGTGCTGCGCGTCAACCTCACGGACGATAAGAAACGCGCTACCGGCGTCACCTATGTAGACGCGCAGGGGCGTGAACATGTGCAACCGGCAGATCTGGTCATCCTGTCAGCCTTCCAGTTCCACAATGTCCACTTAATGCTGCTGTCCGGCATTGGCCAGCCTTACAACCCGATCACTAACGAAGGCACGGTCGGACGCAACTTTGCCTACCAGAACCTGTCGACGCTGAAAGCGCTGTTCGACAAAAACACCACCACCAACCCGTTTATTGGGGCAGGCGGTGCCGGTGTCGGCGTGGATGATTTCAACGCCGATAACTTTGACCACGGGCCGCACGGTTTTGTCGGTGGATCGCCATTCTGGGTCAATCAGGCGGGCACCAAACCCATCTCGGGTCTGCCCACCCCGCCGGGAACACCTAACTGGGGTAGCCAGTGGAAGGCCGCCGTTGCCGATACGTACACGCATCACCTTTCTATGGATGCCCATGGTGCGCACCAGTCTTACCGCGTGAACTATCTGGATCTGGACCCGAATTATAAAGACGCCTACGGTCAGCCACTGCTGCGTATGACGTTTGACTGGCAGGAAAATGACATCAAGATGGCGCAGTTTATGGTGGGGAAAATGCATAAAATCGCCGAAGCCATGAACGCGAAAATGATCATTGGCGGGGCTAAAAAACCCGGCACACATTTCGACACCACCGTCTACCAGACCACCCACATCAGCGGCGGGGCGATTATGGGTGAGGATCCTAAAACCAGCGCGGTTAACCGCTATCTGCAAAGCTGGGATGTGCCTAACGTCTTTGTGCCTGGCGCATCGGCGTTTCCTCAGGGACTCGGCTATAACCCCACCGGTATGGTGGCGGCATTGACTTACTGGTCAGCGAAAGCGATTCGCGAGCAATATCTGAAAAACCCAGGCCCTCTGGTGCAGGCATAAGGATGATGGCGATGAAAAACGGCATTTTAGCCCTGATTCTGGGCGGTATTTCCTTTGTTGCCCTGGCCGATGAGAGCACTAGCGATCTGATAAAACGCGGCGAGTATCTGGCCCGCGCGGGCGACTGTGTCGCCTGCCACAGCAGTGAAGGTGGCAAGCCCTTCGCAGGTGGCTTGCCGATGGCCACGCCGATTGGCACGATCTACTCAACAAACATCACGCCGGATAAATCGACCGGTATTGGTGATTACAGCTACGATGACTTTCAGAAAGCCGTGCGGCACGGTATTGCGAAAAATGGCGATACGCTCTATCCCGCCATGCCTTATCCCTCTTATGCGGTGGTCAGCGATGAGGACATGAAGGCGCTGTATGCCTACTTCATGCATGGCGTTGCCCCTGTCAGTCAGGCTAACAAAGCGAGCGATATCCCCTGGCCTCTGTCGATGCGCTGGCCGCTGGCGATCTGGCGCAACCTGTTCGCACCGGATGTAAAAGCGTTCCAGCCTGCCGCGCAGGAGGATCCGACGCTGGCGCGAGGCCGTTATCTGGTAGAAGGGCTGGGTCACTGCGGTGCCTGCCATACGCCGCGTAGCGTGACCATGCAGGAGAAAGCGTTAACCAACGCCGACAGTAACGATTATCTGGCGGGCAGCAGTGCGCCGATTGATGGCTGGACCGCCAGCAACCTGCGCGGGGACAACCGTGACGGCCTGGGCCGCTGGAGTGAGGATGACCTGCGCCAGTTCCTGCGCTATGGCCGTAACGATCACACCTCAGCCTTTGGCGGCATGGTGGATGTGGTTGATCACAGCCTGCAGCACCTGACGGATGACGACATCACGGCGATTGCCCGTTACCTGAAGTCGCTGGGTGCGAAAGATCCGCATCAGGTGGCTTTTAGCGTGGATGACGCGACCGCGAAGGCCTTATGGAAAGGCGATGACAGCCAGACAGGCGCTGCGGCCTATGTCGACAGCTGTGCGGCCTGCCATAAAACGGACGGCAGCGGTTATACACGCTTTTATCCCGCGCTGCGCGGCAACCCGGTGGTGATGGCGGACGATCCGACCTCGCTGATTCACATTGTGCTGGTCGGAGGCGAGCTGCGTGGGGTGAAGGGCGCGCCGTCAACGATTACCATGCCTGCCTTTGGCTGGCGTCTGAACGATCAACAGGTCGCGGACGTGGTGAACTTCATCCGTCACAGCTGGGGCAATAACGTACCGGGAACGGTCACCGCGAAGCAGGTGGCTGACCTGCGCAAGGATGTGAAAGATCGTCAGGGCAGTGCAGATATCAAGGTGTTAGAAGGCAAGTAACACGTACGTTGCAGCCTTCCCCCACCGGGGAAGGCTGCACGATCAAATATTTTCCAGCGTCACACCGCGCGTCTTAGGACCAAAAACGCCCACCGACAGCATCACCATCAGCATGCTCAATACAATAAAGGCGATGACGCCATGCGTACCGGTGTGCTGCAAAATCACGCCGATCAGAAGACTGCTAAAGGCGGTCGATAACCGACTAAAGGAGTAGCAAAAACCTACTGCTCGGGCGCGGATAGCGGTCGGGAAAATCTCGGTCTGGTAAGCATGATAACTGCAGGTCAGCCAGGCATTAGAGAAGGTGATCAAAAATCCGCATATCACCAGCAACACCGGGTTCGTCTGCAGGGCAAACAGCGTACCAAACACCACTGTCATCAGCGAAGAAAGGACGATTTGCCATTTATTCTCAAGCTGGCTGGTAAAGCTGCCACAAATCAACGAGCCGATGGGATAGGCCAGCGTGATAAAAAAGGCATACAGCAGGCTATGGGTAATGGACGTACCCTGCCCGGACAGCAGCGCAGGCAGCCAGTTACCAAAGCCGTAGAAGCCAATCGCCTGGAAGAAGTTCATTATCACCAGCATCAGGGTGCGGTTACGGTAGCGCGGAGCCCAGATGTCGCGGAAGCGGCTTTTCGTGTCAGAGGCTGCCGCAGGCTGTGAGTGCGTCAGGTGTTGGCCGGGCACGATGCCGCAGCGTTTTTCCATGGCCGACATCACGGCATGGGCGTCTTCATGCCGTCCCTGCTGGGCCAGCCAGCGGGCGGATTCCGGCAGGTTTTTACGCACCAGCCAGATAATCAGCGAGCAGACAGCGCCCGCGATGACCACCCAACGCCAGCCCTCCAGGCCCAGAATATGTTGCGGCATCAGCCACCATGACATGAGCGCCACTGTTGGCACCGATAAAAACTGAATAAAAAAGGAGAAGGCAAACGCCCGGTTACGCAGATGCGTGGGCACCCATTCGCTCAGGTAGGTGTCGATGGTTACCAGCTCCACGCCCAACCCAATACCGACCAAAAAGCGACACAGAATCACCATCTCTGCGCTGTGCTGAAACGCCATCAGTAACGAGAAAAATCCGTACCAGGCTAACGCACAGATAAAGGTCAGCCGACGGCCAAACCGATCGGCAAAAGGCGTAAGCAAACTGGCCCCCACAAATAAGCCCAGAAAGGTCGCCGACGCAAATGCGGCCTGATCGGTAATGCCCAGAATACCGGCGCTGCCCGCATGGAAAATGCCGGCGGCCAGTAACCCTGTGCTGATATAGCCGGTTTCAAACAGATCGTAGAGTTCAAAAAAGCCGCCTAACGCCAGTAGCGAGATGAATCGCCACAAACCGCCAGAAGAGGGCAGCGCGTCAATGCGCCCGGCTAAGCTGGTATGGGCAGTCGACGAGGCAGACGTCGGTGCCATCCCTGAAGTCAAGGCTGGTGTCATTTAGGGTAAACCTCATGTAAGGATGATGGCCATTCTCACTACAGGCAATAATCGCTTTGAAACAGGTGCCCGTTCGCGAGCAGGAAGCAGCAGAATAATCAATTCTCTGATTCTTGCCGATAGGAATAGTGGTGAATTTTTAACAGGGCAGAGTCCAGTTATGGCTGGATCGGATGGGCAGTCAGCGTTCAGACGCGGTGCAGAGAGAAATAAGGTCAAGTCAGATGCGATAACAGCCAGTCAGGTGGAGATACCACCTGACAGACTTCCCTGCCCGCCCCGCTTTTTTTCCGGGGCGGGCAGGCAATTAGGCGTCAGCCAGACGGAACGCCGACACGGAATGCGTCAGGTACTGCGCCTGCTCCTCCAGCGACGCGGCCGCGGCGGCCGATTCCTGCACCAGTGCGGCGTTTTGCTGGGTCACGCTGTCCATTTCGGTCACCGCCTTTTCAATCTGGCTGATACCATGATGCTGCTCATTGGAGGCCGTCGAAATGTGATCCATCAGAACGTTGACCCGGCCGACCGAGGCAATAATCGCATTCATCGCTTCACCGGTCTGGCTGACCTGATCGGAGCCGACCCGGATTGTCGCCACCGATTCTGCAATCAGTCCTTCAATTTCTTTTGCCGCCACCGCACTGCGCTGGGCGAGATTGCGTACTTCGCCCGCTACCACGGCAAATCCGCGACCTTGCTCACCGGCTCGCGCGGCTTCAACGGCCGCGTTCAACGCCAGAATATTGGTCTGGAACGCTATGCCGTTAATGACGTTGGTGATGTCTTCGATTTTTTTCGAACTCTCGTTAATTTTTGACATGGAAACGATGACCTGCTGGGACACGTGTTCGCCGCTCTCCGCATTCTTCACGGCTTCGCTGGCCAGACGGCAGGCTTCAAAGACATTGTCCGTATTCTGTTTCACGGTCGCGCCCAGCTGCTCCATACTGGCGGCCGTTTCGGTCAGGGCTGCGGCCTGCTGTTCCGTGCGCGAGGCCAGGTCAACGTTGCCGCTGGCAATTTCCTGCGAGGCGAAAGAGACCGCCTGGGTTGCCTGGCGGACGCGGGTAATAATGCCGGTCAGCGCGGTACGCATGCTTTCCATAGAGGTCATTAACTGCTGAATCTCGCTCTTTGAACCGGTGTTGACCGGCACCGGTTTGTCCAGAATTCCTGCGGCAATCTGGCTGCAGTGGGCTTTGGCGTGATCAAGCGGCGATAAAATATAGCGTCTGACAAAGACCAGTATGGCCACGATAATGGCAAGAAACAGCACACCAAATACGACTAACAACAGGATCCCAGAGGAAAAGTTGCTCTGGGCATCCGTATTGAGCTTCTTCGCAAAGGCTTCATGTTGTGCCAGCACCTTGTCCAGGACAATTTCATACTGGCGATCCAGGCGCACGACGTTTGCGATCTGGTTTTTAAAGCGCTGCTGGTCCCCGGCCTCGGCCGCTGCGATTAAAGGCTGAATGCCCTGATCGCGGTAGGCCAGGTAAGCCTGACGATAGCGTTCTGCTTCCGCTTCTTCTCCCGGAATACGTGGCGCGTTCAGATAAGCCTGGAAAGCGGCATCGGCTTTAGCGGCAACGCTTTTTACGCTGTCCAGTGAAGCGGCGCCCTGCGGGCCACCATTCTCCGTCTCTTTCATGTACTCCATCAGACGGACGCGTAAGGTACGACTGTGGTTGATGGGGTCAATCACCGACAGCACCACACGAATTTCTTTATTCACGGCATTAAGTGACGCATTGCTGCGGGCCAGTAACCAGATGCTGACGGAAATACTGATAAGAAAAAGAATTAACAGAAAAGACAACACCAACAGTGATGATTTTTTTAACGACATAACACAGTCCTGAACAGGGGGGATTATGGACAGATATATCGGCATCCTGGGGCTAAATATTTAGCTGGAACGCACCGAAATAAGCACAGAATTAAGTGCATAAAACATAAGCGAAATAATGAACCAACTGATTCACTATTATCAGGTTGACGTTTCGCTTGCCGCTTCGGTTATTTCATGCGTTAACGCCGGCGGTATGGTTTTCAGATCCACTAATAGGTTGAGTCAACGAGGAAGTGCAAAGCAGGAAAGTGCGGTTGTCAGCATTTGTCTGAACAGTTCATTTATTATTTATTTTAAGGCATTGTAATTTAAGGGTTAATTCTAATCCTTGCAGTAGTAAATAAAAGTGACTATTGCCTGTGAGATAATATGGTTATTAACACGTAAAACATTATTAGCGTACCAGGCATTGATTTAATTGAAAAAAAACGGGGGCGACGTCTCAGGCGATTGGGTAAATCCTCTGAAAGGAGATTCTTTGCGCCGTTATGAATCCTCTTCTCTGCGCTGTCGTCTACACTTATTACTTCCTTATAAGGAAGTTTCTACTCACCTGTATCGAGGTAATAATGCAAGTATGTCCTTATTTGTTTCTCTATGGTCGCTGTGAAGAGGCGATGGAATTCTATTTGCAGGCAACAGGTGGACAGCTGCTGCAAAAAATGACGTTTGGTGATATGCCGGAGCAGGGTGAACAGATTGGCGACCAGTCTGCACCCCCGTTGCCACCTGAAAAAATTATGCATGCGCATCTGCGTATCGGGCAGGGCGAACTGATGATGAGTGACGGCAATCCTGACCAGCCACCGGCGTCAGAGCACGCAGGCTATGCCGTCAGTCTGGCGACCACGGATGCAGAACAGGGTAAAGCCTGGTTTGAAAAGCTGTCGGCAGGCGGGAAAGTGACCACACCGTGGCAAAAAACTTTCTGGTCTGATGGCTTCGCCATGTTTATTGATAAATTCAATATTCCGTGGCGCATTAACGTTGTTAAATCAGACGAGTAATTTGTCGGTGATGCCGTTCAACGACGTTGGATGGCGCATACAACAGCGGCCTTCCCAGGGGGAAGGCCACCGTCAATTACCGTGCCTGTCTTGCAACAAACTGATCAGAAGTTATAGCCAGCTACCAGATAGTAACCCCAGCCCGTTGATTTAATTTCAGACGCGCTGCTGCCAAAACCTAACTCCTGACCGTCTCCCCACTGACCGCCGTTATGGAAGTAACGCGCCACAGCAGAGAAGTGCCAGTGCTCGTAGCCCAGTGACAGGATATGACTGGAGGCAATGGAATTACTGGTACGGATCGGCCCGGTCTTATCACGCAAGTCTGAGCCCCAGTCGAAGTTGGTAAAGCCCACATAGCCCAGGTTACCACCCCACAGTGTGGTGATTGGCACGAAATACTTCACCTTAAAGCGATAGCCGTCCCAGCTGTCTTCGTTCGCAGCACCGTAGTTTTCCCACTGGTACTTGGCATAGACGTTCAGTGACAGACCGATATCGCTGTGCGTATCGATGTCGGTGCCCAGGCCCATGTACCAGGTGTTCTGGCGGTTTGCGCTGTTACGGCCCATATCGTAGATATAGTTGTTGGCAAAATACCACTCTTTAAACGGACCGAAAGCCAGGCTGGTGCCGGTCAGTTTATCAATAGAGAAACGCGGTTCGATTTCCATGAACAGCGGTGAACCGTGGTCGAAAATACCGTTGGCGTTGTTGTTGCCTACGCCAAAGAAGTTTGGCAGGTCAACGTAGCCGTAAAAATCAAACCAGTCTTTTTTGGCGAACGCTTCGTATTCCAGATAGACATCGTTATTGAACTGGGGCCCGAAGCGGGTGTGGTAACTGCCCACCACGTTGACGCTCTGATGCCACCAGTCGGAAAGGTACTGGGGATCGTTTTCTGCAGCCTGCACTGCACCGTTCAGGGAGCCTGCCAGCAGGGCACCTGCAACTAACGTTTTAAATTTCATTATATTTGACCACTGGTTTTCATACGCAAGACAATCGTTTGCGTGCTGTTTGGAAATCAATCCCAAAGGTTGGGCAGTAATGTACTCAGGCCGACTGTTTTAGTTAGCGTAGCGTGCCTGTAACAGAGAGATAGAAAATAGCTTTTGATCACATTTGTCAAAATGTGTTGCATAACAATTCATCATAATTGTGATGATTGTCACAATATAGGGTTGTGGCGAACGGAACCAGGCAACCGTTTACGTTGTCGGGTTCCGAATCGATCGGCAGGAATCAGGGAAAGGTGACGCGCACCTGAAAACCGCAGCGCAGGCCTTGTGCGTCCCGACAGTTGGCAAGGGCAACGTCGATATGGTGTTTCTGGGCGACGCTGCGCACGATAGACAGACCTAAACCGCTGCCCTGCGCTTTAACGTCGGGTGAACGGGCAAAGCGATCGAATGCGCGTTCAAGAAAGGATTCCGGTACACCCGGACCGTTATCAACGATGTCGACAACGGTTTGTCCTGCCACACGATGCAGCAGCACATCGACCATGCTGCCTTCAGGCGTATGTAACATCGCGTTGCCAATCAGATTATCAAACAGGCTGCGAAGTTCGGAACGCCCGGCCTGCAGTCGATAGTGCGTGGTGCCGCTAAAGCCAATGTCGATACCGCGTTTATCCGCCACAACCATGAGCTGTTCAATACTCTCTTTCAGCACATCTTCCAGATCGATATTTTCGAGGTGCGCGACGACTGACTGATCTTCCCAGCGCGACATATTCAGCAGTTGAGTGACCAGATGGCGCGTGCGGGTCACACCTGATTCCAGTTGAGCGAACTGACGGCTGGCCTCGCCGGGTTGAATGTGCTGACGCAGATTTTCCAGTTGCAGCGTGACGGCGGTGACCGGCGTCCGCAGTTCATGAGCGGCATCTTCCATAAACTGACGTTGTGAAGACCAGGCGGCACGCAGTTTATCCAGTAAGGAGTTGTAGGCCTCAACCAGGGGCTGAATTTCGTCGGGCAGCCGTTCCGGCGATACGCTGTGGGGATGGTGCGCATCCTGGGCGGCGATTTCTCGCGAGGCAACGCGCAAATCCCGGGTGATCTTGCGCACGACCAGCCAGATGACCAGCAGCGACAGCGGCATCATCAAAATCAGCGGAATAATCGCCGACAGCGCCCGTCGCACCATCATCTCTTTCATGTAGCTCAGGTTCAGCATGACCTGAATAGTTTTAATCTCACTGCCTGGCTGACCGGAACGGGTGTAAATACGCCATTCACAGTCGCGGCAGTCACCGATCTGCACGTCTTTGTAGCCATTTTCCGACTGTAAGGGCGCATGCAGCTCTGGCCATGAGCTGGATCGTAACCGGCCCTGCGCATCCCACAGCTGAATGACAAAGGCACTTTTGATCTTATGCGCAGGCGCAATCACCGGCATCAACGGGGGGATTTCACGGTTAACGGACCACGCATCGGCCAGCTTGGCGAGCTGTTCGTCCTTAATGACGCCAACCATTTCGCCGTAGCAGTTAAAAAAATACCAGGCGACACCGCCAATCATCAGTAAATGAATCAACAGCAGGGTACTGAGTAATTTATTTCGTAATGAACGCATAAAGATTTTCATATTGCCGGTACTCGCCAGCCCAGCCCACGCACGTTGCGAATCACATCATTATCCAGCTTGCGCCGCATCCCGTGGATAAGAACGTCCACGGCATTGCTGCTGACTTCTTCGCCCCAGCCGTAGATACGGTTTTCCAGCTGTTCACGTGACAGAATGGCACCGGGCCGCTCCAGCAGAGCATAAAGCAGGGCATATTCCCGGGCGGTGAGCTGTTCACGCTGCCCTTTGTACAGGACTTCGCGGGTCAACATATCCAGTTGAACATCGCCGCTGCCCAGCACCGAATCGGCAGAACCATGGTGGCGTCGGGTGATCGCGCGCATACGGGCCATGACTTCCTGCAGATCAAAGGGTTTGAGCAAATAGTCATCTGCCCCGTAATCCAGGCCCTGTACCCGCTGAGCGACCGTGTCGCGTGCGGTCAGAATTAATACCGGTGTGGCATCACCGCGCCCACGTGCGCGTCTGAGCACCTGCAACCCGTCGTCGCGAGGCAGACCGAGGTCAAGCAGCACGCAACTGTAACCGCCTTCGCTCCAGGCATTGTGCGCATACACGCCATCGCGAACCCAGTCGACAGACCAGCCCGCGGCTTCCAGCGCCTGCTGTAAATTGGCACCGATCATTTCATCATCTTCAACCAGCAACACGCGCATGGATGACGTCCCCCAGAAAAATGACCCCAGTGTAGCGCTGGATTATTAGCGCAGAATTATTGCTGTTACCAGCCTCAGCACTCTTACCGCTCCGGCCGGGAAGGCGACAAAACCTGGCGTCGGTGCAGGCATGGAGCGCTTTGCTAATTCTGCGCTAATTTTCCGCTAATTAAGGGATAAATTTAGCGCGCTAAAGTGTGTTCCTGCACATCTGCTTTAACCAGGAGAACACCATGAATCAGCGCGAGTTTATTCGTAGTTTGCTGGAATGGATAGAAAGCAATTTAGGACACGATCTGCATCTGGACGAAGTCGCCCGCCGGGCGGGCTATTCCCGTTGGCACTTACAGCGTTTGTTTCGCCAGCACACCGGTTTCTCACTTGCCGAGTACATCCGCCAGCGCCGCCTGACCGAATCGGCCCTGACGCTGCTCAACAGCAATGAAGCGATCCTGCAGGTGGCGATGAACTACGGCTTTGATACGCAACAGGCCTACACGCGCACCTTTAAAAACTATTTTATGATGACGCCCGGCCAGTTACGACGCCAGCGCCGTGTTGAACCGGATCGCTTGTTGTTTCCTCTCGCCATGGCCAGTTAGTCTCTGTATGGACATTGCCATCCTGATCGCTTGTGGCAATGTCCATACATCGCCCGCGCGATGTTCTGCCTCCTTTCCGCCGTGATGTTGTCAGCTTTCCTGACGTTCCTTTATGCTTAACGCCTGATACATGGCGCGCCTGCCATGTTGCACCCGGCGGCAGCATGCCGCGATGTCCGCAGGAAGCCCATGAATAACAGCGATAACCTCATCGCCATGATGGTGTTTGCACGCGTGGTTGAATTAAAAAGCTTCACAGAAGCCGCGCGCATACTCGGCGTGTCAAAATCCCACATCAGTCGGGAGATCGCCGGACTGGAACAACGGTTGGGGATCCGTTTACTGCAGCGCACCACCCGCAGGATGACCCTGACCGAATTAGGCCAGGCTTACTATCCCTACTGCGTGCGCATGCTGGATGAAATGCAGCGGGCAGAGGCGTTTGTTCAGGAGACGCATCAACATCCCGTTGGACATGTGCGCCTGCAGGCTCCCGTTACCTTCGGCTGTCAGTGCATCGTTCCCATCCTCAATCGCTTTCTGCGCGGTCATCTGCACATCAACGTCGACCTCAGCCTGACGGATAACAACGACGAGACGATGGACGAAGGCGTGGATGTCGCGGTTATCATCCGCGCTCATGCGCCACGTCAGGGCAATTTCCGGGTACTGAACGATATCCACTGGGGGCTGTATGCCGCCCCGGCTTATCTGGCGCAGCATCCTGCTATCTCGCATCCTCGCCTGTTACCGCGCCATGATTTATTGATGTTCCACGGTCCGGCACACACGGCTGCGCTGCCTTTTCGCCGTGATAAACAGCGCCTGGCGGTGGATGTCCGCAGCCGCTTTCGCGCTAACAACAGTATGGCTTTGCTGAATGCCGCGCTGGCAGGCACGGGTATTGCCTATTTGCCTTCGTACATGGTGCAGGAAGCCTTGGCGCAGGGCACGATTGTGCAGGTGCTGTCAGAGTGGCAGATGGATCGCTTGCAGAGTTACCTGCTGGTGCATCAGGACAGTCTGGCGGTTTCCGCGGTCAATCTGCTCTGTGATGTGCTTATCAGCCAGCTCAGTGGTCGCTGATTGTTGCAATACAGCAACAAACTATGCCAGCAGACAAATATCCCGCCCTCACTGTTGTTGTCTCGTGACCATTGGTAGCCTGAATCCCTGAACATAAGGGGGATATCGCATGGCAACCGCGTCGGAAGCACCTGACTCTGAACACTGGCAACGCAACTTGTGGGTTTGCGTATTCGGCTCCTTTACCACACTGGTAGCGATGACGCTTCTGCTGCCGTTTTTGCCGTTGTATGTGCAGCAGCTTGGCGTCAACGCACCCGCTGCAATTGCGCGCTGGTCGGGCATCGCCTATGGTGCCACCTTCTTCAGTGCGGCCTTAACTGCACCGCTGTGGGGGAGACTGGCCGATCGCTACGGACGTAAGCTGATGCTCATCCGCGCCAGTCTGGGTATGGCAGTAGCCATGGCGCTGACGGGCATGGCGACGGCGGCCTGGCAACTGGTGGCGCTGCGTTTACTGGCGGGATTACTGGGCGGTTATGCCTCCGGTTCGACCATTTTGATTGCGGCACAAACGCCCAAAGCGCACACCGGATGGGCTCTGGGTGTGCTGGCATCCGGCATGATGGCCGGTAACATTGTTGGTCCGCTGCTGGGTGGCGTCCTGCCGCCGCTGATAGGGATCAGAGCGACCTTCTGGCTGATGGGGGCGATCATCTTTGTGGCCTTTCTGGCGACGACCTTTTTACTGAAAGCGCGGCCGCCGGTGCGAAAAACCGACCAGGAGCTGTCTCAGCCGGTTGACGACCCGTCGCCGCACAAGCTTGTTAACGTCAGGCTGATGTGGCTCTCAGGCATGCTGCTGATTTTTGCCAACATGTCGATTGAGCCGATCATTACCCTGTATATCGGCCAGTTTTTACATGAGCAGCATGCCATAACGCTGATGTCGGGTGTGGTCATGGCGGCAGCCGCGCTGGGCAGCATTCTTTCCGCGCCTTATGCCGGCAGGCTGGCCGACCGTATCGGCCACTGGCGCGTACTGAGTGGCGGATTGCTGAGCTGTGCGCTGTTACTCATTCCGCAGGCGTTTATTACCGACGCCTGGCAACTTCTGCCTCTGCGCTTTTTGATGGGGCTGGCGCTGGGCGGATTGATGCCCTGTATTACCGCCATTATTCGTCACACTGTTCCGGCCACGCAGGTGGGGCGGATGCTGGGCTATTCCACCTCGGCGCAGTATATCGGGCAGGTAACGGGGCCGGTGTTCGGCGGGTTTATTGGCGGCGCATGGGGCATGCGGCCCGTCTTTCTGGCGACCAGCCTCGTGGTGGGCGTGTGCGCCTGGCTAAACTGGCGGCAGGGCAGAAAGGGCGGAAGGTCGGCATAAAAAAGGCGGACCGGAGTCCGCCTTGTTTTTACAGGTTCAGGTTATTTCTGGTCCGGCAGTGCATAGGCAATGACATAATCGCCCAGTTTGGTACCAAATGAACCATGGCCACCGGCAGCAATCACGACGTACTGCTTACCGTTAACTTCATAAGTCATTGGTGTCGCCTGACCGCCTGCTGGCAGACGCGCCTGCCACAGCAGCTCACCGGTATCGGTGCTGTAAGCACGCAGGTAGTTATCGGCCGTTGCGCCAATAAAGAACACTTTACCGGCTGTGGCGACCGGGCCACCCAGCATTGGCATACCCATTTTGAATGGCAGCGGCACTGGCGCACTGTCACGAACGGTACCAATACGTTGCTTCCAGACGACCTTATTGGTTTTCAGGTCAACCGCCGATACATAACCCCATGCAGGCTGTTTACAGGGCAGACCAAACGGTGACAGGAACGGATTCAGTTCCACGCCATACGGCACGCCGTACTGCGGCTGAATACCGGTTTCGGTACCGGAACCGCCTGTTGCGCCGGCTGGTGGCTCTTCCGGGTTACCCGGTCCGCGCGGAATCAGCTTGGACACAAACGGCAGTGCCATTGGGTTGGCAATCGCAATCTGACGATGCGGATCGACCGAAATCCCGCCCCACTCAAACATGCCCAGGTTACCCGGGAACACCAGCGTACCTTGCTCAGAAGGCGGGGTGAACGGACCTTCATAGCGCAGGCGTTTGAAGATCACGCGGCACACCAGTTGGTCGTACATCGTGGCGCCCCACATGTCCTTGTCCGTCAGATTCTGTTTTGGACGGAAGGTCAGTTCAGAGTAAGGCTGAGTCGGAGAGACGTGGTCGCCTTTTGCGGCACCCTGCGGAACCGGGGTTTCGGGGGCCGGTACAACGGTTTTACCGGTACGGCGGTCCAGGACGAAAATGTTCCCGGTTTTCGCTGGCGCATAAATCACCGGCACGGTGTTACCGTCTTTATCGGTAATATCGGCCAGCGTCGGCTGCGACGGCAGATCCATGTCCCACAGATCGTGATGCACGGTCTGATAAGACCACACCAGCTTACCGGTGGTGGCATTCAGGGCCAGGACGCTGCTCGCATAACGCTCCTGCTCTGGGGTGCGGTTACCGCCCCAGATATCAGGCGTTGTCACGCCCATAGGCAGATAAACGATATCCAGTTTCGGATCGTAGACCGCAGGTGCCCAGGAGTTCGGCGAGTTCATGGTGAACGTGTGTTCATCCGCCGGAATCGCGTTGGGATCTTTCGCACCCGGATCAAATACCCACAGCAGTTTGCCTGTATTAACGTCAAAACCACGGATAACGCCGGATGGCTCACGGGTTGAGAAGTTATCGGTCACCGCACCCGCCATCACGATGGTGGTGTCGGTAATCACTGGCGGAGAGGTCGGCTCATACATGCCAGGCGTAGTGACCGGCTGTTTGTGCTGAAGATCCAGCTCACCGTTATTACCAAAGGCCGGGCAACGTTCACCGGTTTCCGCATCCAGTGCAAACAGGCGACCATCGTTCACAGGCAGGTAGATACGACGCGAGCACAGCGCAGGCTGCGTATTCGCGGCATCTTTAGCTGCCGGGAACTCGTGGTAGGACACACCACGGCAGGTAACATGCTGGAAGGTTGGGTCAGTTTTCAAACCGGGATCAAATTTCCATTTCTGCTTACCCGTTGCCGCATCCAGGGCGAACAAAATCTGGTGAGGTGAGCAGAGATACAGCGTGTCGCGGATTTTAATCGGCGTCACTTCATCGGTGATTTCACCGGGATCGCTCGGCTTTTTCATATCGCCGGTCTGGAACTGCCAGGCAACCTGCAGCTCTTTCACGTTATCGTGATTGATCTGCTTCAGCGGTGAATAGCGTGTACCTTGCTGATCGCGTGCATAAGCTGGCCAGTCAGCATCGGCAACATTGCTCAACGGCTGAGCCTGCGTCGCCGTATCTGCTGTGGCAGGCACGGCGCCGTTAACAACCTGCGGATCGTTAAAGACGGCATAGGCTAATACGACTGCACTGGCCACCAGGGCAACCGCCATCGCACTCAATGGGCCTTTGCCTGGACGATAAAAGACCCGGTAAACAAAAGGCAACACCAGCCAGACGCCAAAAATGACCAGGACATCGGTGCGAGGTGCCAGCGCCCAGAAGTCAGTACCGACTTCCCAAACGCCCCATGCCAGGGTCGCCAGCAGCAGTAATGCATAGACCAGCAGCGCAGCACTGTTTCGACGCCAGAGCAGAAAAGCGGTAAGCAGCATAGCTGCACCACCAATGATGTAGTACCAGGAACCACCAATCATGGCTAACCAGATACCACCAATTAACATGAACGCACCCGTTAGCACGGCGAACAGCACCGTTAAAAAACGGACCACGCTAAAGGATGAGGAGTTTTTCCCCATAATGTTGACCTCGTTTCGTTGCCATAAAACACAAGAAAACAATCAGATAGATTGTTTTCAGTCATAAAGTACAAAAGTTAAAGGCATTCTTAATTAGGCTCTTCCGTTAAGCTCGATGATCCAGATGTGTTAAATGTTATAGCAAAATTGGTATGAGTTTTGATTTTTTTGGCTTAAAACTCTTAACAACGCACCTAAGGCAACACTTTAGAAGGGGTTAATGGTTCATCTCGATATGATCCATTACTAATCGAACGCAGGAAAGGTTAAAGCGTAAAAGGAATGAGATCGCCCGATAAACGCTGTAATTGCCAGCCGCTGATGTTCACGGCTGCGAGTTGTTCTGCGCTTAACGTTGGATCATAACCGCGGACGAATATCTCGGCGCCTTTTTCCCTTAACGATTCAATTAAGAAAGGAAAACTAAATTTCCGATAGTTGTCATTAAAGAAGGTTTCACTCAGGACAATTGCGGAAAAGGGAAAAGATTCGACTAAATGCCACTCTGCGCCAGGCGGTGCGAAATCAAAAAGCCAGAAAGCATAGGTGTTAATTAATTCCAGTAATCTTTCCCGGTAAAGCAAAAGACTGTGATAATTAATACCAATACGCACCCGTGAATCCTGCAAAGGTAAATAACGCGCAGGCTGATTCATCCATTCCTTTAACTGGCGATCGCACAGCGGAATAATCATTAATGCTGCTTCAGTTGCAAGGTGATTGTGTAATGAAATAATGTTGTCGTCATTAAGTATCATTTTCTCAGGACGTGCAAAGTCCGCATTGGGAAGATGATAGCAAATACCGGCCACCTGGCTCGTGACGTGATGAATAGGCTCAGTAATATAAGGGTTATATAAGCTATTTTTCATTATCTCTTCGAAACGTTTTTTATGTTTGCTGTGCGTTATATTTTTTCATTAACAAAGTGAAGTACGGCAATGAATATACGCTATTCTGTTGGCAAACACATTATCTCACTCTTCTTATTAGGCATTCATTTAACTTTATATGACATCTAATTATAACGTTGAATGGTTTTTCCAGACGTGATTACTGCACGCATGTTAATTTAGCAACACGCGATAACTTTACGAAATCGGGAAAGTCCGCAGTTAAGATTCACAGAATAAACTGTCGTGTTTTTGCCTGACTTACCGCTTCGGTTATGGCTTTATTTTCTCCTGGCTAAAGTTAGCAGCAGAGTTATCGGTTTTTTTTATCGTTCGCACGTAATTATGATTGTGATAATCGTGACAGAAAACGCGACCAGATTGCTAAATAGCGGGACGAATTGAGGGGCGTACGAAACGGTATGGCACGCCGGACAGGGCGGGTACAGGCATTGTCCTCAACGCCCGAAGAAACCGGGCTGTGGCTGACTGGTCCCTGACGCCGCAAGGCGCGTGCAGCGCCGAATGGCCTGCTTACAGGAGCCACTCTGAATGTGGCTCCTGTACTCCTGTAAGCAGGCAGCCACACTGGCGCGCCTCAGCGTGAACCTGATAAAGGCGTCGCAGGTGCGGAGCGTCGTTCACGCACAGGCTGTCAGCAACCTTTCGTGTCGGCGGGCAGGCTGGTAAGAAACGGTACGTTTCCCTTTGCCCTAAAAAAAAACCGGCCCAGAGGGCCGGTTTGAGTGAGGTACCAGTCAGTGATGCTAGCGATCAACCTGATGCTCTCGGGGGAGAAAAGATCAGGAGGGAACTAAGGCGTTCCCGTTTTTCCCAGGTTGGCGTCAAAATTTTTCCAGCTTTCGGTCAGATCGATGACGCTGCGGGTTTTGCGCGCTTCGTCAATCTTAATGGCCGTCAGGCCCGCTTCCAGTGCATCGATCACAGAAACTTTTAGCGGCGTGCCCTGCTTAATATGTTTCACGATCTCTTCAGCCATCAAGGCATCGGCCCCGTAGTGGCCATCATAGGCATTACCGTTATAGATGGTTTCAACCTCTTTTTCGCCGGTACGTGCGTTGTGCACGCGGAAATAGTTACGGACAAAATCGCCCTCGGCCATGCCGTCAGTCCCGATCACGCAGAAGCGACGGAACTCGTCCGGGACATTCAGGTTGGCGTGAAAGGCGAGCGTCGCGCCACTGGCATATTCAATCAGGGCCGTCTGGTAATCGACGATGTCCGCATCGCTGTCAAAGACCGCGTCGGTACTCGCCCAGCCACTCGGTTTAGTATGGTAAATCTCAGACTGCGCATTCACTGCGCCCTGCGGCGCATGTTGCGGTGTAAAGGATTTACGTCCACCAAAGCTGGCAACCCGCACAGGACGTTCCTGCATTAATCCCTGATAGAGATCGATGTCGTGACAGCATTTTTCCAGAATATAGGGGCCGGCATATTTTTCCAGCCTGCGCCAGTCGCGCTGAAAGAACGCGCCATGGTAAGGCTTGATATGCTCAGTGGCTTCAATTGAGGTAATTTCACCCAGTCGACGATCGTCCCGTGCGGCCAACAGATCGTGGTACAGCGGTGAATAACGCAGCACCAGCCCAACCAGGATTCGGTCTTCACCGTACTGGCGCACCAGTCTTGCCATCGCCATCGTCTGTTCTTCATTGATCACGACAGGCTTTTCCGTAAATACGGTATAACCTGCTGCCAGCGCCTGCGTGACATGCTCAAGATGCATAAAGTTTGGCGAGCCCACCAGCAACAAATCAAAGCCGCCGTGCTGCAGCAGCGCGTCAATGGAGTCAAACGCCTTGCCGGGATCGATACCAAAACTGTGCAGATTCGGCAGCCCGGCAGGTGCGGGATCGCAATAGCCTACCAGCGAAAATGCGGGATCGGCTTTGTGAAACTCTTTAACCACGTGAGAAAGACGAAAGCCGAGACCAATAATGCCTACTTTCATGGGAAACCCCTGATCCTGAGTTCTGACAACGGTAATCACGCCGCTGACCGGACGTTATGGTTGAGATGCTGCCCACCAACTTATTACGATGGAAAAAGTAATGTCAATAACGGGTTGTGTGATTTGCGTACGTATTTTTTGTTATTTAACTGATTTTAAATAAAAAATAGTTATTGTTTTTTCCCTATATTTATTTGTTATTGCGATTTAAGTTTTTTTCACCTATCGTTCGCAGATTACAGAATCGAGATGAGTTAAGACGGGAGGAAGCGCGTGCAATCACACTATCTCCTTGGTATTGATGGCGGCGGCACCCAGTGTCGCGCACGGTTAACCGACAGCGAGGGCACGCTCCTGGCCCAGGCTGTGGGCGGTCCCGCTAACGTCTGGTCCCAGTTCGATGCCGCACTGAACAGCGTTGAACAGTTAATCGCGGCGGTGCTGTCTCAGGCCGGTCTGACCCCCGAGGCGCTGTCTCACACGTCGCTGGTAGCCGGTTTAGCAGGGGCCAATGTGGCCTCCGTTCAGGCACGTCTGGCACAATGGCAGCCCGACTGCGCGGCCCTGCAGGTCGTCAGTGATGTGGAAATCGCCTGCGCCGGTGCGCATGCTGCGGCACCGGGCGCGGTCTTTATTACCGGCACCGGGAGCCAGGGCGCGGCATGGGATGGCGAACGCTTTACGCTGCTGGGCGGCTGGGGATTTGCGCTTTCCGACCAGGGATCGGGCGCTGAGCTTGGTCGACGGGCACTGCGACTGGCGCTGCTGGCGCATGAAGCCATTGTTGAACGTACCGCATTGACGCACAGCCTGATGGCGCGTTTTGATCACAGCCCGGAATCCATGCTGCTGTGGACGCGCGATGCCATGCCGGCCGACTGGGCGCGCGTGGTGCCCGAGGTTTTCGCCGCGGCACATGCAGACGATTCTCATGCTACCGTCTTACTGCGGCAAACCGCTCACGATATTGGTTTGATGGTGAATCGTCTTTCCGCCATCAGTCAGGGGCAGGTTGCGTTAATGGGCGGGCTGGCAACCCCGATTTTGCCCTGGCTGGCAAGCGATGTGCAGGCTCGCCTGGTCGCTGCGCAATACGATGCGCTGGACGGCGCATTAATGATGGCACGATCAAATCTGAGGACTTTATGATCGCTCCCAACGTCACCGCGCGCATTCTGCGACTGATTGTGGAACATGCGCCCATCAGTCAGTCTGACCTGAAGGTTCGCAGTGGACTCAGTATGTCGACCGTGTCTCAGGCGACCAACCGCCTGCTCGCCCAGGGCATTGTGCAGGAGCTTGGCCTGCGGCGGGTCTCAATGGGGCGGCCTAAAACGCTGCTGGGGCTGAATCCCGATCGCGCCAGCGTCATCGGAATCCAGCTTAATGCCGAACGTAACCTGATCGTCATGACGGATCTCAGCGGCAATTTGCTGGGGGAACAGCAGATGCCTGCGGGCGCGATCACGCCGCGTCAGTTAGGCGACGCGCTGGCCAGGTTTTTACGCGGTGTTGAAGAAAAACACGTCGGCGCGATTGGCCTGGCCCTGTCCGGTTTAGTCGATGCCGAAAACGGCTACTGCATCCGGTCTAAAGTTCTCGACTGGGAAAATGTCCCCATTGCGCAGCTACTGGAAACGCGCTTTTCTCTGCCGGTCTTTATCGAAAACGATGCCAACGCGATGGCGATGGCAACGATGGTCTTTGGGCAACTGGGTCATGCACAGTCTGCCGTTATCGCCACGTACGGCAAAGGCATCGGTGCGGGCATCATTCTCAACCGGCGACTGTACCGTGGACGGCACGGCAAAGCGGGCGAAATTGGCAATGGCCTGGTCGGTGATGGCTCGATGCGCCTGCTGGAGGATGTGGCCTCGTCCCGCGCCATTCTGCAACGTGTGGCGCAGGATGAGGAGGGCGGTCCGTTAACGCTGCAGGCGCTTGATCAGCGTCCGACGGCCGATGTGTTGGCGGCGCTGGAAGAGGCCGGTCGTGAGCTGGGAATTTCACTGGCAAACCTGTCGGTCGCCTACGATCCGGATATCGTTTATCTGGCTATGGAGCCGCATATGGCCTCGCGTATTCTTTTAGACCATATCACCCAAAGCTTTCAGGCCTATCGTCTGAAGCTTACGCCTCATATGACACCGCTGCAGTTTCTCACCGAATCCAACCGGATGTGGGCCCTGGGCGCGGCGGGTTTCGCCGTGAACATGCTGCTCGACCTGCTGGCTGCACAGGCAGACGAAGAACCGGTGACCTGACGAGGGGCGCGCAGGCCGCTGGTATGATGATGCGGCCTGCACTGGTGAAGCTGGAAAAGTCATCTGACGGCGCCGGGGCGCCATCCGGTTTAGCGCAGACGCTGCCCCTGCTCATCAAACAGAAGGCAGTGATCGGTTGACAGTCCCAGCCTAACCGCCGTCCCCAACTCACGTGGCTGAGCCTCACGTTCTTCTACCACCAGCATCTGTTCAATGCCCACATCCAGATAAAGGTAGCTGGTATGGCCCAGCATTTCGGCAAAGGACAGCGTTCCGCTAAATTGCTGTGCAGATGGTGTGGCGGCAGCGGGCTGAATATGTTCAGGGCGAATGCCCAGCGTTACGCGCTGACCTTCATGGCAGGGCGCCTCAATCTTCAGTACCAGCTGCGTGATGGCCAGATCAGGGACGGTTAACTGCACTTCGCCCTGACGCGTCGCCTTAATCTCAGCTCGCAGGAAATTCATCTTCGGTGAGCCAATAAATCCGGCCACAAACAGGTTGTCGGGATCGCTGTACAGGCTCAGCGGCGCGCCCACCTGCTCAATCTTGCCTTTACGCAGCACGACGATGCGATCGGCCAGCGTCATTGCCTCAGACTGATCGTGAGTAACATAGATCATGGTATTGCCCAGTGAGGCATGCAGACGGGCGATTTCAATGCGCATCTGCAGACGCAGTTCGGCATCCAGGTTGGACAGCGGCTCATCAAACAGGAAAATGCGGGGATGACGAATGATGGCCCGGCCAATGGCGACGCGCTGGCGCTGACCACCGGACAGTGCGCGCGGCAGGCGGTCTAACAGTTCTGTCAGGTGTAAGCGCGCGGCGGTCTGTTCAATGGCCTGGGCAATCTCCGCTTTTGATTTCTTCATGACCTCTAACGGATACGCCAGATTGCCGCGCACGGTCATATTGGGATAGAGCGCGTAAGACTGAAAGACCATGGCAATGCCGCGTTCGGTGGCAGGCTGGCGGGTCATGTCTTTGTCGTCGATGAGCAGCTTTCCGTCCGTAATCTCTTCCAGTCCGGCGATCATGCGTAGCAGGGTGGATTTGCCACAGCCGGAAGGTCCGACAAACACAACAAACTCGCCGCTGTTTATGGTGAGATCGACCCCGTGAATCACCCCGATGTTGTCATAGGACTTCTTAACGTTCTGTAAGCGCAGGCTGGTCATAAGCTTCCCCTGATCAAAGTAACTGGCCCATATAGATGGCGTTGCTGCGCAGGATATGGCTGAATCCCAGGCGTTGATAAAACGCGCAAACCTGCTCATTTTGCAGGCTGACGCCCAGATGGACACCGCGCACATCCGCGTTGCGCAGGGCTGCCAGTTCATGTTCGATCATCCTGCGTCCCCAGCCGCCCGCCTGAACGGGCGGCAGAAGATTGATATGCAGATGGGCAGGCCACTGCGTCACCAGCGCCTGTGCGGCAGGCTCAGGCTGACGGATACTGTCAAGGATCTTGCTGTCGTAAGGGGCGACAGGTGTGCGATCGCGGTATTTCTCCTGCAGCCGGGGCCACCAGTCGCGTGCAAGCTGCGCTTCAAAGGCGACGGTATCCGGTGTGGCAACGACATATCCCATCACCTCACCCTCAACCTCCAGCACAAAGGCAAAATCCGGGGCAAAGCGTGCATAGGGCACCGCAAAGCGCTGCCCGGGATACTCAGGGTCGGAATAGCAGTGACTGGCATCTTTTCCAGCATTGGCCGTTTCCAGACAAATACGGTAGAGCGCGGGATAATCCGACGCGGTCGCCGGACGAATGACACCTTGATTCACCATCGTCATTTCTCACAGGTCAGTCATTGAACAATCTCACGTTAATGAAAGCTGACTTAGTTTTCAAGATGGAATAATTACCGTGCTGTCAGTGGGCTTCCCGTTATGCCCGCGCTCTGCCTGACCAGACCAGTCTCCGTGCGCCCTTGTGGCGCGCTACCGCAAGGCCTGCGCGGATTACCCGTTTAAATTAAAAGTTAAAAATGTGAGCGTCATAGGATTTTCATATTTTTTATCAGCAGGTTATTACGTCATTTTGGCGGTGGATTATTGTGCTGCTGCGGAAAAGATCAGCATGAATATTACGCTGCATTTCTTTTTATCACCCCGCGCTTATTCGGATAAGCGGTCTGCCAGGTTGATTTTTTGCGCAGGCTCACAACCTGGCAATTCCGCCGGCCCGGTGTTTGACTTTATTTTTTTATTAAAGTAACTATGGATGAGAAGGTGAGTTATGCGGCTTCAGTCTGCGGGAGTGCAGACCGTGTGAAGAAAGGATGCCCGTCCTCTATTGGAGAAAGTGAGCATGATGTCTGATTCCTCAGTTCGTTCGTTCCGTTTTCGCACGTCGGTTCGTAGCCTCCTGGCGGCGGGCTTGCTGATGGGCAGCGTTGCGCATGCCGACAGCAAAGTCACGCTGAATGAGTGGGATATCTATACGTATCCTCAGCAAACGGCGGCAGTCGATGAAGGCATTAAAGAATTCACTCAACAAAACCCCGGCATCGTCATTAATCGCTCCGTGCACTCTTTCGAAGATACCCGAATTCCACTGAAGCTGGCGTTAACCGCAGGTGAAGGGCCGCAGATCGCACAGGTGAACCAGGGCGGCGGCGATATGGGATCGCTGGTAAAAGACAAACTGCTGCTGCCGCTGGACAGCTATGCGGCCGAGTACGGCTGGACCAAACGCTTCCCGGACTCCATTCTGAAGCGTAACCGCTGGTCTGACAGTGGTCAGTTTGGCAGCGGTAAGCTGTACGGTGTTGCCAGCCTCGGTGAAATGGTCGGCCTGTATTACAACAAAGCGCTACTGGATAAAGCCGGTATTGCGGTGCCGAAAACCCTGAGCGAGCTGGAAGCCGCCATGGCAAAACTGAAGCAGCAGGGCACGCCGCCAATGATGTTAGGTCTGCTGGACGGCAATATGGGTCAGCAACTGCTCAGCACCTTGTGGGAAGCGCAGATTGAAAGTCACGATCGTAAAGCGCTGGATGACCTGATTTATGACGTGGGCGGCACGTTCAAAGATGAAAAGCTGATTAAGGCCGCCACGATGATGAAAGGCTGGGCCGATAAAGGTTACCTGTTCCCTGGCTATCAGGGCATTGGCCACGATGATGCCGCCACGCTGTTCCAGAACGGTCAGGCGGCTTTTCTGGTCAGCGGCACCTGGTATCTGGGCCAGTTTAAAGACAATAAAGATATTCACTTTGCCGCGATGCCGGCGGGTGAGGGTGTGAAGCAGCCGTTGATGGTCGGTGGGACTGACCTGGCCTTCTCGATGACCAGCATGGCAAAAACCAAAGCGCAGCAGGATGCCTCAGCCAAATTTATCAACTATATGGTGTCAGACAGCATGGCAAACCGCTGGCTGAGTGTGGGCTTCCTGCCCGCCAGCACCAGTAAAGACGCAAAAATCCCGGCCGACAATCCGCTCTTAGGCGAGGCCTATCAGGTCTGGCTGACGCTCAATGCTTATGACGGACTGGGTCACTATGTGGACTGGGCCACCCCGACGATGAACGCCGAACTCAATCAAAACGTACAGCTGCTGCTGGCGGGACGACTTACGGCGAATCAGATGGTCACTAACTTCGATAACAACTATCAGCGTTATATAAAAACCCTGAAACACTAAGCCGGGTGCCCGGCAGCATATCTGCCGGGCCTGAATGTCGATCTCACTACGACGAGTACGGTTATGTTGAATCAAAGCAGTTGGCGCAATTTTCTCTATCTTCTTCCAGCCGTGCTGGTTTATGGACTGTTTCTGTTATTGCCGCTGCTGGCGTCACTGGGAATCAGTTTTACCGAATGGGATGGCATATCCATGCCGGTTTTCGCCGGCGTCGCTAACTACCTGCGCATGTTCAGCGATCCGGTGTTCTGGATTGCGCTGGGCAACAACGCCATCCTGATGCTGTTTTATACGCTGCTGCCGATCAGCGTCGGACTCCTGCTGTGCAGCTTTTTGTATGAAACCCGCAACAATACCGAGCGCAGCGTGCTGCGGATTCTGTTCTTCCTGCCCTATATCATGCCGATGGCGGTGCTGGGCGTGGTCTGGCGCTGGCTTTATAACCCGGCATTTGGCCCGATCGATCAGTTCCTGCGTGCTGTCGGTTTACCGCAGCTGGCAATGTCGTGGCTGGGGGATTTTACCTGGGCACTGCCTGCCGTGGGCATGGTAGCCACCTGGTACTTCTTTGGCTTCTGTCTGGTGCTGTTTATGGCGGGCCTGCAGCGTATGGACCCGTCCCTGCTGGAAGCGGCCGATCTGGATGGCTCGTCGCGGCGGCGTAAGTTTATACGCATCACGCTGCCGGGTCTGCGCCCGGAGTTGCGTATCGCGCTGCTCCTGACGGTGATTGCCAGCTTAAAAGCCTTTGATCTGGTTTATGTGATGACCCAGGGCGGGCCGGGCACTTCCACGATGGTCACCAATATCTTTATGTATAAGCAGGGTTTTGATCTGCACTACTTCGGCTATGCCTCATCGGTTGCCGTATTCAGCATGATGATTGTGCTAGGGATTAACTACCTGATTCATCTGGCCCTGAAGGAGCGTTACTGATGAAAAGCACTCCGGTTATTTCTCGTGCGCTCATCTGGGTCGTGGCGTTGCTGACCATCATGCCGTTTCTGATGGCGTTTATGACCTCATTTAAGACTCAGATGGAGCTGTTTCAGGGCGTGTTTACGCTGCCCGCGTCCCTGAATATCAAAAATTACGTGACCGCCTGGCAACAGGGGCATTTTAACGTTTACTTTATGAACTCCGTGCTGGTCGTGATTCCGGTGGTGCTGTGCAGTATTTTGCTGGGTATTCTGGCCGGATTTGGCTTTGCCATGCTGAAAATCCCCGGTAAAAAGCTGGTGGCGGCGATGCTGGCGCTGGGCATGGTATTACCAAGTGAAGCCTTTATCATTCCGCTGTATCACGAACTGCACTGGATGGGATTAACCAATACCACTCTGGCCCTGATCCTGCCGCAAATTGCGCTCTCGTTGCCCTTTACGACGCTGATGATTGCCAGCGCCTTCCAGCAGGTTCCGAAAGAGCTGGTTGAAGCGGCCGTAATGGATGGTGCGTCGCGCGTCAAAATCCTGTGGGGCATTTTAGTCCCGGCTATCTGGCCGACGATCTCCACGCTGGCCTTGCTGCTATTTATCTGGACGTGGAACGAATTTCTTATCCCGTTAATTCTGGTGAATAAAGACGAACTGCGTACCCTGCCGATTGGCATGATGTTTTTTCAGAATAAAAACACCATCGATATCCCGGTACTGATGGCAGGGGCGATGATCGTCATTATGCCGCTCATTCTGGTGTTCCTGTTCTTCCAGCGCAAATTCATCAGTGGCGTGACCGAAGGCGCGGTGAAATAACCCCACCAGGTCACACTTCACGACGGAGGCCGAAAAATGGATCTTTCTCTTGCTGATTTTCATCCGGCAGCGGACGGTGAAACGCCGGACACGCAGGCACTGCAACGCGCGATCGATCAGATTGCTGAAGCGGGCGGCGGTCGGCTGACGTTGCCACCGGGGCGTTATCGCAGTGGCAGCCTGAATCTGCCTTCCAATTTTGAGCTGCATCTGGCCGCCGGGGCGGTGCTGATTGCCAGCCGGCACCTGGCAGATTATCAGCAATGGAAGACGCTGAGCAGTGCTGAGAAATCGCATAACGTCCTGCTGTATGCGTTGGGGCAGCGCAATCTGACGATCAGTGGCAAAGGCCGTATAGAAGGCGACGCCGAAGCCTGGTTTGCGGCAGAGGCCGACGAACAGGGCTATCGCATGCCCAGGGCAGACAGACCGCGCATGATCGTCTTTGAGGACTGCGAGCAGGTGACGCTCAAGGACTTTACCCTGTTCCAGGCCCCAATGTGGACCGTGCACCTTGTCAGCTGCCGCCATGTACACATTGACCATCTGACCATTGATAACGCCATGACGCTGCCCAACACGGACGCGCTGGATATCGACAGCTGCGAAGCCGTGTTGATTAGCAACAGCTACTTCAGCGCCGCTGACGATGCGATTTGCATTAAAACGACCTTGAAGCCTGGCAGTCTGCGCCGTCCGGCCCGGCGCATCGCGATCAGCAACTGCCTGCTGCGCAGCGACAGTTGCGCGATTAAAATCGGCACGGAAACCTGGGATGACGTCGAAGATATTACCGTGACCGGCTGCAGCCTATTTGATTCCAACCGCGGCATTGGCATCGTCTCGCGGGACGGCGGTGCGATACGGCGCGTCCTGTTCAGTCACATCACCTTTCACTGTCACCATGTTGCCGCCTGCCACTGGGGCAAAGCCGATCCCCTGTTTATTTCTGTGCGCACGCGCGATCCGCAGGTGCCACCGGGGATCGTTGAACAGGTTCAGTTCAGCCATCTCAGCGGTGTGGCAGAAGGGGCGATCAACCTGCATGCGGCGCAGCCGGGTTGGATCCGCGACATCGTCATCAGCCAGCTACAGCTGCGTCAGACAGTCGCGCAGGGCGTACAGGGTCAGTTCGATGTTCGGCCGCCCTGTAATCCGGACTCACCGACCGGGATGGGGCTGGACAACGCGTACCGGGTCGATGTGGCCACGGGCGAGGCGTACGGCGTGGAGCGCTATCCGGGCGGGCTGCCGGGCCTGTTCGCGCGCGGCGTTGAACATTTGCACCTGCACCACCTGGCGATTCAGCGGCCTGAGCCACTGCCGCCAGGCTGGCATCCGGACAGCGTAGTGCTGCTGGCGGAGTAACTTACAGCGCCGCTGCGATAGCGTCGCCCAGTTGCTGTGTATTGGCGCTGCCGCCCAGGTCGCGGGTTAAGTGCTCGCCTGCGGCCAGCGTGCGTTCGATGGCATCCAGCACGGCATCTCCTGCCGCCTTGTAGCCCAGATGCTCCAGCATCATCGCACCACACCAAATCTGACCAATCGGGTTCGCGATGTTTTTACCGGCGATATCGGGCGCGGAACCGTGTACCGGTTCAAACAGGCTGGGGAAGTTGCCTTCCGGGTTAATATTGGCGGACGGCGCGATGCCGATGGTGCCGGTACAGGCAGGGCCCAGATCTGACAAAATATCGCCGAACAGATTGCTGGCCACCACGACATCAAACCAGTCGGGATGCAAAACAAAATTCGCGGTCAGAATATCAATATGATACTTGTCGACCTTAACGTCAGGATAATGCGCCTGCATTGCCTGAACGCGGTTGTCCCAGTAAGGCATGGTGATGGCGATGCCGTTTGATTTGGTGGCAGAGGTCAGGTGTTTTTTAGGCCGACGCTGCGCCAGGTCAAAGGCAAACTTCAGGATGCGGTCAACGCCCACCCGGGTCATCACGGTTTCCTGAATGACCACTTCTCGTTCTGTGCCGGGGAACATCGTGCCGCCGACGCTGGAGTACTCACCTTCCGTGTTTTCGCGCACGACGTAAAAGTCGATATCACCGGGATGCCGGTTGGCTAACGGCGCTTTCACGCCGGGCATCAGGCGGACCGGACGCAGGTTAACGTACTGATCGAACTCACGACGGAACTGCAGTAACGACCCCCACAGAGAAACGTGATCCGGCACGATATCGGGCCAGCCGACCGCGCCAAAATAGATCGCATCAAAGGTTTTCAGCTCAGCAAACCAGTCATCAGGCAGCATTTTGCCATGCTGTTGCCAGTATTCCGCGCTGGCATAATCGAACCACGTCCACTGCAGCGGAATATTAAATTTCTCTGCTGCGGCATTCATCACGCGAATACCTTCTGGCATTACTTCCTTACCAATGCCGTCGCCGGGAATCACGGCGATACGATGAATTTTCTCTGTCACAGGGTACCTCTGAGGTTGATGTTGTAGGGGCCCGTCAGTGGGTGAAGGCTGTCGATATGCAGCTTGATTAATGATCGGGCATCGGCGCAGTATAACTCTCCACCTGAGGTAAATAATTAGCCTGGAAGTTAATCCCATGTTGAATCAAAGTAGAGAATCACGCACCTCCAGTGATGACTTAGTGTTCTTTCTGCGCGTCGCTTCTCTGGACAGCTTAACGGCGGCGGCGCGCGAGCTGGGATTATCGCTGGCGGCCGTCAGCAAACGATTAAGCCAGCTGGAGCAGCGGCTGGGCGTACAGTTACTGCGCCGCACCACGCGCAGGCTGGAACTGACGCCGGAAGGGCGGCGCTATCTGGACGGTGCCCGTCCGCTGCTGGAGCAACTGGCGGCACTGGAAGAGGCGGTCAGTGGTGAAACGACGCAGTTACGCGGCACGCTGAACATCAACGCCTCCTTCGGCTTTGGCCGTCGCCATATTGCCCCCTGCGTGTCAGCTTTTGCCGCCCTCCACCCTCATCTGGCCCTCTCCCTGCAGCTCAGCAGCCAGCCGCTGAATTTTCTTGATGCGCATGTGGATATTGATATTCGCGTAGGCGAGCCGCCGGATTCGCGGCTGATCGCCCGTAAGCTGGTCCAGAATCCGCGCGTGCTGTGCTGCTCGCCAGGCTATGCGGCGAAGCACGGCCTGCCAGACAGTATCCGTGCGCTGGCGCAGCATAACTGCATTTTACTCAGGCAACATGACAGCGACTTCGCTCTGTGGCGCTTAGTTAGCGGCGCTGAGAGCCTGAGCCAGAAGGTGCGCGGTAATCTGGTGACCAACGACGGGGAAGTGGCGATGCGCATGGCGCTGGATGGGCATGGTATTTTGCTGCGCTCATGGTGGGACGCAAAACACAGCATTGCGGCGGGGGAATTGCTGCATGTTCTGCCTGCCTGGCATGCGCCCGATGGCGATATTTTTGCCGTCTGGCAGGCGCAGCGGCAGCCGCCAGCACGCATCTCGGCGTTTGTGACTTTTCTGCAGGAAAATTTGCAGATGGATGCATCGTTAACGAATCTGTGAGGTTTTGAAAAATCGCCCTCAGTTATGCATTACCCGCCATAAAGTATTTACGGTACGCGTCGATACCAATCTCATGTGTCTGCGCCCGTTGCGCCGACCAACTCTGGGCACGCCTCAGGTCTGAGGCGCGGTGCAACCTCTGGTGGATGCGTACCTATGAATACAGATTTAACCCGCGTCGGGGAGGGGGTTTCCCCTCAGCGTATTGCGAAGCAGGCCGACAGGCTGATTGTTATGCTGTGCTGGGCCCTGGTAGTGATTTCCGCTATCGTCGGCAGTCTGTATCAGTCAACGTGGCTGGCCATAACCGTGGGTACCGCGCTGGCGCTGGTCGCCACGCTGGTGGGATGGCTGGCAAACGGAACGCTGTTTTCCCGACTCTGGCTGGCCTTCACGCTGATTGGGTTTGCGGGGCTGCTGATTCAGTTGGGCCGGGGCGAAACCGAGTTTCACTTTTCGGTGTTTGTTTTACTGTCGGTCTTGCTGGTTTACCGCGACAGCCGACCGCTTCTGATGGCAGCCGCGACAGGCGCGGTGCATCACCTGGTATTTAACTATCTGCAGGAGCACGATCGGTTTGGCATCGTGGTCTTTCACCATCCTGGTCTGGAGATGGTGCTGTTTCATTCACTGTTTGTGGTGGCGCAAACCGCGATGCTGGTGCTTATTGCCCGGCAGATGGCTGCGGATTTGCGCGCCTCCAGCGAAGTGGCGCAACTGGCTGCCCGCATTAACCGCGAGCCTGGTTGCCTGACGCTGTTTGCGGACAGTCAGCAGAGCGAAACGCCCTTTGCCCGCACCTTTAGTCAGACGCTGGGGACGATGCGCGGTACGTTAAATCAGGTCAGCCACGGCGTTGCGGAACTGCTGCAGGAATCAGACAGCATGCTGTCTCGTAATGCCGCGCTGTCACAGCGCACTGACGAGCAGGCGCAGGCGCTGGATGTTGCGACCAGTGCAATGTCACAAATCAGCGTGGCGGCGAGTCTTGCGCGGGACAAAGCGCAAACGGCCTGCGATCTGGCCCGGGAAACCCGCCAGGTCGCCAGTAAAGGCCAGGAGAATATTCAGCAGGCCTTGCACTCAATGGCCCAGATTAATGTCGAGTCGGGGCGGGTAAAAACCATTCTTGAACTGATTGACGGCATTGCCTTCCAGACCAACATCCTGTCGCTGAACGCCTCGGTGGAAGCCGCACGAGCCGGTCAGGAAGGACGCGGATTCGCAGTCGTTGCCAGTGAGGTGCGTACCCTGGCGTTACGCTGTGAGAATGCGGCACGGGAAATCCGGCAACTGATGGATGCCTCCAGCTCCAGCGCCGGTCAGGGCACCGTTCAGGTTGACCAGGCCGCGCAAACCATGCAGGCCATTCACGTGAGTATCGACAGCCTGTCACAGCTGGTGAGTGAACTCTCTGAGATGAGTGTCCAGCAGAATCAGAGCATTGCGCAGATTCAGCAAAGTATTAGCAGTATCGATCACAGCGTGCAGCATAACGTCAAACATGTGACCGAAACGCTCCAGGTTGCGCAGCAGCAACGGCAGCAGGCAGGCGCGTTGCAGCAGGCGATTTCGCTGTTTCGTTTTAGCTGATTAAAGACAGGGGAACCATCCCGGGATGAGGTTCACAAGGGCAGGGGTTACGTTGGCTGGCTAAGTGGGCAGCCGCCGGCCTGCGGGTCCGTCAGGATGACGTCGTGATCCGCAGGACGACAGCGGCCCCTGGCCGTTAGCTGTCCACGCCTTTCACTAACAGTACACGGTAGTTGGCGCCTTTCAGGCGATGCTGTTTCGCCGCCTGGTATTCCGGACTGTCATACCAGGCATGCGCCGCCTCAGTCGTCGGGAACTCAATAATCACAACGCCTTCGGCTTCAGGCCCTTCCAGCGTTTCCAGTTCGCCATAGAACGCCAGCGGTTTGATGGGATGGTCACCCCGTGCTTTGCCCGCTTTTTCCGCGTAGGCAGCCATTTCATCCTGATTCAGGGTGTTATCACGAATAAATACGACATATGCACTCACTGTCTTTCTCCTCAGGCCTGCTTGTCTTGGGTTTGGGTATCAAAGTCCGATGCATCATGGCGTTCACGCAGCTGGTCGGCGGGATCGCCCATCACGCGGTTAACTTTGCGACCACGCATCACAGCCGGACGTTGGGCGATCTCTTTGGCCCAGCGCACCACATTTTTATAGGACTGAAGATCCAGGAATTCGGCCGCGTTGTACTGGTTGTACAGCACCATGCTGCCGTACCACGGCCAGGTGGCGATATCAGCTATGGTGTAGTCATCACCGGCCAGATAGCGGTTATTGGCCAGCTGACGATCCAGAACGTCAAACTGACGTTTGGCTTCCAGTGAGAAGCGGTTAATGGCGTACTCAATTTTCTCTGGCGCGTAGTGATAGAAGTGACCAAAACCGCCGCCCAGATAAGGGGCAGAGCCTTGCAGCCAGAACAGCCAGTTCAGCGTCTCGGTGCGCTTCGCAATGTCTTTTGGCAGAAAATAACCGTATTTCTCTGCCAGATAGAGCAGGATATTACCGGATTCAAACACCCGAATCGGCGGCGTGGCAGAGTGGTCACTCAGGGCCGGGATTTTGGAATTCGGGTTGATATCAACAAAGCCGCTGGTAAACTGGTCGCCTTCGCCAATGTTAATCAGCCAGGCATCGTACTCCGCATCATTTACGTTCAGCGCCAGCAGCTCCTCCAGCAGAATGGTGACTTTCTGGCCGTTTGGCGTACCAAGGGAGTAAAGCTGCAAAGGATGTTTACCGACCGGCAGGGCTTTTTCATGCGTTGGGCCTGCGGTTGGGCGATTTGTTTTGGCGCCGTTACCTTTGGCTTCCGGGTCCCACTTCCAGACTTTAGCGGGCTGATAGTGTTGTTCAGACATGATGAGGTTCGCCTTTTTGTGTTTGGAGTGTCACGAGTGTAGCAGTTGCCAGCACGCCGGTTTAACCCTGGTGGCGGTGACTTTGTATCGCTTTACTACAATGCTTAAGGCAATTGACCGTCAGCCCTGTGTCTGTTTTCTCTGCCTAAATCACATTGATGACGGCTGAGCATTGCTATGCTAAAACGGTTTAGTAAAATTTAGCTATAGCTGAGCAGGAGATAACGATGACAGCGCGAGTCTGGTGTCTGGGTGACGCCGTGGTGGACCTGCTTCCGGACGGACCGGGGCATTTAATTCAGTGTGCAGGCGGCGCGCCCGCCAATGTGGCCGTCGGCATTGCCCGCTTGCAGGGCAAGAGCGGATTTATCGGCCGGGTCGGGGACGATCCCTTTGGCCATTTTATGCAGCAAACGCTGGCCAGTGAGCAGGTTGAGACGGCGTATATGACGCTGGACAGCGCGCATCGCACGTCAACGGTCGTGGTCGCGCTCGACCATGAGGGCGAACGCTCTTTTACCTTCATGGTCCGGCCCAGCGCAGACCTGTTTCTTGAACAAGGCGATCTGCCGCCGTTTCAGCCGGGCGAGTGGCTTCACTGCTGTTCCATTGCGCTGGCCGCCGAACCGTCCCGTTCCACGACCTTTACGGCGATGCAGCGGATAAGCGAAGCCGGGGGATATGTCAGCTTTGATCCCAACATTCGTCACGACCTGTGGCGCGATGACGCGCAGTTACGTGACTGTGTGAACCGCGCGCTGCAACGGGCAGATGTGGTTAAGCTGTCGGAGGAAGAGCTGGCCTTTCTGACCGAAGAGACGCAGGGCGGTGACAGCCTGCAGATGCTGGCAGAACGCTATGCGATCAGTCTGCTGATGGTCACCCAGGGCAAAGCCGGCGTAAAAGTCTGGCACCAGGGTCAGCATTATCACTATCCCACGTTGCCCGTGGTGAGCGTGGACACCACCGGTGCCGGTGACGCTTTTGTCGCGGGGTTATTGTGGGGACTGGCAGAAAAAGGCCTGCCCACCAATGAAACGGAGCTGGCGGCATGCCTAACCAGCGCTCAGCAATGTGGCGCGCTGGCGACGACCGCCAAAGGCGCGATGACGGCGCTGCCCTATCGTCATCAGATTGCGGGCTAATGCCCACTGTCGCCGCGCTCAGGCCCGCCCGGCGGGCAGCAGAACCCATACGGGGCAGGTGACCGTTGGCGGAACGCCCAGATGCGCGCGTTCCGTCACCCTGGCGACCACGACGGATTACGCACCCGAACCTGCCCCCTTCTCCTGCCGTATCATTTCACCGCGTTGCGCTGGCCTTATCAGGTTTCCGGCTGATTTGACTGACCTGTGACGGCTTCGACGTTGCCTGACCGCGCCCGCTTTGTCCTGCTTCGCCAGGCCCCCGACGCTACGTTATGCCCGAATGCGCTTTGCTGTGAGGCAGTTCACTCATTCGCCTTTCCCTGCTTTACAAGCGCTGACCTGGCTCGTAATGTCATTTTTATGTGAGCGGATAACAATTTTACGCAGGAGAGTAACATGGCCCTGGAGAGAGATTCACTGGCTGCCGTACTGGCCCGGCGCGACTGGGAAAAACCTGGCATCAGCGAACGTAACCGGCTGGAAGCCCATCCCCCTTTTTGCAGCTGGCGCAGTGCAGAAGCAGCGCGTGAGAAGCATCAGTCAGGGCACGTCCAGTGTCTGAATGGCGAGTGGCAATTTGCTTATTTCACCGCGCCCGAGGCCGTACCGGAGAGCTGGCGGACGCAGGATCTGGCCGAGGCCGCGCCGATAGCCGTGCCGTCGGTATGGCAGATGCAGGGTTATGATGTTCCCATCTATACCAATGTCACCTATCCCATCCCGGTAAATCCCCCCTTCGTTCCCGCTGAAAACCCCACAGGATGTTATTCGCTCACATTTAATGTGGATGCCGGGTGGCTGGTGTCAGGACAAACCCGAGTGGTATTCGATGGTGTGAATTCAGCGTTTAATGTGTGGTGCAACGGCCGCTGGGTTGGCTATGGTCAGGACAGTCGTCTGCCCTCGGAGTATGATCTGACGGAGTACCTGGTCAGGGGTGAAAACCGTCTTGCCGTCATGGTGTTACGCTGGAGCGATGGCAGCTACCTGGAAGATCAGGACATGTGGCGCATGAGCGGCATTTTCCGCGATGTCACCCTGCTGCACAAACCGGCCACCCATATCCGCGATCTGCGTATCCGCACACATTTCAATGACGATTTCAGCCGTGCCCGGCTGGACGCCGAGGTGCGCGTCGCCGGCACGCTGGATGACGACTTACAGGTGAGCATACAGCTCTTTGCAGGCAGTGAATTGGTGGGGGACGCGACATCGCCACTGGGCAGTGCGATCGTTGACGAGCGCGGCGCCTGGAACGATCGGACAACGCTGTCCCTCCGCGTGAACAATCCTGCGCTCTGGAGCGCGGAAACGCCGCATCTCTATCGGGCGGTGGTGCAGTTGCACTGGGCGGACGGCACGCTGATTGAAGCGGAAGCCTGCGATGTGGGATTCCGTCACGTCAGTATTGAGAACGGCCTGTTGTTACTCAATGGCCAGCCACTGCTTATCCGCGGCACCAACCGTCATGAGCACCATCCTGTCCACGGCCAGGTGATGGATCGCGAAACAATGGTGCAGGACATTCTGCTGATGAAGCAGAATAACTTTAATGCCGTGCGCTGCTCCCATTATCCCAATCATCCTCTGTGGTACAGCCTGTGTGATTATTACGGGCTGTATGTGGTGGATGAAGCCAATATCGAAACCCACGGCATGGTGCCGATGAATCGCCTGAGTGACGATCCGGCTTGGCTGCCCGCGATGAGCCAGCGCGTTACGCGCATGGTGCAGCGTGACCGCAATCACCCCTGCATTATTATCTGGTCTCTGGGCAATGAATCAGGCCATGGTGCCAACCATGATGCGCTCTACCGCTGGCTGAAAAGCGAGGATCCGTCCCGTCCGGTGCAGTATGAAGGCGGCGGCGCCAACACGGCGGCCACTGACATCATTTGCCCGATGTATGCGCGCGTGGATCAGGACCAGCCGTTCCCGGCGGTGCCAAAATGGTCGATTAAGAAATGGCTGTCGATGCCGGGCGAGCAGCGGCCGCTGATTCTGTGTGAATACGCCCATGCAATGGGCAACAGCCTGGGCGGCTATGCGAAGTACTGGCAGGCCTTCCGTCAGTATCCCCGCCTGCAGGGCGGTTTTGTCTGGGACTGGGTCGATCAGTCTTTAATTCGGTACGATGAGAGCGGCGAAGCCTGGTCCGCTTATGGCGGTGACTTTGGCGATACGCCCAACGACCGTCAGTTCTGCATGAACGGGCTGGTTTTTGCCGACCGGACGCCGCATCCGTCGCTGTATGAAGCGCGCCACGCACAGCAGTTCTTCCAGTTCAGCCTGCTGCCCGGCAGTGAGCGCACGCTGGAGGTCACCAGCGAATACCTGTTCCGCCATAGTGACAATGAAATTCTGCACTGGTCCGTGGCCCAGGACGGTAATCTGCTGGCGACAGGTGAGGTCACGCTCGACATCGCACCGCAGGGCCGTCAGCGTATTACCCTGCCCGCCATGCCACTGCCAGAATCCGCAGGGCAATTGTGGTTAACGGTGCGCGTAGAGCAGCCGCAACCTACCGCCTGGTCCGAAGCCGGACACATCAGTGCCTGGCAGCAGTGGCCGCTGGAGACGATTCTTGATATCACGCCTGCGTCTGTGGCCGCCAGCGCCCCCGTGCTTGAGCGCAGCGAAGACCGCTTTAGCGTGGTGGTGAATAACCAGCGCTGGGCGTTCAGTCGGGAGCAGGGCGTCCTGACGCAGTACTGGATTGATGAAAAAGCACAGTTACTGTCGCCGCTGACGGACCAGTTCACCCGCGCGCCACTGGATAACGATATCGGTGTCAGCGAGGCCACCCGTATCGATCCCAACGCCTGGGTTGAGCGCTGGAAAGCGGCGGGGCATTACCAGGCGGACGTTATCACCCTGCAGTGTAGCGCGGAAACGCTCACCGATGCCGTACTGATTACCACCGCACATGCCTGGCAGTTCCAGGGCAAGACCCTGTTTGTCAGCCGCAAAACATACCGTATCGATGGCTTTGGTGAGATGCAGGTGACGGTCAATGTCGAGGTCGCCCGCGATACGCCGTATCCGGCCCGCATCGGGATGTGTTGCCAGTTAGCGGAGGTGGCTGATCGGGTGAACTGGTTAGGTCTGGGTCCCCATGAAAACTACCCGGATCGCCTGACCGCGGCCTGCTTTGATCGCTGGGATTTATCGCTGGACGACATGTACACGCCGTATGTCTTCCCCACCGAGAACGGCCTGCGCTGTGGCACGCGTGAACTGCGGTACGGTGTCCATCAGTGGCGCGGTGATTTTCAGTTCAACATCAGCCGCTACAGCCAGAAACAGCTGATGGACACCCGCCACCGTCACCTTTTGCAGCCTGAAGCAGGCACCTGGCTCAACATTGATGGCTTCCATATGGGCGTCGGCGGCGATGACTCCTGGAGTCCGTCGGTTTCCCCTGAATTCCTGCTTAGTGCCGGACGTTATGGCTACCAGTTTACCTGGGGGCAACAAAAGTAACTTAGCGGGCAGGCTCCGGCCTGCCTGACTCTCGCATAAGGAAGTCCGCTATGTACTATTTAAAAAATACTAACTTTTGGTTGTTTGGCCTTTTCTTCTTCTTTTACTTTTTCATCATGGGTGCCTATTTCCCGTTCTTCCCCATCTGGCTGCATGATATTAATCACATCAGCAAAGGGGACACCGGCATTATCTTCGCCAGTATTTCGTTGTTTTCGTTACTGTTCCAGCCGCTGTTTGGGCTGCTGTCCGACAAGCTCGGGCTGCGCAAACACCTGTTATGGGTGATCACCGGCATGCTGGTGATGTTCGCCCCTTTCTTTATTTATGTATTTGGCCCGCTCCTGCAGGTGAATATTCTGGCGGGTTCGGTTGTGGGCGGTATTTATCTGGGCTTTATCTACAATGCGGGGGCACCTGCAATTGAAGCTTATATTGAGAAAGTCAGTCGCCGCAGCCATTTTGAATTTGGCCGGGCCCGAATGTTTGGCTGCGTTGGCTGGGCACTGTGCGCCTCTATCGTCGGCATCATGTTCACCATTAATAACCAGTTTGTTTTCTGGTTAGGCTCTGGCTGTGCCGTGATCCTGGCGCTGCTGCTGTTCTTTTCACGCACCAGCAATTCCTCATCTGCCACGGTGGCGCAGGCCGTGGGGGCGAACCAGTCCGCATTCAGTCTGAAGCTGGCACTGGAGCTGTTTAAGCAACCCAAACTGTGGTTTTTGTCGCTATATGTTGTGGGCGTTTCCTGTACGTACGATGTATTTGATCAGCAGTTCGCCAACTTCTTTACCTCGTTCTTTACGTCGGGTGAGCAGGGCACGCGCGTTTTTGGTTACGTCACCACGCTGGGCGAATTGCTGAACGCCTGCATCATGTTTTTTGCGCCGCTCATCGTTAACCGTATCGGCGGCAAAAATGCCTTGTTGCTGGCGGGCATGATCATGTCTGTGCGCATTATGGGCTCCTCTTTTGCCACCACGGCGGTGGAGGTGGTGATCCTGAAAACATTACATATGTTTGAGATCCCTTTCCTGATCGTCGGCTGTTTTAAATACATCACCAGCCAGTTTGAGGTGCGCTTCTCCGCCACGATTTATCTGGTGTGCTTCTGCTTCTTTAAGCAGTTAGCGATGATTTTTATGTCGGTACTGGCGGGCAATATGTACGAAAGCATTGGCTTCCAGGGCGCGTATCTGGTGCTGGGCTGTATTGCACTGGCCTTCACGCTGCTTTCCGTCTTCACGCTCAGCGGGCCAGGGCCGCTGACAGCGTTACGTCGGCAGCCTGTCTGACGCACAATTATCCCCTTAACACTGGGCAGGAGACTGCCCATTGTTTTGTCCGCGCTCCCCGCTTTTTGCCGCTTCCTTTCCCACCACATCGTGTCGTTTTGCGAACTGACTCACAATCATAAAAACGGTTTAGCAAATTGCTTTGCCTGGAAATCCGGCGATCAATATTATCCAGAACCTAAACCGGTTTAGCAAAATGACAACACCACGACCTGAACCTTTCTGGAATGGCAAAACGATGAGAAAAAAGAGACTTGCTGCAACCGTTGGATTGTTGCTCTGCGCAGGCCCGGCTCTGGCTGCGGAACCGAGCATGAGCAGTATCGAAGCCCGGCTGGCTGCGCTGGAAAAGCGCCTGCAGGCGGCTGAGCAGCGTGCTGACGCCGCCGAACGTCGCGCAAACGCCGCAGAAAAACAGGCCGCTTCAGCAGAAAAACAGGCCCAGCAGCTTGCCAGCGCACAACAGCAAACCCAGGCCACTGCCACCCAGATGGAACAGCGCACGGCGAAACTGGAACAGAAGGCGAGTGATGACGGGGGCTTTGAATTTCACGGTTATGCGCGTTCTGGCTTATTAATGAACAGCTCGGCGGCCAAAACGCAGGGCGGCCCGACCGTGACGCCGGCAGGGGAAACCGGTGGGCATGTCGGGCGCCTGGGCAACGAACCGGATACCTATGTCGAACTGAATCTGGAACATAAGCAAACGCTGGAAAACGGGGCGACCACCCGCTTTAAAGCCATGCTGGCCGACGGTCAGCGGACCTATAACGACTGGACGGCCGCCAGTAGCGATCTCAACCTGCGGCAGGCGTTTGTGGAACTTGGTCAACTGCCCACCTTTACGGGCGCGTTCAAAGACACCACCGTCTGGGCGGGGAAACGCTTTGACCGCGACAATTTCGATATTCACTGGATCGACTCCGACGTCGTGTTCCTCGCCGGGACCGGAGCCGGTATTTACGACATGAAGTGGAGCGATCAGGCTCACAGCAACCTGTCGCTCTACGGGCGCACCTTTGGTGATATCGAAAACAACGATAACACCGCACAGAACTACATTCTGACAGCCAACAACTATTACGGCCCGTTCCAGTTGATGCTCAGCGGTATGCGCGCCAAAGACAATGACGATCGGCTGGACGTGAATGGCCTGAAAGTGAAAGGCGATGCTGCGAATACCGGTCTGCATGCCCTGGTGGGGCTGCACAACGACAGCTTTTATGGTCTGCGTGAAGGAACGGCGAAAACCGCGCTCTTGTATGGTCACGGCTTAGGTGCAGAGGTCAAAGCCATTGGGTCCGACGGCGCATTGCTGCCGGATGCGGATACCTGGCGTCTGGCCAGCTACGGGATCACCCCACTGGGCGGCGGCTGGCATATTGCTCCGGCGGTACTGGCGCAGAGCAGTAAAGATCGTTACGTCAAAGGCGACAGCTATCAGTGGGCGACCGCCAACCTGCGCCTGATTCAGGGGCTGACGGAGAATTTCGAAATGCAGTACGAAGCCACCTATCAATATATGGATCTGCGTCCGGAGGGCTTCAATCAGCGTAGCGCAGTGAGTGGTAACTTCTACAAACTGACCGTTGCGCCTACGTTGAAAGCCAGCAACGTAGGGGAATTCCTGAAACGTCCGGAAATTCGCCTTTTCGCCACCTGGATGGACTGGGATCACCGACTGGACAACTATGCGCGCGGCGATGCGTTTGGCAGCAGCGGCTTTGAAGCCGGCGGTGAATGGAACTTCGGCGTACAAATGGAAACCTGGTTCTGACCGGGCGGCCCTGTAGGGCCGTTTCAACCGGGTTGACAACATTACACGACAACACAGAGGTTTTTTATGGATTTTGTACAAATCTCCCGCGCATTACTGCCGCTGCTGGGAGGCAAAGAAAATATTGCCAGCGCAGCCCACTGCGCAACCCGGCTCCGGCTGGTGCTGGTCGAGGATGCCAAAGCGGATACCGCCGCGATTGGTAAAATCGACGGTGTGAAGGGCTGTTTCCGCAACGCGGGCCAGCTGCAGGTCATTTTTGGGACTGGCGTGGTCAACAAAGTCTATGCGGCGTTTGTGGCGGAAGCGGGCATCAGCGAGTCCAGTAAATCGGAAGCGGCCGACATTGCGGCCCGTAAGCTCAATCCCTTCCAGCGTATCGCCCGGTTGCTGTCGAATATTTTTGTCCCGATTATTCCGGCGATCGTTGCCTCCGGCCTGCTGATGGGCCTGCTGGGCATGGTCAAAACCTATGGCTGGGTTAACCCGGAAAACGCCCTGTATATCATGCTGGATATGTGCAGTTCGGCGGCGTTTATCATTCTGCCGATTCTGATTGGCTTTACGGCGGCCCGTGAGTTTGGTGGTAACCCGTTCTTAGGCGCTACGCTGGGCGGTATTCTGACGCATCCTGCGCTGACTAATGCCTGGGGCGTGGCGGCCGGTTTCCATACCATGAACTTCTTTGGTATCGAAGTGGCGATGATTGGCTACCAGGGCACGGTCTTTCCGGTCCTGCTGGCCGTGTGGTTTATGAGTCTGCTGGAAAAACAGCTGCGCCGCATCATCCCGGATGCGCTCGATCTGATCCTGACGCCTTTCCTGACGGTGATCATCTCTGGCTTTGTGGCACTGCTCATCATTGGCCCGGCCGGGCGCGCATTGGGGGATGGTATCTCCTTTGTGCTCAGCACCCTGATTGCCCATGCAGGCTGGCTGGCCGGATTGCTGTTTGGCGGGCTGTATTCCGTTATCGTGATTACTGGTGTGCATCACAGTTTCCACGCGATTGAAGCTGGCTTGCTGGGTAACCCGTCTATCGGCGTCAATTTCCTGTTGCCGATATGGGCGATGGCTAACGTGGCACAGGGCGGCGCATGTCTGGCCGTGTGGTTCAAAACGCAGGATGCCAAAATCAAGGCGATTACTTTACCCTCTGCGTTTTCTGCCTTGCTGGGCATTACCGAAGCGGCCATCTTTGGTATTAACCTGCGCTTCATGAAGCCCTTCATCGCCGGCCTGATCGGGGGAGCCATCGGCGGTGCCTGGGTGGTGTCGATGAAAGTGTATATGACGGCGGTGGGCCTGACGGGCTTACCCGGTATGGCGATCGTTCAGGCCAGTTCGCTGCTGAATTATATTATTGGTATGGTTATCGCCTTTAGCGTCGCCTTTGTGATCGCCTTCCTGCTGAAATACAAAACGGACTCTGAATGATGGCTAACAACACTCTGCTGCCCGCCATGCTGAAGGCGGTAATGAAAGGCCAGCCTAAAGCACGCGAGGACAGCCACTATCCGGGCTGGCACCTGGCGCCGGTCACCGGGCTGCTTAACGATCCCAATGGGTTTATCCATTTCGACGGGCACTATCACCTGTTCTACCAGTGGAACGCCCTGGGCTGTGAGCATAAGCATAAATGCTGGGGCCACTGGCGCTCTGCGGATTTGCTGCACTGGTCGCATGAACCTGTCGCCTTGCTGCCAGACGAAGAGTACGACCGGAGCGGCTGCTATTCAGGCAGCGCGGTAGACGATAATGGCACCTTAACCCTGTGTTATACCGGCAACGTTAAGTTTGCCGACGGCTCCCGTACCGCCTGGCAGTGCCTGGCGGTGCAGAACCCTGACGGGGGATTCGATAAGCTGGGGCCGGTGCTTCCCCTGCCGGCGGGCTACACCGGCCATGTTCGTGATCCGAAAGTCTGGCGTCATGGCGCACACTGGTACATGGTGCTGGGCGCGCAGGACAAGCAGCTCAAGGGCAAAGTCCTGCTACTGCGCGGAAGCGATCTGCACCACTGGGAAAACCTCGGCGAAATTGCCGGTAGCGGTCTGGGTGGACTGGGCGAAGCCGGTTATATGTGGGAATGCCCGGACATGTTCACCCTGGGAGAATCGACGTTTTTGATCTGCTGTCCTCAGGGCATTGAACGGGAAGAGAAACGCTTTCTGAACAGCCATCCCTGCGCCTGTCTCAGCGGCACGCTGGATTATGAAAACGCCCGCTATACGCACGGGGGGTTCACTGAGCTGGATGCGGGGTTTGAATTCTATGCGCCGCAGACCACGCTGACCGAGGATGGCCGTCGGCTGCTGGTGGGCTGGATGGGCGTCCCGGACGGAGAGGAGATGCACCAGCCTACCGTGAAATTCGGCTGGATTCATCAAATGACCTGTATCCGGGAACTGAGCGCGCGCAACGGTAAACTGTACCAGCAACCGGTGGCGGAACTGCAGGCGTTGCGCGGCGAGACGCAGCGCTATCACGGCAACGCCAGTCAGGCTCCGTTACTCGCTGCACAACGGCTTGAGCTGATGCTGGAATCAGGCGGCGGGATCACGCTGGATTTCGCCGGTTCACTGCTGCTGACCTGGCATGCGGATGCATTGTGCCTGGCGCGCCGCAGTCTGGAAACCGGCGAATGGCTTTACCGCCACTGGAACGGGCGGGCGCACAAACTGCATATTTTGTGTGACCACTCCAGCGTAGAGATTTTTATCAATGACGGAGAAGGCGTTATGAGTAGCCGTTACTTCCCCACGCATCCGACGGAGTTACGCCTGCGCGGTAGCGCAGAAGTCACGGCCTGCTACTGGTCGTTACGATCCTGCATGGTAGAATAAGCCCTTGTTTCCTTAACCGAAGCACCGTCGTGAAAAAAACAAAGCGCGTTACCATCAGTGATATCGCTGCGCTGGCCGGGGTGTCAAAAGCCACGGCCAGCCTGGTGCTTAACGGGCGCGGTAAAGAACTGCGCGTGGCGCAGGAAACGCGTGAACGCGTCATGGCCCTTGCTCAGCAACATCACTATCAGCCCAGCATCCACGCGCGTCTGCTGCGTGAAAATCGCAGCCATACGTTGGGGCTGGTGGTGCCTGAAATCACCAACTATGGTTTCGCCGTGTTTTCTCACGCGCTGGAAAACCTGTGCCGTGAAGCGGGTCTGCAACTGCTGATCTCCTGCACCGATGAAAATGCCAGTCAGGAAACCCTGGTGGTCAACAATCTGGTCTCGCGTCAGGTGGATGGTTTGATCGTCGCCTCCAGTCAGCAGAGCGACAGCGACTACCTGAAGCTGAGCGAGCAACTGCCGGTCGTGCTGTTTGACCGCCACGTAAATAACAGCAGTTTGCCGCTGGTGATAACGGATTCACTAACGCCAACTGCCGAGCTGGTAGAACGTCTGGCGCGCGCGCATCCTGATGAGGTTTATTTTCTGGGTGGGCAGCCGCGCCTGTCACCGACGAAAGATCGGCTGGCTGGCTTTATGCAGGGCCTGGCGCGGGCGGGCGTCACGCCGCGACCGGAATGGATCATCCAGGGCAACTACCACCCCAGCAGCGGCTATGAGATGTTTGCCGCGCTCTGTGCGCGGTTAGGCAGGCCGCCGAAAGCCGTGTTTACCGCCGCCTGTGGCTTACTGGAAGGGGTTTTGCGCTACATGAGCCAGCACCATTTGCTGGAGAGTGATATCCATATCGCCAGTTTCGACGATCACTATTTATATGACTCGCTGTCACTGCATATCGATACCGTAGAGCAGGATGTGCCGCGCCTGGCGCAGGAGTGCTTTTCGGTCATCACGCAAATGATTCAGGGGCAGGACCTGGCGGAGCGGCAGATCGTTTTGCCCGCCAGGCTGCGCTACCGCTCCTCGCTGGCGGGGTGATCCGGTTCAGCGGCAGGCCACAAGCGTGGTTCAGGTAACCGATCCCGTGCTGTTGCCACTCCGTTTCTGCATCAGGGCAAGATTACGGACAGGGCTCACGAAACGGGGACGGTATCAGGCCGTGCTTCGCCATGTGGCCATCTGAACGTTTTCATGATGGCCAGTTGGGATTACTGACCACGCGATAACGTGCGGCTGTCGAGCCACTCAAAAAGCAGCATGCCTGCCAGCATCGCCAGGACAAAGACAATGCCTTTGAGCACGCCGCCGCCGAGCAGGACCAGCGCCGGGCCGGGGCAGATGCCCGCCAGTCCCCAGCCGATGCCAAACAGGGCCGCGCCGCTGATGAGCCGTTTATCCAGTGTGCGGTTGCCAGGCAGATAAAACGTTTCCTCAAAGACGGGCCGCTTGCGTCGGGAAGCCAGCCAGAACGTTACCAGCCCGGCGATAACCGCGCCGCCCATCACCAGCGCCAGAGAGGGATCCCAGGCGCGGGTAATGTCCAGAAAACCCAAAACCTTCGCCGGATTCGCCATGCCGCTGACGAGCAAGCCCGTGCCAAACAACAGTCCACTAAGCAGAGAAAATAAAACGACCATCGTGCCTCCTGATGTTTACCCGTGACCCATCATGCCGACGGTCAGCATGGCGGTTAACATAAAGACCAGTGTCGCCACCAGTGAGCGCGGCGACAGTCGCGATAAACCACAGACGCCGTGACCGCTGGTACAGCCCGAGCCCAGGCGCGCGCCCAGGCCCACCAGTAAGCCGGCCAGCACCAGGCGTCCCCATGAGGCGTCAATGTCGATAGCGGGCAGCGCGCTGAATAACTGAAACACCAGCGGTGACAACACCAGGCCCGCAATGAACGCGAACCGCCACGGCTTGTCAGCCGACTGACGTTTCAGCAGGCCGCCCAGAATGCCGCTGATACCGGCGATGCGGCCACAAAATAGCACTAACAGACCCGCCGCCGCGCCAATCAGCAGGCCACCTGCCAGACTCTGAATCGGCGTAAAATGGTCCAGATCGATATGCATTACCGTTGACTCCTTGTGATCTGCCAATGCGTGCTTTAAACACGCCCTGTTCCAGCTAGCGTTCACCGTCGCTCTCAGGTGAACGACCGCGATTGCGCTTTACCTGCAACGCCATGCGCCTCAGCGCAAATAACGTGGTCGCGCTGCGGTGGCCGGGCAATATCTTCTGCTGACGACTGTCACAGGCTATTTTCACACAGCTGACGAACTGTGCTTACCGGCTTTTAAAGCAGGATGACGGCATCTGCCGTCTTTATCAATCGGCTTCGTGTGAGGCACATAAAAGTTCTGTGCACAGATCTGTTTTGCGCCAGGTGTACGGGGAGAGGGTACGGACAGAGGTGGGTGTCCGGACAGGATAAAAGAGGCGTGATAAGGGAAAGGAACCGGTCAGGGATAACCGCCAGTAAAGATCAACCGGGCCGTTTTGCATTGGCGGAATTGTATTGCTGTGTGCGTCTTGGTGAACAAAAAGGGGCTTAGCCCCTTTCCTGCCTGGTGACTATTTTAAGTTTTCAGGGAAATTCGCCGGCAGCTCGCTTGCCGCGCAGGCAATCACGTCTTCGTTATTTTTTCCGGCATCCCGTACAAAGGTAATCGTGGCAAACTCATCGATCACTTCGATTGGGTAGGTTGGGCCCGCATCGCGGTATTTCGCCATTTCGTCCAGATGGTCGTTCTGGAAACAGACGGTACGTTCAGGATTATTGATGACCCAGCGTGGGAAGAAAATGGTGCCGTGGAACAGCTTGTCGCTCATGTTGGCAATCAGGCTGACGCTGGTGCCGGTAGGTTCGGTCCAGGACACTTTATAGCTATTTTCCGCGACTCTGACGATATAAACGTGTTGGTCTTTGACCCAACGATTGCCCACCATCCCGCTGTGGATACGATAATCAATGGTGTCTTCGTTTTTAATGTACAGCTCATAATTCCAGCCGTTGTCGTAGGTATAAACCAGATGTTTACCTGTGAAACCGTCAAGATTGTGTTTGTCGAAGCTGCTCATCTTTCGTTCTCCTCTGTTGGTGAATCCAGCTTAGTCATTCACTTTATGAATTAAAAACGCTAATTTATGATGAAAACCATTCAAAAAATGGATTGATGATGCATAAAACCACGCTGGAACAATGGAGCCTGCTGGATAAGGTTATGAAAGAAGGCAGCTTTGCAAAAGCCGCCGACCTGACCAACCGCAGCCAGTCCTCAGTCAGTTACAATCTTGCCATGCTGCAACAGCGTATTGGCATCACCTTACTGCACATTGAGGGGCGCAAAGCGGTACTTACGCCCGCCGGTGAATTGCTGCTGGCGCAGGTGCGGCCGCTTCTTAAGGCGTTTCATTCGCTGGAGGCGTATGCGGGCGCCATACGCAGCGGCGTCAGAACCAAACTGGATCTGGTGGTGGACAGCATCTTTCCGCGCCGCCGCCTGTTCGCTGTCCTGAAAACCTTTCAGCAACGCCACCCACACACGCAAATTAATCTCACCGAAGTGCTCGAAACCGATACCGATTATGCTGAGGCCGATGTGATGGTGGTAACCCAGCGTCAGGATATGGCCGGGCGGGGCGAGTGGTTGATGAACGTGGATTTTGTCGCGGTGGCGCACCGCGATCACCCCTTGCATCAATGCGGCGTAGACCTGGATGAGGAACAACTGGCGCGGTATTCGCTGATTCGCATTGCGGATCGCGAACATTTTACAGTGCAGAATGAAAGCAGCAGTGGCGATTACTGGTCTTTCTCAACCATTGACGCGGCGGTAGAAGCGGTAATGCATCAGGTGGGCTATGGCTGGATTCCGCAGGAGCGCATCCGTCACGAACTGGCACAGGGCATCCTGAAGATATTGCCGCTTCGGCATGGGGTGCGCCGCGCCACCACGCTGCATCTGCTGATTAAAAAAGACATTATCATGCTGGATCCGCCCATCGCGACCTTACTTGACCTGCTGAAAACGGCACCGCAAACGGACGTACCGTAACGGGCGCCACGGGCCGGGCAGACGATCCGCCACGGCACAGCTTTCGTGAGCCAGTTACGCGGCGGACTGGATTTACGGTGTGACGTGCAGGGCGTGAAGCAGGGCATCCAGCGAGTCAGGAGCCTGCTGATGGCGGTTTTCAACCGGATGACCGCTCCACGACAGGGCATCGTCCAGGCAATAGTCGCCGGCGTAATGCAGATCAAGATCGTCATCCAGCAGGCCAATCGGCAGCCAGATCAGCGGCCGGTCACGTAAGTCGTTCGGCACGGTGGATCCACAGTTCCTGCAGAAGTCATTGCGGTATCCCTGCGGGCGACGCCAGCTGGCGATAAAGGTTTCACCGGCCAACCAGCGAAAGTGGTCTGCATTAACGATCGTCGCCAGATTATGGCCCGTGCCGGTCTGGCGACGACACAGCGAACAGTGGCAGCGGTAAAAATGACTGGGCTTTTGTGTCAGCCTGAATACCACCGTTCCGCATAAACAACGTCCTGAAATCATGCTGGCTTCCCTGAATAAAATGCGCTTAAGAAGACGATTAGTGTGCCCGCTTTTTGGCCCAGTACGCCATAAAGTTAATCGCTTCGCGATCAACGCCGCGCTCGCCAATCAGATGGCGACGCAGCAGTTTCACGACGGTCGATTCGGCGGCCACCCAGCCGTAAAATTCATTGTTGCGCGCCTGCGCACGATCCCACAGTAACTCACCGTCTTCCTCTTCCTGCACGGCCTGCTGCTGGCCGCCATCGGGTACGCTGACCTGGGACTGAATTGCCGCGATCAGGCATTCACCATGTGAAGCAAACGCAGGTTTGCGGGGCAACCACACAATGTCGGCAAACGCGTACGCCTGTAAATCGACGCAATCCTCAGCATCCGGCACCTCAAAAAAAGCCTGAACCCGGGGCGGATGGGGCTGGCGGGCCAGCAATTCCAGAATGCCTTTCGCGGCAGGCAAGGCGGTTTCATCGGCAATCAGCAGCGCATTGCGCAGGCCGTCTGGCGGCGTCCATTCATAGCCACCGCTGTCGGCCTCAAAAGCCGCATTCGGCGCAACGATCACCAGGCTGTCGCCCGGTTTCGCGTTGATGGCCCAGGCCGAGGCCGGGCCTTCTGTACCGTGGCTGACAAACTCAATGGTCAGCTCCTCACGTTGGACATCCAGGTGGCGCAGCGTATAGGTGCGCAGCAGCGGCCGCTGCGCTTTGGGCAGCGACAGAATCGTCTGGTACCACTCATCGTTATTGGGCAGGTCGGGCAGGCTGCCATCTTCGGCAGGCAGCAAAATCTTAATCCGCTGGTCGGGCGCATCCGATTTCATCTGTGCCACGTCGGGCCCGTTAAACACCAGGCTCAGCATCGAAGGTGAAAGGTGATGTTTGCGGGCCAGTTTGACCTCAAAAAGGCGGTAAGCAGGGACGTCAGCCATCGTCGTTCCTTGTGGTTAATGAGCCGATAAGGCTGATCGTGAACGCCAGATCAGCCCCGACAGGGCAATAAAGAGCATGGCGGCAGTGAGTGCGGCGGCAATCAGCGCGGCTTCGCCGTGCGAGTGCGTGATCACTGGCACCAAAAGGGCACACAAGCCATAGCCCAGCGTATGACTGGTGGCGATCCAGCCTGCTCCGGCGCCGTCTGCCAGCGTGTCGTTGAGCAGCAACTGATAGGCGGGTGTGCCGAGCGCCGCACCGAACGACATCACGGCACAGCCGACATAAAACAGCCAGAGCGGCGTGGTCAGCATCATGCCCAGGCCCAGCGCCATCAGGATCCCGGCGCTGATTAACAGTGAAAGCGGCGTCAGTAACTGCGGACGCAACACCAGAAACTGCGCACCCAGTGACGCGATGGCGGCAACGCTCAGCAGCCAGGCAACCTGATGGCTTATCGCCGCCGTCTGCCCGGCAAATTGTCGGGCCAGCGCCGGAGACAGTCCCAGTTGCATCAGGCTGACGGTGGCCGCCAGCAGCAGGGCGCATAGCAGGTAGGGCAGGCAATGAGGGCGCAGGCGGGCGTTTTTACGCGTCACCGCTGGCTGCGGGGCCGAACGTTGTAACGGCAGCAACAGGGCCAGCGCCAGTAGCGGCGCCACCACCAACAGCGCCAGCGGGGCCAGCGGATGAATCACCAGCATTCCGGCCGCGCAGAGGGGGCCAAAAAGCCGGCCACAGCTCAGGCCGGAGCTGATGGTCGCCAGCGCCGTCATGCGCTTCTCTTCGCCCGCCCGGTGCAGCGCCCATACCTGACAGGCGGGCACCATGGCCGATACCATCAAACCATAAAAAACCCGGGCAATAATTAATATGCCTAATCCAATCGGTGCGCTGACGGCTTGCACAGACAGCAGCGCACAGCCCAGACCGAGCAGCAAAAAGCTGGTGCCGTAACCGGCCAGCGACCACAGGACCACCGGTTTACTTCCCTGACGGGCAATCTGCTTTCCCCACCACGGCGACGCGGGCAAAAACAACATGGAGCCGAGCGTTAACAGTCCTGCCCACACCGACAGGCTCAGGCTGGTCTGAGCAACCAGCACCGGAATCGCGACCAGCAGGCCATTTTGTCCCACACCCAGCAACCCGGCGCTGATGGCTAAAGGCCAGTTTGCTAACGCTTTTTTTTGCGTCATGGCCAGTTCAGGAGATGTCACGATGTTGCTAACCCGTATCTTTGTTGTATGTATTTGTAAAATTTATTCTGCCAATTCTAACAATTGTCGTTGATAATGAGAACTGTTATCGGCAGAATTCGCATTATCATAACGACTGGAAATTGTTTGATAATGATACAATCAACGCATGACGGGGCCTGGGACGTGGCGGCACAATGCTTCCTGAACGCCCTGATCCGTGAAACCAGGGACTGGCAGTTGAGCCAGGGTGACCCCGCCGAACTGACGATCCCGTTGGATGAACAGCAGACCTTACACTTTAAGGTGGCTTACTTTTCTCCGACGCAGCACCACCGTTTTGTCTTTCCGGCCCGGCTGGTGACGCAGCGTGGCAGCCAACCGGTGGCGTTTGAAACCGTCGCCAGGCTGATTGTCGATAAGTTACAACACCAGCACGCGCTGCCCGTCGCAGGCTGCGAGGCGTTTTACCAGCGCGTAATGCAAAGTCATGCCCACACCCGCGAAGCGGCGGCGTCCCGTCATGACTGGTGCGGCCTGCGCGAAAACGCACTCAATTTTGCCGAGGCCGAACAGGCGCTGCTGGTCGGGCACGCTTTCCATCCTGCCCCCAAATCGCACGAACCTTTCACGCCGCAGCAGGCCAGACGCTACCTGCCCGATTTTGCCCCGCATTTTCCGCTGCGCTGGTTCGCGGTGGATAAAGACTACCTGGCGGGCGACAGCCTGAAACTGAACTTACAGCAGCGCCTGACGCGTTTTGCGGTCGAGAACGCACCGCAGCTGCTGCATGCGCTGACGGACCAGCGGTGGTTATTCCCGCTGCATCCCTGGCAGGCGGACTATTTGCTGCAGCAGAGCTGGTGTCAGCAACTGATGGATAAAGGGCTGCTACAGGATCTGGGTGAGGCGGGAACATCCTGGCTGCCCACCACGTCATCACGCTCGCTCTATTGCGCGACCAGTCGTGACATGATCAAGTTCTCGCTGAGCGTGCGACTCACTAACTCCGTCCGCACTTTATCGGTGAAAGAAGTCAAACGCGGCATGCGGCTGGCGCGGCTGGCGCAGACCGCGCGCTGGCAGGCGATGCAGGCGCGTTTCCCGACGTTTCGTGTGATGCAGGAAGACGGCTGGGCCGGGCTGCGTGATATGCAGGGCACGATCAGGGAAGAGAGCCTGTTCGCACTGCGTGAAAACCTGATTGTCGACCAGCCGCAGAGTCAGACCAACGTGCTGGTTTCCCTGACGCAGTCCGCGCCGGACGGCGGCGACGCACTGCTGACGGCGGCGGTTAAGCGCCTGAGCCAGCGCCTGCGTATCAGCGAACAACAGGCCGCCCATGCCTGGGTGGACGCATACTGCCAGCAGGTGCTGAAACCGCTGTTTACGGCCGAAGCCGATTACGGACTGGTGCTGTTAGCGCATCAGCAAAATATCCTGGTGGAAATGGCACAAGACCTGCCGGTTGGCCTGATCTATCGCGATTGCCAGGGCAGCGCCTTTATGCCGCACGCCGCAGGCTGGCTGGATGAGATTAGCGAAGCGCAGGCAGAAAACGTCTTTAGCCGCGAACAGCTGCTGCGCTATTTCCCCTATTACCTGTTAGTGAATTCCACATTTGCGGTCACGGCGGCACTGGGCGCGGCGGGCATGGACAGCGAAACGCACCTGATGGCGCGCGTACGTGATGCGCTGTCTGCGCTGCGTTGCGAGGTCACGCACACGGACTGTCTCGATTACGTGCTGGAAAGTCCGCACTGGAATGTGAAAGGCAACTTCTTCTGTTACCTGCACGATCACAATGAAAACACCATCGTCGATCCGTCGGTAATCTACTTCAACTTCACCAATCCCCTTCTCTCCCAGGAGCGCTAAATGTCTCAGGCAACGATTGTTCACAGCGGCCACGGTTTGCGCTGCGAGAAGTCTGGTAAGGCCCTGAATCTGGGCTGGGGACAGGACAACAGTGCGGTCCTGCATTATACCGGCCCGCTTGCCGAAGGCTGGTTGCGTGATGCGCTGGATCAGATGTTTATCGCGGCTCCGTCGCTTTCCGCCATTGTGTTGCCCTATGCCGAATGGCGGGAAGAGCCGCAGGCGCTGGCCCTGTTTGCCGCGCTGAAAAGCGATATCGTGCACCGCGAGGCGTTCTGGCAACTGCCGCTGTGGCTGTCCACGCCGCCTCAGCAGGCGTCCGGCGAGATGGTCTTTGATGCCGAACGTGAGATTTACTTCCCCCAGCGTCCGCCGCGTCCTCAAGGCGAAGTCTATCGCCGTTACGATCCGCGCGTGCGCCGGACGCTGAGTTTCCGCGTGGCCGATCCTGCGCGGGATGCCGAGATGTTCACCCGCTGGATGAACGATCCGCGCGTGGATTATTTTTGGGAGCAGAGCGGATCGCTGGCGGTGCAGACCGCCTACCTGCAACGCCAGCTCACCAGCAGCTATGCCTTTCCGCTGATTGGCTGTTTTGATGATGCGCCTTTCAGCTACTTTGAAATCTACTGGGCCGCCGAAGACCGTATCGGACGCCACTACAGCTGGCAGCCGTATGACCGCGGCCTGCACCTGCTGGTGGGCGAATCGCAGTGGCGCGGACCGCACTATGTACAGAGCTGGCTGCGCGGTATCAGCCACTACCTGTTCCTGGATAACCCGCACACCCAGCGCCTGGTGCTGGAGCCACGCGCTGATAATCAGCGCCTGTTCCGTCATCTGGCACCTGCGGGCTATGCCACCGTTAAAGAGTTCGACTTCCCTCACAAGCGCTCTCGCCTGGTGATGACCCAGCGTGCCCGCTTCTTCAGCGAGGTGGGCCTGTGATGAATTCGCACGCATGGGAAACCGTGAACCGTCAGCTGGTGGCGAAAATGCTGGCCGAGCTGGAGTACGAGCAGGTCTTTCAGGCCCAGGCGCAGGGCGATAACCGTTACTGCATCAGCCTGCCGGGCGCTGAGTGGCACTTCACCGCCGAGCGCGGCATCTGGGGCTGGCTATGGATCGATGCGCAAAGCCTGCGTTGTGCGGATACGCCGGTACTGGCCCAGACCCTGCTCTGCCAGTTACAGCCGGTGCTGTCGATGAGCGATGCCACGGTAGCGGAGCATATGCAGGATCTCTACGCCACCTTGCGCGGCGATCTTCAGCTTATGCAGGCGCGTCAGGGAATGAGCGCGGACGCGCTTATCGATCTGGATGCCGACCGCCTGCAGTGCCTGCTCAGCGGCCATCCCAAATTTGTCTTCAACAAAGGCCGACGCGGCTGGGGACTGGCGGCACTGGCGCGCTACGCCCCGGAATACCTGAACACGTTCCGCCTGCACTGGCTGGCGGTTCAGCGTGAGCATCTGGTCTGGCGCTGCGACAGCGCGCTGGACATCCAGCAACTGCTGCATGCCGCGATGGATGACGGCGAATACGCCCGGTTCACCGAGGCCTGGCAGGCACAGGGACTGGACGACAGCTGGCTGCCGTTACCGGTTCATCCCTGGCAATGGCAGCAAAAAATCGCACTCGATTTTGTCGCGGATCTGGCCACTGGCAAAATGGTCTCGCTGGGCGAGTTTGGCGATCGGTGGCTGGCACAGCAGTCACTGCGCACGCTGACCAACGCCAGCCGTCAGGGCGGACTGGATATCAAACTGCCGCTGACGATCTACAACACCTCCTGCTATCGCGGCATTCCTGGCAAATACATCGCGGCGGGCCCGCTGGCCTCGCGCTGGTTACAACATATCTTTGCCACTGATGCAACGTTGCAGCAAAGCGGGGCGGTGATTTTGGGCGAACCGGCCGCAGGCTATGTCGCTCATCAAGGTTACGCCGCGCTGGCCGAAGCCCCCTATCGCTACCAGGAAATGCTGGGCGTGATCTGGCGCGAAAATCCTGCGCGCTGGCTGCATCAGGACGAAACGCCGATTCTGATGGCGACGTTGATGGAGTGCGATGAGCAGGGACAGCCGCTTATCGGTGCCTACATTGCCCGCTCGGGCCTGAGCGCCGAGGCCTGGCTCAGTCAGATGTTTCGCGTGGTCGTCGTGCCGCTGTATCACCTGCTGTGCCGTTACGGCGTGGCGCTGATCGCGCACGGACAAAATATTACCCTGGCGATGAAAGACAGTATTCCGCAGCGCGTCCTGCTGAAGGATTTTCAGGGCGACATGCGGCTGGTGAAGGACGATTTTCCCGAGATGGCCTCTCTGCCTCAGGCGGTCCGTGATGTCACGGCCCGCCTGAGCGCGGACTATTTGATTCATGACCTGCAAACCGGACATTTTGTTACGGTTCTGCGTTTTATTTCGCCGTTGATGGCGCGCCTTGGCGTACCCGAGCGGCGCTTTTACCAACTGCTTGCCGCAGTGTTGAGCGATTACATGCAGGCGCACCCGCAGCTGTCGGCGCGCTTTGCGCTTTTCTCCCTCTTCAAGCCACAAATCATTCGCGTCGTGCTGAACCCGGTAAAGCTCACCTGGCCCGATCAGGATGGCGGGAGCCGTATGTTGCCCACTTACCTGGAAAATCTGCAAAACCCGCTGTGGCTGGTCACCAAGGACTGAATCATGACAAACACTGTTGATTTTATTGGCATCGGTATTGGCCCGTTCAACCTGAGTATCGCGGCGCTGGCACACGAAGCCGAGGGTTTTACCAGTGCGTTTTTAGACAGTCGGCCGGATTTTGCCTGGCATCCCGGCATGCTGGTGCCGGACTGCCATATGCAGACCTCGTTCTTAAAGGATCTGGTCTCGGCAGTTGCGCCCACCAGCCCGTTCAGCTTTGTGAACTACCTTGTGAAGCGTAAGAAATTCTACCGCTTTATGACGGCAGAGCTGCGAACCGTATCGCGGGATGAGTTTTCTGACTATCTGCGCTGGGCCGCCGAGGGCATGGATAACCTGCACTTTAATCACACGGTGGAGCGCATCGAGTTTGACGACACGAAACAGCGTTTCGTGATTCACAGCCATGACGGTGAGCGCTACGCACGCAATATTTGTCTTGGTATTGGTAAACAACCCTATCTGCCGCCGTGCGTCAACCGCATCAGTGCGACCTGTTTCCACGCCAGTGAGATGAGCCTGCGCAAGCCCGATCTGCGCGGCAAACGCGTTGCCGTAATCGGCGGAGGGCAGAGCGGTGCCGATCTGTTCCTGAACGCCTTCCGGGGAGAGTGGGGTGAACCGGCGAATGTCAGTTGGGTGTCGCGCCGCAATAACTTTAACGCGCTGGATGAAGCGGCCTTTGCCAATGAATATTTCACCCCTGAGTACGTATCCAGCTTTGTCGGCCTGAGTGAGAAGGCGCGCCAGACCATGCTGGATGAGCAAAAGATGACTTCGGATGGCATTACGGCAACGTCGCTGCTGACGATTTATCGCGAGCTGTATCATCGCTTTGAGGTGCTGGGACAGCCGCGCAATGCGCATCTGCTTCCCAGCCGCTCGGTGGTGGAACTGACCCGCCATCAGCAATGCTGGCAGGTGCAGTTACAGCATCAGCTCGATCAGGGTTATGACCTGATTGAGTGCGATGTGGTGATTTTTGCCACCGGTTATCGCCCGGCGTTGCCCGAGCTACTGTCACCGTTGATGAGCCGCCTGACCATGAAAGACGAGTGCACGTTCAGCGTGCGCGAAGATTTCACGCTGGAGTGGAACGGACCCAGGGACACTAACATCTTTGCGGTCAACGCCAGTATGCAAACGCACGGCATCGCTGAACCGCAACTCAGCCTGATGGCCTGGCGTTCCGCCCGTATTCTGAATCGCGCGCTGGGGCGTGATTTGTTCGATCTCAGCACGCCGCCTGCCCTGATTCAGTGGCGCAGCGCGAGCCGGGAAAAACCGCAGCAGGGTGCTGCATCCACTCAAAACTATACCGAGTCCTTGGGGTAAACCTTAACCTCGCATGCAGGAACGACGATGAAGACTAAAAACAAAAATATCTGGCTGCTTAATCCGCTGTTATTAGCCATGATGGCACCGGCGGTGGCACAGCAAACCAGTGAGAATGAAATGGTTGTCTCCGCCAGCCGTACGCACCGCACCGTGGCGGAAATGGCACAGACCACCTGGGTGATTGAAGGGGCCGAACTGGAGCAACAGGTCCAGGGCGGAAAAGAGTTTAAAGATGCGCTGGCACAGCTGGTACCGGGCCTGGACGTCAGTAGCCAGGGCCGCACCAACTACGGTATGAACATGCGTGGTCGCGCTATTGTGGTGCTGGTAGATGGCGTACGCCTTAACTCCTCGCGTACCGACAGCCGTCAGCTGGATTCCATCGATCCGTTTAATATCGATCATATTGAAGTGATCTCCGGTTCCACCTCGCTATACGGCGGCGGCAGTACCGGTGGCCTGATCAATATCGTGACCAAAAAAGGCCAGCCAGGGACCCAGTTTGAGTTTGAAACCGGCACCAAAACCGGATTCAACAGTAGCAAAGACCATGATGAACGCGTGGCGGCTGCCCTCTCCGGCGGCACCGATCGTGCCTCCGGACGCCTGTCCGTTGCCTACCAAAAGTTTGGCGGCTGGTATGATGGCAAGGGCGATTCACTGCTGATGGACAATACCCAGACGGGCCTGCAGTATTCCGATCGTCTGGATATTATGGGCACCGGCACGCTGGAGATTGATGACCACCAGCAACTGCAGCTGGTCACGCAGTACTACAAAAGTCAGGGCGATGACGATTATGGCCTCTATCTTGGGCGTAACTTCTCCGCAGTAACGGGCGGAGGCACCGCGTACACCCGCAAAGGGCTGAACTCCGACCGCCTTCCCGGCACCGAACGCCATCTGGTCAGCCTGCAGTACTCCAATACTGATTTTCTTGGTCAGGAGCTGGTGGGGCAGGTTTACTACCGGGACGAGTCACTGGCGTTTTATCCGTTCCCCACGGTGTCCGGCGGACGCGTCACCAGTTTGTCCTCCTCAGAGCAAAACACCGATCAGTACGGCGGTAAGCTGGCGATCACCAGTAAGCCGGTCGATGGGCTGCAGCTGACCTACGGCGTAGACGCCGATCATGAGCGTTTCAGTTCCAACCAGATGTTCTTTGATCTGGGCCAGTCGGCCGCCTCGGGCGGGCTGAACAACCAGAGCATCTACACCACGGGCCGTTATCCGGGTTATGACATTACTAATCTGGCGACCTTCCTGCAGTCCAGCTACGACATCAATGAGACGTTTACGCTGAGTGGCGGTGTGCGCTATCAGTACACCGAAAACAAGGTGGATGATTTCGTCGGTTACGCTCAGCAGCAGGCGATTGCCAACGGTACCGCGCGCTCCGCCGATGCGATTCCAGGCGGCTCTACCGATTACGATAACTTCCTGTATAACGCCGGTATCCTGATGCATATCACGGCGCGGCAGCAGGCCTGGTTTAACTTCTCGCAGGGCGTTGAGCTGCCCGATCCAGGCAAATATTACGGGCGCGGCACCTATGGCCGGGCGGTTAACGGCAATCTCCCGCTGACCAACAGCGTTAATGTGGATGCCAGCAAGTTGCAGGGCATCAAAGTCGATTCATGGGAACTGGGCTGGCGCTATACCGGCGATAATCTGCGTACGCAGCTCAGCGCCTATTACTCGCTGTCAGACAAGAATGTGCAGCAGAATCAGGACCTGACGATCAGCGTGGTTGACGATAAGCGCCGCATTTACGGGGTGGAAGGGGCCGTGGATTACTTTATCCCGGACACCGACTGGAGCACCGGAGCGAACTTCAACGTGCTCAAAACCGAGTCCAAAGTGGATGGCAGCTGGCGAAAATATGACGTGAAAGTCGCCAGCCCGTCAAAAGCGACCGCCTATGTTGGCTGGTCGCCGGATCCGTGGAGCCTGAAGGTGCAGAGCACTACCTCGTTTAATCTCAGCGACGACGCGGGCTACAACATCAACGGCTACACCACTGTTGATTTCATTGGCAGCTATGAACTGCCTGTCGGCAAGCTGAGCTTCAGCGTGGAAAACCTGCTGGATCGTGATTACACCACGGTATGGGGCCAGCGCGCGCCGCTGTACTACAGCCCGACCTATGGTTCACCGTCGCTGTATCAGTACAAAGGCCGGGGACGGACGTTTGGTCTGAACTACTCCGTGCTGTTCTGAGTCGGTATTCTTGCCCGGTGTTGCGCCGGGCAAGCCTCACGCCCGTTATCCTGGCAGCGTGTTGAGTACAACAAACACAGTGACCGGTTCAGGCCACTGTGTTTACCGGATTACGAACTGCGATGCAGCGTCAGCGGGGCAGACAACCAGCGGGCGACGCGCTTACCTGCTTTGATGGCGGGCTTTTCAATGTAGAAAAACATCACCGACGCCAGCGCCACGCTGGCGCTGACCGACAGTACGAAAATCATAAGGTTATCTGTCCAGGCTTTATCTGCCAGGCTGTTCATCAGCAGTACCATGAGCGGATAGTGGATGAGATACAGCGAATATGAGATATCCCCCAGGAAAATCAGCGTACGGTTGTGACCGGTGTCGGCACGGTAGCTCAGCATCACCGTCATGATCATGATGGCGGCGGCCAGCCAGAAACCGCCGTGCAGGCCAAAGGGCTGAGGTCCTGTGATCAGGGCGGTAATGACCGCCAGCACCAGCCCTGCCTGAAGCAGTCGGCGCATTCTGTTATCCAGTTCCGGTAGCTTACGTTTCACCAGCAATTCTGCCAGCAGCATCCCCAGGATGAACTCCATACAGATAGTGTTACTGATTAACTTAATCCACGCCTGCCACCAGTGCGTCACCGTCAGATGCGGCGAAACCTGTGAGGAAAAGTCAAAACTGCCGTTGTAGTAAAGCTGAAATCCCACACTGGAGACGATGAAAATCAGTGCACAAAGGTAGCTGCGATAGCGGTAGTTGATGCACATCGCTACGGTGAAAACGGCGTAAAACAGGATCTCGTAAGACAGCGTCCAGGGCGGCCCTAACGCGCTGAATCCAAACGTCGGTCCGGCGCTGCTGTAATCCTGCAGACAGAAATAGAGCGCACAGGACATATCGTGAAGAGAGCGATCGTGATACACCACCGCGAAAGACAACAGCCAGACGACAAAGAAGACCGGCCAGATGCGGAAAAAGCGTTTCACCATGAATGAGGTCGGGGCTTCGTTAAACTGATGGGTAATGAAGGTCATGATGAAGCCGCTGATAATAAAGAACACGTCCACGCCCAGCGCGCCTGGAATGTGTCGGGTCCAGTGACCCTCTAACAGCGATGAATTGTGCGCCAGTACCACAAGTAACGCAGCAAGGCCGCGCAGATACTGGATTGAGATGATTTTCATGAATGTTACAGCCTGTCGGTTGACTCATTAGCGGCAGTCGCGCGGGCGAGCCGATACGGTTAAGCGTAGGCCGTATTGTAAAAATGACTTAACAATGGTCAACCGCCGTTTATCGGGCAGAAAAATACATTTCCAAACGATAGCGTATTTTTGCTGAATAAAGCGCGGCGATCGAGGCTGTTGGGCGCACAAGGAGAAAAGTGCGCCATCAGGATTTCAGAGGGTTCTTAACCAAAATTGATAACTTACATGCGCAACAGACTCATGCAGCACGGCGCGGCGATACGTGTCCACCCAGGGCGCGCCGAAAGATTTCTATCGTCCACATCCACAGAATATGTCCCAGCGTTTCCGAGGCAATTTCCGCCAGCGGCAGGTGCCATAAGGGCGGTGCCCAGCCGTTTATGGGCAGGATCACGGCGTGAAATGCCACGGTAATGATCAGGGCGAACGCCACGCCCTGACCCAGCGTAATGATCGGGATAATCTCGGCCAGGGCGCAGTAGAGCAGGGCAAAGAAAATCGAGAACATATGATGAACACCGGCCACGCCCCAGTTCACCACATGACCGGAATAGTGATAGACCAGGTTGCTGACGTTGATTCCCATATCCTGGAGCATCTCGGCGGGGGGAATTGCCCTGTCCGGCGTTCTGGGCGGAAACGGATTCTCCGTGCCCCATTTGACAAAACTGGCGACGTTACCGCCCCAAAACCCTGCCCACAGCGCCGCACCGTAATGCCGATCGGCCGGGGACGTCAGATAAAACCCTGTTTTCATTTTTCACCGCTCCCGCTGAGTAAAAAGAAGAGAATTACTGGCCGTAATAGGCGTTTGCTCCATGCTTTCTGAGAAAGTGTTTATCCAGTAACGGCTGCTGCATTCGGGTGATATCAGGCGTCAGCTGGCGGGAAAAAATCCCCATATAGGCGATTTCCTCCAGCACGACTGCGTTATGCACGGCATTATCTGCGTCTTTCCCCCAGGCAAACGGCCCGTGAGCATTAACCAGCACGACGGGAATGGCCGTCGGGCTGATGCCGCGTGAGCGGAAGGTTTCGATAATCACTTCGCCGGTATTGTGCTCGTAATCGTGAGTAATTTCGGCCTCCGTCATCAGTCGGGTGCAGGGAATGGCACCATAGAAGTAGTCAGCGTGCGTGGTGCCCCAGGCTGGCAGGTCCTGGCCCGCCTGCGCCCAGATGGTGGCATGACGCGAATGCGTGTGCACAATGCCGCCGATGTCCTCAAAGGCCCGATAGAGCGCCAGATGGGTGGCCGTGTCCGATGAAGGCTTTTTCGTGCCCTCCACCACGCGGCCGCTTGCCAGTTCCAGTACCACAATATCGTCTACCGTCATGCCGTCGTATTCCACGCCGGAGGGCTTAATCGCCATCAGCCCTTGCGCACGATCGACGGCGCTGACGTTGCCCCAGGTAAACGTCACCAGATGGTGGCGCGGCAGCGCCAGGTTTGCCGCCAGCACCTGCTCTTTCATCATGGCAATGCTCATAGTAAGCCTCCTTCCTGCATTTTCTGTTCAATCCAGCGCCGTGCCTGTACGATCTCGGCAACCGGCTCCTCGGCTTTCTCGGTCCACATCTCAATCAGAAACGATCCGCGATAATTCAGCGCTTTGAGCGTGCGAAACACGCCAACGAAATCCACGCAGCCTTCACCAAAGGGCACATCGCGGAACTGCCCCGGCGAATGGGCGGTGACCGGTTGGGTATCTTTCAAATGAATGGCGGCGATGCGATCAATGCCCAGCGTCAGTTCGGCAGTCACGTCATTGCCCCAGGCGCTGAGATTGCCCACATCCGGATAAACGGAAAACCACGGAGAAGCCTGCTGCTGTTCCCAGGCTTTCCACTTGCTGATGGCGTTCATGAATTCGGTATCCATGATCTCCACCGCCAGCATCACCTGCGCCGCTGCTGCGCGCTGCACTGCGCGTGACAAGCCCTCGGCAAACCGCGCGACTGTGCCTGCATCATGCGGTTCGTAGTAGACGTCATAGCCCGCCAGTTGAATCGTGCGGATCCCCACATCTTTCGCCAGCTGGATGGCCTGATCGATCAGATCGTCTGCGCGCTGGCGGATCGCCGGATCGTGGCTGCCAAAGGGAAAGCGGCGATGGCCGGACAGGCACAGGGAAGGAATGGTGACGCCGGTTTCGATGGTCGCGTTGACCAGCGACAGGCGCTGCTCTTTGCTCCAGTTCAGCCGGTCCAGCCGTTCATCGGTTTCATCGACCGACATTTCCACAAAATCAAACCCGCAGGCTTTGGCCAGCGCGAGACGTTCTGGCCAGGTGAGATTCGCAGGCAGGGCTTTTTCGTAAATCCCTAACGGGTGCAGGCGTTTCATACTGTCCCCCAATGGCGGCCAATGGCCTGGTGAAATGCGGTGGCGCATGCAATGCCGTTCTCGCCATCGCTCAGGGCGCGGCCGGCAATAAACGCCTTCACATCGATATCGCGAAACTGAGAAAGGTCATCCGGGGTGATACCGCCCGTGACGGACAGGGCAAAACCCAGGTCTGATAAGGCTTTCATGGTATCCAGATCGTGCTGATTCCACTGTTGCCCGCTGGCCTGTGCGTCCCGTCCACGGTGATAAATAGCCTGGGTCAGACCCAGCTTTCGCCACTGCCGGGCATCATCCAGCGTCCAGTTGCCAAACAGTTCGATCTGAATATCCCCCTGGTACTGCTGCGCAACCGCCAGCGCGCTGGCAAAGGTTGCCAGCGGCGCGGCACAGATCACCGTCATCCAGTTAGCCCCTGCCGCAAAAGCCATCTCCGCCAGGGTGCCGCCGGCATCCGCCACTTTGTAATCCGCGACCAGCGTTTTTTCCGGGTGCTGCTGGCGCAGATGACGTACGGCTTCAACACCGCAGCTCAGGCACAAAAGCGTACCGGCTTCGATAATGTCGACATGCGGATGCAGTTGCCGGGCGGTACTGAGTGCGGCATCCAGCGTGGTGTGATCCAGCGCCAGCTGGAGTAAGGGCAGGCTCATGGCAGGTCTCCCTGGGCGTCGCGCAGGACGCGAATCAGATGTTGATAACGCTGATACTTTTGCTGGTAGCGGTCATAGCACGTGCTGTCCGGTTGCCAGCACACGATGTCAGGGGCCAGGGCCTGCTGGGCCGCCTGGAGTGAGGCATAAGCCCCGGTACCGGTTAATGCCACCAGCGCCGCGCCCAGACAGCCGCTCTCACTGATCTGCGGAACTTCAACCGTCAGGCCGCTGGCATCGGCAAACATCTGCATCCAGGGCGCAGAGCGCGTAGGCCCACCGCTCAGACGCAGGGCGGTAACCTGAGGAAAACGTTGCAGAATACGGTTGAGGTGCGTCAGATGTGAGAACACCACGCCTTCGTAGATGGCCTGAACCAGATGGGCGCGCGTGTGACCTGCCTGCAGGCCAAAAAAGCTGCCGTGCAGATCGGCGCCGGCATTGGTGCCATACAGGAAAGGCAGAAACAGCACACTGCTGCTGGCGGGGGCCAGCGCTGCTACCCACGCATTAAGCTGGCTGTAGTCCTTAATGCCCCACTGGTCACAAAACCATTCCAGATTGGCCGCCGACGTCGGGCTGGCCTCATGGATAAGGTACTGACCCTCAATGGCATAACGACCATAAACGTAGGGATAGTCTGCTTCATCGCTGATGCAGTCGGTAATGCCGCTGGTCACTGACCAGGTTCCCATCACCGCGTTCAGGCGCGTCGCATCATTCAGGCCCGCGCACAGCGCTGTTGACATCACATCGAACAGGCCGCCCACGACGGGCGTACCGGGCAGCAGACCGCATTCGGCAGCGGCCCCGGCGGTAACATAGCCCGCAATCTGCGTCGGGCCGATAATCGGCGGCAGTGCCGATATTATCTCCGGGATACCTGACATCTCTGCCAGTGCAGGCGACCAGTCGGCTGCCTGCATGTCATACAGATTGGACTCAGAGATATTGGTTTCTTCGCATGCCCGCTCGCCGGTCAGACAGAAACGCAGATAGTCATGGGCCATCATGACGCTGCCAATCGCCGCATAGCGCTGTGGCTGATGCTGCTTGATCCAGCGCAGCAGCGACACCGGGTGGCCGGTCCACAGCGTTTGTCGGGTCAGCGGATAGAGTTTCTGCGGCAAGCCTTCCCGTTGCCACTGTTGCACAAGGCTCAGGGCGCGGCGGTCGGAGGAGAGGATGCCGTTGCCCAGCGGGCGGTGCTGTTTGTCCAGCAGAAACAGCCCCTTACCCTGTGCGGAAATGCCCATACCGGCGACCGACGCCGCATCCTCGCCGCTGGTGGTCAGCACCTCACGGATGACGGCTGCCGCCTGGTGCCACAGCAGCGTCATATCGCGTTCGGCATAACCCGGTTCCGGTACAACAACCGGCAGGTTTTGCCGGGCGACGGCCAGCTCGCGGCCCTGTATATCGTACAGCCCGGCTTTAATAAAGGTGCCGCCACAGTCCAGTCCCAGCCAGCGTTTCATAATGCCTCCTGTTGAGGGGAATCGCAGCGTGCGGGCAACGTCATCGCCAGCAGGGCGGCAATCGCCAGTGAAATGGCAAGGCTGTAAACCCCGGCATCCCGGCTGTAAAACGCCATCAGAATGCCCACCATGTAGGGACCGCAGAAGCCGCCCAGGTTGCCCAGCGCGTTGATCAGGCCGCGCGCGCCGCCAGCCACCTCGGCATTAAACAGGCGCGGCGGAATACTCCAGAACACGCCCGCCGCAGACTGGATAAAGACGCCACAGCCCACCAGCGCCGCGTAGGACCACCAGATATGCGCTTTCAGTAACACCGACAGCGCCATGCACAGCGCAAAGCCGGCCAGCGGCAGCGCCACGAACAGCTTGCGCCGTCCGGTCGCGTCCGACAGAACAGAAAACAAAAACATGCCGACGATCGCCCCGACGTAGGGCAGAATGGCCAGAAAGCCCACCTGCTCCACATTACCGTGCGTCAGTCCTTTCAGGATGGTGGGCAGCCAGAGCGTGTAGCCGTAAATGCCGGTCTGATAGAAGAAATTGACCAGAATCAGCCGCCACATAACCGGTTCGCGCATCACGCGCATCAGCGAGGCGTTGCGCACGTTCTGCCCTTTGATCATCAGCTGTTCGTTATGCAGCGTGGTGATGAGATAGTGTTTTTCGGCTGGCGAAATCCATCTCGCTTCCTGCGGGCGGTTACTGATCGTGAAATGCCACAGGGCCATCACGACCAGAGATAACGCGCCTTCCACGTAGAACAGCATGCGCCAGTCCCAGCCGGTAATGATCCAGCCTGAGAGCGGAGCCGTGATGATCCCGGCGATCGGCACAAACATGATCACGATGGCATTTGCACGACCGCGCTCCGCATCCGGGAACCAGTTGCCGATCATCGTCAGCACCACCGGTAACATGCCGCCTTCGGCGATTCCCAGCGCAAAGCGCAGCGCCAGCAGCTGATACTGGCTGGTGGCCATGCCGGTCAGTATGGAAATCACCGCCCAGGCCAGCAGCGACCAGCCAATAAAGCGTTTACCGTTGCCGTAAACGGCCAGCCTGCCGCCGGGCACCTGCAGGAACAGGTAGCCAATGAAGAAAATGCCGCCTGCCAGCCCGGCCATCGAGGCGCTGATGCCCAGTTCAGCATCCATGCCGCCCGGCATCGCAAAGGCGATGTTGACCCGATCCATATACGAAATGATGCAGGTAATCAGAATCGGCGGAATGATCCGCAGCCAGCGCAGTGCAGGGACCTTTTCATGATTGACAGCGCTTGTGGTGATGCTCATCGTGCCTCCCTGCCTTACACCAGATCGCGCGTGGGGATCTTCACCACGACTTTGCGGATCGGACCGGGCTGACTGACCGCGCAGTTAGGACGATGAATATCCTGAGGAAAAAATACGGCGAACGTGCCGGGCAGCATCCGTACCAGGGTTTCATCGGGGGCATGTTGATAAAAAACGATGTCGCGTTCGCTGTCATAAGGCTGATGCACCGCCAGATCCAGCGGTTGTGTGGCGACGCCGATCACTTCTTCGCCTGCCACCAGATACTGCACGTCGATGTGATAGCGGTGCGCCTCCGGGTAATTCTCTGCGGCGGGAACCGTGTGCAGATCTAACACCTGTACGACCCAGCCGGTTTCTTCGTCCTGATAACGGCCGGCGGCCATGTTTGCCAGATCATGACCGGCGAGGTAGGCCAGAGCATGAGCAATCGCGGCGGGATAGTGACGGGGATCGGTATTGGCAAGGTGTCCGGTAATCATGATGCCTTCTCCTGTAGCGCCTGAATGCGCGCCCAGACGCGCTCATCAACCGGAATACCCAGGCGTTCGTTTTCTTCACGCAGTGGCGGGAATTTGTCACCCGGCAGGCGAATCGCCTGTGTGCTGTCAGCCGGTTCCGCACCGGTGATGGATGCGCGAATACGATCGAGTTTTTGCTGGCGGGTTTCGCCCGGAATGAGCCGATCGACGTCGATGGCGATAAACACCTGAGAAATGCCAAATTCATCGCCGTTGTCGTGAGTGACTTCAGTCACGGAGGCGCCGTTAGAGAGCAGGGTGGCCAGCATATCCAGCACCACAGACAGCGCTGAGCCTTTCCAGTAACCCATTGGTAAAATGCGGCGGTTTTTTTCCAGCGTGGCCGGATCGCGGGTGTAGTTGCCCTCATCATCAAAGCCGCCATCGACCGGCAGGCTTTTCCCCGCCAGGCGATTCACTTCCAGCATGCCGTAGGAGAACATCGACATGGACATATCCACCATCGTAACCGGCTCGCCCGGTACCGCGATAATCAGCGGATTGGTGCCGATCGCGCAGCTTTTTGCACCCCAGGGCGGCATTACGGCAATGGAGTTGGTCCAGCAGATGCCGACAAAGCCCTTTTCCGCCGCCTGCCAGCCATAGCTGCCACCGCGCATCCAGTGATTGGCATTGCGTAAGGCCACCAGCCCAATGCCGTGTTCCGTGGCCAGCGCCATCGCGCGCTCCATCATGCTATGGGCGGTGATATTGCCAATGGCGCGTTGCGCATCCCACTGCTCAATCGCACCCAGCGACAGGACTTTTTGCGCATCCGCATCGGGAATAATGTGGCCGGCATCCAGTTGCTGAATAAAACGCGGGAAGCGGTTAACGCCATGGGAATAGACGCCGTTAAGACTGGTTTCAGTAAACATGTGCGCGCAGGCCTCGGCTTTGGCCTGCGGCACGTTGCGGCTGAGGAGTACGCGAAGAAACTCCTGATACAACTGCTGATAGCTGATTCTCATCTGACTGATACTCCCCGCGTCTTATTTCATAATGTGGAATGTTATTTCAACTAAATGCTATGGGGAAAAATGCAGCGAGTCAAAGAAATGACTCAAAAATTATTTCATTTAAATCAAAAGGATATAATTAATTCTGACTTCTGTGATCTTGGGCTTTTTTGCCCGATTCCGGCCACAGTCAGGCCGGTCAGCTGAGAGACAGCTGACCTGATTTGCTCTGCTTTTCGCCCTGCCTGTGCAGGGGCGTTAGCGCAGCGTTACCCGGTAGAGTGAAGTGTTGGCTGTGATATAAAGTTCATCATTATTCGGTCCGCCAAAGGTGCAGTTGGATACCGTTTCAGGAATCGGAATTTTGCCTTTACGGTTTCCGCTGCTGTCGAAAATAATCACGCCGTCAGCGCAGCTACAGTAAATATCGCCGTTGGCATCCACACAAAATCCGTCCGGGAAACCGGGTGAGACATCGGCAAAAAATTGCCCTGCAGACAACGTGCGACCGTCCACTTTATAGGTGCGCAGCTCATGGCGGCCGAGTGTCGGGAAATCCACCACCGACATGTCCGCCACGTACAGCACGCTTTCATCAGGCGAGAACGCCAGCCCGTTTGGCCGCTGCAGATCGCTGGCGGCAATGCTGAGCTGCCCACTTTCCGGATCAAAACAGTAGAGATAGCAGCCGATCACCTGGCTGGGAGCCAGGTAACCCTCATGATCGCTGACGATCCCGTAAGGCGGATCGGTAAACCAGATGGTGCCGTCGGAGCGGATCGCCAGATCGTTAGGCGAGTTAAACCGCTTGCCCTCGACTTTATCCACCAGCACGTTCACCGTACCGTCTGTTTCTGTCCGGCTGATAGCCCGGCGACCGTGTTCGCAACTGACCACGCGTCCCTGATGGTCGCGGGCATTGCCATTGGCATAGTGAGAATGATGACGCCAGATACTCAGCTCGCCATTGCGCTGCCAGCAGTACATACGGTTGCCTTTGACATCGCTAAATACCACCCCATCCAGCGCCGGTAACCAGACTGGGCCTTCGGCCCAGGTGGCAGGGGAGCACAGTTTTTCTACCTGCATGATGCTGGCCTCCGTTACTTCACGCCCCAGATAGCTTTGTAATGGTCCTGATAGCCGTTTTCCGGATCGTAGTGGTTCTGCGGTCCGCCATCCCGGCTGATATTTTCCGGTGTAATCAGGTGCGCAGGCGTGACATAGCCTGACGGGGGCTGTCCGGCGAAGGCGCGGTTGAACTCATCCAGCAGTTGCCAGCCATGCAGTTTCAGCGGTTCAGCGACGGTCGCGACCTGGCTTTCACCATTGCGAATGCGCTGGAAGGCCGACACCGAGCCGTCGCCTGCCGAGATGTTATATGGCGCGTTTTTGCCGCCTTTCCCTGCGGTTTTCAGCGCGGGTGCCATAAAGTCAAAATAAAGGTCATTAATCGCCAGCGAGTACTGCCAGCGGTCACCGTACTTCTGTAACAGGCTAAAGGTCAGCGACGGCATACGGTTAGAGGTATCGGCCAGCGGCGTGTCAATAAAGTCGATGACTTTACACTCGCTGCACTTCTCAATTTCCTGCTTCATCGCATTGGCTTTATCCAGCGCGATTTTGTACAGCGAGTCGGTGAAGATAATCACCTGCGCTTTGCCGCCTGACTTCACAATGGCGTACTGCGCCGCCAGACGGGCAACCTCATTAGAATCGGACGTAATGTTATCGGTGATCCCGTACTGCTTAATCGGGCCCGGTTGAGGCTCTGCGTGCCAGGCCATCAGCACGATTTTTTGCTGCAGGGCTTTTTTCAGCGGCATTTTGGCGACGTTCGGGTTCCAGCCGCCGATAACGATACCGTCAGGGCGCTGGGCAATCGCCTGATTCAGCGCCGCCAGTTGATCTTTGACAGAGCCTGCGCCGTCCAGCGTATCCAGCGTCCAGCCAGCCACTTTCGCCGCTTCGCTCAGGCCTTGCTGAACGCCCTGCACACCGCCGTTTTTCATATCCGAGGCGATAAAGATCAGTTTCTTTTTAGGCTGTAGCGTTGGCCCGGTCGTCGGACCGTCCCAGGTCGTGGCGCTGGCCGTCGCTTTGGCCACGGCCGCTGTCGCCTGATCGAGATAGCTGTCTGCATGGGCTGGTAAGGTGGCGACCAGCATGGCGATGAGAGAAAGACCAAATACCGGATTTTTCATAATGAGTTCCCTGGTGTGATGGTTTTTTGCTGTGAGTCAGGTGTGGTCGCCGGCGTGCTCTGACTGCGCACGACGGCTTTTTGATTCAACATACGGCGGCGCTGAGCGTAGCCGGCCAGCGTAATCGACAGCAGCAGCGTGGCACCGTTAAACAGCGGCTCCACCCAGAACGCGCCGCCAAACTGCTGAATACCGGCAATCCCGATAGCCAGGATAGCGATGCCGACCACGGTGCCCCAGACGTTTACCCGTCCCGGACGAATGGTGGTACTGCCCAGAAAAGCCCCGACCAGCGCAGGCAGCAGGTAATCCATCCCGACGCTGGCCTGGCCGACGCCCTGTTCCGCCGCAATCAGCACCCCACTGAAGCCGGTGATCACACTGGAGGCGATAAACGCGCCGATCACGTATTTATTCACGGCAATACCGTTGAGGCGCGCGGCGACGGGGTTACCGCCCACGGCATACATGCACCTTCCCAGTGGCGTGTGCTCAGTGATCAGCCACAATACCAGCGCCAGGCCCAGCACATAGAAGGCACCAATCGGAATGCCAAACACTTCGGTACTGTGCAGCGCACTAAAGGCATCCGGTAAGTCACCAACGATCTGGCGACCGCCGGAGTGCCACAACGCAATGGCATACAGCACCGTGCCGGAACCGAGCGTGGCGACGAAGCTGTCGATATCCGCCAGCGCCACCAGAATGCCGTTCAGCAGGCCATACAGCGCCGACAAGACCAGCACTGTCAGCACCGCCATCTGCCAGGAAAAGCCGTATTCCACCTGAAGCGTAATGGCCAGGATGTGCCACAGCACGATCCCGAAACCGACGTTCAGGTCGATTTTGCCCACAATCATCGGCAAGGTGGCGGCCAGCGCCAGCAGGGCGATTTTGGCCTTACTGGACAGAATGGCCTGCACGGTGAGCAGGGATGCGAAAGTCGGGGACAGTACCGAAAACAGTAACGCCAGCAGCACACATAACAACAGTAATCCGTAGCGGGTGACGACCTGCATCGACCACGGCGCAAAACCATGCTGAGCAAGGCTGATCCGTTGTTCAAGTGCAGTAGATTTCACCGAGGTTTTAGACATAGCGTTTCTCCTGACTGCCTTTTCAGACGGTAGCGAAGGGGGCAGCAGAGCTGGCTGAGGCCAGCTCCAGTAAATTAGCAAAAGTAACCTGTTCGTTTTTCAGTTCACCCACTACCTGGCCCCGGTTAAACACCAGCGCGCGGTTACAGATATGCGCGATTTCCTCCAGGTCATTCGAGATCACCAGCACTGCCACGCCGTCTGCCAGCGCTTTGTTGAGCAGGTGATAAATTTCTTCGCGCGCGCCCACGTCGACGCCCGCAGTGGGATCTTCAAGAATCAGCAACGGGGCATTGAGGTGCATCCAGCGGGCCATCACCACTTTTTGCTGGTTGCCACCGGACAGGGCGCTGATATCCAGATCCACGTTTTTAGGGCGCACGTCGAAAAGCTGCACTTTCCACCAGCTGGCACCCACCTCCGCGCGGCGACCATAATGGGACATCACCCGGTGCCCGCTCGCGCAGGGGTTGAGAAACAGGTTTTCACGCACGCTCATCGACATAACCAGACTTTCACCGGTGCGATCGCCTGCCACAAACGAGATGCCTGCCGCCATAGCCTCGCGAGGCGATCGGGAATGGCAGGGCTTGTCGCGAAAAATGACCTGGCCCTGGGTAGCCTGTTTCAGGCCAAACAGCATCCGGCCAATCTCCTCCTGACCGGCACCACGCAGGCCGGCCAGCGCCAGCATCTCGCCGGGTTGCAGACTGAACGAGACCGGGCCCACTTCATCGATGCAGAGCTGATTAAGTGACAGCACGGGCGGACGTCCCTCAGGCAGCACAAGGCGCTGATTGCTTTCCAGCGCTTCGCCGACAATCATTTCAACCAGATCGTGCAACCTGTAGTCTGCCGTGTTGCCCTCTGCGACGCGTTTACCGTCCCGCATCACACAAATGCGATCGGCAATTTCAATCACCTCATCCAGACGGTGAGTCACGTAAATCATGCCGACGTTGCGACTTTTCAGGCGTTCTATCACGCTAAACAGATGCCGTACGTCATTGGCGGGTAACGAGGCGGTCGGTTCGTCCAGTACCAGTACTTGCGCGTTGACGGCTACCGCGCGGGCAATGGCCAGCAGCGATTTTTCCGTGCGTGACAGTTCAAATACGCGGGCATCGGGATCGAGCTGAATACCGACGTCTTCCAGCGCTAAACGTGCCCGTTCACGCACGGCCCGCCAGTTAATCAGGCCCAGGCGACGGTTGAAGCCCATGATCAGTGCCATATTTTCCGCCACCGTCATCCACTCGATCAGCCCCAGATCCTGATGAATAAAGGCGACAGGCTGGCTGGTGGCGGTTTTTAGCGCGGCCGCTGAGGGGATGGGGTTGCCATTAAAGGTTATCTGGCCTTCGTCGCTGGTATAAACGCCGGCCAGTACCTTGATCAGCGTCGATTTACCCGCACCATTTTCACCTAACAGCGCGACCACTTCGCCCGGAAAGACATCCAGGCTAACGTCATTGACGGCAGGGTTCCCCCCGAAACGTTTGGTGATATGGCTTAGTGTCAGGACCGGTTTATCCGGGTTAGTTTGCATTCCAGCCTCCCGTGACGCCTGGTGAGTAGTGGCAGCAAGCGTGGTGACGCGCTCTTGCTGATTTCAACATGTGAAATACTATTCCAAAAAATACTATCCCTGAAAATGCGGAAAAGCAAAGAAGCGAGGCGACTATTTCCTCAGTAGAAACATGGAGTTAAAATATTGTTTTGAAATTGTGATGAACAGCGCAATTCCTGCCAGGCGGAATGCGATCGCCAGGCCACACTAAAAAAGCGAAAGATTCCCAGTTGTTATGCCATGAGTTAACATCATGCGATAGTGCGCTCAGGAAGTCAGAAACGGAGAGGATCGGCGGATGGTGGGTAAAGTGGATAAAGCGAAGGAAAATAAAAACGATAAGCCGTTGGGAACACAGAGTCTGTTTCGTGGCCTTCAGTTGATTGAGTTACTGAGCAATTTCCCGAACGGTTGCCCGCTGGCCCATCTCGCTGAGCTGTCCGGCATGAATAAAAGCACCGTGCACCGCCTGTTACAGGGGCTGCACAGCAGTGGCTATGTCACCCAGGCTCCGTCGCCTGGCAGCTATCGCCTGACGACCAAATTTATTTCGGTCGGTCAGAAAGCGCTGTCATCGCTCAATATCATCCACGTAGCCGGACCGCATCTGGAAAAGCTCAACCTGGACGTGGGCGAAACGGTTAACTTTTCCAGCCGTGAAGACGATCATGTTGTATTGATCAATAAACTGGAACCCACCACCGGCATGATGCGCACACGCGCCTACATCGGGCAGCATATGCCGCTCTATTGCTCGGCGATGGGCAAAATTTTTCTGGCCTGGGGCAGTGAAGAGTACCTGCTGCACTACTGGCAAAGCCATCAGGACAGCATTGAGCAACTGACAAAAAACACCATCACTACCTTGCCTGAGATGCAGCAGGAACTGAGAGATATTCTGCAGCAGCGCACCGCGATGGATCGCGAAGAGAACGAGCTGGGCGTGACCTGTATCGCCGCGCCGGTATTTGATATTCAGCAGCGCGTTCCCTATGCGGTATCGGTCTCGCTGCCGACGGCCAAGCTGCAACAGATTGGGGCAAAAAACCTGATGGCGAAGGTGGTAGCGACCGCCCAGGCGATCTCACACGAGCTGGGCGCTTCCGCCTGAGCCCTGGGCAGCGGCCCGCCTAGGACGCATCCTGCGTTATCCGTTTTCAGGCGGGATACTGTCGCCCGCGCCAAGTGTCCGCTGCATCAATACCGTGTCCAGCCAGCGCCCGTGTTTGTAGCCTACGGAGGTTAACGTACCGGCCACGGTGAAGCCCGCCGATCGGTGCAGAGCGATGGAGGCCACGTTGGCGCTGTCGCCCACATTCCCGACCATCTGGCGAAAGCCCCGGCTTTCTGCCCAGTCAATCGCGTGCGCCAGCAGGCGTTTACCCACACCTTTCCCCTGAAAAGCCGGATGGATATAAAGGGAATCTTCCAGGGTAAAACGATAAGCCGGGCGCGGACGATAAAAGCCCAGATAACAGTAACCGCAAACCTGGCCGTCTTCGATGGCCACAAACCAGGGCAGTCCGGCGGCACGGATTTTTTCTAACCGGCTGGCGAGTTCGGCTTCATCAGGCGGATCCAGTTCAAAACTGCCCGTGCCATGCACAACATGGTGAGCATAAATCTGTTGCAGGGCGGGAATGTGGTCATCCTGCGCGAGCGTGATGTGCATTCTGCGATCCCGGAGTGAGCCAGTAAGGATCATGACAATACAAAAGACAGGCAGGAAAGGCTACCGGCCTGTTTTGCCGGGTAAGATCCCTGTCGCAGGACGGGGCGTCAGGCACCACTCCTGCCAGGCGCGGTTTATCGCTTTTGCACCTACCAGACGGCACCTGGGCAGACTAAGTCCCTGATACAGGAGGTGATAGCGACGGCGATTGCCCGGCGTCACCCAGGTGATATGCCTGAGCATGGCGAGATTGATGTGATCGGTGCTGCCTTGCAGCGCCCCGGCACGCGGCGTGGTGGCACAGCAGCGCCGGATATAACGCAGTAAACTGACAGGCATTGCGAGATCCAGCAGGATATAGCCTGTTGCGCGCGCAATTCTTTCGGGCAGGCAGCGCGTATAATTGCCTTCGATAACCCAGCGTTCTGCACTGATTGCCTCGCGGTGAAGCTGTAAAAACACGGCGTGCTCTCTGGGCTGCCAGTCGGTATTGGGCTGGTGATAAAGCTGATCGAGATGAATAACGGGCAGCGACTGCTTTTCCGCAATCGCCACGGCCAGGGTAGATTTACCGCTGTTTGAGGGGCCCATGATACAAATGCGCGGACCCAGATGTGCAAGCGGCGGCAACGGTGTCATCAGGCGAAACCTCCGTCAAGGCTGTGTTTGCGCCTCAGTATACGCGGAAAATGTGCGCCAGCCATCGTGCCTCAGGGCCGGTTGGGGTCAGACCGATCCCGCTTTCTCGATCACCAGTACGCGCGCTTCGCCCTGTGGATGGGCAACATGTTCCGTGCCCACGCTGGCATAAAAAATATCTCCTGTCTGCAAGCGCACTGTCCTGATGTCTCCGTTTTCCTTGTAGTGCATCTCTACACAGCCATCCATCACCGCAAAAACTTCCTGACCGTCATTGATGTGCCACTTGTAGGGTTGATCCGTCCAGTGAAGCCGTACGGTTGTGCCATCAAAGTTAGCGATGTCGAGTGCACCCCAGGCCCGGTCGGCTGAGAACGCTTTGCTGATATAGGTTTTCATGGTTTTTCCGTTATGCGCAGTGGTAAGACATGGATGAGGTTATACCGCGTGAAGTGGGGCAGGGCTTGCAAAAAATTGCGGAAAACTGAGGCGAATCAACAGAGCAGGTACGGGATGAAAGCGTCAGGGCAGGCGGGAAAGCAGACCTGCCCTGCGGGCAGGTCTGAAGGGCGGATCAGAAATTCACGTTAGCGCTGATTCCGCCGACAAAGGCATCTTTCACGTCGCTAACGGCACCCGGCGCAACAACGTATTGCAGGTTAGGACGCAGTTGCAGCCATTTGGTCAGCTGCGCGTTGTAATAGATTTCGTAGTTGTACTCCGAACCGTCCTGAACAGGCAGATAGGTCGGGCTGTTAAAATCGGTCTGCCCGCTGGCGTCGTTCTGTTCACGCAGCGAACGCGTGTAGGCGCTGTTGACGTGAATACGCGCCGCGCCGATGCCAATCTCATCCTGCGGACGGGCATCGAACGGTCCTTTCCAGGTGAAGCTGACGGACTGATAGTTATCGGTTTTCGAGGTTTTATGGTCGTTCATCACCGCCTGAACCGTCACGCCCAGACCCCGGCTGGCATCGCCGCCCTGCGCCGTCAACTGCTGCTGCAACAGGACATAGCCGCCGTAAGCATGATTTTTGCGCTGGTAAGCGCCGTCACGCCAGCTGCCATAGTTGTCGCCATTTGCGGACGAGTAGTAATAGCCGATACGATAGTTACCCGGCAACTTGTCGGGGCCTAACGTCGGTTTCCAGCCTAACTCGACCGGCACCAGATTCCCCTCTGAGTTGCTGGTATCCAGCCGGAAACCATCGCCACGGTCGTAATTCGCACGGTTTTGATTGTAGAAACCGACCTGGAAAAACACCTCTGGCGTAACGTTGACTTTTAGCCTGCCACCCCACTGCGAAACCGGCCAGTTAAACCAGCGATCGCCGCGCCAGTTACCGGCCTGGCCGCTGCCAAACGCCAGGTTCTGGAACTTGCTGTCGAAGTTATCGAAATCTTCGCCGACGGTAACGCGTCCGGCTTTCAGATTGACCGTGTTATCGAACAGGCCTTTGCTTAACCAGAACTGCGTCAGGCGCCACGTCTGGCCACGACCGTACACCTCCTGGGTAGAAGAGAGCATCCCGGTGCGGCGATCGGCCACCTGATCGGAGATGTTGCGGCCATTGCGATCGGTAATGGTGACCTGGAACTGCGTATCCTGCCAGTCGAGGAGTTTTTGCAGATCGAAATTGGCACCAAACGCCCACTGGTCGCTGTAGCGCATCGAGGTATGGCTGTCAGCTCCGCCACCCAGATTGGCGGCACTTTCCATGGTGTAGTTAACATCTAACTTAATGCCGTAGTTTTCTAACTGCGTTCGGTTACCGCCCCAGTCGCCAAACAGGTAAGGTGAGTCATAGCTAAAGGCATCGGCGGCCAGCGCGGAGGCGCTCAGCATCGCAAACATCAGGCTGCCCGCGGCCAGGCGAGGCATAAACTGCACTGCTTTTTTTGTATTCATCAGCGTTATTCTTTATGAAATGACAGGAAAAGACAGGGCAGAGAATAATGCTGACTAAGTGTCAATTTTTGCAAATCTGTGCGTATGTAACTGCAAAGTGGTAAGGAATTAACGCAATTGTGACAGTTATCGCTGAATGAATATTTTTATAACTAAAAAGGCATTTATTGCGAGGCAAAGTAAAAGGGATGCCGCGGCATCCCTGGGGGATTTATGGCTTGCTGGCCTGGGACAGCTCTTCAATTTCTTGCTTGCTCAGCGTCAACTCAGTGGCTTTGACCAGTTCATCAAGCTGCGACAAGGAGGTCGCGCTGACGATAGGGGAGGTAATACTCGGGCGCGCGATGAGCCAGGCCAGCGCCACCTGCGTGGCTGACGCATCATGTGACGCCGCCACGTCTTCCAGCGCTTCAACAATGCGTTTACCGCGTTCATTCAGGTACTTATCTACAATACCCTGACCGCGCGCGCTCTTGCTGGCATCCTGCGGTTTTTTATATTTGCCGCTGAGAAAGCCGCTGGCCAGCGCGTAGTAGTTGATCACGCCAAGCTGATTCTCTCGCGCTACCTGCTCCAGCTCGCTTTCATATTCTTCACGGTCGTAAAGGTTGTAGAGCGGCTGCAGGGTTTCGTAACGCGCCAGCCCATGCTGTTTGCTGATGTCCAGCGCCTCCTGCAGTCGCGCGGCGCTGTAGTTGGAGGCCCCAATAGCCCGGACTTTGCCGGCTTTGATCAGAGCGTCAAAGGCGCTTAACGTGTCGGTCAGTGGCGTGGTTTCATCATCGCGATGCGCCTGATAGAGGTCGATCACGTCGGTTTGCAGACGGCGCAGCGAGTCCTCGACGGCCTGGCGAATATACCCAGGTTTCAGTCCCTGCTTCTCCGGTGACATTTCGATGCCGACTTTGGTCGCCAGCACTATCCTGTCGCGTTTACCGCTTTTCTTCAGCCATTTGCCGATGATGGTTTCGGATTCGCCCCCCTGATTGCCGGGCGCCCAGCGTGAATAGACATCGGCGGTATCGATAAAGAACAGGCCTTTTTCCACCAGCGCGTCGAGCAGAGAAAACGAGGTTTTCTCGTCTACCGTCCAGCCAAAGACATTGCCGCCAAAGGTCAGAAGCGGCACAGAGAGGCCGCTGTTGCCGAGGGGGCGGGTTTTAGGCTGCGTCATAGCATTCTCCTTTATTAAACGTATCAGGTGTACTTATCAGCTTAGCAAAGGTAAATCGACAGCTTTTCATTCGGTTTGTCCGCCAGTGCGGCATAACAAGGTAGCAAAGGTCACTTTTACCGCTGGCACGGCAGCGCCCGTCCTGAAACGTGCAGGCACACAGCCCCGCGAATGCCAGAAAACCCGATACCGTAAAGCGAGGGATTTTACATTCAGAAATCTGGCTTTACCGACGTGGACAAAATCGTTGCTGACGGGCCTTAGGGCTTAGGGTTATAAGAATACCGGGCTGGTGTGATGCGACCTTCACGATGATCGGGCAAAAACGTCACAGGAGACGTGGCACTGATGAAACCTCATAATCTGTCTGGCTTCACATCCACGCCGCGACGTCGGTTCTTAAAACGCAGCGCGGCACTGTTGCTGGGTTCCGCATTGCCGATACCGGCCTTCGCGGCCGAACCGGCTTTCCCCCCCTTAAAGCGCATAGCTGCGCAGCGTCATCTTCTGTTTGGGTTCGCGGTCCGGCCCGAGCGTTTGCGGTCCGATGCGCATTACCGGCAGTTTGTGGCCAGCCAGGCCAATATTATTGTTCCGGAAAACGCGCTGAAGTGGGTGGTCGTTCAGCCTGAGCAGAATCGCTACGATTTTTCTGGCCCGGATACGCTTGCCGCCTTTGCCAGAGCGCAGGGCCTGCTGCTACGCGGGCATACCTTTTGCTGGCACCGTGCGGTGCCGGACTGGCTGCTGGCGATTCGCGATGCCACGCAGCTGGAAAAAGTGTTGAGAGACCATATTCATACCGTCGCGGGGCGCTATCGGGGACAGATACAGAGCTGGGACGTGGCGAACGAGATTATCAACCTGTCTGACGGTTTGCCTGGCGGATGGCGCAACAGTTTCTGGTATCAACGTCTGGGGACGCGTTATCTGGATATCGCCTGTGACGCGCTGCATCAGACCGATCCTCACGCCGTCATTTGCTATAACGATTACGGGCTGGAAAGCGACCATGACAACGCACAACGAAAACGCGACGCTGTGCTGGCGCTGCTGCGCAATTTGCAGGACAGACAGATCCCCATTGGTGCGCTGGGGATTCAGTCTCATCTCAAGGCCGGTCCGCAGTATGCGTCTGGTCCGGGACTGGCGACATTTATTCGTGAAGTGAAAGCGCTGGGCCTGGCCGTGTATATCACCGAACTGGATGTTGATGACAGCCGCCTGCCGATGGCGCGCCGCGCCATGGCGGTCGCCAGCACCTATAAGAGCTATCTTTCGCTTGTGCTGGAAGCCGGTGTCGACGCAGTGCTCACGTGGGGTGTCTGGGACACGCCCCACCGGACGGCGGCGACGCCGAAGGCAAGCGATGGGCTGGCCACCGGACCGTTGCTGTTTGCTAAAGACGGCCAAATCAAAGACGCCAGCTGGGCAGCGCTGCATGCGCTACGCTGATTAACGCGTTGCGGGTGCCGCTCTGGCGGCAATCCACTGTCGATAACGCGCGGGTGTCATCGCCATCACCTGATTAAACGCTTTGCGAAAGCTGCTTTCGTCAGAATAGCCACAATCGGCGGCCACCTTACGGATGCTTACGGTGGGGTTCTCCAGAAGAAGACAGGCACCTTCAATGCGGACCCGGGTAATAAACGCCTTAGGACTTTCGCCGGTCAGCATTTTCATTTTACGGTGCAACGTGCGTTCGCTGGTATGTAACGCAGAGGCCAGCCGTTCTGCCGTGATGCCTGGCTGTTGATAGCGAATAATCTCTTCCGCTCGCATCAGCAACGGGTGCTGAGTGTTAATAAACCCGGGCGGCGCATACAAACGTTGCGACACGGGCTGGGCATCGGCAACGGCCATATCAGCAACCTGTCTGGACACGTCCGCCCCCAGTATCCTGTGCAGCAAATGCAACGTGAGCGCGCTCCACGAGAGTGGGCCACCCGTAGTAATGATATTTTCCTGTTGTTCGAGCGTTTGTCCCCATACCGGACGCGCATCCGGATAGCGCTCCCGCAGGGTCGGAAACAGCCACCAGGTGGTGGTACAACGCCGACGACTGAGCAGCCCCGCTTCGCCCAGCACCAGACAGCCCGCGCAGGCGGCACCGACGATGGCACCCTGATGGTACATTTTTTTTATCCAGGTCCCCGCCTGTATGACCGCTTCCGGATGGTGCGGAAACCGATCGCGGCCCAAGGCCATTCCCCCGACCAGGACGATATCTGACGCCTCTGCCTGGCTGAAATCAGCATCGACATGTAGCCATCGTCCCTGCGCATCGCGCACGGGCTGGCCATCAGCACTTACGATTTGGACCTCCAGCGGCGCGCGGGTCAGTTGCGCCGCAGTATCGGGGCGAGACGCAATCACCTGGCGCGCAATCCATAAGGTGTCACAAAAGCCGTTGACGGCAGAAGGCAGGCTGCCTTCCAGCGCCACAATCGCTATGCGCATAGCCAGTCACTCCTTATGGCGAGTTTTGCCTGTTAGTTGTCTTATTCGCCATCTTACACGCTCTTTTCGCCCGATCTACCATGGTCAGCATGAAAACGGCCACAGGAACAGGCGAGATGCGGCGAAAGAGCAGTAAGGCGAAAAGATTAAAGCATGCGGTGCTGCTGGGGCTGACGTTATTGAATGTGCCGCTCGCTGCGCAGGCGACGGTGAAAAACATCGTCTTAGTCCACGGGGCGTTTACTGACGGCTCAGGCTGGCGGGCGGTGATTTCACGCCTTCAGCACAAAGGTTATCACGTCACCGCCGTTCAGAATCCATTGACCTCATTGCAGGATGACGTAAAGGCGACGGAGGCGGTCATTGCGCGTCAGCAAGGCCCGGTGCTGCTGGTTGGGCATTCCTGGGGCGGTGTGGTGGTGGCTGATGCTGGCAACGATTCGCGCGTAAGGGGCATGGTTTTTCTCTCTGCGCTGGTGCCCGACAGTAATGAATCTGCTGCCGGGCTGTTGCAACGACTTCATGCCCCGATGACGGCAATGAGGCCGGATAAACACGGGATGATCTGGCTGGATAATGCCCAACAGTTTGGTGAAATGCTGGCCGGCGACGTGCCTGATGCGCGGGTGCGCGAACTGGCTGCGGTACAACAACCTGTTGCGGCGAGCGCTTTCACTGACAAGGTGACGCGAGCGGCATGGAAAAGCAAACCCACCTGGTATTTGTTGACCACGCAAGACCGGGCGCTGCCGCCCCGTGTCCAGTCTGACATTGCTGCGCATATTGGCGCACGCGTTCAGCGTCTCGCATCTAGTCATTTATCGCTGGTTTCACATCCTGAACAGGTGGCTGCGTTTATCGATCGCGCGGCCAGAACCCTTCCATCGTCATAGCACCATCACTCTCAGGGGAATCCCATGAACAGATTACTTCATATTGACGCCAGTATTTTCCAGACGCCGTCGGTTACCCGGCAGCTTACCGCGGACATCGTCAGAAAACTGTTGGCAAAGTACCCCGCTGCTCAGGCGACTTACCGTGATGTCGTGGCCGAGGAAATCCGTCCTCTTAACGCGGCCATCGCGGCAGGTTTCAGGGCGGGAAACGACGACAACGTCAGTGAGTACATAGCAGAACAGCATCGCTTATCTGACCTGCTGGTGGCGGAGTTTCTTGCCAGTGATGTGATAGTCATCGGTGCGCCGATGTACAACTTTTCGGTGCCTGCCCAACTAAAATCCTGGCTGGACCGGATCGCGCAGGCAGGCAAAACATTCAGTTATACGGCACAAGGCCCGGTGGGGTTGTCAGGTGGGCGAACCGTGATCGTGGCCTCGGCGCGAGGCGGCTTTTACCACGGCGGTTCCCTTGAAGAGTGGGATTTTCAGGAACGGTATCTGGCCGCTTTTTTTCGGTTTTTAGGCGTTGAGCATATTCATGTTATCCGTGCAGAAGGGGCTTCAAAAGGGAAAGCCATTCAACAGCGTGAAATCGGCAACGCGTTTAATGCCGCCAGCACGCTCATCCAGTCACTTGCGTTGTAATCCACAGGAGAACCTTATGCTTTACATTGTTACGCTGAGTTATCGTGGTGCCGCCGCCGAACGTGAAAAACACAGCGCGGGTCATAAAAGCTGGCTGATGGAGCACATCAAGACGGGCGAGGTGGTGTTGGCCGGACCGCTGGAAAATCAGCAGGGCGGCGTTGTGCTGTTTCTCGCCTCTGATGAGCAGGCTGTTCGCGACAGGTTGACCGAGGATCCCTTTGTGGCGTTGGGACTGGTTGATGTGGCTGTTACGGGCGTTCATCCAGCCCTGGTTTCTTCTGTGTTTGACGCCGACTGGGGCAGTGAAACGAAGGTCGTTGATATGGCCCACCGCGCCTGAAGCCGTTTGCCGCGGAGCAGGGCATCGCTCCGCGGCAAGTCGATCAGAATGACTGCCAGTTATCCGCTGACGGTGCGGCAGGCACAGGCGTCATAACGGGTTTTTTCAAAGCTGTGCTGCGGGACGTCGCCAGACCTGTGGTCGGCTTTCTGCCCGTGTTAAACACGGAGACCGACTGACGTAACTGCGTAGCCTGATCTTCCAGTGAGGCTGCCGCACTGGCCGATTCCTCTACCAGCGCCGCGTTTTGTTGCGTGACGCCGTCCATTTCCGATACCGCTTTCGTCACCTGTTCAATACCGCGTGTCTGCTCGGCCGAGGCCGAGGCAATCTCAGCCATCAACTGGGTCACGCTGTTAACGGAATGCACAATGCTTCCCATGACATCACCCGCTTCGGAGGCATGAGTCGAACCGCTGTTGACACGCTGCGTCGATTGTTCAATCAGCGTGCGGATCTCCTGCGCCGCGCTTGCACTGCGTCCAGCCAGTGAACGCACCTCACCGGCGACTACAGCAAAACCGCGCCCCTGTTCGCCTGCGCGCGCGGCTTCGACCGCAGCGTTAAGCGCCAGGATATTCGTCTGGAACGCAATGCTGTCGATAATGCCGATGATGCTGGCAATCTGTTTAGAACTTTCACTGATCTGCTCAATATTGGAAATCACCTTCGCCACAATCTGGCCACCCTGCGACGCCATCACAGCGGCATCGTTCGCCATCGCGGTGGCCTGCTGTGCATTTTCCGCGTTCAGTTTTACTGTCGAGGTCAGTTGCTCCATGCTGGCTGCCGTCTCTTCCAGTGCGGCCGCCTGTTGCTCGGTGCGGGCAGAGAGGTCGATGCTGCCGGCCGATACTTCTGCTGCGCCGGTGAAAATGGACTGGGTTGCATCATCGACAGAACGAATCGTCGCCACCAGCGCGCTGCGCATCTCTTCCAGTTGGCTGAGGAGCCGTCCGGTTTCATTGTGACTGTCGCTGGCGATCTCACGCGTCAGATCCCCGGCAGAGATCGCGCGCATGTAGTCGGTTGCCAGAGTCAGAGGTTTCAGCAGCAGTGTCCGCAGGCCAGCCCATACGCTGGCAACGGTCACCAGAGCAATAACTGCGATAATCAGCAAGGTCCACAGCATATTGGTGTAGTTGTGATCGTTTTCTGCGGCGATTTCCTTCATCAGCTGATAGTTAGCGCTCCGCCAGGCCTGATAAGCCTTATCCAGCTGATCCTGCGCTTCCTGTGCATCAAGATTGCCGTAAGCCTGATAGTTGTTATTTCGCAGGAACTCGACCGACGCGAGCATGGTATCGTGCATTTTGCTGTAAGCCGTCTGAACGTTTTGGGTCAGTTCCGCATGCTGTCCGGGTAAGGGCGGGGCGGCTTTGTAGGCTGAAAAATACTTATCGGCTTTTTCAGCAGATTGTTTCGCTGTGTCCAGCAGTGTGGCAATTGAGGCCAGAGATGCCGGATCCTTCTGGTTTTTCAGAAAACGAATAGCCACCCGGCTGACGGTGACACGCGTCTTTATCAGCGTCTGCACACTGTCGCTCAGTTGCTGTTGTTGTAGCGTCAGTTGTTCAGTGTGAGAAAAGTTGCGTCCCGCCTGGCTGACAGACGAATAAAAAAGCGACCCGGTAAGCATTAACAGCGCACTGAACAAAAACAATACGGCAATAATGCCCGTTGTAATTTTAAGGTTTTTAAACATGGCGGCGATACCTGATAAACGTGGATACAGGTATATCGGTATTTAACGGATTACCTTAATAGTGACGCCATAAATAATGTGATCTATAACGATTAGTTTAAAAATAAAATGACGCTTTCAGGAAAAGCGTGTTTTTTTAATGGTTTGGCATAGTCACAAAAACGGGGTGATCAAGGATCCGTTTATGCAGAAATGTACCGGGAGTTACGTTTTTTCGCGCAATAATAAGATGAAGGCTTGGGTGAGACATTTGCGCGTTATTATTTTTCGCTGCCCTCATACGTGACCGCAATCTGACGTTGTGTCCGTCTTCGCTGTATAAGCCGTGCTTCACAGACAGGGGGCTGAAAATAGGTATGACAACACCATCTGTTATTTTCCCACTGTTGAGGCCGCTCAGCCTGTTTGCCGCTGAGGGACGTTTCTGACAATCTTCCGCAATGCTTCTTTCCGGATGGCCCTTAACCCGAGCGGGCCGTCAGGGTGAAATGGCATATCAGCGTGTTTTTGTCGTTATCCTGCGCATCACCCCCATCCAGATCAAGAAACAAGAATAGTTATCATTTGTATAATTCCTGCCTTAGTTGTTAACGGTTGGGATATATCTGTGAAAATCAAAACACACACCACCTATCGTGTCAGAGGCTACCAGTCTTCTGTTGATCCCGCCTGGCGGCAAAAATTACTAACCATGGGCGTGCTGCCCGGCACGCTGATTGACATTATCCGTACTGCACCACTGGGCGATCCCGTTCATATCCGTACGCGTCGCCTCAGTCTGGCGGTGCGGCAACGCGATCTGGCTTCGGTTCTGCTGGAAGAAGTCCGCTGATGAAAACATTAACCCTGGGTCTGATCGGCAACCCGAATACCGGTAAAACCACGTTATTTAATCAGCTTACCGGGGCCCGCCAGCGCGTAGGGAACTGGGCGGGCGTGACGGTAGAACGCAAGGAAGGGCAGTTCTTTACGGCTGAAACGGATGTACGGCTGGTTGATCTGCCAGGCACGCGCTCGCTTACAACGCTTTCGGCGGACAGCGCCATCGATGAAAGTATCGCCTGTGGGTATCTGTTTGAGAATCACGCCGACCTGGTGATTAATGTGGTAGACAGCTCAAACCTGGAGAGTCATCTTTTCCTGACTTTTCAGCTACTGGAGCTGGGCATGCCCTGTATCGTGGCGTTAAACATGCAGGATATCGCGCTCAGCCAGAATATCATCATCGACAGGGCAGCGCTGTCAGCCCGGCTGGGGTGCCCGGTCGTGGCGCTGACGTCAACACGTGGCGAAGGCATCGCCTCGCTTAAACGCGCCATTGACGACTGGCAGGGAGAAAGACCGCCACAACCTCTGGTTTATCCTCGTGAAATTGAGACGGCCATCGCGCGCCTGCAAACGATGATGCCTGCGGACATCGCCAGGCAAAAGCAGCGCTGGCTGGCGCTACAGCTGCTGGCGGGTGACATTAACAGTCAGCGCATCTGTCCCACAGTCGTCCCCCAACTGCCGGCGATCAGGCAGGCGGCGGGCGGCGATCCGGCAATGCATGTGGTGAACTGTCGTTATCAGGCTATCAACGCGCTCTGCGCCGCGGTCTGTAACCTCAATAAAGCCGCACCCGCTGCGCTGACTGAGTGGCTGGACAACCTTGTGCTGAACCGGTTCCTGGGAATACCGGTTTTTCTGGGCGTGATGTATCTGATGTTTGTGCTGTCAATTAACATCGGTGCAGCCTTCCAGCCTTTGTTCGACAGCGGATCGGTGGCGCTGTTTATTCATGGCGCGCAGTGGCTGGGCTATACCTGCCACTTTCCCGACTGGGTAACGGTCTTCCTTGCGCAGGGCATAGGGGCCGGGATTAACACGGTGTTGCCGATTCTGCCCCAGATCGGCCTGATGTACCTGTTTCTGTCTTTTCTTGAAGACTCGGGGTATATGGCGCGTGCAGCGTTCGTAATTGATCGCCTGATGCAGTCGCTGGGTTTGCCGGGGAAATCCTTTGTACCGCTTATCGTCGGGTTTGGCTGCAACGTGCCTTCAGTAATGGGCACGCGCACGCTGGATACACCCCGTGAGCGCTTACTTACCGTGCTAATTGCGCCCTTTATGTCCTGCGGTGCGCGGCTGGCGATTTTTGCTGTTTTCGCCGCCACCTTTTTTGGCGCCTGGCGCGCCAGCCTGGTTTTCTCTCTGTACGTGCTGGGCATTATCGTGGCCATCGTCACTGGGCTTATCCTGAAAAATACGCTGCTGCGCGGCGAAGCGTCACCTTTTCTTATGGAGCTGCCGGTCTACCATCGCCCCCATGTGAAAAGCCTGCTGATCCAGACCTGGCAACGTTTAAAGATGTTTATCGTGCGCGCAGGTCGCGTCATTATTGTGGTCAGCATGGTGATCGGATTACTCAGCAACTTTTCGTTTAGTGGGGCAACCGTAGACCATATCAATGATTCTGCGCTGGCTACTGTGAGTAAAGTCGTCACGCCAGCCCTGCGACCAGTCGGCGTGACATCAGACAACTGGCAGGCCACGGTCGGGCTGGTGACAGGCATCATGGCGAAAGAAGTCGTGGTCGGTACGCTGAACAGTCTTTATGTCGGCGAAGATGTTCAAAGCGGCGCGTTTCGCCCGCAGGACTTTTCGCTGTCGGGTGAGTTAGGTGACGCGCTGAAAGAAACCGGTGACAGCCTGAAGAGCGCATTCAGCCTGCGTGCGCTGGCCAACCCTATTGAAGCGAGTAAAGGTGACAGTACAATCAATGCGACGCAAATGGGCGTGATGAGTGCGAAATTCGGCAACGGCTTCGCAGCGTACAGCTATTTGCTGTTTGTGTTGCTCTACGTTCCCTGCGTATCGGTGATGGGCGCAATAGCCCGGGAAGCCGGGAAAAACTGGATGTTGTTTTCCTTTTTCTGGGGCCTGAACGTTGCGTACTCCGTTGCTACGCTGTTTTATCAGAGTGTCAGTTTTCGCCTGCATCCGGGGTTTAGCGCGCTGTGCCTGATGAGTGTGGTCGTGCTTAACGGTCTGGTCATTAGCCTGCTGCGCCACGCAGGTGGACGTGTGCGCACGAAGCCGGTTTCCGCACCGCTCACCTCATCGCGTAAGACAGGATGTGGCGGCTGTACGGGATGTGCTGAGCACCGGCACGCCAGCGACTGAGGACGACGGGGATGCGTGCGTCTGCCCATGATAACCGTGGACAGACGGAGCCGCCGGAAAGCAATGACGATAAGGTTACCAGTCTGATCGCACGGCTTCCTCGGTCGCCGTTGAACGAAGAGGCAATGCCGGAAGCATATTTAGCGATTCTCTCCGCGACCCGGGCGGAATCAATCTCACCGCAGAAAGCCAGTCCATGCAGCCCCGGGGTGTGCCAGTCCACGCATATTTTCAGGCGCTGAGATTTTTTATATGCCCCAAAAAGTTAAACGTTAATTAAACACTTCTGTTTCTTCTGGCATATTTATTTATTTTTACTGGACACGCGTTGTTTTTTATTAATGTGTCATCTGAGATATGTCGATTTTTATAAGGAAGTTCTTATTAATTTTTTCCGGGAAAAGTGTCTTCCATTTTTCACTTTACTGGCTATTGTCTGAATGTTCTCTTTACGCTTTACATTGCGAAGGTGGCTTATTGCGGAAACGGTCCGCGCCTGAGTAGAGTATCACAGGCAGGTTCTTTGTATTTCTGCAGGGTTCAGTAACGCCATTTTAAATTACAGAATACTCTTAGTTTTGATGTCATCCTCATGTTTATGCTGTCTTTTATTTCCTGGTTTCATGCTATACATATTTTGATACAAAAATTGGCGATGTGCATACAGATGAGTGATTTAGAGTAGCGAAAAATTTTTACGAATAAAAATAGCTGGAACTAACCGACACTTTCCCTGCGCTACACTTTAATAAATATGTCACACCAGAGGTTATATGTTTAATGATCAACACGCCCCTTTAGTGTCATTTATCGTGCCTGTTTATAACGGCGCGATGTTTATTGAACGTTGCGTCGAGAGTATTCTTCAGCAACCTCATGCTGAGCATTGCCAGCTTATTTTAGTCAATGATGGTTCAAGTGATAATTCACTTGAGCTAATGAGAAAATACCAGAATTATCCTGGCGTAGAGATTATAGATAAGCCCAATGGCGGCGTTTCATCGGCACGTAACTGCGGTCTGGATGCTGCGCGTGGCACATTCCTCTCTTTCATCGATGCCGACGACTTTCTGCCTTCAGGTATGCTGGATACCTGGCTGGGGCTGATGAATGAAGACGTCATTCTGGCCGTAGGCGAATCCCGCACCTTTTCTCATGACGGCGAGCCGCTGTCCGGGGAGCCTGAAGAGACCGCACTGCGCAGTCTGCGCGCTGATAAGGCGATCGGTGAACTGCTCTACCACACGCCGAAACACGGTATCTGTGACAAGTTTTTCCGCCGGACGATCGTGCAACAGCAGCAGTTACGCTTTCGGGAAGATATCTTCAACTTTGAAGATCTGCTGTTTGTGATCAGCTACCTGTCCGGTGCCCCGCAGGGACAGGTCGTGTTCAGCCCTCGGGTCGTCTACCACTATGTTGAGTCACACGATTCGGCAACGCGCTCGGCGCTCAAAGAAAAACACTTCACTTACGTCCGGGCTTTTACAGGGATTAAACGCGTCTTGCTACGGCCGCAGGAACGCTATTACTACTTCTTATTTCTGAAGGTTACGGCCTCGCACATCTATAAAGCCCTGTATAGTGGGACGTTCAGCGCGGCATTCGTCAGGCAGTATATTGAACTTTACCGGCAAAACTATCGTGCCTATATTGCCGCGGGCGTGCTCCCAGACGCCTGGAGCCTTTATTTTACGCTTTTCTACCTGTCTCCACGCCTGGTGTCCGGGCTGCGTCATGCCGTACAGACTCTGTTGAGGGCGCGTTCGTGAAACAAAAGCTGCAAAACTCGTTATGGATGATCATTGAGAAGCTGGTTGCGGTATTTGGCCTGATGTTTGTAACGTCCTTCGTCGCTAAGTACGTCGGGCCTGTCACGTTTGGTGTGATCGCCATTTCCATGCTGATATTTCAGTTTATCCAGTCTGTGGCGATGATGGGCTGCGACGTCATCCTGCTCAAGCGCATTGCCCAGAATCACCGTTCTGGCATCCGCCTTATGGTGCCGGCTGTCATTTTGGTGTTTAGCCTTTACTCTGTGCTCTCTACCATTGGCATTGTGGTGATGCGGGAAGAGATGAACTCGCAAGCGTTTGTCTTTATCTGCGCGGCGGCACTGGCTTGTCTGTTCTCGGCTATCGATCTGGTTAATATCTACAATGAAGCGGTGTTGAATGCGAAGCTGAACGTGATGGCTAACCTTACCGGTCTCCTGATCAGTCTGGCTATCCGTTATGGGATTTCCTGGTTCCAGCTCAAACCGGAATTGTTGGCCATTCCCATTGTGCTGGCTACCTTCATTCCTTTCCTGATCAAACTCTGCGTGTTTAGCTGGCACCAACGACGTACGCATGAGAAGCCGCCGCTTCCCCGACTCACTCATATCCGACGTTACAGCGGTTATATTTTGCAGGCCGGACGATCCCTGGTGCTGTCGGTGATTGCGATTACGATTTATACCCGGCTTAACCAGCTCAGCGTTTCATGGTTCTTAGGGTTAAAAGAGGCGGGCATCTTTTCTGTCGCGATGACGCTGTCGGTGGCCTGGGTCTTTTTACCCAACGCTTTACTTGCCTCGTTTTATCCTGCGTTGTTTGCCGAACGTGATCCTGATGTGGCGATTGTCCGCGCGCAGAAGTTACAGCTAATGGTCATTGCCGTGTCGGGGGCCGTTATCGGCGGTATTGCCCTGACCGGCCCCTGGTTTATCCGGCATTTCTACGGCGCAGCTTACACCGAAGCGATTGCCCCGATGGTGTTATTAAGCATCGGCGCCATGTTTGGTGTACTAAGTAGCGTCATGGATCGCTTCATTATTAAATACAATGGCTATCGCTACCTGATCAAAAAAACGTTCTGTGTGCTGGCGGTATGTCTGATCACGACGGTGACACTGGTGCCAGCCTTCGGCATTACTGGCGGCGCCATAAGTGTGGTGATTACTGAGTTTATGGCCTTTACGCTGTTAAACTATTTTTTCCGTGGGCAGCCGATGATGAAGATTCACAAAATATTCATTCAACCCGGAAAATTGTGGTTTCTTATCAATCGCTCGCTCTTTTCTGGGCGGTGATGCAGATATTTCTTAAAGATATGCGTTGGAAGACATTTAAATAAAACGTCTTGAACGGCATCTTTAATATAACGCGTTTTTTATCTGCGCGTGAGTAACGTTAATATCCTGCCATGTGGCGGGAGGATGTGCCCTGCCTGTTCGTTTTTTTAATTATCGCTTAATAAAAATGAAAGCGTATCTTCATGATCCGAATAATGCCCGTTTACGGTCAGTTTAATTTCGCGCTTTTATAATCTTAGAGTGGGTTAATAAATAATTAGATGCTTATTTTCTTTTCGGTTATCAGGAAAAGGAAAGGCTTTTATTTTCATTATCTTTTTCGCCTTTTTAAGGGCGGCAGGCATTAGGGCTGGTTACGAGGTTTTGAAATGAATGATAAATATTTATTCAGTATAATAATACCTGTTTATAATGCTGAAAAGACGATTATGCGTACCCTGCAAAGTCTTCTCCTTCAGACATGCAAAGATTATGAAGTTATCCTGGTGAATGATGGCAGCAAAGATAACTGCGCCTCTGTTCTTGATGAATTTAAACACTATAAAAATTTTAACGTTATCTCGCAGAGTAATGCCGGCGTCAGCGCAGCGCGAAATGCAGGCCTGGAAGTGGCTACGGGAGAATACGTTATTTTTGTTGATGCCGATGACTGGGTGGATGATGACTTTCTGGCTGTGTTTCATCAGCACCTTTCTCAGAGCGTTTCACAACCTGTTGATTTACTGGTGGGGAACCTCAGGTGCTCGCGCGTGGGTAGCCTTTCCACCTATGGCCATTTCGGCCATCAGTCTATTCCTGCTGTGCTGGATGAGCTTGAGTTAAGTGATAACATTGGCTATCTCCATAACAAGTGCTACAGAAGAAAGTTGCTTGAGGATCACCAGCTCCGCTTCACTAAAGGGATATCGATGAGTGAAGACCTGCTGTTTAATCTCAACTGTCTTTACTATGTCGATAATCTGTTTATTTTTGACAGTGCATCTTATCACTATGATGATGTGGAAAACTCGCTGTCGAAAAGACGCGTCCCGTATGAAGAATTGCTGGATCGTAAGCGTTACCTGACTGATCTGTATGAAAGGTTATTTGTTAAGTATAAAAACGAGGATTTGTCGCTTTTCTCTACTGGTGTCACCAAACGTAAGCTCACCCTCGATATGCAAATCGTTACCGCCATGTATTACACCACGCTTAACATTAATGAAATCCGGAAAAGCATTAAACGCATCAAAGAGAAACGCTATCCGGCAAACGTACTGGCATTATTAAACAGAAGCGAGAAAGTGAAGTACCACGTCATGAATGTGAATGCCAGAGTGGCTTATCTGGTGTTGTATATGCTATTCAGATTACGGTTTTTTTAACTTCCGGCTTTGTCATTCAGTGTCGGGCCCTCGACGGAAATGGCGCATGTTTTGGCGAGGTGAATTTCCGGAGGGGGCTCTGTTATCGCGTCAGTATTTTGCTATTCCACGTTGGGTCAAATGTCGCAATGCTGAAAAGGGGCCGCGTTTTCACTGTCGTGCCGGTCCCCGATGCAGGGCAGGCATTGCATTCATTCCGCAGCCTAATCGTGAACGTCATAACGAAGGTGACCGCGCGCAAACGTAAAGCGAGGCTGAAGATGGGGTTATGCATTGACCTTCAGGCCCGGAATAGCCGGCGCAACCTGCTGAATCGCTGTCATGAAAGCGCTTCCTTTAAGGTGCACTATTCCCGACGCGTCACAGCACTGGCAGGCCCAGGTGTGACTTCTCAGCACGTCTGAGAGGAAGTTATGGCCACGCGCCCGAGCCGTGCTGACGACCTCGGAAAATATCTGCTGTCCATAACGCTTATCCGTCTCGTCGGCCGCTCCGTTTCTGCCACGTATCAGATAACGCCAGCATACTGAAGATCACACCCAGGTGTCTTTGCATGTTCGCCATGAAAAAACGCATTTAGTTCAGCTCTGGATTGCCAGAGGGATCCGAAATGCTCGACGTAGAGACGCGCCTTCAACGTGCTGAGCAGCACGATGTCAGCCCGACATGCTTCTCTGAGTGTAAGTAACATGGGCATGTTCTTTTCATTCTTACCGATGCCCGTGCGTCACGAAGCGGTGAGCAGGGGGGAAATCAACGACATGCGGGTCAGGTGACAGGTGGCTTTCTGGTTGCGGCAGTGACAGCGTTTGTTGTCGCACAGTTGAAAGCCATCGCTTACGCCAATCGGTTATCACCCAGCCTGGCCGCCGCTTTTGTGTCGCCAGGCGTCTTTGCGGGGAACAGCAGCAGGCCGATGTTGATGCTGGTCGAAGCGTTCATGGCGAATCCTGAACAGTGAAAAATGTTTCATCGCTTTTTCTTGTTAAAAGGCAACGCCTCTGAATCCAATACAGGAAAGGGCGCATGACTACAGAGGAGGAGATGGCGAATGCAACCGCTATCACAGGCAGGCTGTCATGCAGAAAGGGCGACTGGTCATGATGAACGTAGAAAATTCACTTTCTTGCGGTGCTAAGGCGCATTATGAGTGCTAAAACGTAAAAACCCCCGCCGAAGCGAGGGTTTCAAATTTTGGTGCCCGAACCCGGAATCGAACCAGGGACACGGGGATTTTCAATCCCCGTGTTGTAATGTTAAATTTCGCGGCCATAAGTTATCAATATGTTAAATCGAGCCTGTTTCACAACAGGTAAGATTAAATGCATTCAAAATCAATAAGTTGCACTACTCCATCAAGAGTTAAAGTCATCCCCGTCGTATCAACAAAGGGTGGTGAGGGTAAATCAACACAAACCGCTAATCTTGGCGGATTTCTCGCCGATGCCGGCCTTAAAGTGCTCATCATTGACGGTGACCACGCTCAGCCAACCGCCAGCAGTATATTTCCCCTGAGTTATGAAGCCCCCTGCGGACTTTACGAACTGCTCATGCAGACCGTAAACCTGTCAGTGGCCGATAACATCATTTCCCGGACGAAAATCGATAATCTTCATCTCATTGTTTCAAACGATCCGCGCAATCTTCTTCCCACATACATGCTCAATGTCCCGGACGGACGTGTTCGTCTGCGCAATGCACTTTCAGCACCGCTGTTTGATGACTATGACGTCATTCTGATTGATTCCCAGGGTGCTAAAACGGTGATGTCAGAGCTGATAATCCTGGCGTCAACAGGGGATCTAATTGGCATGGTCAAGCCCGTACTGCCTGACGTACGCGAATTTATGCGCGGAACCGTTACCCTGATGGAAGATCTAGTGCCGTATTCTGCATTTGGCATAAAACTTCCAGCCATACGTATGCTGGTCAACTGCATGGATTACACCAACCTGGCCGCAGAAACGCTTAAACAGGCAGAGCAGATTATTCATGACAAAGCGTACAGCGCACAGTCGGAGCAGATTGCGATCTCGATGCTGCAGACCCGGATTTACGACCTGACGGTCTACAAGCAGGGACACGCAAGTGGGTTGCCGGTTCACCGTCTGGAGAAGAAGACCAGCCGTACCAGTGACTCGGCCTTTGATTCTATGCACAAACTCGCCTGCGAACTGTTCCCTGAGTGGAAGCATAAATTTGACGCGTTTGCAGAAGAAGGGGACGCGAAATGATGTTCACCTTTACGTCCCCTGAGTTCACTGCTTACCGTCTACAGGTATCAGTGCCTGACTGTGAAGGGGTCATCAAGCGAGTCAAGACGTTTCTCAGCGCGGCGCAGAAAGTCTCTGGCACCACTACTGGCTTTATAAATTTTCCATTCAGCCTCAAGAGCCTGATTCATCTCTTCTGCAGTCATGCTTGCAGCCTCAGCAGCAGAAAAGTTGTGGCGGATAATAAGGTAACTGTGGAGGGCGTTAAGCGGAGTGATGCCGGGATTCATCTCTTTCCATCCGTTAGTTACTGCAATCCAGTCGCCCAGCCACTGCAGACGATACAACGTATGGCGGGATTCCATGCCCTCATAGCGTTCCCGTGCAATGGCCCAAAAGTAACTCGAGTAGATAAGAAACATGGTTTCTTTGAGTGCGTCATCGTCAGGAAAGTCAAAAAAATCAATGCCGGACGGCATTTGTGCATTTGTGTTCATATAAATTCCTTGAAAATTGTTGATATGAATATGCTGTCCGCATTTTCAGACCAGCGGCGCCAACCACATTGGTCTGAAATCGTGCAGACAGTCCCGGGGAGTTTACTCCCGGCAACTGTTCGTCCGGCACCCTTTACGTATGTTTGCTTTAATGTCAGTTCTCTGAAAATAAAAGATATATTCTCGCCTGAGAACTCCGTAACCAGCCTGTCCGTAGTGACCTTCCACCTGGGAGGTTCTCATGTCTGATAACCGCAGAAATATACCGGGCCTGTATTCACAGGATGCAGAACAAAGCGTCATTGGCGGCCTGATGCTGGATAACGACTGCTGGGATGAAGTTGTCCTGCGCATCGGCGCGGATGATTTTTACCACAAGGTTCATCGCGAAATTTTTAAGGCAATGTCGCATCTTGTTGCAGCAAACAGGCCAATTGACCTTCTGACGCTGTCTGAAAGTATTGAAAGCCGGGGAAAAGACTCGCTTGAACAGCTGGGCGGTTTTGCCTATCTGGCCGAGATTGCCAAAAACACCCCGAGCGTGGCCAACATCACGCACTACTGCGACATCGTGGCCTGTTACAGTCGCGGTCGCCAGCTGGCAGTCATCGGTAGTGAGATACATGAATCTGCCACCGTGCCGGGCGCGGATATCGCCGTCGCGATGGAAGCGGCCGAGCAGAAAATCATGCAGCTGGCAGAGCGGGCCGAACCCCAGCAGGGAGTCACCATGGTGGACGGCCTGGAAAAACTGCTGGTCGAGCTGGAACGGCGTAATCAGACGCCCGACGGCATCACTGGCACGCCGACCGGGTTTGATGAACTGGATACCTTCACAAGCGGTCTTCAGCCGGGTGACCTTGTCCTTATCGCCGCGCGTCCCTCCATGGGTAAAACGGCGTTCCTCATCAATATCATCATGAATTCTCTGATGAAAAAAACAGACTCCAGCAGCCAGTTATACAGTCTTGAACAGCCTAAAGAACAAATCCTGATGCGCATGGTGTCGTCGCTCGGCAACGTTGACCTGACCCGAATGAAGAGCGGGATGATGGACGATGAAGACTGGGCCCGGGTATCAGGCGTCTTCGGAGTGCTGACAGGGGATATCAGAGAGCGCCTGCTCATTGATGATACCAGTGGACTGACGCCGGCCATGCTTCGCGTCCGGGCGCGACGTAATGCCCGACGCTACGGTAATCCCTCCATCATTGGCCTCGACTACCTTCAGCTCATGCGTTGTCCTGATCAGGAAAACCGCACCCAGGAAATCGCAGAGATATCCCGTTCGCTGAAGGCGCTGGCCAAAGAGATGGGCTGCCCGGTTGTGGCGCTGTCCCAGCTCAATCGTTCACTGGAAAGCCGGGCCGATAAGCGCCCCAACTGCGGCGACCTGCGTGACTCGGGTGCCCTAGAGCAGGATGCAGACGTCATCATTTTTGTTTACCGTGACGAGGTTTACAACGAAAACTCCCCGGACAGGGGCCTGGCTGAGCTCATCATCGGCAAGCAGCGTCAGGGGCCAACGGGCACCCTGCGTCTACGCTTTGAGGGCAGATACACCCGCTTCGAAAATCTCCAGGTCCAAGCCAGGAGGTCTGTATGAGTAACGTGCGCAACCTGAACCTGGGCACTGCGATGCTACAGCGGGGTAAATCGCCTGTACAGCAGAGTGACAATGCAGCCTCGCCTCACGTACCGATCAGCGAAATGGCCATGGTGCTGACACTTGATCAGCTCAGGCCTAATCCAGACAACCCCCGAAATGCAAAAAATCCCCGTTACGAGGATATAAAGGCTTCTATACGCGCGCGTGGTCTGGACTCTGTACCTAAAGTCACATTAGATCCGGACGGTGATGGCGTCTATATATTCAGCGATGGGGGGAATACCCGCTATCAAATACTGTGTGAACTCTGGCAAGAGACGGGGGATGATCGCTTTTATCGTGTTCACACCATCTTTAAACCCTGGCCGGGTCGGCTTAAATGCCTGGTAGGTCATCTTGCTGAGAATGAGGTCAGGGGTGACCTTACATATATAGATAAAGCCTTAGGCGTACATAAAGCGCGGGTTATATACGAGGAACAGCTTTCACGTAGCGTAACATTACGTGAGCTTTCAGATATTCTGGGGAGAGAGGGTTATCCAATTGACAGTTCAAGCATTAGTCGAATGGAAGACACGCTTGATTATCTCTACCCCTACATGCCACGAATGCTTGAAAGCGGTATGAGTCGGGGGCAGGTTATGCCTCTGCTCAGCCTGCGATCATCCGCTTTTAAAGTCTGGAAATCTTTCTGCGGCGACGTCAACCCCAGCGTTACTCTCGATGAAGTTTTTGGAGAAACCTGCCGCGTATTTGATGAGCCGGACAGTTATTCCCTCGAAGTTTTCAGGGATGAGTTTATCGGGCAACTGATGAAGGCTCTGCCACACCCCAGTCTCAACTATGACCGCTGGCTGATTGAGCTCGATCCTAAAGAACAGAAACGCCGCGAACAGTTTGGGGAGCCGCCGACCATGCCGCCGCTGACGCTCACTCGCCTGTCGGAAGGCTCCGGCGGGAAGGCTCCCCCTGTCACCGTTCTGCCGGATGACCCGACCGCCGTCACGCCCGTCACTGGCCTGCGCTCAGGCACCCTCACGGGTTCAACCCGCCCCGAACCGGCTCCTGAGCCAGTTGGCCTTACAGTGCTGCCTGACAGCACTGGCATCAGCGTCGGCAGCATGCCCAGAAGTGAAATCCATAATGATCTGTTTGGTGGCCGTCCTGTTATTACCGGTAATGCCGTTAGCACAAACAGTGAGCACGCCGCCGATCTGGTTTCTTCAGGCAGCCATTCCCTTGTTTCTGCGTTCAGCGAGCATGACGACACGGCACCGGTATCCACCGGGTCAGTGAGCTTTGCCGAAACCGGCCTTGAACCCGTCAGCGACATCTGGCTGATCCCGGCTATGCAGGATGATGTTGAGCATCTTCAGGATATGGCCTACCGGCTGGCCTACGAAATTGCCGAGGGGATGGGCTGTGTAAGCGACATCAGTGAGGACAAAAGCCCTGAGTCTGCCGGCTTTTCCGTATCCGGCGGCAGTCGCGAGTTCAGCCTGTTCCTTGCGGGCCTGTCCGGCCGTCTGCCCAGTCATCAGTGCAACATGTTCATGTTCTGCCTGAATTTTTTTGGTTCACAGGAACCGGCTGATACGCCGGTATTTGACGACGTCATGGTGGTCAAAATGATGCGCCTTATCCGTATCATTCGCCGCCTGCGTGAGCTGCAGCGCCTTGCCGCAAAAGGGGGAGAAAATGTCTGATGATTTGAACGACGAAATGGCACAGGCCTGTACGGCCTTATTCATTCAGCGCGGCATTGATGCCGCCCGGTCGCAGCTCCGTGCCAATGAGCCGTCAAACGAGTTCTGTGAGTGCTGCGGTGCTGACATTCCAGCAGGCCGCCAGCGTGCGATGCCGGGTGTGAAACTCTGCGCCGGCTGTCAGTACGTGAAGGAGAAAAAGGCCCTACACATGGCTGGCGGTTACCGGGGGGCTCATCATGGCAGATAAGTCAAAACTCACCCGGCGTATCCGTCGCCTGATGGCGCTGGGGACGCAGAACAGCAACGATCATGAAGCCGCCCGGGCGGTTGCGCTGGCCCAGCGCCTCATGCGCCGTCACGGCCTGAATGACGACCAGATTACGCTGAGTGAGATAGGTGAATCGGTCTGCGAACAGCTGACCAGCAACGCCGAGAAAGTGCCCGCCTGGATGCACTCGCTGGCCACGGTGGTGTGCATGGCCACGGGCTGCCGGTGCTGGTTTAGCTGGTACGGCTATGTGAATTCGGGCGGACTGCGCATGATACGCCGGTCACTTCATTTTTACGGCTTCGGCGAGCGCCCCGAGCTGGCCCTTTACATCTATACCGTCCTGCAGCGCAAGCTGCGGGCGGCAACCGACAGCCATATGTCTACTTACCGCAAGCGCCGCATTCTCAGGAGCACGCTGCGCGGCCGCGCCGACCAGTTTCGTGAAGGCTGGGTCTCCGGCGTCTGGCAGGTTCTGCAGTCTTTCAGTACGCCTGACGGTGAGAATCAGGTGCTGCAGCGCTGGCTGGCGCAGCGGCATTCGGGACAGGCTTTCTCCGCGCTTGTCACGCGCGAGGCGAAAAGTTGTCGCGGCGACATGTCGGCACGCACGGCGGGATGGTTTGCAGGCCGTCAGGCCGAACTCAGCCACGGCCTGGCAGGGGCGCAGGCTAATAAACAGCTTACGGCAGGAGACACGCGCAATGATTAACACACTCTTACTGGGGGCCTGCCTGTCGGGCTGGCTCTTTGATGCAATCCAGCTGACCAGCCAGGTCAGTGCGGGAGGTGGTCTGTGAACCAGCAAAACCTTCCCGGCGCGACAGCCAGCATTCTGAGCTCGCTGCTGATGGACCTCAAGAGCGGCAATATCCGCCGCTGCGAATCGCTGGGCCTGTCGGTTGAGGAAATCCGGGCGCTCAGCGGCCTCAGCCTTGACGAGCTGCACTATATCGGTCAGTCGAAGGTATCCGTCCTGGACGTCAAATTCAACCACGAAAACTTCTGGCTGATACTCAACCAGGCCCGCAACGAGCAGGCCCGTATGCTGATGATCGACCGCGCCCTTGAGCTGGGTGGTTCTATGGAGCTGATGGACAAATACTTTGGCATGTCACCCTCCGACGTGAGCAGCCGTCGCCGGCTGATGGGCATCGAGAGCCGTCAGGGCCGGACGCAGTCTCTGACCGAGGAGCAGGATGCGCTCCTGTGGGACGAGTGGAAAAACGCCGGTCTTGAGTCGCCGGACTCGCACAAGGCGCTGGAGGCGATGATGCTGGCAGCAGAGCTTCACGGCCTGTCGCTGACCGCCGTGTGGACGAAGGTCTGCCAGTGGTGCCGGGAGGCATCACAGCGGGTTGCCTCTTTACCTTTGCTGCGTAAGGAGACCTGATGAGATTAAGCGACTTCACCCGACGTCAGCAGGTCTCCCCATCTGTGCGCCGCCGGGCTCAGCAGCTGTTCCTGGCGGTCTGCAGCGGTAAAAAGGTGTTCCGGCGGCTGGCCCTCAATGGCTACCTCAAAATTGATGTCGGCCCATACTGGCGAATGCTCAGTAAGGACGGTGGCCGGCAGTGGTGGCTGATGGATCATGAGACGTACAACCGTGAAATACGCCGGTAACGGACGACCAGCGAAGACCAGACAGTGCCGGGTTAATCCCGGCACTGTGCTGTCTCAGGTAAAAAAGGGGAACAAAAAATGAACTTACCCGCCGACAGCATTGTGGCGCACACGCTGTCACGTATGGAGAAAAGCCTTGAGCGCAGGGCTGTTAACGGCGATGCCGGTCAGGAACGGAGCGGCCTGCTGTTTATGGGCAACGTCCACGACGCATTTCCCCGCCGTTTATTTCTCGACACGCGCCTGTCGCCGCTCGATAAAACCGCCTGGGTGATGATACGCCTTTATGCCCAGCAGAATGAGGGGGCGGTGTTTCCGACCTATGACGAGCTGCAGGCGCAGCTGGCCTCGGCGCATTCCGACAGGGCCTCGCGGGAAACGGTGAGCCGCACGCTGCTGATGCTGCGGCTCACGGGCTGGATAAGCCTGTGCAAAAAGGTGCGCGACGAGGGCGGCCGGGTGCGCGGCAACATCTATGCCCAGCACGATGAACCGCTGGGCTACCGTGATGCGGAGACCTTCGACCCGGGCTGGCTGACGTTGGTTGAGCAGAGCTGCCAGAGTAAGAACAAGTCCGTGCGCATGACAGCGCTGGCCATTGTTAACGACATTCTTCTGGACAAGAGTATGCGCCATCGCCATAGCCGCCTGGCGCTGATTGAAAGTCGCCTTAATGCTCCGTCAACGCCGCTGGCCATGATGCGTAAAAACGGCGCGGCACAACCGGGTTCGAAAAACGAACTCAGTCAGAAAGCTGCTGAAAAACCCCCTGAAACACTGAGTTCGGAATCCGAACTCAGTCATGCGCAGGGTCAAAAATCACTGAGTACGGAATCCGAACTAAGTAATAAAACAGTCACTTACAACAGAGTTCGAAATTCGAACCGTAACGTACGTTCTTTCACACAGAGTGTGATTAAAGAAACGTACGTTGCTGATCGGCCAGTTCTGCCAGAGAGCTTTCTGGCCAGCCTGAGCGGTGAAGACCGTCAGATGGTCAGCGAGCAGTTTTGTGCGCTGCCGGTGTCGGTGGCAACCGGGCTGAGCGGCCTGCTGCAGGCGCAGCTGCGCAAAGGCCGCCTGGCGAATCCTGCCGGCTGGATGTTCACCATGCTGAAACGCGCCAGACAGGGCGAATTCCGGCAGTCTGACGCTCCGGGCACAAACGCATTCCAGGGAGGATCGGGGCCTGTCAGCGATGCTGCAGACAGGCCTGCACAGTATTCCGCCTCGTCCATCGCTGTAGCGGTGCTGCCTGAGAACCGGGCGTCGGCTGAACAGGTTAATGCGGCCATTGCCGCTATCAGGCAGCAGTTTACCAAGGCGCCATAATAACATTGTATGAAAAACAACCTTGTTGCGGGGCGCAACAAGATTAAAAAACAACCAACAGGGTAATGTTAATGGCGGGCCAAACCTGATTAGCCCGAAACTGGTTAAAAAACAACCTTGTTGCGGGGCGCAACAAGATTAAAAAACAACCAGCAGGGTAATGTTAATGACGGTCCATACCAGACAAGCCCACAACTGGTTAAAAAACAGCCTTGTTGCGGGGCGCAACAAGATTAAAAAACAACCAGCAGGGTGATGCTAATGGCGATCCATACCTGACAAGCCCGCAACTGGTTAAAAAACAACCTTGTTGCGCCCCGCAACAAGGCCAAAAATTGAACAGCCTGTAATTAGGCGAACGGGATTATGAGTTTCAGGCTGTTGTTAAAACTGCGCTTTCAGGATGATGCCGGTTCATCTTAACTGAATGTAACTGAATGCAGGTATTAACGATGGCAGAGAAGAAAAACAGGGCCGGTGCGCTGCAGTCTGAACTACGAATTGAACTGCACACTAATTATGCGATTGGTTTATGGGAAGGGCGCAAAGCGGAGAAGCGTGACGACGGTAAAAAGGGAAAGCAGCCGATTATGGGGATGCCCCAGTTCCTTCATCGTGCCACACAAATCAACCGCGATTCTCAACAAAACGAACCATGGGCTGATATGGCCATGCTGACCCTTGAAGAAAAGATTGAGCATGCCAGTCAGCAGATGAATGAACTTATCGCCTCACTGGATAAGCAGATGAGTTTCGTGCCTGCGGGCGTCAGTATTACGGATGCACAGGCAGCTGAAACGCTGGATCTGACGGTATTCAGTGGCACCCCCCTCGGTTACCGGTGCGTTTTTTTACTGATGGGATTTGATCAGTATGCAAAAAGGGTTTTGCAGGCCGCCCATTATGGTGTCATCTCCCGCAGTCAACGTTATGACATGCTGGGGAGCGGAAGCCGTCTGCTGAGAGAGATTTATGGTTCTGTTTTACGCTATCGAAAAGTAGGCGCAACCCGTCTTGACGCTGCTGAAGATAACGAGACATGGCGCATTGCCTGCGAGGCGGCAGGTGAACCCGATCGCGCGGTTCTGCTCGGTGAGAAACGCTCGGCATTTTCTCCGCCGATTAACGAGGCCAGCGTGAATCTTCTGCGCCTGCGTTATAAAGCCGGTCAGTAGCGGGGGCCGGTGATGCGGTTATTCTTGTGCGAAAAGCCTTCTCAGGGGCGTGACCTCGCCTCCGTACTGGGCGCGACCCGACGCGGTGACGGTTTTATAACGGGAAACGGCGTGACGGTCACCTGGGCGGTAGGCCATCTGCTGGAGACCGCGCCCCCAGAGGTCTATGGCCAGCAGTACGGCAAGCCCTGGTCGCTGTCTGCGCTGCCAATCCTCCCTTCAGCGTGGCAGGTTGTCGTTAAAAAGGACACGCAGGATCAGTTCAAAGTCATTGAGAAACTGCTCAGGGTGGCAGATGAAGTGGTGATTGCCACCGACGCCGATCGCGAAGGTGAAGTCATCGCCCGCGAACTGCTGGACTACTGCGGCTGGGAGGGGAAAATTCTGCGCCTGTGGTTCTCGGCCCTGGACGAGCTCAGCGTCCGGGCTGCTCTGAGCGACCTGCGTCCGGGACAAGCTTCGGTCGGGATGTACCATGCCGGGCTGGGTCGTTCACGCGCGGACTGGCTGGTCGGCATGAACCTGTCCCGGCTGTATACCCTCCGGGCGGCCGAAGCAGGTTTTGAGGGCGTGGTCTCAGTCGGGCGGGTACAGACGCCCACGCTGGCACTGGTTGTTCGTCGCGACCGTGAGATAGCTGCGTTCGTGCCGAAACCTTTCTGGCAGGTTAAGGCTGTGCTCAGTGCTTCAGGTGTCAGTTTTCAGGCATCGTGGGTGCCGGCCGCCGTCTATACGGATGAGGAAAAGCGCTGTATTCACCAGAATATTGCTCAGCAGGTGGCGCAGCTCTGCCGGCAGGCGGGTGTCGCTACGGTGACGGAGTACGAAACAAAACGCGAGAAAGAGGCCGCCCCGCTGGCTTTTTCACTGGGAACGCTGCAACGGGCCTGCGGCAAGATGTGGAATATGTCGCCACAGCAGGTGCTGGACACTGCTCAGAGCCTGTATGAAAAGCACAAAGCCACGACCTATCCCCGCACAGACTGCGGCTGGATGCCGGAATCAATGCGGGAAGAAATCCCGGCCGTGTTTGATGCCATGGCGCGGACTGACCCCTCACCTGAGTTCGCATCCCTGCTTTCACAGCTGGACAGAGGATTTGTTTCCCGCATCTGGAACGATAAAAAAATCACGGCGCACCACGGCATTATCCCCACACGCAATGCCGTTCAGCTGTCCACCCTGACTGAGACTGAGCGTCAGGTTTACCTGCTTATCCGCCGCAACTACCTTGCCCAGTTCCTTCCACTCAGTGAATCGGACGCAACGCGTATTTCCTTTGATATCGGTGGCCAGCTGTTCCGCACAACTGGCCGCACTTAAGTCTTAAAGGGCTGGAAACTGCTGTTTACAAAGGATGAAGAGGATAAGAAAGTTAATGACGAAGAGAGCGCAGGAGCCCTGCCACCGCTCAGCAAAGGGTCACAGTGCGGCGTTACCGGCGCGGAGGTTAAGCAGCTGATGACCCAGCCGCCTGCGCACTACAGCTTTGACACGCTGATTGGTGCAATGATGAACGCCGCTGCTTATGTCACGGACCTTCAGCTGCGTAAAATCCTCAAAGAAAACGCCGGGCTCGGCACTGAAGCAACGCGGGCCGGCATCATCGAGCAGCTGCTGAGCCGCCGTTTCATAGCGCTCAAAGGCAGCAAACTGCTGGCAACAGACCTGGGGGCGGACGTCATCGATGCCCTACCAGCGCAGCTGACCGACCCGGGTATGACTGCACTCTGGGAGCAGGCGCTTGATGAAGTGGCCGCCGGTCGTATGAACCTGAACGACTTTCTGCAGCGTCAGACCGCCTGGACCTCGACGCTGGTCAGTCAGGGAATGCAGCAGCGCATCAGCATCCGGGTGCCGCCTTCGCCTCCGTGCCCGCTCTGCGGCAGCAAAACCGCCCTGCGCAGGAGCCCTAAAGGAGAATTCCGCAGCTGTACGCACTACCCGGAATGCAAAGGCATCATCAGTCTGGATACTGGCAGGCGTAAAAGCCCCGCCCGCGCTAAGTCGCCAAAAACAAAAAAGAATTAACCCGTCTTATCCGATTGCGGGCGGGTAGCGCCTTTGTTATTGTGACGCCGGCTCTGAAGCCGCACCCCGTGACTGCGGGCTCCGTCAGCATCTAATGCATGTGCTGCCGGAGTACAGTCTGGTCGCCCCCTACTACCTGTGCGGGAGGCGTCAAGGCACGAAAACTCCGTGAAATCCGTGCCGGGAGCTGAACACGCCAGCGGAGCAACTGCCCCAGGCAGGTTAACAAAAGGTCGATGGTGCAGACCCCAATGGCGGTGCCGTGAGGTGCCGCTTTTTGTTATCCGCGCACTGATGAATTTTTATACGTGGCCAGATTGACAAGCGCCGCGTGTACGTGAAAGATAAAGAGGCTAAACGTTGTCCTTCCGACAACTGCCAATGTTCCGGTGATTTGAGAGGGACGCCTTCGGGTAATCACATGCCAATGCCATCACAACCTGAGAGATGGCGCTTTCGGGCGGTTCAAACCTGTTAACCTTTGCAAACAGGGACCTGAATACCAGGTTAAGGTCCTCTTCACCAATTCAGCCTGTCGGCAGTTATCTGCTGACCCCCTGCGGGAAACTCTCTCCCGCACGGGACTGATGTTTCTCCGCACCCTGTTTCGTTTTACTCCGGAGATAACATCATGACTGCAACTGCAAACACCCCTGCTTCAAACAACGCTGCCTCTGCTGGTTCTGCCACTACCGGCAACAATCAGAAAGAGTATTTCAACCTCAACGTCAGTGGTATCGGCTACCTCAGTTCGATTCGTCGTCTTGAGGGGCAAAAAGGTGAATTTACCTGCGCCGTAATCAATGCCCTGACCGGACCAACTGACAGTGCATCCTATACCCGCTTCGACATTACTGTATCGGGTAAAGAGGCAACCTCCCTCATCAACCGCTGCCAGAAAGCCGTTGATGAAGAGGAAAAAGTCCTGATTGGATTTGTACTCAGTGGCCTGAAAGCCGATGTGTTTACCCTGCAAAGCGGTGAGCACGCCGGTGAATCACGTCCCTCCCTGAAGGCTCGCCTGATAAAGGTCGAGTTCATCAAAAAGGGGCAGGACATTGTTTACAAGGCTCCTAACGCTTCCCAGACGCCAGAAACCGGTCCGGCCACTCAAAAGGCTTACGATCCGGAATCTTTCTAAGCGTCACGGACACACCGCCGGAACACATCCCGGCGGGTGTGTTCCTCTCAACCCCATTTCTAAGAGGAATTCATTATGTCCGCACGCGGCGTCAACAAAGTTATCCTGGTCGGCAACCTCGGTCAGGACCCTGATGTTCGTTACATGCCAAACGGAACTGCAGTGACCAGTCTTTCTCTGGCCACCTCAGAAACCTGGCGTGACAAACAGACCGGTGAAAACCGGGAAAAAACCGAATGGCATCGTGTCGTTCTGTTTGGAAAGCTGGCTGAAATTGCCGGTGAATACCTGCGTAAGGGTTCACAGGTCTATATCGAAGGCAAACTCAGAACACGGGAATGGCAGGATAGCGAAGGTACTAAACGCTATACGACCGAAATCGTGGTTGATGTAAACGGAACAATGCAGATGCTGTGCGGGGCTAAAAGCAGCACCAACACCAGTGGAAACAATAAGCCGTCAGGCCAGCAGAACGGATGGGGGCAGCCACAACAGCCTCAGCCCTCTCAGGCACAACAAACGGCTCCGAGTAATCCGGCGAACGAGCCGCCAATGGACTTTGACGATGACATACCGTTCCTCGGACACGGCTATGGCGTCTGTCGTAAGGCCATCTACGCAATTTCGTAAAGGATTCATTAAATTACACCCTCGCGGCGCCAGTTTTTTCTGGCGCTTTTTTATTCTATAATGATATTCATAAATCAGGAATGTCACTGGAGATCAACCATGAATACACGATATGAAGCCGATGTTGTTGCCTGGGCACAGGAGCAGGCGGCTTTACTGCGTGCGGGTCGTTTCTCTGAGATTGATATTGCTAATATCGCCGAGGAGATCGAAGACGTGGGCAAAAGCGAAAAGCGTGAATTAGCCAGTCGTATGGCGGTTCTGCTTGCACATCTTCTCAAATGGAAGTTCCAGCCTGGACGTCGTGGATCAAGCTGGCAACGTACCATTAAAGAGCAGCGTAAAGCTCTGGCGTTGCATATAAAAGGTACGCCGAGTCTGAAAGTGGCCCTTGCCGATCCAGACTGGATTGCGACCGTCTGGGCCGATGCTGTCTCTTCAGCCGCTCAGGAAACGCAACTTGATGTGTTTCCCGAAGACTGTATCTGGGATATGGGGCAGATCCTTTCCCTGGAATTCTATCCAGAACAGGACTGACGACCCTCACCGTTACTGATTAACATAGCCAGCTTATGCTGGCTTTTTTATACCGACTCCGCTGATTCGGCCTGACTCGGTTATGCCGCACAGCTGAATTTAATCTGACAGTCTGCTCTGTGCCAGAAGCGGATGTTCCTGAATCCGTGCTTAGTTCATAAGTGGCACAGGGTATTAATGGACTTTGTGGATAAAAAAAGGGGCCGGAGCCCCAAATACTCAGGTGGAATGCAGATTGATTATTAACAGCGTTAGCGACTGGCATTTATCACTGAGATTTATCGGCTTATCTTCCCGCGTCTTTAGCTCAGGCTCTATGTTTTAATCTTTCAGAACAATCGGCAGACCGTTGCTGTCGTTTTCCTGTACGCAACTATACTTCATCAACTGCTGACTATTGTGTCGGCCGTGAGATGGCTTAACTTTCCTTTGCCCGCCTGCGGACATTTTTTATGAATCGCGCTTTCAGTTACTGAGTCAGCAGCGTTTCAGATGATTTGTCGCCGGACAAAAATCGAAAATTCATTAGTTTCTGAACGTTTACATGCCAGCAGAATGACAGCTTCACTTTTTTTATAATTAAATTCTTTTTTCTGCCGATAAATATGCTGAAAGTTTGATTTATGCAAAACTTTAAATCATATCAATCAATTACAATGGCGGAAAATTCAGATGACGATTACACAGCGACTACTGCTTACCTTTTCGCTCCTCTCTGCAGCACTGGTCACGATGGTCATCGTGGCCGTTGCAGGAGGATTTCAGTCCCGCTTTCAGTACGTGCAGGAGAACACCATTCCGTCAGTTCTGGACCTCGGCAAAATGGTCGACGGGAGTAACTCCCTGATTATCTGGCTCTACCGTCACCAGAGCGCAACAGACCCCCGGCGGCAGGCCGAAGTTGAGAAGCAAATTAACGGCGTTATCAGCAACATTACTTCACTTAACGAGTACTACCTGAAAAACGACGTTTCGAATGAAGAAGACCGCAAGATGACGGAGTCGGCCTTCACCACCATTAAGCGGATTGAATCCACGCTTCCGGCATTCCTGGCAGGCTCACGGGCTCAGAATGATGCGGTTGCTCTGGGTGCGCTTCAGGGAAATGACGGCATTGGTGAAGCTGCACGTCAGCTGATTGCGGGTTATCAGAAGCAGCTGAAGCTCAACGTAGACATCGGCAACAGCCTGCGTAAAGAAAATGACAGAACCTATAAAACGACAGTATGGAGTCTGACAGGCGGTTCAGCGCTGGCCATCATCATTCTCGCTTTCTTCACACTCAGAACCATCTTTGGCATCCGGAGTCAGCTGAACGGTATGCGTGAAACAATGGAAAGTGCCAGTGAAAAGCTTGACCTGACACTCCGGGTTGACGCGTCCCGCCGGGATGAAATCGGCATGACGGCCCGGGCATTCAACCATCTGGTTGAAAACGTCTCTCTGTCACTGTCAAAAGTTGAGGCGTCAGCGCAGTCAGTCAGCTCTGCGTCGGCACAGATATCAGCGGGTAATGAAGACCTCTCATCGCGCACCGAGGAGCAGGCCGCCTCTCTGGAGCAGACCGCTGCAAGCATGTCTGAGCTGAGTGAAACCGTTCGCCAGACAGCTGAAAACACCCGTCTGGCCAGCCAGCTGGCGAAGAACGCACATGAAATCTCCGAAGACAGTGCCGGTCGTGTCCGCACGCTGCTGTCCACAATGGGCGATATCAGAGGAAGCTCAGCGAAAATCACCGACATCATCGCACTGATTGAAGGGATTGCATTCCAGACCAATATTCTGGCCCTGAACGCGGCGGTTGAAGCGGCCCGTGCCGGAGAGCAGGGGCGTGGTTTTGCCGTTGTGGCCGGTGAAGTGCGCAATCTTGCACAGCGCTCATCGTCTTCGGCCCGGGAAATCAAGGAACTCATCGAGTCGTCAATGGGCTTCGTCGAAGCCGGCTCCGCTCAGGCTGAAGGGGTGGGAGAAAACATGTCCAGAATGAACGATGCCGTACGGCAGGTCACCGACCTGGTGGATGAAATATCCGTGGCGGCCAGTGAGCAGTCTCAGGGGATAGGACAGGTGCATCAGGCCGTCAATCAGATGGACGACGTGACACAGCAGAACGCCGCGCTGGTTGAAGAGGCCTCTGCAGCCTCACGCTCTCTGATGGAGCAGGCCGCAGCGCTCAACCAGTTGGTAAACACGTTTACGCTCTCAGCATCCCCGGCAGCAACCCGCCCGGCTGAACGCCCTGTGCCGGCCGCCGCTGCCCTGCGTCCGGTTCCTGCTGCTACAACCGCAGGCAATGACAACTGGCAAAGTTTCTGAAAACCGGGTTAACCGATTTCGGATTAAAAAAAGGGCCTGTGAAGGCCCTTTTTCCTTCGATTATGGCTGACAAGAAAAAGTATATTGTCTTAATGATGCGGAACTGTGTTGTCAATCCCAGCCCGTGATTAAGCGTCCGCTTATTGCTCTGAACTGACCACAGGCACCGACCATCCCTCACCATCGGAAGCCGGCGTTGCTGAAATCGTTATGTTAATAGATGTGTGCGTAAAGACATGATTTGTTAGTTAAAAGTTCAGCATTGTACGAAAATAAAAACCACTCTGGCACCATATTGAGAAAGAAAAAAAGAATCGTCGTCTGAATGCTTCTTAAGCATCAAAAAGGCTATCCCCAATTTTAAACTCCAGACGCTTCCTACAGATCCATTTGCTTTTCTTCGGTGAGAAACTCCCCGATACTGGAAGAAATCCTAAAATTTATGAATGGAATTTCATTACCATGTTATTGAGAAAATTACGTCTCCGAACGCTTCTAACGTTGCTTTCAGTCGGAGGTGTCTTTCTCACATCAACTCTTCTTCTGGTGGGATTGCTGTTGTTCCAAAAGAGCAACATAGAGAACAGCCTGCTTGAAGATAACATTGCTTATGCCCGTAAACTCGCTGACATCACTGACCGCTATTTTGAAACAGCAGCAAATGAGCTTGCCTGGAGCGCGGCTGAAATAAAGGGACTAAACGATCAGGGTCTTCTCGTAAAGGAGACAAACCGGTTGAGGAGGCAGTCCGGCTTTTTTAACACAGTAGTTGTAGTAAACCGGCAGGCTGTGATTGCTGCCACATCGCCGGAAAGTCTTAAACTTCTGGGTGTGAAACTAAGCTCTCTCGCCAGTCAACAGGCTATTTCAATACGCAAACCTTTTATTTCTCAACCCTATATTTCAGCAGCAGGTAACTATGTTGTGTTTGTCTCTCACCCGCTTTTTAATCCTGACGGAGACTATCTTGGATATATTGGCGGCACCATTTATCTCAAAAAAAAGAGCATGCTCAGCGATATTTTGAGCCAGCATTTCTATTCCCGAAATTCAGTTGTGAGTATTGTCAGCAATGATGGCGATATTATCCTGAGCCACGACCCGACACTGGTTGGAACTAAAATGGACTTGAGTGCGCAACTAAAAAAACAATTAAGCACAACAGACTATGGGCATTTTAGCATTGAAAAGCATGGTCAGGAGTTTCTAACGGGGTACGCAAGTCTGAGTCAGACCAACTGGAACATTTTTATGTCAGGCACCTCTGAAACGGTCAGCCAGATTCTGTTTCGCGCCCTCAGAGGGTCACTCTGGTTTCTGCTGGCCGTTAATATCCTGACAGCAGTCACGGTTGCCGTTCTGGCCGGGCGTATAGCATCTCCGTTGGGAAAGCTGGCTGATATGGTCCGTAGCGCAGGAAATGATGCCCGTCTCGCATCGGTTCAGTCGATACAGGCCTGGTATCACGAAGCTGACAGTCTGAAAAAAGCAGTACAGGAGTACCGCATAATTGTTGCCGAACGCATTGCGAAACTCAGTGATGAAGCCATGACCGATCCCCTGACCAGGCTCAACAACAGGCGAGGATTTGATATTCTGGCCGAGAAGCATAATGGTGAGATAACTCAGAGCGTTGTTACTATAGATATTGATCATTTTAAAAGAATAAACGACAGGTTCGGGCACGATGCCGGAGACGCAGTACTCGTAAAACTGGCCACACTGATGCGTCAGACATGTCGTACCCGCGATCTGATTAGTCGTTTTGGTGGTGAAGGTTTGCTATTTTACTCCCTCAGACAACGCTTTCAGACGCAGCAAGGACTGCTGAGCGAATCCGTAAGGCTGTTACTGATACACGGTTTCCGTTCGCAGGACAAATTACAGTCTCGGCAGGGGTCGCGTCGCTAGGGGCCAAAAGCGACAGTCTTGATGATATGTTGCGTCTGGCTGACCAGGCTCTTTACGTTGCCAAAAGAGAGGGCAGAAACGCGGTTGTCATTGCCGGTGCCTCAGGGTTCTGCTTTTTTGGCGATGAAAAAAAATTCCAGACTCTGTGTCACCAGACAGTGACGCCTGATAAAAAGTCTCGTAAATTGTCTGTTAATTTCCGGACGCTTAAAATAATACGGATTCATTTTTGAAATAGTTGAATAATGTCAATGCACGCATCTGAGTATGAATTGATTTTCTGCTGCAAAAAAAGGGGCCGGGAGGCCCACACACAGCTAATTTTCTTACTTGATTTTATTATAAAATTTCCTGGTGCTGACCTTCTACAAAAACTTATCGTCTCATCTGGCTAAAACTTTAGCGTGAGAAGAAAAATTGATCTTTTTCAGGTTGAACCCTGAGACGTAGATCACTAATAACAGATGCTGAACCCCGCTCAGTTTCTTCTCGATAAATACTAATCTGGCGAGTGGGATAAGCCTTTGAGCATCACTATACCTTCCTGATTAATTTCTTCATCCGCACCGTCTACAGCGCGGGAAATGGCCAGAAGGTTCTGAAACTCACTGAGCAGTAAGGCGGCATCAGACCTGAGCAGTTCATCGCACTCCGCGGAGTCGATCACGGTGTTTATGGCCTTGTTTGCGCTTTCAATCATCTGTGTCACGCCGCCCTCTCTACTTACAGCGAGAACGAGTGCACTTATAAGCAGTGACTGCGCCTCGACCCGGGCCGTTAACTGCTTCATGCCTGCATCAATCTTCGAAATTTTGGCCAGCATGCTCAATACAACGTTTTTCATTTTTGTACTCACTGAACAAAACCACACATTATCCGTTCAGATATTCACTTCAACCGCCTGAACTCTGAAAACCGTCCCTGCTCTCCTGAGGCAGGCTTAGCTGCCGGGATTTTTTAAGCTGAATGCCCGGACTCATACAAAATTAAATGTAAAGCGGGAGCTGATAATGTCAGCGACTCAGCCTGTGGCTTTACGCGCCCCAGGCACTGCCCCGATAAGTCTCTGCTGAACGTTCATTACGCCATCGCGAATGTCAGCCAGCGTCTCAAAAGGAATGCCTATTTCGCCAATGATCTTCGCAGGTACATTGGCTGCCCGTTGCTGCAGCTCACGCCCTGCGTCTGTGAGCTGGAGAATGACCCTTCGTTCATCATGATCTGTATCCCGCGTGCGGCTGATGAAACCCGCCTGTTCAAGTCGCTTAAGCAGGTGGCTGAGCGTACCGGAATCAAGATGAACGCGCTGCCCCACCTCAGATACTGTAATGCCGTCACGCTCCCAGAGTACCAGCAGTGCCAGATACTGCGGATAGGTCAGTCCGAGAGGTTTAAGGTAAGGGTGATAAAGGCGTGTCATCGCCAGTGAGGCGGAGTAAAGCGCGAAGCAGAGGAATTGGTCCAGACTCTGAGGCGAAGTGTCACGCTGGTCATCATTGTTAATCATGCCGGTATTCCTGTTGTGGTTAATAGCCGGCAAGCCTCAGACGATCTGGATGAGTGACATACATCAGGGCACCGGAGGCAAATAATATCACGGGCGTCAGCGATTGCATTGGGCAATGCCCCACCGTTACGAAAGCAATAAGGCTGCACTCAATTAAATCGTGTTAAATTTATTTTGTAAAGGGGGTGAAGAACTCAGTTGCCGGAGCCGATAGACCTGAAAATCACCAGTCATCGGGAAAAACATAATGAAGGTATCCACACGTCTCGCCATAGGCTTCGGTTTACTGGTTCTGCTTCTGGTTATCTGTACGGGGGTGGCCCTGCACGCGCTGACCGACGCGCAGCGCGGCATGAATGATGCCGTAAACAATAAAATGAAAAGGTTTGGGCTTGTTCTGGACATGCGCGGCGATATCCGCGACATGGCGATTGCAGCACGTAACCTGGCACTGCTGAGTGACCCCAAAGAAATGCAGCCCGAATGGGATCGGCTGCAGAACGGTCGTCAGAAATACATCAGCGAGCGTGAGCAACTGGTTGACAGCATGTCCCACAGCGTCAGCGCAAAAGGTAAGGATGTGCTGAATGACATTCTGGCCATGGAGGACGGAACAATACAGGCGCTGATGGCAGCCGGAAAAATGGGTATGGACAACCGTCAGCAGGAAGCAACCGTCTACCTTATGAAAACCGTTCGTCCGGTGCAGCGAAGGTTGCTCAGTGCCCTGAGCCAGCTCACCGACATTCAGAAACAGCAGACCGTGGACACGGTCAGTGAAACCGGTGAAACGGTCTCACGTGCAAGGACGGTGCTGATTATCCTTGTACTGCTGTCCGTACTGACTGCGGTCGCGGGCTGCATGATTGTCAGCCGCAGCCTGATGCGCCAGCTGGGCGGTGAGCCGGTTCAGGCGCAGGCGCTGGCTGCCGCAATTGCCGCCGGTGACCTGACCGCACCGGTCACGCTGCGCCGCAATGACACGACCAGCCTGCTGGCCTCGCTGGACGGTATGCAGGCCAACCTGCGCGGCCTCGTGTCGCAGATTAAAGATTCATCTGCCTCCGTGGCGCTGGCCGCCGATGAGATTTCGCAGGGCAACACCGAACTGTCCTCGCGCACTGAACAGCAGGCTGCCGCGCTGCAGGAAACGGCAGCCAGTATGGAGCAGCTCTCTGCCACAGTAAAAAGTAACGCGGCGGGGGCCCGGCAGACTGCAGAGTCCGCCCGTGAGACCGCACAGCTGGCCCGCAGCGGCGAGTCCGACGTTAAGCGCATGTCGGATACCATGAACGAAATTTCCGTCAGCGCCACAAAGGTACGCGACATCACCTCCGTCATTGAGAGTATCGCTTTCCAGACCAACATCCTGGCGCTGAACGCCGCCGTGGAAGCGGCGCGGGCGGGAGAAGACGGACGTGGTTTTGCGGTGGTGGCAGGTGAGGTACGCACGCTGGCTCAGCGCAGCGCCACGGCAGCGCGCGACATCAAAGTGCTCATTGAGCAGGCCGTCACCCAGGTAGAAAGCGGCGTCACTGTGGCCTCGTCGACCGGCCAGAGCATCCTGAAAATTGTCGGCATGGTCGGCGAACTGGCCGAGTCCATGGACGAGCTTTCCCTGGCGTCCTCTGAACAGATGCAGGGTATCTCGCAGGTCAGCATTGCCGTCAGTCAGATGGACGGCGTGACCCAGAACAATGCGGCGCTGGTTGAGGAGTCCTCATCGGCCTCGCAATCCCTGTCTGAGCAGGCCCACGCCCTGCGCACCATGGTGGAGACCTTTAAGGTATAAGTCACGACGCAGACAGCCAGCGGGAAGCCGTGCAGATGTATAAGTCAGTCCGTGCCCTGAAGGAGGGCGTGGACCTCATGGTAAACCAGCTGACTGAGGGGAATTACCTGACGACCTCCACCTTTGCCAGCAACCTGCTTCACCTGAACCGGGCCTTTGAGCCCGTGCAGGCCCGGATGGTGATGCCGGGCGTGATGGCGTTACTCCTCCGTGAGGACCTTTTGCTTGCCGCTGACCTGATTGCCACGGGGCGGGCCATTGCGATGATGAATAATTTTCTGGTCTGCGCCACTGGTCAGTGAGGCAGACGGAATGCCAGAGAAAACAAAAATACAGGTTTAAGTTGATCAACCTTACGGACACATTCATTACAGATAAGGCACTGCCGGGCCGCTTCGCTCAGGATGCTATACTGTAATGTTATTTGCCTTAGGGAGGCTTAATGGGTTCCAGAGAGGATACCGACGAAAAAGCGCTGGAGTTGACAGGTTTTGTTACCAGGCAGTTACTCAGCGGAAAAGATAAAATAATGAAAGAAGATATAATTTCCGCGTTAAACCGCCTCAGCCATGAAACCAGCGACTGGGCGGTGCGGGTCAGTTGTGAAAAGGCTGTGAAGATGATGAGGCACAGGATGAACTGACTTATGTTAATCATCACCTGCTCTGTAAACGAGCAAATGGTCGAGCGCTGTCATTGTGAGCTGAGCTGTCCTGTGAAGTTCTTGCCATTAGCAGGGTTTACTCTGGCGATGTTAAACTCCGCGTTTACCGCACTGTTTAAATACCCCCCGGTCTCTCGTATGGCATCCTTTATAGCCTGACGACGCTTATCGCAGGTCTCGGTCTTAAGCATCCTCTTTAGCCTGGCCGAAAGCGTTTCATTACAAACTTCAGCGTCATCATCCAGCAGTGATAACAATGCTTCTCCAATAACAATGTTGATCATTTCTTCGTCACTTCTGAACATGTAAACCTTCCTGTTTCCTGGCAGTAAAAGTCCATTTCGGCGGACAAGCGGTATTGCTCTGGAGCGGCATTTCTTTTTGTTTGATTTTTAATCTACACCCTAATCCCCGAAACTTATAACTTTAAATGGCACTGTCTATATTCGTAAGATTATCAAAACGCTAAGTTCCCAGGCTTCTATATGCCCTCCCTGGCGGTAATCAGCAAAACAGTGTTTCTCTGATTTATAGCAGCACATACGGCCTTAGACCTGTACCTTTGGCTTTATCTTAATTGCCTTCAGGAGGTGATGAGTTAAGTGCCTGTTCAGCCATTCAAATGGAAAAAACCGCCCGTAGGCGGCTGAATCTCCATCGCTAAGGGTGGAGTGTTCTTTGCGGAGAACTCTCACAGCATGGTTTTTCTCGTGACGGAATGCAAGCGTAAGCGGCGAATCAATTCCCATTTCACATCATCACCGGCCTCCGTTTTTTTGTTATTTTCCCGGTCAGAGTTTTGAATTGTCCGGTTTTATACCGCAGCCAGAATAGCAGTCCTGATTAAGACTATTCCTGGGGTGGAACCTGATGGCAGTACCTTCCGGACAGGCCGCTAAACGTGCCGGCATCATTGCCTGCACTGTGATGCTGGCAGGCTGTGTGAATACAGCCGCGACAGACACCGCGTCGGTGTATTCCCGCAGCCGCACGCCGGCCCGGTTTGATGATATCTACCGCAACCGCTCGCCTGAGGTGGTGCGCTACGATCGCTATACCCTTGTCAGCACCCGCCCTGCCGATGCGCAGCTGGACCCGCTGAATCAGGTTGTCGATATCACCATGCCGGCGCAACTGGTGAGCACGGTCGGCGAGGGATTCCGTTATCTGCTGCTGGAGTCAGGCTATTCACTGTGTTCAGCAACGAGCGCTGCGTTTTCTGAACTGCTCAGCCGTCCGCTGCCCGCCGTTCAGCGCACCATCGGCCCGCTGAAGCTCAGCGAAGCGCTTCAGGTTGTCGCAGGTCCCGCCTGGCGCCTGAAGGTGGACGAAGTAAACCGTGAAGTCTGCTTCGAGCTCCGTGACCAGTACCGCAGCTTTTCAGCGCCGGCTGCGAGTCTTCCGGCCATTCGCCCTGCGGTCAGCGCCCCGGTCACCAGGCCATACGCAGCTCCGGTTGTGCAGACTAAAGCCGTATCAGTTCAGACACCTGCATCCGGACTTGCCAGAAACCCTTTCACCGGCGATGTGGTCACGCCCTCAGGGCTTAAACCGCAGAGCCTCAGCGTACCCTCACCGGTACTGCAGCAGAGTCAGTCGTCAGTAACCTCCGGAAATTTAACGGCCGATTCTCAAAAGCCAGCCTCTTTAGTTTCAGCGGGAACCGCAGCTGCTGCGCGCACCACGGCACAGCAGAATCATACCGTCATTACTCCGACAGCCGTCAAAACCAAAACTGCCCCCCTGACTACAGTGAATGCCGCACCAAAAGCCTCTGCCGTCGTGCATCAGCAGCCGTCCACGGCTGTCACACCGGCACCCGCTGCGGACAGCCGCATCGTACCCACTTATTCGACGGGTACACCGGTAACGCCGCCTGCCACGGGTCAGACCTGGCGGGCTGAGCCGGGCACCACGCTTAAAGAAGCGCTCACCGCCTGGACGGCAAAAGCGCCCTGCGCGAACGGCGGCAACTGGGTCCTGATCTGGCCCGTTGCGCTGGATTACCGCATCGATGCCCCCTTGGTGTTTCACGGCAATTTCGAGTCGGTTCTGGTGCAGGTATTTGACTTATACCGCCACGCTGAAAAGCCGCTGTTTGCCGAAGCCAACCGCATTCAGTGCCTGGTGTCCGTCAGCGACACCCCCACGCCCGGAGGGCGCTGAAATGGGTTTTGCCCTGCCGATAATCGCGCTGGCCATGTTCTTCGGGCTGTTGGCCAGTGACGCCCAGCGACGTAATTCTGACGTTGTCACGCAGTCAGTGACCGTGGCCGCGCCCTCGCGGCTTGCCACCGACATGCTGCGAACGGCAGATGCGGTGAACGACTGGCGGCATGGCCGCTCAGTGGGTGACGGACCCGTTTCGCCGGCAGCGACCGGCATGATGCCGCCCCCTGATGAGCGGATTCAGAGCGTCATCCAGAACGGCAGGCTGTGGGTCTGGGTCGCTGACACGCCGGGGGTTTATGCCGCGCTCCGTAATCAGTCGACATCCTCTGCGCTGGCGCTGACCGTTTCCGGTGGCCGGCTGCGTATGTACGACGGCACCGACATGAATCTTTCCCTTCCGTCCGGCGTGACGGAAGGGAGCATTGTTTACCTTAACTGAGGAGCAGCGGATGTCGCGCACCCCATTAAAACTGACGCTGCTGGCCGCTGCGGTGATGTTGTCTTCGTGCTCAGTCAGAGACGTCTCAACCATCGAAAAAGAGAATAAGGCGCAGGCTGACACAACTCAGCGCGTGCTGAAGAGTCGCCAGGAGATTACTCAGCCGGCTGTGGTGTGGTCGGATAAGCCATGGGTCAATCTCAGACCGATACAGCCAGTGATATCGGCACCGGACGGCGTAAAGCTGCCGCCCTGTCCGGTATTTCTGAATAACCCCGAAGGGCTGACGCTGCCGCAGATAGCGAGCCGCATTAATGCCATCTGTGGGTTCCGGGTTTACATATCGCCGGAGGTGTCCGCTGCGCTGCTGCAGACGCCAGGTGGCGGCATCGTCACTTCCCAGATGAATGGCCGCCTTCCTGCGCCGGACGACAATGGTCGCGTTCCGCTGGCGCAGATGGGCATGCCAGCACAGCCAACTGCCATGTCGTCGTCTGAACCTCTTCTCTTCCAGGGAACACGCTTTCAGGGCGATGCGCAGGAGGCGCTTAACATCGCAGCGAGCACGCTGGGTCTGTCCGTAAGGCGCTCAGCGGGCCGCGTGGATTTTTATATTCAGGACACACGCACCTTCCAGCTCGCCATCCTCAATACCAAAGTCAACAGCACCGCGTCGATAACGTCCGGTGCAGGTACACAACTGGGTTCAGAAGGCGGCACCGGCGGCACTAAAGGCGACGTGAGCTCGAATCAGAAAACGGACTACGGCATGAACAGTGACCTGTACAACGATATCCGCAAAACTGTTGAGCAGATCCTGACGCCTAAAAGCGGCCGCTACTGGCTGTCCGACGCCACGGGCACGCTCAGCGTGACTGACACTCCGGAGGTGCTGGACCGTGTCGGTCGCTACATCGATTACCAGAATAAAGTCCTGAGCAGGCAGGTTCAGCTTAACGTGCAGATTGTCCGGGTTACCCAGACCAGTAATGTCGACAGAGGCCTGGACTGGGGTCTTATCGTGAAAAGCGTTACCGGCTTTGGCGCAACACTTGGCAGCACATTTGCCGGCGCACCAACCAATGCCGGCAGCGCCGGTATTTCCATCCTGGATACAGCAAGCGGCGGTGCAGCGAAGTTTTCCGGATCGCAGTTGATGCTGAAGGCGCTGGCTCAGCAGGGAACCGTCACCATGGCGCTGAACCAGACCGACCCGACTGACCTGCTCCCCGTTGATTAATACACCGTGATGTTAGTAATGTCTTCATAAGCCACATGAGGACATCCCCATGAAGAAGCGATTTTCCGACGAACAGATCATCAGTATTCTCCGCGAGGCAGAAGCCGGGGTTTCAGCCCGGGAACTCTGCCGTAAACATGCTATTTCAGACGCTACCTTTTACTCCTGGCGCAAGAAGTTCGGCGGCATGGAAGTTCCCGAAGTGAAGCGGCTCAAGTCGCTTGAAGAGGAGAACGCCCGCCTCAAGAAGCTACTCGCCGAAGCCATGCTGGATAAGGAGGCACTTCAGGTGGCTCTGGGGCGAAAGTACTGACGACAGACCAGAAGCGGGAAGCCGTGGAGGTCATGTGTGAGGCAATGGGTCTGTCGCAACGCCGTGCCTGCAGTCTGGCCGGTCTGTCACTTTCAACCTGCCGTTATTCGGCCCAGCGTCCGGCTGCTGACGCGCAACTGTCTCTACACATCACAGAGCTGGCACTTGAACGCCGGCGATTTGGTTACCGACGGATCTGGCAGTTATTGCGCCGGGAGGGCCTTCACATCAACCACAAGCGGGTTTACCGCATCTGTCACCTTAACGGTCTGTGTGTAAAACGCAGGTGCCGACGTAAGGGTCTGGCGACTGAACGGCTTCCGCTTCTCCGCCCGGAGGCGCCGAACATGACATGGTCAATGGATTTTGTCATGGATGCACTTGCCAGCGGCCGCCGGATTAAGTGCCTGACCTGTGTGGATGATTTCACGAAAGAGTGTCTAACGATCACCGCCGCTTTCGGGATTTCAGGCGTTCAGGTCGTGCTTATTCTGGACAGCATTGCGCTGTTTCGTGGATATCCTGCGACGATAAGAACCGATCATGGCCCGGAATTTACCTGCCACGCGCTGGATCAATGGGCCTTTGAACATAGTGTTGAGCTGCGTTTAATCCAGCCAGGCAAGCCAACTCAAAACGGATTTATTGAGAGTTTTAACGGTCGCTTTCGGGATGAATGCCTGAATGAGCACTGGTTCAGCGATGTTCTTCATGCCCGGAAAATCATTAATGACTGGCGGCAGGACTATAACGAGTCCAGACCTCATTCATCGCTTAATTATCAGACGCCATCTGAATTTGCAGCAGGCTGGCGAAACGGGAAACATGAAGAAAAACCCACCGACATTACTAACTGAAGGTTGTATCTAATACTGGGGGCAGGTCACGTAACCTGCAGCGTACGGGGTTGGTACCCTGTCACACACAAGCCCTGTACCGACTGGCAGATAACGGAAGTATGCATTTACAGGAGCGTCAGTGCGGACAGGCTGACTGAGCTGAAGGTCCGCTATGAGCTAGGAGCGGACATTGATATGTGGTCTGTGCTATGTGGATTGTTCTTGCTTCACTGGCGGGAGAGATATCCTCGCCTCCGAAATCAGCTTTTCCACTGCTTCCAGAGGGATATTCTCTTCGTAGCAGGTCAAAAAGAATTCGTGTGTAACATCCGAATAGAAAACTTCAGCAATTTGCCGTAAAGGAGATGTCTCGCTGACAGATAATTCCAGAAACATGCCATCACGTAATATGTCGCTTCCAAGACTCAGTTCAAATTTAATTTGAGACATATTATACGAATTCCTTCTTTTCAATGACGCAAAACATTTTGCGTTAGTGATATGAAAAAAAATTTAGCCAGGATACAGCGGAATAATATTCCGATCACGTTAATCTCAACTACAAAGCCATTCTATGAGTAATCCTGAAATCGTCATAACACGCCAACGTCCGCTCCTGGCACGAAGCGGACAGCCCATCTCCCCAGATGTCCGCTATGAGCGAGAAGTGGACGTTTGCTTCAGCTAAAGTAAGTGTTAACTGAAAATTGTAAATTTATTGGCTTATATATATTTTTGATTATACGTCATCTTGATTAACTTCTCTTATAAAATCAGTAAGCTGGGTGAAAGGAGTTTCTTTTCTCCACTTATCTTCCAGTGCTGAAGCCTGCAATGGATTGAGTTCACTAAAATGTTTACCATAATCGCTTAAGCCGATTATATTCCAAAGCTGTGACCAGCCATGTATGCTTCTATATGGTTTTTCAGTGAGATAAAGATTATCTCTGATAAACGTAAACTCATGCTTTTCTTTTTTTTCATTGTAATAGCAAATGCAACTTCTGAAATAGCATTCACGATTCTTTATTCCACTCATTACTTTGAGTAAGCCTTCCGTGCCAAGAGTTTCTAAAACATATTTTACATAAACCCCAGGAAACTCTTTTAGGGCAGGAATATGAAAACTACTGTCTTCCACAAAAAAGGGGAGATTAATTTTCCCTGATACATACTCTGCTTTTTTTTTGCAAACTTCATTTGCATGTTCAGCCTGTATCTCAGGAACAAACATTATGGTCTGTTTTAAGTTAATTCCACAGGAATCAAAATGTCGCCGTGCATCGTTGAATTTTTCTGAATTGCCTGTAATAAAATGAATCATCATTTTTTTACCTGTGTTAGGACGGAGCTAAAAACTATAAGGATAACTGATAAGAATATAGCGAAGTTCATTTCTTGGTTAAAGAATAAAGCAGAGAAAATAAAAGAAAAAACAAGTGTTGCGTGATTTGAAAAACTTAATGAAAACGGTGTGCTTCGGCCCGATATAAAAAGCATTAGTGCTATTGCCGCAATATTAAATACAACACCTGTTAAATAAATACTTGTGCTACTAATCTGTATATTGCTGGGAAATCCGTCATTTAAAATTAAAAACAAGCATCCAGAAACAAGATTTGTAGCAAGAAGGAGTTGGTTGTACGTTATTCCGGCGCGAAAAGAAGCTTTAAGAAAATAGCCGCTAGCCGCGTATGAAAGTGGCACTAAAAGCATGATAACATAATAGAATGAAGAAGCATTGCCAGAGCTACTATCTAACTGAGGCACTATCAATAGAGATGCCCCAAAAACACCAGAGACTAGTGCCACTATAGATAAAGCACTAAGCCTCATCTGTCTGAGCATAAGGCCTAGTATCATTGAAAATACTGGCGTTAAGCTTGTTATAAGAGAGGTTTCGGCAGGACTCATTTGCTGCAAGGAAAAGTAAAGAATGCAGTATGGAAAGAACACTAAAGTCAATGCTGTACTAAGCAACCAAATGCAGGACTTAATGTTCACATCTGTCAAAACCCTCACATTTCTCTTTAAAAATGCCAATATAAGAATGGCGATGACAGTTCCAAAGTTCAGAACTATGGGAAAATCAAAAATACCTGCCCCATCTGTTAACAGTAACTTACCAAGTACTGATTCAGATGCCCATAAAAGGCCTAATAGCAGTATTAGTGTACCATTAAGGAGATAATTAATCATAATTTTGTGAAGTACTCATCAAGCGAGGCGTATTTTCTGAATGTATCTCTTCCTTCAGTAATGATCATCTCTTCACGCTCAGCTATTTTAATAAATTCAAAAAACTTATCCCAATAATTATTGATATTTATAAAGCTTACAGCCTGCTTAATCAGCCCTAGCTGTTTTTGTGTGATGACTTCGCACGTCTCATCCAATGTCCCAAAACCACCTGGAAGAATGAGAAACTCATCAGCTATATTTATCATCGCTATTTTTCTCAAGCTAAGTGAGTCGGTTTCTATTATTTCAAGTGAACTCTCTGGTAAAGGTTCAGAGGGGCGAACCTGTGGACAAGTTACGCCTATCACTTTACCTCCGGCAGCTTCTGCTCCTTCGGTAAGCTTTCCCATTAATCCGCTTCGAGAACCTCCATGTATGATTGTATCACCTCGCCTTGCCAGACGGTTACCTGTCTCGTAGGCTGCATAACTCAAAAGTGGATTGATACCATTCCCTGAACTACAAAATACACATATATTCATATTAGTGGCCCAGTAATTCCTCGAAATATTTCACGGTGTAATTCCTAAAAACTTTACGCGGATGTTCTAACCAACCCGAGACTTCTTTCCATAGCTGATAGTAGATATCACTTCCAAATGTGTGCTCAAGACAGGTGGAGTCAACGTTATATTTGGGAAGGTGTGCATAACGGTCACTACCTATCTGAGCAGATTTTGCCAATTTTGCGCCAAACTCATCTAATATTACTGGTGAAAAAAAACGGAGCGGGTGATCTTCTACTGGAATACCATAACGTATTAACGCCTCCATGTTTAGGGTGGCGTACTGAACCCAGTCAGCACCATCACTCATCATGTTTTGTCCATCAGCCTTTTTCATCTTGTATATATAATAAATTTCGCGAGCGAGTGCTCTAACAGGAGTATTTATATCGAAAAGATCAGTATTGTTTACAGACAAAAGACCTTCATAACTACCATGTAAAGGGCACGAGCATTCATAAATACGGCCACCATCTGTACTTTTACCTGCATACTTTCCACCTGTCTTTTCGGCGAAATCGCATACTGGACAGGCGAATCTTACTTTAAATTTCTTTTCTGAAGGGCAGAGAAGTGTAGCTAACTCATCTTCCCGCTCAATCAAGTTAATAATTATTTCTCTTACTTCAGGGGTAGACTGGAAGTCGTTATAACTCCAAGAGTTATATGGAATACCTGAAATATCAGAAAAAATCTTTAGAAGATTGCGAAATTCTTTCAAATGTTTTTCGGACTTAGAGTCATAGTTATTACTAGGAGATTTACCCAGCGTTCTGTAGAAAATAGAACCATCAATTTCGCACGTGTCACTCGGTGCGTTCTCAAGCTCCCAAAAAAGAACCTTGGACTCTGTACCACAATTTTCTTTAAGCTTTTTAGCAAGTGCGAAAGTGCTAATTAACGAAGTAACTGTCCCAAAGTGAGGGTAACTATTTGGCTGAGCTGCCGGATGAAATACAAGCTGACTTTTCCCTTTGAGTTTTTCATTGTATAAATCTTCTATCCTATGGGTAGTATGACTAATTCCAATAGGGGGCAGTATTTTTTTCATCATCTTTTACCATATGCATTAATTTGAAAAACGGACAATGCGTTATGACTCTTATTAATATATTCAGGATTGTGAATTTTTAAATTTTCAAAGTATGAATCACGTTCATGATTTGACGCAAAATTTCGCATAGGAAAAACTTCAGGATGAATTTCTACGCGATCAAATTCTTTTTCAAGAAAAGACAATAGTTCGTTCTTATCGAAGCTACAAGTTGGCCAACCAATAAAATCAGCTTTGTTTTCAGGGTGGGAGTAAATTTTAGAAAAAGTTTTAACACCAACATAACTAAATGCACCGGAAGCAACAATTAGATCCGTGTTTGACAGAAGATTAAAATTCTCCTCTTTAAGTTCTTCCTCTTCGAGATTCTGGCATATGAGATAATCTATATAATTCTCTTTTAACGCATATGCCAGGGCCCTGTCTGAGACATCAATACCGATTACATCACATATAGTGTTAGTAAAAGGAGATAATTTTTCATCCCAATTACCGTATGGAACTCTATATTTAGCTATCCTGCCATTGAATCCATAACTACAAGCTACATCAATGATTTTGCACTCTCCACGCTGCTTCGTATAGAATTCAATTTGCTTTAAAAGCGGACCATAAACAAAATCATCATTCCGATAATTCAGTCTGCCAAGCTGTGAGATGTAACTGTCAGGTGTAGGCTGGTTATATATTTCATTAAAGTCATTTTTTTTAAAATCCAAACTAGTGTCCTCGTCAAGTAACTCTGAGTTATATTAACCATCCTTAAACAGTATTCAACAGTATGTGAACACAAATATGCATAATTTTTATTCTTTTAAATATAAAACAATGAGTTGTATGATGATAAATGGTTTAACATGATGTTAATTTTTATGCTGCATTATGTTGGATAAAATTTGACCAATAAGCCATTACCTCCCTTTGATAGAAGAATATTTTTCAAGAAAAAGCGAAAGTTAATTTTAGCGGTTAATTAAGATGGTGGCATTGTTATTGTGCTGCCCCTCAATTTAGTACAGGCCGCTTTAGCGGGGTCCGCTTCTGGCACGGAGCGGACATTCTGTGTCAATCGTCCGCTGTGAGCGATCTACGGACATAGCTAACAGCATTCTGTGTGAGTCAACTGGGAGCAGGTCACGCTCGTACGAACAGCAGGGATTGACTGAGCGTGCTCTGAATAGTCAGCGTGCTCATTTATAGTTTTCAGGCACCGGATACTCCGGTGCCTGAAAAAAGACTTAATCAGCTTCACCACGTGCTGATGCATGAGTCTGGCTGAAGAGACGTCTTCCCCAGACATCAGTGACGTGCTTAGGATCAGATGGGATATAGGTTGACTTAACAACGCTTCCTGCCTTGTGACCGGAGATGCCAGCTCCCTCTGGCGTGCGACGAACCTTAATCGTTAGCCTGTCATTTCCTGCCCATTTTCTGGACACTTCAGTCCAGCCAGAGCAAGGTGATTCATTTATCTGCCTGCTAATAACCAGCTATACCGAACTCAAATTCAACATCGGGTTGTTAGGGATACTAGACAGTAATATTCAGATTTAACTCTCATCAAATTTCATCCATACACCGATCGTATCCAAAAATTCGATTCCGACAATTTGAGGGTGGTGGATTAAAGCTTCGTTAAATAGTGAATGATGTTGAGCCGCCACCCCGCCTATACAGAGGGGAAGATCACAGGCAACACCATAAGTTGTAAAAAAAGTGAGATCGATAATTTCATAAGAAGGTGAAGTCAGCCAGGCGTGAAGGTCGGAAGGATGCAATGACGGTGGAGCAGATAGTCGTTTCCGGAGCTGTTCTTCCGGAGTGTAAAATACTTTATGATGATTATGTTCAACATATCCTAGCGTATACATGAGAGACGTTCCTAAAATTCTCTCTAACTTTTTCTGCATAAATAAATTAACTGCAAAACACTGTTGAGATATAAGTTTTATATCGCGACCCTCAATGAAAATCTCAAGGTATTCAGTGATTTTTTGAAGTGCCTTTTCATCAATATATCGTTTTGTCGATGGCTTAAAGTACGGTGCACACATCCCCCATGAGTCCGTCCGTTCTATCGCATCGTGAAATTCTTTCTCATATCCAGAGATAAATTCACTCATACTTTATCCTTATTCAATAAACAGTTCTATCTTATAAAATTATAAATGATACGGATTACAGAAATATTGCAAATCATGACGCGCATCGATAGCATCAGAGATTTAAAAACATGCCATGGCGTTCGCCTTGTACTGGCACAACTATAATAGATTTCTGCCCACGGTTGAAGCCACTATTTTCAGGCTGAATAGAATGTTGGCAGCATGGAGGCTGCTCACTTTTTTCAGTGCATACTTGATAAACGTTTTAAATTTCGAACATCTTATCTCTCTTCTTACCGTTTGAATCATCAGGGTTTAACAGATACTTCAAAGTCATTACAGATAACTTTAAGAGAGGTGCCATGAGAGGTAAGCGCTATCCCGAATAGTTTAAAAATGAAGAAGCCAACACAGGATGTTGATCGTGGTAATGTGTATCAGGTAGTGCAAAACATTTCGATTTCATCTCTTACAGCCTCCACGCCCAGATAAAAATTTCAGTCCGGATTCTTTCATTCTGACGAAAATGGGGAGTAGTTGTGCTGACCTTGACAAGTTTCGAAAAAAAACGCATTAAATTTTCTTGTATTTAGTAATGGCACATGATATTCAATTTTTCTGTTAGTCGGAGAAACAATACAACATAATTAATGATGAGAGGATGAAATGGATTTATTAGGTGGAGTTATAAGCATTATTAAAATAGTCCCTTATTACATTTCAAAATTATTTTTTAAGAAAAACTATTTTAAACTGACGCCGCTGAGACAAGCTGAAGCGCTTGAGTGGCTTTTTAATGAGAGACTTTCTGAGCAACCTGTTATAAGGCATTGCCAGCATCTGAAATTGAGAGGCTATGGATTTGCCGACGACATTATAGTTTCAAGAAAAGTGATATTACATTACATCAATAATAAGTTTGATTATAAATATTGCAACTCAATATTTAGTATGAGGGGAGCCTATGAGATCAATAATGGACAGATCATACCCAAAAAGGAAAAAAAGGGAACACTCGCAATTCTTTTTCTAGTATGGTTAATGTCAGGCCTTTCTTTTGCTTTGTCACTCACACATGGAATATACTTTGATTTCAGCTTCGAAATTAAAGCTGTCATGATAGGATCACTTATAGTGTTTGTTTTTTATGCGGCTATATTCTATGTTTACCTATCTAGCCATAGTAAAATAATGTATATATTGCCACACATAAATAAAGCAGATAAACCCGTTTCATTATTATCCAAAAAAACTTTACGAGCCAGTATCCTTAGGAGAGATTAAAACCATGGGTTATAAAATCGAATCGTTATCAATAATACATGAAATCAGTTGAGTTAGTGGATTTTTTAATGAAATGTCCTATTCGATTTCCTTGATTTACTCGCTTCAGTATAAAACAATTCAGCAGGATAATAAGTTTATTATACTTCTCAAGTAAGCTTCTGCTCGGGATCTGCACGCGATATAAAATACATGATGACACCGGGTAATTCCGCCCGGAGTTCATGATTCTCTACTAACGGAACGACACTGCCGAGATCCACCAAACTTTAGTAGCCATGGGTCTCGCCGCCGCGCAGCGCATCCGATCAGCCAGCCTAAATGCTCATGGTCATGGTCATGGTCATGGTCATGGTCATGGTCATGGTCATGGTCATGGTCATGGTCAAATTCTGGCTGATGCATGTGTTCACTTCAAGAACTGCCCACGCTAGTGCTCGGCAGGTTGAGCCGGAATGCCTGCGCTCCGACAGATAAGTTTCATCCGTTTAGACAGTATCACGATCCATGCTGGTATAGGGACTTGCGCCGTGCCCTCAGACGTTGCTTCGCATCAAGCCAGTCAATTTCACCAGATATAACCTGTCTGAAGTATTACTGGTGTTTGTCAGCGATGACCGACCTCCGTCATGAGCTTCCATGAAAATATATTACTAAAAGTGATTGCGCTTATTTCATCCGCCGGCAGCCTTAACTGCTCGAAAACTTTACTTCGCTTTATTCCCTGAGAACGCAATGCTGTAAAGACTTTATCAAGTATAGGCGACTCGGGAAAGAATCCCTGTCAGGTTTATGCGTTTCTTAAAGGCCCTGGTGTTGGCTGAATGAGAATATATTTTGTTAATCTTTTCTGTATTCGGTGTGAATACACTACCTGGCAAAACCGTGTCTTGTATAACGCGATATTTCTATCGTTCAGATCGAATACATGTGTGTAATCAGTGTGAACATTCCCTTTGTGACTTAACACCCGAAATTATTTTTCCGGTTCAGAAGTTTTTTTCAGCAGCATCACCGGCCACCGGGTCCGGGACGGACAGCACCAGTGCCACTGCCGGAAGAGGATTTCCAGCTGCATCAGCGCGCGGGCTGAATCTCTGAAAGGGACGCTGGTCAGCCTGCTGCGGTAGGACCAGTCCCGCGCCTGCAGGTAGTTCCTGAGTCTGGCCGCACGGGCAGGCGTCAGAAGGTGCGAAGCAACCACGACGGTTTTTCCCCCGGCTAATGCGGCTTCAACTGACTCAAACACCCCTGACCAGAACCAGTTCACCCGCTCAGACGTGAGCCCCACAGTGGGCTGCCAGGGGGACAGATGAACGGTGATGCGTTTTTTGCGGCTCAGCATGCAGGGCTTCCTGAACAGCTGACGGGTCAGCCAGTCGAGGGGTCTGAGCAGAAGCGGAGATAGAGCCGTAAGCAGCCACATAAAAAAGAATGCATCGCGGCCGGATGAAATAAAAAGGCTGATGCTGCCGGACAGAGTCAGCCACAGAAGAAGGTACAGCGCTACCAGACGTTGCTGCATGAGTGAGTTCAGATTAATTAAAGGAAGGTTGCGCAAGAAAAGCACGGGAGGTTAAAGCCGTCCGCCGTTAATCCTGAATCCGTTCCTGAAAATTAACGCAAGCAGAATATCTCTCTGCGCTGAATCCAGGATTAACGTTGCAAATGTCGCCCCGTCTCTTAGCGTTACGTCATTTCAGATAAAGAGTGGGTGTCGATGGAGCGGGTGATGAAGTGGCTGACGGGGCGGGGAAACAGCAGGCCTGCCGGGCAGCCGGCGGGTACGGTCGTCAGGGAGGTGGCGTTTCGCCCGGTTCTGGAGGGCAGCTTGCTCATGCAGACGGAGGAGCGCCGCAGGCTTGTCAGAATGCTGGCAGATAACAGCCCGCTTTCACAGTCCGTCACCGATGCGTGGTGGCTGAAGCCCGCGCAGACGATGCTTGAGCGTGTGCAGGACTGCCCGGCCGCATGGAAGGGTGCCTATTCGTCACCGGGGGGATTTGGTGACCTGAGCCTCGGCGTGGCAGTGCGGGCGGTCAGGCTCGTCAGGGGAATGATGCTGCCGCCCGGCGCCACACCTGAAGAGCAGTCGGCACAGGCCCCGGGCTGGGTCTGCGCGGTGTTCTGGGCAGGCCTGTTTCATCATCTGCCCTGGCTGACGCAGGTGGAAGGCGCGACGCAGTCCGGAAAAATCTGGTATCCGGGGCTGCACAAGCCGGACAGTCCGTGGCGGGTCCGGCCCGCAAAGACTGCCCGGGCTCCGGCCCTGACAGGTCAGTACATGGCGGCAAAGCTGCTGCCTGAGACCGGCATGCTGTGGCTTCACCAGTGGCCGGAAGCGTCACGCTGCCTTCTTCAGTTTCTGTCGGGTGAGCGTGCCGGTGCCGGTGTGCTTTACAGCATCATCATGCAGGCGCGGGAGGGGGCGGGTCTGGAAACGGGTGGTCTTTCAGATATTACTGGCACGTCTTCTGTAAAACCGGCACCGGAAATGCAACATGCTGATAATGCACCAAAATTAGCAGATAACGCACCTGTCCTTTTGTCGAGTCACATCATTTCAGCAAATGTTTCAGAGCCAATTGAAAGCGAAGCGGTAACGTATACTTCCACACAGGCAGCCGGAGAGGAGACCGCTCCCGGAACAGAAACAGCTGAGTTACCGGTACTGAGCTCCGCGCTGCAGTCTGCCCTCAGCGGGAGCGAAGCGACTGAGTATGGTTCAGATAGTGAAAATGAAAAGGAAGATTCAGAAATTAAACAGAGAGTGGATTTACTTTCGGTACTGGACCTGATGGCTAAAGGGGAGGCACCCGTCTTATCAGCCGGACAAACTGCTGAGTCAACGAAGCAGGAGCAAACGGAAGACGGGAAGCCGGCGGGCGACAGTGAACCCTCTGAGGGCACCGTTTTTCTGGACTGGCTGCGGGAGAGCGTGGAGGCTGGAAAAATTACCGTCAATGAGTCCGACAGTCTTCTGCATGTATTGTCCGGATTTATTTTTATGATATCGCCCGATGTGTTTTTCCGGTTTATTTCCTCGCAGCCAGAAAATAAATACGAAAAAAACAAGCTGCAGAAAAACTTTGAATCACTGGGCCTTCATCACTCACGAAATGGTAAGGGTCTTTACTCTTACCATAAATATGACTCGCCGGATAAAAGCGGTCATTTCACCAAACTGTCGGGCTATATGATTAAGTCTGACATTATTTTAAAGAAAGGAAACTGTCTTTCAGAAAGCAAATGGCTCTTTCCCAAAAAAGAGTAATTACAGGGTTAATAAAAAACGAGGTTACCATGTCTGATAACATAACATTCGATGACTTACTGAATGATTATTTCTTCAGTAAATCACTCCGTGAGGCTACAGAATGGAGTTACCGCAAAGTCGTAAAAACATTCGTTCAGTTTGCAGGGGCGGATATAGTTCCTGAAAAGGTTACGAATCATATGGTACTGACCTGGAGAAGGAAAGTCATCGCGGATGAGAAACTGTCCAAAATAACCTGGAATAATAAACTGACTCATATGCGGGCAATTTTCAATTTTGCCATTCATAAGGGGTATATCTCTCCCCATGAAAATCCGTTTAACGGGGCCATTGCCAGACCCGATGTTAAGCGGAAAAAAACGCTGACAGATGCCCAGATAAAAAAAATCTATCTCATCATGGAGGCCCGTGAACAGGATGAATTCATTGGCGTAGGTCAGGTACGTAAAAATGCTCTCCGGCCATGCTGGTTCTGGCTGACAGTGCTGGATGCGTTACGCCGGACAGGCATGCGTCAGAACCAACTTCTGCACATCAGGCTGTGCGATGTGAATCTCACTCATAACTGGATCAGCCTCAGGCCAGAAGGTGCAAAAAATCATCGCGAGCACAGGGTTCCGGTAACCAGCCAGCTGCGCCCGCGCCTCGAAAGGCTGTATAACCTTTCACTTGAAAGGGGTGCCAAAATGGAAGATCAGCTTTTCAACCTCTCACGGTTTGACGGCCGGAGAAATGAGGTCAGTGAGAACATGGACAATCCGCCACTCCGTGCTTTTTTCAGACGGCTTTCTAAAGAGTGCGGGTTCGTGGTCAGCCCGCACCGCTTCCGGCACACGATAGCGACGAACCTGATGAGGCTTCCCGATCGCAACCTCAAGATGGCACAGGATCTTCTGGGTCATTCGACACCGGCGGTAACGCTGCAGTACGTGGAAAGTGATATTGAGAGGGTAAGAAGCGTGATTGAGGAGCTGGATGTGGCGTAAGATTAATCTTAAGTCAAATCTAACTGACTGATTTGAAATATGGAAAAAATACGAAGTATTTATTTACATTATCTTGACAGAGAGGCTGAAGAACAGGTAAATACGTTGCTGGAGTGTTTTTAATGGATGTGAGAAGTCCAGAGGATGGTGGAACATCCTCCGGACTTTAAAGTCCCGTGTTCAACAAAGGTTCGGTAAGGCATATTTACCAACTTTTGGCTGAAGGGGACCCTCTGTCTTGCCCGTTAAGGATCTCAACTCTTAACGAACAGGCTCTGAAGAGTGGTGCCCGAACCCGGAATCGAACCAGGGACACGGGGATTTTCAATCCCCTGCTCTACCGACTGAGCTATTCGGGCAACGGGGCGCATTAAACCGTAAAGGCCGCAGGCCGTCAACGGCTTTCATGAAAAAACCCTGCAAAATGTGACTGATTGCCTGAATTTCAGTCAAAGGCGTTGAAACTCACGCCAGTGCGCCATTTTTACGGCACAGGGCAATGCTTAATATATCTTCCGCCAGACGTTTAGCGACATCCACATCCTGCACATTGCGCTTGATCAGCAGCTTGCTTAAGCAGCCTTCCAGCACCAGCTCCATTTGATCAGCCACCATACTCGGGTTATCCAGACCCAGCGCATTTAAAATAGTGTGGGTAAATTCCCAGGAGGCGCGCTTCTGTTTTTCTGCCAGTTGATGAATGGGTTGATCGGGATGCGGATAGAAGCTGCAGGCGGCGATAAACAGGCAGCCGGGAAAGCGTCCCTTGGTGACATGCTCATTTAACCCTTCGTAGCGCGCCATTAACTTCTGTTCGGGTCGCAGTGCGCTGTTTTGTAATACCTCTTGTCGCCAGTTGTCGATTTGCTGGGCATGAAACTGCAATGCGTCGTAGAGCAGTGCGTCGCGGTCAGCCCAGAACTGCTCAAGTTGCTGCTCGCTGAGTCGCATCTCTTCGGCCAGGATTTTCAGCGACGAGGTGGACGCTAAGCCATTTTGTTCAAGCACGTTTAATGCATGGTCAAGTATCTGTTCACGTTGCAAACCGTTCTCCTCTGCGATGCAGGCCCGTTCAGGTCAACGGGCTGTGTCCAGGTTCCAGTGTTGTTTACTCACGCAGTTTCTGCAAATGTTCGTCAAAATCCTTTGGCTTCAGGAAACCGGTGATACGTGAATCGGGAATTTCTTTTCCCTGAGCATCAAAGAATAAAATCGTGGGCAGCCCCAGCACGTGAAGATGCTGCAACAGCGCATTATCGGTGGCCGTGTTGGCTGTGACATTAGCCTGTAACAGCTGGACATCCTTAAGACTGGCACGTACCGCACTGTCGCTAAAGGTGTACTTCTCAAACTCTTTACAGGCCACGCACCAGTCCGCGTACAAATCCACCATCGTCATGCGGCCCTGTGTGTGTTGCAGCGCCTGATCTAACTGGCTAACCGTTTGAACAGACTGAAAGGGAAGGTGCGCGACAGTTTGCTGTGGCGCGTCATTGCCAAACGCCCAGTCCTGCAAAGGGCGAGCGCTGATCAGGGCGGCGATCAGCATGAGCATTTGCACGATGCGCCATTTGCCGCCGCTGGCGCGCAGGCTGACACTGAAGGCCCAGGCAAAAAAGGCGACGCCCAGCAGGCTCCATAAGCGCTCGCCCCACAGCTCACCCAGCACCCGTTCCAGCAGGAAAACCGGCAGCGCGAGAATAACGAACCCAAACCCTTCCTTGACGGTCTGCATCCAGGGGCCGCTTTTAGGCAGGAAGCGGCTACCGAACAGCGTCACGGCAATCAGCGGTAAGCCCATACCGATGGCATACAGCCACAATGTACCGGCGCCCGCCAGCAGGTTACCGCTCTGTGCGATATAGAGCAGGATGGCACTGAGCGGCGCGGTGGTGCAGGGGGAACAAATTAAACCTGCCAGCGCGCCCATCAGGAAAACGCCGGGCAGTGAGCCGCCCTGCTGACGGTTGCTCCACAGCGTCAGACGGGTTTGTACGCTGGCGGGTAACTGTAGCGAAAACAGGCCAAACATCGACATGGCCAGCACTACAAACAGCACGGATAAACCGATCAGGACATAGGGATGCTGTAAGGCCGCCTGAAAACGCAGGCCAGCCGCGGCGACTGTCACGCCGAGCAAGGTATAGGTAAGCGCCATTCCTTGCACATAAACCAGGGCCAGCGCGAACAGGCGACCCAGCGAGTTGTTACGCTTACCGCCAAGAATAATGCCCGAAATCAGGGGATACATCGGTAAGACGCAGGGCGTAAATGCCACACCGATACCAATCAGCAACGCCCACAATGGCGAAAAGGGGAGCGGGCTGGCGGTGGCGGGCGGGCGCTCCCCTGAGTCTGCATCCGCGCTGGCGACAACGGGCGTGAGTGGAATGCTGCGCGTTTCAGGTGGATAACAGAAGCCAGCGGCAGCACAGCCCTGATACGTCACGCTCAGCGTACTGCCCCTGGCGGCCTGTTGCAGCGTGACGGGCACGTTCAGGTTCTGCGGATAAATCTCGCTCTTACCAAAAAATTCATCTTCGTGTGGCTGACCCGCTGGCAAGGCCACAGGCGCGATACGCGCATTGTTGGCGACGACCCTGATTTGCTGGCGGTAGAGATAGTAGCCGTCTTTAACCTTCCAGTGCAGATTGAGCTGTGCGCCCTGTTGGTCGAAATCAAAAGCAAAAGCCTGGTCGACGGGCAAAAAGCGGCTGGTGGTTTTGGGGGCAAACAGGTCAGCCTGCGCCTGCAGGCAGATAAACAGGGCCAGTATCAGGGTAATTAAGCGAGCGATGCGTGCAGCCATGACAAGTATTCACTGTCTCCATGTTGAACCGGAAGCACCAGCAGTTCTGGTACGTCATAAGGATGTGAGCGCTTAAGCAGATCGAGCAATGCCTGCTGATGAGCTGTATCGCATTTGAGTAACATCTGAACTTCGCTGGCCTGCTCCAACTGGCCCTGCCAGACGTAGTACGAGGTGGCACCCGGTAAAAGGGTGACACAGGCGGCCAGTCTGGCCTTCAGCGCCTGGGTGGCAAGCTGCTGCGCGCACGCCTGGTCAGGGGCGGTGCAGAGGATGACAACGGCATTCATCATGAGGCTCCTGTTGAAAATCGCGTCGATGATAGCACGTTCACTGTGCGGCCGGGACTACAGCAGCAGCCCACCAAAAATAAAGCCGAACACGACAGACAGGGTGATGGCCAGCACGCCGGGAATGATAAAGGCATGGTTGAACACGAACTTACCGATTCGGGTCGAGCCAGTGTCATCCATCTCAACGGCGGCTAACAGTGTGGGATAGGTCGGTAACACAAACAGCGCTGACACGGCAGCAAAAGAAGCGATAGCTGTCAAAGGGGTGACGCCAAGGGCTAACGCCGCAGGCAGCAGGGCTTTCGCGGTTGCTGCCTGAGAATAGAGCAGCATCGAAGAAAAGAACAATACCAGCGCCAGCATCCACGGATAGGTCTTTAAGGTATCCCCCGCCAGCATCTGGATATCCGCCAGATGGGCTTTGACGAAGGTATCGCCGAGCCAGGCTACGCCCATGACGCAGACGCAGGCACTCATACCGGATTTAAACGTACTGGCGCTCAGAATCGCGCCGCTGTCAATATTACAGGTCAGACTAATCAACGTGGCAATAGTGAGCATAAATACCACAATCGCTTCGTTGCGCGGCAGGGGCGGATTGACGATCAGGTTTACGCTTTCGCTGGTAATGGTCGCATAGATCACCACGGCAGCAATCCCGACCAGGAACAGCAGGACAGACTTTCTGGCGCCAGGTCTGGCGTGATAGACGGTTTCCCCACGCAGGGCCACGTCGCCTTTCGCCAGGCGAGCCTGATAAACGGCGTCATCTTTCAGCTCTTTTCCCAGGAAGTTAGTGACCAGCGCGGCAAGAAACAGCCCAACCATGGTAGCCGGAATGGCTATGGCCAGCAGCATGATATAGCTTACGCCGCGCGGTTCGAGCAGCGTGGCAAAGAAGACGACCGCCGCCGAGATTGGCGAGGCGGTAATGGCAACCTGAGATGCGACAACCGCCATCGACAGCGGACGAGAAGGACGCACGCCTTGCTCTTTCGCCACCTCGGCGATGACCGGCAGGGTAGAGAAGGCGGTATGACCGGTGCCCGCCAGCAGCGTCATCACATAGGTGACCAGCGGGGCAAGAAAGGTGACATAACGGGGATGACGACGCAGCAGGCGTTCGGCAAGGCTGACCAGGTAGTCCATGCCGCCAGCAACCTGCATGGCCGCAATCGCCGCGATGACCGCCATGATGATTTCAATCACATCAAACGGAATGGCACCTGGTTTCATACCAAAGCCAAGCGTCAGGATGAGCACGCCCATGCCGCCCGCAAAGCCAATCCCGATCCCGCCAAGACGCGCGCCCAGCCAGATCGCCAGTACCACGATAAACAGTTCAACCAGGAACATGTGCCACTCCCGAAATGATGATGAGCCGAAAAGCAAACCCATCCTTTTAACAAACAAAAAGGCACATCGTTTTGATTACGATGTGCCTTTTACACCAGTAAGCGCAATTACGCCTTACTGTTCGTTTTCATCGGTATAGCGTTTCGCCTTGTAAACCGGATACATCAGGTTTTGCACAGAGAAAATATCATCCAGCTCGCTTTCGGTCAGCAGGCCGCGCTCCAGCACCACCTCGCGCACGCTTTTGCCGGTTTCGGCGCAAATTTTACCGACGATGTCACCATTGTGGTGGCCGATATAGGGGTTCAGATAGGTCACAATCCCAATGGAGTTAAACACGTAGGCTTCGCAGACCGCTTTGTTCGCCGTGATACCGTTGACGCATTTTTCCAGCAGGTTATAGCAGGCGTTGGTCAGAATGCTGATCGATTCAAACAGCGCCTGACCGATGACCGGCTCCATGACGTTGAGCTGAAGCTGGCCGGCTTCCGACGCCATCGTGACCGTCGTATCGTTACCAATCACCTTAAAGCACACCTGATTAACGACTTCAGGCACCACCGGATTCACTTTGGCAGGCATGATGGAGGAACCGGCTTGCAGCTCCGGCAGGTTAATCTCGTTCAGGCCCGCGCGTGGACCGGAAGAAAGCAGGCGCAGGTCATTACAGATCTTCGACAGTTTGACAGCCAGGCGTTTGAGTGATGAATGCACCATGACATAGGCGCCGCAGTCTGAAGTGGCTTCGATCAGGTCTTCGGCGGGCACTACCGCGAGGTTGCTGACTTCCGCCAGTTTCTGCACCGCCAGCTGCTGGTAACCGTCCGGCGTGTTCAGGCGCGTACCGATAGCGGTTGCGCCCAGGTTCACTTCCAGCAGCAGTTCGCCAGTGCGCAAAATGCTTTTCGTCTCTTCATTCAGCAGAACGCTGTAGGCATGGAACTCCTGGCCCAGCGTCATCGGCACCGCATCCTGTAGCTGGGTACGGCCCATTTTTAAAATGGTCTGGAATTCATCGGCTTTACGCTGAAACCCGTCCGCTAACTGACTGATACCGTCGAGCAGTTTCAGCAGTGAGCTGTAAACGGCAATACGAAAACCCGTCGGATAGGCATCGTTAGTGGACTGGCATTTATTCACGTGGTCGTTCGGGTTCAGATACTGATATTCGCCTTTTTGATGCCCCATCAGTTCCAGACCAATATTCGCCAGTACCTCATTGGTATTCATATTCACCGAGGTGCCTGCGCCGCCCTGATAAACATCAACCGGAAACTGATCCATGCAGCGACCGTTGTTCAGCACTTCATCGCAGGCCTGAATAATGGTGTTGGCGATATCACGCGGTAAGGTTTGTAGCTCTTTGTTTGCCATCGCCGCGGCTTTTTTCACCATCACCATGCCGCGAACAAACTCAGGAATGTCACTGATTTTGCTGTTGCTGATGTAAAAGTTTTCAATCGCACGCAAAGTATGAACGCCATAGTAAGCATCCGCCGGAACTTCACGCATGCCTAACAGGTCTTCTTCGATACGAATGTTGTTCGCCATGATAACCTTCTTGTTGTCACTGCTAACCATCGCAGATGATGTGTTTGTTTTGTGGGGAAGCGCCAGAACCGCTATTTTATCCGTATTCAGGCAGGTGAGCACGATCCTATTCTGACAGAGACGCAAAGCGCGAACAGAGTTCACCTGTCTGGCCGCGTTACGTTAACAATATGTGAAATCGCTCACAAAAATAACCCGTAAGCAAAAATTTGCCGGGTGCGGTTGAAATTGACGATCAGAATAACCATCTCTGTTTTTTACCTTTTTCACATTCATATTCCACGCTGTCGGGTTAACGACCGGGCAGCCTGACTCACAGGAGAATCCGGTGCGCTGGTTACCGTTAGTGATCTTTTTCGTACTGGCCTGGATTGAGATCTCACTTTTCATTCAGGTTGCACACGTCCTGGGCGTGCTGCTCACCATGCTGCTGGTGGTTTTCACCTCCTGCATTGGCGTGTCTTTAGTCAAAAATCAGGGCATGAAAAACTTTATGCTGATGCAGGAGAAGCTGGCACGTAATGAAAGCCCGGCACAGGAGATGATCAAAAGCGTTTCGCTGATCATTGCCGGTTTCCTGCTGCTGCTGCCTGGTTTCTTTACCGATATGCTGGGGCTGCTTCTGCTGCTGCCACCGGTGCAAAAGCACCTCACGCTGAAGCTGATGCCGCATTTGCGCGTCTGGCGCGGGCCGGGAGCGGGCCCGGACAGTGGCTATACCATGGATGGCGAGTACGAACGTAAAGATACCGATCGTCTTGAACACCATGACGATCCTAAGGATCGTTAATTCCCACCCTGCGCGACGTCGGGTCGCGCTTTTTGTTTGTTCGCCCGCCCGTTTGCCACCTTTGTTCAAAAAGTCATCAGTCGCATCATCAGGCAAAAAAAATTTGTAGGTTCCCCCCTTGAAAGAGGGAAAGCGCGGCCCTATCTCTCTGGTCACGAGGCCGGAAGCCACACAGCCCGGTATTCAACCCAAAAATGAATGATTGGACTTCTCAAAGGAGAGCTATCAAATGAAAATTCGTCCATTACACGATCGCGTAATCGTGAAGCGTAAAGAAGTGGAAGCTAAGTCAGCGGGTGGCATCGTGCTGACCGGTTCTGCTGCAGGCAAATCCACGCGCGGTAAAGTGCTGGCTGTGGGTAAAGGCCGTATTCTTGAAAGTGGCGAAGTGAAGCCGCTGGATGTGAAAGTGGGTGACGTTGTGATTTTCAGCGAAGGCTACGGTGCCAAAACTGAGAAAATCGACAATGAAGAAGTCCTGATCATCTCTGAAAGCGACATTCTGGCGATTGTTGAAGCGTAAGTTTTACGCGTAATTCACTGAACGAAACGAATTTAAGGGAAATTTGAAATGGCAGCTAAAGACGTAAAATTCGGTAATGACGCACGCGTAAAAATGTTGCGTGGCGTAAACGTACTGGCAGATGCAGTAAAAGTTACCCTGGGTCCTAAAGGCCGTAACGTAGTTCTGGATAAATCTTTTGGTGCACCGACCATCACGAAAGATGGTGTTTCTGTTGCGCGTGAAATCGAGCTGGAAGACAAGTTCGAAAACATGGGTGCGCAGATGGTGAAAGAAGTTGCCTCTAAAGCCAACGATGCGGCGGGCGACGGTACCACCACGGCAACCGTACTGGCGCAGTCCATCATCACCGAAGGCCTGAAGGCCGTTGCGGCGGGCATGAACCCGATGGATCTGAAGCGCGGTATCGACCAGGCGGTTGTTGCTGCAGTTGAAGAACTGAAAAAACTGTCTGTGCCTTGCTCAGACTCTAAAGCGATTGCGCAGGTGGGTACCATCTCTGCAAACTCTGATGAAACCGTCGGTACCCTGATCGCGCAGGCGATGGAAAAAGTGGGTAAAGAAGGCGTTATCACCGTTGAAGAAGGCACCGGTCTGCAAGACGAGCTGGACGTGGTTGAAGGTATGCAGTTCGACCGCGGTTACCTGTCTCCGTACTTCATCAACAAGCCAGAAACAGGCGCAGTAGAACTGGAATCCCCGTTCATCCTGCTGGCTGACAAGAAAATTTCTAACATTCGCGAAATGCTGCCAGTGCTGGAAGCCGTTGCGAAAGCAGGCAAACCGCTGCTGATCATCGCGGAAGACGTAGAAGGCGAAGCGCTGGCTACCCTGGTGGTGAACACCATGCGTGGTATCGTGAAAGTGGCTGCGGTTAAAGCACCTGGCTTCGGCGATCGTCGTAAAGCGATGCTGCAGGATATCGCTATCCTGACTGGCGGTACCGTTATCTCTGAAGAGATCGGCATGGAGCTGGAAAAAGCTGCGCTGGAAGATCTGGGTCAGGCGAAGCGTGTGGTTATCAACAAAGACACCACCACTATCATCGATGGCGTGGGTGAAGAAAGCACCATCCAGGGCCGCGTTACCCAGATTCGTCAGCAGATCGAAGAAGCGACCTCTGACTACGACAAAGAAAAACTGCAGGAGCGTGTGGCTAAACTGGCAGGCGGCGTAGCCGTACTGAAAGTAGGCGCAGCGACTGAAGTTGAAATGAAAGAGAAGAAAGCGCGCGTTGAAGATGCCCTGCACGCAACCCGTGCTGCGGTTGAGGAAGGCGTGGTTGCTGGTGGTGGTGTGGCGCTGGTTCGTGTGGCAGCACAGCTGTCAGAACTGCGTGGCCAGAATGAAGACCAGAACGTGGGTATCAAAGTTGCGCTGCGCGCAATGGAAGCTCCGCTGCGTCAAATCGTTTCTAACGCCGGTGAAGAGCCTTCTGTTGTTGCCAACAACGTGAAAGCGGGCGACGGTAACTACGGTTACAACGCGCAGACTGAAGAATACGGCAACATGATCGACTTCGGTATTCTGGACCCAACCAAAGTGACCCGTTCTGCACTGCAGTACGCGGCGTCGGTTGCTGGCCTGATGATCACCACCGAATGTATGGTCACTGACCTGCCGAAAAGCGATGCGCCAGATTTAGGTGCAGGCGCTGGCGGTATGGGTGGCATGGGCGGAATGGGCGGCATGATGTAATTGCCCCCTGACCCTTGCGTCACAGGAACCCCCGATCGGAAACGGTCGGGGGTTTTTCTTTTGCTGAGGAAAAGGTATAAGTAGTGGCGCAACGGTTACGTTGGCACGGATTAGGGCAATGAATGTGCAGAAAAAATGCGTGTTTTTCTGCTACGCTGCCATCCGACTCTGATGATAATAAATGGGGATTATAATGCGGATTAACCTCTTGCTCGGTCTGACGGCTGGCGCGTTATTGCTTGCGGGCTGCAGCAGCTCAACCGAACTCTCTTCTGCAGGTCAGCGCGTCACCTTTACCGATCAGCAGCCTGGCAAACAGTGTCAGCTTCTGGGCACCCTGACCGGCTCACAAAGTAACTGGTTAAGCGGAGCCGGTGGTGAAACCAGCGCACTGCGTGGTGCGGCTAACGATCTGCGTAACCGTGCAGCAGAAATGGGCGGTAACGTGATTTACGGTGCGACCAGCCCGACACAAAACCTGCTTTCAGCGTTTGCACCACTCGACAGTAAAATGACCGGCCAGGTTTATAAGTGCCCTAACTGATCGGGCAATGAACTGGCAAGATTTCTGAGACGACCGGCCCGCGTGCCGGTCGTTTTTTTATGCGTGGATGAAATGTAAGAGGCTGTATTTGCTTGAAGTGCAACCGTTCCGCGAGGCTTTGCTTCAGTGCCGAAACACGGCTTGTCGGGGCCGGATTATTCCTGCCGAAGTTGCAGATCCAGGGGGGTTTTACTGGGCTCACCCCCGATTTCGCGCGCCAGCTTCGGTACCAGATAACCGGAGACCAAAGGCAGCAGATCGCGCATCAGGGCACGCGCGTCCTGATCCGAAACATAGAAATGCGCCGCGCCCTGCACTTTATCCAGTACGTGCAGGTAGTAGGGCAGAATGCCCGCATCAAACAGTGCGTTGCTCAATGCCGCAAGGCATTGCGCCCGATCGTTCACGCCGCGCAGTAACACGCTCTGATTGAGTAGCGTTACGCCAGCGCGCTTAAGGCGCGTCATGGCGTCGCAGAGGGCGTCATCGATCTCGTTGGCATGATTGATGTGGGTGACCATCAGAACCTGCAGGCGCGTTTCCGCCAGCGTCTGACAGAGCGCCTGCGTAATGCGCGCAGGGATCACCACCGGCAGTCGGCTGTGAATGCGTAACCGTTTCAGATGGGGAATGGCAGCCAGCGCCTCAATCAGCCAGGCGAGTTCATGATCTTTCGCCATTAACGGATCGCCGCCAGAAAAGATGATCTCATCCAGTTCAGGGTGATCGGCAATATAATCAAGCGCTGCCTGCCAGTTACGCTTATTGCCCTGATTATCCTGATAAGGAAAATGACGGCGGAAGCAGTAACGGCAATTCACGGCGCAGCCACCTTTGACCAGCAGCAGGGCCCGGTTTTGGTATTTGTGCAGTAATCCCGGCACCACGCTGTTTTGCTCATCTAACGGATCGGTGCTATAACCTGGCGCTTCAATGAATTCCTGGCGGCTGGTCAATACCTGAAGCAAAAGGGGATCCTGCGCATCGCCTTTTTTCATCCGCTGGATAAATGCGCGCGGCACGCGCAGGGCAAAAAGCCGACGTGCATCGCTGCCAGCAGCCAGATCCGGAAGATGATCGAGCGCTAAAAGTTGCAGTAATTCATGAGGATCAGTGACAACATCAGCAAGTTGCTGCAACCAATCTTCTCTGGAAGGGGAATTTAGGGTTACAATGTGTGCCATTTTTTTGGCTATTACCAGTTAATATCTACAGAGGGCCTTTATGGCGACTTATCTTAGCAACGATTTCCGTACCGGTCTTAAAATCATGTTCGAAGGCGAACCTTATGCCATCGAATCAAGCGAGTTTGTTAAGCCGGGTAAAGGTCAGGCGTTTGCACGTGTAAAAATGCGTCGTCTGCTGACTGGTTCACGCGTTGAGAAAACCTTCAAATCAACCGATTCTGCCGAAGGCGCAGACGTGAAGGATATGACGCTGCAGTACTCTTACAACGACGGCGATTTCTACTACTTCATGCACCCGGAAAGCTTTGAGCAGTACCAGGTTGAAGCTAAAGTGCTGGATGAAGTACAGAAGTGGTTGCAGGACAATGCGGAGTGTATCGTAACCTTGTGGAACGATAAACCGATTGCAGTTCAGCCACCGAACTTTATCGAAGCGGAAGTGATTGAAACTGACCCAGGCCTGAAAGGCGATACCGCGGGTACAGGCGGCAAGCCTGCCACGCTGTCTACCGGCGCCGTCATTAAAGTGCCTTTATTCGTTCAGATTGGCGAGGTGGTGAAAGTGGACACCCGCTCTGGCGAATACGTTTCACGCGTAAAATAATCCTGAGAGGCGCATCCTGTGATGCGCCTTTTTTATGTGAGTTTCAACAATGAAAAAACTGGCAAAACTTATCGCGCTGGCGTTGCTGGTCTCTTCTGGACTGAGCGCCTGTAATACCTTTCACGGTTTTGGCGAGGATGTCTCTCACCTGGGTGGGGCTATTTCTCGCGCCGCGAAGTAACACGGCAGAATTTCCTTTTTTCAGCGGGTTAGGCTCGCAGCGTGGCGTAATCGGTCTATGCTTTAAAAGCTGTACTTTTAATGCAACGTAAAAAAGGAACTGGCTTATGTTAAAGAAAAGTATTGTTGCGATTTTTTCTGTGGTGATGTTATCAGCATTGTTGTCAGGCTGTAATACCACGCGTGGCGTTGGCGAAGACGTTGAAGCAGGCGGTCAGGCGATTCAACGTAGCGCGCAGTAAGCTCCAAAAACCGGTACGAACGTCTTTCGTACCGGCTTTATTTTCTCTTCTATCCCTGTTTTACCCAAATCAACTCATCTACCGGGAAACCGGCCTGACGTGCCTGCTGTACCAGCTTTTGCTTCACGTCGTTGTCCAGCTGCGGCGTGCGGGACAGAATCCATAAATAGTGGCGGTTAGGTCCGCAGACCAGCGCATAGCGGTAGTCGGGATCCAGCGCGATAACGTTATAGCCACCGTAAAAGGGGCCAAAGAAAGAAACTTTGAGCGCGGCGCGCTGTTTGTCGCCGGTAAAGTAAGCTTTGCCCACGCTCTCCTGCCAGCGCTGCTTTTTCGAGTTATAGCCGCGGTTAACCACCTTAAGGCCGCCATCTTCCCGAGGACTGTAGTTTGCCGTCACCTGTTCAAGACCGCGTTCAAAGCCGTGATTCAGCCGGGCAATCTCATACCATTGACCGAGATAACGCTCACTGTCGAAGTGTTCAACGACGGTAACATTCTTCGGCGGTGTGGTTGAGCAGGCAACGGACAAGAAGGTACTCAGGCTGGCGACCAGTGTTTTCCATGGAGACATAAAAAGATTCCTTTGTTATTTAACCTGTTAATTATAGAACCCGGCCAGTTTATTGGACAGTTTTGCGCCATGATTGTCTGGCACCGCCATTGCGAGTAGACTTCCCACCCTTATTTGTATCAGGAGTCATCACCATGAGTGAAACGGCAAGCTGGCAACCGGGCGCGTCCATTGCCAATTTAATTAAACGCGCAGGCATTGTGGCTGAAGTGCGTCGTTTCTTTGCCGATCGTGGCGTACTGGAAGTGGATACGCCAGCCATGAGTCAGGCGACCGTCACCGATATCCATCTGGTGCCTTTCCAGACGCGGTTTGTCGGCCCCGGCATGTCCGACGGATGCGACCTCTGGCTGATGACCAGCCCGGAATACCATATGAAACGCCTGCTGGCAGCCGGTAGCGGGCCGATTTATCAGATGGGACGTTGTTTCCGCAATGAAGAGGCCGGACGGCACCACAATCCTGAATTCACCATGCTGGAGTGGTATCGCCCCCATTATGATATGTACCGGCTGATGAACGAAGTGGACGATTTGCTTCAGCAGGTGCTGGAGTGCGACAGCGCGGAATCCCTCTCATATCAGCAGGCGTTTATTCGTCATCTTGATCTGGACCCGCTTTCTGCAGATAAAACGCAATTGCGGGAGGCCGCAGAAAAGCTGGGTGAGGGCGAGCTGGCGAATCGGGAAGAGGATCGCGATACCTTGCTGATGCTGCTGTTTATGTTGGGCGTGGAACCCAAAATTGGTCAGGATAAGCCCTGTTTTGTCTATCACTTTCCGGCCAGCCAGGCGGCACTGGCGGAGATCAGCACAGAAGACCATCGCGTTGCCGAACGCTTTGAGGTTTATTACAAGGGCATTGAACTGGCGAACGGCTTCCGTGAACTGACGGACAGCCGTGAACAGCGTCAGCGTTTTGAACAGGATAATCGCCGCCGTGCAGCACGCGGGCTGCCGCAGCACCCGATTGATCATTACCTGCTGGCGGCGCTGGAACATGGCATACCAGCCTGTTCAGGCGTAGCGCTGGGCATAGATCGGTTGATTATGCTGGCACTGAAGGCCGACTCGCTGAGTGAGGTTATCGCCTTTCCGGTAGACCGCTGCTAGTCAAGGCTTCGCGCCAGCTTACGCTGAGAAGCCTACTGACCTGAGCCAGAAACAGACAAGGCCGCGCAACGCGCGGCCTTGTCTGTTTTTTTCCGTGGGACGGGCGTTCCCGTCAAAATGTTTTGCCTACTGACTGTTGTCCGGAAACTCCTGAATCGTCACCGGCAGGGTCAGCTTCTTATCATTACGCAGCACCTGGACATCAATCACTGAGCCGGGACGGATTTCGGCAACCTGGTCCATGGTTTCCTGTGCCGATATAGCCGGTTTTCCGTTTACGCTCAGCAACACATCGTTAGGCTCAATACCGGCTTTATCCGCCGGACCGCCGGGCGTAACGACGCTGACGATAATCCCCTGAACTCTGTCCAGACTGTTTCCCTGACCGTGCAGCGGGGGCACTTCGCGCCCTGTGATACCGATGTAGCCACGTATAACCCGGCCATCGCGAATCAGCTTATCCATGATTTTCGACGCGAGTGCGGTGGGAATGGCAAAACCGATTCCCTCGGGCGTTTCACCGTCGCTGCTTTTGTCGAAGGTCAGGGTGTTAATTCCCATCAGCTCGCCCAGCGAATTGATTAACGCGCCACCGGAGTTGCCCTGGTTAATGGAGGCATCGGTCTGCAGGAAATTCTGGCGGCCTGACGAGCTCAGCCCGACCCGACCCGTTGCGCTGATAATGCCCTGCGTGACCGTTTGCCCAAGGTTATAGGGGTTACCAATGGCCATCACGACATCGCCAATGTGTGCGACACGTTTGGGATTAATGGGGATCACCGGCAGATTCGGCGCGGTGATTTTCAGCACCGCTAAATCGGTCATCGCATCCGACCCAACCAGCGTCGCCTCGAAGAAGCGGCCATCCTGCAGGGCGACGATGATTTGATCGGCATTATTAATGACGTGCTTGTTGGTCAGAATATAGCCTTTGGCATTCATGATCACGCCGGAACCCAGCGTGGTGATACCACGGTTATTGTTCCCTTGCGTACTGCGGTTATAAACGTTGACCACGGCAGGCACAGCGCGGCGCACCCCTTGATTGAAGCCAAAGGGCGTTTCATCGTTACTGTCATTTTGACTATAGAGGGCAGCACCGCCCAAACGCAGTGCGGGCAACGCTGCGAGCAAGATGCCCGCAACAATCAGTCCCAACACCACTGAACGCAAAAGTTTAAGAAACATGGTGTTAAATCACGTCAGGGGAGAACGTTGGGGAGAATACCATGCGCGAGGCGGACACACACGTGCTTGTGTCCGCCATTATGCGTGGTTTATCTCAATAACAGATAGATGCTTTCCTGACCGCGCACGACATTCAGCGCCAGCACTGGTGGTTTGGCTTCCAGCACTTTGCGCATTTCGGCAATATTCTGAACGCGCGTGCGGTTAACGCCAATGATCACATCATCTTTTTGCAGGCCCACTTGTTCAGCCGGCGTGCCTTTTTCGATGCCGTCAATCTTCACGCCTTTATCACCGGTTTTCGTCTGACCATCGCTCAGCGTGGCACCCTGAAGAGCCGGTGACAGCAGTTGTGCGTTGGCGGTTGTCTGAGCACTCTGCTCAAGAGTGACCTCAACGCTGACGGGTTTGCCTTCACGCAGCAGGCCCAGCTTCACTTTCTCGCCGGGTGCCGTGGTGCCGATTTTTACGCGCAACTCAGCAAAACTGGTAATGGGTTTATCATTCACAGAAACAATGATATCTCCCGACTTAATACCGGCTTTCTGTGCCGCCGACTGCGGCAGAACTTCAGACACGAAAGCACCGCGCTGGGCATCGACGTTAAACGCCTTGGCCATATCCGCAGTCATTTCCGTGCCTTTAATGCCAAGCTGACCGCGTTTGACTTCGCCATACTTAATCAACTGATCGGCCAGGTTGATTGCCATATCGCTTGGAATCGCAAAGCCAATGCCGATATTACCGCCGCTGGAGGCGAGGATGGCGGTGTTAATACCAATCAGTTCGCCGTTTAAATTCACCAGCGCACCGCCGGAGTTACCGCGGTTGATGGCGGCATCCGTCTGGATAAAGTTCTCCAGCCCCTCAAGATTCAGTCCGCTGCGGCCCAGTGCCGAAATAATCCCGGACGTAGCCGTCTGGCCCAGCCCAAAGGGATTACCAATAGCGACGGCAAAATCGCCCACCTTAAGTTGGTCGGAATCCGCGACTTTAATCTGCGTCAGGTTCTTAGCGCCCTGGATCTGAATCAGGGCAATATCCGTTTGTTCATCGTGACCGATGAGTTTGGCGTCATATTCACTGCCGTCGCCCAACTGGACATTGATTTTATCGGCGCCGTTGACCACGTGGTTGTTCGTTAACACGTAGCCCTTCGCGGCGTCGATAATGACGCCGGAACCCAGTCCTTCAAACGGTTGCGGCTGAGACTGACCGCCGCCAGGCAGTTGGCCAAAGAAACGCTTTAAGGGTTCAGGAATATCCTGGGCCTGTGAATCAGACTGCGTGCCTTCAACATGGACACTGACCACGGCAGGTAACACTTTTTCCAGCATCGGTGCCAGGCTGGGCAGTGGCTGCCCCTGAATCTGTGCAGGTAGCGTCGCCATTGCGCCGGGCGCAGCGGCAAGACTCATTCCAATACTCAAGGCTAACGCGCTTAACAGTCGTGCTTGTTTTTTCATTGCTACAACGCTCTCGCTGCAAAAAGTGGGGGGAATAAATCAGTGAGACAGCCGTTTGCGGCCGGGGTTCGCAAAAACAGCGGGCACAGCGTGGCTGTGCCCGATACGCTTAGTCGCGCACGGCGCGTTCACCGCGCAGTAAACCGGAAGCGCCTTCTGAGTAATCGCGTGGCATCTGAACCGGTGCCTGATCGTTATCGGCTTCCGCTTCGGTCAGTTGCCAGGCAAAGGGATTTTTGTCGCCAGGCATGTTTGGCAGCAGGTCATTAGATCCTTTCGCCATATGCTGGTAAAGCTGACGGTAATCGCGTGCCATGTTGTCAAGCAGCTCGGCGCTTTGCGCAAAGTGGTTGGTCAGCTCTTCACGATAATCAGCCAGTTCGGCTTTCGTTTTATCCAGCTCATACTGCATGCTGCGCTGCTCGCGCAGTTTCCTGTTGCCAAAACGCATAGCTACTGCGCCGACAATGATACCTACCACTAAACCAATTAGCCCGTATTCCCAGGTCATAATGACTCCCGTGTTATTTCCGTTGTTCCGTAGGGCGTTGCACCACTTAATAATAGTCACTATACCCGTTAATCTTATGGATGTGGAACTCTGGAGCGCCATGCCTTAGTGTAGAGCGGCCTTTTTTTCGACAAACGATGTGTGAATAAGACAACATTCAGGGACACTGAGCGAACCATGCAAACCTCATCTCCGCTTGCCCGCTATGAGCAGGCGCTATCGCAGGGCGATTTTAAGCCCGACGATGTACAACGTGAAGCGATCACCCGCTTAGATGCTATCCAGCAAGGGCTCATCGCCCGCCAGCAGACGACTGAACCTGCCTCGCAGGGGTTGTTTGGTCGTCTGTCGAAGCTGATGGGTAAAGAGAAATCCCAGGTCAAAACGCCGGTACGTGGCTTGTATATGTGGGGCGGCGTGGGGCGCGGGAAAACCTGGGTCATGGATCTGTTTTTTCAGTCTATTCCTGGCAACCGCAAGCTGCGCTTACACTTTCACCGCTTTATGCTGCGCGTGCACGAAGAGCTGACCGAACTGCAGGGGCACAGCGATCCGCTGCTGATCATCGCCGATCGCTTCAAAGCCGAAACCGATATTTTGTGCTTTGACGAATTTTTTGTGTCCGATATTACGGATGCCATGTTGCTGGGCACGTTAATGGAAGCGTTGTTCGAACGGGGCATCAGCCTGGTCGCCACCTCGAATATTCCGCCCGATAACCTCTATAAAAACGGTTTACAGCGCGCGCGTTTCCTGCCGGCCATTGAGCAGATCAAGCAACATTGTGACGTCATGAACGTTGATGCGGGCATTGATTACCGTCTGCGCACGCTGACGTCGGCGCATCTGTGGAAGTCTCCTTTAGGGCCAGAAACCTACGCCGATATGGATCGCATGTTCCAGGCGCTGTCAGGGGAAAAACGCGACAGCGCACCGGTGCTGGAGATCAACCATCGCAAAATGCCCACGCTGGGTGTCAGTGAAGGCGTGGTGGCAATCGACTTCAAAACCCTGTGTGGGGAAGGGCGCAGCCAGCACGATTACATCGAACTGTCGCGCCGCTTTCACAGCGTGCTGCTGTTTGATGTGCCGGTCATGATTTATAAAACGGAAGATCAGGCGCGGCGTTTTCTGGCGCTGGTGGATGAGTTTTACGAGCGCCATGTCAAACTGGTCGTCGCCGCGGAAACCTCGCTGTTCGAAATTTATCAGGGCACGCGCCTGAAATTTGAATACCAGCGCTGCCTGTCGCGTTTGCAGGAAATGCAGAGCGAAGAGTATCTGCGGCTGGCGCATTTACCCTGAGATTCCGGGTAATAAATGAAAATAGAGTTCGATTTTTGTAATCGACTTCTCTATAATCTTGCGACCCCACGTTACGGCACTGGATTTTTTTCCCAAATCCTCTGCGCGCCGGTAACGCTATCCGAAGGGGTGGCTTGCTGGTCAAAATGGTCGTGTGAGCCTCATTCGTTTACTTAAGCGTTTGGGATTTCACCAACGTGTAACTTAATTTGGGTAAGCTTTTCGATGAAAACTTTTACAGCTAAACCAGAAACCGTCCAACGTGACTGGTATGTTGTTGACGCAACTGGCAAAACCTTGGGTCGCCTGGCGACTGAACTGGCACGCCGTCTGCGTGGTAAGCATAAAGCGGAATACACTCCGCACGTTGATACAGGTGATTACATCGTCGTTCTGAACGCTGAGAAAGTTGCTGTCACCGGCAACAAGCGTTCTGACAAGATTTACTATCACCACACTGGTCACATCGGTGGTATCAAACAGGCGACCTTTGAAGAGATGATTGCTCGCCGTCCTGAGCGCGTGATTGAGATCGCGGTTAAAGGCATGCTGCCGAAGGGCCCGCTGGGTCGTGCTATGTACCGTAAACTGAAAGTTTACGCAGGTAACGAGCACAACCATGCGGCACAGCAACCGCAAGTTCTTGACATTTAATCGGGATTAAAGGCAATGGCTGAAACTCAAAACTACGGCACTGGTCGCCGCAAAAGCTCATCCGCACGCGTCTTCATCAAGCCGGGTAGCGGTAACATCGTCATCAACCAACGCTCTCTGGAGCAGTATTTCGGTCGTGAGACTGCACGCATGGTCGTGCGTCAGCCTCTGGAACTGGTTGATATGGTTGGCAAACTGGACCTGTACATCACCGTTAAAGGTGGTGGTATCTCTGGTCAGGCAGGCGCGATCCGTCATGGTATCACCCGCGCTCTGATGGAGTATGATGAGTCACTGCGTGGCGAACTGCGTAAAGCAGGCTTCGTTACTCGCGATGCTCGTCAGGTTGAACGTAAGAAAGTCGGCCTGCGTAAAGCACGTCGTCGTCCTCAGTTCTCCAAACGTTAATTGTTGCTGCTTCGGCAGTCACAGTTGGCACAAAAAACCCGCTTCGGCGGGTTTTTTGCTTTTCATGCCAGGCGGCGCAGTCACAGAAAACAACAATGCTGTTCGCATTTTACCCGCAAAAATGCATTCCCCCGCCCACAAGCTGCCTAAAATCTGGTAAACTCCCTGCCACTTTGCGCCCGCAAGCTGGCGCGTTATGCGCCTGGCATCAGTCGGGAGTGGTTAGCGCGGATTGCGAGCGAGTTCTATGAGCAGGTGAGTCGCCGTGTGGTTGGCCATTCGCAGTAACTTTTTGTGAACAAACTGGGAGGTTTTTATGGCTGTCGCTGCCAACAAACGTTCGGTAATGACGCTGTTTTCTGGTCCTACTGACATTTTTAGCCATCAGGTGCGTATTGTGCTGGCCGAGAAAGGTGTCAGCGTAGAGATCGAGCAGGTCGAAATGGATAACCTGCCGCAGGATCTGATTGACCTCAATCCGTACCGTACTGTGCCGACGCTGGTGGATCGCGAACTGACACTGTATGAATCACGCATCATCATGGAATACCTTGATGAGCGTTTCCCACACCCGCCTTTGATGCCGGTTTATCCGGTTGCGCGTGGCGAAAGCCGTTTGATGATGCACCGTATCGAGCAAGACTGGTACAGCCTGATGAGAAAGGTCGAGAACAGCAGCGGTCAGGAAGCCGAAGCGGCGCGTAAGCAGCTGCGTGAAGAGTTACTGGCGATTGCCCCCCTGTTTGGACGTTCACCTTTCTTTATGAGCGACGAGTTCAGCCTGGTTGACTGCTACCTGGCACCGCTGCTGTGGCGCTTACCGTCAATGGGCATCGATCTGCTGGGATCGGGCTCAAAAGAGCTGAAAGGCTATATGAACCGCGTATTTGAACGTGACTCCTTCCTTGCTTCACTGACTGAAGCTGAACGTGAAATGCGCCTGCAAGCCCGGGGCTGATTTATGGAAATGTCGCAACTTACGGCCCGTCGCCCCTATTTGCTGCGGGCTTTTTATGACTGGCTCCTGGATAACCAGCTGACGCCGCATCTGGTGGTCGATATCAACCTGCCGGGCGTTCAGGTTCCGCTGGAATATGCCCGGGACGGTCAGATCGTCCTCAACATTGCGCCGCGCGCTGTAGGCAATCTTGAGCTGGGTAACGAGGAAGTCTCGTTTAATGCCCGCTTTGGTGGCGTGCCGCGCCAGGTCAACGTGCCGATGGCGGCCATTCTGGCCATCTATGCGCGTGAAAACGGTGCGGGGACCATGTTTGAGCCTGAACCGGCTTATGAAGGGGCATCCCAGGCATTCCCGGAAAATCAGGAAGAGACGGTCATGTCAGTGATTGATGGCGATCGCCCTGACGATGCCAGCGATGACGACAACTCACCTGATGACGATCCGCCACCGCGCGGCGGTCGTCCTGCACTGCGTGTGGTGAAATAACTCAGAATGCCTGTCAGCCGACAGGCATTTTTTTGATCGTCAGAATGATGAGCGAAAAAAAATCCGGGCGCACAGCGTACCCGGATTTTTGCTTTCTGCGGCTGAGATTAGTACACGTCGCGCAGGTAGCGTTTTTCTTTCTTCAACTGATCGATGTAGTCCGCCGCGCGCTCGCTGGACAGACCACCAAACTGGCGTACGATTTCATACAGTGCATTATCCACGTCTTTCGCCATGCGTGAGGCATCACCACAGACGTAGAAATACCCACCTTCCTGCAACCAGGCGTACAGTTCTGCGCCCTGTTCCAGCATACGGTTTTGCACGTAGACTTTTTTGTCCTGGTCGCGTGAGAACGCCAGATCGAGACGCGTCAGCAAACCGCTCTCATGCCAGGCCGTCAGTTCTTCACGGTAAATGAAGTCATGCTCCTGATGCTGATCGCCAAAGAACAGCCAGTTTTTGCCTTGCGCACCGGTCACCTGACGTTCCTGCAGGAACGCACGGAAAGGGGCGATGCCGGTACCCGGGCCGACCATGATCATGGGCGCATTGCCGTTGGCCGGGACCCGGAAAGATTTATTCGGCGAGATAAAGATCGCCGGCTTTTCGCCACGACGCACGCGCTCGGCCAGGTAGGTTGAACAGACTCCGCTACGGTTGCGGCCGCCACTGTGATAGCGCACAGCCGCAATCGTCAGGTGAACCTGGTTAGGATGCGCTTTGGAACTGGACGAAATGGAGTAGGCACGGTGCTGCAGCGGACGCAGCAGGGCGACGAACTCAGGCACGCTCAGGCTGCGGGTCAGCTCAAGTTGCAGCAGGTCCAGCGTATCTTTGCCCCACAGCCAGACACCCAGGGCATCTTTATCATCGTGCTGAAGTACGTGACGCAGTTCCTGGTTCGTGGTGTTCTGTCCAACCCACTCAATCAGCTTGCGTGAAGGCTCAGAAATTTCAAACTGGTAGGTCAGCAGATCGCCAAGACTTCTGTCGAAGCCGGGGACGGGCGTCTGATAATCGGCGTTCAGCTGTGTCAGCAGCAGGCTGACCAGCGACGGTTCGTTCACCGGGATCACACCCAGCGCATCGCCCGCTTCGTACTTCAGACCGCTGTCAGTCAGATCAAATTCGAAATGGCGAATGTCTTTCGCAGACTGCTCACTCGACAGGCGCTTGTTGGTGATGAGGGCTGCGGCATAGGGATTGGATTTGTTGCTGCCGGGGATGACCGGGGCTTCCGGTGCGCTCTCCAGAACCGTGCCGCTGCTGCCTGCGCTGCTGGCGAACTGTGGCATCGTGCTGTTCAGCCATGCATGCGAAGGCTCTTCATAATCAATATCGCAGTCAATACGATCAACAACACGTTTGGCACCCAGCTGTTCCAGGCGCATATCCAGGAATTTACCGGCCTGGCAGAAACCGTCATAGCCGGTGTCGCCGATAGCCAGAACGGCAAAGTGCATCTGCTCCAGACGCGGTGCGGTACTGGCGGAGATGGCGTCCCAGAATAACTGGGCATTGTCCGGCATTTCACCTTCACCGTAGGTCGAGGTGACGATCAGCACGTGGCGCATTGTGGCAAACACGTCGAGATCCACATCGCCCAGCGCCTGAACGACAGGCACCAGGCCTTTAGCACGGGCCGATTTGGCCGCAGACTGGGCCAGAGCTTCAGCGTTACCGGTCTGCGAACCATAAAGAATGTGCAGTTGGGTCGTTGCAGCGGCGGCGTTGCCCGCGGCAGGTTGCTGTTTGTCTTCTAACACCAGCAAACGGGAGTGCAGGCCAGCCAGAAAGCCCGCCAGCCAGTATTTCTGATCACCATTGAAAGGTGCATCTTCAGGAATGTATGGAATTTTCATGGATACCTTTACTCAATCCCGCTCTTAACCATCATGTTTCGCACCGCCGTGAGTATGGCGAAACCCGTCCTCTCAGCGGCCGTCTGCCACAGAGAGGCTCGGGATTGACCTCCGCCCGGTACCGCGAAACCCTCCGGGTAATCATGATTAAACACAGTTCAGTTTACAGACGCGGCTGTCAGGCCAGTTTCCCTACCGCCGCCGCAATTTCAGGTAATGCCGCACGTGCAAACAACTCTTCAAAATCAGGCAGACGACCAAGGATTTCACGGTTGCAGGCATCCTGATACATGATCCAGCCATAGGTGGCCAGGCTGTCCATGGAACGGATGTTGCGTTGCGTCAGTGCCGCTTTGTAATCGGACATGCGTTTTGAACCGATCAGGCTGGCTAATTCGCTGTCGCTGTAGTTCTCAATAGCTGCCCGCGCATGGCGCTGCAGTTTACTGACCAGCGAAAAGTCCTCTGTCATCAGTAAATTACGAACCGCTTTCTCGACCGCCGGATCCTCAACGTGGGTGCCTTTCGGTAACTTGCCGAGAGCCAGCTGCTGCGCGATGCTCAATACGGTGTAGTTATTGAGCAATACAAACATCTCGACCGTATCTGTCGCGCCATAAGCCGGTACGGCACCGTCTGCAATGGTTTTGCCCTCACGCCACGCGGCTTTGAATTTTGCGACCTGATGCGCTGCCAGCGCGGTTGAGAGTTCTTCCAGCAAATCCTTACGGGATTTCGCCTTCAGGATTTCACCGCCATCCTGATACAGCAGCAGAGAGCGCGGCATTACATACACGAAGTGCTGACATTCGGTTTCCCAGTGCTCCAGCAGCCAGGCCGCACGTGGTGAATGCGTGGCGTCCAGATGCCAGTTCAGCATGGTCAGCACGGCCTGCTTATGAATCTGTGCCAGCTCATCGGCATCGGCAATGGAACCAAACAGAACGGAATCGCCCGCTGCATGGTTAGCCAGGGAGCCGTAGGGATCGTACTGGTAAGCAAAGCCGCCGCTCATGCCGTTACCGAAGCCTTTACCAAAGGTGCCCAGGTTCAACACGGCACCGTTGGTCATGTATTCGCAACAGAAGTCACCGACGCCTTCCACTACCGCAGTGGCGCCAGAGTTACGCACTGCGAAGCGGTCACCGGCCTGGCCCTGCACGAACAGGCGGCCGCCCGTTGCGCCAAACAGAGCAAAGTTACCGATCAGGACGTTGCCATCGCTGTCCTGTGCGCCGCCGCCCGGTGATAACACCACCAGCTCGCCGCCGCACTGGCCTTTGCCCACCCCATCGTTGCAGGTGCCACGATGTTGCATCAGCATGCCGTCATTGCAGAAGGCACCGAAGGACTGACCGGCTGAGCCGGTGGTCGTAATATGCACCGTGGCCGGCGCCAGATAGCGACGACCGCGATCGTCCTGCAGCACAGAGGGCATCGCCTGCAGTTGCTCTGCTGTCAGGGTATGATTCAGCATGCGCTCGATATCGATCGCCAACTGACCGCCCACGCTTTTATTGCGGTTGTTCAGGACGACGTCGTGACCTAAATGCAGCGATGTCTTGCCCGCTGTCACCAGTTGCTGGTTGAGTTCTTCCACCCAGCCATCATCCAGCTCAAAATCTTTTTCCAGATAAACCGGCTTGTCGATTTTCAGCTCTGGCACCACGGTGAGCATGGCGCGCAGATCCAGCTTGCCGACTTCCAGCGGGTGATCCATCAAATGGAGCAGGTCAGCGCGCCCACGGGCCTCACGCAGCGAGCGCAGGCCCATACGCGCCAGGATTTCGCGGACTTCGTGTGCCACATTCAGGAAATACTGTGCGAGCTGACGCGGATCGCCATCAAAGGCTTCAGCATTCGTGGTTAACCCTGCGGGGCATTTGACGTTACAGTTCTTCGCCATCACGCATTTCAGCATCATCAGCGCAGTCGTACCGAATTCAAAGCTGTCACCGCCCAGCAGCGCGGATTTCACCACGTCGCTGCCTGTCTGCTGTGCACCTGAACAGCGCAGCAGGACTTTGTCGCGCAGGCCGTTCGCACACAGCGCCTGATGAACTTCGGCAATGCCGATTTCCGCGACGCGACCGGTATATTTCAGACTGGTCACCGAGGCGGCGCCCGTACCGCCCGTGTTACCGGCGACGTTAATAACGTCAGCACCGGCTTTCGCTACGCCCACGGCAATGGTGCCAATCCCTTCAGAGGACACCAGCTTCACAATGACGCGAACACGCGCCGCTTTGCAGTCGTGAATCAGCTGGGCCAAATCTTCGATAGAGTAGGTGTCGTGGTGCGGTGGTGGCGAGACCAGCTCAACGCCCGGTGTGCCGCCACGTGCCGCCGCGATTTCGACGGTGACTTTCGCCGCAGGCAACTGGCCACCTTCGCCAGGTTTTGCACCCTGACCAATTTTGATCTCCAGCTCTTCCAGCATCGGATCGGCCAGGTACGCCGCCCAGACGCCGAAACGACCTGACGCCAGCTGCTTGATACGGGACGCACGGATAGTGCCATGACGGGAATAGTGCTCGCCGCCTTCCCCGCAGTTGCTCATGCCGCCGACCATGTTGGTGCCATGTGCGACAGCTTCATGTGCCGGTGCCACCAGCGCGCCGTGACTCATCGCCCCGGAGGCGAAAGTACGAGTGATTTCACAGGCAGGCTGAATTTCGCTTAACGGCAGTGAGGGCAGCGCAGTAAAAATGCGCGACAGATAGTCGGCAGCTTTACCTACGGCGGTGATTTTCAGGCCGCCTGCGACCACGTCCGCCGATTCGATTTCGTCACTGAAGCGGGCTTTCAGAGCCCGTGACAGATTCAGCAGACGTTCGCTTTCCGGCTTCAGCCCAGCGATGGCATCGGTCAGCCGCAGCATAAAGGTGTTCGGGCTGCCTTCGATGGCCTCGCATTCCAGGCCGCGAGTAGCAAATCCGTTGTTGGTCAGCGAATAACGGCCCAGTTTACGGCGGAATTCCGCTTCGCTGTCGATATGCGTCAGATCGGCCGGGAAGGCCAGAATGTCACGCAGCGCAGCAGGGCGGCGTTTACGCTCTTCATACATCAGGCTGGAGAACTGACGGTAATCGGCTGTGATGGCAAAGTTATTCATCACGTCATCAGGAATGCGCTCAAAGCTGCTGTCCTTGAACGTGTCAGGCTTGATGCCAAACGCATTATCCAAACGGGCCAGCGTCATCAGACGAATGAAATTGTCCTCTTCGCGCGCTTTGTCCGCAAAGCGAATCGGCTCTTCCGTCATATCAATAAAGGTACGCACGGCAATGGTGCCGTAGGAGTGGCCTGCGCCCTCTGCGCGCTCTTTAAACAGCCCCAGTAATGGCACTTCTGATTCGCCCTGAATTTTCAGCGCGCTTTGATGCCAGTCCACTGCCATTTGCGCGATGGTGGCAAAGCCCGCGCCACCAACAGGCGTTTTGATATTCGGGAAATACTTCTTCAGTACCGGATCGTCAGTGTTAAGGAAGTTAGGTTCAAAGAACTCACCGCTACTGTAGCTTTCAACGGTACACAGGCCTACTTTACCCATGGTCTTCATCAGGGCCTTTTCGGCGGCTTTGGCATAGCGTTTAAAGGCTTTATTGCCTTCTTCACCTTCACCGAATTTCTCCTCGGCACGCATCTGTACGCCGAGCGGATAGACAGCAGAGGCACCAAAGCCCAGCGTCGCGGCAATATGATGCGACGAGATAATCTGCCCACTCTCCACCACCAGAGACACGTCAAGACGTAATCCTTCCTGGACCAGGCGCTGGTTCACCGCAGAAACCACCAACAGCATGGGCAGGGCGGCATGGGTGGACGAGATGTGGCGGTCGGTCAGGACGGCGATCCCGCCCTGGGAACGCGCGAAATCCACGACCTGCTGAGCCAGATCGTCAATCGCCTTCTCCAGCGCAGTGGCGTTGGCCGTACGGCTGAGCAGGTCTTTGCCGGTGACAGGTTCGTACAGCATGTCAAAACGGGCATAAGGTGCGACGTTCTGTTCGCGCAGCTGTAGCATGTCCAGGTGCGTCAGAATAGGCGTCGGCACAATAATCTGACGGCCTTTACTGCGTCCCAGGTGCGGTTTGGCTCCCAGTGCCACGCGCAGCGTCATACCGTCCGCTTCACGGATGGAGTCCAGCGGTGGGTTAGTGACCTGTGCAAAACGCTGCGAAAAGTAGTGCGCCATGCCGCCTTCGTGATCGGACAGACCATTGATCGCGTTGCCGTAACCCATAGCAGAGATTTTCTCGGCCCCGGTGTTCAGCATCGGGTCCATCATGAATTTGAAGCTTTCCTGGTTATAGTAGTAAGCCACAAAGCGCTGATAGGTTTTCAGATCGCCGCGATAGCGCAGAGGCGACCCTTGTTTCTCAGCAGGGATGACAGGCAACTCCTTGAGATCGACGCGAGATTTGCCGAGCAGTGCAGCGTAATCTTTTTCCGCAGCCAGCTTTTCCAGCGCTTCATGCGTGGTATAGCTGCGTTTTTCGCGATGATCAAAATAGAGCATGCCGCCGGCTTCGATACGACCACGGCGCAGTACGCTTTCCGGGGGAAAGGCAATCTGGCCGGCTTCCGACATGGCACCAATATACTCGGCGGTTTCTACCGAACGCAGTGGACGAAGACCCAGACGGTCAAGACGTGCGCCAATCACTTCCCCATTACCAAAGATCAACGCCGCAGGGCCGTCGTTCTTCTCTTCATAGAGTGAGAAATATTCCAGCATGTCACGCACCGCCGGAGAGAGCGCGGTGTCATTTTCCCATGCAGGTGGCATCATCGACACCACGGCGGTAATTAAGTCGAGATCGTCTTCCATCAGGCGGCTGTGAATGCTCTGGTCAAGACGGGAACTGTCTGACTGACCTTTCGGGCGAACGATAGTTTTTCCACGCGCAGAGGCCAGCGCGGATTCAGCAATCCGGTTTTTACGATCGGTATTCAGCTCACCGTTATGGGCCATTAACCGGAAAGGTTGCGCCATAGTGGTGTGCGGATCGGTATTGGTTGAGAAGCGGGTATGGAAAAACAGCCCACGGACCTGATGATCGGGATCGGTCAGATCTTTGAAATAAGGAATGACCTCATTGGAATTCAGACGGGCTTTGAATACCTGGGTACGGGACGAAAGCGACAGCGGATACAAACCGCCAAACTCACTTTTCGTAAAGGCCTCTGCCTCAATCGCCAGCAGGGCGCGATAAATCCGTTTTTCAAAATCGTTCTGGTGGCTGACATCCTGAGGCGCAGCAAAAATCCATTGCACGATGGGCAACTGAAACTGGACAGCGGCTGGACGCGTCACGCTGTTATCCAGCGGCATTTCGCGTTTCATGATCACCGGCAGATTAAAATGACGCAGCGTCTCTTCTACCAGGCGCTCCGCATTGGCACGCAGTTCAGCATCTTTAGGAACAAAGAAGTTACCCACGCCAAAGCGACCGGCTTCCAGCGCCTGACCGGTAATTTTACGGAAAAAGTGCAGTGAAAGATCGACGTTGACACCCGCGCCATCACCCACGCCTTCAGCGGACATGCCACCACGGTGCGGAACCGTGCAGAGTGCACTGTGCGCCATACGCAGAATGTCGTGGGTCTGCTCGCCGTCCTTACGGGTAATGAAACCTACACCACAGCTGTCACTTCCTGCTGCTGGGTTATATAAGCCATAGGATTCAGGTTTTTTAGTGGACATTGAGGGTCTCCTTAAACTGCTTTTGACATTACCTGCATTGTTTCAGGCACTGAGCCTGGTTAAACACTCTTCCCAGCGCGCATTCTTTTATTCCCGCGCCTGACAGCCTGCGCGATTTCGTTTTACGCACTTTTCATCGGCAGGAGGATAAGTCCGTGGATGTGTAGCGCGTGGTGTTTCCGTTCTCGAAAGGAGATGACTCAAACCATGCGGGCGTCATGTTGCATAGATATGCCGTGACGCTTGCCCATCATGAAAGCTTTCAGCGGAATTCCAACTTATCGGGAAAGCGAATCAAGGTCAAATAGCGAGCCTGACACAGTTTAATCACGTCTTTATGTCGATAACCAAATGAATTTATTATGCTTTAGTGTCTAAATTGTGTCAGTTTTTCATTAAGCGACTGAGAGGGAAATGTGAACTCTATCACTGTGCCAGTGGCGTGAAATCGCTGAAGTATGCTGGCGACAGGGTACTAAACAGCATCAAATGCTGCTACAGGCAGTGGAAGCGCAGGATGTATCTGTTTTTCTTATAGCAGCAAATTTGAATCAATAAGGGGCATGTGATTAGTAAAATTAATCAGGTCGCGTTGCTTAAAACTTCGAATAATGTGAATGACTATGCATGAAAAAAAGGGCGTCGTGACAATAAAGCCTTGTCAGACGGAAAAGAAGAGGTTGGATACGCGCGCCTGTTTAGCAGACTGCCCTACAGATTCATTGAGTTAGCACAATTAGTCAAGGGTTTTAGCAATAATGGGGCAAACGTCGGCGAAGCAACGGCGTTTTGCACCATATAAGTGCATGACGGTCGCGATCTCGCCGGATGCACTAAGACGACGGTGACGTAAATACGCTATCATGTGGCTGTTCTCACCCAGGGAGTGTTTATGAAACAGATTCGCCTGCTGGCGCAATATTATGTTGATTTAATGGTCAAGCTTGGCCTGATCCGTTTTTCGCTGCTGCTGGCGTCTGCACTGGTCGTGCTGGCCATGATTGTGCAGATGGCGGTGACCATGGTACTGCGTGGCCATGTCGAAAGTATTGATATGGTGCGATCGGTCTTTTTCGGTCTGTTGATCACGCCATGGGCGGTTTATTTTCTTTCCGTGGTGGTCGATCAGCTGGAAGAGTCACGCCAGCGTCTTGCCAGGCTGGTGGATAAGCTGGAAGAAATGCGTACGCGCGATCTTGAGCTGAATCAGCAGATGAAAGAGACCATTTCCCGACTCAATCAGGAAATTGCCGATCGTAAAAAAGCGGAGCAGGCACGTGAGCAGGTCATGGCTAAGCTACGCGAAGAGGTGGCGCGGCGCGAGCAGGCGCAAATAGAGCTGGAACAACAGTCGTCTTTCCTGCGCTCTTTTCTGGATGCATCACCAGATCTGGTCTTTTATCGCAATATCGACAAGCAGTTCTCAGGCTGTAACCGCGCCATGGAGCTGCTGACCGGTAAAAGTGAAAAACAGCTTATCGGGCTCACGCCACATGATATTTATGACAATGACACGGCGACTAAAGTGTTGGAAACCGATGAAAAAGTCTTTCGTCATAACGTCTCGCTCACCTATGAGCAGTGGCTGCAGTATCCCGATGGGCGGAAAGCCTGTTTTGAAATTCGTAAAGTGCCTTATTATGACCGGGTCGGTAAGCGCAGCGGCCTGATGGGCTTTGGCCGCGATATAACCGAACGTAAACGCTATCAGGACGCGCTGGAGAACGCGAGCCGGGAAAAGACCACCTTTATCTCTACGATCAGCCACGAGCTTCGTACGCCGCTTAACGGCATTGTCGGTCTGAGCCGCATTTTGCTGGATACCGATCTGAATCAGGAGCAGCTCAAGTACCTGAAAACCATCCATGTCTCTGCCATCACCCTGGGCAATATCTTTAACGACGTCATCGAAGTGGACAAAATCGAGCGACGCAAGGTACAGCTGGACAACCAGCCGCTGGATTTCACCAGTTTCCTGGCCGATCTGGAGAATCTCTCTGGCTTGCTGGCGCAGCCAAAAGGCCTGAAGTTTGTCATGGCCCCGCAGTTACCGCTGCCTCATAAAATCTCAACGGATGGTACACGACTACGGCAGATCCTGTGGAACCTGATCGGCAATGCCGTGAAGTTTACTCAGCAGGGTGAAATCATCGTGCGTATCGCCTATGAACAGGATGAAACGCTGCGCTTTGAGGTACAGGATTCCGGGCAGGGCATTCGCGAGGAAGAGCAGGACAAAATTTTTGCCATGTATTATCAGGTTACCGATCAGCATGGCGGCAAACCGGCAACCGGAACCGGTATCGGCCTGGCGGTCTCCCGCCGTCTGGCGCAGGCGATGGGCGGGGATATCAGCGTCAGTAGTGCACCGGGCCAGGGCTCCTGTTTTACCGTGGTGATTAAAGCGCCGCGTATTGCCGAGGAAGTAGAAGATGAAGGCGTTGACGATACGCTGCCGCTTCCGGCCCTGCACGTGCTGTTGGTGGAAGACATTGAGCTGAACGTCATTGTGGCACGCTCGGTTCTGGAAAAACTGGGATGCAGCGTTGACGTTGCCATGACGGGGCAAGCAGCGCTTGAGATGTTTGACCCGCTGGAGTTCGATTTGGTGCTACTGGATATTCAGTTACCGGATATGACCGGCATGGACGTGTCGCGTGCCATTCGTCAACGGTATCCTGATGCGCATTTGCCGCCGCTGGTTGCCTTAACCGCCAACGTATTGAAAGATAAAAAAGAGTATTTTGATGCGGGCATGGACGATGTGCTCAGTAAACCGCTTGCCGTACCTGCGCTAACGGCCATCATCAAAAAGTTTTGGGATGACCAACCCGGAAACGATGATCAGGCCGTTATGACGCCGGGCAGTCGTCAGTCCGATACCTTGCTGGACATTCCAATGCTTGAACAGTATCTGGAGCTGGTGGGACCCGGTCTGATTACGCAAAGCCTGACCATCTTCGAACAGATGATGCCGGGCTACCTCGAGGTACTGGACTCCAACCTGATGGCACGCGACGAAAAAGGCATTGCTGAAGAGGGCCACAAAATTAAGGGAGCGGCGGGTTCTGTCGGTCTGCAGCATCTGCAACAGATCGCGAAACAAATTCAAAGCCCAGAATTACCGGCCTGGTGGGATAACGTGGGCGAATGGGTGGAAGAGCTGAAGCGTGAATGGCGGCACGATGTGCAGATATTGCGCGAGTGGGTGGCTGAGAAACAGCGGTGATCCAAAAAAAATGACCCCAGCCGAGGCCGGGGTGCGCTAATACTGCGCCAACACCAGGGAAAAAGTCGCTGCTGCTATGCTTAGTGTTTTTCAAGGCAACAACGGGTATTGGTTAACACATGCAACACCTTATCAAATTCGAATTAGCTTGTGACAAGATTCATTAAAATTTGTGATGTTGAACAGCGTTTAAATACAGGAAACATTAATTTGCCAACATAGTCAAGAAAGGAATCAATTTTACCGTTACATTGGTTGTTTTTTGAACAAAAGTTCTGTTTTTTGTACGGGTTTAACCCAAATTTGTTAACAAAGCCTGTGTTAAGCCTCTTAACACAAATGATTCGTCACTGATGCGAACTAAATTGGCTATAAGCTTATGATAATAAAGAATAATGAAAGGATCGGGTCAGGAAGGTCCAAAACGTTTCGGAAAACGTCATCCGCCCTGGCGCTTAAAAGGTTTTACCAATAGAAAAGTTTGTAATGTTTGGGGAAATATATTAATAAAAAAAAATGTATTGCGGTGAAGAAATGCCATAAGTACGTTAATGCCTGCCGCATTGCTGCAACTTGTGTTCAGGCGCGCCCGAAATAAAATATAAGTTTTATGAAACATTGATGGCTGCAATTATCACGAATTAGTCTCATCGCCCTGCAAGGAATGGTATGAGACTTCGTAAATGGAACCGATTCCTTTTTAAGGGAACTTATTGAACTCATTCATACTATTGTTGCATCGCAGATGCATTTTCTTTGCCATATCATAAAGGTGACAGGCCCGGACGGCGAATTTTTCAGGAACGCTTTTTATCATCAGGGGTGATTACACCTGAAATTAATTAAAAAACGACATAATGATGAGACGATTGTATGAGTAAGCATAAAGGGAAGCTTTGGCAGAGTGTAAAGCGCATTGTGCTGCGCATTCTGCTGATTTGGGCAGGGCTGTGGCTGGCAGGTATTTTACTTTTTTCCTTTCTCCCGGTGCCTTTCTCTGCCGTGATGGCTGAACGCCAAATCGGTGCCTGGTTGCGTGGCGATTTCAGCTATGTCTCACATTCGGATTGGGTGGGGACACAGGCGATGTCGCCCTGGATAAGGCTGGCCGTTATCGCGTCGGAAGATCAAAACTTTCCTCACCACTGGGGCTTTGATGTGGCAGCCATTCAGTCTGTACTGGACAGCGATGATAACCGGATGCGCGGTGCGTCAACGCTGTCACAGCAAACGGCTAAAAATCTGTTTTTGTGGGATGGACGTAGCTGGATGCGTAAAGGACTGGAAGCGGGTCTGACGGTCGGCCTGGAAACCGTTTGGACTAAACGCCGGATCTTAACGGTTTACCTGAATATCGCGGAGTTTGGTAAAGGGACCTTTGGTGTTGAGGCGGCGTCCCGGCGTTTTTTCAACAAGCCTGCCAGTCGCTTAACCATGTCAGAAGCGGCGTTACTGGCGGCCGTTTTACCTAACCCGCTGCGCTTTCGTGCCGACGCGCCGTCAGGCTATGTGCGTCAGCGCCAGCAATGGATACTCCGACAGATGCGCCAACTGGGAGGAGAGGGCTTCCTGCAGCGCAATCATCTGGACTGACGTTACTCTTCGTCGAAACCGGCTTCGAAGAGTTCAATGACGGCGGCCAGCGCGTCAGTTTCCTGGGGGCCGCTGGCTTCGATCTCAATATGGCCGCCCTTGGCGGAATCCAGCATCAGCAACGCGATAACGCTGCTGGCTTCGGCTTCTGTGCCGGCCTCGTTGCGTAACAGCACTTCGGCATCGAAACTTTGCACCAGTTCAAACAGCTTCATGGCGGGGCGTGCATGCATGCCCAGCTTGTTTCTGATTTCCACGGTTTGCTTGACGGTCATGATTTACGTTTTTCCAGTGTGCGATGACGGGACTGTACATTTTTACCCCGTGAGCGGAAATAATCAGCGAGCTGTTCTGCAATATACACCGAGCGGTGTTTGCCACCGGTGCAACCAATCGCCACGGTGAGATAGCTGCGGTTGTTCGTTTCCAGCATGGGCAGCCAGAGTTCCAGATAACTGCGTGTCTGATAAATGAAGTTATGGACTTCGGTATGACGATCCAGAAAAGCCGCGACGGGACGATCCAGCCCCGTCATCGGGCGCAGTTTGGGATCCCAGTGTGGATTGGGCAGGAAACGCACGTCAAAGACGTAGTCCGCATCAATGGGAATACCATGTTTGAAGCCAAACGACTCAAACACCATAGTCAGCTCCCGCTCGCGTTTACCCAGTAAGCGGGTACGCAACATCTCAGCCAGTTCATGCACCGACATCTCTGACGTATCAATGATCAAATCGGCACGCGAGCGCAGCGGCTCAAGCAGGTCACTCTCTTCATCAATCGCGCTTTCCAGCGACAGATTTTTGCTGGACAGGGGATGGAGGCGACGCGTATCACTGTAACGGCGGATCAGCGTATTGCGGTCGGCATCAAGAAACAGCAACTGGGGCGAGAATCCGGAAGGCAGATTATTGAGCGCGGTTTCAAAAATTTCAGGCGACTCAGGCATGTTACGCACATCGATACTCACCGCCGCTGAGATATTGCGCTCAACCAGTGATTCTGCCAGCTGAGGCAACAACACGACCGGCAGGTTATCCACGCAGTAAAAACCCATGTCTTCCAGCGCGCGCAGCGCCACTGATTTTCCTGAGCCTGACCGACCGCTGACGATCATCAGCACCATGACCTTCTCTCCCGTTTTAAAGCCGGCTCACGCCGGTAAATCACGCGCTTTATTGCTCTGTTTGTTCTTCGGTAATGATGGCATACAGCTCTTCATCGCTCTGCGCAGCACGCAGACGGCGGCAAACCGTTTTATCCGCCAGCCGTTTGGCGACTAACGACAGTGTATGTAAGTGAGTTTTACACTGGTCCGCGGGCACGAGGAGCGCAAAAAGGAGATCGACAGGCTGATTATCCACGGCATCAAATGCGATGGGTTGCTCAAGGCTGATAAAGACACCGACGGCACGTAACGTATCCTCCTCCAGCTTGCCATGCGGGATGGCAATACCGTTGCCAATACCGGTACTTCCCATGCGCTCGCGGGTCAGTATCGCTTCAAACAGCGTTTGATGCGGCAGGTTGAGCTGCTTAGCGGCCAGTTCACTGATAATTTCCAGCGCCCGTTTTTTGCTTTGGCAGTGTACGCTGCTGCGGGTGCAGTCTGGCGAAAGCACTGTGCTCAGTTCCAGTGTTAAATCATTGTTCATTTTCGTTTCACTTGCGAGTTCACTTAGCCAGTAAACCGGTACGCGGTAATCACGTAGCGGAATCATGGCGCTGGCACAGATGACAAAACGGGGCGGTTAATCCGCCCCATCCTTTCAGCTCTGCGCGCCCGGCGCGCCTGCCAGCGTGAAGGTTAGTGTTTTTTTAACTTGTCTTTATATTTGGTCAGTTGACGGGCCAGCTTGTCAATCAGCCCGTCAATTGCCGCATACATATCTTCCGCTTCCGATGTGGCGTGCAGCTCGCCCCCGTTCACGTGCAATGTGGCATCAGCAACCTGTGTCACCTTCTCAACGTTCAGGACAACATATACCTGATTGATATGATCAAAGTAGTGTTCCAGTTTGGCAAATTTCGCCGTGACGAATTCACGCAGTGGCTCGGTGATTTCAACATTTTGCCCGGTAAGGTTCAGCTGCATAGGTCTTCCTTCTCTCTGTTAAACCAACTGCTTACGTTGGTTTGAAGGCGGTATGGACAAAGACTCTCGATATTTTGCAACGGTACGACGTGCCACTATGATCCCTTGATCAGATAACATGGAGGTCAGTTTACTGTCACTCAAGGGCTTAGCGGGATTTTCCGCCGAGATTAATTTTTTTACCAGTGCCCGTATCGCAGTAGATGAGGCTTCGCCTCCTCCTTCAGTATTAACATGACTGGAGAAAAAATACTTCAGTTCAAAAATGCCACGCGGGCTGTGAAGATATTTTTGCGTGGTGACGCGGGAAATCGTGGATTCATGCATATCCACCGCCTGGGCAATATCGGCCAGCACCATCGGACGCATAAACTCTTCGCCCTGCTCAAAAAAGGCCTGTTGCTGTTCAACAATGCAGCGTGAGACTTTTAACAGCGTCTCATTGCGACTTTCCAGACTTTTGATCAGCCAGCGCGCCTCCTGCAAATTACTGCGGATAAACTGACTGTCACTGTCATTACGCGCAGCACCGCCCATGGCGGCATAGTGCTGGTTGATTTTAAGCCGCGGCAGACTGTCGGTATTGAGTTCTACCGTCCAGCGCGTCGCAATTTTACGGACCAGCACATCAGGAATAACGTATTCAGGTTCGCCAGTATTGATCGACTGGCCCGGACGTGGATCGAGCGACTGAATCAGCAGCATTGCCTCTTTCAGTACGTCTTCCTTTAAACGCGTGACGCGCATCAGGCTGCGGAAATCATGGTTGGCCAGCAGATCCAGATGATGGCTGACGATCAGGCGGGCTTCAGAGAGCGTTGGCGTTTCAGGCGCATACTGCGACAACTGTACCAGCAGGCAATCACGCAAATCACGTGCACCTACGCCGATCGGATCAAAATGTTGAATGCGCTTTAAAACGGCCTCAACTTCGTCCATTTCCAGCTCATCGTCGCCGATACTGTCGAGAATGTCTTCAAGCGAAACGGTAAGGTAACCCGTATCGTCAATGGCATCGACGATAGACGTTGCGATCGCCCGATCGGTATCGCTAAACGGCGTCAGCTCAACCTGCCACATCAGATAATCTTGCAGCGACTGGGTGGTTTCGCCCTGGTAGATGGGCAGTTCGTCATCCTGATAGTCCGTACCGGTTCCTGATGGCGTTCCCGCGGTATAGATTTCATCCCAGGTCGCGTCGAGCGGCAGCTCTTCGGGCATATCCTTTTGTTCCAGCGCTTCACGCGTATCAAGTCCCGCTTCGCCTTCCTGATACTCTTTTGCGTCTATTTCTTCATGCTGTTCAGTCTGTTCAAGCAGGGGATTACTTTCCAGGGCCAGCTGTAGCTCTTGCTGAAGTTCAAGCGTAGAAAGCTGCAACAGACGTATCGCCTGTTGCAGTTGTGGGGTCATCGCCAGTTGCTGGCTGAGCCGGAGTTGTAAACCTTGCTTCATAGACAGGATGAATATTCCCGGGTAACCATCAGTATTAACGACACCTTATCAGAGTCTGAACTCTTCACCCAAATAAACACGTTTAACCTGCTCATCTGCAAGGACTTCATTCGGCGTACCGTGAGCAATCAGGTTGCCCTGGCTGACAATATAGGCCCGTTCACAGACCGCCAGCGTTTCACGCACGTTGTGGTCAGTGATTAACACGCCAAGCCCACTGTCGCGCAGATGTTCAATAATCTTTTTGATATCAATAACGGAAATCGGGTCAACACCGGCAAAAGGCTCATCCAGCAGAATGAATTTGGGATTTGCGGCCAGCGCACGGGCAATTTCCACACGGCGACGTTCACCGCCCGACAGTGACTGTCCCATATTGTCGCGCAGATGTGCAATATGGAACTCATCCATGAGCTCATTCGCCCGATCCTGTCGCTGTTCTTCGGTTAAATCATCACGAATTTGCAGCACGGCCATCAGGTTGTCGTAAACGCTCAGACGCCGGAAGATTGACGCTTCCTGGGGCAGGTAGCCGATACCGCGACGCGCACGCGCGTGGAGCGGCAGAATACTGATGTCTTCATCGTCGATGACAATGCGGCCCGCATCGCGCGGAACAATCCCGACCACCATATAGAAGGTGGTGGTTTTACCGGCACCGTTTGGGCCGAGCAGGCCGACGATTTCACCGGATTTTACCTGCAGACTGACGTCTTCAACCACGCGACGGCCTTTGTACGCCTTCGCCAGGTTCTCTGCGATTAATGTGGCCATAGTGATCAGTTACTCTTTTTTTCGCTATTGGTTGACGCGGGCTTGTCCTGCAACTGCGACGGCACCAGAACTGTGGTCACGCGCTTGCTCTGGCCCTGGCTGTAAGCCTGCATTTTTTGCTCTTTGACCAGGTAAGTAATGCGGTCGCCTTTAATATTGCTGTCCAACTGCTCAATGTACGCATTGCCCGTCAGCTCAACAAAGTCATTAGCAAGCTCGTAATGCAGTTTGGACGCGTGTCCCTGTACCGGTTTACCGTTGTCCTGCATCTGATAGAAGGTCGCCGGATTGCCGTAGGCATCAACGATAGTTTTTTTGCTGTCGCCGCCCGGACGGGTCACCACGACTTTATCTGCCGTAATCTTGATCGACCCCTGAGTTACGACCACATTACCGGTAAAGGTCGCGACGTTGCCTTGCAGGTCCAGCGACTGATTTTCAGAGTCGATATTAACGGGTTTGTCCGAGTCACCGGTCAGCGCCAGCGCCGGCAGGCTGGCTGCAAGCAGCAGGCTGGCCAGTAAAAACTTAATGCTGTTTTTGTTCATTTTGAATTTCATAAGAGGTTTTGACCTTTTCGAGTAACTCGGCTTGCTTTGTCCGTAAATTTCCACGCATTTTCATGCCGGTAGAGTTAAAACTGCGGCCATATAACGTCACCTGATCGTCCGAGGCGACGTCCTGAGTGACAAGATTGACCTGAGCGTTATCCGTTTTGATGCGCTCCAGTTCAGAATCTGGCGCCAGCGCATTCAGCTCAACATGACCATATAAATACAGCATACGATCTTTAGTGAGCTTTGCTTTATCTGAACGTACCGTCCAGGTCGGCATTTTATTCTCGTCGTAGGTTGTCATGACCGGATTATCAAACCAGCTGGTTCCCGTATTTTCGAAATACGTAACTTTGTCCGAGATCAGCTTATAAGCCAGGCCACCCTGAGGGTTGTAAACTACGGTATGCGAATTGGCACTGGTGTAGGTTGGCGTTTGATCATTATTCATTACCGGTGCGCCATCGTCGCTGTCCCGGTTAGTGAAATTCCAGCCAATGAGCACCAGCGCAATCAAGGCCAGCCCCAACGTTATCCAACGCCTGCTTTTACTCATACTGATTGCCCTTTGGCATCCTCAAATTTATTTTGCGCCATCAAAATGAGATCGCACAGTTCACGCACTGCGCCGCGCCCACCGGCAATACGTGTGACGTAACGCGCTCGCGCTAACAGCAGCGGGTGCGCATCGGCCACCGCTACGCTGAGCCCTACTTTTGCCATAACTGGCCAGTCGATCAGATCGTCACCAATATAAGCCACCTGCTCGTCAGAGAGCGACAGTGTATCCAGAAGTTCGCGATAGGCCAAAAGCTTATCTGATTGCCCCTGATAAAGATGGCGAATCCCCAGCGTTTTGCAGCGGTCTTCCAGTAACCGGGCCGTGCGGCCGGTAATAATAGCCACTTCAATGTCCGAGGTCAGCAGGCAACGAATGCCGTAACCATCGCGCACATTAAAGGTTTTCAGTTCTTCTCCACTGTTACCCATGTAGATCAGGCCATCAGACATCACGCCGTCCACATCGCAAATCAGCAGGCGAATGTGCCCGGCACGGGCCATAATGTCGGCACTGACCGGGCCGTAACATGTTTCTATAGTGGCAATCTCAGACTGCATTGTGTCTTCCTGTTTACACTACGCCTGCGCGCAGCATGTCATGCATATGTACCACACCCAGCAGATGGTCGTCATCGGCTACCAGCAGGGAGGTAATGTTTTTGGTTTGCATTAAATTCAGCGCATCGACGGCCAGCACGTTCGGACGTACGCGGATGCCGCCACGCGTCATGACTTCTGCAATGGTCGCTTTTTGAAAATCGATGCCCATGTCAAAGATGCGGCGCAGGTCACCATCGGTAAAAACGCCTTCAATCTTCATCAAATCGTCAACAATCACGGTCAGGCCCAGATTTTTACGGGTTATCTCCAGCAACGCATCCCGCAATGATGCATCCCGCGTGACGTGCGGTAACTCATCACCGCTGTGCATGATATCGCTCACGTGCAGCAGCAGTTTACGGCCCAGCGCACCGCCCGGATGCGACAGCGCGAAATCTTCAGGCGTGAAGCCGCGAGCCTCCAGCAGGGAGACCGCCAGTGCATCGCCCATCACCAAAGCTGCGGTGGTACTGGTTGTAGGTGCCAGGCCCATCGGACAGGCTTCCTGCGGCACCTTGACGCAAAGATGAATATCGGCGGCCCGAGCCATGGCGCTTTCAGGTCGACTGGTCAGACAGATCAGTTTAATCTGCTGGCGTTTCACCACCGGAATCAGCGCCAGAATCTCGCTGGATTCGCCGCTATTGGAAATGGCAAGCACCACGTCGTCTTTACCCACCATTCCCAGGTCGCCGTGGCTGGCTTCCGCTGGATGCACAAAGAAAGCCGGCGTGCCGGTGCTGGCAAAGGTCGCCGCCATTTTTTTACCAATATGACCTGACTTGCCCATGCCCATAACCACCACTTTGCCCTTACAGGCATAAATCATGGCGCAGGCGTCGGAAAAGGCCTCGTTGATATACTGGTCAAGCTGCTCAAGGCCTTCGCGCTCAATGCGCAGAACCGTTTTACCGGCTCGCTGAAAATCAAACTCTACCGTTGGTTGCTGATGTGACATGGCAAATCTGTCCTTTTTAGCCGCCCATAAACGCTGGCTGTAGCCACAGCAACGTTACCCAGACGAAGAAACCACAGAGTAAAAGCGTCCCCGCCGTACGGCCAATGCGGCGGTGACGCAACAGACAAAGCATGGCGAACAGTACGCTTACGCCAAGCATTATCCAGTAATCGCGTGCAAAAGCGTGATAATCGACGCTGCCGGGGTGAATCAGTGCCGGCAGGCCCAACACGATAGCGAGGTTATAAATATTGGCCCCAATCAGGTTGCCAATCGCAATATCATCTTCGCCTTTCAACGCACCGGCGATGACCGTGGCCAGCTCCGGCAGACTGGTGCCGACGGCGATAAGCGTCAGCCCCATAACCAGTTCACTCACGCCAAAGTAGTCGGCAAAGACCGTCGCATTATCAATCACCATGTGTGTCGACATGGGCAGGATAATCAGGGCGACAGCCAGCCAGAGAAAGGCCACGGTGTTACCCGTCTCTTCGCGTGGCAGCTCAGCCAGTTGTTCACGCGTCAGCGTATCGTTATTGTCATTTTCTGCTTTACGCGCGATGCGAATAGTCACAATCAGATAAATCGCGGCGATGGCAATCAGGGCGATACCGTCCAGTCGACTAAGATAGTTATCAAATAGCGTAATACCGCTCAGTAATGAGACCAGCACCATCAGCGGCAGTTCACGGCGAATTAAGTTGGAATGGATGCTGAGCGGATGCAACAGCGCCGCGCCGCCGAGAATCAAAAGTATATTGGTGATGTTCGAACCAAGCGCGGTGCCCACCGCCAGATCCATTTGGCCATACTGCGCAGCGGAGAAGGAAAGGATGATCTCCGGAAGCGAGGTACCGATACTGACGACGGTCATGCCGATGATTAACGGCGGGATCCCGAACGATCGGCAAAGTATTGCAGCACTAAACACCAGACGATCGGCACCATAAGCCAGTAAAAGCAGTCCGATAATCAGCAGTGCGGTTGCGACGAACATGAAAAATCCTTGCTTAAAACCCCTGTTGGCTTGCCTTCAGGTTCGATGTGACAAAACAGGCGCTGATTTTGACCGTCCGAGCGACAAAAGTAAATTTTATGACCGTTTTCGCCAAATCTTTGCATTAAGTTTCTGTAAAGCTATCGTGCGTTTAACCTTAACAGGCTACCATCGTACCCTATGTTTACGCCCGATCCGTAATAGAGGTGATAATGATCCAACAAAAAACGAACCTGGTTGAGGTTCGTGGCGTGAGTTTCTCACGTGGCGATCGCAAAATTTTCGACGATATTTCCCTTACGGTACCCAAAGGCAAAGTGACGGCGATCATGGGGCCGTCAGGGATCGGGAAAACAACGCTGCTGCGCTTGATTGGCGGGCAACTTCAGCCTGACAGCGGCGAGATCTGGTTCCGGGACGAGAACATTCCGACATTGTCGCGCACCCGATTGTATGAAGCGCGTAAAAAGATGAGCATGCTGTTTCAGTCCGGTGCACTTTTTACCGATTTAACCGTCTACGAAAATGTGGCCTGGCCGCTTCGTGAACACACACGGTTGCCGGCGGCGCTTCTGCACAGCACCGTCATGATGAAGCTGGAAGCCGTGGGGTTACGGGGTGCCGCGCAGTTGAAACCTGCGGAGCTTTCGGGCGGAATGGCGCGCAGGGTGGCCCTGGCTCGGGCTATTGCTCTGGAGCCTGAATTAATTATGTTCGATGAGCCGTTTGTAGGTCAGGATCCTATTACGATGGGCGTACTGGTTAAACTGATTGATGAGCTTAACCATGCACTGGGACTGACATGCATTGTGGTGTCGCATGACGTGCCTGAAGTGTTAAGTATTGCCGATTATGCTTATATCGTGGCGGGACAAAAAATTATCGCGCACGGGACCACGCCCGATTTGCGTGCCAACAATGACCCACGCGTGCGCCAGTTTATCGACGGCATCGCGGACGGGCCCGTACCGTTTCGTTTTCCGGCGGGCGATTATTTGGCCGATTTAACCGGGTCAGGGAGAAGCTAAGCTGATGTTGTTAAAAGCACTGGCGTCATTAGGACGTCGGGGGATTGGAACCTGCGCCAGCTTTGGGCGTGCCGGATTAATGCTTTTTCATGCGCTGGTCGGTAAACCCGCGTTTCGCAAACACTTCCCGCTGTTAGTCAAACAACTCTACAGCATTGGCGTCCTGTCTTTGGTGATCATTGTGGTCTCCGGGTTATTTATCGGCATGGTGCTGGGGTTGCAGGGCTATCTGGTATTAAACACCTATGGTGCAGAAACCAGCCTGGGCATGTTGGTGGCACTGTCATTGCTACGTGAACTGGGGCCGGTTGTCACAGCCTTGCTGTTTGCAGGTCGGGCAGGGTCGGCGTTAACGGCTGAGATTGGGCTGATGAAGGCCACGGAACAGCTGTCCAGCATGGAAATGATGGCGGTCGATCCTCTGCGCCGTGTTGTCTCACCACGTTTTTGGGCAGGCTTTATCAGCATGCCGCTGCTGGCACTCATCTTCACCGCCGTAGGGATTACCGGCGGCGCGCTGGTGGGCGTGAGCTGGAAAGGTATTGACCCTGGCTTCTTCTGGTCGGCGATGCAAAATGCCGTCGATTTTCGTAGCGATGTGGTTAACTGCATTATTAAAAGCGCCGTTTTTGCCGTCACGGTTACCTGGATCGCGCTGTTTAATGGTTACGATGCGATTCCGACCTCTGAAGGTATTAGTCGCGCCACGACGCGCACCGTGGTGCATGCATCACTGGCGGTCCTCGGTTTAGATTTTGTGCTGACAGCACTGATGTTTGGGAATTAATGCGATGCAAAGCAAAAAAAGCGAAATTTGGGTTGGCGTTTTTATGATCATGGCACTGTTAGCGGTGCTGTTCCTTTGCCTGCGCGTGGCGGATCTTAAATCGCTGGGGACAGAACCCACCTGGAAGCTGTATGCCACCTTCGATAATATCGGCGGCCTGAAAGTCAGTTCGCCTGTTAAAATTGGTGGTGTCGTGATTGGTCGGGTGACAGATATTTCACTTGAACCGAAAACATTACTGCCACGCGTCACGATGGATATCAGCGACAAGTATGCCAACCAGATTCCGGACACCAGTTCGCTTGCCATCCGCACTCAGGGCTTGCTGGGCGAGCAGTTTCTGTCGTTAAACGTTGGCTTTGACGATCCTGAGCTGGGCTCGGCGATGTTAAACGATGGTGGCACGATACGTGATACCAAGTCGGCGATGGTACTGGAGGACCTGATAGGCCAGTTCCTGTATAAAAGCGGCGACAACAAAGGTAACAAGCAAACCGGTGACAGTAAGGATGCGCAGGGTGGCGATACTGCCGCTCCCGCAGCCGCTCAACCTTAACAGAGGGATAACATGATGTTTAAACGTTTTCTGATGATTGCCATGCTGGCGATCGCGCCATTGGCGGCGACAGCAGCCGATCAAAGCAATCCTTATACGTTGATGAATGAAGCGGCTAACAAAACTTTTACCCGCCTGAAAAGCGAGCAGGCGAAAATCAAGCAGGATCCCAACTACCTGCGTGATATCGTCCGCCAGGAGCTGCTGCCTTATGTGCAGATTAAATATGCGGGGGCGTTAGTCCTGGGCCGTTTCTATCGGGAAGCCACACCGGCACAGCGCGAAGCCTATTTTAAGGCTTTTGGTGATTATCTGGCTCAGGCTTATGGCCAGGCGTTAGCGCTTTATCACGGTCAGACTTACCAGATCGAACCTGCGAAACCGCTGGGCAATGCCAATATTGTCGCCATCCGTGTGACGATCATCGATCCTCAGGGCCGTCCGCCAGTGCGCCTGGATTTCCAGTGGCGTAAAAACAGCCAGACCGGTAACTGGCAGGCGTTCGATATGATCGCAGAAGGGGTCAGCATGATCACCACGAAACAAAATGAGTGGGGCGATCTGTTACGTACGAAAGGGATTGATGCACTGACTGCGCAACTTGAAGCGTCAGCGAAACAGCCAATCACACTGGATCAAAACAAATAATGCAGCCCTCACTGCACTGGAGCCGCGAGGCGAACACGCTACGGCTGGAAGGTGAGCTGGATCGTGACACGCTGCTGGATCTCTGGGAGCAGCGTGAAACGTTGATTAGCGGGGCGACGCTGATCGACGTTTCAGCTCTGGAACGGGTGGATACCTCAGGCCTGGCGCTGTTGGTCCACCTGCGGGAAATCGTCTCGCAGCAGGGCGGCGCGCTGCAGTTTGTTGGCATCGGTGACAAACTGCGGTCGTTGATCACCCTTTACAACCTGCAACAAATTATTGTTTCTGCGGATTAAAGCGCCTGTATTCGCCTTCTCAGCCTTAGCCCCGGTCGCCGACAGGGGCTTTTGCGTATTTAAGAATCAGGCACTTTCCTCTACTATGTCAGCCTTATTATTATTAAGTGAAGTTAAGAGCGATGGAAAACAGTGAAATTCAGGCTGTGCTGATGGCAGCACTGCCTTTAGAAGAAGTTCATGTCATGAGCAACGATGGCAGCCATTTCCAGGTGATCGCCGTGGGCGAAATGTTTGGTGAGTTAAGCCGCGTTAAGAAACAGCAGGCTGTTTATGCGCCGCTGATGGAATTCATTGCGGATAACCGCATTCATGCGGTATCCATCAAAACCTACACGCCTGCAGAGTGGGCGCGTGACCGTAAACTGAACGGTTTCTGATCCCCGCAAGGGCTGCGCCACCTGCGCGACCGTTTAATAGCCAGTTAATTGAGAACCGTGTTAATGGATAAATTTCGTGTGCAAGGCCCCACCCGTTTAAGTGGTGAAGTCACCATTTCCGGGGCGAAGAACGCCGCACTGCCAATTCTGTTTGCAGCTTTACTGGCCGAAGAGCCGGTTGAGATTACGAATGTGCCGAAGCTGCGTGACATCGACACCACTATGAAGTTGTTAACCCAGTTAGGTGCGAAGGTTGAGCGCAACGGTTCCGTTCACGTCGATGCCAGCGGCGTAGACGTTTTTTGTGCACCCTATGACCTTGTGAAAACCATGCGTGCCTCTATTTGGGCGCTTGGTCCGTTAGTGGCCCGTTTCGGTCAGGGCGAAGTCTCACTGCCTGGTGGTTGCGCCATCGGTGCGCGCCCGGTAGACCTGCACATCTCGGGTCTTGAGCAGTTGGGTGCGGAGATTAAGCTGGAAGAAGGCTATGTAAAAGCCTCAGTTAACGGTCGCCTGAAAGGGGCGCTGATCGTGATGGATAAAGTCAGCGTAGGCGCGACGGTGACCATTATGAGTGCCGCGACGCTGGCAACCGGGACCACGGTGATTGAGAACGCGGCGCGTGAACCTGAAATCGTGGATACCGCCAATTTCCTTAATACGCTGGGTGCAAAAATTTCGGGCGCAGGCACGGATAAAATCACCATTGAAGGCGTTGAGCGTCTGGGCGGTGGGGTTTATCGCGTCCTGCCAGACCGTATTGAGACCGGCACCTTCCTGGTGGCGGCTGCTATTTCGGGCGGGAAAGTGCTGTGCCGCAATGCGCAGCCTGACACTCTGGACGCAGTGCTGGCGAAACTGCGTGATGCCGGTGCAGACATTGAAACCGGTGAAGACTGGATCAGCCTGGATATGCACGGTAAGCGCCCTAAAGCGGTCAACGTGCGTACCGCTCCTCATCCGGGTTTCCCGACCGATATGCAGGCGCAGTTCACCCTGCTGAATTTGGTCGCGGAAGGCACGGGGCTAATCACCGAAACCATTTTTGAAAACCGTTTTATGCACATCCCTGAACTGATTCGTATGGGTGCTCACGCAGAAATTGAGAGCAATACCGCAATCTGTCACGGTGTGGAAACCTTGTCGGGCGCGCAGGTGATGGCGACGGATCTCCGTGCATCGGCAAGCCTGGTGCTGGCAGGGTGTATTGCGGAAGGCACAACGCTGGTCGATCGCATTTACCACATCGATCGGGGTTACGAGCATATCGAAGATAAGCTAAAAGCGATGGGCGCAAACATCGAGCGCGTCAGCGGCGAATAGTGTTTCGGACAAGCCTGTAAAAAACCAGCCTGGCATACGGGCTGGTTTTTTTTCGTCTGGCACTAACCCGATGTTAGTTTTTGGTCGTCTGATCGGACGATCGCACACGTTTTTTTCGATCCAGTAGGCTGTTCGTTTCAGGATCGTAATAGCGGCTTGGCCATATCTCTGATGGGTGGACATTGATCGCATCAGCAATCAGCCATTCCCCTTTTGGCCATGGCCGTGAAAGGGCGTTAGCCAGTGTTGATGAGCTTAATCCTGCCTGGCGGGACAATGCCGCCAGCGTTGTACCACGTTTGCGCAGTGCGGCAATAATATCGGCAGGATGCCAGTCCTCTGTCCTTTTTTGCATTACTGTTTTCTCCTTGTCAGTGCGAAGCGCGCGGGGGGATTCTGACGTGCTTTAAAATACATCTGGAAACTTATGGTGGTTTATATCAGAAAATTTCCATAAGGTTCCAGTAATATTTCCGTAAGCAGACAGAACTGCGCGGCCTGACGCAAAAGGATGGTAATGACTGCAACAGCGGCGGGGGAAAGAAAGAAGACGAGGCCGTCAGGCCCCGTCAGCGATTAGAAATCGCGTTGAACCGACATGTGAGCCAGAGATTCCAGCGCTGTGCGCCATGGGGTTTCAGGCAGGATTTGTAATGCCGCGATGGCCTTATCCGCTTCCTGCTCAGCACGCTTGCGCGTCCATTCCAGAGAGCCGCACTGGTTCATCGCTTCCAGAACGGGAGCCAGTAAATGGCGGCCGTTCCCCTGTTCAATCGCCTCACGGATCATTTTAGCCTGTTCAGGCGATCCGTTGTTCATAGCATGAAGCAGAGGCAGCGTGGGTTTACCTTCGCTGAGATCGTCACCGGTATTTTTGCCCAGGGTTTCACCATCGGCACTGTAGTCCAGTAAGTCATCGATTAACTGGAAAGCCGTTCCCAAATAACGTCCGTAATCCTGCAGCGCTTTTTCCTGCGCTGGCGTCGCTTCCGCCAGGATCGCCGAGGCCTGAGAGGCGGCTTCAAATAAGCGCGCGGTTTTGCTGTATATCACCCGCATATAGCTCTCTTCGGTGATGTCGGGATCGTTGACGTTCATCAGCTGGAGCACTTCTCCTTCAGCGATCACGTTCACCGCCTCGGACATCAGCGCCAGAATGCGCAACGAGCCCATGCTGGTCATCATCTGGAAAGCGCGGGTATAAATAAAATCACCGACCAGTACGCTGGCCGCGTTACCAAATGCGGCGTTCGCGGTGGCTTTTCCACGGCGCATATCGGATTCATCCACGACATCGTCATGCAACAGCGTGGCGGTGTGGATAAATTCGATTAGCGCCGCGTTGGTCACGTGTAAATCGCCCTGGTAACCCATGGCGCGAGCAGACAGCACGGCAATCATGGGCCGGATGCGTTTACCGCCGCCACTGATGATGTAATAACCCAGCTGGTTGATGAGCGAGACATCTGAATTCAGCTGGTCGAGTATGGTCTGGTTAACGGCAGCCATGTCCTGTGCGGTTAATTCGTTAATCTGTTCTAAGTTCATTCGTCTTTTCAGCTATGACTCGTTTCTCTGCCATGGTAAGCGGTTTTACCCAGCCAGCGTTCAGTAATCTGTTACTGATTGTACTTGAATTTTCAGGTTGAGAAACGTTTGCATTGAGCCTGTGTTTTTTTTCTGCAAGAGTGTGCAAAGTGCTCTTGTCTTCTGTTTGAGTTTTGCGTAGAATTCGCGCCCTATTGTGAATATTTAGCGCGCCGCCTGATGAACTAAAAGGCAAGCGCAGAAGCGGAGTTTTATATGTACGCGGTTTTCCAAAGTGGTGGTAAACAACACCGAGTAAGCGAAGGTCAGACCGTTCGCCTGGAAAAGCTGGACATCGCAACCGGTGAAACCATCGAGTTTGACCAGGTTCTGATGATTGCAAATGGCGAAGACGTGAAAATCGGCGCGCCACTGGTTTCAGGCGGTGTGATCAAGGCAGAAGTTGTTGCTCATGGTCGTGGCGAGAAAGTTAAAATCGTTAAGTTTCGTCGTCGTAAGCACTACCGTAAGCAAGCTGGCCATCGCCAGTGGTTCACTGATGTGAAAATCACTGGTATCACGGCGTAAGAGGAGATCTGACAAATGGCACATAAAAAGGCTGGTGGTTCGACTCGAAATGGTCGTGACTCCAATGCAAAACGTCTGGGTGTAAAACGTTTCGGTGGTGAATCTGTTCTGGCAGGTAGCATCATCGTTCGTCAGCGTGGTACCAAATTCCACGCCGGTAACAACGTAGGTTGTGGTCGTGACCACACTCTGTTTGCTACCGCAGACGGCAAAGTAAAATTCGAAGTTAAAGGTCCGAACAACCGTAAATACATCAGCATCGTTGCTGAGTAAGGTTGTCGTGACGCAGACGGTTACCGTCTGAACGCACGAATTGAAGGCCCCGCAACTCTTGCGGGGCTTTTTACATTCTGCGACCTGTCGCCAGACAGGCGACATAGCCTGGCTGCATGTTGTACACTTTATGTACATGCTGGCGAGAGCCAGTTTTGATTTATCCGCCGCTGGTCAGCGCAGAACGACCCTGGCGGACCCGTTTGCAGCCTGTTGCAGACGATTGTGTGACGGAGAAAGAAAATGAAGTTTGTTGATGAAGCGACAATTTTGGTCGTCGCAGGTGATGGCGGTAATGGCTGTGTCAGTTTCCGCCGTGAAAAATATATCCCAAAAGGCGGCCCGGACGGCGGTGATGGTGGTGACGGCGGTGACGTATATTTAGTCGCTGACGAAAACCTTAACACCCTGATCGATTATCGTTTCGAAAAATCTTTCCGCGCTGAGCGTGGTCAGAATGGTCAGAGTCGCGACTGTACGGGTAAACGCGGCAAAGATATTACGATTAAAGTCCCCGTCGGAACCCGCGTTATTGACCAGGGAACGGGCGAGACACTGGGCGATATGACGCGTCACCAGCAGACGCTGATGGTGGCAAAAGGCGGCTGGCACGGTCTGGGTAACACCCGTTTTAAATCCTCGGTCAACCGTACCCCACGGCAGAAAACCATGGGCACCGCAGGCGAGAAACGTGACCTGCAACTGGAGCTGATGCTGCTGGCTGACGTGGGCATGCTGGGCTTACCGAATGCCGGTAAATCCACCTTTATCCGTGCGGTTTCCGCTGCCAAGCCGAAAGTGGCTGATTATCCTTTTACCACCCTGGTACCCAGCCTGGGCGTTGTACGTATGGACAGCGAGCAGAGCTTCGTCGTCGCCGATATTCCGGGACTGATTGAAGGTGCTGCAGAAGGCGCCGGTCTGGGGATTCGCTTCCTGAAACATCTGGAACGCTGCCGTGTTCTGTTGCACCTGATTGACATCGCCCCGATTGACGAGAGCGATCCGGTTGAGAACGCCCGTATTATTCTGGGTGAGCTGGAAAAATACAGCGATAAGTTATTCAACAAGCCGCGCTGGCTGGTGTTTAACAAAGTCGATCTGATTGATGAAGAAGAAGCACAGGCGCGCGCAAAAGCCATTGCTGAGGCGCTGGGCTGGGAAGAGAAGTACTACCTTATTTCGGCGGCCAGCCGTCAGGGCGTGACCGACCTGTGCTGGGATGTGATGAGCTTTATCAACGCCAATCCGAAAGAAGCGGACGTTGAAGAAAAACAGCCTGAGAAAGTGGAATTCATGTGGGACGACTACCACAAAGAAGCCCTCGAGAACGCGGCTGTTGAAGACGATGAAGAGTGGGATGACGACTGGGATGAAGATGACGACGAAGGCGTCGAAATCATTTATCAGCGTTAACACACTTTGCTGCCCCCTTCTGCCGGAATGGGGGCAGTTTTCTTTCCGGCCTGTCTTTGCCCGCTATCACGCCTTGCCGTTGATAACTCAAATGCCGCAGGCAGTGGACAAACCTCCTGCTACCCGCTTCGACGTATACGCCGAAATCCAGCGGGCAGGCGCTGGGTTCACCCGCGCAGCCCTGGCGTATGTCTGCCAGTTTCTTCATACAGCCTGTATCTCACCATGCTTTCCCTCCTTCGCATAAAAGCCTGAGGTTCGCTTATGTGGCTAACGTATCGCGGCTCACGGCGTGTTTCATGGCCCGTGGCGTCAGCCCGAGGAACGTCACTAACGCGATGGCAGTAAGAATAAAACAGTGAGGGAAAGGGGAAGGGCGAACGCCTGTCAGGGCAATAAAAAAGCGCAGCGGCGTTGATCCCACTGCGCTTTTATCGACATCAGTTAGTAGTTCTTGTTGATATCGCGATAGAGCCGACTTTCGAACCGCACCAGTGGAATACGGCGCGTGCGCTGATCTTCCGGCGGTACCGCATAGCCGGACAGGAACTGCACAAACGCGACGCGCGCCCCGCTGGACGTGGTGATAAAACCGGCAAGGTTGTAAACGCCCTGCAATGAACCCGTTTTGGCAGAGACTTTGCCATCCAGACCGGCTTCATGCAGGCCGCCTCGATATTGCAGCGTGCCGTCATGACCCGCCAGGGGCAGCATGGAAATATAATCCAGCTTGCTGTCATTTTGCGCAATGTACTGCAGCACCTGCATCATGGTGGCAGGAGAGATGAGATCGTGGCGCGACAAGCCAGAACCATCAACCTGGATACTGTTACCCAAATCGATATTCGCTTTTTCACGCAGGATACGGCGCACCGCGTCTGACCCGGCGCGGAAGGTGCCCGGCACATTAAAGTAATGATGGCCAATGGTGCGGAACACCGTGTCGGCGATCATATTGTCGGACTTCTTCAGCATCATATGCAGCAGCGTATGCAGCGGCGCAGACTGGGTTGAGGCCAGCACGGTGCCCGGCTCTGTGACCTGTGTCTGGCGCAGGAGATGTCCGCTGTAATCAATACCGGCGGAACGCAGTTCAGATTTCAGAATCTCGCCGGCCCAGGCGGCACCATCCTGAACGGCAAAGGCCAGCGGAAGGGGATCGCTACGCTGACGCAGACAGCCGGTCAGGGTATAGCGGTTCAGCTCACCCGGCACCACATCCAGTTCGCAATACTGCCCCTCGTCACTGTTGCGCCCAATGGTGCGCACCTGGCTCAGCATGTGCGCCGGATAATAAGAGGCGATGCGCACGAAGGCGTTTTCGCCGGGCTTATCCGCACTGTAGAGCGACACGGAGAAACAGTTTTTATCGACGATAGCCGCAGCGGGCGGTGCGCTAAAGCACTGCGTCATATCGTTCCACGGCCAACCCGGCGCCGCATCATGGCTGGCAAACACTGAGGTATCAATGACCAGATTGCCTTTGATATGCGTGATGCCTTGTTTTTTTAAGGCTGCGACCATATTACGCAGATCCTGGCGGCCCAGCGTGGGATCGCCAGCGAAACGGGCAACAAGATCGCCATTCAGTGTGCCATCGATCAGCGCACCTTTGGTCTCAAAGGTCGTTTGAAAACGATAATCACCGCCCAGTTCCAGTAATGCCGCCAGCGCGGTGATAACTTTCATGGTACTGGCGGGAAGCGCCATCTGTTTCCCGTGGTAATCAATGATCGGCGTAGTTGCGCCCACTTTTTGCACCAGTAAAGCCAGGTTGGCACCATCTGGCAGATACTGCATGTATTCATCAACGGGTGCTGCTTGTGCCTGCAGCATAAACGCACAGGTTAATCCGGTAACAAGTCGTGAAAATCGCATAATCTCGCGGCAACTGACAGGTGAAGGCGACAATACTACGTCCCTGGACGGTGCAAAGTAAACGATGACCCGCAGGGAACTCTGGGGTAAAATACGTATCAAATTGCAAAACCTTTTCTGGCCTGGAACATTTCCGGGTCAGTCTTCTTTTATTTGCAAAATGAGGCATGGCGCCGCAGAACGCTTTTTTCTGCAGTCACCGGTCAGGATGCACCGTGAAACAGGATTGATGACGAGGAGCTAAAATGAACCAGATTCCGATGACGTTAAGAGGCGCTGAAAGGCTGCGCGAAGAGCTGCATGAGCTGAAAACGGTGAAACGCCCGCGCATTATTGCCTCCATCGCGGAGGCCCGCGAGCACGGCGATTTGAAAGAGAATGCCGAATACCATGCTGCGCGTGAAGAACAGGGGTTCTGTGAGGGACGCATTCAGGAGATTGAGGCCAAACTCTCAAATGCGCAGGTTATCGACGTCACCCAAATGCCTAAAACCGGCCGCGTCATTTTTGGCGCGACGGTAACGGTCCTGAATGTGGATACGGATGAAGAGTTTACGTACCGCATCGTAGGTGACGATGAAGCAGACTTTAAGCAAAATCTGATTTCTGTTAACTCGCCAATGGCGCGTGGCCTGGTGGGGAAAGAAGCCGATGACGTGGCGATTATCAAAACGCCGGGCGGCGATGTGGAGTACGAAATCCTGAAGGTGGAATACATCTGACAGGTGGCAACCTTTTGTAACGGGTTGCAGTACAATGTAAAGAAAGGAAAAAGGCCGCGCTGCGGCCTTTTATCCCATGTAAGAGCATGGCACTTTCTTTGCCCACTTAACGTGGCAGAGAAATCTTGCTCTCTTTAGCGGGGCGATACAGCACCAGCGTTTTACCTATCAACTGAACGTTGACGGCGCCAGTTTCACGTACGATAGCGTCGACGATCAGCTGCCGGGTCTCACGATCTTCAGAGGCGACTTTCACCTTGATTAACTCGTGGTGTCCCAGCGCGTGTTCGATCTCTGCCAGCACACCTTCGGTCAGGCCATTGCCTCCGAGCATGACGACTGGCTTGAGCGGATGGGCGAGGCTTTTCAGGTGCTGTTTTTGTTTGGTACTTAGATTCATCGTATTATTTACTTACTCGGGGATTGAAAACGGTTCATTCTACCGCCATCTCGGGTATATCGCCAAATCGACGCAACCTACTGCGTGCAGATTTATCGCTACGATGACGATTTAGTTGGAAATTTTATGACCGGTAAAAAGCGTTCAGCCAGCTCCAGCCGCTGGCTACAGGAACACTTTAGCGATAAATACGTGCTCCAGGCACAGAAAAAAGGGTTGCGTTCGCGCGCCTGGTTTAAACTTGATGAAATACAACAGGGTGACAAGCTTTTCAAACCCGGTATGACCGTGGTAGATCTGGGTGCTGCACCCGGTGGCTGGTCGCAATATGTGGTACAGCAAATTGGGTCCAAAGGGCGTGTCATTGCATGTGATATCCTGCCTATGGATCCTATTGTTGGTGTCGATTTTCTTCAAGGCGATTTTCGTGAAGAATCGGTGATTAACGCGTTGCTTGAGCGTGTGGGCGATCAGAAAGTCCAGGTCGTCATGTCTGATATGGCACCGAATATGAGTGGTACACCTGCCGTAGATATTCCCCGGTCGATGTATTTGGTTGAGCTGGCGTTAGAGATGTGTCGTGACATTTTGGCTCCCGGCGGGAGTTTTGTAGTGAAAGTGTTCCAGGGGGATGGCTTTGATGAATACCTGCGGGAAATTCGATCCCTGTTCACGAAAGTGAAAATACGTAAGCCTGACGCTTCACGTTCACGTTCACGTGAAGTTTATATTGTGGCGACTGGGCGCAAGCTGTAGCCAACGTGGTGGATCATCCAGCCTTCCCGCTGCGATTCCATGTACGAAGGATCTATAGTACCCTACGCTATCTGTTAACACCGTTGTAATATGAGGTTAATCCCTTGAGTGACATGGCGAAAAACCTGATTCTCTGGCTAGTCATCGCGGTTGTACTGATGTCAGTCTTCCAGAGCTTTGGGCCCAGCGAGTCAAATGGCCGTAGGGTTGATTATTCAACCTTCCTGTCGGAAGTGAACCAGGATCAGGTCCGCGAGGCACGTATTAACGGGCGTGAAATTAACGTAACCAAAAAAGACAGTAATAAATACACCACCTACATTCCTGTCAATGATCCCAAGTTACTCGATAACCTGTTGACCAAGAACGTTAAAGTGGTTGGTGAGCCGCCTGAAGAGCCGAGCCTGCTGGCGTCGATCTTCATTTCCTGGTTCCCAATGTTACTGCTGATTGGTGTGTGGATTTTCTTCATGCGGCAAATGCAGGGCGGTGGCGGCAAAGGCGCAATGTCCTTTGGTAAGAGCAAAGCCCGCATGCTAACGGAAGATCAGATTAAAACCACTTTTGCTGACGTAGCAGGCTGTGACGAAGCGAAAGAGGAAGTCGGTGAGCTGGTCGAATACCTGCGTGAACCGAGCCGTTTCCAGAAGCTGGGGGGTAAAATCCCGAAAGGCGTTCTGATGGTCGGCCCGCCGGGTACCGGTAAAACCCTGCTGGCGAAAGCCATTGCCGGTGAGGCGAAAGTACCGTTCTTTACCATTTCAGGTTCTGACTTTGTTGAAATGTTCGTCGGTGTGGGTGCGTCTCGCGTCCGTGACATGTTTGAACAGGCTAAGAAAGCGGCACCGTGCATTATCTTCATCGATGAGATTGATGCCGTTGGTCGCCAGCGTGGTGCCGGTTTAGGGGGAGGGCACGATGAGCGTGAACAAACTCTGAACCAGATGCTGGTTGAAATGGATGGCTTTGAAGGTAACGAAGGCATCATCGTGATTGCTGCGACCAACCGTCCAGACGTACTTGACCCTGCGCTGCTGCGTCCGGGTCGCTTTGACCGTCAGGTTGTCGTGGGCTTGCCAGACGTACGTGGTCGTGAGCAGATTCTGAAAGTGCATATGCGTCGTGTACCCTTGGCAACCGACATTGATGCGGCCATCATTGCGCGCGGTACGCCAGGCTTCTCCGGTGCCGATCTGGCGAACCTGGTGAACGAAGCGGCGCTGTTTGCTGCACGCAGCAATAAACGCGTTGTGTCGATGGTGGAATTCGAAAAAGCCAAAGACAAAATCATGATGGGTGCAGAGCGCCGTTCCATGGTGATGACCGAAGCACAGAAAGAGTCTACGGCTTACCATGAGGCCGGCCACGCGATTATTGGTCGTCTGGTACCGGAACACGATCCGGTGCACAAAGTGACCATTATTCCGCGCGGTCGTGCATTAGGTGTGACCTTCTTCCTGCCTGAAGGCGATGCGATTAGCGCAAGCCGTCAGAAGCTGGAAAGTCAGATTTCGACCCTGTACGGCGGTCGTCTGGCGGAAGAGATCATCTACGGTGCAGAACATGTCTCTACCGGTGCCTCTAACGATATCAAAGTGGCGACCAACCTTGCCCGTAATATGGTTACCCAGTGGGGCTTCTCTGAGAAACTGGGCCCGCTGTTGTATGCTGAAGAAGACGGTGAAGTGTTCCTGGGCCGTTCAGTGGCAAAAGCCAAGCATATGTCAGATGAAACTGCCCGTATTATCGACCAGGAAGTTAAACACCTGATCGATACGAACTATCAGCGCGCTCGCCAGATTCTGGGCGAAAACATGGACATTCTTCACGCGATGAAAGATGCGCTGATGAAGTATGAAACCATTGATGCACCGCAGATTGACGACCTGATGGCACGCCGTGAAGTGCGTCCGCCAGCAGGCTGGGAAGATCCGGGCAGCAGCAATTCAGACAGTAACGGTACGCCAAAGGCCCCGCGTCCGGTCGATGAACCGCGTACGCCGAATCCAGGCAATACCATGTCAGAACAGTTCGACAAATAAGACGTCAGGTCTTTTAATAAAACCCCGGCTGGTCCGGGGTTTTTTACATCTATACATTGAGCCACAAGGAGTTTTTCACCATGAAACTGTTCGCCCGTGATTCCCATCTCGATTTGTCATTTCCACATGTGATGGGCATTCTCAACGTCACGCCGGACTCTTTTTCCGATGGTGGTAAACACAATGCGCTGGTCGATGCGTTAACGCACACTAACGAGATGGTCAACGCTGGCGCAACAATCATTGACGTGGGGGGCGAGTCCACGCGTCCGGGCGCTGACGAAGTGAGCGTTGAGGAGGAGCTTGAACGGGTGATTCCGGTGGTTGAAGCTATCGCTCAACGCTTTGAGGTATGGATATCAGTCGATACGTCCAAAGCCGACGTGATTCGTGAAGCCGCCAGCGCAGGGGCTCACATTATCAATGATGTGCGCTCGCTGTCTGAGCCTGGCGCGTTGGCAGCGGCAGCGGCAGCGGGCTTACCGGTTTGTCTGATGCATATGCAGGGCGAACCGCGTACGATGCAGCAGGCACCCGCCTATAAGGATATTGTAAGCGAAGTGGACACTTACTTCGTTGAACAACTGGCCCGCTGCGAAGCCGCAGGCATAAAAAAAGAGAATCTGTTACTCGACCCGGGCTTCGGTTTCGGTAAGAATCTCAGCCACAATTATGAACTGCTGGCCCACCTCAGTAAATTTCACCGTTTTGCGCTGCCGCTGTTGGTTGGCATGTCACGCAAATCAATGATTGGACAACTGCTGAATGTGGGGCCTTCCCAGCGCCTGACGGGCAGCCTGGCCTGTGCGGTTATTGCCGCCATGCAGGGCGCGCACATTATTCGCGCCCACGATGTAAAAGAAACCGTCGAAGCGATGCGGGTGGTTGAAGCGACACAAAGAGCGAAAGGATGAAGAGGATGAGCGAACGTAAATATTTCGGTACCGATGGGATTCGCGGCAAAGTCGGTGAGTCACCGATTACCCCTGACTTTGTATTAAAGCTCGGTTGGGCGGCGGGTAAAGTACTGGCCCGTCACGGCTCCAAAAAAATTATCATTGGTAAAGACACGCGCATTTCAGGCTATATGCTGGAATCCGCGCTGGAAGCCGGTCTCGCAGCCGCAGGGTTGTCCGCGGCGTTTACCGGCCCAATGCCCACGCCCGCTATTGCCTATCTGACCCGCACGTTCCGTGCCGAAGCCGGCATCGTGATTTCCGCGTCGCACAATCCGTTTGATGATAACGGCATTAAGTTTTTCTCCGCCGAAGGGACGAAACTGCCCGATGACGTGGAAGAGGCGATCGAACTGGAAATGGAAAAACCGCTTACCTGCGTGGAATCCGCCCAGTTGGGGCGTGCCAGCCGTATTGTTGACGCGGCCGGGCGTTACATTGAATTTTGTAAAGGTACGTTCCCCAGCGAACTCAGCCTTAGTGGCCTGAAAATTGTCGTCGACTGTGCAAACGGTGCCACTTATCACATTGCGCCTAATGTCCTGCGTGAACTCGGTGCGACGGTGATTGCAGTTGGCGTCCAGCCTGATGGCATGAACATTAATAAAGCATGCGGTGCGACCGATCTCAGGATGCTGCAGGAACGCGTACTGGCTGAAAAAGCGGACATCGGTCTGGCCTATGACGGTGACGGCGATCGCATCATGATGGTCGACCACCTTGGCAAGAAAGTGGATGGGGACCAGATTCTGTATATCATCGCCCGCGAAGGTCTGCGTCAGGGACAGTTGCGCGGTGGTGTAGTCGGCACGCTGATGAGCAACATGGGGCTGGAGCTGGCGCTGAAACAGCTGGGTATTCCCTTTGTTCGTGCAAAAGTGGGCGACCGCTATGTACTGGAAAAAATGCAGGAAAAAGGCTGGCGCCTGGGAGCGGAAAACTCCGGTCATGTGATCCTGCTGGATAAGATCGCTACGGGTGACGGCATCGTTGCAAGTTTGCAAGTACTTACAGCTATGGTTCGTAATCATATGAGCCTGCACGATCTCTGCACCGGCATGAAAATGCTGCCTCAGGTGCTGGTAAATGTCCGCTTCGCCGGCGAGCACGATCCGCTGGAAAGCGATGCCGTTAAAGCGGTAGCCGAGGACGTGGAAAAAACCCTGGCCGGAAAAGGACGCGTGCTGCTGCGTAAATCGGGCACGGAACCGCTAATCCGCGTAATGGTAGAGGGTGAGGATGAAACCCAGGTGACGGCGCTGGCGAATCGAATTGCCGATGCGGTTAAAGCCGTCTGAGGCAGCTGGCAGGCGGGGACATCGCAGTGAACCTGCCTGCAAAATCATCGCACTGGCGCTTTTTTCTGCAATCAGCGTGCCGCATGTAAATTGCACTTGCAGAGGTATGCGCCATTGGTTAGTATTCACACCCGCTTCTGATGGGTGATGAAGAAACTCCCCGTCAAATTGGTTGAAGCTTTAACTGTGCGGATTACGCGCAAGGAAACAGGTTGATTATGTACGAAGCTCTGTTGGTTGTTTTCCTTATTGTAGCAATTGGCCTGGTAGGTCTTATCATGCTGCAGCAAGGCAAAGGCGCTGATATGGGTGCATCATTCGGTGCAGGCGCGTCAGGTACGCTGTTCGGTTCAACAGGGTCAGGTAATTTCATGACTCGTATGACCGCCGTACTGGCTACGCTGTTTTTCGTCATCAGCTTGATTCTGGGTAACCTGAACAGTAATAAAACAGCCAAAGGAAGTGAGTGGGATAACCTCACTGCGCCAGCTCAGTCTCAACAGCAGACTCAGTCAGCTAAACCGGCTACGCCGGGCAACGATATCCCGCATTAATAGCGTTAAGCGTCATAAGCGGCAGTTCAGCGTCGCAGTCAGTGCAGTACCGAGGTGGTGAAATTGGTAGACACGCTACCTTGAGGTGGTAGTGCTCGAAAGGGCTTACGGGTTCAAGTCCCGTCCTCGGTACCAAATCTTAGTTAGACTTGCATTTTATGCATGATCGGCGTAACATTCGCCACGTTTTCGGACGCGGGGTGGAGCAGCCTGGTAGCTCGTCGGGCTCATAACCCGAAGGTCGTCGGTTCAAATCCGGCCCCCGCAACCACTTTCCCTTAGAGTTCTTTTTCAAATATACTGTATGCATCGACGGGCGCATTAGCAGCGAATTTTGAAAAAAATTCTTTTGGATGGGCGTCCGGGCCGCAATGCGGCATACAGGGTCCAGTGATAAAAAGCCCCGACTATTCGGGGTTTTTTGTTATTAGCGAATCGTAATACTGGGCTATAGGCCCTTTTTTTATGTCTTGGGGGTGGGCTTGTCCACATTAGAGCAAAAATTGACAGAGTTGGTATCTGCTCCGGTAGAAGCGCTCGGCTACGAACTGGTCGGAATTGAATTCGTTCGTGGTCGCACATCAACCCTGCGCATCTATATTGACAGTGAAGATGGCATCAATGTTGACGATTGCGCGGACGTCAGCCACCAGGTGAGTGCCGTGATGGATGTGGAAGATCCCATCACCGTCCCTTACCACCTTGAAGTGTCCTCACCGGGGCTCGACCGTCCTCTGTTCACTGCAGAACATTATGCACGCTTTACCGGCGATGAGGTGAGCCTGGTGCTGCGTATGGCCGTTCAAAACCGCCGTAAATGGCAGGGAATCATCAAGTCTGTAGAAGGCGAGATGATAACGGTAAACGTTGAGGGTAATGACGAGGTGTTCGCGCTGAGTAATATTCAGAAAGCGAACCTGGTCCCCCACTTTTAAAAGTCCGGATTGAGGCTAACCAGGATGAACAAAGAGATCTTAGCTGTTGTAGAAGCCGTTTCTAACGAAAAAGCCCTGCCGCGTGAGAAAATCTTCGAAGCGCTGGAGAGCGCGCTGGCGACTGCGACCAAGAAAAAGTACGAGCAGGAAATTGACGTCCGCGTCAGCATCGACCGCAGAAGTGGCGACTTTGATACGTTCCGCCGTTGGGAAATCGTAGAGCAGGTCACTCAGCCAACGCGTGAGATCACGCTGGATGCGGCTCGCTACGAAGATGAGTCCCTCAATCTGGGCGACTACGTTGAAGATCAGATTGAATCTGTCACCTTTGACCGCATTACTACCCAGACCGCAAAACAGGTTATCGTGCAAAAAGTACGTGAAGCCGAGCGCGCAATGGTCGTGGATCAGTTCCGTGAGCAGGAAGGCGAAATCATCACCGGCGTGGTGAAAAAAGTTAACCGTGACAACATTTCACTGGATCTGGGCAACAATGCTGAAGCGGTAATCCTGCGTGAGGATATGCTGCCGCGCGAAAACTTCCGCCCTGGTGACCGTATTCGCGGTGTTCTGTATGCCGTTCGCCCGGAAGCGCGTGGTGCACAGCTGTTTGTGACCCGCTCAAAGCCAGAAATGCTGATCGAACTGTTCCGCATTGAAGTACCAGAAATTGGCGAAGAAGTGCTTGAAATTAAAGCCGCAGCCCGCGATCCGGGTTCACGCGCTAAAATTGCAGTAAAAACGAACGACAAACGTATTGATCCGGTGGGTGCCTGCGTCGGTATGCGCGGTGCGCGTGTTCAGGCCGTGTCCAGTGAACTGGGCGGCGAGCGTATCGATATCGTGCTGTGGGACGACAACCCGGCACAGTTTGTTATTAACGCCATGGCTCCGGCTGATGTGGCGTCAATCGTGGTTGATGAAGACAACCACACGATGGATATCGCCGTTGAGGCTGGCAATCTGGCCCAGGCGATCGGCCGTAATGGCCAAAACGTGCGTCTGGCTTCACAGCTGAGTGGCTGGGAGCTGAACGTGATGACCGTCGATGATCTGCAGGCGAAGCATCAGGCTGAAGCCCATGCAGCGATCGATATGTTCACTAAACATCTCGACATCGACGAAGAGTTCGCCACCATTCTGGTGGAAGAGGGCTTCTCATCGTTGGAAGAACTGGCCTATGTGCCAATTAACGAGCTGTTGGAAATCGACGGCCTCGACGAAGAGACCATTGAAGCCCTGCGTGAACGAGCAAAAAATGCGTTAACCACCCTGGCACTGGCTAAAGAAGAGAGCCTGGGGAATCAGGAACCTGCAGAAGACCTCTTGAATCTTGAGGGTCTGGATCGTGCACTGGCTTTCCGCCTGGCATCCAAAGGCGTTTGCACGCTGGAAGACCTTGCTGAGCAAGGTGTTGACGATCTGACTGATATTGAAGGGCTGACTGATGAGCAAGCTGGCGCGCTGATTATGGCCGCACGCAATATCTGCTGGTTCGGCGATGACGCGTAATAACAGGAAGGAACAGCATGACAGATGTAACCGTAAAATCGCTGGCAGCAGAAATTCAGACTTCGGTCGATCGCCTGGTACAGCAGTTTGCTGATGCGGGGATCCCAAAGTCTGAAAATGATGCGGTGACCCAGCATGAGAAAGAAACCTTACTGTCTCACCTGAAGCATGGTCAGGCCGGTTCAGGCAAACTGACCCTGCAGCGCAAAACGCGTAGTACCTTGAATATTCCTGGCACCGGGGGTAAAAGTAAATCGGTGCAAATCGAAGTCCGCAAAAAGCGCACGTATGTAAAAGGTGATGCAGAGTCTGAGCAAGCTCAGGCAGAAGCAGAAGCCGAGGCGCAGCGTGAAGCGGAAGAGCAGGCGCAACGCGAGGCCGCTGAACAGGCGCGTCGTGAAGCGGAACAAAAAGCGCAACGTGAAGCCGAAGAGAAAGCCAGGCGCGAAGCCGCTGAAAAGGCTAAGCGTGCAGCAGCGGAAAATGAGAAAGTGACTAATCAACCTACCGACGAAGTGACCAAGGCCGCCCAGTCCGATAAAGCACGTCGTGAAGCTGAAGCCGCTGAACTGAAGCGTAAAGCGGAAGAAGAAGCGCGTCGTAAGCTGGAAGAGGCTGCCCGCCTCGCCGCGGAAGAAGCCCGCCGTTTAGCCGAAGAAAAAGCGGCTGAATGGGAAAAGCCTGAAGAAGAGGATAAGGGCGACTATCACGTCACCACCTCAACACATGCCCGTCAGGCCGAAGACGAGAACGATCGTCAGGTCGAAGCGGGTCGTGCCCGCACGCGCAGTGCTAAAGCCGCGCGTCCGGTGAAAAAAGGCAACAAGCATTCAGAAGCCAAAACCGACCGCGAAGAAGCCCGTGCGCAGGTTCGTGGTGGTAAAGGTGGTAAGCATCGTAAGCCAAGCGCTCTGCAGCAGGGCTTCAACAAGCCAGCACAGGCGGTTAACCGCGATGTGGTGATTGGCGAAACCATCACCGTTGCTGAACTGGCTAACAAAATGGCCGTTAAAGGTTCACTGGTCATCAAAGCGATGATGAAAATGGGCGCTATGGCGACCATCAACCAGGTTATCGACCAGGAAACCGCACAGCTGGTTGCCGAAGAAATGGGCCACAAGGTGACCCTTCGTCGTGAAAACGAGCTGGAAGAAGCGGTAATGGACGATCGTGATACCGATGCAGCGCAGGAAGCGCGTGCGCCGGTTGTGACCATTATGGGCCACGTTGACCACGGTAAAACCTCACTGCTGGATTACATCCGCTCGACCAAAATCGCCTCTGGCGAAGCGGGCGGGATTACACAGCACATCGGTGCATACCACGTCGAAACCGACAACGGTATGATCACCTTCCTGGATACCCCGGGCCACGCCGCGTTTACCGCGATGCGTGCGCGTGGTGCGCAGGCAACGGATATCGTTATCCTTGTGGTGGCGGCAGATGATGGTGTGATGCCACAAACCATCGAAGCGATTCAGCACGCCAAAGCCGCGAAAGTGCCGGTTGTGGTAGCTGTCAACAAGTGCGATAAGCCAGAAGCCGATCCGGATCGTGTTAAAAATGAACTGACACAGTACGGCATCATTCCGGAAGAGTGGGGCGGCGAAAACATGTTCGTCAACGTCTCTGCGAAAGCGGGTACCGGTATTGACGATCTGCTGAACGCGATTCTGCTGCAGGCAGAAGTGCTTGAGCTGACGGCCATTCGTGCCGGTATGGCCAGCGGCGTTGTGATCGAATCGTTCCTCGACAAAGGTCGTGGTCCGGTTGCGACCGTTCTGGTACGCGAAGGTACGCTGAACAAAGGCGATATCGTTCTGTGTGGCTTTGAATACGGCCGTGTTCGTGCAATGCGTGACGAACTGGGACGTGAAGTCATGGAAGCGGGCCCGTCGATCCCGGTTGAGATCCTCGGCTTGTCCGGTGTTCCGGCGGCAGGTGATGAAGCGACCGTGGTGCGTGACGAGAAGAAAGCCCGTGAAGTGGCACTGTATCGTCAGGGCAAATTCCGCGAAGTGAAACTGGCACGTCAGCAGAAATCTAAGCTGGAAAACATGTTTGCTAACATGACCGAAGGCGAAGTATCTGAACTGAACATCGTGCTGAAAGCCGACGTTCAGGGCTCTGTGGAAGCGATCTCCGACTCCCTGCTCAAACTCTCCACCGACGAAGTGAAGGTGAAGATTGTGGGTTCAGGCGTAGGTGGTATCACCGAAACCGACGCGACGCTGGCAGCCGCATCTAACGCGATTATCCTTGGCTTTAACGTCCGTGCTGACGCATCTGCGCGTCGCGTCATCGACGCTGAAAGCCTGGATCTGCGTTACTACTCCGTCATCTATAACCTGATTGACGAAGTGAAAGCCGCAATGAGCGGTATGCTGGCACCAGAGTACAAACAGCAGATCATCGGTCTGGCTGAAGTGCGTGACGTGTTCAAATCACCGAAATTTGGTGCTATCGCAGGTTGTATGGTGACGGAAGGTAACATCAAGCGTCACAACCCAATCCGCGTCCTGCGCGATAACGTGGTGATCTACGAAGGTGAGCTTGAATCACTGCGTCGCTTTAAAGATGACGTTAACGAAGTGCGTAACGGCATGGAGTGCGGTATCGGCGTGAAGAACTATAATGACGTTCGTGTCGGCGATATGATCGAAGTCTTCGAAGTGATTGAAGTTAAACGCACCATCGCTTAAGTCCTGGCGTTGATGATGCAATTTGGGAGGCCGCTGGCCTCCCGAATTATTTGGGAGAAATAAAAATGGCGAAAGAATTTGGCCGTCCGCAGCGTGTATCACAGGAGCTGCAAAAAGAGATTGCGATGATTCTGCAGCGTGAGATTAAAGATCCACGCCTTGGCATGATGGTGACCGTTTCGGGTGTTGAGGTATCACGTGACCTCGCTTACGCCAAAGTGTTTGTGACATTCCTCAACGATCAAGATGAAGAAGCCGTAAAAAATGGCCTGAAAGCGTTGAAAGAAGCCTCGGGTTATATCCGTACGCTGCTGGGTAAAGCCATGCGCCTGCGTATCGTGCCTGAACTGACCTTCTTCTACGATAACTCGTTGATTGAAGGGATGCGCATGTCCAACCTCGTGACTAACGTGGTAAAAAAAGACGTTGAGCGTCGTGGTCCAGAAACCACGGATGATGACGAGGAGGCGTAATGAGTCGTCCTCGTCGTCGCGGTCGCGACGTCCATGGCGTTTTGTTGCTGGATAAGCCACAAGGCATGTCGTCTAACGATGTTCTGCAGAAGGTGAAGCGCATTTTTAACGCTAACCGTGCAGGACACACCGGTGCACTTGATCCGCTGGCAACCGGCATGTTGCCGATCTGTCTGGGTGAAGCCACCAAGTTCTCGCAGTATCTGCTGGATTCCGATAAGCGTTATCGCGTGATTGCCCGGTTAGGTGAACGTACCGATACCTCCGATGCGGACGGGAACCGGGTACAAACCCGTCCCGTGACCTTTACCCAGGCCGATCTGGATACCGCACTGGACAGTTTTCGTGGTGACATTATGCAGGTGCCGTCGATGTTTTCAGCATTGAAACATCAGGGTCGGAAACTGTATGAATATGCCCGCGAAGGCATCACTATCGAACGTGAGCCCCGGCCGATCACCGTGTATGACTTGCAGTTTATTCGCTGGCAGGGCAGTGAGCTTGAGCTGGAAATTCACTGCTCTAAAGGTACCTACATCCGTACTATTATTGACGATTTGGGTGAAAAGCTGGGCTGCGGTGCGCATGTCATCATGCTGCGTCGTTTGCAGGTAGCACGCTATCCCTTCGAAAGAATGGTCACGCTGGAGCAGCTTCAGGCGTTGCAGGCAGAGGCGAACGCCTCAGGCGACGATCTGGCGTTACAGCTCGATCCTCTGCTGCTGCCCATGGACAGTCCGGCTGCGGATTTTCCTGCGGTCAACCTGTCAGCGGATGTGGCGGCCTACTTTAAACAGGGCCAGCCGGTGCATGCAAGTCAGGCACCTGACCAGGGGCTGGTTCGCGTCACCGAAGGTCAAACACGCAAGTTTATCGGTATGGCAGAAGTGGCCGACGATGGCCGGATTGCTCCACGCCGTTTAGTGGTTGAGTATCAGAATTAAGTTGTGCGCTTTTCATTAAGGGCATTTGCGTTGCCTTCTGGCGAAGAGTAGAATAGCGCGGCTTTAAAGCGGGATGCTGAATTAGAGATCGGCGCCCATACATTCATTTAACTGGAGTTTATTATGTCTCTAAGCGTAGAAGCTAAAGCAGAGATCGTTGCTAAATATGGTCGTGGTGCTAACGACAGCGGTTCAACTGAAGTTCAGGTTGCACTGTTGACCGCGCAGATCAGCCATCTGCAGGGCCACTTCTCTGAGCACAAAAAAGACCACCACAGCCGCCGCGGTCTGCTGCGCATGGTATCTCAGCGTCGTAAGCTGCTGGACTACCTGAAGCGTAAAGACGTTGCACGCTACAGCAGCCTGATCGAAAGCCTCGGTCTGCGTCGCTAAGTCTTAAAATCGGATCGTCTGGGATGCCACAAATGTGTGCTAAAACCCCTTTGGCGATCAGATTTGTGCGAGTTTCATGAAAAGGGGGCCTTTATGGCCCCTTTTTTCGAGCAATGCGCAGCAATCCTGAGCAAACTCATGTATTGTTGTTGGGTGTGATCTTTGTTTGCAGAGGTTCGCGCGGCTAATGAGAGGCTTTACCGCAGGGGCGGTTAAGGGTTGTCATTAGTCGCGAGGATGCAACGGAGATCGGTAATTAATGGCAGGCTCAAGATAGCACTGCCCCGATGTTAAGGACTTTGATTTTGCTTAATCCGATCGTACGCAAATTCCAATATGGTCAACATACCGTCACGCTGGAAACCGGCATGATGGCTCGCCAGGCGACTGCCGCCGTTATGGTGAGCATGGATGACACCGCTGTTTTTGTCACCGTTGTTGGCCAGAAAAAAACCAAACTAGGCCAGGACTTCTTCCCACTGACCGTTAACTATCAGGAGCGTACCTACGCTGCTGGTCGTATCCCGGGCAGCTTCTTCCGTCGCGAAGGTCGTCCAAGCGAAGGTGAAACGCTGATTTCACGTCTGATTGACCGTCCGGTGCGTCCTCTGTTCCCGGAAGGGTTTGTTAACGAAGTTCAGGTGATTGCGACCGTTGTTTCGGTCAACCCACAGGTTCACCCAGACATCGTTGCGATGATCGGTGCCTCTGCCGCGCTGGCGCTGTCGGGTCTGCCTTTCAATGGCCCAATCGGTGCGGCGCGTGTGGGTTATATCAATGACCAGTACGTACTGAACCCAACGGCTGACGAACTGAAAACGTCACGTCTGGATCTGGTGGTTGCAGGTACGCAGAACGCCGTTCTGATGGTGGAATCTGAAGCAGAAATCCTGTCTGAAGAACAAATGCTGGGTGCTGTGGTGTTCGGCCACGATCAGCAGCAGGTGGTGATTGAAAACATTAATGCACTGGTCGCTGAAGCGGGCAAACCGCGTTGGGACTGGCAGCCAGAAGCGGCCAATACCGCACTGATTTCACGTGTCGCGGCCCTGGCTGAAGCGCGTATCAGCGATGCGTACCGTATCACTGACAAGCAAGCGCGTTATGCCCAGGTTGACGCCATCAAAGACGAAACCATCGCGGCGCTGCTGGCGGAAGACGAATCCCTGGATGCGGCTGAAATCGGTGATATCGTGCACAGCCTGGAGAAGACGGTTGTTCGTACCCGTATTCTGAACGGCGAGCCGCGTATCGATGGCCGTGAAAAAGACATGATTCGTGGTCTGGACGTGCGGACCGGCGTACTGCCGCGTACCCATGGTTCAGCCCTGTTCACCCGTGGTGAAACACAGGCGCTGGTGACCGCAACGCTGGGTACCACCCGCGATGCGCAGAACCTGGATGAACTGATGGGTGAGCGTACCGACAGCTTCCTGTTCCACTACAACTTCCCTCCCTACTCAGTAGGTGAAACCGGTATGGTGGGCTCGCCTAAGCGTCGTGAAATTGGTCACGGTCGTCTGGCGAAGCGCGGCGTGTTGGCCGTAATGCCAAAAGTGGAAGATTTCCCTTACACCGTTCGTGTCGTGTCTGAAATCACTGAATCAAACGGTTCATCTTCTATGGCTTCCGTCTGTGGTGCTTCTCTGGCGCTGATGGACGCGGGCGTACCTATTAAAGCGTCTGTTGCCGGTATCGCGATGGGCCTGGTAAAAGAAGACGACAAATTTGTTGTTCTGTCTGACATTCTGGGTGATGAAGATCACCTGGGTGATATGGACTTCAAAGTGGCGGGTAGCCGTGACGGTATCACCGCGCTGCAGATGGACATCAAAATTGAAGGCATCACCCGCGAGATCATGCAGGTAGCGCTGAATCAGGCCAAAGGTGCACGTCTGCACATTCTGGGCGTGATGGAGCAGGCTATCAGCACGCCGCGTCAGGAAATCTCTGAGTTCGCACCGCGCATTTACACCATCAAGATCAGTTCAGATAAGATCAAAGATGTGATCGGTAAAGGCGGTTCTGTTATCCGTGCGCTGACCGAAGAAACAGGCACCACCATCGAAATCGAAGATGACGGTACGGTGAAAATCGCGGCAACTGATGGCCTGAAAGCGAAAGAAGCGATTCGTCGCATCGAAGAGATCACCGCTGAAATCGAAGTGGGCCGCATTTACAGCGGTAAAGTCACGCGCATTGTCGATTTCGGTGCTTTCGTTGCTATCGGCGGCGGTAAAGAAGGTCTGGTGCACATTTCACAAATCGCTGATAAGCGCGTTGAGAAAGTGACGGATTATCTGCAGATGGGTCAGGAAGTACCGGTGAAGGTGATGGAAGTGGATCGCCAGGGCCGTGTCCGTCTGAGCATCAAAGAAGCGACAGAAACCAAGCCTGAGGCTGTTGCAGCTGAGAGCGCACCTGACGCTGAATAAGTCTTTCCTGATTTGCCTCTCCTTGCCTGGCAGGGGGAGGCTTTTGTGTCATCGCGAGGGCAGGAATCCTTGTGCACAGCAGGCGGATAACAGGACGGTTGTCCCAATGTTTGTATTCGGGAGTGGGAAATGAAGCCTTTTTTGCGCTGGTGTTTTGTTGCGACAGCTTTGACGCTGGCAGGATGCAGCAACTCCAATTGGCGTAAGAACGAAGTTCTTGCAGTACCTTTACAGCCCACACTGCAGCAGGAAGTGATTCTGGCTCGCATGGAACAAATTCTTGCCAGTCGAGCCCTTACCGATGATGAACGCGCACAGCTGTTATATGAGCGCGGAGTGTTGTATGATAGTTTGGGTCTGAGGGCATTAGCGCGGAACGATTTTTCGCAAGCGCTGTCTATAAGACCTGATATGCCAGAAGTGTTTAACTATCTTGGTATATACTTAACGCAGGCGGGCAACTATGATGCCGCCTATGAAGCGTTTGATTCTGTACTTGAGCTTGATCCAACTTACAACTATGCGCATTTAAATCGTGGTATCGCCCTCTATTACGGTGGTCGATACAAGTTAGCGCAAGATGATCTGCTGGCGTTTTATCAAGACGATCCTAACGATCCTTTCCGTAGCTTGTGGCTCTATCTTGTTGAAAGCAAGATGGACGCAGCCAAAGCAAAAGTGGCGCTTAAACAGCGTTACGATAAAGCGGTTAAGGACCAATGGGGATGGAATATTGTCGAGTTCTACCTGGGCGACATCAGCGAAGCAACACTGATGGAACGTCTCAAGGCGGACGCAACGGATAACACCTCGCTCGCTGAACATCTCAGTGAAACCAACTTCTATTTAGGTAAGTATTACCTAAGTCTGGGGGAGAAGGACAACGCAGAAGCGTTGTTCAAACTGGCGGTCGCCAACAACGTGAATAACTTTGTTGAACACCGATACGCATTGTTGGAACTGGCGCTACTCGGCCAGGCACAAGACGATTTATCAGAATCTGACCAGCAATAGCTGACGAACTTTTTTGCCTGTAAACCTGTCAAGTCATCATCTTCAGGGATGAGGGCTTTTCTGTTCGTCAAAACTTCTAATTTGAGCCGGTTCACACTTTTTGATGAAAATGACTGAAAGTTTTCACGACGAGTTATGTAGACTGGCCGCCGCAATCAACGAGGCACGTGTACTACATGACTGATATTCAAACCACTTTTGCAGACCTTGGCCTGAACGCCGACATCCTTGAATCACTGAACGGCATGGGCTACGTAAAGCCATCCCCAATCCAGGCTGAGTGTATTCCTCACTTGTTGGCGGGCCGTGACGTGTTAGGCATGGCGCAGACCGGGAGTGGTAAAACGGCAGCGTTCTCTCTGCCGCTGTTAAACAACATTGATCCGACTATTAAAGCACCGCAAATTTTGGTGCTGGCTCCGACCCGCGAACTGGCGGTTCAGGTTGCTGAAGCGATGACCGAATTCTCTAAGCACATGCGCGGTCTGAACGTAGTTGCCCTTTACGGCGGCCAGCGTTATGACGTGCAGCTGCGTGCTCTGCGCCAGGGACCCCAGGTTGTTGTGGGAACCCCAGGTCGTCTGCTGGATCACCTGAAGCGTGGCACGTTAGATCTGTCTAATCTGCGTGGTCTGGTGCTGGACGAAGCAGATGAAATGTTACGTATGGGCTTCATCGAAGACGTTGAAACCATCATGGCGCAGATCCCCGAAGGTCATCAGACCGCGCTGTTCTCTGCCACCATGCCAGAAGCGATTCGTCGCATCACCAAGCGTTTCATGAAAGATCCGCAGGAAGTGCGTATTCAGTCGAGCCTGACAACGCGTCCTGACATCAGCCAGAGCTACTGGACGGCTTACGGCCGTAAAACCGATGCACTGGTTCGCTTCCTGGAAGCAGAAGATTTTGATGCGGCGATCATCTTCGTTCGTACCAAAAATGCCACTCTGGAAGTCGCTGAAGCGCTGGAGCGTAGCGGTTACAACAGCGCGGCCCTGAACGGTGATATGAACCAGGCCCTGCGTGAGCAGACGCTGGAGCGTTTGAAAGATGGTCGTCTGGACATCCTGATCGCGACTGACGTTGCGGCTCGTGGCCTGGACGTTGAGCGTATCAGCCTGGTTGTTAACTACGATATCCCGATGGACGCCGAATCTTACGTTCACCGCATTGGCCGTACGGGTCGTGCGGGTCGTGCGGGTCGCGCACTGCTGTTCGTTGAGAACCGCGAGCGTCGTCTGCTGCGCAACATCGAACGCACCATGAAGCTGACTATTCCGGAAGTTGAGCTGCCAAACGCAGAGCTGCTGGGTCAGCGTCGTCTGGCTAAGTTTGCCGCGAAAGTTCAGCAGCAGCTGGAAAGCAGCGATCTGGAACAGTACCGTGCACTGCTGACCAAAATGCAGCCTGAAGAAGAGCTGGATATCGAAACGCTGGCGGCCGCCCTGCTGAAAATGGCACAGGGTGAGCGTCCGCTGATCGTACCTGCTGACGCACCGCGTCCTCCGCGCCGCGAATTCCGTGAGCGTGATGATCGTCGCGACAGCCGTGGTCCACGTGACAGCCGTGATGGCGATCGTCCACGTCGTGAGCGTCGCGATGTTGGCGACATGCAGCTGTATCGCATTGAAGTGGGCCGTGATGACGGTGTTGAAGTTCGTCACATCGTTGGCGCGATTGCTAACGAAGGCGACATCAGCAGCCGTTACATCGGTAACATCAAACTGTTTGGTACGCACTCGACGATCGAACTGCCGAAAGGCATGCCGGGCGATGTCCTGCAGCACTTTACCCGTACGCGTATTCTCAACAAGCCGATGAATATGCAACTGCTGGGTGATGCACAGCCGCATGAAGGTGGCCGTGGTGAGCGTCGTTCAGGTTCTGGCGAGCGTCGTGGTCCTCGTCCTGAAGGTCAGGGCCGTCGTTTCTCTTCTGAGCGCCGTGAAGGTGGTCGTGAAGGTGGACGCAGCTTTAACCGTGAAGGCGGTCGTGGTCCACGTCGTGAAGACGGTGCTGCTGCACCTCGTCGTCGTGACGCATAAGCGAGACGATTTCGCATGATAAAAAGGGAAGCCTGCGGGCTTCCCTTTTTTTTGCCCTTGCGGTAAATCCATGTCAGGGCAGACCGGCTGAGACAGCGGGGAAGCAAGATAAGTAAAGGGAAGCCAGCAGGCTTCCCTTTTTGTCTTTGTCTTTTACCTGGCGCGAAACAGAACGAGGCGTTTACAGCCCGCGTGCCGCCTCCATCGCCAGCTTAAAGGAGTGCAGACGTGCATCGGTATCGTAAATCTGACCGTTAACCATGATCTCATCGGCCTGCGTTTCACGCAGCAGCGAGGCCAGACCGTGACGCACTTTATCCACGTCCCCGACCAGCGACATGCTCAGAGCCTGCTGGACGCCATACTGTTCTGACGGCGACCAGAGACTGTCCATGTTCTGCACCGGGGCAGGTAACGGACCAGGCTTGCCGCGACGCAAATTAATAAACTGCTGCTGCATCGAGGTAAACAGAAAACGGGCGTCGCTTTCCGTGTCCGCCGCCACGATGTTAATGCAGACGGTAGCATAAGGTTCAGCAAGGCGGGCTGACGGTGTAAAGTTTTCACGATAAACATGCAGAGCCTGGAACAGCTGGTCCGGTGCGAAATGCGAGGCAAACGCAAACGGCAGCCCCATTTTGGCCGAGAGCTGGGCGCTGTACAGGCTGGAACCCAGTAACCAGACGGGAATTTTCATCCCTAAACCAGGTACCGGCTGAACAGGCGGCTGTGCGCCAGCTTCTGCATCAAACCAGTGAATCAGCTCGGCCACATCATCCGGAAACGTATCGGCCTGCATGCCTGACAGGTTGCGACGTAAAGCCAGCATCGTGCGCTGATCCGATCCTGGCGCACGGCCTAATCCCAGATCGATGCGATCGGGATACAGCGATGCCAGGGTGCCGAACTGTTCTGCGATCACCAGCGGCGCGTGATTGGGCAACATAATGCCGCCAGAGCCCAGACGCAGCGTCGTGGTGTTTGCGGCCAGATAGCCGATTAACACGGCTGTGGCGGCGCTGGCGATGCCGGTCATATTATGGTGCTCAGCTAACCAGTAACGTTCAAATCCCAGGGCTTCGGCCTGACGTGCCAGCGCAAGTGAATTCTGAAACGCATCACGTGGCGTAGCGCCCTGAGGAACAGGGGCAAGATCGAGTACAGAGAGGCGAACGTTTTTTTTCTCAGACATGGGTACTCCAGAGGTTATAGCGCAGGTTTCATACCCTGCACTATTAAGTATTGCGCAACATTCGCTATATTAAAACGCTTTACGCCCACTCTCTGTTGCCTGTATGTGCGTTTCAGTCGGTGGTCTGTAAAACCATCCCCGGCAGTTTACGCCAGTAGCCATTGCAGTCCCGGTTTTTCTCGATCGCTAACGGGGCCTGGCCCGCTTCGTTGTCGCGAAAACGGTCAACAAGGCTTAAGGTTTCCACGCTTTGTGGTGAAAGTCGCACAATATCGACACAGTTGTGCATGCTTACCAGATCGTTGCCCAGGTTGTAACAGTAGCCACTCAGCGTCTGAATACCGTTCAGAACGAAAACCTGTTGTTGCTCCTGCGAAAGCACCCTGCGTCCGTTCGGATAATGACGGCAGCAGGTTTCGCAGTCATCTTTAGCGCGATTCTCCGAGCGGGCCGTAAAGCATCGCGCTGACAGAGCCAGCGGTAAATGCCCATAGCCCAGCACCTCCACTTCAAACTGTTCGCGAATACCGCGTGTTTCGCACTGCGCCAGCAGAGGTAACAGCCAGTCTCGTGGCATTTCAACGGGCAGGCACCAGCGCGTCATACCTTCTTTCACCAGCAGATGTAAGGTGTCAGCGTTATAAACGTTCAGGGTAGGACCGGCGACAAAGGGCAGCTTGCGCTCCGCCGCCATGTTGACCGTCCCCATATCGTTGGCCTCGATAAGAAACTCGCCATTTTCGACATAACGCTGTAACTCTTTCAGTTCGGATGGAGATTGCAGCAGCGCCAGCGTGCTCACGACAACCTGCTTGCCGCTGGCAGCCAGCTCACGCGCTAAATCCATCCAGGCGGCAAACGAGGTTGCGCGGCGCTTGCTGCATACGGTTTCGCCCAGGTAAATGATGTCGGCACTGCTTTGGGCGGCGAGATGGTAAAAGTGTTGCAGTGTGTCGCCAGGCCAGTACCACAGCACCGGGCCAAGGGAATATTTCATGCTGTCTCCTTATTGCCAGTCACGATGGTAAGCACCTAACGTGGTTTGCGTTCCTTCAGACAGCGCCCCTAATGTCTGCATCCATTTCTCGCTGACATCAAAGCTATCCGGCGCGGCCTGACAGCGATTGATCGCCTGACGCCAGACGCGCGCCACCTCAGAAATATAGGCGGGGCTGCGCTGACGGCCTTCAATCTTCACTGAGGCAATGCCCGCCCGCAGCAGCTCAGGCAGCAGTTCCAGGGTATTCAGGCTGGTGGGCTCTTCCAGCACGTGGTAGCGCTGTTCGTCAATCTCGTAACGCCCTTTACACAGGGTGGGATAACCCGCGCTTTCATCCGCACCGTAACGGTCAACCAATACGTCATTCAGGCGCACCTCCATCCCGGCAGGCGTTTGCTGCCAGCGCACAAACTTCGCCGGCGAGCAGGCGCCTTTGCTGTTTGGCGATTCCCCTGTGAGCCAGGAGGACAGGTAGCAGCGACCTTCGGCCATAATACACAGGCTGCCAAAGGCAAATACTTCCAGCGGGACTGGCGTACTGCGCGCCAGTTGTTTTACCTGATGGAGGGATAAAACACGGGGCAGCACTACGCGATGCAAAGTGAAATGACGGTGATAAAAACGGATGGCTTCCAGATTGGTGGCCGAGGCCTGAACGGACAAATGTCGCGCTATGTGTGGATAGCGTTCGCGGGCATAGGCCAGCGTGGCGATATCGGCCAGTATCAGCGCATCCGCTCCACAGTCCGCCGCCACATCAATGGCCCGCTGCCAGCGATGCACGCTATCAGGGTGTGCAAAGGTATTAATGGCAACGTGCAGTTTGCGACGATGCTGATGTAAGTAACAGGCTGCTTCACGTAATTTCTTATCCGTAAAGTTTAGCCCGGCAAAATGACGCGCATTGGTATCGTCTTTTAGCCCGACATAGACCGCATCGGCCCCATTCTCAACGGCGGCGCGCAGTGCTGGCAGGCTCCCGGCCGGACACAGCAACTCCATACCCAATCCTCTCGACATACAGATGGAGCCCGAGTCTAGTCATGCCGCGTTGCGCAAATCTTGATTTGGGGCAGGGAAAGCCGTTTTGATGCGTGAGGCTGACGTATTTTTAATCGGTCAGCTGTTGGTTTTATTGATCTCACCGACGGCGATAACCGGTGTCTGTGGCAATATAGCTAAAATTTTTTTAACAGGAGTGACGAGCGTGCTTCAGCGGTTTTCAGCCAGTTTAGTGAAAAATGGTCCTAAAATTATTGGTTTACCGGCGAAGATTGCCCCGTTTACCTTGAAGAAGCCCCTCTTGCAGCAACTCTTAAACTGGCAATTTCGTCATGTTTTGGCTGAAGGTGAGTTAGACTTCCTTCAGGGACGCTTTTTAGGCATTGAGATCCTTGATATGCATCTCACCTGGATGACCACGCTAGAGGATGGCCGACTGAAGGTGTTGCAGCATGCCGAAGCAGATGTCTGGTTCCGGGGCAATGCCAATGATTTGTTGCTGGTAGCCGCGCGTAAAGCGGATCCTGATATGCTTTTCTTTCAGCGTCGATTGCTGATTGAAGGGGATACTGAACTGGGACTGGAGGTTAAGAACGTAATGGATGCAATAGAACTCGACACCATGCCCGTAGGGTTACGTACCGCCATTCAGCACATGGCTGCGATTGTGGAAACAACGATGCAACAGGACGCGAACGCCGCACAGGCACGCGCAGGTGTTTCATGTTAATACGAACGGAAATTGGCGTTGACGCCGCCGGAATCGATGCACTGCTCCGACGTTGTTTCCCTACATCGGCCGAGGCGGAACTGACACAGGCACTGCGCGAAGATGGCCTGTTAACGCTTGGCGTCGTGGCAACCGATGATGAAGGACAAGTGCTGGGTTATGCTGCCTTTAGTCCGGTCACGATGCAGGGCGAGGATCGCGGCTGGGTCGGCCTTGCGCCGCTGGCCGTTGATGAACCTTTACGGGGACAGGGCATTGCGAAACGCCTCATTTACGAAGGTCTGGATACGCTCAATGAGTTTGGTTACAGCGCGGTAGTCGTACTTGGCGAGCCAGCGCTGTTTCATCCGCTGGGATTTGAACCTGCGGCGCGCCGGGGATTGCACTGTCGCTGGCCGGACAGTGAAGCCGCTTTCCAGGTTTACCGTCTGGCCGATAATGCCTTCGACGACGCGGAAGGGCGCATTGAGTATTCAGCCCCCTTTAACGCACTGCGCTAAGCCAGGTTTCGAGACTCTGCGGTTGCTCGGCAACCAGTTGCAGTTTGCGTTGCCGGGGAAGTTGCTTGACCTGATATTCCAGCCTGGATGCCTGCGCGCGGTCACCTGCCGCGCAGGCATAAACCAGCGCCAGTGGGCCTTTTCCGCGCAGGGCCCGGGCTCCACGACCACACTCATGTTGCGCAAGGCGGCGCGTGACGTCGGTCGTGATGCCGGTATATAACAGACCGGCGGCCGTTTGTATCAGGTAAAGTTGCCAGTGCTGACTCATAATCTGTCCCAGAAATGCCTGCCCGGCAGTGTAACGCGCTTCCCCATCGTGCGCTATCCGTTGCCCTTATCCGGAGTTGATTGTGTCTGATCTTTCCCATCTTATTCGCTACCTGAAGAAGCAACATGTCCTGTCACTGTGCTGCAGTGCCGGAAATGAACTGTGGTGTGCAAACTGTTACTACGTGTTTGATGAGGCACGTATGGCATTCTGGTTGATGACGGAACCGGATACACGTCATGGCCTTCTGGCCAGCAAAAATCCTCACGTGGCCGGAACGATCAATGGTCAGCCTAAAACGGTCTTACTGATAAAAGGGGTGCAGTATCGTGGACGCATCAGGCAACTGCGTGAGGAGGAGGCGGTTGAAGCTCGCCATGCCTATCAGCGACGTTTCCCGATGTCACGCAGCGTGTCTGCACCGCTGTGGGAAATCACGCTCGATGAGCTGAAAATGACCGATAACGCGCTGGGATTTGGCAAAAAGATTGCCTGGCTGCGGGAAGAGTAGTGCGCCCTGATCCCTGACGGAAAAGGGCGCCAACGCGTTACAGCGCTTCCAGAATGCGCAGGGACTCACGGTTAAAAGCAGGCAGGTCAGCCGGGGTGCGGCTGGTTACCAGCTTGTCACTGTCCACCACCACTTCTTCATCGCGGAAATCAGCCCCGGCATTAATCAGGTCGACCGCAATGGCTTTTACGCTGGTCATTTTTCGGCCGCGGACGCCATTGGCACTGATCAGCAACTGTGGCCCGTGGCAGATCGCAAACACCGGTTTGCCGCTTGCCACGAAGTCTTTGGTGAAAGCGACGAAGCGGTCGTCGCCGCGCAGGGCGTCAGGTGAATGGCCGCCAGGCAGCAGCAGCGCGTCAAACTCAGCCGCACTGACATCGTCGATGCTGCGGTCAATCTTCACTTCCGCATCACCCTGTTTGCCTTTAACGGTTTTACCCGCCTGCTCCTCAATGGTCACCACCTCGTAGCCAGCACGTTTATACACTTCCGCTGGCGAGGTAAACTCAGAGTCTTCAAATTCATCGGTGATCAATACCGCAATTTTGGTGCTCATCTTTACCCTCCTGTAGGCATGTTAGGCGCTTAATGCGCTATCCTGATACGCATTAAGTCTGGCTGCCGACATCAGGAAAGCAAGCCAGACGGCGCACATTGACCAGATTTTGCACGGCTGGTGATGAAACAGGGACAATTCTGAGATGAATCGCGTATTAGTGACCGGCGCAACCGGATTAGTCGGGTCATATCTGCTGCGTTTACTGGTTGATGATCCTCGCATCGATGAGATTATCGCCCCGACGCGCCGCGCGTTGCCTGTTATGAACAAGGTGATCAATCCGGTTGAGGACGATCTGACCGATGTGCTTCAACCCCTGGATGGGCCACTGACCACGGTATTTTGCTGTCTGGGCACCACGCGCAAACAGGCAGGCAGTAAAGCTGCCTTTATTCATGTGGATTACACGCTGGTGGTGGACACCGCGTTGAATGGCTTACGACTGGGTGCCACGCAGATGCTGGTGGTGAGTGCGCACGGCGCGCATCGCCATTCGCCCTTTTTATACAGCCGCGCAAAAGGTGAGATGGAGAATACGCTGCGTCACCAGAACTGGGCACGCCTGGTTTTCGTCCGGCCATCTTTATTGCTCGGTGAAAGAAAAGAGAAACGCCGCGGAGAAAGCCTGATGGCACCGTTGTTTTCCTGGCTGCCCGGCAACTGGCGTGCAGTGTCAGCACAGGATGTGGCCCGCTGTCTGCATCAGCAGGCCTTCATGGATAAAGCCGACGTCACCCTCATTGAATCCGGGGCGATTCCCCGCTCTTCAGCGTAAATACCAGATGTGCTGATTACGACTGCCGCGCCATAAGAGGGTGGCGTCTTTTTCGGCCTCTTCAAAGCGCCCGTCGATCAGAACGTCAATCCAGGGCAGCACTTCACGCTGCGCGGACGTCAGTGACGCCATTTCATAGCCGGTCCATAGCCAGATATCTTTGCCCGGGCAGGTCTGTTTGACGCGTTTCACCAGACGACGAATATGCGGCACATTCTGTGGATGCAGGGGATCGCCGCCGCTTAACGATAAGCCCTGTCGTGGGATGCGCGTGTCGTTCAGATCGGCCAGCAGTTGTTCTTCCATCGCCAGGGTAAACGGCACCCCGGAATCCAGCCGCCAGGTACGTTGATTGTAACAGCCGCGGCACTGATGCTCGCAGCCAGAGACAAACAGCGTACAGCGGGTGCCGGGGCCGTTCACGATATCGACATCGTAGTAACGATGGATGCGCATCATTCCAGCTGGCCGCTAGTAAGATGTTTCACCCGACGCTGCACTTCCTGTTGTTTTCCCGCATTAAACGGGCGCGCGTCCGGACTGCCCAGATAGCCACAAACCCGCCGTGTGACCGAAACCCGTGCAGGATCGTGATTGCCGCAGTTCGGGCAGGTAAATCCGCGGCTGGTACAGGTGAATTCCCCGTTGAAGCCACAGTCGTAACATTCGTCAATTGGCGTGTTGGTGCCGTAGTAAGGCACGCGGTCGTAGCTGTAATCCCAGACGTCTTCCAGCGCCTTAAGGTTGTGCTGCACATTGGGATATTCGCCGTAACAGATAAAACCGCCATTGGAGAGTGGCGGATAGGGGGCTTCAAAATCGATTTTTTCGTAAGGATTTACCTTCTTCTCAACGTCCAGATGGAAGCTGTTGGTGTAATAACCTTTGTCTGTCACGCCTTTTACCACACCAAATTCAGCCGCATCCAGACGGCAGAAACGGTCACATAAGTTTTCGCTGGGGGTACTGTAGAGGCTAAAGCCATAGCCCGTTTCCGCTTTCCAGGCGTCGGTCGCCGCGCGCAGACGTGCCACGATGGCCACGCCTTTGGCGCGCAGGGTTGCATCATCAAAAGGATGGACTGAGGCGCCGCTCAGCGCATTCAGTGTTTCGTGCAAGCCGATGAAACCGAGAGACAAGGAGGCGCGGCCATTGCGGAAAATCGAACCCACCTCATCGTCTGCCTGCAAACGCACGCCGCAGGCACCTTCCATATAAAGAATGGGCGCAACCCGGGCTTTGGTTTTTTCCAGCCGGGCAACACGCGTCATCAATGCCCGTTTCGCCAGCATCAGCCTGTCATCCAGTAACGCCCAGAAACGCGCCTCATCACCCCGTGCTTCCAGCGCGATACGTGGCAGATTCAGACTGATGACGCCGATATTGTTGCGCCCTTCATGAATCTGCTCGCCATTTTCTTCGTAAACGCCCAGAAAACTGCGACAGCCCATCGGCGTTTTAAAGGAGCCGGTAACCTTAACGACCTGATCATAATTGAGAATATCGGGATACATTCGTTTGCTGGCACAGGCCAGCGCCAGTTGCTTAATGTCATAGTTCACATCGCCCGGACGACGGTTAACGCCTTCCCGAATCGCAAACACCAGCTTCGGGAAGACGGCCGTTTTGCGATTTTTACCCAGTCCTGCCAGACGGTTACGCAAGATGGATGTCTGCACCAGACGGGCGGCCCAGCTTGTCCCCAACCCGAACCCAAACGTGACAAACGGTGTCTGACCATTTGCCGTATGCAGCGTGTTCACCTCATATTCCAGCGACTGAAAGGCGTCATAACACTCTTTTTCGGTACGCTGGCGGGCATAGGCTTCCGCCTGCGGGATATCCCAGTGCTGCGCTACCTCTTTATGCCGGGCAAAACTTTTTTCAACATAGGGTGCCAGCACCTCGTCAATTCGATTCAGCGTGGTTCCGCCATAGATATGGCTGGCAACCTGGGCAATGATTTGCGCGGTCACCGCAGTGGCGGTAGCAATCGACCTGGGCGGCTCGATCTCCGCGTTACCCATTTTAAAACCGTTGGTCAGCATGCCTTTCAAATCGATCAGCATGCAGTTAAACATGGGGAAGAAAGGCGAGTAATCGAGATCGTGATAATGGATCTCGCCGCGCTCATGCGCCTGAACCACATCACGAGGCAGGATTTGCTGCTGGGCGTAATGTTTCGCCACAATCCCGGCCAGCAAATCGCGTTGGGTCGGGATCACTTTGCTGTCTTTATTGGCATTTTCATGAAGCAGGGCGGCATTGGTCTGATCGACCAGGCCACGGATGGCATGATGCAGCTGGCTGCGGCGTTCGCGCTCGACGTCACGATCGTGACGATAGGCAATATAAGCCCGTGCCAGTTGTGGATAAGGTCCGGCCATCAGCGTCTCTTCCACCGCACACTGAATATCCTGAATGTCGACGTCCTGACGATCAACCAGTTGTGCGCTAACCTGTCCGGCCACCGCGTCGCACCATGCGGCATCGTCGACGTTCGCTGCCCGCGCAGCCGCCATAACGGCCGCTGCGATACGTTGTGCATCAAAGCTTACGCGGCATCCGTCGCGCTTTATCACCACCGTTGCCATGCTCTCTCCGTTAACTACATATAGGTGTTGTTTCGGATTTTAGGCTCAACATGTAGTGACTGCAGCGAATTAATTCGTCTCGTTTTGACCTGAAACAAAGAAGCCGTAAACACGCGCAGAAAATCAGCACGACAAAAAAATCGCCCCGGGGTCGCCTTTTCGGACGGACTGATTTGATCAGCCACGCAAAATGACATTACTCTGGTGACCGACCTTTTTTGCCATCGACTTGCAGGGTACCGTGCCAATGTCGCTACGCCGAAATGTGCTTATCTGTTGTTGTGCTTTGTCCTTTTCTGCCGTAGCGGACACGTTGCCGTTAATGCCATGGCCACAGCAGGTAGAGCAACCTGCCAACGCAGGCTGGCTGACGTTGACGCCACAGCTCACCTTGCGCATCGAGGGGGACAGGTTACCCGGTGCCGAAACGCGCTGGTTGTCACGCATTGCCCGACAAACCGGCTGGCCTTTACTGCCCATCGATCAGGCCGTGACCCCGCCTACGATTCGCGTGCAGATTGCAACGGTCACCGATCCCATTCCGCAGCCAGACAGCGATGAAAGCTACCAGCTTAACGTCAACAGTGATGGCGTTCTGCTACGGGCCACTACCCGTTTTGGCGCGATGCGCGGCATGGAAACACTGCTGCAACTGATTGAAAACACGCCCGAAGGCACCCGCATTCCCTGGGTGACGATCCAGGATAAACCGCGCTTTGCGTGGCGCGGCATCCTGATCGACAGTGCCCGTCATTTCATGCCGATCAGAACGATTAAGCGGCAGATTGATGGCATTGCGGCGGCACGGATGAACGTGCTGCACTGGCATCTGACGGACGATCAGGGCTGGCGTTTCGCCTCCAGCCGCTATCCTCAGCTACAACAAAACGCCAGCGACGGCCTTTTCTATACCCAGGAAGAGATGCGCGACGTGGTGCAGTATGCGGCGGAACGTGGCGTGCGCGTAGTGCCGGAACTCGATTTTCCCGGACATGCCTCTGCGCTGGCAGTGGCGATGCCGGAACTGATCAGCGCCCCCGGTCCTTATCGGATGGAGCGCGGCTGGGGCGTCTTTAAGCCGCTGCTGGATCCCAGTAATGAGCAGGTTTACCAGGTCATTGATGCGCTAATCGGGGAGGTCGCCGCCATTTTTCCCGATCCGTATGTGCATATTGGCGGCGATGAGGTCGATCCCAGCCAGTGGCAGGCATCATCCCGCATTCAGCAATTTATGCACGATCGTGGTCTTGCCGACAGTCACGCGCTTCAGGCGTACTTTAATCAGCGCCTTGAAAAAATTCTCGAAAAACATCAACGACACATGGTGGGCTGGGATGAGATCGCCCATCCGGATCTGCCCCACAGCATCCTGATCCAGTCCTGGCAGGGCCAGGATGCGCTGGGTACCGTCGCCAAAAATGGCTATCGCGGCATTCTCTCCACCGGTTTCTATCTGGATCAGCCGCAACCGGCCAGCTATCACTATCGCAATGAAATCTATCCCCAGGGGCTTGAGGGCAAAGATGTCATTCAGCCGGGTGACCAGGCGCAGAGCTGGTCGTTCTCTATGCCGCGGTTAAAAGGCAGTCCGGTGACGGGCAGCTTTACGCTGATTAAAGGTCGTGACGGCTGGCGCGGGTTTATTGATTTCGCGGGTAAGTCGCGCCGTCTGGTGAAAGGGATTGCGTGGCTGGCACCCGATCGTCTGACGTTCGAGGTCGATACGTGGATGGGACCGTTCCAGCCCGTGGTGACGCTGACCGGTAACCAGCTCAGCGGGTATATGCGGGTGGGGAACGTACGCTATGCCACCGAAGGCCGACGCTTTGATGCCGTGCCAGCCGGTATTCAGCCGGTGCTGCCCGATGCGCGGCAGAAGCAGCAAAACCTGCTGGGCGGCGAGGCCGCGCTGTGGGCTGAAAACGTCAACAGCACGATCATTGATACCAAACTCTGGCCGCGCGCTTTTGTGGTGGCCGAACGGTTATGGTCAGCGCAGAACGTGACCGATCCAGACAGCATGTATCAACGGCTGGCGGCGATGGATCGCTGGACAACGATCTCCGTCGGCCTGCAACAGCACGATCAGACGGAACGACAGATGATGCGGCTGGCCAACAGTACCCATATCGAGCCGCTGCGCGTGCTGGCCCAGGCGCTGGAACCGGCACAGTACTATACGCGTCAGCATCTCAAGTTTCAGGCCGGGCATTACAACTACTTTGAACCGCTGAATCGCCTGGCGGACGTCTTACCGGCTGAAAGTGATACCGTCCGGGCGCTGGATAAGCAGGTTGCCCTGCTGATTGAAGACCGGACCGATCCTGCCGCCGCGACGGCGATTCGTGCACAGTTACAACGCTGGCACGAAAATTATTCGCAGGTTCAGCCGCTACTGAATGCCACCCAGCCGCTCCATGCGCTGGCGGGCAGCGCCAGGCAGGTTGATGCACTGAGCGTGATGGGCATGGCGATGGTGGATGCCTATGTACGTAACCAGGCCTTTGGGGCGGGCGAGGTGGCGCAGATGCAGGCGAAGCTGGATGCAGCGGCACAGGTGCAGGATGAGACGGTCATTGCACTCGTACGGCCGCTTGAACGCCTCCTCCATGCTTTCAAATAAGCTGGCGACCTGCGCGCAGCAGGCGCATTGTCTGCGGTTCGCCATCACGGTCACTGACAACAGTAAGTTCCCGGGGATGACTCATCTTGCCGCCTTCCTGCAGCGCGAAGGCCTTGGTTTATTTCGCAGAACAGGCAGAGAGAAAAGATGCAAAAAATGGTGGGTATCATCCTGCACCATCAACGCATGCCGCGCCAAAGGTCGCGGCAAGGCAGGAACTCAGGACGAGGTGGCCGGGCCGCTGACCGAGTGGCGGCGGACTAACGTCGGGCTGAACATATTGGTCACTTCAGGAACGGGCTGGTGGTGAGCCAGCGCCAGCGCCAGTTCGGCGGCTTGCTGCGCCATAGTGACGATGGGATAACGCACCGTCGTCAGGCGCGGGCGAACGTAGCGGGAAACCAGCACGTCATCAAAACCGATCAGGGACATTGCTTCGGGAACCTGTACGCCATTATCGCTTAAGACCGCCAGCGCCCCGGCGGCCATGGAGTCGTTATAGCAGGCTACGGCGGTAAAGTTTCTGCCGCGTCCCAGTAATTCCGTCATCGCCTGCTCGCCGCCGACTTCATCCGGTTCGCCCCAGGCGACCAGCCTGTCATTGCAGGGCAGGCCGTGCTCTTCCAGGGCATCGTAATAGCCCTGCAGGCGGTCTTCCGCATCCGAAATGGTGTGAGTGGAACAGATAAACGCGATATTTTGATGGCCCAGTTGAATCAGATGGCGCGTGGCCAGCCAGGCACCGTAGCGGTCATCAAGCGCAATACAGCGTTGTTCAAACCCCTTTAGCAGGCGATTCACTAATACCATGCCGGGCATCTGCTTCATCAACACTTCCAGCTCGCTGTCGGGGATTTTCTTGGCGTGAACCACCAGCGCCGCGCAGCGATGACGCATCAGTTGTTCGATAGCCTGACGCTCTTTTTGCTCATTATGGTAACCGTTACCAATCAGCAAAAAGTTGCCTGTCTGGCCTGCCACTTCATCTACCGCTTTCACCATCGCGCCAAAGAACGGGTCGGATACATCGCCCACCACCAGCCCCAGGGTTTCGGTTGACTGCTGTGCCAGCGCCCGTGCATTGGCGTTTGGATGGTACTGGAGCGATTCCATGGCCTGATTCACTGCCTGGCGCGAACTGTCACTGGCCTTAGGCGAATTGTTGATCACGCGGGAAACCGTGGCGACAGAAACACCCGCCAGCCGGGCAACATCCTTAATGGTAGCCATGGGTTTACCTGATTTTGGGGAAACGTTTACACATCGCTCCAGTGTTACGGAAAAGCGCACGTACATCAAGCCAACAGAATGCCAGTGCGGTCGCAAACAGGGCAAAATCAGACGATGGGTGATGCCTTCTGCTACGGTCACAGCCCATGGTATGCTGCTTATCCCAACACCTGCCGAAGCGATGACCATGAAAATAAAAGTGCCACATCTGGCGCACTGGGGCGCCTTTACCGCGGTAAGCGAAAACGACCGTCTCATCGGTTGCGAACCTTTTTTTGCCGACGCCGATCCGTCGCCCATGCTCAACACCATTCCTGAACTGGTCTACTCGGATAAACGCATCCGCCAGCCTATGGTGCGGCGTTCGTGGTTAACCTCCCGCGAGAACAGCGATCGCACCTTGCGTGGACGCGAAGATTTTGTCGCCGTTGACTGGGATACGGCGCTGGATCTGGTGGCTGAGGAAAATCGCCGCATTCGTGAACGCTACGGTGCCTCCGGCATTTTTAATGGCTCTTACGGCTGGTCATCGGCAGGGCGCGTCAACCATGCGCGCACGCTGGTACGGCGTTTCTATTTTCAGGGCGGCGGCGGGGTCGATCAGCAAGGCAACTACAGCTGGGGCGCAGCGCAGTTTTTCCTCCCTTATGTTATGGGCACCTACATGCCGCTCACCGGGCGCGTCACCGACTGGCCGCAGGTGGTGGAACACGCCGAGATTTTTGTCGCCTTTGGCGGACTGGCGCTAAAAAATGCCCAGGTGGCTTCCGGCGGCGCAGGTCAGCACAGCCTGAAACCGGCGCTGGAACAGCTGGCCGCGAAAGGCACGCCCGTCATCAACATCAGCCCCATGCGCGACGACTGCCCTGAATTTGTTCGCGCGGACTGGATCCCGATCCGGCCGAATACCGATGTGGCGCTGATGCTGGCGCTCGGTTATGAAATTTATCAGCGCGGTGCGACCGACGAGGATTTCCTTGCCCGTCACTGCACCGGCTGGCCGCAGCTGCGTGCTTATCTGCTGGGCGAAAGCGATGGCATCGCCAAAACGGCGGGTTGGGCGAGCCGGATCACCGCGGTCCCGGCGGAGCGCATTGTGCAACTGGCGCAGCAGTTGATCGGCAAACGCAGTTTTATCACCTGCTCCTACTCTGTCCAGCGTGCTCATCGTGGCGAACAGCCCTACTGGATGATGATCGCGCTGTCCTCCATGCTCGGACAGCCAGGCCTGCCGGGCGCGGGCTTCTCATTTGGTCACGGCTCCATGAACAGCGTGGGCAATCCGCGCCAGGAAGGGCCCGCGCCGATGATGAGTACCGGACCCAATCCGTCGGGCCTCTCTATTCCCGTGGCGCGCATCAGTGACATGTTGCTTAACCCCGGCCAGCCTTATAGCTTCCAGGGCGAAACCCTGCACTACCCGGACATTCACATGGTGCACTGGGCGGGCGGCAACCCGTTCCACCATCATCAGCAGTTGAACCGGCTGGTGGAAGGCTGGCAAAAGCCGGATACCGTCGTGGTGCAGGATATCGTCTGGACACCGGCTGCACAGATGGCCGATATCGTACTGCCGGCAACCACCACGCTGGAGCGCAATGATATCGGCGGCTCGTCGCGCGATCGCTTTGTGCTGGCGATGCATCAGGCGATTAAACCCCAGCATCAGGCACGTAACGACTTTGATATCTTTGCGGATCTGGCCGAGCGACTGGGCTATCGGGATACCTTCACGGAAGGGCGCAACGAGATGCAGTGGATCGCGCATCTTTACCAACAATGCGCCGTCGCCCATGGTCGTCGCGGCATTGCTTTCCCCGAATTTGAGGCGTTCTGGCAGCGCGGCTTCGTTGAAATCCCCGAAGGCGGTAAACCCTACGTCTTTATGGCGGACTTCCGCGCCGATCCCCTCGCGCATCCGATCCAGACCGCCAGCGGCAAAATTGAGCTGTTCTGCCAGACCATTGCGGATTATCAGCTGGAGGATATGGCCGGTCACCCGGAATGGCGTGAGCCGCGGGAATGGCTGGGAGCGCCGGCAAGTCAGGACTATCCACTGCATATGATCTCCATTCAGCCCTCGGATCGCTTGCACAGTCAGCTGGATGCCACTGCCACCGTGCAGGGCAATAAAACCGCCGGCCATGAAACGCTGTACATGCATCCTGAGGATGCGAACGCGCGCGGCATTGTCGATGGTGACGAGATTGAAGTCAGCAATGCGCGCGGCAGGATTCTGGCTGGGGTGCGTTTAACCGACGGCCTGAAGCAGGGCGTGGTGATCATCTCTACCGGTGCCTGGTTTGATCCCGGCTTTGGCAACGCCTGGCAGCCGTTTGATCGGGCGGGCAATCCGAATGTCTTAACGCTGGATATCGGCACCTCGTCACTGACCCAGGGGCCGAACGCCATGAGTTGCCTCGTGGACATCAAAAAACATGTCGTTTGCACAAATACGTAAGGATCACACGGCTGGTTACATTTTGCAGGTAACTGTTGCGTTTCTGTCGTGGCAGAACGGGATCGCCGCTTGCTACAGTCAGGATCCCAGAGGTATTGATGGGTGAACATCAACTGATTTTTTTGATTACACCAACCTGCGTAGATACGCAGGTTTTTTTTGCCCCGAGGAAAACGATCAATAACGAACTGATACACAGTTTTCCTGTGTTTTCACCCGCGCTTTGATTATAACTGCTGGATTGACCTCTTTTTTTTAAGCGCAGCGGATTGCTATGCCCCGGATAAAAAAATTACTGGGTAAAGACCAGATAAAAGCCCCGTTTAACCCGTTTCGTTTTCGCCTGATTTGTCTGGGCGTATTTGCCTGCATGGTCGTTTTGCTGGCGCGCGTGGCCGATTTGCAGTTCCTGAATCAGCCGATGCTGGAGCATGAGGCGGATCAGCGTTCCCTGCGTACCGTGACGCTGCCCACCAGCCGGGGCACCTTACTGGATCGCAATGGTGAGGCACTGGCACTCAGCGTGCCCTCGCGTGACGTGATCGCCGATCCGCAGCGCGTACTGGAAAGTAACCCCGACTTTACCAGCGCCAAATGGGCCTATCTGGCGGCGGCGCTGGGCATGCGGCCCGAAGAGGTCGCGTCACAGATCACCGCCAATCCTAAACGTCGTTTTCTCTATCTGGGACGTAAAGTGGAGCTGGGGATCGCCAAAGACATCAAAGATCTCAAGCTGAAGGGCATCAGTGAGGTCTATGACGACAGCCGCTTCTATCCGATGAGTGAAGCCTCGGCACCGCTTATCGGCATCGTCGGTGCTGACAATACCGGACTGAATGGCCTGGAAAAAGGCTTCGATAAAGTGCTGCAGGGTCAGCCGGGCAAAGAAGTGTATCGCCAGGATGCGGCCGGCAATATCATTTCGATGATTAGCTATCAGCCGCCGACGCAGCCGCCGACGGTACAGCTCAGCATTGATAAATTCAGCCAGTACACGCTGTACAGCAAACTGCGTGACGGCGTGCTGCTCAACAAGGCCGACTCCGGTGCGGCGGTGCTGGTCAAAATTGATACCGGCGAGATTCTGGCGATGGCCTCTTATCCGTCGTTCAACCCCAACAACTATCAGGGTGCCACACCGGCACAGATGCGCAATACCGCCATCAACGACAGTTATGAACCGGGTTCGACAGTGAAACCGCTGGTAGTGATGGAAGGGCTGGAGCGCCACCTGGTGCGACCGGATTCTGTACTGGATACCACGCCTTATCGCGTGAACGGCCACCTGATCCGTGACGTCGGGCACTGGCCGCGTCTGACGATGACCGGCATCCTGCAAAAATCGAGCGATATCGGCGTCTCGCATATTGCCCTGGCAATGCCTGCGGAAGCCCTGGTGAACACCTACTATGCCTTTGGCCTCGGTAAACCCACCGGACTGGGCTTAACCGGCGAAAGCGTCGGCTACTTCCCGCTGCACCGCACGCGCTGGGCCGATATCGAACGCGCGACCTTCTCCTTCGGCTATGGTTTACGCGTGACGCCGCTACAGATTGCCCGGGAATATGCCACGCTGGGTTCCTATGGGGTTTATCGTCCGCTGTCGATCACCAAGGTCACGCCACCCGTGCTGGGCAAGCAGGTGGCCAATCCTGAAACGGTGAAAGAAGTGGTGCACATGCTGGAAAGTGACGTCTTACCGGGCGGGACCGGGGTGAAGGCGGCGGTACCCGGCTATCGTCTGGCTACCAAAACCGGGACAGCGGAGAAAATGGGCAGCAGCGGTAAATATGACGGCGGCTATGTGAACTACACCGCTGGTATTGCTCCCGCCAGCCATCCTGAAGTGGCGCTGGTCGTCATGATTAACCACCCGACCGCTGGCGATCACTTTGGTGGCTCCGTGGCCGCGCCGGTATTCGGCAACATCATGGGGCCGGTGCTGAAGCACATGAATATCGCCCCCGATGCTATCTACAGTAAGCCTGTGGATAACGGTTCAGATAAATCCTAATCAAATCAAACTGTAAGCGAGGTGTGGATGTTTTTACACCTCGTTTCATTTCGGCGAATTCATTTTCTTTTTTCACCTGTCTCTGACCGACTAAAGGGTGAGAGGATAGAAATCCCAGAGGTATTGATGGGTGTGAAAACGGGCACTGCTCCGGCAAGGCCAGTCGTTATTACACCGACCCACGCAGATGCGTGGGTTTTTTTTGCCTGAAATCTGGCCTGGTCTTGTCATGATCTGCATCAGCTTTCTCCCGCGCATCCGCCAATAATCAGTTGTCGATTACCGCTAAATCCTGCATCGTGAGTGGCTGTTTTCACCATGCTAAGGAGCCGGCATGTTATTCACTTTTTTCCGTCTGCTTTTTCGCCTGCTGTGGCGGGTTGAACTGCGGGGCGATACCGCTGAGCTGCGTAAGCAGAAAGTGTTGATTACGCCCAACCACACCTCATTCCTGGATGGCGCGCTACTGGCGCTGTTTCTGCCCGTTAAGCCAGTATTTGCAATCTACTCGTCTATTAGCGAACACTGGTTTTTACGCCTGATAAAACCCTATGCGGATTTTGTGCCGCTCGATCCTATGAAGCCGATGGCGCTGAAGCAGCTGGTGCGGCTCATCGACAGCGGCCGCCCGGTGGTTATTTTCCCCGAAGGCCGCATTACCGTGACCGGATCGCTGATGAAGATTTACAGCGGCGCGGGCTTTGTTGCAGCAAAATCTGGCGCGACCGTGGTGCCGATGCGCATTGAAGGGGCAGAATTTACGCCGTTCGGTCGCCTGGCGGGCGTTTTCAAGCGTCGCCTGTTTCCCCGTATTACCCTGAGCATTTTACCCGGCACCCACATTCCGATGCCCGAGGCGAAGCGCGCCCGCGACCGTCGCGTGCTGGCCGGTGAGCACCTGCACCATATTATGATGGAAGCACGCATGGCGGTGCGACCCAGGGAAACCCTGTATGAGGCTTTTCTGAGTGCCCGTCAGCGCTATGGCGCGTTTAAGCGGTGCATCGAAGACGTGAATTTCAAACCCGACAGCTATACCGGCCTGCTGAAAAAAGCGCTGGGCGTTGGACGCATTCTGGAACGGTACAGCCAGCCTGGTGATTACGTCGGGTTGCTGCTGCCCAACGCCACGGTCACGGCAGCGGCGATCCTGGGCGCATCATTACGTGGGCGCGTGCCCGCCATGCTGAACTACTCTGCGGGCGTAACGGGCCTTCGTGCGGCGCTGACTGCGTCACAGGTAAAGACCGTGTTCACGTCGCGGCAGTTCCTGGATAAAGGCAACCTGTGGCATCTGCCGCAGGCGCTGACCGAGGTGCGGTGGATCTATCTGGAAGATCTGAAAGATACCGTCACGTTGCAGGATAAGCTCTGGATAATGGCGCATTTGCTGGCGCCGCGTCAGGCGCAGGTGACGCAACAGCCGGAAGATGCCGCGATGGTGCTGTTTACCTCTGGCTCCGAAGGGCATCCGAAAGGCGTGGTGCATTCTCATAAAAGCCTGCTGGCGAACGTTGAGCAGATTCGCACGGTGGCCGACTTTACGCCACGCGATCGCTTTATGTCAGCGTTGCCGCTGTTCCATGCCTTCGGCTTGACTGTGGGGCTGTTTACGCCGCTGATGACCGGGGCGCAGGTCTTTCTGTATCCCAGTCCGCTGCACTACCGCGTGGTGCCTGAGTTGGTGTACGACCGCAACTGTACCGTGCTGTTTGGCACTTCAACCTTCCTGGGGAATTACGCCCGTTTTGCGCAACCTTATGACTTTGCCCGTCTGCGCTATGTGGTCGCGGGGGCAGAAAAACTGCAGGAGAACACGCGCCAGCTGTACATGGAAAAATACGGCATCCGGATTCTGGAAGGCTATGGCGTCACCGAATGCGCGCCTGTTGTCGCCATCAACGTGCCCATGGCCGCCAAAGCGCACACGGTAGGTCGTATTCTGCCGGGAATGGATTCGCGCCTGATGTCCGTGCCGGGCATTGAACAGGGCGGGCGGCTGCAACTGCGTGGTCCAAATATCATGAAAGGCTATCTGCGGGTGGAGAATCCCGGCGTACTGGAAACCCCGGCTGCGGACAACGGGGAAGGGCAGATGGAAGCGGGCTGGTACGATACCGGCGATATCGTCAGCTTTGATGACGGCGGATTCTGCCAGATCCAGGGCCGGGCGAAGCGCTTTGCCAAAATTGCCGGGGAAATGGTCTCGCTGGAAGTGGTCGAGCAGATCGCCCTGAGCGCGTCGCCGGAGAAACAGCACGCGGCCTCGCTGCGGCCCGACGGTAATCGGGGTGAAGCATTAGTGCTGTTTACTACCGACAGCGCCTTAGCGCGTGAGGATCTGCAAAAGGCGGCCCGGTCGCTGGGTGCCGCGGATCTGGCCGTACCGCGCGATATCCGTGTGGTCAAACAGCTGCCGCTGCTGGGCAGTGGCAAACCTGACTATGTCACCCTGAAGAAAATGGCGGAAGAGGACCAGGCATGATCCCAGAACGTGATGCGCCGTTACTGTCGCGCGGCATGATAGCGGTAATCGTGGCGCAGTTTTTCTCCGCGTTCGGCGATAACGCTCTGCTGTTTGCCACGCTGGCGTTGCTGAAAAACCAGTTCTATCCCGACTGGAGCCAGCCGGTACTGCAGATGCTGTTTGTTGCCACTTATATTCTGCTTGCGCCCTTTGTCGGCCAGATGGCAGACAGCATCGCCAAAGGCCGGGCCATGATGTTTGCCAACAGCCTGAAGTTGCTCGGTGCGATGGTGATCTGCTTCGGTTTTAATCCTTTCCTGGGTTACACCCTGGTGGGAATCGGGGCTGCCGCGTACTCCCCGGCGAAGTACGGCATTCTGGTTGAAATTGCGCATGGCGAAAAGCTGGTTAAAGCCAACGGGCTGATGGAAGCCTCCACCATTGCGGCTATTCTGCTGGGCTCGGTGGCGGGCGGCATTCTGTCGGACTGGAATCTGGTTGCCGCACTGGCCGCCTGTGCTCTGACCTATGCGGTGGCGGTGGTGGCGAACCTGTTTATTCCCAGACTGCGCGCCGCGCGTCCGGGGCAGAGCTGGAATGTGGCGGCCATGCTGGGCCGTTTTCTCTGCGCGACGCGCCTGCTGTGGAACAATGCCGAAACCCGATTTTCTCTGCTCGGTACCAGTCTGTTTTGGGGCGCAGGTGTAACGCTGCGTTTTCTGCTGGTGCTGTGGGTACCCGTGGCGCTGGGCATCAGCGATAACAAAACGCCGACCATGCTGAATGCTATGGTCGCGGTAGGAATTGTGGTGGGCGCGGCACTGGCGGCAAAGCTGGTGACACTGGAAACCGTGCGCCGCTGTATGCCCGCGGGCGTTCTGATCGGCGTGATGGTGGTGATTTTCGCCCTGCAACATACCTTGCTGAATGCTTACCTGCTGCTGATGATCATCGGCGTACTGGGCGGTTTCTTTGTTGTACCCCTCAACGCGCTGCTTCAGGAACGCGGTCAACAGAGCGTCGGCGCGGGCAATGCGATTGCAGTGCAGAACCTGATTGAAAACACCGCCATGCTCATCATGTTGGGGCTGTATACGCTGGCCATTCGCGCCGGTGCGCCCGCCGTGGCGACCGGCATTGGCTTTGGCGCCTTGTTCGCGCTGGCGATTACCCTCCTGTGGCTGTGGCGTCCGTCCTCCCGCGCCTGATGCAACAACCGCGGGGCGCGCTGTCCCCGCGGTTCCGCTTTTCTCCTTTATGCTGGACCCGAGGGTATTACGCCTTTTTTTGATGTATCACCAAAAATTTACTATTCAAAAAATATAGTTTGTTTTGTTATTGTTTTTATCCGGTCTTTTATTTAATTTCGATAAGTTTTTGCAATGAATAATTAATTTAAACTTGAAATCGAATTCAGGTTTAAAAAAATTGAAATAAATTTTTATTTATTATTGCCGATTAATTTCTGGCTTCCTTCGGGAATAGGCTCGGAGGAAAGAAAGGAGCTCGGTTTAATGAATATGACGCAAAGACTTTCTCTGGCTTTTTCGCTTTTAGCAGGTTCGTTGATTATTCTGGGGATCGTAACACTTTCACTTCTTGCCGGTTTTCAGGCGCGATTTGAATATGTGCAGGTAAACACGATTGATTCGCTCAAGGTATTAAACCGGCTGGTGGATGAAAGTAATCGCCTCTCTGTGGCGTTATATCGTCATCAGACAGAGGATGAGAGCGGCAAGCTGGCCAGTCTCGAAGCGGTTATTCAAAAACGCATTGAGGACATTTCGACGCTGACGAAATATTATTTCGATAACGACATTACCAACGACGACGATCGGGTGATGACAGAAAAGTCATTCCGGCTAATCGATGCCGTTAAACAAAATCTTCCGGCATTTCTCACGGCTTCCCGGGCACATCAGAATGAACGCAGCCTGGCACTGTTAAGTGATGATGAAGGCATTGGCGGTGCCATCACCCAGCTAAAAAACAGTTACCGCGATCAGTTTGAATTTAACAGCAAAATGGGTGAAGCGTTACGCCGGCAAAACCAACATATTTATCGGCTGACCAAATGGGGCATGGCCGCCGGTATTGCCCTGGCGATTACTGGCCTGGGGATGCTGACGATACTGACCATCATGCGCGTCCGCCGCAGCCTGAATGCCATGGGTGGGCTGATGGAACGCGCCAGCAATACACTTGATCTTTCCCTGAAGGCCGATGACAGCCGCCGTGATGAAGTCGGTGTCATGGCGCGTTCTTATAATCGTCTTATGGAAAGTATTTCGTCCGCTATGCATGCGGTCAGCAGTGCCTCACAGTCCGTCAGCAGTGCGTCGGCACAGATTGCGGCAGGGAATGAGGATTTGTCTGCCCGTACAGAAGAGCAGGCTGCCTCGCTGGAGCAAACCGCTGCCAGCATGACGCAAATCAGCGAAACCGTCAGACAGACCGCCGACAACACGCGCCAGGCGAGCAATCTGGCTGAAAACACGCGCAACCTCTCCGAAACCAGCTCTGCGGCGCTCACTACCATGCTGGATACCATGACGTCGATCCGTGACAGCGCGGGCAAGGTGGGCGACATTATCACCCTGATTGAAGGCATTGCGTTTCAGACCAATATTCTGGCGCTGAACGCGGCGGTTGAAGCGGCGCGAGCCGGCGAACACGGGCGCGGCTTTGCGGTCGTGGCAGGGGAAGTGCGCAATTTGTCGCAGCGTTCCACCACCGCCGCCCGTGAAATCAAAACGCTGATTCAGTCGTCGAATGCATTGATTGAATCGGGAACGTCCCAGGCGGATAACGTGAATCAGAATATGGAGACGATGCGCGGTGCGGTCAGTCAGGTTACCGATCTGGTTAACGAAATCGCCGCTGCTGCCACAGAGCAGAGCCAGGGGATCGCGCAGGTGCATCAGGCGGTCAATCAGATGGACGACGTGACCCAGCAGAATGCGGCCCTGGTGGAAGAAGCCTCGGCCGCATCGCTCTCACTACAGGAGCAGGCCGACGGCCTGGCTGCGCTGGTGCGCAGGTTTACGCTCGCGGGCCAGCAGGCGGCTGATGTGACGCCTCAGCGCCAACCCACAGCCGTTGTTGCGCCCAAACCCGTGATGGCTCTGGCGACAGGCGGACAGGATAACTGGCAAAGCTTTTAAGGCTGATCACACCGTGAACGGTCGGCGGTAAGCAGGGCAAATTCCTGGCTTAATGGCAGACCGAAAGCCGCGTGCGCACCCGGTGCGCACGCGTTTTATCAGCGACGCAGTGCAATCGCTTCGATTTCAATCTTCACATCTTTTGGCAGACGGGCGACTTCCACGCACGAGCGCGCCGGGAAGTTTGCCTTGTGCTCAGTAAAGAACGCTTCGTAGGTGGCGTTTACGGTCGCAAAGTCATTCAGATCTTTCACGAACACGGTGGTTTTAACGATATTGCCTACCGTCAGTCCCGCCGCTTCCACGATTGCCTTCACGTTTTCCAGCGACTGACGTGCCTGCGCAGACACATCATCGGCGACCTCACCGGTGGCCGGGTTCACGGGAATCTGGCCCGAGGTGATGATCATGTTGCCGAGATCAACGCCCTGTACGTAAGGGCCAATGGCCGCAGGGGCTTTTTCCGTACTGATTTCACGAGACATCATTTCTCCTTAAAGTAAGGCCGGGGCAGCAACGATGCCGCCCGCAACAGAACGCGTTCCATTATAGGCGCGCCCGGGACGATTAAAAGTGGCCCAGCACGACATGGCGGGCGAACTCTTTCTCACAGTATTTGCACTTCAGGTGCACTTCATCGGCGCGGTGCTTAACGGCGAAGCTGGAGAACACCGGCTCGCTGCGGCTGATGCAGTTGCTGTTCGGGCAGGTAAGCACCCGATCGATGTGATCCGGCAGCGCCGGGGCGATCTTGGCCACCACTTCATAGTCGTCGATGCGATTGACCGTCGCATGCGGCGCATAGAACGCCAGCTGATTGATCTGATCGTCGGTCAGGTAGGTGTTTTCGATCTTGATCAGGTCCTTACGGCCCATTTCACCTGACGGCAGGTTCAGACCAATAGTGATGCGCTGGTCAGTTTCGGTCAGGCGAAACAGCGACAGGAGCTTAAAGCCCACCTGCGCCGGGATATGATCGATAACCGTGCCGTTTTTGATGGCTTCGACCTGCAGTTTGTTATCGTGGCTCATTGTTCACTCCTTACAGGGCGATGTCGCTGTTCAGTACCAGCGCCAGCAGGGCCTGGCGCGCATAAATACCGTTACCTGCCTGCTGGAAATACCAGGCGTACGGCGTGGTGTCCACGTCAGGGGTAATTTCATCAATACGGGGCAGCGGATGCAGCACTTTCATGTTATCGCGGGCTCCGGCCAGATCGGCTGCCCGTAAAATAAACTGGGCTTTGACGTTGGCATATTCTGAGGGATCGAGACGCTCTTTTTGCACGCGGGTCATATAGAGAATATCCAGCTCAGGCATCACCTCTTCAAAGCTGTCATGGCGCGACCAGGCAATATTCTGCTCGTCCAGCATATCGGTGATATAGGCAGGCATTGCCAGCGCATCCGGCGCGATAAAGAAGAAGCGGTTGCCGTCGAACTTGGCCAGCGCCTGGGTCAGCGAGTGAACGGTACGGCCATATTTGAGATCGCCCACCATGGCCACGTTCAGATTGCTGAGACGACCCTGGGTTTCGTGGAGAGTAAACAGGTCCAGCAGCGTTTGTGTCGGGTGCTGATTCGCGCCGTCGCCCGCGTTCAGAATGGGAATGCCGTTGGAGAACTCCGTGGCCAGTCGGGCTGCCCCTTCCTGCGGATGACGCATCACAATTGCGTCCACATAGGTACTGATGACGGAAATGGTATCCGCCAGGGTTTCCCCCTTCTTGCCCAGCGAGGTGTTACTGCCATCGGCAAAGCCGACGGCGGAGGCACCTAGGCGATGAATGGCGGTTTCAAACGACAGCCGGGTGCGGGTAGAGGCTTCAAAGAAGCAACTGGCGATCACGTTGTGTTTCAGCAGTTCCGGCTGAGGGTTGGCTTTGAGCCGGGCGGCGGTATGCAGCACCAGCTCCAGCTCGTCGCGGCTGAGATCGTTAATTGAAATGATGTGCTTGCGATATAGCGGGTTAGCCATAGCTCTCTCCTCTGCGCGGCCGGATTGCGGACAAAAAAAAGCCCCTTAGAAAGGGGCTTTTTTGAGATCGGTTCGATGACGGAAAGAAACAGCGGTGCCGCCTGCGGTCAGGCGAGATAGCGCGTCACATTGTCCACGATGCTGTTGCATGTTTCCTCCGGCAAATTGTGGCGCATTATACGCCATCGCGGGTTGGCATCAAGGAAAAATCGCGCGGCAGGTAACCGTTTGCGTCTGTCTGATTAGCGCTGTCCCAGCGTGGCGACCATTACCGCTTTGATGGTGTGCATCCGGTTTTCAGCCTGGTCAAACACGATGCTGTGTGCCGACTCAAAGACCTCATTGCTGACTTCCATGCCGTCTTTAAGGCCATACTGTTCTGCCATCTGGCGACCCAGCGTGGTCTGATCGTCATGGAAAGCCGGTAAGCAGTGCAGGAATTTCACCGCCGGGTTGCCGGTCAGCGCCAGCATCGCACGGTTCACCTGATAGTCGCGCAGCAGGGCAATCCGTTCTTCCCACACCGCTTTGGCTTCGCCCATGGAAACCCAGACGTCGGTATAGATAAAGTCGGCACCTTTTACGCCCTCGGCGATATCCGCCGTCAGGGTGATTTTACCGCCGGTCTTTTCGGCGACCTGACGGCATTCTGCGACCAGCCCGGCTTCCGGCCAGCAGCTTTGTGGCGCAACCATGCGCAGATCCAGCCCGACCAGCGCGGCGGCTTCCAGCATGCTGTTGCCCATGTTATTGCGGGCATCGCCAACGTATACCAGCGTCATCTTATTCAGCGGTGTAGCGGGCAGATGCTCCTGCATGGTCAGCAGGTCAGCCAGCAACTGGGTGGGGTGAAACTCGGTGGTCAGGCCGTTCCAGACCGGCACGCCCGCGTGCTCGGCCAACGTTTCCACCAGTGCCTGACCGTAACCCCGATACTGAATGCCATCATACATGCGGCCCAGCACGCGTGCGGTGTCTTTCATCGACTCTTTATGGCCGATCTGGCTGCCGCTCGGGCCAAGATACGTGACGTTAGCTCCCTGATCGTAGGCGGCAACTTCGAAAGAGCATCGGGTACGGGTCGAGTCTTTTTCGAAGATGAGCGCGATGTTTTTGCCTTTCAGGTATTGGGTTTCGCTGGCGGTTTTTTTGGCGTGTTTTAATTCGGCAGACAGGGCAAGCAGGTAATCGATCTCGGCCGGGGTAAAATCCAGCAGCCTGAGAAAATGACGGTGATACAACTGACTCATACAGCACTCCGGTACGGGTTTCGTAATGAATTAAAATTCAATTTAACCGTATGAATATGCATTTTCAACCCTGGCGAGAATAATCTTTTCTGTTTTGTGTAGTGGCGCGACAGGCAGTATGGGAAAATAATGACTTATTGCCGAACTCAGAGAGGATATCGCCATGGCATTTGAAGCATTGTTGGAAGAGCAGCGTGAAGAGACGCGGCTGATCATCGAAGAACTGTTAGAGGATGGCAGCGATCCCGATGCGCTCTATACCATTGAGCACCATCTCTCCTGTAATAACTTTGACTCGCTGGAAAAAGCGGCGGTGGACGCGTTTAAGCTGGGCTATGAAGTCACCGAGCCGGAAGAGCTGGAGCTGGAAGACGGCACCACCGTCATGTGCGTGGACATTCTCAGCGAAGGCGCGTTGAAAGCGGAGCTGATCGACGCGCAGGTAGAGCAGCTGGTGAATCTGGTGGCAAAATATAACGTCGACTACGACGGCTGGGGCACCTACTTTGAAGATCCGAATGCCCAGGATGACGATGAAGACGATGGCGATGTCATCGACGAAGACGATAACGGCATTCGCCACTAATCTGACGAGGGCGGAGTCTGCTCCGCCTTTTCTGTTTTCCGGCCCTGTCTGACATTCATGAATTACGCACCCTTACTTGAACCGATACAGCAATTTTTACACTGCCGCACGCCGCAGGCCTGGATTGATGAAGCGCGCAAACCTGAAAACCTCACGCTGCTCCTGACCGACCACCTGGTGTGTGAACTGAAAGCCGCACAGACCGCCGTCTGGCTGATTCGCAAATATGTCGCCGACAAGCCAAGTGGAGACCGAATTCTGGCGTGGCTGCGGCCTTACGAGAATTTTATCTTTCGCGAAGACGGCGACAGCGATTTTATCAACGCCCATAAAAATCTGACTAAAACGATCATCGTACGTAATGCGCTACCGTGGGCGGATGATCTGGTAGAGAAAATGGTGCTGCTGATTAAAGAAGAGCTGCATCACTTTTATCAGGTGTGGGAAATTATGCAGTCGCGTGGTCTGGTGTACGAGAAAATCACCTCAAGTCGTTACGCCAAAGGGCTGCTGCGCGAAGTGACCACGCACGAACCCGATACGCTGGTGGATAAGCTGATTTGCGGTGCCTATATCGAAGCGCGCTCCTGCGAACGGTTTGCCAGCCTGGCGCCTTTCCTGGACAGTGAACTCGAGAAGTTTTATATCTCGCTGCTGCGTTCTGAAGCCCGCCATTACCAGGATTACCTGGCGCTGGCGGCACAGATATCACCCAAAGACATTACGGCGCGCGTACGGGCGATTGGTGAAGCGGAGGCCAGGCTGATTAGTGAGCCGGACACGGAGCTGCGCTTTCACAGCGGCGTCCCGGCTTTTTGACGGCGTTACAGCGTTTTCAGCATCCTGAACTCGCAGTCGCCATGGCCGGTGCAGCCCAGCGCATGGTCGATGCGCGCAAAGCCCAGCGATTCATAAAGCTTAATGGCGCGCGTCAGGCTGCCGGTGGTTTCCAGATAGCAACGACGAAAGCCCCGCTGGCGCGCATGATCCATGGCTAACAGCGCCAGTTCGCGCGCCACGCCGAAGCCGCGGATAGCGGGCAGGAAATACATCTTTTGCAGTTCACAGATATCCGGCGCGCTGCAGGCGAGCGGGGCAATGCCGCCGCCGCCCATCACCTTCCCCTGATGTTCCACCACCCAGTAAGCGCTGTGTTCAGCGCTGTACAGCTCAAACAGCTGGTCCAGATTAGGATCGGCAACGGTGTAGCCTTTATCCGCCGTCAGGCCAAATTCCGCAGAGACGTCGCGGATGACCCGGGCGATATGGGGATTGTCGGCGGCAGTAATGGGCCGCAGCTGAATATCGGCAATGGTTCTCATCAGGATTCCGGTACAAAGTCAGCGCAATAAAAAAGCCGGGCAAAGCCCGGCTTCAGGTTCAAGCTATCGGACTACGACGCATTACAATGCCGCAATCACCGCCTGCTGTTCAATCAGTTTTGCTTTGGACTGTTCCATGTCGGCAACGCGTTCACGCTCTTTGGCGACGACCGCTTCCGGGGCACGGGACACAAAGCCTTCGTTGGCCAGCTTGGTCTGAATCTTCTCGATTTCAACATCGAGTTTCACCAGCTCTTTCGCCAGACGTTCCAGCTCGGCGGCTTTATCCACCAGATCCGCCATCGGGATCAGGAGCTCGGCGCCTTCGACAATTTTGGTCACCGAAACCGGCCCTTTCTCGCCCGCAGGCAGAATGGTCAGGCTTTCCAGACGCGCCAGGCGTGACAGGAAGTTACGGTTGGCCTCAACGCGGCGCTGGGCCGCCGGCGAGCAGTCACGCAGCAGCACATCCAGCAGCTTGCTCGGCGCGATGTTCATCTCCGCACGGATGTTACGCACCGCGATGATCGCCTGCTTCATCCACTCAATGTCGGCTTTGGCGTCGGCATCTTCTTTCGCCGCATCAAACTGCGGGAACGGCTGCAGCATGATGGTGTCATCGCTGATATTTTTCAGGCCTTTCACGCGCTGCCAGATGGTTTCCGTGATGAACGGAATGATCGGGTGCGCCAGGCGCAGCAGCGCTTCCAGTACATAAACCAGCGTATGGCGCGTACCGCGCAGTTCTGCTTCGCTGCCGCTGTTCATCACCGGCTTGGTCAGCTCCAGGTACCAGTCACAGAACTGGTTCCAGGTGAAGTCATACAGAATGTTGGCGGCGATATCGAAGCGATAGCTGTCCAGGGCTTCACGGTAGGCTTTCACCGTATGGTTGAACTCGGTCAGAATCCAGCGATCGGCCAGCGACAGCGTCATCTCGCCACCGTTCTGACCACAATCCTGATCTTCGGTGTTCATCAGCACAAAGCGGCTGGCGTTCCACAGCTTATTACAGAAGTTGCGATAACCTTCCAGGCGCTTCATGTCCCAGTTGATATCACGACCGGTTGATGCCAGCGCGGCCAGCGTAAAGCGCAGCGCATCGGTACCGGATGGCTCAATACCGTTCGGGAACTGTTTCTCGGTGCGCTTACGGATTTTCTCGGCCAGCTGCGGCTGCATCATGTTACCGGTGCGTTTTTCCAGCAGATCTTCCAGCGAAATGCCGTCAACCATATCCAGCGGGTCAATCACGTTGCCCTTGGATTTGGACATCTTCTGGCCTTCTTCGTCGCGGATCAAACCGGTCATATAGACGGTTTTAAACGGCACCTGCGGTTTGCCGTTTTCATCTTTGATGAAGTGCATGGTCAGCATGATCATGCGGGCAATCCAGAAGAAGATAATGTCAAAGCCACTGACCAGCACGCTGGTCGGGTGGAAGGTCCGCAGGGCCTCGGTGTTTTCCGGCCAGCCCAGCGTTGAGAACGTCCACAGACCTGAAGAGAACCAGGTATCCAGTACGTCATCGTCCTGGCGCAGCGCCACATCGGCGGCCAGGTTGTTTTCGCTACGCACTTCGTCTTCGGTGCGACCAACGTATACGTTGCCGTCGTTATCGTACCAGGCCGGAATGCGGTGACCCCACCACAGCTGACGGGAAATACACCAGTCCTGAATGTCACGCATCCAGGAGAAGTACATGTTCTCGTACTGTTTTGGTACAAACTGAATATCGCCGTTCTCAACGGCTTCAACGGCCACTTTTGCCAGCGGTGCCGTGCGCACGTACCACTGGTCGGTCAGCATCGGCTCGATGACCACACCGCCGCGGTCGCCGTAAGGAACGGTCAGATCGTGTGGTTTGATCTCTTCCAGCAGGCCCAGTTCGTCCACCGCGGCCACGATGGCTTTACGCGCCGCAAACCGTTCCATCTTCTGGAACGCAGTCGGGATCGCGTCACTGTAGACAGTGCTGGCTTCGCCGTTGGTATCGTAAACCTGCGCGCTTTCACGGATATCCCCGTCAAAGGTCAGGATGTTGATCATCGGCAGCTTATGACGACGGCCCACTTCATAGTCGTTGAAGTCGTGCGCCGGGGTGATTTTCACGCAGCCGGTGCCTTTTTCCATATCCGCGTGCTCGTCACCCACGATCGGGATCAGGCGATCAACCAGCGGCAGCATGACAAACTTGCCGATCAGATCTTTATAACGCGGATCGTCCGGGTTCACGGCCACGCCGGTATCGCCCAGCAGCGTTTCCGGACGCGTGGTGGCGACAACCAGATAATCTTTCCCGTCGGCGGTTTTGGCGCCGTTGGCCAGCGGATAGCGGATGTGCCACATGGAGCCTTTGCTCTCACGGTTTTCCACTTCCAGGTCAGAGATCGCGGTGCGCAGTTTCGGATCCCAGTTCACCAGGCGCTTGCCGCGGTAAATCAGGTTCTCTTTGTACAGGCGCACAAACACTTCTTTTACAGCATTGGACAGGCCTTCATCCATGGTGAAGCGTTCACGCTCCCAGTCCACAGAGTTGCCCAGGCGGCGCATCTGGCGGGTAATGGTGCCGCCGGATTCGGCTTTCCACTGCCAGATTTTGTCGATAAAGGCATCACGACCGTAATCCTGACGGGTTTTGCCTTCTTCTGCGGCGATCTTACGCTCAACCACCATCTGCGTGGCGATGCCCGCATGGTCGGTACCGGCCTGCCACAGGGTATTTTTGCCCTGCATGCGCTGGTAGCGAATCATGGTATCCATAATGGTTTGCTGGAAGGCGTGACCCATGTGCAAGCTACCGGTGACGTTCGGCGGCGGGATCATGATGCAAAAGCTTTCCTGGCTGGTGTCGCCATTCGGTTTGAAGTAGCCCTGCTTTTCCCAGTGCTCGTAAAGCGGCTGCTCGATATCTTGCGGGTTATATGTCTTATCCATTTCTGCTATGTCGTTTGCGGCTGTGGTGGCGTTGCCGTATTCAATTGGAAGCCAACGCTGCGATAGGTTTTATAGCGATCGCGCGCTAACTGTTTGAGCGATTCTTCATAAGGAACGAAGTCTATCACTTCATGGAAAGCAGTAGCAAAATCTGCAAACTGCGGCAGCAGGCTGATCAGCAGGTCGCGCGGTGAATTGCCCCGACGCTGCGGCCAGGCCAACTCGACCGGTGCGCCGTAGCGCGGGCCTTCGCCAGCCAGATTATGTGGCACAAAGGCATTGGCAGGGCGCTGCCAGAGCGCCTCATCCAGCCGAATGGCTTGCTGCTCATCTTCACAGGCGATGAGCACTCGCTTACCGGCCCGCCAGCGTGTTTCCGCCAGATCGCACACCAGCGCTTCCACAGCGGTTAAGCCGTCGCGGGATGCATCGGTTTCCAGCACGTAGAAGGTTGCGTTTTTCATCGAATTGCCTGCTAAAAGAAAAGCGGGGCGACATGGCGTCCACCCCGGTTGGTTCGGTTGCCCGGACGTTTAGTCGTCGCCGTTCAGACCTGCACGGTTCAGCAGGAACTGTGACAGCATCGGCACCGGACGGCCGGTGGCCCCTTTGGCCTTGCCGGAGCGCCACGCGGTGCCGGCGATGTCCAGGTGCGCCCAGTTATATTTGCGCGCAAAACGCGCCAGGAAGCAAGCGGCGGTAATCGCGCCGCCCGGACGGCCACCGATGTTGGCCATATCGGCAAAATTGGATTCCAGCTGTTCCTGGTACTCATCGGCCATCGGCAGGCGCCAGGCGCGGTCGCCCGACTGTTCTGACGCGCTGATTAGCTCATGGGCCAGCGGGTTGTGGTTCGACAGCAGGCCGCTGACGTGATGGCCCAGCGCGATCACGCAGGCGCCGGTCAGCGTCGCCACGTCGATGACCACTTCCGGATCAAAACGCTCGACGTAGGTCAGGGCATCGCACAGCACCAGGCGACCTTCGGCATCGGTATTCAGCACTTCAACGGTCTGGCCAGACATGGTGGTCAGCACATCGCCCGGGCGCATGGATTTGCCGTCCGGCATGTTTTCACAGCCGACCAGTACGCCCACGACGTTCAGCGGCAGGTTCAGCTCGGCGACCATGCGCATCACGCCATAAACGGACGCCGCACCGCACATGTCGTACTTCATTTCATCCATGCTGTCCGCAGGCTTAATAGAAATACCGCCGGAGTCGAAGGTCAGCCCTTTACCGACCAGCACGATGGGGCGTGCATCGGTATCCGGGTTGCCTTTGTACTCAATCACCGACATCAGGGATTCATTGTGCGAACCGGCCCCGACGGCAAGATAGGCGTTCATGCCCAGCTCTTTCATCTGCTGCTCGCCAATCACGCGGGTTGAGATGTGTTTGCTGTAGGCATCCGCAAGCTGACGCGCCTGAGAAGCCAGGTAAGCCGGATTACAGATATTCGGCGGCATGTTGCCCAGATCTTTGGCCGCTTTCACGCCCGCCGCAACGGCCAGGCCGTGCTGAATCGCCCGTTCTCCGCTGGTTAACTCACGGCGGGTCGGCACGTTAAACACCAGCTTGCGCAAAGGACGGCGCGGTTCGGCTTTGTTGCTCTTCAACTGGTCGAAGTTATACAGCGCCTCTTTAGAGGTTTCGACAGCCTGACGCACTTTCCAGTAGGTGTTGCGCCCTTTGACGTGCAGTTCGGTCAGGAAGCACACGGCTTCCATCGAGCCGGTGTCATTCAGCGTGTTAATGGTTTTCTGAATCACCTGCTTGTACTGACGCTCATCCAGCTCGCGCTCTTTGCCGCAGCCAATCAGCAAAATACGTTCTGACAGGATATTCGGCACATGATGCAGCAGCAGCGTCTGACCCACTTTACCTTCCAGCTCACCGCGGCGCAGCAGGGCGCTGATATAGCCATCGCTGATTTTATCCAGCTGCTCGGCAATCGGTGACAGACGGCGCGGTTCGAAAACACCAACTACAATGCATGCACTGCGCTGTTTTTCCGGACTACCGCTTTTTACACTGAACTCCATGCACTCTCCTGAATCTTAAAGACAACAGCCGTAGCTGCCGCTAGAATGTAGCGCATTCATGACTCATTTATTAATCGGTGCAACATGCTAGCATGCTGTCGACGGTCGTAATGAATCAGGGTGACAACGTGTTGTTTTTTCACCACCCACATGCAATTCGTATACATTTTTAGCGCTGGCTTCGGCCATTTATGAAGAAAAATGGCTAATAAGCGTTGAAATTAGCGATTTTCCTGCAAAAAGACAAGTTTTCACAGGCGTATTAAGCGTGATCATTATTAGATATCTGGTTCGGGAAACGCTCAAAAGCCAGCTGGCTATCCTGTTTATCCTGTTGTTGATCTTCTTCTGCCAGAAGTTGGTCAGGATTTTAGGGGCTGCGGTGGATGGCGAAGTGCCGACAAACCTTGTTCTGACGCTGTTAGGACTCGGTGTGCCTGAAATGGCGCAACTTATTCTGCCCCTTAGCCTGTTTCTGGCGATTTTAATGACGCTGGGAAGGCTGTATACGGAAAGTGAAATCACCGTGATGCACGCCTGCGGGCTGAGCAAAGCGGTGCTGGTTAAAGCGGCGATGATTCTGATGCTGTTCACGTCGATTGTGGCCGCGATTAACGTCATCTGGCTCGGCCCCTGGTCGTCACGTTATCAGGATCAGGTTACGCAAAACGCCAAGGCCAACCCCGGCGCAGCGGCCATGGCGGCCGGGCAGTTCCAGACCTCCAGCGACGGCAATAATGTGTTGTTCGTGGAAGACGTAAAAGGCAACCATTTCGGCCATGTCTTCCTGGCGCAGCTACGGCCAAAAGGCAATGCCCGCCCGTCCGTCGTGCTGGCCGACAGCGGCCATATGCAACAGGAAAAAGACGGTTCGCAGATCGTCACCCTGGATAAAGGTACTCGCTTTGAGGGCACAGCGTTGTTACGTGATTTCCGCATTACGGATTTCACCAACTACCAGGCCTATATAGGCTATAAACAGGCGACGCTGGATCCTAACGATGTGGATCAGGCTCCCCTGAGTACGCTCTACGCTAACAACACGCCGGAATTTAAGGCCGAGTTTCACTGGCGTCTGACGCTGGTGTTCTCTGTGCTGGTGATGGCCCTGATGGTGGTACCACTCAGCGTAGTCAATCCACGTCAGGGGCGCGTACTGTCCATGCTGCCCGCCATGCTGCTGTACCTGATCTTCTTCCTGCTGCAGAGTTCGTTGCGTTCAAGTGGAGCCAAAGGCCGCCTGGATCCGGCCATCTGGATGTGGGTGGTTAACCTCAGCTACCTGGCGTTAGCGATTGTGCTTAACCTGTGGGATACGGTGCCTGCGCGCCGGATTCGCGCGCGCTTTTCACGCGGAGGATCGATCTGATGTTTCGCGTTCTTGATCGCTACATTGGTAAAACCATCTTTAATACCATTCTGCTCACGCTGTTTATGCTGGTCTCGCTGTCCGGCATCATCAAGTTCGTCGATCAGTTGCGTAAGACCGGTCAGGGTGCATACAGCGCGCTGGATGCGGGCTACTACACCTTGCTGAGCGTGCCAAAAGATATCGAAATCTTCTTCCCGATGGCCGCCCTGTTAGGCGCATTGCTGGGACTGGGAACGCTGGCGCAGCGCAGTGAGCTGGTCGTGATGCAGGCGGCGGGTTTTACCCGCATGCAGGTGGCGCTGTCGGTGATGAAAACGGCGATTCCGCTGGTCCTGTTGACCATGGCTATCGGCGAGTTCGTTGCCCCGCAGGGCGAGCAGATGGCGCGTAATTTCCGCGCGCAGCAGCTCTACGGCGGCGCGCTGGTTTCAACACAAAACGGCCTGTGGGCAAAAGACGGCAACAGCTTTATCTACATTGAGCGCATTAAAGGCGACGATGAGATCGATGGCGTCAGTATTTATAACTTCAACGACGCGCGCCGCTTAGAGAATGTTCGCTACGCGGCCTCGGCCAAATGGGATAAAGACAAAAAGCTGTGGGTGCTGTCGCAGGTGGATGAATCGAACCTCACCGATCCCAAACAAATTACCGGCTCACAAAGCCTGGGCGGCGAGTGGAAAACAAACCTGACGCCTGACAAGCTTGGCGTGGTGGCGCTGGATCCGGATGCGCTCTCAATTAGCGGCCTTTACGATTACAGTAAATACCTGAAGCAGAGCGGCCAGGAATCGGGTCGTTACCGCCTGAACATGTGGAGCAAGATCTTCCAGCCGCTGTCAGTTGCGGTGATGATGCTGATGGCGCTGTCGTTTATCTTCGGCCCCCTGCGCAGCGTTTCAATGGGCGTTCGCGTGGTGACCGGCATCAGCTTCGGCTTTCTGTTCTATGTGCTGGACCAGATTTTCGGCCCGCTCAGCCTGGTCTACGGCCTGCCGCCGATTTTCGGCGCGATACTGCCAAGCTTCGTCTTCTTTGCCATCAGTCTGTTTATGCTGGTGAAACGGCGTTAAGCGTCTGCCGTGAAAAAGGCCGCCTTTCGGGCGGCCTTTTTGTTTGCAGCTACTACGCATCGGTCAGTCATCCAACAGCCTGATGCATTCCCCAGGCACCCAGCCGCACTCGCCCGATGCGCGTTCAGCCCAGTACCAGTCGTTCAGCGATGTCGTTACGCTCACCTGCTCACCGGGACTGACCGTCAGTTCCTGCGCACTGTAGGTTTGCCGACAGATAACCTGATTTGGACTACGTAGCGAAAAGTATTGCTGAGGTGCCCAGCCTGCTTTTCCACCGGGCAAAATTATCCACAGCCAGCCTCGCCATGCCAGATCACAGTGGCTGACCACCGCAACGTCGCCTGCCTCCACGAAAAGGGGATCGGGATACGCAGACACATAACGCTTTATCACGCATGCTCGCCGTCTCATCATGTTCTCTCTGGCCTGAAACACCGCAATCATTATAGAGGGGAAATCCCTGATCGCTTTTACGTCGATATCAGGCCGTGTCGGCGCAGCGTAAAGGCGGAAAGGTTTGAAGTGAAAAAAAACCGCCGTGCAGGAAAAGATTAAGCCTCAGGAAAGCGGGGCTGACGCCGCTCCGCGCATGCATCATCTCTTCATCACGTCATCCAGTCGTGAATCAACGCACCATACAGCACCTCCGCTTCCGCTAACCGGCTCAGCAGACAGTATTCATCGGTCTGGTGCGCCATCGACGGCTCGCCGGGGCCGAGGATAATACAGGGCGGATTGCCCAGCGCGGGCAGCAGCAAGGACGCATCGGTGAAGTAGGGCACAATGCGCGGTGTCAGCGGGGCATCATGTAACGGCTGGCAGTGCTGATAAACCGACTGAATCCAGGCCTGATTGTCTTCGCTCAGCACCGCGGGCAGATCCACCAGCGTGGTCACCGTTACGCTGTCGCCCAGTAACGTCGTGAGCTGCTGACGAATGGTGGCGTGCTGCAGATTGGGGGCGCTGCGGATATCCACGTCAAACTGCGTGCGATCGGGCACGGAGTTAATGTTCAGGCCGCCCACGATGCGGCCGACATTGAGGGTCGGCTGCTTCATCAGCGGATGCGGCGCGCCGGGTGAGAAATGCTGAATTTTGCCCAGCGCGTCCGCCGCCAGATAAATGGCATTGATACCCAGCTCCGGCATCGCGCCGTGGGCCGTTTTGCCCCGGGTTTCACAGCGCAGCCAGAGTGCGCCTTTATGGCCGATAACCGGATAGTTGGCGGTGGGCTCGCCGACGATCAACGCGCCCACTTCGGGAAGGTCAGCGCTGTCGATCAGCGCCCGCGCACCATCGCAGCCTGTTTCTTCGCCGCCGGTAATCAACATCACCACGCCGGAACCCTGTCGAATCGCCTGCTGGTGCGTAACGCAGGCGACGGCAAAGGCTGCAACGGCGGCCTTCATATCACTCGAACCGCGCCCATACAGTTTATCCCCGACGATTTCACCGAACGGGTCGTGCTGCCAGTCGGCATTGCCGAGCGGAACCGTATCCAGATGGCCGGTAAATCCCAGCTGCGGTCCGGGCTGGCTGCCAGGCAGGCTGGCCATCAGGTTCAGGCGGTTTTCGCCGAAGGTGGACAGGGTGACGTCAAAGCCCCGTTCCGCCAGCCAGTCCGCCAGAAAGTGCATGCAGGCTGCTTCGTTGCCCGGCGGATTAATGGTGTCAAAGCGCAACAGCTGCTGCGCCAGTGTCTGGCTCTCGCTCATCAGCCGCGCACCGTTAACCAGTCCAGGCAGTTGATCCACAGCTGGCGATAACCCGGCCACTGAGCAAATTCCTGCGGCAGCCAGTGGGCAGACATATCACTCGTCCAGACCAGCGAGCGGCCCTGCTGATATTCGCGCACCGCCAGCAGCGGATGTGACGTTCCGGCAATGGTCGCCAGCAGTTTACCTTCCGGGTGCATTTCCACTTCGTTATAGCCCAGTAACCATGGCCAGTCGCCCGGCATATCGGTAAACAGCGCGTGAGATTCGGTCACGCTGGGATAGGCCCCTTCGGGCGTTTCGATGCGGTCATCCCAGGCCAGGCAGCGCACCGGCAACACCTTCTCGACCGCCGTGTTGCGATAGCGCGCGCCGCCGTTGATGCCCTGAAAACTGAAGTAGCCGCCAATCATCATCAGCGCGCCGCCCGCCGCCACGTAGTCGTGGATCAGCGTCAGGCGGTTTGCCGTGCGCTGGCTCTTCAGCCAGGTATCCGGGTGCAGCAGCAACGTATTGGCGCCGATGTCGGACAGAATAATCGCGTCCCACTGCTGAAGCCCGGCAGGCGTCAGCGGAAACTCAGTCGCGGCGGCATGGGCGGGCATGTAGGTAATGGCATAATCACTGTCGGCCAGCGCCGCCATAAAGTCGGTCGCGCCATTGTGCCAGGTCGCGGTGGCAAACTGATCGAAGCCTTTGACGTGAACGGATGTGCTGGTCCAGGATTCCCCGACCAGTAAAATTTTCTTCTGCATTACGCTTCTCCCTTACCCACCAAAAACGCGCTGTGGGTTAGCAATCAGTAAGGTTTCAAGTTGTTCGCCGCTGACGCCGTGGCGTTTCAGGCGCGGGACAAAATGTTTAAGGATGTAGCCATAGCCGTGACCGCCGTAGCGGGTCAGCATGGTTTTCAGGAACACGTCCTGCGATAACAAAATCTGTTCGATAAAGCCGTCATCGATCAGCTCGCGAATGGCGCGGGCATTCTCTTCATCAGACGGTGACTGCGCGGACTCATCGGCGTAGTAATAGCTCATGCCGATCATGTCGTATTCCAGAAAGGCGCCGCGCTGCGCCAGGTCGCGCTGGTAGCGCTTATCGGCAAAGCTGGGGTTCATATGGCACAGCACCACGTGACGCAGGTCAGCGCCTTCTTCTTCCAGAATATCCAGCACCCGATGGCCTAATCGCTCCCAGCCGGGCAGATGCACCTCAACCGGCACCCGTGTCGCGGCACTGGCGCGGCCCGCGGCCCGCAGGGATTTCTCCTCGTTGGGAGTAAAGCGGCTGGAGACGCCGATTTCGCCGATCAAACCGGCCAGCACCTCGGGTTTCTCTTCCCGGCCGCCCAGGTCGTAAATCAGCTTGTCAGCGAGCGCTTCGATGCTGATCGTTTTGACCCAGTCCGGATGAGATGGCTCCAGATACAGCCCGGTGCTCATAATGATGTTCAGCCCGGTCAGGCGCGCGATGCGCTGCAGCGCTTTCGGGTCACGGCCAATGCCGATATTGGTGGGATCCACCACCGTCTCGCCGCCCAGTGCCCGAAACTTCATCAGCTCTTCAATCGCCAAATCCACATCAAACAACTGACAGTTATCGCGACTGATCAGCGGGTTAAGCGACAGCTCGCCAAGGTTTTCGATGCTGACCGGCATTTCCGCCAGGTGACGATCGCCACAGCAGCAGGGCGGCACCCACTTGCCGGAGGCATCCAGCAGAATATGTTCGTGCATCAGCGTCACGCCCATTTCACTCACCGGCAGCGGACCGAGTACGGTCATCACATAGCCGCTGTTGATGCCCAGCGGCAGCGGATCGGGATGGCGAAAAATAGAATGTTTCATCAGCTATCCTTTCGCCGCCGATCGCGTCGGGTTGAGAATGCGGGTGTTCAGCCAGATGGCCAGCAAAATAATCGTACCGGTGGCGATCTGCGTATAAAACGGGGAGATGTGCGACAAAATCAGGCCGTTCTGGATGATGGCAATCGACAGCGCGCCGAGCAGCGTGCCGATAACGGTACCGAAACCACCGAACAGGCTGGTACTGCCCAGCACCACCGCAGCGATAACCTGTAACTCGAAGCCTTCGCCCTGGTTGGAGGAGCCGCTGCCCAGACGCGCAGTGATGATCATGCCCGCCAGCGCCGCCGCCATGCCGCTGATGATGTAGACCTTCATGGTCACGGCTTTGGTGTTAATGCCGCTCCGGCGCGCGCCTTCCGCATTCGCGCCGATCGCCGTGACATAGCGACCAAAGCGCATATGATTCAGCACGATATGGCCGACGATCAGCACTACGATGCCGATCAGCGCGGGCATCGGCACGCCCAGTACCCAGGCGCGGCCCATAAAAGCGAACGGGCTGTCGGCAGGGATGGGAATGGAATAGCCCTGCGTAATCAGCAGCGCCACGCCGCGCACCACCGCCAGCGTCGCCAGCGTGACGATAAAGGCCGGAATGCCTTCATAGGCGATAAAGAAGCCGTTGATGGCCCCCACCAGCGCCCCCAGCAGCAGGCCACCCAGCAACACCACCGGCCAGGGCAGGCCCCAGTTATTCAGCGCGATAGCCGACAACGCGCCGACCAGCGCCAGCGTCGATCCTACGGAAAGATCGATGCCGCCCGTGGTGATCACCAGCGTCATCGCCGTGGCGACGATCAGCAGCGGCGCGCTCTGGCGAATGATATTCAGCCAGTTAGCACTGCTGAGAAAGTTGCCGGTGATCAGGGAGAACACCACGCAGCAGAACACAAAAAACAGCGCGATGCTCACCACGCCAGAGTGGTTGTGCAGCAGGCGGCGCGGCAACGAGTGTTGCGCCATACGGGAACTGCTCAGATTCATAATAGTCATCCTGTTACCTCGCTCAGTGCGCGGCGGCCGAGCGGGCGACAAACTTCTCACCCACGATCAAATTGACGATCTCGGTCAGATCCGTGTCGGCCACGCGGCGCTCCGCTACGTTGGTGCCCTCGTACATCACCATGATGCGATCGCACACCAGGAACAGATCCTGTAAGCGATGGGTGATCAGTATGACGCTCACGCCACGCGCTGAGACCCGACGGATCAACTCCAGCACCGCCTCGACTTCGGCGACGGCCAGCGCGGCGGTGGGTTCATCCATAATCAGCACTTTGGGATCGAAGGCGGCGGCGCGCGCAATGGCAATCGCCTGGCGCTGACCGCCGGAGAGATTGCGCACCAGTAAGCGCGTGTCGGGGATTGAAATACCCAGGCCTTTCAGCATTTCCCGCGCATCTGCGTGCATTTTTTCTTCGTCCAGAAACGGAATGCCGAGAATCGACTTCATCGGCTCACGTCCCATAAACAGGTTGCCCGCCACATCGACGGTGTCGCACAGCGACAGGTCCTGATACACCATCTCGATATGGCAGCGGCGGGAATCCGCCGGGTTACTGAAATGCTGGTCTTCACCATCGATACGAATCGTGCCGCTGGTGGGCACGACTGCGCCAGACAGCACTTTGGTCAGCGTGGATTTACCCGCGCCGTTGTCGCCCACCAGGCCCAGCACTTCGCCCGGGGCCAGTTGCAGATTGACGCCGCGCAGGGACCGTATCGCGCCGTAAGTCTTGGTAATATTCACCATTTCTACCCGTGCCGGGGCAGGTTGTATTTGCTGCATGTGATCACTCCCATCACCGCTAACGGGAAAGTTGTTCTGCGGGTAAAAAGAGGTTATCCGGCACGGTTTACACCCTTGTAAACCGGTTTACCTGCAAGATAAACCCTTTGTCATGACACACAGAACAACGCGCTACAACGATATTTGTTTGCCGGGTACGACATTGCAGCTTCCGTGCCAGCCTGGGAACAGGCGCGACATTCACGGTCTAACCTTTTGTAATGAAAAACATTTAAATGTTAATTTCAGGTAAACCGGTTTACTCACTATAACGCTGTGAAATTAAAAGCGCGTTATTTGCGCTAAAACTGTGCGCTTTTGCGCCATTTTGGGACGTTGTTAACACATTTGTATTGAATCGCGCGCCACCCATTCCACTGGCAAGCGGGTTTCGGCGGGCACGGCGAGGTCGTCATTCAGAATGCGCAACATGATGTGAACCGCTGTGCGGCCCAGTTCCCGCGCGGGCTGGCGGATGGTAGAAATGCGCGGTTGGGTAAAGTCGGCATAGATCGCGTCATCAAAGCCCACCAGCGACAGCGCCTCAGGGGCTGTGAGTCCGCGTGCGCGCAGGCCATCCAGCAGTCCCAGCACCAGATAATCACTGGCGGCAAAGACAGCGGTAGGGCGCTCATCGCGGCTGAACAGCCTTTCCAGCGCCTGCTCACCGAATTCACGCTGGTATTCGCCGTACATCACCCATTCGGGCGGCACGTGCAGGCCCGCCTGCGTCATCGCGGTGCAAAAGCCCTGATAGCGTTCGCGCACACTCATCAGCTCATCCGGCCCGCCGACAAAGGCGATATGGCGGTGACCGGCGGCGATCAGGTTTTCGGTGGCAATCCGGCCGCCCTGCACGTTATCGGCAAAGACCTTGGGCACCACGCTGCCGGGAATGTCTTCATCCAGCAGTACGATGCGCTGGTGGCGGTTAATTTCTTTGCGTAACAGGCCGTTATCAGGATGGTTAGTGGTAAACAGCAGGCCATCCACCTGGCAGGTATCCAGCCAGCGAATAAACTGGCTCTCTTTGTCAGGATGGTTGCGGGTGAGGCACAGCACCAGGCTGTAGCCGTGGGCCGAGGCGGCTTCTTCGGCGGCATCGGCCAGTTCGGCAAAGAAGGGGTTGGTAATATCGGGCAAGACCAGCCCTAAGGTTTCGCTGCCGCCCTTGCTCAGACGGCGTGCCAGGCTGTTACCGCGATAATCCAGTTGACGAATCGCTGCTTCAATCCGGTCGATGGTTTCCTGCGGCAGCATAATGCTTTGATTCATATAGCGGGATACGGTCGCTTTTGACAGCCCGGCCAGCGCTGCGACGTCGGATAACAACACCCGTTTTTTACTCATATCATCTGCCATCTTGCCCGGAATCGGCTATCAGTAACACAGTTACGCGCAGCGAATACAGTATTTTCCCTGACCGCTGACGATAAAATAATCGCTTGACAAAATTTTGCCGGAAGCGAATGGTAGAGACAGTTTACCGCATGACCCGGGAGTCACTCCCAAACCCGATTAATCCCTTTCACAAGTTCACCATAATGGACGGCGAACAGAAAGTCGGTTATTCAGGTCCTGGCTGAATCAGCCATTCAGACGATATTTGCCCGCCAACAATAATCCCTCTGCATTACGATGCGGAGATCGACTGGTTATCGCACATTCCCGACGAGGAATTTTATGATGATGGCATTTAACACCAGAAAACTGCGCGCGGTTGCGCTGGCTACCGGCTTACTGTCTGCGGGTTCGTTATTTTCACTGGCGCATGCCGCCACGACGTATGCGCTGGTTCAGATTAATCAGCAGGCCCTGTTTTTTAATCAGATGAGTCAGGGCGCACAGGAAGCCGCGAAAGCCAGCGGTAAAAATTTAGTGATCTTTAACGCCAACGATAATCCCGTATCGCAAAACGACGCGATCGAAAATTATATTCAGCAGGGCGTGAAGGGCATTATGGTGGACGCGATTGACGTCAACGGCATTATGCCGGCCATTAAAGAAGCGGCCGCCGCCAAAATACCGGTCATTGCAATTGATGCGGTATTACCGGCGGGCCCACAGGCGGCACAGGTGGGCGTGGATAACCTGGAAGGCGGCAAAATTATTGGTAAATATTTTGTCGACTACGTGGCGAAAAATATGGGCGGCAAAGCGCGACTGGGCATTGTGGGCGCGCTGAACTCAGCCGTGCAGAACCAGCGTCAAAAAGGGTTTGAAGAAACCATTAAAAGTCATCCAGGCATCACCGTCGCGGATGTGGTTGATGGCCAGAACGTGCAGGATACGGCGATGACGGCGGCAGAAAACCTGATCACCGGCAACCCGGATTTAACCGCCATCTACGCGACCGGCGAACCGGCCCTGCTGGGCGCGATTGCGGCGGTGGAAAACCAGGGCCGCCAGAAAGACATCAAAGTCTTTGGCTGGGATCTGACCTCTAAAGCTATCAGCGGCATCGATGGCGGGTATGTCACGGCTGTCCTGCAACAGGACCCGAAAAAGATGGGTGAAGAGGCGGTGAAGGCTCTGAACGCGATTACCGCAGGCAAAACCGTGTCGAAAACCATTCTGGTGCCGGCCACGGTGGTGACCAAAGCCAACGTGGACAGCTATCGCGCGATGTTTAAATAACCGCTGACTCGCCGCCTGCCTGGAGCAGCGCGGCGAGCTCCTCTGCGGTGGGAAAGGCCTGACGTGTGCCATGCCGACTGACGGTCAGCGCGGCAGCCTTACTGGCGTGAGTAAGTGCTAACTTATCAATCTCGCCCCCACGAAGGAGTGCGGATGCCAGCATTACGGCAAGAAAGGTATCGCCTGCACCGGTGGTATCCACGGCATGAGCGGGCTGCGCCGGGCAAAACGTCCGCTGCTCGCCCTGAATCAGCCAGGCCCCGGCACTGCCGTGAGTAACCACTAGCGTTTTAACGGCGCTGGGCGCTAACTGTTGGGCTTCATGCTGATTCACTACCGCGATATCCACCTGCGGCCAGCACGCGCGAAAACCGGCGTTCACTGGCGAGGGGTTAAAGACGGTGATCAGACCAAGGGATTTCGCCAGGCTGAACAGCGCGTGGGTTTTTCCGGGCGAGAAATTACCCTGCTGGACCAGCAGATCGCCCGGACGCGCGCCGGCAAGATGGTGACTGAGCGTCGCGATATCCAGCGCCTCAGCCGCCGCTGTACTGGTAATAATGGCGTTATCGCCGTCGGCGCTGTTTAAAATAAGTGAGGTATCGCTTAGGGCCGCAACAGGCTGTGCAGGCAGTAACGTCACCGGCTCGTTTATAAGCTGCTGACGGATCCAGTTTCCTTTGCTGTCATGACCGGTCGCGGCAAGTAAAACCGTCTCAATACCGCAGCGGGATAATACGATCGCCTGATTCGCGCCTTTACCGCCGATATCCTGCGAACGGTGATAACCATGCACAGAGGCGCCCTTAGCCGGAATATCCGTGACAGACCAGGTTTCATCGACAGTAATATTACCAGCCACATAAACACGCATAGTGTTTTCCTGAACAGGATAAAGACGCGATGGTTGCTATATCAGCAGAAAAAAATGACGCAATACAAGCGATATTTTCCCGCCCCAAAGCCGTTATTGGCGTGATTCACTGTGACCCGTTTCCGGGCTCGCCAAAATATCGCGGCAAATCCGTCAGCGCGATCATTGAGCGCGCCTTACGCGATGCCGAAAACTATATTCTCGGCGGTGTTCACGGCCTGATCGTGGAAAATCATGGCGATATTCCCTTTTCAAAACCCGAGGATATTGGCCCGGAAACCCCGGCATTCATGGCGGTAATTACGGAAAAAGTGCGCGAACGTTTCGGCGTACCGCTGGGTATTAACGTGCTGGCGAACGCCGCGCTGCCTGCCTTTGCCACCGCGCTGGCGGGCGGGGCGGATTTTATCCGCGTCAACCAGTGGGCGAATGCCTACATCGCCAACGAAGGCTTTATTGAAGGGGCCGCCGCCAAAGCGCTGCGCTACCGCAGCCAGCTACGTGCCGAACATATTCGGGTGTTTGCCGACAGCCACGTTAAACACGGCAGCCATGCGATAGTCGCCGACCGCTCCATTCAGGAACTGACCCGCGACGTTGATTTCTTTGAAGCCGATGCGGTTATCGCCACCGGACAGCGTACCGGCGACAGCGCCACGCTGGACGAAATCGACGAGATCCGCGCCGCCACCGCCTTACCGCTGCTGGTGGGTTCGGGCGTCACGCCCGCCAATGTCTGCCAGATTCTGGGGCGCACCCAGGGCGTGATTGTGGCCAGCGCGCTCAAGGTGGACGGCGTCTGGTGGAACGATGTGGACCGGGACAGGGTAAAACAGTTTATGGCCGTGGCGCAGTCGGCGCTGGATCAGGCATAACCGCCGTTTATTCTCTGGCGCAGACAACAAAAAACCCCGCGGGTGAGGCGAGGTTTTTTGTTTACGTCAGCACGATTGCGTGCGGTGCACATCATGCATTATCAACGTTTTGAACTATACGAATTAATCCGGCATGGTGCAAGCAGGTGATGCTTTATTGTACGCTCTGACTGGATTGGTTTGAGGCTTCGCTCGCAATCATTGTATTTTTCTGTTTATTTATACAGTGTTTTTGTTATGCTTTCCAGGTTGATGTTGATGTGCTCTGAGGCCGCACCGTGCTGTGAAAGATGCGTTTCATGACTGACAAGTCCTGGCTGCAACGGGTGGTGCCGTCAGTGCCTTAGCCTCCAGGGGCACATCATGCATTATCAACCTAATCAGCCTGTTACAGGCAGCGGAAAGGTACGCAGGCTGTAAGTGCTCCTGACCACAGGAGCCAGCGTATGAGATGGATAGAAATCGCTCGCGTATTTCTGAAGCTCATGGTTGCACTACTGCAACTGCTTGAAATTATCGTGAAGTCCTTCAGGTAAATCACGTTCAGGCCGCACCTAAGGGAGGTGATGTTTACCTCCCTTTAATCATGTCGTTGAATTAAGCAGAACAGGGCAGTGTTAAATCAGGCCAGCCAGCCTTTCACCACCGGCAGCAGCGCCGGAATCTGCGAAAGCAGATACAGCACCAGCCCGATGGTGCCGCCCACCAGCGTGCCGTTGATGCGGATAAACTGCAGGTCCTTACCGATGTTCAGCTCAATCTGCTGCGACATCTCCCGCGCATCCCAGCTTTTCACCGTGTCGCTGATATGGCGCGTCAGGAACGCCGCGAACTCCGGCGCAACGCTGCGGGCAGCGTCTTCCAGATGCTGATTCATCGAGCTGCGCAGCCCTTCATCAGCGGCCAGGGTTTCGCCCAGCCACAGGGCCGCCTGGCGGACCTTATTCTGCACTTTTGACGCCTCGCTGTTGAGATCCGCTTTCAGCCAGTCGCGCAGATCGCCCCACAGCTCGCCGATATAGCGGTTCAGCGTAGGATCGTCTTTCAGCCAGCCTTTAATTACCTCGGCGCGTTCCGCCATTTCCGGATCGTTTTTCAGCTTCTCAATCAGGCGATCCACCGCGCGGTTAAAGCCCAGCCGCAGTTCATGGCCCTGATCCAGCGCCACATCATCCAGCAGCGAATCCACCGCATTCGCCACCAGTTCTGCGCTGTGCTCGCCCAGCCACTCGGTCGGCAACATTTTGGCCTTGATGGGATGTTCGCGCTTCAGCCAGCGCACCAGCTGGTTAGCGATAAATTCCCGGGTACTGGGTTTATCCAGCAGCCGCAGCAGCTGATCGATCGCGGCATCCAGCAGCTCCTGATGGCGGTTATTTTTGGTCAGGCTTTCCAGCATCAGCGCGCCGGTCTGGCTGAGATCCACCTTGTCGATCGCCTTGTGCACCGCCCGGCGCATAAAGTGCTGGATGCGTGCGTCATCCGTCAGATCGAGAAAGCCGCGCATCACCTGCAACAGATGACGACCGACCCGATCGGCGTTGTCCGGCACGCTCAGCCAGCTTGCCAGCATCTGCGACGGATCGTGGCGGCGGATCAGATTCAGCAGCGAATCGGTATCCAGAAATTTTTCCTGCACAAAGCGGCCCAGATTCTCACCGATGCGATCTTTATTGCGCGGAATGATGGCCGTATGACGGGCAATAAACGGCACCGGCACGCGGCGAAACAGCGCTACCACCGCAAACCAGTCGGCCAGCGCCCCGACCATCGCCGCTTCGGCAATGGCTTTAATACCGCTGACGTAGAAGTTGGGCGGCAGAAACAGCGTGACAACAAAAGTGATGGCGGCCAGCAGCAGCAGCGAAAGCGCCAGGCGTTTGGTCCGTTTTAGTTCGCGTTGTTTATCCATATCCTGATCTTAGCAGCTTGCCTGCTGAGTAAGTCAACGTTGCCCGATCCAGGCCGAAAAGCGCAGTTAAGTCTGGTACTAAACCGCTCTGTCTTAACATGTCGGGCGATGTGCTAATCAGACTGTTCCTAAAAACTAATAACATTAAAAATTACCACTCTTATAAACAGTTACATCAGTGTACATTTCGGAAGCAGTCTCCGTACGTTGACGCACCCTATCCATGGAACCAGACCAGGAGAATTCACGTGAAAGCAATCGCAACGGCAACCGCAAGTCTGTTGATGTTAATGAGTGGCATCGGCGCGCACGCAGAAGGGCTGACCACCTCTGCCGATGGAAAAAATCTGACCGTCAGCTTCGGAAAGCCCACCATTAAGCAGGTCCTGCATTACCGTAAAATGTACGACAAAAAACCCTTCCCCGATGCCGAAATTTATTACTACGACAACGGCACCTATAAAATCATCTCGCAGGGGGAAAACCATTACGGCGTATACGTGATGCAGGGCAAGTTCGATGATGAGACCTTCACGGTGCGCTTTATCTCGCTGCCGTCCACCGACTGGGGCAACAAGACCGCCTTCCATCAGTTGACCTTTGTGCGCGGCGATAAGCAGAACGTGTTTATCCAGAACGCGATTGTCGATACCGGCGAGGCGATTGCCCAGCAGAACGGCACCTACACGCAGGAAAAGAACACCGTCACCAACCCGGTGTCTACCAGCTGGAAACACAAGTAGCGTTAAGGTGGCAGCCAGGCTGCCACCGACCTTTAGCGACGGCGACCGCCAAACAGGCTGCCCAGCACGCCGCGAATAATCTGGTTAGTAATCTGTCGTCCCGCGCTTTTCGCCATGGTTTGCACCACGCCATCTCGCTTGCCGCGGTACTTCAGCGTTAACGGATCTTAACGCTATAATTTAATTTTTAAGTAAGACCTCGCCAGATTCCAGTCCAAAAACTTCAATCCCGGCTGAAACACTTTTTCCAGTTGTAATTGGTCTTTTAACAGGTGATGAATGGGGGGCATTACGGTACAAAACGTAAGCATTACCATCATTGTCTCGCATAATTGCCTGAGGAGGTACAGCTATACCGTGTGGATTTGAATAAACAAGCACTTCCAGCGTTGCGCTCATGCCTAATTTAATTGAATTTATTTTTTTTATCTGTTCTGGAGATAAGGAAACGGTTATTTCGTATTCAACTAACCCTCCTGAGTTTTGATCACTACTGTTTTGGAAAGCAATTCGGGTTATTTTACCTTGACGGGAAACGTTTCCAAACCCTTCCCCCGATACTGTCACTGGCATGCCCTCTTTAAGCAAAGATATATCACTTTCTTGAACATGAGCCAGTACTTTAAAATTTTTTAGGCCAGTGATTGAAAAAACAGGATTGCCTTGTGATATATGCTGCCCTGATTCTACAATTACGCTTTTGTCACCTCCAAAAAATTTGGCGGGAACAATTACGCCATCGAAAGGAGCCCGAACCTGGTAATTTAAAGCCATATTTCTAAGCGATTCATAGAGGGCTTGAGCGTTAAGGAAAGCGATTTCAGCAATTTGTAGTGAATCTTTATCGGCTCTTGATTCAAGAGTGGCCAGATCTTCCCTGGCATTTTTTAAGTCTTGATCTTGCGTCTGGATTTGAAGACGTAGATTGTCAACCTCATTGCGTGCAACAATACCTCTGTCGTAGAGTTCTGTCGTTTCTTTCAAATTTTTACGGCTATTGTTTAGTACTGCTGTTGCTATGCTTACCTGTCGTCTCAGGCGATGAACTTCTGGATCTTGATCCCAGTTCTTAAGTCGTACGACTTCCCGTTTAGTTTTAAGAAGTTCTGAAAGTGCGTTCCTGATCTGAATATCAAGCTCTAACGTTCCCATAGTAAAGAGCATATCGCCAGCTTTAACGCTATCTCCAGCCTGAACGTTTATTTTTTCAAGGACACCGTCAAAAGGTGCACTAAGCGTCTTTTGTTCAACAGCTTCAACATGCCCTATAAGGCCTAGAGTATTCGTCAGAGATCCCGGTGCAATCGGATACCATTGTTCTGCGGTTTGATGTGATTCATCAGGCGTTTTAGAAAAGTATAAACAAGCCCCAATCACGCAGGTGCAAATAACCAGAGACCAAAGTTTCCAGTTTTTATTAAGATTATGGCTCATTTCTTTCTTCATCTTTTAGTGATATATGCCAGCTTTGAAGAGTGGTACCAACAATTTCATCCAATTCTGTAAGGGCGTTTTGGTAACTGATAGATGCATTCAGTTTGAAGTTGTTTGCGTTACGAAGATCATTCTCATACGAAATTATTTGGAAGTTTGTGGAACGCCCTACCAGTAATTTTTCTCTTTCAATTTTTACTTTTTCAGCAGTCAGCCTGTAAGCGCGTTGAGCTATCTCGTACTGTTTCCATTTAGTATTTATTGTGTTGACTGCATTGAGAACATCTTCTCTTATTTTTTGTTGCATATCTTCTGTGCGGAGTTTATTTATTTGCATTGTCACGCTTGTATCAATAAGCGTTTTTCTTGTTGAAAGATCCCCTACGGGTATTTCAACTTGTACCCCAACATATTTATCCCACGTTTTTTCAGGACTTGAATCTCCCGCATGAGATCGAATTTGACTTGCGCCAGCAACAAGTGATATATCCCATAACTGTCCATTTCTGGCAAGCAAAACATTGATATCTGATTTTCTGTTTTCAATCAACTGACTTAAGTAAACGGGCTGGTTTTTTTTAGCAACACTAATTGCTTCATTAATATTTATACTTGCATAAGCAGGATCAGCATTTTCAGATACATCGATAGGCGTATTTAAATCAAGTGCCAAGAGGCTAAGTAAACCGAGACGAGAAGTTTCATAGTTATTTCTGGCCTCCTCCAGAGATAACTCTTGATTTGCAACATCCGCTTCTGTCTGAACAACCTCGAATCGAGCCATTCTTCCTGCTTTTATTAAAGCCTCGTTGACCTGTGTGAGATTTTTTGCTCTGTCCAATGACTCTTGAGCAATATTAATTTCTTCCTTCGATCTCAAAAAATTTCTGTAGGCCACAACGATTTGTGTAATTTTGTGAGACAGAGTCGATTTAAGAGATAAACGGTTTTGCGCCTCGGTCATCCTTGCAAGCTCTCGAGATGCGGTGGTAACGTCTTTCCCTGCATTTTTAAGTAAGGGTTGGATTACAGTAAAGCTTGCACCGTCATTGCTGAATGAGTTCTGCGTATCAGATTTTCGGTCTTGATAAGCCCATCCAAGGCTGAATCTCGTTCCATAAGGAGTGAGCAATGTCGCAGTCGGTCCAATCCTGTTTTGGCGATAACCATTCTCATCATTTTCACCGTTAAGATATTCTCCAGTAATAGTCATCTTCGGTGTAAAACTATCCTCGGCAACCCGAAGATCGAATTTTTGAGAAATCCTTTCAAGGTAGGCACTTTGAATATCTCTGTTATTTCTTAAACCGATTGCAATGGTATCAATTAAATTTAGTTTAATTTTATTTTCAGGTGTTGAGAGCGAACTTTCATTTGCACCATGTGAAGATTGCGCTGAGATATTTGAGTAGGCTGAGTTAACTGTAAATGCATATATCATGGCAAGAATAAGAGTATATTTACGCATCATTAAGCGCTCTTACAGGTTCTATTTTAGATGCATTCATTGCTGGATAAAGTCCAAAAAATAATCCAGTCCCGAGTGAGCTGGTTACGCCAAGTATGAGAGAGTAGGGCGTAATAATAAAATGAGACCATACAGAAAAGTAAAAAAATATAAGTGAACTAATGATTCCACATACGCTTCCAACTAAAGCCCCTGCCGCGCTAAGGATGAGAGCCTCGAGAAGGAATTGTATGGTTATATCGAATGGACGAGCACCTATTGCAAGTCGTATACCTATTTCTTTTTTTCTTTCGGCTATATTCATAAGCATAACATTCATGACGCCTATACCACCGGCTAACATTGAGACGCCGCCTATGCATATCAGTAACCAACTAAAAAGCCCGGTTTGCTGTTTCATACCATCAATGAGTGATTCGGGGATCTGAATGTTAACCGACAGTCCATTTTTCAGTTTTTTTAAATAATTACTGATATTTTTTCCTGTATCTTCTGCAGAAGATTTTTCTTGATATACCATCATAATTGCAGAAAATATTGGCCGATGAATTACTCTTTTCATACCTTCAACAGGCATAACCACGGCATCATCGATGTTGAAAGGGAAGAGATAATTTTCACCCTGTCTTTTCAAAATGCCAACTATTTTGTACATATAGTTTCCAATAACTATATTTTCACCCGTATTTAAAGAGGCATAACCCGCGCGATGAGCGACATTATAACCAACAAGGACGTAAGTATTGTCTGAATCTTCATCCCCCAAAAAACGACCCGAGGTTAGTTTTAACTGCATTATTTTTGCGAGTTCGCCACTTTCACCAATAACTAATGAACCTATGATCCGGCTGCCATATTTTACTTCAGATGAAGTGAAAATCACTCCACTCGCACTTTTTATATCTTTTAAAGCGCGTAAAAGCGAAGATGGATTAAATTCTCGAGGTGTAAGACCTGCATTAAACTTTCCCGGGGAAGGTTGAAGGTTGGCTATAATGAGATTACTGCCCAATCCTTTAAAAACTTTAATCGATTCTGCCTGCGCCATGCTTCCCATATTTATCAAGGCGGTTACAGCACAACAACCAATAGCTATTCCAGCAAAAGCGAGTACAGCTCTGCGTCCAAGGTAACGAATGTTTTCGATTGCAGAAAAGAAGTGTTGTCTTGGCGTAGGGCCATACATTCCACCATCCGTGAATTTTTCAAAAAAGTGGGGCCATCTAAAAAATTGCATTTTTATTCAAATACTTTTCCGTTGAGTACATTCAGGCGTCTTTTCATTTTACTCGCAAGAGCATCATCATGTGTCACCATAATCAGCGTTGTATTTTGTGATGCATTCAGCGACAGAAGAAGATTAGCAATCATATCTCCTGTTTTACGATCAAGGTTTCCAGTGGGTTCATCCGCGAGCAAGAGTATCGGCTCTCCAACAAGTGCTCTTGCAATGGCTACTCGCTGACTTTGTCCTCCAGATAATTCGTGTGGACGATGATTTAACCGATTTGAAAGGCCAACCAGTTCAAGTTTATCTTTCGCGCGAATAAAAGCTTTCTCTTTACTAATACCCCGATAGAGAAGCGGTAAAGCAGCGTTCTCAAGGGCGTTAAGACGAGGAAGTAGATTAAAATTTTGGAAAATAAATCCAAGCAGGCGATTTCTTAATACTGCCCGTTCGTCAGGAAGGGCTGTAGATGTGTCGTAGCCGGAAATAATAACCTTCCCTTTAACAGGCTTTTCGAGCAAACCAATAAGGTTAAGTAGTGTACTTTTTCCTGCACCTGATGGTCCCGTTATAGCACAGGTTTCACCACGATGAATTGAAAGAGAAATGTTATTTAAAATGGTTGTAGCATCCGACTGTATCCCATAAGCATAGGTTATTTCTTTTAGGCGAATTGCTTCAGCGGATGCAAAAACTGATTCGGGCAACTTTTCTGCGATGTTCATACTTTATAACTTTGCAAATTAAAACAATCACAGGACTGAATAACCAGGAGCATTGGCCTTAAATCCATTTTTACCCATCAGAAATAGTAATAACGCAATCAGTGATGGCTGCTATCACTGATTGCGTTTACCAGGCACAAATAAATTTATTTGCTTGATGTATAGTTGACGCTTAACTGCGATACACCATTTCCAGTAATGGTTCCGGTTGCTCGGTTACTACTGACCATGTAGTACAGAAACAGTGGATTTCCAGCAGGTTTACCCTTGAAAAAAGTAGTCGACCCTGATTTAGCTGAGGAAACATCAGTGCAGTTTATGGTAGAGCCCTGGCACAACTGGACAGTTAAGGTACCACGACTCCCCACGTCTGACTGACCAAGTGAGTAATCATAATATATTTCTGTCAGTGTGGCATTGCTAACCGGGATAGCCCCCGATGGGATTGGAAAATTGAGCGTGTACCAGGTGTTAGGTGCACTGACGGTCATAGGGCGGTTTGCCTGCGTACTGTAGGCACCATCCACAGCATAGGCTGCCTGTGAAGCCATTCCCAGAACCAACCCTGCCATAACGAGTGTTTTCATGCTTTTTTTCATTAGCTTCCCTTGATTGTTATCATCATTTGTAAGAAACGATAAATTACATCAAGTTTCATGAATGACAAAATATATTAATGTTATTTTTTTATTAAATTAAGCTCTTTTGGAGGTTGTTTCGTAATCATTTTTCAAGGTAATCATGACCTGCGTCCATCGTTAAAGAGCGTTGTATAAATTTACATGATGGTTTCAAAGTGGGGAGAGATAAAAATCTGATAAGGAAAACAACCTGTCGTCTCTCAACAAGATCTGTGCGGCTTAATGTTGAAAGAACCTGATGAAAAGTCAGTCATGCGTCAAGCATAGCCAGCGGGGCGGCAGCCGTCAGTAAAGATTGCGTGCTGCCGCCCGGAAATTTACTTCTGCACCTCTTCAAAATTCAGCAGCGTCACGCCAATGCCCTGCTGGGCGTGCGTCACGTTCTTGCGCAGCGCGACCTGCACCTCGCCCTGCAGCATCACCACGTAAGGCGAGTTCTGCTGAAGCTGCTGTTGCAGCGAGACGTAATCGGCCCTGCGCTTCGCGGCATCGCTTTCTCCGGCGGCTTTGCGGGTCAGGGCGCTCAGCTCCGGAATATCCCAGCCCACGCGCCAGGCCAGCGTTTTGCTGCCGTTTGGCACGTTATAGGCGAAGGTACTGGCGTTAGTGTTCGGGTCGATATAGTCCGCGCCCCAGTAGGTAAAGATGGATTCGAACTGACGGCTGCGCATCTTGCTCCACAGCTCGGATTCCGCCACTGGCTGGATATCCAGATTCACCTCGGCTTTGGCAAAGCTCGACTGCAGCGCCTGGGCAATGTCGATATACGGCGGCTGATTCACCACCGACAGCGCGATATGCGCGCCAGGCTTAATGCCGCCTTTGGCTAAAATCGCTTTGGCCTTCTCGACATCGTAGTGGAACGGTTTGGTCTCCAGCGCGCCGTCAAAGCCCTGCGGCAGGAAGCTCTGGTGTACACGATATTGCCCCTTCAGCAGCTGATTCGCCAGGCTGTCGTAGTCTACCAGCCAGCGCGCCGCCTGCCATAAGGCCGGATTACCCAGCGCAGGCTGCTGCGTGCTTTTGGTGTTAAAACCCAGGTAGTAGATCAGGCTGGAAGGAAAGGCCTCGATGTGCACATTGGGATCGCTTTTCAGCGAGGCCAGCTGATCCGGCCCCAACTGATAGGCCGCATCCACATCGCCCTGCTGGATCAACAGCCGACGGGTGCCCGGATCGGCCACGCCTTTCAGCAGCACCCGTTTCAGGTGCGCTTTCTGCGTGCTGTTGGGATTGGCCTCCAGCACCAGCGCCTGCAGGGGCACGAACTGTTTGATCGCATAGGCCGCGCTGTCCGCCGAGTGGGTTTTCAGCCAGCCGTTGCCGTAATCATTACTGGCGGCATGCGACTGCGCCAGCTTGCTGTCGACAATGGAGGAGACCGGCGCGGTCAACAGGCGCAGGGCCAGATCCTGGCCGATTTGTGCCGGCCAGCGTAGCTCCAGTTGATGATCGTTGATCACGGTGAACTGCTGGTCGATGTTCTCTGGCGTCCAGCCAAATTCACTCAGGATAAATGAGGGCGCTTTGTTCAGCTTCACCGCGCGGGTAAAGGAGAACACCACATCCTGCGCCGTTAACGGATTGCCGCTGGCAAAACGCGCCTGCGGATTCAGGTCGAACACCAGACTGTTTGGGGTTTTACCCGGCTGCCAGCGCAGCGCCGCCAGCGGGGACAGCTTCTGCGGATCCTGATGGTCCGGCTCCAGTAACGTCTGGTAGATGTTGCGCAGGCTGCTGTTGCTGACGGTTTCAAAGCTTTCCGCCGGGTCAAAACTGATAATGCCGTCCAGCGGCACGGCGACCACGAACGTATCTTTGGGCGTTGCCGCGTGGGCGGCTGAGGAGAGAGCAAGGGCGGTAAGCAGGAGCAGCGGTTTGCGCATGGCGGTTATCCTTAATGATTGATAACCCTACTGTAACCCGCGCCAGAGCAGGTCAAAATGCCGGTTTGTTCTGAGCTATGCCAGTTTCGTCTTAGCTGATAAGCCGCCCGTTAAGGGCGGCTCAGATCGTCAGTGGAAGGTGTGAATCACTTCCAGTACGCCGTTGATAATGAACTGCACGCCCATGCACACCAGCAGAAAGCCCATCAGACGCGATATCGCCTCGATGCCGCCTTTGCCCACCAGGCGCATAATCGCCCCTGAACTGCGCAGGGAAATCCATAAAATCACGCTCACCACCAGGAACGTCAGCACCGGCGCGACGTTAATAACCCAGGCCGGAAAATCCACCCCGCTGCGCACGGTAGACGCCGAGGAGATGATCATCGCGATCGTCCCCGGCCCGGCGGTGCTCGGCATCGCCAGCGGCACAAAGGCGATGTTCACCGGCTCCTGCGCGGTTTCCAGCTCATCGTGCTTGTGTTTGGCTTCGACCGAATGGCCCACCGGCTTCGCCGGAAACAGCATCCGAAAACCTATAAACGCTACAATCAGCCCGCCCGCGATGCGCAGCCCCGGAATGGAGATGCCGAACGTATGCAGCACCGCGCTGCCCGCATACCAGGCCACCATCATGATGGCGAACACATAGATACTCGCCTGCAGGGCCTGACGGTTGCGCTCCCGAAAATTCATCTCACCGGCCAGGCCCAAAAACAGCGCCACGGTGGTGAGCGGGTTGGCGAGCGGCAGGATCACCACCAGCCCCAACCCGACAGCTTTGATTAACTCCAGCATGCCTTATTCCGCTTAGTGTTTAGGCCGTTCCAGCGCTTCCAGCAGCTCCGGGAAGAAGTCTTGCAGGATTTCCGGCGTCATCAGCTCCGGGTACTGCATCAGGTGCTCGCGGATGCGTTCGTTCACGTCCGGAATCAGGCGCTGTGCCGCATCGCTGGCGCTGATTTTATGCTTCTTCATGCTGCGCAGCAGGTCGGCGGGCAGGTTGTCTTCGTCTTCGTTGTCTTCCACCATCTCCAGCGCATCCAGCTCGTCGAACATCTCCATTAACGCTTCGGTTTGCGGCGTGCGGGATTCATATTCGCGCGGGTGTTCTTCGGCCATGTAGCGCAGCATCAGGCGCATCGGTGTGCCATCCGGGGATTTAGGTGGTTCGGCGGCGAACCAGGTCAGCAACTGGTGGATGGTGACCTGATGGACGTGATAACCGTTATCCACCAGTTCGTCGGCCAGCAGCTCAGCGCTTTCGTTTTCAATCAGGCAGATATGCGTGCGGTTGGGATCGTACTCTTCGAGCCACTGGTAGATCTCTTCGATCACGCCATCGTCGTACTCGAACTTTTTGTTTACATAGCTCCCTTCTGACGCATTTACGCAGGCTGTGATCAGGTCTGGATCGAAGTAAATTGCGATGTTGATACCTTTCATGCGTGCCGTCCTGTTCAAATCCAAAACATCACTATACCGCTCAACGCATTAGGAAGGAAAACTTATGACTTAACGTGTTGCGATACAAGATGATACAGACAGCGGGCGGGGTGCTGACAGGCGGTAAACAGGCGGAAGGCAAGGGCGATAAACCTGCCAGCGCGGGGCTGGCAGGCGACGGTCAGGAGATAAAGTTTTTACCCTGCTTCAGCACCACGTCACAGGCTTTGGTTTTGAGCTTCTCGCCCATCGGCGAGTTGCTGAGGCTTTGCAGGTTCAGCTGCTGGCCATTGCCGGTGTTCAGCAGCCCGGCGACGCCCTGGGTGTAATCCGGTTTCTGCTCCTGCGCAGCGGTGGTATTCAGGCCCAGTTTGCTCAGCACCTGGTCTTTTACCGACTGCACGTTGTTTTTCACCACGTTGTGCTCCACGCAGTACTGCATCACGCCGGCGGCATTGGTCATGCTGTTGGCGCTCATGGCTTTGTCGTTGCTGTTCAGCAGGCTGGTAATGGAGGACATCGACAGCCCGCCGTTCTGCTGACCTGCTGCACCGTTGTTTTGCTGGCTGAGCTGGTTGGCGGCACTGCTCAGTTGATCCTGCCAGCTTGCGGCTGACGCATTGCCCGCCAGCAGCAGGGCTGCCAGGGCGCAGGCGATATGGCGCTTTTTCATTTCGACCTCGATTGGGTTTAGTGCTTCGTGTTGCTAAGAGGCGGTGCGGATGAGAAAGTTCCGACGGAATGGTGAGGGGAAGGCGGTTTGGGAGGATTCTGGCAGTGGGAGAGTAGTGTTATTGATGAAATCGCTTTGGAAAAACATTTGATTCGATTGTTAAGAAGTTTACCGATCTGGCTTCTTAAGTCGTGGATGTAGTCTGAATCATTAAAGAGATTCTGTTAAGCACGATGTAGCTCTACTGATATGTCATCGCTCTGTACCTGGAGCAATTAAGGTTTTAATGCCTGCTCACAGATAAATAAAACAGGGCAGGGGGGCCTACCCATAGATGCCAGACATTTAAATGCTTCTATACTCTTAGCCAGGAAGTGGAATACGTCTGCCCCACAATGAAGTACTAAAGATAGCCAATATATTTATCATAATAGATTGAGAACTTTATCCAGTAACCTTTAAAATCTATAATCATCGAAAAAAAACAGAATCATTCTGCAATTCTGATTGCAGAATTTTATTTTCTTTTACTATCCTTTATACAGTCGGTGTATCTCTGTTTTTCGTAATGTTCTTGTCTTGCTATCATTCGTTGTTGGTTTATTTTTCCTTGTTCTTCAGACCATTTATGGTCGAGTCGGTCTAATTCAAATATTCTATAAAAATCCTCACTTGTTGCATTCAAATCTCCTTCTTTGGGTTTTTCGTCTTCATAACTTATAATACAAGGATCACGTTCAATTTTATCTATTACTTCAGCTAACTCCATGCGCGCAAAAAGTTGATCGCTTTCCGGATTAGTATAATCTATCATACCTTCGCCCTTCAGCATCTCAATAAGGTTTTCTGCTTCACGCTCAGAGAGTTCACCATCTGCCATAGACTTTTTAATAACAGGCATAATGCGTTTCATAGCGGCTCTGTTACTTGGGTTTTTTAGAAAGTACACTACAGCATGGTAATTTGCAGGCGTTGTTTCTCTCGGAAGTTCAGCTGAAAATGAGCACGGTGCTTGAGTTAACGTTATGGCACAGGCCAGAAGTGATTTAGGTAAAAATTTCATTTTTTTTCCTTGAAAGTAAACAGATTCGTCTCAGAGATTTAAATATGTGAAAAAGAGTTTTTTGTCGTCGAAATGATAGTTGTTAAGCAGAAAAAGGGCATCGAGACATTATAAAAAGCATTTTTAACATACTTTCGCATAAACTGCTTTTAGTTTTTACTTATTTATAATAAAGAATGAATAGAGGCAAAGCAGACAATGCATTTGCTTCATGATAAGGCCTTTCCTTGAAGGTACTTGCTTAGAATTGAAAACGTTGATGAGAGTACTACCTGTGTGCTTTCGATGGCGTTAACTACTATAGTTTTGTGCTGTGTTTTAGGCAGGTAGCGGGGCGACTGCCATCATGATGGATTTACGCATGTAGTAATTACCACAGAGGCTGCAAATTTTGTAAGAGCTGACTTGGCTGCGTGTTCTTAAGCTGATGCGAGTTGCATCAAGCGTCCAGACTACTTCATCTGTTGACTCTGTAGAGGTTTCAATCACTCTTTTAAGGAAAACTGGAATGTAATGATGATTCCGCGTGTTTTTTCACCGCTTAGTGCACAACACAGCGGAATTGGGTTGCGTGCTGGGCACGTAAAGGTATAATCGCCAACGTTTTCCGCATCCTCTTCAGTGCCGAAGTGGCGAAATCGGTAGACGCAGTTGATTCAAAATCAACCATCGAAAGATGTGCCGGTTCGAGTCCGGCCTTCGGCACCATTAGTACTTCCAAGATCATCCGAGAAAGTCCAATTATCCCTTAAAAATCAATGCTTGCAGCGATTTTTATGTCCTGAGTCGTCCGAGGTTGTCCGTTGAAATCCGGATGCCGTTGGGGGCATAATTGGGGACATCTTAACTTCGATTAGAAATGTGCCCCCAAATGAAGCTCAACGCCAGACAGGTAGAGACCGCAAAGCCAAAAGACAAAACCTATAAAATGGCCGACGGCGGCGGTTTGTATCTCGAGGTTTCGGCTAAGGGTTCTAAATACTGGCGCATGAAATACAGACGGCCCTCTGACAAAAAAGAGGATCGCCTCGCTTTTGGCGTTTGGCCCACAGTGACGCTTGCTCAGGCTAGGGCAAAACGTGATGAAGCTAAAAAGCTGCTAGTGCAGGGTATTGATCCAAAAGCCGAACAGAAAGAAGCTCAGGCCGAGAATTCGGGGGCATACACTTTTGAAACCGTTGCTCGTGAATGGCACGCCAGTAACAAGCGCTGGAGTGAAGACCATAGAACGCGCGTTCTTCGCTATCTTGAGCTTTATATCTTTCCTCATATCGGTTCGTCTGACATTCGTCAGCTCAAAACTAGCCACCTGTTAGCCCCGATTAAAAAAGTTGATGCGAGTGGAAAGCATGACGTTGCGCAGCGCCTGCAACAACGCGTCACAGCCATAATGCGTTACGCAGTACAGAACGATTACATCGACTCTAATCCAGCCAGTGATATGGCCGGTGCGTTATCGACAACCAAAGCACGACACTATCCAGCTTTACCATCTAGCCGTTTCCCAGAGTTTCTTGCACGTCTTGCTGCATATCGTGGCCGTGTAATGACACGGATCGCGGTCGAGCTTTCCTTACTAACTTTTGTGCGTTCCAGTGAGTTACGTTTCGCGCGTTGGGATGAGTTTGACTTTAATAAATCACTTTGGCGCATACCTGCGAAACGGGAAGAAATTAAGGGCGTGCGTTACTCTTACCGTGGCATGAAGATGAAAGAGGAACATATAGTTCCTCTCAGTCAGCAAGCAATGATTTTATTAAGTGACCTGAAGCAGATTAGCGGTGATAAAGAACTGCTTTTTCCGGGTGACCATGACGCAAATAAGGTAATGAGTGAAAATACCGTAAACAGCGCATTACGTGCAATGGGCTATGATACTAAGGTAGAGGTTTGCGGACATGGCTTTAGGACGATGGCACGTGGTGCATTAGGTGAGTCTGGATTGTGGAGCGATGATGCAATAGAGCGCCAACTGAGCCACTCGGAGCGTAACAGTGTCCGCGCTGCGTATATTCACACCTCCGAGCATTTGGATGAAAGAGTATTGATGGTGCAGTGGTGGGCAGATTATTTGGATTCTTTAAAAAAAGAATATTTAACACCTTATGATTTTTCAAAAACAAGGAAGTTAAATAATAATTAATTTTATATAAAATGCAGCATTGCAGAATGCCGCATTTTTAATTTAAGGCCTTATATTTATATGTATTCTATCTCTTTCTAAATGCGTAGAAGTTGCGTTAAAACGTGTGAAATTTAAATTCAATTTCTCAGAAAGATCTAGTAGTGCAGTGTTGTAAAATGATCTCATCACGAAATCAATAAAAAGAGAAGGGGTTATAGGCGAACATACAGGGATGCGACAGTTTTTATACTGACCGAGTGTTAAATGACTCTTAGGATGACTAAGTTCTTTATAAACTGCAGCTCTACCATCATAATCAAACCGTATAGGTACAGGTAATATTCTGGGGTCTAGAATCTCCGCATAAATATTGTCATGAAGGTAAACATCTGGTTCATTTTGAAAACTTTCAAAGTCAGGTGAAGGGAAATAAGCTAGTTTATGTTTTATTAGTTCATCACTAGGGGTAAACTCGTAAAGTAATTGGATTAAACCACCATCTACGAATCTGAAATTGTAGAATCCGGCGTCAAAAATAGCTTGATATAACTCCTTGTATCTCATGCTTTTTAGTGCGATGGAAAGATCTTCAACGCCTTCAATACCAATAACCTTATATCCTTGCACGTTTTTCATGCAGGGGAATTTCTCTTTATCGGTGATTGAAGAATCAATCACCTTCGAAGTTAATTCGTAAATCTCTTTAATTATTGCCTTGGATTTAATCATTGCAATCTCCCGATTTATAAACCCAAAGCCTTTCTGAGTTTTTCTAAAACCTCAGGGGATAAATCTTCCTTATGAATTTCTCCAGAAAGAAGTTCACCGGCTACTTCATCTAACTGGTATTGACGTTTGTTAATTCTGTTCTTCTCTTGAATAGTCATGTCTCTATTGACAATTCGAAGAAGTTTCCGTTCTGCTTCAGTAGGATAAGTGAAGTCTAATTTGTACTCGTTCTTTTTAACTTCTGCATATTCATAATTTATAATATCCATCATGTCACCATGCCCAAATACGCGCAGCCAAGCTTTTGTCCTTGTCATAGCAGTAAACATGATATTTCGTTTTGTGCCTAAGCCGCCGCCAGTGGCACAGTATTGGGCGTTAATGAGGTAAACCATTGCAGCTTCATTACCCTTAGCTCGGTAAATTGAAGTAAACATCACGCTATTTTCTTCGAAAAAGTCATCTGGAGACCCTGTAACTCCGGCTACTGTGGATTGAATTTTTCTATCAAACAGCATTCTTCGAGCACTAGCTACCGCTGCTTTTGTTGTGAACGGATCACTATGAATAACCATTATATCTTCAGGTTTTAATTCATCTTCTTTAATATTTTTTTCGATAGCATTTACTAAAGCTACCGTTTGCTCATCTTCTGTTTCAAACTTTTCAAAAGAAATAATTTCATCAATATGTGAATGCGACTCTAAAAAATCAGGGCTAGCTTCTTTTTTTCTTTTTAAAATAACATGCTCACCACTTTTTAATTCACCATCAATCACCTCATATCCGATATCTTCCCAAAGAGGGGCGTAATCGAACATTTGTACTAATTCCCTTTTCCACTTATTCTCGCCTTTATTGTTTAAGCCCTCATAGACCATTCTATATATACCAAAACCCAAAGCATGAGCTGCGCTTAATACAGGGCCAGGATTTCTATAGCATTTTTCAAGAATGATATCTCTTAAAGGCTCTCCTTTTTCATTCCTTAAGCTAACATGCGGCGTATCATCTTCTTTTAGACCCCATATTACATCAGGAGTAGGCATAGAACTTTCATTTAGAGTTTGAAGCTCATCGTAGGCGTATACTAAACGTTTATTTTCGTCGAGTAAGTAATAACATAGCCTCAAGAAATCCACTGAGAAATCTTGCGCTTCATCTATTAGTATTAAATCATAAGCTTTATTTATAGAAGATGCTTCTTTAATGAATTTTTTACAGACATATCCAAAGGCATCGTTAGCCGATGCGTAATTTTTCGCAGTGCCGAAATCTAAATATTCAATATTATTATCAATGCATGCATTGTAATATATACCCTCAATTCTTGAGCTCCCCCATGCGTGTATGATTTTTATGCGATCCCAGTCGGGAGCTTCTGAAGTTTGCTCATAAACAAAACTAGTTATAAGATTAATAAATTGATTTTTTAAAGAACGAGTATTAAAGGTGACTGCTATTTTCCATTCTCTATTTTTTGCATGCAGATAAGCAATTTTTCTAGCAAGTACAATTGTCTTTCCTGAGCCTGCGAGTCCTCTTATTCGTTGAACTCCATTGACAGTTTCAAGCACTGCTTTACTTTGCTGGCTATCAAGATTTGTTATCGACTGATCAAGTTTTATCAGTATTGCGCCTTTAGAGTCCTGTTTTTTAACATAGTCCCTTTTTTTTGCGACTCTAACCCGAGAAACTGCTTGGATAACGGAAATAGTCTTATTATATAATTCAGGATGATCCCAGGTCACGTTTTGTAAAAAGGCAAGAAGCCCTTCTTCGCTTACAATAATTGGGGCGTCGCCTTCTACATCCTCTTTCTCTTTAACGATTGCGGGTGCTAGCGTAATTATAGATATATCAACTAATAAATTTCTTTTTGCATTTAATTCTTTATACTGCTTTAGCTTGGCTTCAAGCATGTTGAAACACTCATCCTGAATTTCAGAATAATTATCAGGTATAACATTACCTTCAATAAGATTAAATGCGATTATGCCATTCTTCTGTGAAACTAATAATGCATCAATTTCGTAGGCACCTTCAACAGTACCAATGATTGGATACCCTATGTATAGAGATCCTTCTAAATGTTCTTTGTCTGATAGCCACTCTCTTAGGCGCTGAGAGGTTACGGGTTTATCAGATGCACCATTGATGATATTGAGCATAATATTCGCCATGGAAATTGAAAAAATTTCTCCCAATCATACACGCTAGACTATAGCTACTCTATATCTACTTTACCCTCTTGCGCGCGCTCGTAGCCCCGCCACGCCTGCGCACTTCATGTAGCGGTTTTCATGCACCTGCATGAGTGGCTCCGGGCCGCGCCGCTGCTGGCCTTTGCTGCCGCTTTTGGGTGCCTGAGACTCATGCGTTTTCATGCAGCATAGACATGCACTGGCGCAGCAGACGTAAAAAAGCCCGGCAGGTGCCGGGCTGAGGGGTTATTTCTGGCCGGGGAACCGTTTACGCTTACGCCGGTCAGTTCCGGCACCCCTGAAGGGGTAAGGGCCTGCAAGGCTGATAACATCATCACGGAACATCAGCGGCAGCTTTGTATTTGTCCAGCTCAGCATCAGATTCATGATATATCCACGGTAGAGCGTGTCTGCATCGTTTGCCCCTTCAATTACGCCCGGCGCAAGGGGTGAACCGTAGCGCTCAAACTGGCTGTACTTCATTCTGAGCAGGCTGGTCAGCTCAATGGCGTGGAAGATAAAGAATTCGTCAATGAGCGCATCAATGCGCTCGTCCATAATGCGCTCATGGCAGGTGATGTAAGCGTGAGCCTTTTGCCCGGTCACGTCGGCCAGCCCCGGCAGCTGCTTTTCCCTCTGGGTAATCAGCCCGGCCAGCTCGGTCGCCGTTTCCTGCTGCTCCAGGTATTCCGCGCGCAGCGCTTTCATCTCCGGCGTGACGGTGCCGCCGTTCTGCTCCAGCAGCTCACGAAAGCGCGCCCGGTTGTCCTGGCCTGACTGCTCCGTCTGTGCCTGGCTCTGGCGCAGCGCCTCAACGCTCTCCCTGGCGGCGGCTTCGGCCTTTTTGGCCTCCAGCCATTCCATCATTTTTTTCTGGAGTTCCTGAATGCGGGGCAGCCAGCCAGCCGGAAGGCTTTTCGCCAGCGCGGCGCTCTGTTCTGCTAACTCAGCTTCGGGCAGCTTCATAAGCCAGCCCGCATCCTTAAGCGGCTTCTGACTCCGTGCCACAAGCTGGCCCACGTACTGGCCGGTTGCCTTAATCTCTTCGTCGGTCATCTGCTTCTGTGTCATGTCTTTTCCTCTCTGTCAGGGCTGTGCGTGGCGGTCTTTACGGGTGCAGGCCGAGCCGTAGCGGCCCAGCGTCTGCGGCTGGCGCGCAGGCGCATCATTTTCCGGCTCCGGCTCTGCCGCCACGGGCCTGTGGGGCTTCATGATGATTTTCTCGACGCTCTCCAGCGCGGTGAACGTGCAGGAGCAGTCGAGGTTCTGGCACTGATACCAGGTGCGCTTGACGGACGGGGCCTCGTAGGCGCTGGTGCGGGTGTGGGCCACCTGGCCGCATTCGGGACATTTCAGGGCCATCAGCGGCTTTCCTTCTGTTTTAACTCCAGGCGGATTCTGGCCTTGTGACGGGCGGCCGGTGACAGGGTGCGGCCCGCATCAGCCCTGGCGGTGGCGTCGGGGGTCACGCCGCACAGGCGGAACACCGGGTCGCTGTCTGGCATGGCCTCACCGGAAACGGCCGGTTCAGTGATGTGGCGCTTAATGAAGTCCTTCAGCACGCTGTCGGGGTCGTTCACGGAGTCCACCACGCCGGTGACCAGCGCGGCCTGACGGCCCAGCGTGATGTGCAGGAGGCTCAGCATCTGAATCAGCGGCTGGCCGTGGTCACGCATGAAGTCCTGCCAGAGCTGCATGGCGCGCAGCTCCACCAGGCTGTTGTGGGCGCTGATGTACTCCTGCGCCCTGTCGGCGGTCTCAAACGGCAGGCGGGCCGTTTCTTCGGCGTGAGAGGCCAGCAGCGCATCGAACTCCTCCAGCGTCTCGCGGTTGAGTGCGATTTCGGTACGCAGCGCGCGCATTTCCGGCGTCATGGCTCCGCTGCTGTCGCGGAACAGGGCGCGCCACTCGTCGTTCTGCGCGTTCGCGGTGGCTTCGGTTTCCGCACGGCGCTGGCGGATGGTTTCGGCATTTTCAGCGGCGGCGGCCTGCACGCGGCGGGCCTCAAGCCATGCCGCCTTAGCGGTGCTGACCTTATCAAGCGCGGCCTGCGTGGCGGCGGGAAGGGATAAAACGGTGGCGGTCATGTCGGCTTCCTGTGTGGTCGTTTTCAGTCAGTCAATTGTGCCGGAGCTGGCACAGGCGGTGCCACCGGATGACATTGTGTGACGACTCAGACAAAAAGCCCTTCTTCTGGCCAGCCAGGAAAAGGTCTCACGAAACCCACTACTCAGCTTTTAGTTTTATATAAATCCTTCACTATTCTTCACCAGAAAGAAAAAGATAAGTAATACAGTAAATTAGAGGGTGAACAGTTTAAAAAGCATCCTTCACCCACTGTTCACCATCCTTCACCCCCTGTGACGGTTAAAACCCTGCACCACTTATAATAAATATCCATATAAAGACCCTTATTTATCCCCTTTCGTTACTGGAAAAAATCAAAATGTCACTATATGTCAATATATGGCAAACAGAGGCAAACACTGGCAAACCGCACAAAAGTTGCGCCCGGTGTATGAGCCGCCAGACAAATTTCACTTGTTGATTCCGTAAGAAATTTACTCAGAATAAAGAGCTGCCCGATGCCGGACGCACCCGCCCGGCTCTGTATGGAATCAACGAGAGGTAGCCCATGCACACTGCTTTAACCGCACCATCTTCCGCCCCTGCGGCCCCGTCAGCCGCTTACGCGCCGCCGTTTCAGGAGCGCTTCATGCGCCTGCCGGAGGTCATTCACGTCTGCGGCCTGTCCCGCTCGACCATTTACGATCTCATCAGCCGTGACGCCTTTCCCGCGCAGATTTCGCTGGGCGGCAAGAACGTCGCGTGGGCGGCCAGCGAGGTGAACGCCTGGATGAACGAACGCATCGCCGCCCGGAGTCAGGGGCGTGCGGCATGACCTTCACCCACCGCTGAGACCGTCCGTCATGCTGCATTTCTTTGCTTTCCCCGGCTTGCGCGCCGGGGGCCTTCCCTGGTACAGTGTTTGTGCTGTCGCAAAATCGGCAGCCGGGCGTGGAAACCCGAGTTACTCAATGGCGACACCAGACGCGCCATGCGTCTTTTTTTGTGTCTTTGCCTCAGTGCACCCGTTATTCGGGCAACGGTTTCTTTGTCGTTGCGCCGTTCTCGTAATGGTGGCCCGGGCGGGGCAGCCTTCGGGCTGGCCGGTATCCATTGAGGCCGGTTTTCCACCCCCGTTCGGGTCACCGCCAGAGCGTGGAAACTCCGGTGGTGGCGATAACCGCTACTCAATGGAGACTGCCCTTATGGCTACCGTCCTTAATTCCCCGCATTCAGAATTTGTCTTTGTGTTTGCCGCCGTGCGCCACTGTGAACGTCACGCCCGCGTGCAGATGCTGCGCGCCACCGCCGCCACCGAACGCGCCGCCCGCCAGCTGCTGGCCCGCGATTACGTGCTGGCCTTTGCTGCCCGCCTGCCGTTCACGGAGGTGCGCGCATGAATTACGCCACCATTACCCTTGACGACCTTGCCCGCCTGGAGCACCTGCGCAACGCCGGACGTCTGGCCTGTGAGGCGGCGGCCCTGCGCGACTGCTGCACCCCGCCGGAGCCTGCCGACAGCGCACAGCTGGCCTCGCTGCTGTTTCTCATCACCGGCCAGCTGGACGACGTGGTGACCCGCTGCCGCGACGGCTGGATGAACGGGGAGGTGAGCGCATGAACGCACGCACCCTGTCTCCTGAGCTGCGCGCCGCGCTGTCCCGCCGCGCCGTGGCCTGCGCCTGGCTCACGCTGTGCCGAGAGCAGCAGCGGCATTCCGGCCTGACGCTGGCCCGCCTGGAGCGCGCCATTGAGACCGAACTGGAGGGCTTCTACCTGCGCCAGCACGGCCGGGCGCGCGGGCTGGAGATAGCCTGCGCGCTGCTCGACGACCTGCTGACCGCCGGGCCGCTGAAGGCCGCCCCGTGCCTGAGCTTTTTAGGCCAGGTGGTGATGGACGAACTCTGCGGGCGCATCCACGACGCGCCGCCGCTGCACTGAGGGAAAACATAATGAAAATGACCGTATCCGACGCGGCCAGCGCCGCGCGGGGCCAGTGGCCCCGCATCCTGCCCGCGCTGGGCGTGAAGGTGGTGAAGAACCGGCACACGGCGTGCCCGGTGTGCGGCGGCAAGGACCGCTTCCGCTTTGACGACAAAGAGGGACGCGGGACGTGGTTCTGCAACCAGTGCGGGGCCGGTGACGGCATGGACCTGGTGCAGAAGGCGCTGGGCGTCAGCCTGACCGGGGCCGCCGCGCGCGTGAACGACCTGACCGGCAACCTGCCGCCGGTCACGGAAGCCGCACCGCCAGAGCCGGACGACGAGGCCGCCCGCACGGCGGCGGCCGCGCTGGCGCAGCAGCTGGTCAGCAGCGCGAAGGCGGTCACGGGCAACGCCTACCTGTCCCGCAAGGGGCTGCCCGAACATTCCTGCCTGACGCTCACGAAGCCGCATAAGGTGGCCCTGACCGATTACCGCCCCGGCGACCTGCTTGTACCGCTGCACGACGCGGACGGCGCGCTGGTCAACGTCCAGCTGATTAACGCCGCCGGTGACAAGCGCACGCTTAAGGGCGGTCAGGTGAAAGGCGCCTGCCACGTCCTGAGCGGCAAAGGTACGCCGAAACGCATCTGGCTCACCGAGGGCTACGCCACCGGGCTGACGGTGCACGCGCTGACGGGGGACGCGGTGTGGGTTGCCCTGTCGTCCGTAAACCTCCTTTCCCTGGCCGGCCTCGTCCGTGAAAAGCACCCGACGCTGCCGCTGGTGATTGCCGCCGACCGCGACCTGAACGGCGACGGCCAGCGTAAGGCGAAGCATGCCGCCGCAGCCTGCAACGCAACAGTTGCCCTGCCGCCGGTGTTCGGCGACTGGAACGACGCCTTTACCGCGCACGGAGAGGACGCCACCCGGCAGGCGCTGCGCGAGGCCTCAGCCCCGCCCGCCGCCAGCCCGTTCGACACCATGAGCGAGGCCGAGTTTACGGCCATGAGCGCCAGCGAGAAGGCGGAGCGCGTTGCGGAGCACTACGGGCGAAATCTGGCCGTGGACGCCAGCGGCGAAATCCTCTGCCGCTATGAGGCCGGGGCGTGGAAGGTGATTTCCGGCAACCAGTTCGGCCGCGACGTGGCGAAGCTGTTCCAGCGCCTGCGCGCGCCGTTCTCGGCGGGCAAGGTGGCGGGCGTGGTGGACACGCTGAAGCTGATGCTGCCCCAGCAGGCCGCGCCGCAGCGACAGCTCATCGGCTTTCGCAACGGCGTGCTCGACACACGCAGCGGCACCTTCAGCCCGCACCGGCGTGAGAACTGGCTGCGCACGGTCAGCGACGTGGACTACACCCGCCCGGTGGCGGGCGAAACGCTGGAGCGCCACGCGCCGCACTTCTGGCAGTGGCTTGACCGCGCCGCCGGGCGCAGCGCAGAGAAGCGGGACGTGATTCTGGCGGCGCTGTTCATGGTGCTGGCAAACCGCTACGACTGGCAGCTGTTTCTGGAGGTCACCGGCCCCGGCGGCAGCGGCAAGAGCATCATGGCGGAAATCGCCACCATGCTGGCCGGAACGGACAACGCCGTGTCGGCCACCATCGAGACGCTGGAGTCGTCGCGCGAGCGGGCGTCGGTCATCGGCTATTCGCTCATCCGCCTGCCCGACCAGGAGAAGTGGAGCGGCGACGGCGCGGGCATCAAGGCGATTACCGGCGGCGATGCGGTGTCCGTTGACCCCAAGTACCGCGACGCCTACTCCACGCACATCCCGGCGGTGATTCTGGCCGTTAACAACAACCCGATGCGCTTCACCGACCGCAGCGGGGGCGTGTCGCGCCGCCGGGTTATCCTGCACTTCGCGGAAATCATCCCGGCAAACGAGCGCGACCCGCAGCTGAAGGAGAAGATACAGGCGGAGCTGGCCGTCATCGTGCGCCAGCTGATGCAGCGCTTCAGCAGCCCGCAGGACGCCCGCGTGCTGCTTCAGCAGCAGCAGAACTCCGGCGAGGCCATGCGCATCAAGCGCGACGCCGACCCGATGGTGGACTTCTGCGGCTACCTGTTTGCGACCGCCGAGCCGAACGGCCTGCACATGGGCAACGCCAGCATCCGCCCCCTGCAACCCCGCCGCTACCTCTATCACGCCTATCTGGCGTACATGGAGGCCAACGGCTACCGCAACCCGCTCAGCATGAAGACCTTCAGCCAGGCGCTGGAGAGCATCCTGCGCGAGTACGGCAAAAGCTACCTGAAGCGGCGCACGAAGCTCGGGATGCAGACCAACCTCGGGCTGACGGACGAAAGCAGCGCCGACTGGCTGCCGAAGTGCGACGATCCGAACGCAGCATGACAACCTGAACCGGCGAAAGCCGGTTTTTTTACGCTCATCGTTCACCCGTGGTGAAGGATATGCGTCACCCTTCACCCATTCATCACCCGTTAACCATATGATATAAATAGACAAAATAAAAAGGTGAACAGTGTGAAGGATTATTCATAAAATCTTTTTTTATGGGGAATCACGACATTATATTGAGCCGTTATTAACCAACGTCGATTCTGGACGAACACCAATTCGACAGATATGGTATTCAGACAGCCACAAGCGAGGTGCGAAATGGATACAGTTGAAGAGCTGGGTGGAACGTATTTTTACAAAGGAATGTTCAATCTCACCGCTGGAGAGCTTTTTTTCTTCGTATTTCTGGATGAGGCTCAAAAACAGCTTGGTGTCGAGGATATAGCTACTTTGGCACTTATAATTTTAGGGCAACCAACTCAAACGACGCGGGGAAAACCGGCTGGGACCACAAAGGGGACGTCGATCTTGAGTGCAAATCTCCGCGTTTGGTTGAACATAAGAGTTAACCGCTGGCCGACTCTTACAACTGAAAGTATCAAACGACTTAAATTTAGTTACGTTAATAATCTGGGGGCGTTTGCTGGACGCTGGATACCAATACTAGGGATTGGCTTTATATTAAATGACGTGACACAAATCGCATGGAAAGCAACCCATACCTATAACCTGATTGCAAAGAATGGTGACAAGCTATGGTAAAGGACACGATAGAAAGCGCTATTTTTGAGTGGTACGACAATAATTATAATTCTAAACCCCTTTTCTCAAGAGATAAGCCTGAATTAACGCTCGAAACCAGCCTCTCAACAGGTAAGTATCCTTGGGCCAGAGAGACTGGTGATGAAATAATGAATGACTATTTCCAAAGATTTAACGTTGATAGTAGCGAATTTGACTTTCTTGCATACTGGCCTTACGAAAAAGGCTTTCTGCCCAATTTCTTAAGGCCTAAGTCGCAAAGAGTCCCTGATATTGAACCAAAGCCCCTTACGATTTTTATGCTTGTTGAGTCGGCAAAAGCTGGACGATGGCTTTTCAACTGATCAAATTAAGCGCATCCAGCCCCACCAGAAAAGCATAGAGCGTGGTTAGGTTCCGTCTTTCGGAACCTAACCAATGGGTTTGATAGTTTTCCACACGACTAGTTTTTATCCGTATTGAGAACCCTGCTAGTTGAAATCGCTAAAAAAAGCCAGGGGGGCACAAATGGGGGCACTTTTGGTTTTTGATTTTTAAATTAACCATTAAAACAACTGCTTACATGATTATTTGAGTCCGGCCTTCGCACCATCGGAACATCAATAGACGTCAACGGACGTCTTTTTTTGTGCCTGAAATCCAGTATCCGCAAGGCTTTCCTCGCTTTTTCACTCAACCTAAGTCAACCTGATTCAATCTACATCAACTTACTGATGCGGGTACAACTGCGGGTATATCCCGGTTCGATAATGTTTGTACCCACACAGAACCCTTGAAAGGATACTCATCATGGCTCTGAGTGATGTGAAGGTTCGTTCGGCAAAGCCTGAAGCAAAAACCTACAAACTGACTGACGGTGATGGCATGGTTTTGCTGGTTCACCCTAACGGCTCCAAATACTGGCGACTGCGTTATCGCTTTGGCGGTAAGGAGAAAATGCTGGCATTGGGAAAATATCCTGAAGTTTCGCTGGCGGATGCCCGGGCACGCCGGGATGAAGCCCGTAAGCTGTTAGCAAATAGTGTCGATCCAAGTGAGAACAAGAAAGCCGTTAAAGTAGAGCAGGAACAAGAGGCGATAACGTTTGAAGTGGTCGCCAGAGACTGGCACGCCAGCAATCAGAAGTGGTCTGCATCGCATAGTGCTCGTGTATTGAAAAGCCTGGAAGATAATCTCTTTGCTGCTATAGGTAATCAGAATATTGCTGAGCTTAAAACACGAGATCTACTTATTCCAATTAAAGCCGTAGAGATGTCTCGACGTCTTGAGGTGGCGGCTCGTCTTCAGCAGCGCACTACGGCTATCATGCGCTTTGCTGTGCAGAGTGGACTGATAGATTATAACCCAGCGCAGGAAATGGCAGGGGCGGTTGCTTCCGGAAACAGGCAACATCGACCGGCACTGGAATTAAAGCGTATCCCTGAACTACTTCAGAAAGTAGATAATTATACTGGTAGACCATTAACCTGCCGGGCAACGGAACTGACTCTGCTTATCTTTATTCGCTCTAGTGAATTACGGTTTGCCCGTTGGTCAGAAATTGATTTTGAAACATCAATGTGGACGATCCCGCCGGAACGAGAGCCCATTCCCGGCGTCAAACATTCTCACCGGGGATCAAAGATGCGTACGCCGCATCTTGTGCCGCTTTCAAAGCAGGCACTGGCGATCCTGAAACAGATCAAACAGTTTTGTGGAGAACAAGGGCTGATTTTTATTGGTGATCATGACCCACGTAAACCGATGAGTGAAAACACAGTGAATAAGGCGCTTCGGGTAATGGGCTATGACACGAAAGTCGAAGTCTGTGGTCATGGTTTTCGCACAATGGCGTGTAGTTCGTTGATAGAGTCAGGGCTGTGGTCGAGGGATGCGTTAGAGCGGCAGATGAGCCATATGGAGCGTAACTCTGTGCGGGCAGCCTATGTCCATAAGGCAGAGTTTATCGATGAACGTAAGTTGATGCTGCAATGGTGGGCGGACTTTCTGGATGCGAACCGGGAGAAGGGCATTACGCCGTTTGACTATGCAAAAATTAATTAGGGGAACTGTGGATAAATGGTTGGGCTGACGTGGGGGAACTTTTGGGTGCGACAATTTTGTATTAACACAAATTTAACCTAACAGCTTTATAGGTTGAAACAAGTAAAATCTGACAGTCCGCTGTGAGCGTGAAGCGGACGCTCATTCTTTACATAATCTTGGCTGTGCCTTTCTTGTGCCGATCAATAACATTGCCTTACTGAAGGCTAAATTGATAAATATAGAGCCCGAATACTGATGATTTGGGCTATATATTTCACCTATAAGTTACATCACTCCAGATTAGTCTTTTTCAGCTAAGGGAAGTGGGGGTAGTCCTAGTTCTTCAAGGAACGCGTTATGAGTGAGCGTTGCTCTCTTAATTCTTTCTTCCAATGATACCAACTCACTGTGGAGATCTTTTAGATCTATTTTTTCTTCAGCCTGTGCTGTACTGACATAACGTGAGATATTCAGATTGAAGCCGTTTTTCTCAATCTCTTCCATAGACACACGACGAGAATATCGCTCTTCTTCCTTTCGGAATTGGTAGGTATCGATAATTTTTTCTATATCGCCCAACTCTCCATTAGGCATTTCATCAGTTCTACGAAGGTAATTCTGACGTTTTCCTTTCTCGAAGTGTTCTGCGGCGTTGATAAACAAGACATCGTCTGACTTCTTACAGCGTTTGAGCACCAGAATGCAAACAGGAATGCCGGTTGAGAAGAACAGATTGGCAGGAAGGCCAATGATGGTATCTATATGCCCATCTTTTAACAACTTGGTACGTATCCGTTCTTCTGCACCGCCACGGAATAAAACACCGTGCGGGAGAATAATCGCCATAACCCCGTCCTCGCTGAGGAAGTGAAAGCCGTGCAGAAGAAAGGCGAAATCAGCGGCTGATTTAGGTGCAAGACCATAGTTCTTGAAGCGGAAATCTTCACCTAATGCCTCGGTTGGCTCCCAACGCAAACTGAAAGGTGGGTTAGCGACGATGGCGTCGAACTGCATTTTCTTCGCAGGATTCATCTCATTAAGAATATCCCAGTCATTCTCTAACGTATCACCGTGATGAATTTCAAACTCAGTATCTTTTACTCCATGCAACAGCATGTTCATGCGCGCAAGGTTATAGGTAGTGATATTTTTCTCTTGGCCAAATATTTTACCTATAGAACCCCCTTCATCATTTAACCTGTTTCGTACATTTAATAGCAACGAGCCTGAGCCACAGGCAAAATCCATTACTTGTTTAATTTTTTTCTTTGGGCCTGTCGTCGGGTCTTGACTATCTAATGTGACGATTTCTGACAAGATAGTAGAAACTTGTTGAGGTGTATAAAACTCACCAGCTTTTTTTCCTGAACCTGCTGCAAACTGGCCAATCAAATATTCATAGGCATCACCCAGATCGTCCCTGGCATTGCTAAAACCAGAAATACCTTCGGCAATCTTTTGGATAATGGCACAAAGCTTGGCATTACGATCTGCAGGCTTTTTGCCTAGCTTTTCAGAGTGTAGGTTGATTTCCGAGAACAAGCCCTGAAATGTGCTGTTGAATGACTTCTCTTCAATATATTTGAACCCCTTCCATAGTGTATCCAGCAAATCCGCATGCTGGGTACGTGCCATTTCGGCCACACTGCTCCACAGAAACTCAGGCTCAATAACATAATGGGTTTTAAGACGCATCTGTTTTTCAAAATCGGTAATATCAGCTTGGTTGTTCTGATACCAGATTGCTAGTGGTGCGCGACGATCATAATTGCCCGGTTCGGGGTAATCACTGCCCAATTCCTTCTTAGCGGCTTGCTCGTAGTTATCAGACAGATAACGCAAGAATAGAAAGGACAGCATGTAGTCGCGAAAGTCATCAGCATTCATCGCGCCGCGTAATTGATCAGCGATATCCCAGAGGGTTTTACCTAGCTGATTAAATTGTCCTTTGGTCATTCTGTTGTCTCTTCCTGCTCTTCTGGAAACAATTCGGGGTTAAATCCATAGTTTTTCATGAAATTATTTAATATATTCTTAAAGTGACGTTTGTTTTCTTCAATCATCTCTTGTGGCTCAAAATGAGAATAGCCGCCATGATTCAACAATTGAATAATACGATGATGTAGTACACCATCAGGATCATCCTTGTCGCGTTTTACAAAATCAGACAGGCCGTTAAAACCATGGAAGCTCGCGGAACGTTCAAGGATGTTACGCAAAATACTGAAGTGATAAGTGTAAAGCTCATTACGCTTAGCTGCTTTTGCCAACCTCTTTAAAGACGCCACATGATGAAAAAACGGAGTATCTGACGTGTCTTTCAGGGAATACTTCACTCGTCCTTCATGGCTGCAAAGCATGTATCTCAATCCACTTTTTAACTCATTACATATCACATTGAAAAACAGTGCGTGGTGCGAAGAAATAACCGTTTTAATTCCGTTGTTGCTCAATTTTAATAATTGAGCCAAGTGATTTGCCACTTGAATTGCATTATTATCATCGAGGGAAGATATTGGGTCATCAATGTAAATATACTGAACCCAGGCATATGGCGATCCTTCCTCTTTATCGAGCACAAGCTGAACAATGGCAAGGAAGAAGCACCAAACAAAGAGATTTTCTTCGCCTCGTGAAATCTTAATGTTTTCGACCAACTCCGTTTTGCCATCAACCAAAGTTTCACGCTCGAACGATACATATGTTATAGATTGTTTATAAACCGTATCCCCCTCTGTAATTTCGATTTCTTTTTCTTTGATCTTGAAATCAAAATCCGCATAGGATTGCAAAAGAGGACGAATTCTATTATCCATCTCTAATGCGAACAGCCCATCAAAAAATCGTGAGTGAGTGTTTAATCGAAGTTCTCTACTTACATCAGCTTCTAGGTCATTATCCCAATTGAACAGATCTTCAGTAAACGCATTAAAGTAAAGGGTATCCCGTTCATCGCGGTTTTTTCCTTGCTTTTTAAACTCCATTGATAGCCGAGTTTTACCTGTACCGTTATAGGCAAATAAGAGAACATACTTTTTAGTGTCTAGTATTTCCCGAAGATAAGCTGCGACCTCGCTTATCTCTTGAAAAGTAGCCAAGTTTTTTGCCATCACGCCACCTCATCCATGACAGGGAAGAGCTTTTGCATCAAACCATTTTTGTGGGCCCTGAGAGCTCCAACTCTTAGAGTTTGAGAGGCAAGTAGCTCATCGATAGAACAGAGAAAATTAGCGATCCTATATTGTTCGTCGGGGGCCGGAAGCGAAGCGATATAGGCCATCACCGCTTCACGATTAACCTTAGGTATCTTGCCTCGATCAGAGTGTTTTTTCGCGTGATCCAAAAACTCCTTGGATAGAAGTATATAACTAAGAAAAACCAGAAGAAGTTCATCAGTCGCTGGGCGAATCGGATAAATATCAGCGCTACAAATGCCTTTGAAATTCGGTCTCGCGACTTTATTCAGTGCAGGTCGGATCTTCGAGTAAAGGATGTAACTTTCATCGAAAGCATACTTTCCACTAATAAGATTAAGGTCTTTTGCTGTGCTGACATTTAAGATTTTCCCAGAGTCGCTTTCAATATTCTCGCCGCCTATATGAGGCATGTCGCAGTATGGTGACTTTGTGGGGTCAACCTGGCCAGACGCAATTTCTATAACTCGTTCGAACGGTTTCTTCACCCACTCACCCTTATCCTGAAACTCAGGAAATCGGAGCTTGGGTACAGTTTCACCTTCGACAGGAAAGAGTTGCTGCATTAACCCTTTTTTATAGTCTTTGAGGGCATCCAGCTTTTGGGTGTGTAGCGTGATCAGCTCGTCAATGGAAGCGAGACAGTTAGCGATTTTTCGCTGCTCTTCAGGTGAAGGCTTTGGCAGAAGAACTTCTGAAAATTGATTGTAGCTAATCATCTTTCCATCGCGTAATCCCTCAAGATTTTTTGTTAGATCACGAATGAAGGACTTCGCCTTGAAATACTGTTTGAAAAATCGTTTATCAATACCCCTTTTATTACGAAGGATCACATAAGCTGGACTGCATAGCCCTTTATATTCAGAATACTCAATCCCCCCTTGGAACGACCTTAAACTGATAATAAAGTCTCCTACGTCTACAACTTTGTAACTTTGCACACTCTTCTCGGTCACGGATACGTTGTAATCGATTATTTCCCGGGGAATAGCTCCATACTCCTGCGTTATAGCTAGGATTGGAAGATCTGAATTGTGGTCTTTATTGCTAACCTGTTCAAAGGCCTTGTTACCATAAACGGCATCCCAGCCCGGGCTACGCATGAACTCAGGAAAGCGTAACTCTGGAACCAATTCATTTTTTTGCTTACTCATACGCATCTAATCCCGAAATTTCACGTCCTTCGGCCTGTTTTTGCAGGTAAGGTACTAAATCTTCCATTAAAGCCAGCTCCGCCACGCGACGCGCCTTCCAGCCCAACTCTAAGGGAGCAAGTAGGTCAGTTAATTGTTCGCCATCAAAAATCATGCGATCCAGAATACCATCCACGAAAACTTGCAGTGATTGGGTTTGTAGCCCATGTTTTTCGGCAATTTGTGTTAATACCTGCGCGGCTTTCTGCACTTTAAAAGCCTGGTAACCTTCGCGGATTTGCTTTTCATTAAGTGCTTCACCCGTCTTGAGGCTATTGATGTAAGCAATAATATCTTCACGCTCTTCCATCAAGTTAGAATTGGCGCTGATAAGATCGATCAGCTCCTGGCGTGTCATCTTCTGCTTACCGGTTTTTTGCGTGGATTTGGCAATCAGCCCCATGATGTAGTCATAATCAATAATGCTGGAGGCAAAAAGTACCAGATCAAACTCAAGCTGCTCAACTGATTCTTCGTTGTCATCACTTTTACCTTGCTTGCGCTTTAGCTCCATAGCGGTGTCGAGGTAAATAGCTTTAAAGCCCCGTAGGGTATCCGTTGGCAATTTTTGTTCGATGATCGCTTTGCTTTCTTCGTCCAGATCAGTGTATTGCTCTAGCTGGGTTTTCAGCTTCTGCACTTCCTTAAAGTGGTTGATAAACTCGGCCTTGGCCGTATCGCCCTTGAGGTTATGCACCTCAGATGGCTCGCAGCTTAAGCCTTTAGACTCCATAAAGGTTTGCAATTCGTCCACCTTTTTCTGGAATGCCTCAACCACTTTGGGCGCTGGATCGACCAGCCAGATTTCTCGGGCTTTGTCTTTCGCCCCGCCAGAAAACAATTCAATGGCGGCATTGACTTCGTTTTCCTGATAACGGAAGTCCAGAATATTGCCCCAAGGTTTGGTGTCGTTTAGTACACGATTGGTGCGCGAGAATGCCTGGATAAGCCCGTGATGCTTCAAGCTTTTATCCACATACAGAGTATTGAGGTATTTTGAATCAAAACCGGTTAATAGCATGTCCACCACAATGGTGATGTCGATTTTGTTTTTACGAGGGTAATCAGCATTGCTGTACTTTTGGTCTTTAATGCGCTGCTGCACATCCTGATAGTAAAGGTCGAATTCGTTAATGGTGTGATTAGTGCCGTATTGCACATTGTAGTCGGCAATAATCGCCATCAGGGCAGCCTTTTTCTTTTCGGGTTCTACCTGGTTGTCAGCACTTTCTTGGGGCAGATCTTCCTGAAGCTGCTTAATGTCTGCCGCATTCTTATTGCCGTTTACATTACCATTGCCGTTACCATCGTTCTCTTTAGCAATCTGGGCCGGAGGTGAGAATACACAGGTGATATTTAATGGCTCGAAATTTTCGTCTTCAGACTGCTTTTGTGCTTGAAGCGTTTTAAATAGCTCAAAGTACTCGATGGCGTGATTGATCGATCCTGTTGCTAATATGGCATTAAAGCGGCGCTGATTTGTGGCGCTATCGTGTTTGTCGAGAATGGCTTTTATTACTGCTTCAGGTGGTGGCAGTTCTTTTTTCTTAAGCTTGGTTTGAGCATCTTTACCATCGTCTTTCCCATAATAGTCAATGTGGAAACTCAGTACGTTTTTGTCCTCAATGGCGTGGGTGATGGTATAGGCGTGTAGCTCTTTTTCGAAAATATCTTCCGTGGTTTTGAAAGAGGCCAAGTTGCCATCTACTTGCTGATAGCTTGAATTTTCGTCAAAGATAGGTGTGCCGGTAAAACCAAATAACTGAGCTTTGGGGAAAAATTCTTTAATGGCTTTATGGTTCTCACCAAATTGAGAGCGGTGACATTCGTCGAAGATAAATACCACGCGCTTATCACGCAGCGGCTCCAAACGCTCTTTATAGGTCTGTTTGCCATTTTTCTGCTGAGCCTTGTTGCGTTTGCTATTTTCATCCAAGGCCAGACCAAGCTTTTGAATGGTAGTGACAATCACTTTATCGGCATAGTCTTCTGATAACATGCGGCGTACAAGTGTTTCGGTGTTGGTGTTTTGCTCTACACATCCTTCTTGGAATTTGTTGAATTCCTCTCGTGTTTGGCGATCGAGATCTTTGCGATCGACCACAAATAAGCATTTTTCAATATCGGGATTATCTTTCAATAGAGTAGAGGCTTTGAATGACGTGAGTGTTTTACCAGAACCTGTGGTATGCCAGATATAGCCATTACCACGGTTCTGGTGAATAGCATCCACAATAGCTTTAACGGCATAGATTTGATATGGGCGCATGATGAGCATTTTTTGCTCGCTCTGCACTAGTACCATATAGCGGCTGATCAATTGACCCAAGGTACACTTTGACAAGAAGTCATCAGCAAATTCATGCAAATGAGCAATTTTCTTGTTGTTCTTATCTGCGTGCTGATAAATGGGCAGGAAACGCTCATCGGCATTAAAACTGAAGTGCTCTTTGCGATTATTGGCGAAATAGCGCGTATCGTTACCATTACTGACGATAAATAACTGTATAAAGCAGAGTAGAGTATTGGTATACCCGTTGCCAATGTCGTTTTTATACTCAACAATTTGCTCCATCGCTCTGCGAGGACTGATCTGTAGCGACTTCAGCTCAATCTGTACCAGCGGTAAGCCATTGAGCAATAGAATCACGTCATAGCGATGATGACTGTTATCTGTGTTGATACGAAGCTGGCTAATCACTTCAAAGTCGTTTTTACACCAGTCTTTAAGATTAACCAGCATGTATTCCAACGGAGTGCCATCTTCACGGGTAAATTTCCCCTTTTCACGTAGCACTTGAGCGGCCAAAAAGACATCCGCTGTGATGATCTCTTCACGGAGGCGGTTAAATTCTGCATCGGATAGGTTGACTCGGTTCAAAGCTTCGAACTTCTTACGGAAGTTCTGCTCCAAGCTAGCCTTGTCGCGAATGTCGCTGCGGTAGGTGTATTTGAGGTCTTGCAGACTGGTGATTAAATCTTGCTCAATTTGTTGTTCTTTAGTCATGGGTTACACCTAATGATTTTGATACGTCGCGGGCATAGGGTGTCTCTACACGTGTTACGCTATTCATCCGTGAATTCCAGTATATCCGCCACTTCACAAGCAAAGAGCTGGCAGAGCTTATCCAATGCCTCGATATCTATCTTTTGAGCTGTTTCCTTGTACATCAGGGTCACTGTATTGCGGCTAAGCCCTGTCTCTCGTAAAACGTCTGAGATCTTCATTTTCCGCTCCCCCATTAGGCGGGCGAGATGGCAACGTATCATTTCTATGCTCTGGGTTGGCCCTGTTTAAACTGATTTTAGCCTTATTAACAATAAAAATTCAATTTAACCTTGAATTTTTATTGTTAAGGATGATTTTTTAGACAGAAACTGGTCGAGGATGAGCTTTCACATGTGAAAGTAGGAATATCACAGCTTGAAACCGTGGCTTGGGCCGTCTGGTAGTTCAGCATGAACTTGGATTTTTCCTCCACATGATTCAACAATTTGTTTGAACTGCCGTAGACTATCGACCATACAGCTATCAATTTGGTAACTTGCATCAGCAAAGCAGAATTTCAAAATCGTCAAATGGCTTATCAACAACAGAGCCCTGATTAACCGTAGCGACATCACTTTCTGGCTGGGTGATGAGGCGGTTCAGAGCTGGTATGTGTCAGCAACGCCTTCTTCACGGGGACGACCTCAGCGCTACTCGCTCTGGCATAGATACCTCGCGGTACGTTTTAGTTCTTACGTCCGCTCCAGGCACATAGCTCTATTAGAAACGGTATCCTGGCTAGCAACGAGCAGCCCCTTGGCTTCCGTGTAGTGATGGGAAGCTATGGCAGAGACAACTATTCCTTAAAAACTTCGCGCCGATGCCAATCTACAAATCCCTCCTGTGGATAGTGTGCTTTCACCTGCGGCAATGAAATCACCTTTCCCTGAAAATCCCAGAATAGTCTGCCGACGATACCGCTCCCGTTAACAGCTTCAGAGATCTTAACCCGCATATTTTCATCTAACCCAATCGAGCCTTTATCAAAGGCTTTGTGGTGGATTGCACAGAGCGCCAGCCCATTAGGGATCTCGCAAGGACCACCATATTGTTTCCATTTGATATGCGCGGCTTCCAGGGCTACAGACGTGTTGTCATGCCTCATGTTGAATCCGCATATAGCGCATTCGTAATTATAAGCGCGTAGAACCTGCTGGCGAAAAAGAGGGTCGCGTTGTTTACGAATTTGTCGGATATCAAAACCTAATTCGTCAGCAAGTTCCTCCTGAATGCTTTCGGTAAAGTTCGCTTCGAGGATTTGCTGTGCCAGCACATTAATCAGGTTTCTGCTTTTTATCAGCATGGCAAAATGCTGCTCGTCGAAGCCACCCGCAACGTTATATTCAAGTAGCTCTCCTGCCGGAGGCTGTTTACTGCTACCTGCTGTGGAACAGCGTTCCGCATTTTGCAGCTCCCAGAATCCATCGCCCTGCAAACGCCAGAAGGGCATATCAGGGCGATGCTGAGCGCGTTGAGGCCCAAACCGTTCCAGCAGGCTATGCAGGTTATCGCGAATTTCTGAACCGTAATCGAACAGGCGGCTGTGGCCGTGCTGGTAACATGCCAGCACATACAACAGTAGCAATGGCTTATGTGGTGCACGTTGTTCACCTTTGCGCCAGATCGTGATGCTGGCAATTGCCCGTTGCAGGTTTTTGCTGGAGTCCATAGATTTCATAGTTAGGGAAATAATTGCGATGATGCTCGCAAATTACCACCTAATCAAGAGGGGGTGGATATACACTATTTTGCTACGTATTGAGTTACTGAGATTTATCATCCATTATCTTCAAGCGTGTATGTCCATTCGCTACATAATGGGCACTACTTGGTCACGTAGTAGTGATGCTTACAATACTTCTATTTAACTACTATAATAAACTTGGATGCTCGTTTGATCAGTTTTCGGAGATATTAGACCTAATAGAGCTGTTATTGTTAAAGACTAAAATAATTGAATGCAATTTAAAATATTCCTCTGAGAATAAGTTAATGGAACTTTTATCTATTATTGATAAAGAAATATCTATTTAATGCCAAATGAAATCGCTGTTTGTGTTGATATTATTTTTACAAAAATAAGTTGCAAGCAACTAGAAAGCTTAATGGTCTTACAAATACACCTGAACCACTTCAGTTGATTAGAAACTGTGCTATGGATTTATTCATGGCTAGAATGTTAGATTTGCTGATTAATACTATTGGTGATGAAAAAAATACACAGTTTCATCTTGCAAAAATATTAACTTGCGATGTTGATGTAAGTACCCCGGCAAACCGCACCATTCACATTTAGAGATCTTCCGGCATACTGATTATATCCTTGGAGGAGATCGCCATTCGCAAAGCACGATTTACCGAACACCAGGTCATCGCCGTTCTGAAGTCCGTCGAAGCCGGACGCACCGTTAAGGATGTCTGCCGCGAGGCCGGGATCTCTGAGGCCTCGTACTACAACTGGAAAGCGAAGTTCGGCGGCATGGAAATCCTCAAAAACAGGTACTGGTTCACTCCGATCAGGGCAGTCATTACACGAGCCATGGATGGCAATCTTTCCTGAAATCACACGGCCTGGAAGGCAGCATGAGTCGTCGCGGTAACTACTACGGCAACGCGGTTGCGGAAAGCTTTTTCCAACGACTGAAGCACGACCGGGTTAAGAAAAAGATTTACGAAACACGGAAAGAAGCCCGCAGCGATATTTTTGTTTACATCGAAATGTTTTATAACTGTTGGCGTCGGCATGGTTCGAGCAATCAGATGCCACCGGCAGAATACGAAAATAAATATTATCAATGTCCCGGAAGTGTCTAGATTATCCGTGGCGATTCGAACACGTAAATATATCGAGCCTCATTCCTATTTTTTACCTCCTTACTTTACACTTTTTTATTCATTGTATAATGCGCCTAACATTCCAGTTAGGCGCAATTGCTGTCAGTAATATTTTACAAGTTGATTTGGAAATGTTTTCTCAAGATGGGCCAGTTGCTCTTCCCATCCCATGAAATCAATTTCGAATGTAATTGAAACAACCTCATCAAAACCCTGCCCGAGGTTTTTCGAGCGTTTTACTGACTCTCTGCACATTGAATTGTAAACTTTTATCAAGGTAGGGCATGAAAGATAATCCCTAAAACGTCTTTGTGCTTCTTCGAGGCTTTGCCAAAGTGGGATGCCATACTGATGTTTGTCATAAGGTGCTGCAGCCATAAAACGCACCTCACGATCTCGAAGATAATGTGAGAGAAGCGCTGAATCGATAATCGGTACGTCATTCAGTGGAAAACCCGCATGAAATTGACCATTGATGATTACAAGTGGGACAACCTCAACTTCTTCTTTACCAGATAAGTGGGGGTAAAAATCCCTACAAAAATTTTTAAGATTATCCTTCACAAAGGCTGCTTTCCTAATGGCCTGCTTGGTTTTATGAACCAGCCCGTTAGAATCGAAAAGTTCATTGTCGTAATCAAGTGGTGTAATGGATGTTTTACGGCTACGAGCTTCTACAATAATTAATAAGTTTCCGAAAGTGAAGGTAAGGTCTATTTCTTCCCTATGTCCATGATAGTTAAGTTCAATTGCAGAGGTATAGCGCAAATGCTCCTTCATCACCGAATTTCCATTTCGGCACTCTTCCAATACTCTAATCAAATCTTTCTCAAATAGTTTTCCACGGCGAGTATCATTGGGATCTATTTTGGCCATCCAACAATCTATATTGCGGGTGAGGCTAGCTGTAAGAAAAGCACTGATCGGGAAAATATAATTATCCTCAACAGACACCAGAGGCTGAACCCATAAATCCTCTTGCGGTGACTTTCCTCTCCAAGTCAGTAAATCTAGAGCATTGATGATCTCAGTTTCGCTATATTCACAACATTGTATCAGTGCAGAAATGAGATTAGAATGTTCAAATTGAGGTGCTAATTGTACTAGTTTTGACCAGTCGTTGATTTCCTCGTTTGTATGCAGATGTTCATCAATCTGAACAGCCAGCACAGATAGATGAACCCAAACATCTAAAACGCTTTGTAATTTACGTTCAATACAAGGGAGTGTTTTGCGGTTTAATAATGATTTTAGGTGGTCATCAAGCTGAATTAAAGCCGATAAAGGCTGATGTTTGGCAATTATTTGCGAACGTTGAGATAATGAATGCAATGGTGCTATGCTCAACTGTTTACTAGGTTCATAATGAAGATAATTTGACCAAAAATTGATACCCTGAAATTTATCCATTATGGTACAAGCTTCAGTTATCGAAGTGACTAAAAAATGATCGCGACGGAATTCTGCAATTGTTTTCATGCGGTGATAGTCAGAATGGCATTGCATGAAAAACACTTGTTTCTGCTGGAAAGTGAATGCTGCACGACCATAGAGCAAGTCTTGCCACAGCGAAGAAAAGCTATGAAAGTGCTGAGATAGCCTCATTTCTGCGTGGTAAAAGTCAATTTTCGATAACATTGTTGGGCGATCATCAGGAAAGAGTATATGCATACGGTCCTTATATTTAAATAGCTCGAATAATGGACCTCTTAGACTGTCAAGCCTATGCATATTTACACTGTTAACACTTACCGGATCGCTTTTTCCTACCATCGAAGTTTTTGAAATAATAAACTGCTCTATAGCTGTATTGCTTGTGTCTTCAAAAATATCTTTTTGTTCTTCGCATACCTGAAAAAATGCAAAATTAGCGCTAGCGATATGCGCCCTAATCATTTCATGATATTCAGGTCTGAGGTCCTTTAAAAAAGAAAATTGCTTTCGAGTATTATTAATACTTTGAAAGTTATTATTAAGCCACGTAGCACCCGAAATGTATGCTGAAGCCTCTGCAGTTAGCGGACCTATTTGGTTCATAAATTGAATCCAGTGCTTTTGATTGAACTCATTCAGCTGAGCTGGATGCGGTAATTTCTTTTCTCTAGCTGCTTTGATAAGGGGGTGAATGGGTTGCATGTTTCCTCTCTATCGGAAAGTATACAGATGGGCACTATAATTCTTTTGATGTCTCAAGATGACTAATATCTGACAAAAAAATATGAATTTATGATAAAAATGTGGGAAAGCTGACCTGATCCTGATTATTAATACACCATGATGTTAGTCATTTTTATCACGGCTACGGGCATAGCCCAAAAACCTTTTGATTATTTAAAGCAGTAGAATCGTCACAAAAAACTGATGTAATGTATGTTAGTTTTCGACACAACATCATAGATGTTACTAGAAATCAAGCCAAATCCCAAGCATGATCGAGAGCCAACAACTCGCTATGAACGTTGGGCAGGTGCATAAGGAGGATTGATTATGAGCACTCAAGCTGAAGAAGGAACACAACGCCGTATGACGTTAGGTGAGATTGCAATGGCTCGCCGGATTTTTGGTGATTCCATCGCCTATAATCGCGTCTGGATTCATTGTGACAGCTATTTACCCTTTGGTTTGCAGAAGCAAAACTATGCCATGACGCCAAATGGAGAGCTGTGGTACAGAAAACCAATGTATAAAGAGGATTTCTCTTCAAACGCTGTTTTTATTGAAGATAAATACGTTTTTATCCATGAGCTTGGACATGTCTGGCAGCATCAAAACGGGCAGTGGGTCAGACTGCGAGGCGCTTTTAGTTGGGCCGCTGACTATGCCTATAAACTTGATAAAAATAAGCTCACTGATTACTCTCTTGAACAACAGGCATCCATTTTAGCTGATTACTGGTTGTTACTGGTATATGGCCCTGATAAATGGCGCTATTATCAAAGACAAGGGCGAATGGGGATGTATAGGGGAAACGACAGGATTCAGGATGTATCGTCGCTTTATCAGAAAATCGTTACGGGAAAAGGATGATAACCATGAAGGGTAAAATTTTATTGGCTTCAGTATTTATTTTAACCGGATGTCCTGGTCCGGGTGACAGGATGACTGAGCGAGAATCAACCTCAGCGATTATCAAAGATAATCAAGTTTGTGTAGTGTCGCCACTGAAATCAGATGAAAGGATTACTGCTATTCAAATAAACGGCGATAAAGACGATACGCTTCATAAAGTTTTTGACGATAAACCTGTTTATGTAGCTAAAGGGGAATGCCTTCCACTATTTGGATTTACATTTTCACCGGGTGAAAGATATTCAATCGCTTATGACGTCATGAATCAGAAATCACAATCGCATTTGGTAACGGCTGAGTTTTCAACTCAAATCGACAAAGGCGTCATTAAGATCTTTTAACACGATGATCTTACAAGCGCGCATATGCGTATAAGACCATAGGCACCTTTGTACAAATCGATATCGATAAAGTATGTGCCTAAATGGGCTATGCAAGGCGCGGAGTCGAGAGTGGTATCAGTTGAGAAACTGGTTACGTTCCCGACTGCGACTGATAGTAGCACTAAACTAAGTGTTGAAGACGAAGCCATCAAAGCCATTTCTTTTGTTCGTTACATCAGATATTTATGAGTCGTAAGGGCTAAGGTTCTGCCTGTACCTTGATTTTCGGGCAACAAACTGATGTTATCTTTATTGCATCGCTGGTTTTTCAGTATGCAGGTTGGATAGGAGAAGGATGCCTTTTTTGAAAATTTTAACTTTATACTGAAATGAAAATATTTATTGTTTTAATTATACTGCTTGCTAATATCGGCTTCGTCTTGTCTATCCTTCTCTACGCATTAAACAGAAGGAAATATTATGAGCTTATTAAGCTTTTCCGGAAAAAGCATGTACTTCCTGCGCCGTATCTTTACAGCAGTATGATCGGCTTCTTTGGTGCTGTCACGATGGCATATTTCTTTATCAGACTTAAAAGAAATAAAAGTATATTTTTCTTGGATAAAAACAGCGAGGCATATCAGTTTGTTGATGAGAGTAATGTCGAATTGATGCGATGGATGATTCCTTTCTTTAATATTTTTTTATTAAGCTTTGGATGTTTTGTGTTCCTGATTTCTTTTGGCGGTGTACTGAGCTTAATCGATAAGTTCACAGTTTGACTTAAAGTATAATATTTTAAGGACTCTAATATTTTTTGCCTGTTCTCAATGATGCCAACCACTCAGGCAACACCTCCCCGTACCATCCCAAATACTTCGCCAGTTCCGGCTTTCCCCGCTCACTCAATATCAGCACCACCTCATTCACAATCCACGCTTTAGCAAGGGCGATCTCTTTCGCCAGCACATCCGCATTAAACCTGCTATTCAACTGACAATAGCGTCGCGCTATGGCCCGATAGTCTTCTTCTCCTCCCATCCCTTTGATCAAAGGCGCTAAATCTATCGCCGGGCTACCCAGGCCAAAGCGTTCCCAGTCGAAAAGCACCAGTTCGCCATTTTCTCTCTTTCCCCAGTTACCTGCATTGGTATCACCGGAGATCACGCAATGCGGTTCAAAAAGCACATTGCTGTGCTTCTGTATTGCCCAAAATTGCCGTTCCGCCTGAAAAGGCAGGCGAAGCAGATCGAGGCAGCTTTCCAGTGCTGCCTCGTCCCACTGATGTGTGCTGAACGTCCATGAGGGATCAGGCGGTACAGAATGTAATCGTGCAAGAACGGACAGGAATGTATTGTCCGTAACAGCGTCTTGTTGGATGGGTTCAGGAATATATTCGAGTATGAGCTTTCGTTGTTCGTAGCAGGCTGATTTCACAACGGGCGTCAGAATGCCATGCTGAGCCAGAAGGGGAGCGGCATCGCAGTAGAAAGCATATTCCACCTCGCTTACCGGCGCTTTTTCAATGGCGCAGGGCTTACCATCTTTATCCGCAAGGCGTTTTACGCGTGCAATGCCCATCTTCGCTAAATTGGCCTCGGTCATAGTAACTCTGCATTTAGTCTAAGCGTAACAAATCCAGCCTGCTCCCACCTCCGCAGGAGCAAGCCCCCTCAACCTCTTACCACTCAGTCAACCCAATCGCCTTCATCACCCGCTTCCTCTGCTGCACGGACAGCGAAGCCAGATCCTTAATCGATCCCACCCGCGTCCCGTTTATCACGTCCCTGGGTTTGAAGCTGATAATAATCTGGCACCAGGTAACCTTCACATCCAGTTGCACACCAATCGGAAAACCCGCTTCTTTTAGCCAGCAGCCCTTCAGGGTGATCGCTGGAACGCGGCGATAATTTGGAGTGCGGGTCACATAACCCACGGTCGCATAGCGCTGGGTATAGTTTGATGCTTTAGGTTCAGTGTGGCCTGAAATACAATCGAAGGCAGTCATGATTACTATTCCTGTTAATAGTGATTGTGATCAGCGATGCGGATGTGGGGCAACACATCCGTATCGCGCTAAATGACTGGAATATTTAAACAGGCAGGAGAAAACGCAGCGAGAGTGAAAATAGCAAACTGCGAAAGCGTACGCAGAAATTTCACGCAAATCGCAACGTAATCCATCATTTTTAGTGGCAGATCTAAATTCTGATAGTGGCGAAAAGAAGGGGGAAATACCCGACCATTTCACGCGTCCTCAGCGTCAATCCGCTATTCTGTGGCCCTTGCCTAAACCGCCTCCGGGACTTTCACCGCGTCACCAAACCCTGACTCCGAAATCCTTCATCAGCCACTCGCACTCTCCTGGGAGCTCCATAACAATTTCCACATTGGCACCGTCAACGCCTTTAGCCATCCACAGGATCAGCAGCTTCTGCTTGTGAAGCGTAATCTGATGGCCGAGCCGTTCGTGACCGTTGCCTCACCGCAATACTTACTGATGCCAGCTTGCTGACCGGCAGCAACAACTGGGCTTATGAGATCACTAACGAATGTCACTTTTTCAACATTCCCAAATCGCTTGCGGTCTGTGACCGTACGCCGTTACGAAAATCGGTGCTTTCAGGGGCTGGGATTGCCTGCATGCCGGAGTATGTTGTCCAGGGTGATATCTGCAGTGAAAAACGCATCTGCCTTTTTAAATAGATGAAATCATCGAAATGGCTATTAAACCTCTATTATCCAGCCCGCAGCCAAATAGCTGAAGTCAGATGGACAGCAAGAGCGGTACACTCTTCGCCTGATATTGAAATCCTTTCGAATAATCCTGTAATTACGCAGAATGCTTTGCAACTATGAAGTCTGTTGATGATTACGAAGATGCAGTAAGGCTCCGTTATTACTTTATCCCCCTGTGTCGCCGTGCTCTTAATAATCTGGTATACAGACCCGTAACGTTCTTAACGTCAGGATAAAAATTGAAAGTCAGCGAAGAAACCCTTATGCAGGCCGGTTTCACGTTACGTGAGCTGGGTAGAATAAAAAACATGTCACAACGCTCTGGCGATACACTGGGCGAAGCTATTAACGACCTGGCCCGACGCTTTATTATTGCTGCTGTTGCCGTGACATTTTGCCTGGTCGTGTTCTTTATCCTGCTTGTTTTTGGCTCAGCCCAATCGGTTATCCCGGGTGCTATCGGTCTGGCCTGTGGCGCTGCCGTTGCAGCATTCTCTCAGCCGCCTGTTATCACTTACAAAGCCTGGCGTTTCAGACGCGCTCAGCGCGGTTGATCGCTGTTTTTACTGTCGTGAAGCAGTTCTAAAATGACCCTGGCCTTCACCCCGTAGTTCACGATCTTCATTGTCAGTTGTGACCTGTCCATCGTGTCTATTTTCCGGAAGTAGTCTGTCGGTAGCCATCGAAATTTATGCAACGCCACTGACTGTTTCGGCGCGACCTTTGTTAGCCTGTTTCTGACGGATACATCGCCGCAGAAGGCTCTGAGATGGGCAAATACCAGCGGTTCGCTGGCAATGAGTTAGCGTGGTCCAATGAAAGGTACGTCGACGCAGGCCCAGATCAGGCAGGTTTTGAGGAAGACAGGCTAAAATTAAGCTTACGATTAACGTCGAGGCTTTTATGCATCGCCAGCGTTCTGCGTTTTAAAGAAGATAATATTGTCGTTGTGTTATAAAATTGAAGTTCCTGAAAAATAATAAATAATAAATAATAATATGCATTCTTTTCTGTCATTGAGTTTAACGCTGGCGTTTATCATTTTGCTGATTAAGTATTTCTTTCTGCCACTGTTCAAACGAGACGATTTCTTTGCTGTTAAAGGTGAGTTGAAGAAGATTTCTATTGATACACCGCTGCTTAAACGTCTTGGGATGAACACGGAGGATTACTATTACGAGGCAAATTTCCTCTACCAAAAGCGTAAGGAAGACATCTTTAATAAAAAATCTCGCTGGGCCAACTTATTCAGGTGAGACCGACCGGAACGCAGATTAGCAATCGTCGTGTCTGGCAGCTTCGTTATCGCACAGGTGCCTCGCAGACAGAAAAAACAGTCAGTATCCTGAATAACTACTCGCTATTTAATCAGGACTTTGCCGGTTTTCTTTCAGCCGTTCGGGCAGCCAATCCCGAGGCTGAAGTAAAAAATGATAATCTGGGGCATATAAACCTTTGGAGGCCGGTGCTGAAATGAGTCCTGAACTGGAGGAAGTCATCGCATTTGTTCGTGACTATGCGGGATGGAAGTCTAAAGTCGTCAATGAAAATACATTGTTGGAACGAGACCTTCATCTTGCCGGTATGGATGGCGTCGATTTTTTAGAGGCAGCCGAAACGTTTTTTGCCGTCAGCTTCGATATCGAAGATGACGATTTTCGTACACTGTTTGATTTGAAAGAAAACGAATACCTGTTCAGCAGTGAAGGACTCGATTTATTGGGCATTGGCTACTTTTTTGAATGGCTGCGGGGAAAACCGCATTCTGTCGTTAAAGATCTCTCTGTTGGTCAGCTTCACCAGGTTCTGGTGAAGCTACGCAGCAAAAATTCGCGAGATGTCCGTCGTGACATCTGAAGCAATGTGTCACTCTGGGCACGGATAAGTGTTTCCTAAGCGCGGTCAGAACCAGTCAGTAAACCTCATCACGTCACGTTATTTAGTCGTGCTTTTTCCATCTTTATCCCAAACACCGCGATACTCAGTAGCAAACAGATAACCGCACCAACGCCGAACAGCAAATTAACGGCCAGGTCCAGGCTGGCATGATCCACCACCGCGCCTAACAGCACGGGCACCCAGTTAGCGATATAGGCAATCACGTAAAACAATGAAATCAGTTTTGCGTGACTGGCGGTAGGGGAGAGCATATTCACCAGAGTTGCACTTCCTACAAAGATCGCGCCATAGGAATAGCCGGCGACGATCAATCCTGTACATGCCCAGACCAGAGAGTGGTGGCCAATCGCCCAGGTAAAAAGCACGATGGATATGGCCTGCGTAAGGCAGCCAGCAGCAAGAGACGTGCGGGCGCGAATCCGGCGGCTCAGAATCTGACTGATACCAGCCACCACTAAATAAACCGCAATCACATAGCCATAAACGCCCTGGCTATGAATGCCAAGCAGATGCTCGGACACGGCCGGACCAATCGACAAGATACTGGCGGCAAACGCCCAGCTCATAAACAGCGCGCCGGCACAGAGGAAAAACCGCACGCCTGTCGCTTTCAGTCCGGCTTTCAGTGTCGCCTCCACTGAGGTGGCAGGTGAAGAGGTGGCGACCGAGGGTTGGTCGTGACGCTCAGCTGGCCAACTGAAACGTAACCCGATAAGGGCGATAGCGGCCGTCAGCATGATCAGCAGAAACGGTAACGTCTGACTGTGGAAACCTGTCTGAATCGCCACGCCGCTAAAAACCGGCCCCAGCGCCAGACCTGTGGTGAAAGAGAGCGTAGCGAGCAGGGCCGCCACTTTACCGCCATCTTTGGGACCAAACCGCACCAGGGCGATATTCGCTGCGCCGGTTAATGCCCCCGTTCCCACACCCGCGATCAGGCGTGCCATAAACAGACAGGCAAACGAATCGGCGAGAGAAAACAGCAGGGCACCGGCAAAGACAGCCAGCAGTGCGGGCATCATCAGGCTGCGCAGATCGGCGACCTTCCCGGCAAGATTTCCCACGCTAAATAACGCAATCAAAACGCCCGCCGCATAGGCGCCGTAGATAACTGTCAGGCTGACGGCGGTTAAGCCCAACTGCTGTTGATAGAGAGGGTAAAGCGGCGTTGGCGCACTGCTGTTTAATAAGGCGGCGATCAAAGCCAGTGCAAGAAAGAATAAAATGCTCTTTGTGGAAACAGACTTTTTTTTGTCTGTCGAACGGCTATTGATGGTTAACACTTCTGACATGTTTATTTCCTGAGCTGTAGATAATTCAGCTCTGCTTAGCAAGCGCTAATGTCACAGAGCAGTAAACAGATGGATAATAGTGTCTGCTTATTGCTTGTAATAGAGACAATAATGCATCACAAGTCTTCATTTATGCAGCTTGATGATTTATACAGAATGTGTTTTGTTAAGCAGGATGCGGGTAATGAAGATACAACTTGCTAATAATGCCAAGCCATAAACAAAATGATTGATGAGAGCCGCTATTAACAATTCATAATTGCCACTTTTCATTCCCCACAAACCCAACCCTACAGAAGGATAGATAAAAACTAAGGTTATCAATGAGCATATCAACCCATAAACAGCCGTTTTGAAAACTGACAGGTTAGAAATAAAATTTGTCTTAAAAAATAGCCAGCAATAAGGAAAGGCTAATGCAATGCCTGCAAAGTAATGGAAAAAATAACCTATTAGTAATCCGTTTTTATTTGTTGCGATTTCACTGGGGTGAGAAAAAATAAAATCACCTTCCATCCATTGTGACAGCATGTTGCCAATGAAATAGATATTTAGTGCTGGTATAAGATGGATTGTTGATGTGATTTTGTTTATTAAATCCATACTAATTGTGGAGGTTACGCCACTTAAAAAAGTTAGAAAAATAATTTTCTTGAATGTTTTATGCATTTTTTTCTTCCATTGATGTTAAATTTATTTTCGAAGGCGAACGTTTTTTTATTGATGCCAGGATGCCGGATGCAACTATACATAACATACCACCTGCAGCGATTATGGATATTTTCTCTCCAAATAAATAATAGCCAATAAACGCTGTGAAAATAATAGTGCTATAGGAAATGACACTTACAGTGGTTGCTTCACCTAAAGTGTATGCGCGCGTCATCGCCAATTGACCAAGGGTACCAAATCCACCAACAGCGATAAGAGCAATAAGTTGTTTTAACGTTGGCAGGCTGATCTCAGACATCAGACACACACCGAGGCCAATAACTGCACCTGGCAATGAAAACCAGAACACGACTCTGAGGATTGGTTCACCGCTTAGGGTCAATTTACCTATGTTATAATAAGCGAGCGCAGTAAGCAGGCCCGATAAAATTCCAGCTACAATGAAAATATGGCTGCTAACGGGATAATTAGGATTTAACAAAATGACCACACCCAAAAAGCCTAGTAAAATCGATGCCAGTATGCGACTGGATGATCTTCCTTTTTGGGTAGACACCATGATTATTCCTTGAAAAATGGGGTTTGTATAACTCAGCGTTGTAGCCATAGCTACAGGTAGATGCATAAGAGAATAAAAGCCACAATACATCGCGCTATTACCTAATGAAGCACGTTTCAAATGTAATAATGGCTCATTAGGTCTAAAAGTGATGCCTTTGTAAAACATCATTACAGATACGGTAAGCATATTAATAAAACAGCGAAAGAAAATTATCTCAAAAAAACTCACCTCTATTGATAACGATTTTATTGTTGCGTTCATTAGTGAAAAATAAATACAAGCGAGTAGCATCCATAAGACAGCCATGATCGTATTCTATCTCCTATTAATTAGGATTTTTATTGTTTGTGGTTTCAGTCGTAAGTGGTGTGTTTTTTGAACAGGCAAAGAAGACTAACATGCCCGCTCCCTGGCTACCAGAAATCCCCTGATGAACCGAGTTCACTGTGTCGCTAAAAGTATCTCCTTCAGGGAAGGTGATTTTTTTCTCTGCGTTCTTCATTGTGAGGGTTACGCTTCCATGCGTCATATAGACCGTACTTATGCATTTATGGTAATGCCATGGAAGAACATGTACAGGCGGAATTTCAACTTTTAAAACTGTAATTTCTGGTGTGCCATTAGGATAGGCATGATAAATATTTCCATCCCATGAGCGCTCGGTCTGTAGTAAGATTTTTTTTTCAACTCTCGTCTTTGCAATTACAGTATTCATGAAAAATATAGTGGTTAACGCGATTATTAATTTATTCCATTTAAGCATAATCATTCCCTGAGTATCTTATTTGTGAGGTATTAAAGAAAAACTCTGCGCAGCAATTCGTGCCTCATAAGCCGTTACGCTTTGTGAGTAGTAGTGATTCGGTGTTGTGTGATTACCGACAACGATTTCGATCAGGAAAGGCCCGGAATGTTGATTTGCTGCGTCGACGGCTGTGTTTAATTCTTCCAGTCGTGTAACGCGGGTGGCTTCAACACCAAGGCTTGTCGCAAAGCCTACCCAATCATGGGCTGGAAGATGGGTAAAGTCTGCAGAAACGCCACGTTGATGTAATGTATCAATGTGCATAGCGCCGTGGGCTTGGTTGTTCAGGACTACGAAAAGCGTTTTAACACCGTAACGGGCTGCGGTTTGAATTTCTATGCCGTGCATCAGCATGCATCCATCACCAGTTACCACCATACACGGTCGTTCTGGTTGGGCCAGTTTAATGCCGATACCCGCACAGATAGCCCAGCCCATGGGGGCAAGCTCACTGGAAGTATGATAATCACCGATGCCAGCAGCGGACCAGTAATGGGCCATAAAGATTCTATGCGCACCAGAATCAACAACAACGTTAGTATTCTCGGGCAAGATATTACGTAAGTAGCGAACAACATCACCAGCAAACAAGCGGTTATCTTTTTCATCCTTTGCTGTAAAAATCGATGTTTTAGAGATGGTTAACGGTAATCTATGAATATCAGATATCCAGCGTAAACGTTTCTGTTTAGCCGCGAGCAAAGGTGTTCTTCTCGGTATCTTGATATTGAAGAGGTAATCTAAGGTTTTACTAAGATTTGAGAATATTTGAATATCAGGTTGGTAGTGTAAGCAGTTCTTTTCGAAATCATCGTCAATGAATATTAGTGTCTTATTACTGTGAAGTTCTGGGCACCAATTGAGGCTGTCTCGCTGTGTTAAATCACTACCGAGAACAATCAAAACATCAACACTGGTATCATTAATAGTTGTTATTGCGCGAGTATGGCCGGCGAAACCGTATAAGCCAAGGGCTAAAGAGTGTTTTTCAGGGAAGGCACCTTTACCTGAAAGGGTAGTCGCTACCGGAATAGAAAATTTCTCGGCTACGCCTTTCAACAGTTTAGCATCATGATAATTATTAACACCGTTACCTGCTAAAATAGCAACATTGAAATCATTACAAAGATAATCATGAATAAGCATATCCATTGCTGATGTATCAATCGCTAAACCATGTTTTATACTATTTGTCTTTATCGAGTTGTCTTGTTGAGATTTCTTTTGAATGTTTACTGGCAAGTTTAAATAGGCACGCCCTTTTCTATGAGGGTTAAGTAGATCGAAGGTACGCCGTAATTCGTGGTTAAACACAGAAGGTGTTTTTATTTCAATAGCACTATTAAGTAAAGGTTTGACGACGGATATTTCATCAAGTCCACCATTACTGCCATCTTGAAAGGCTCCCTGAGCTTCATGGTAAGTAGCTACACCGCCTGTGATGTAGAGCACGGGTATTCGGTCAGCTCGGGCAGCTGCCATCGCTGGTATAAAATTCATTGTGCCAGGCCCGGAAATTCCCAAACAAACGCCAAAATTCCGATTACCTCTTGCATAACCGTCAGCCATGAATCCGCAGGCGGTTTCATGTGCCCCCATAATTCCGATGATTGATGATTTTTCCAGTGCTTTGATGATGGGATAAATCAATTTACCAGGTACTAAGAAAATGTGACTTATTTGTTTATTGTATAATTGATTAATAAGATCTTCAGCAAAATTCAAAGCAATTTCTGCTTCGCTAATATTATTTTCAACAACTTTATCGGAGTTAAACGCCGGGTAGATGGTTACGAAACTATCATCTTCAAACAATTTCATTATCTAAATCCATTAGAATAAAAGTAAAGATAATCAGAACTGATCGGGCAATAAAATGTGCGTTAGATGGAGGCCACTACAGGATAAAACACAGCGAGGCTATATCCAAAAAACGGCCCATCATAGTCACAATTTGAAATTTTAAAAGTTGCATTAATGCTTCACAATAATGCAAAAATACTTATGATTGCATAGTGGTTTTTATGATATGGCTGATGGCGTTCGATAGTTTTTTAGCCAGTTTGAAGACACACGTTTAGCTAAAATAACATGGAGTAGTGGATGAACTGGGATGATGTCCGTTTTTTCCTTGCACTGGCAAGGCATAAAACGTTGCGCGGGGCTTCGAAATCGTTAAATGTTGATCAGGCAACGGTAGGACGACGTATCGCTGCTTTTGAAAGCGCGCTCGGTTCCCGGTTGTTTATCCGCACGCCCCGTGCCTTTACGCTAAGTGAGTTTGGCGAACAGGTGATGGCAGAAGCCAGTGCCATGGAAAGCGCCATGCAGGTAATGCGTCGCAAAGCGGCCTGCGGCGATAACCTCCCTGCAGGTAACGTTCGCATTGCCACCACCGACACGCTCGCCTCGGCGTTTGTCATGCCTGCCATTGAACGTCTGCGTGAAGACTATCCGGATATCACCGTAACCTTGCTGACCGGACTGGAATTCGCCGATATCTCCTACCGCAGCGCAGATATCGCCATTCGTGGGGCACGGCCAGATTCTGAGGAGTTGATCGTCAAACGTCTGGCGACCATTCAGATGGGGCTTTACGTCAGCCAGCGTTATTTCGACAGACTCGGTGAACCGAATGAAGATAGTGGATTAACCGACCATCAATTGGTGATGTTTCCGGCAGAGCTTGTGCCGCGTCATCGACAAAACCTGTGTGGATTTGCCGTAAACAGCCAACAGGTGGTGCTGGAATGCAATACGCAACTGCTTATGGAAGCCGCCATTAAACGCGGGATTGGCATTGGCTTACTCTCGACGTTTTTGGCTGAGCGCGATCCGCAATTAATCCCGCTCTTTCCCGACAAACGCGACCCGGTTGATATCTGGCTGGTGCTCCATCCGGATTTGCAAAAGGTCGCGCGCATCAGGGCGGTGATTACGGCGCTTGAGCAGTGTTTTGCTGCGTAAGCAGTATAAGGGTAAATTTGCAGTCTATCTCATAAAGTAAATGTTTAAATTCTTCTTAAACAGGTATTTATCTATAAGGAAAATAGACGTGTGATCGCTTTATAGTAATTGCCTTTTTGGATAGAACCCAAAGAAAAGCTGACGAATCGGTAAACCTCGCAGGGAAAGAGTACCGAGTCGTCATGTTATTAAATTAATCAATAAAATATACGCGATATAACAGGGCTGATTATAAAAAACTAAAGAAAACTCTGGGTTATGGTTTTAATCAAAGGTAATAACTTTATGGTTCTCAGCTGGAAATATTGTTTTTCTATTAAATTGTTATATCGCATCAACAACCGTAAGCAAAGTACGTAAACCCATCAGTAGCTTATTGGAAGTGCAACTCGGGTATTTTTATTCCCATATTTCTACTGTGAACGGTATAATCCTCTGGGATGTTATATTTCTCCCCGTCAACTCCAGGGGTGAGTATATTTTTGACATAATATTCTACCGCCTTTTTAAAAGCTGCGTCATCCTCAATAATTTCAAGCTCTTCAATCTCGTTAACAAGAATATGTATACCTTTAAGGCATTCATTTAGATTGAGAGCGGGCTTATCAGGAGCAGCGTCATATGAGAAAGAAAAGTTATTTCTTTTTAACCAGGTAAATAAAAAGACACCTGTTGCTGAATCAAAGTTTCGCGTTGCATCATGCTGGGCCGGGTACCTTGCCAGTCTTTCGAAAAGGATAAACTCAGTGATTTCTTGCCACCATGGATACTTTCTCTCTTGTAAAGTCATAATTGTCTTGCAGTCAACTTTTATTTCTTCGAGAATACCAGCCCAGAAGTTCATTTTAACGTGTATGTTTCTGTCAAAAGGCCGGGTGCCGCAATGATGATAATAATCATGAAGATATCCCCATACTGTGCGAGCGGCATAGCAGCTTTCTTCATCAATCTCTTTAGAATAGATTTCTTTCAAATTGAAAATATTTTCAGCTCTACATATTGTATCTTGAGTGTAGATTTTGTGAAACTTGTCGAAAAAAAATAAAGCAAAAGATTGGTCAGTTATTTTTTCCTTTGTCTTAACATTTTCAGGAAAAAAAACTAAGCAGCGTCCAGTTGAAAAACCATAACTAGATGAAAGTAGGCATACAGTTTGGCTTACATTTTTTGGGTGCGGGATTTCGGCTTCAATTTCCTTAACAACCGCAGGTTCTTTACGCTGTACCAAAAAACATTCTAACCAGTATCCCTTTTGATGGCCGCTGTTGGGTGTGGTAATTGCTGCCAGGCAGAAAGTCGTCTCACCATCTTTGGGAACTACAAAGTTAGCAAGAGAGTTATCAAAAAAAGGCTCTTTATTAAGGCCTCGTTTTTTCCAGTCATTGAGGTCAGCAATAAGATGTGTTGCATAATTATCTTGAGAGAGATCTTTAAGTATATTGCCCGAAATAGATATAATCTCGTCTAATAATTTCTCAGCTCGGGTAAGTTCATTAATGACTGCGCCAGTATTGCACTGATAGCGTTGAAACTCATTAATCATTGGGACGAGTTTAGAGGAAACTTTATTTTTAATATCTGTCATAATATTTTCCATTAATGACGATGCCCATGAATGGTGAAACACATAGGAACCTCGCCAAAGTCCTCAATAATATGCAATCCATTTTCTTGAACTGCTTTCAATGTAGTAATGCAGCCGACCGTATTGTCATTAGCGCATTCAAGTGCAGCCTGTACATTACTATTTACCAGCTTTACATGCTCACTATATAGTGAAGCAAGGTGTGCTGGCGCTGGATGTGAGGAAATAGTTGATTCTTTTGTTAAAGATGTATTTTTATCCTTTACTGCAAGAACCATATTCCATGTTGGCATAATAAAACTGTCTTTGATTTCCATTTCTATTAAGTTTTAAAAAACGATATGATGTAAATCAGGGTAAACTGCACAACCCAAAAGAAGATCTTGCTTGTTTTTTTTTACCTCAACCAGGGCTTCCTCAAGAGTAGAGTAAAGTATAACCTCTCCATTGAAGTTATTATTTTTAAGCCATAAATAACCTGCTTTTTCACAATTTGTTCCAGCAGGACCTAAAGTATGAATCGTTCTACTTAACATTTTAATTTTCCATTTAATTAGTTATTGGTATACGACAGTAAGGTTTTTATCTAAATATTCATGAAATTCAACACAGTCTTGATGACTTTGATGTTGTGTAAGGATAAAGCCAGGGTAACCTGAGAAGTGAGGATATGGAAGGATTTTCGTTCCCGGTTCAATGAATTGAAATATCCTCTGAGTTTCTTCCATGTTGTTTGCTTCATTAATTCCTTTAATTTCCTTGAAGATACCATCTCCCTGAAGTGGGATTATATAATTTCCGGCGGTGTGTTTGCTTGTTATATTATCGGGCAAATCTGGTTTGGCTATATTTAAAGCCTGGCATATAACAAGTTGCAAGAAATTTATACCCGTACTGGCTTTAACTATAAAATGTGAAATGCCAGAACCGCCTATACGTGGGGCCACCTCAATAACATAAGGCTTCCTGTTGCTGTCAATACGTAATTCGACATGCGCTGGTCCTTCCGTAATACCCAAAGCTAGAACAACCCGTTTAACTTCATCACATATATCCAGATGTAATTTATTATCGATATTTGCTGGCGATATGTAGATTCCTTCCTCGAAATAAGGGCCTTTACAGTCACCTTTGTCTCCAACTGAAAGTACAGTTACAACACCTTGACTCGATAAGGTTTCAATAGCAAATTCAGGGCCATCGATGAAAGATTCAAGAATTACGCCACCTTTACCATATACAAACTTACCTAATTCCGTATGGTTGATTTCCCATACTTTTTTTACAGCTTTAACAAGACTTTCATAATCTTCAACACGGATAATACCTTGACTTGAAAATCCGTTAGTCGGTTTAACAACTAATGGAAATTCAAGGGCAGCTTCATTTGGTATTTCTTCTTCGCTCAGTTCAATGAAAGTAGGCGTATTTAGCCTATGCTCAAGCATTATGCGACGAGTTAAATTTTTATTTCTGCAGTTTTCAATTACACTTTCAGGTAAATAAGGTAGTTTTAATTTTTTTGCAACTTTTGATGCGAAGTTAAGAGCGGGCTCAAAGAGTGTCAATATGCCGTCAAAGGGATGATTCTTATATTGTTCCTCCATGATTTTTAAAGCTTCTGATTCATTGCTAAACAGAGGTAAAGGTACAGCATATTTTACAGCAGGAAGGGAAGGTGGAGCACATTCTTCTGAGTTGTAAAAAAAGTGATGTCGATCCCTAATTTTTCCGCCTCTTCGAAAACAAAAGGCAGTTTCCTGTTTTGACATATGATAGCTAAGTTCTTTCTAACATTTGACATCTTTCAAACCTTTTCTAAAAGGAGGGAAATTAATTAACATTACACCTAAAATCACTATGGACGTTCCAATTCCGACATTGGTAGTGATAATCTCGTCCATAAAGACATATCCGATGTAAAGCGCTATGACTGGAGATATAAACAAATGAGAGGTTGCTTTAGATATATGCCAGTGTTTCAAAAGTAATATATTAAGGGAGAACCCTAATACAGAACCAATTAAAGCAAGATAGAGGAGGGCATATAAACTTGTACTTGAAAAGGTTCTAACGCCACTTTCTAAAATTAGGCTGGCCGACAATAGTAATACGCCACCACAAAGCATCGATAATGATACAAAGTTTAGAAATGGTAACTCGCTAATGTGACGTTGGACTTTTAATGTTATTGCTGCTGAGCTTCCCATCGCAAATAGTATTGATACCATCGCAAGAATGCCAATGCTATTATTTTCAATATGTAATCTGTTGCTGAAAACTATTATTATGCCTATTACAGCACAAGCTACACCAAGTATTTGGCGGAATGAGGCTGGCTTACCACGTAAGAAATGATTCAATAACAAGGCATAAACACTAATACTTGAAGCTAGCACCGCAACCAAACCACTTGGGACATGTGATGAGGCCCAGTAAACTGTTCCAAAAGGTACCGCAAAATAAAATAACCCATTTGCGAGAGCGAGTTTTATTAAGTTTTTATTTAATTGAAATTGACGACGTAAAAACTGAAATAAAAAAATTATTGTTCCCGCAATCAGGAATCTCATACCTGCAGACCACAAAGGTAAGCTATTGTTTAGACCCGTTTTCTGAAGTGCCCACGTTGTTCCGCCTATTAAGCATAACGCAACGAAAGCTAGTACCGGAATGCTTGATTTTGAAAAAATACGACCTTGAAATGGCATTTACAGACTCCGTGCCTGAAAGAATTGATGCTTAGTTGGTAGTGAATCAATAAATTTCTCTCACTTATCCCTGCTTGTTCTTAACATATCAGACTGCTAAATGTGATGTAAATGATAAAAAAAGGTTAATTTACATTCGCACTAACATTCCTTGTTTTTTTAAAAAAGTAATATGAAAGCCTGTGTTCTATGAGAAAGTTGGTTGAAATTGCTGCGTCGCAGGAGGTCTGTAAAATGTTGTCAAATCAATATAACTTAATGATTTTAAATGTTTTTATCTTTGGGTTATGTAAGAAGGAGAGCTACTTCATCAGATAGTTTGTTTTATGACACAATGAATTATTGCGTCATTTATAAGTAACATCTTAAAAATTTCATTATAAAAATGGCTTAATAGTGACCAAGCTAAACTGCATTTATGGTTATCATGAATTTTCATTGATCTTTTTATGAATTTATTAAGTTATGCATTGCATCTACAGATGTATGTTCTTTTCCTTCATATTTAGTTAATTGTAAAAAATGATTGTATAGGGAGTTTATTTGTCCTTATGGTATTTATTGAGGTTATGTTAGACCTACATCTTTTGTATCTATGACACCAAAAACCCCACCGCCACCGACGCATAAAACCCCGTACAAATCACATCAAAACTGCGCCGCGCCCGATTGAGATACGTCTCCGCCGTTTGCGAAGCAAAATCCACGCATACAACCCAAATATCATCACGCCGGTTAGCGCGCAGATAGCAACCAGAACATAGCCCTGCCACTGTGGGGCCCGCGGGTCAGGCCTACGCTGGTGACGGTGAACCGGGTCAGGGCGGCTTTGGGATTCGTATGGTGCAATCCCAGCCCTTGCAGATAGTAGCCGCGTAAACGCGTGTGAGAACGGGCGGGACGTGCCGCCAGGTCGCCTGGGCGAAAGATGCTGCGCAGGGCTTTTGACGCCAGCCAGAGTAAACAGGCCGCGCCGGGTAGTTTTAGCCAGAAAATAAAACCGTGTTAGGAAACCAAACTGGCAGAGATGCCAAAGGCGTTCAGTAAGCCCCGGCACTGGGAACCTGAGATGACGCCGGTTGCCAGCACCAGCCCGGCCTGACGGCCGCAGTAGCGATGGGCAGATTGCCCGGTCCGGGCGAGGCGGTGCCAATGGTGTAAACCAGTGAGGTAGCTAAAAACTTAGCGGGGTTGCACAGGGGCAACCCCATTGAACCGCTAATGGCTCTGCTTACTCTCTTCGTCTTTATGCTTCTTCGCCAGGTAATGTCCTGCCGCGCAGCCCGCCACGGCACCGGCAACCGCATGGTGTTTAAGGTGCCCGGCTACGCCGCCGACCAGCGCGCCTTTCAGGCAGCCTTCTGCCTGTGCCTGAGAGGCAACCGACATTAACAGGCCAAGCGTGACCACAAAAAGGGGAAGTTTACGCATCGTTTCTTAATCCTTATCGGGAGTGCTGTGTTTACGCTGCGACAATAACCGTAATGAAGCATGAGTGGGCAAAAAAGTGCAGGGCTGTTGTACGACGGTTGTAAAAAAAGTGGATAGACCCGATGGCAAAGGTCTGGCACAACGTGTGCCTGCGATAACTGGGGTTTGCGCAGGCAACACCGGGTTCAGGGCTTGCGCATAATCCGTTGGCCATATTCGTCTGTGCCCGCCGCGCGCCAGCCGTGTTTTTCATAAAAGCGTTCAGCAGGGGAACCTGTGTCGGTGGTCAACATCATCGACCGGGCCTGTTGTTGTCTGAACCAGTCGTGATGTTTTCAAGCAGTTGGCTACCTATCCCGAGCCGCTGAAACGCGGGCTTGATAAACAGGCCACCGATTAACGGATCGGGCGCATAAATACCCAGCCCGTAACCGACATACTCGTCATCGACGTTGGCGATCCAGCCACCGCCCTGGCGGATATCGTCAAGCGCCTGCTCACGCTGCAGGTAGCGGATCTGGTGAGCATGCAGCCGGTTTTCCGTCACCGAGAAGCGGATTTCATACATCTCTTTCAGATGCCGATCGGCCAGTTTTTCGTAGGTAATATGCATAGTGCCTCGCAAATCATCATCGAACCGTTGATGTCATGACCTTACCGGTTTGCGCCTGAACAGCATCTCAACGCGCCGGAGCGATCGCGCGCCGATGAGGCTGACGGCAGGTTAACGCCATTCTTTGACGTTCATCACAGCCTGCGCTTTTTGCGACGCTATCACCTCGCTTCCCGGAGAAAAAATGTAATAAATACCGCGTGATCAATTCAATTATCGGGACGCAAAATGAAGAAAAAATTAACCTGTTTATCCCTGGTGGCCGGAAGCCTGCTGATGGGATATGGACCCGCACTGCTTGCCGCACCGTTACCGCAAACCCCGGATACCCACATCCCCGTGAGCCGCTATATCACCGCGCTGAATCCCGATCACTCCATTACCTTTCGCCTGTTTGCGCCCGCCGCAAAGCAGGTTGCTGTGGTCACGGGGGCCACGCCGCTGAGCCAGCAGTCCCATGATATGAAAAAGGACAGTGCCGGCATCTGGTCGTGGACCAGCGAGCCGCTGAAGCCCGATTTATATGAGTACTATTTTGATGTGGATGGTTTCCGCACGCCGGATACCGGCAGCCGCTTTACCAAACCGCAGCGCCAGGTGAACACCAGTATGATTCTGGTGCCGGGCAGCATTCTGGATGAGCGTAACGTGGCGCACGGCGATGTGCTGACGCTGACGTATCATTCCACCGCACTGAAATCCGAACGTCAGGTCTTTGTCTGGGCACCGCCGGGCTATAAGGCAGACGGTAAACCGTTACCGGTGCTCTACTTCTATCACGGTTTTGGCGATACCGGGCTGTCCGCCATCTCGCAGCTCCGCCTGCCGCAGATCATGGACAACCTGCTGGCCGAAGGCAAAATTACGCCGATGCTGGTTGTGGTGCCTGATACCGAAACGGACATCGTGCAGGCCATTCCTGAAAACTTTCCCCCAGCCGACCGTCGCAAAGACTTTTATCCCCTCAATGCCGCCGCCGCCGATAAGGAACTGATGCAGGACATTATCCCGCAGGTGGAAAAGCGCTTTACCGTCAGTCGCAAACCGGCAGACCGGGCGATAGCCGGACTGTCTCAGGGCGGCTATCAGGCGCTGGTGTCAGGCATGACGCACCTGAACGACTTTGGCTGGCTGGCCAGCTTTAGCGGCGTGACCACCAGTACGGTGCCGAATGAGGCTGTGACACGCCAGCTGAGTCAGGCGCAGGCGGTGAATAAGCAGCTGAAAAACATTACGCTGGCGGTGGGCGATAAAGACATCGTGACCGGCAAAGACATTGCCGGACTCAAAGCCGAGCTGGAAAAGCAGGGCGTAAAATTCCATTACACTCAATATCCGGGGTTGGGGCATGAGATGGATGTCTGGCGACCTGCGTATATCGAATTTGTGCAGCAGGTGTTTAAACCGCAGCAGCCATAGTCAGGCCCGATCCCTTCCTGTGACGGTGATTCAGGGCAGCATTTACGGAATCACCGTTATTCACAGCATTCTTCCCCGGCGACGCTAAACAACGTCGCTGAAATACCCTGCACATTCTTTAAAAAGCGTTTTTATTTATTTCTTCAGCTTGCCGTGTCAGGTAAGTAAAAAATCACTGCCCATGTCGATAGTAAATGCTGCAAACGCCGTATGGGAAAAACCTGCGTCAGCCATTTTTCAAAATGACCGGTATTGATGTATTTAAGTTACCCGTTAACCGGATGCGGCAATATTATCCTTTTTATTTTTCCTCACTGTCTCCATTTTTCACTGGTCTGTAATGCTTGATTCTTAGCACGCGAAGGATACAGGCGCGTTGAGCTGCGGGCAGGAAATCGGGTCAATACCTTATGCAGCAGGCGTTGTAAAAGGCTCCGCAACCCGGGCCAGCATAAAATAAAGATTTTAATTCCTGAAACCTTATTAAATAACAAGGGATTAACGATCAATCTTTTAATTTTGATAGGTTAAATCATAGCTTAACCCGATAAATAACATTTGATTGATAGTCTGTAGCGATCAATAATCAGGCTACTTCATCGCGTTGAATCAGAGCATGGGAATGGAAATCCACAATCTCGATAATAACAACCGTGCCTGGTGGTTCATTGCTGAACCTGTCGTTAACAACGCGTCGACATTAATTGCTGTAGAAGTTCTGACGCGATTCGCCGCACCGGGAACCCCCTGTTTTCATATTGCGAAATTAAATAAACAACAGAAAATAAAGCTGTTACGAGAACAACTTTCTTTAATCGATAAGAAGCGTCATTTTTTTGAAGAAAACCAGTTGCTGTGTTCTGTAAATGTCGATCTGGAAATGGCTTTTGCGCTGCTGGAAGAACGGGATATTGTTGAGCTCGCCACAGCGCACTCTTTTCTTCGCATTGAAGTCGCGGAACACTTTCCCGATCTTGCGCAGGGATTAAATAATCCCTTACTCCGGGAACTACATAATAAATACACGTTATGGCTGGATGATTTTGGCAGTGCGGCTTCCCACTTTCCCTGTTTACAGCGTGGAATGTATGAAGCCGTGAAAATGGATAAGCATTTTTTCTGGCGGCATCAAAACAGCCCCGTCTGGCAAGCCACGCTGGCGGAAATTAAACACTATTGTGAATTTATTATTGTAGAAGGCGTCGAAACGGCGCAACACTTCGAATTCGCCAGACCGCACGCTGCGGCATTTCAGGGCTATTTGTTTGAGGCGTTTTTATTCGATACGCTCACGTAACCGCTCAGCGATAATTCATACCGGGCTTTCTTTCTTCAGTAAGAAAGGCCCGCATAATGCGTTGGCCAGACAGCCTGATGCTGTCAAAGAAAAACCGTGCCCTGCGATTTACGGCAGTCGCGTGGGCTACAACCGAACCAGCGGCGAAAGGCGCGTGAGAAGGCGCTGACTTCAGAATAGCCCAACAGCAAGGCCATTTCAGAGACCGACAGATGGTGTTGTTTCAGGTAATGCGTCGCCATCTCTTTGCGGACGCTGTCGACCAGGGCGGAAAAACTGGTTTGCTCATCGCGCAGTCGCCGCTGTAACGACCAGGCAGACAGTCCCTGTTTTTCGGCGATAATGTCCAGTGAGGGTTCGCCATTGAGTAGCTGAAGGTGAATGTCGGTGCGGGTTTGATTAACGGTATCCTGAATGATGACGGGTGGGCTGAGCCGACGGATCGCATCCTGCATCACCAGCAGCAGCATGGGATCGTGATCCGGCATTTTGCGGCCCAGATCCGTTTTGGCGATGATCATCGAGTTAAAGGGCTGATCGAAATAGACCGGCGCATCAAAGACTTTACAGTGTTCGTGCCAGTGCTCAGGGCGCGGATGCTCGAAATGCACTTCACGCGGTGCCCAGTGGCGTCCTGCCGCGTGGCGAATCAGGTTAAGAAACATGCCTAACGTCAGTTCTGCATCCTGACGGCGCTGCAGAATCGCGCCGTGACGCACCTGATAATCCAGCTGCCAGCAGTCGCTGCGCTCCGTCAGACGAATACAGGTGTTGTGTTGATGGTAGGGAAAGGCATTGACCACGTTTTGCAGCGCCTGTTCCAGCGTGGCCGAGCACAGGCCAATATAGCCAATCAGGCCCAGAGACTGTGGCCGGAACTGATGACCATACTGTAAACCGAAGTTGTCCACGCCCGCCTGGCTGGCCGCTTCTTCCAGCACCCGACAGTAATTGACCAGGTCCAGGCTCAGCGTCGGGCAGGCGAGCGTATCCGGATCGATCCCGCTGATGCCGAAAATACGATCCACATCGCCACCCTGGGCGTTAATGAAATCACCCAGTCCCGTCGCGGCGGCCGACAGGACGCCACGGTGACTGCTACCCGCGCTGGACATGGCCGTTATGGCGGCCTCTGGAAATCTGCTGGTCATGATATTTTCCGCCTGCAACTGAACATCGTTAGCTTCTGCAAGAAACATACCAGCCGTCAGGCACCAGTTAACAGGCACTTAGCATCGCCCCCGTGAAGATTGCACCGCGATCTGTCATTCAGGCACCGCCAGAGTGCGCTAGACGCCAATCGGCAATCGGGCCCCTTCGAGATAGCGGTGGAACAGGCGTACCGTGTCGTTCGCCCAACCGTCGCCCAGGCTGCGCGCCATTTCTGTTTCGCGATGGGAAGCGACCCAGGCGGTCAGCTGAATGCGGCGCTGAATCAGCATGGACGGGATCATCGCCAGCTCTTCATCGCTAACGTGCGCCACCTGTTCGTAGCCGTTTAGCCAGTTTTCCACCCACTGTGGGGCGCTGGGATGGTGTTCGACAAAGCTGATCGCAGCGGCAAGATCGTGCAGATACCAGCCCATTCCGCAGTCATCAAAATCAATGACCCGCGTTTCGCCTTTGTGTACCAGCAGATTGGTCAGGCGCAGGTCGGCGTGAATCAGACCATAGCGGTCGGGCGACTGGCCAAACGCTGCCATCTCACGGCCGACATGCGACAGCGTTTCTTCGATCACGCCATGTTGTGATGGCGCTAAACCGGCCACATCGCGCCAGTCACCCCAGTGACCTGTGGGGGAAACCATCGTGTGATGATCCCAGACGATACGGCGAAAGGTTTGTGGCTTTTGCCAGCGCCGACTGTGGTGGTGGAGCTGCGCGGTGATACGGCCTAACTGGCGAAAGGCGGCCGGATCGACCGCATCGGTGAGCATATCGCCCTCGATCCAGTGAAACAGCACAGCATAGCGTTCACTGCCGTCCGGCAGCGGCAGCGTCTGAATGCGGTTATCGTGCCCGTCGCGCACCGCCACCGGCACGCAGATGTCTGCGGCCTGAAGCGCATCCAGCCAGTGCAGCTCGCTTTCAATATCCTGCTTAGCGTGGTAATCGCCGCGGTGAATACGTAACGCGTACCGGCCCTGCGGCGTGCTGACAGACAGGGTGGCGTTCTCGGAACGGCACAGAAGTTTGACCTCTGCATGCAAACAGGCCGGATACGCCTGCAACGCCTGGTGGGCAAGCTGAAGAATGCTGTCGTTCGTTAAGGTGTCATATTGCTTAATGCTCATGTCTGTCTCCCTTTCTCTGCGTGTGGAGGCAGCATGGCGCTGAACCGGCCTGGCGCGCTTGACCTGAGAGCAGGCAAAAATTGACTTCGGCAGAGGCGTCACAACCCGAGCCGGGTCAACTTGACCCCAGCCGACGTGTTTCTGTTTTCTGCGGTCAAGTTTTTCTGTTGCGGCTGTGTCCATCATCTACCCGTCAGCTTTTTAGGCATCGCCTTTTCACTTTACACAGACGGGGAACGCAGTGATGAAAGAGAAACTGAAACCCACCCTTGGTACCCTGCAACTCTGGGGCATCGCTGTGGGACTGGTTATATCGGGAGAATATTTCGGCTGGAGCTATGGCTGGGGAGCCGCGGGTACGCTGGGTTTTCTGGTCACGACGTTTTTTGTCGCCGCCATGTACACCTGTTTTATCTTCAGCTTTACCGAACTGACGACCGCCATTCCGCAGGCCGGAGGACCGTTTGCCTACAGTCGCCGTGCTTTCGGTGATACCGGCGGGCTGATTGCGGGCATTGCCACCTTAATCGAGTTTGTGTTTGCGCCCCCGGCCATTGCTATGGCGATAGGCGCCTACCTCAATGTGCAGTTTCCGGAAGTGAATCCTAAGCTCATTGCGGTCTGTGCCTACCTGATCTTTATGGGACTGAACATCATCGGCGTCAGCATTGCGGCAACCTTTGAGCTGCTGGTGACGCTGCTGGCGGTGATTGAACTGCTGGTGTTTATGGGCGTGGTCGCGCCGGGCTTCAGCCTGACGAATTTTGTCGCCCATGGCTGGGCAGGGCAGGATACGTTCTCTCTGGCCTCGGTATCCGGGATGTTTGCCGCCATTCCTTTTGCCATCTGGTTTTTCCTTGCCATTGAAGGCGTTGCCATGGCGGCCGAAGAGGCAAAAGACCCACGCCGGACCATTCCCCGCGCCTACATCAGCGGTATTTTAACGCTGGTGGTGCTGGCGATGGGTGTCATGGTGTTTGCCGGAGGGGCAGGTGACTGGCGTACGCTGTCAGGCATTAACGATCCGCTGCCGCAGGCCATGAAAATGCTGGTCGGTAACGATTCACGCTGGATGCACATGCTGGTGTGGATTGGCCTGTTCGGCCTGATTGCCAGTTTCCACGGCATTATCATGGGCTATTCGCGTCAGTTCTTTGCGCTGGCGCGGGAAGGTTATCTGCCGCCTTCACTGGCAAAACTGTCGCGCTTTAATACACCGCACCGGGCGATCCTGGCGGGCGGTGTGGTCGGCATTGTTGCCATTTTCTCTGATGGCATCAGCTTTCAGGGAATGAGTCTGACCGCCGCGATGATCACCATGTCGGTGTTTGGGGCGATCGTCATGTACATCATGAGTATGCTGAGCCTGTTTAAACTGCGTCGCACGGATCCGACACTGGCACGTAGCTACCGTGCACCGGGTTATCCGGTGATCCCCGCCATCGCCCTGTGTGGCTCGGTGATCTGCCTGATCGCGATGCTGTGGTTTAACCCGCAGATCGGCGCGCTGTTTGTGGGTTTTATGGTAGCGGGCTATCTCTACTTCCTGACCACGCACTCCCGCCGCGGTGCTGTCGCGCAGCGCTCTGTTGCCGCAGAAACCGATTAACGTTTATACCCGTCTGGCGGTGCGTAACGCGCCGTCGGGCAGCACAAAGACCAAGGAGTCACGATGACGGTACGTTCAACCATAATGGATACCAACAGCTTTCGTGCTGAAAACGCGGAAACGCTGGCACCGGACATTCGACAACTGACCGATAAGCGCAGTCAGGTACTGGGCGAGTCCTATCGGCTGTTTTACCGCAATCCGGTGCATCTGGTGCGCGGAAAGGGCCAGTATCTGTGGGATAAGGCGGGCAATCAGTATCTGGATATGTATAACAACGTTGCCAGTATTGGTCACTGTCATCCGGCGGTCGTGGATGCCGTACATAAACAGATGATGCAATTAAACACCCATACGCGCTATCTGCATGAATCGATCCTTGCGTACAGCGATCGCATTCTGGCCACGATGCCGGCCGAGATCGATCGGGCCATGTATATGTGTACCGGATCCGAGGCAAACGATCTGGCGATACGCATTGCCCAGTGCTGGAGCGGTGGTACGGGCATCATCGTGTCCAAAGAAGCCTATCACGGCACCAGTGCGCTTACCTCCGGCGTTTCGCCCGCGCTGGGCAGCGGTCAGCCGTTATCACCGCATACACGGCTGGTGGCCCCGCCTGACTTTTATCGCATTCAGACGGCGGATCAGGGTGCCTGGTTTGCGCAGGAAATTCAGAAGCAAATCGATGATATGGCTGCGCACGGCATTAAATTTGCGGGGTTCCTGGCCGACTCGATTTTCTCGTCAGACGGCGTTTTACCCGGTCAGCCCGGCTTTTTAAAACCGGCGATTGATGTGGTGCATCAGAATGGCGGCATTTTTATTGCCGATGAAGTGCAGCCTGGCTTTGCCCGCACCGGCGAGGCGTTCTGGGGCTTTGCCCGACACGGCGTGATTCCGGATGTCGTGACTACCGGCAAACCGATGGGGAACGGCATTCCGGTCTCGGGGCTGATGGCGAAAGCGCCAGTCATGGCGGCGTTTAGCGATGCGCTACCTTACTTTAATACCTTTGGTGGTAACCCGGTCTCCATGGCGGCGGCGCACGCGGTGATGGATGTCATTGAACAGGAAGCACTTCAGGCGCACAGCCTCAAAACCGGCGCTGCACTGCTGGCGGCGCTGCAATCCCTGCAGGCAACGTATCCGTGCATCGGTGAAGTCCGTGGGGCAGGGCTGTTTATCGGCTTTGAGCTGGTGAAGGACAGAGAAAGCAAAGCGCCTGACAAACGTCTGGCACTCGATCTGGTGGAGGCGTTACGTGAGGCCTTTGTACTGACCTCCGTTGCCGGGCCATACGGTAACGTGCTGAAAATCCGCCCACCGCTCTGTTTCCAGACGCACGATATCGACTGGGTGGTCAGTGCCATGGATCGCTGCCTGAGGAAATTACAGAGCTGAACGCCATCCCAAAAAACAGGGACCACGCAGACGGAACGCAACCTGTCAGCGGCATACAGGCCCATCCGTTTGCAGCGCCAGAGAAAAATCTTCTGGCGCTGAGCTTCCTGTCCTTTACGTGGCCGCGCAGGCCTGGCAGCCGCCGGGCCTGCGCATTCTCAGCTTAAGCGTGGGCGCCCGAAGGCAATTCCAGTTCATGGCTTTCCCCCGCAAGGGTCCAGCTGTCAGGATCCAGCAACCGGCCTTGGCCAAAGACACAACCATTCGGCTGGAAGAACACGTCGCCGTAAAGGGGATCGTTCACGCAAATCGTGCCGTCCTCACGCTTTTCGACACTAATCTGGGCGAAGCGCGAGTCAAATTCTTCCAACGTGCTGAGTTGCGGATCGTCATTCAGACGAATTAGCCAGCAGGTCTCTTTTCCCGCTAAGCGGGCTTCACAGTGCTGCGCGGGACCGCGGGTTGTCAGCCGGAAAGGCTGGTTGCCCGAAATCTGCACCATGCCGTTACCGCTGCGGAGCAAAATGCGTTGCTCACAGACGCGCATCTCATCGAAATAGCGCTGCGGCAGCCAGGCATGGGTAAAATCGGGCTGATCGTCATGAACGTTGAACATCACGATGGCCAGGCCACGATATTGCTGAACGCGCGGCAATGTGCCACATCCTCCCCAGTACGAAGGGCGACCAAAACCGCCGTGCAGCTTTTCGCCCGGATGATTGATCCAGATTTGTGCCTCAGGCACGTCGCCAATCCTTAAATGAATCGGGGTTTCCTGATAACCCCACTCGCCCCAGCGGTAACCGGCAAGCGAACCCATAGCCGCGTGGCGGGTTTTATAGTGATAAAGGCGGGCAATGCGGTTTTTCCCCTGAGCAAAATACCATTCCTGCGCGGTGTCACCCTGCCAGCAGGCGACCTTTGCCTGGCCGGGCGGAAGGGGTAATTTTTTCTGCTGCAACAGCAGGGCCAGCTGCGGCAGGGCATGGAAGCGGCAGCCGTAGTAACCTTTTCCCCACAGCAGGCGAGAGATCGCCGACAGCTCCAGCGAGCGGCCTGCGCACAGCGTGTGCTCATAGGAACGTCCCTGCGAGGCGGTCAGCATGCCCTGATGTGATGAGCGGGCGAGCTGCTCCAGCAGGCGCAATATGGCCCGCTGGCTGCGCGTCACGATGTCCGCATCTTCTGCCAGGGCGGCAAGGGCGCTCAGACCTTTCAGGTCTATCGGGAAGTACGGTGCTGAATTCCACTCGGCCATCTCGCACTGCTCGAAATGATCGAGCCAGGCCCGCACGCGCGCCAGACCGGCTGCGGCCTGCTCACGGCCCGTTCGCCCAGATCGGATAAACGTCGCGTCAGGAAAGGCGCTGCCTGCCAGGTATGCGGCGGTATGAAACAGAAGGGCATGATTTTCTGAGAAGTACCACTGCACGTCATTACCCGGTTCATCCATCCAGTAGCGGAAGCCTAAAATGGCCCGATCGATTTTTTCCCGTGTGGCGCTGGCCAGGCGATCGGCCCACTGGATCCGGCACCAGAGCAGCGGCACCAGGGTAAAGTCGGCGCAGTCGTGACAGGCTTCAACGGAAGGCAGAACGCCTTCCAGCATCGACTGGGTTTCCGCGTCATCCATCCCGCAGGCTAAGCGTGCCAGCGCTTTTACACTGCTGTACTCGCCGTGCAGCGCAACGTGCCTCAGGGCTTCTTCTGCCCTGGCTGCCAAAGTGTCAGGCACCTGCGCCTGGCGTTCAGCGTGGCAGATTTCGACGCCCAGCGTGCGGGTGATGTGGAAAGCGCCTTTTTTCAGGCTGACAGCAAAACGGCGAAAATCGGCGGGCAATGTGTCGCTCTCGGCGAGCGTGACGGCCCCTTCGCCTTTCTCCAGAACGGTACGAAGCCGCACCGGCTCATCCAGCGAAATAAAATCGCCGGAAACCAAAACGTTCAGGTCGAAAGTGTCTGTCGCAGGGGACGGGAAACACAGGCGAACCGGCCCCTGCGTATAAGTCGGTTGTTCAAATGCCATCCCTTCCAGCATCGACTCCATATGCCGTACCTGTTCTGCCTCCGCCGGCACCGCCAGCGCAACCTGAAGCGGATCCCCCTCGACGTAATCCAGCTGGAAAAAGAAGCGGACATCGCGTTCGGCCAGATCGTCAAACCAGATGCGAAGCGTATTTAACCCGGCCTGAAGGTTAAGCGTAAATTCAACCTGGCTTTCCAGGTTGCGCTGATAATCGGCCAGCCAGGCAACCTCCTCGCCGTTCAGGGTGACCAGTGCTGCGCCACAGGTGGTCAGGCGAAAACGACGGCTGCCGGGCGCGGCTGCGACCAGAGCGGTTTCGGCCTGTGCGCCAATGCGGGTGGCGCGAAACCAAAACCCCGACAAATCGACCCGATCGGACCCAAAAGGAAACCACCAGTTTGTCAGCGTACAGTCGCCAAACGGACAGGGTTTTTTGCCAGCGAACTGTTTTTGAAATTCAGTACGGCAGGGATAGGTATGCGGAATAAAGTTTTTATGTTTGCTCAGAAAGAAAAAAGGATCCATCTCGCCCGACATGGGAACATCGTCCACGTCATAGGGTTGTGAAGCCACTGCCGAGAGCTGCCAGTAGCGCACAGCATCTCGTTGTTGCAGCGGAAAGTGACAATAGGTTGTCTGCGTCATAATTCGATTCTCCTGGTGTCAGCGTTATTATTATTTTTGGGTGTGCCTTAACCCTTCGGTCAGGCATAAGATGGCCAGCGCCTGACCGTAGCCGGTCGGCTGAAGCGGAATGTCTTTATAAAATTGCAGGGTTCTTCCCATGCGGGTGCCATAAGACACATTGTGCACGGTGCCCTCGTCATCAATATTTCGCTGCACGGCTTCCAGCGCGCGCAACCCTGCCTGTAACCAACGGTCATCGCCATAGCCCAGACGCGCGCCTTTTAACAGCCCATAGCCAAACCCGGCCGTGGCCGAGATTTCTTCGTAGCTGTCGGGATGATCGAGTAGGGTGTGCCACGCGCCCTGCGGGGATTGCAGATCGATGAGGGTATTCACCTGCGTTTTCAGGCACGCCAACAGATAGTCACGTACGCCACCGCGAAGCGCGGTCAGTTCCAGAAACTCAATAATGCCAACGGTGATCCAGGCATTGCCGCGCGCCCAGCGGGCGTGAGCAAAATTATTCTTCTCGGCGAAGCTCCAGCCGTGAAACCATAAACCGGTTTGCGGATCGTTAAGATAGCGGGCATGCAGTAAAAACTGACGCACGGCTTCCTCCACCAGTTCCTGTCGCCCGGCGGCCATGCCGTAGTGGCCAAGAAACAGCACCACCATAAACAGCGTATCATCCCAGATTTCCATGGGATTAATGCCGTCGGACACGACGTGCTGAAACCCGTCCTCCGGCGTACGCGGCAGCGCGGTCATTACCCTGTTGGCCCAGTGATCCAGCACCGCTTGATACTGAGGATCACGATTGTGAGCCCACAGCAGCGACAGCGGCAGCATCGGTGCCGTGGTATTAATATTTAAGGGCGGCAGGCCTTTCTGAATATTATTCTGGAACCAGGTCTCAATAAGCTGGTAAATATCTTTGCGTTGCGTGAGTTCCCATAACCGGACGAGGCCAAATAATCCCACCCCCTGCGGCCATTCCCAGTTGGCGAAGGAAATATAATCTCCCGCGGTGCCATCAATATTGGGTTCGTTAAATCGTCCTTCGTCTTTTAGCTGTGTAAAGCCCGTCAGTAACAGATTGAGTTGATGCTCAATAGATTGCGTAGTCATTGTTATTCCTGTGTTTTATCATTATTCCATGGTGATTATTTTTCATGCCTGGCCCTCGCGGTTTACGCGATAATCGTCAGCTTCAAATGGCCGTGTTTAATGCTGCCCGCCCAAAAGGCGTAAACGTTTAAGGTAAAAAACAGCGTCCTCTTTTATTGATGCCATTATTACGTGGTGCGAACCTTACCCGTTTTTACGCGCGACGATTTAACACCGATATAAACTGTGTTGTTTAATCCTTGACATTTAAATAACGCGTAACAAGGGCCCGAATATAATTTCCGCGCTGAGTATCAGTGATGCGTAATAACACCGCCACACAGATGGCGATGAGCGTATGCTGGTTAACGTGCCAGCCAGCCGCCATCCACGGCCAGGGTATAACCATTGATATAGTCGGATGCTGGCGAGGCGAGAAACACCACTGGCCCCATGACATCGTCCGGCTGTCCCCAGCGCCCGGCCGGAATGCGATTCAGAATGTCAGCATTACGCTGCGCATCGGCCCGGAGTTGCTGCGTGTTATCGGTAGCCATATAGCCCGGTGCGATAGCATTCACGTTAATCCGGTATTTGGCCCACTCGTTTGCCAGTAACCGCGTGATGCCCATGACGCCGCTCTTTGATGCTGTATAGGACGGAACACGGATCCCACCCTGAAACGACAGCATTGAGGCAATATTGATGATTTTGCCGCCGCTGCCCTGTGCGATAAAGTGTCGGGCCACGGCCTGAGACATAAAGAACAGACTCTTAATATTCAGGTCCATCACATCATCCCAGTCTTGTTCACTGAAGTTGATGGCATCCTCACGGCGAATCAGTCCGGCGTTGTTGACCAGGATATCGATACGACCAAAGTGGGCAACCGCGCTGTCCAGCAAGGCAGGGATCGCGTCAATCTTGCGCAGGTCGGCTTTCAGGCTCAGGAAACGTCGCCCCAGTGCGGTAACACGCGCCTGGGTTTCATCGGGCTCAACCTGGTTAATGCCTACGATGTCGCAGCCTGCCTCCGCCAGACCTATCGCCATTCCCTGGCCCAGGCCGGTGTTGCAACCCGTGACCACCGCGACGTTACCGTGTAGAGAAAATGTGTTCAGTATCATAATGATTCCTTTCAGGCGTATCGCCTTGTGCTTACTGCATCATGCCGCCATGGGTTAGCGCAGATCGTTGACTGCGACGTGGTCCATGTCATCAAACACCTGATTTTCACCAACGGTGCCCCAGATAAAGCTGTAAGCACGCGTCCCCACACCTGAGTGAACAGACCAGCTGGGTGAGATCACCGCCTGTTCGTTATGGATCACGATATGACGCGTTTCCTGGGGTTCTCCCATCATATGGAACACGCAGGCGTCATCAGCTATAGCAAAGTAAAGGTAGACTTCCATGCGGCGCGCGTGGGTATGACAGGGCATGGTGTTCCAGAGATTGCCGGGTTCGAGCTGGGTCAGCCCCATGCTGAGCTGGCAGGTTTCCACTACCTCGGGGACAAGGTACTTATGGATAGTTCGGCGATTGCTGGACAGCGGATCGCCCAGCGTGACCGAGGCCGCATCCGCTGCCGTGACTTTACGAATGGGTAAGGTTTTATGGGCTGGCGCGCAGTTAAAATAAAACTTTGCAGGCTGGTGTGGATCCAGACTGGCGTACACGACCGTTTTGCTGCCTTTGCCGATATACAGCGCCTCGCGATGACCAATCTCATAGTCGTCGCCATCCACGGTAACTTTACCGGGACCGCCAATATTAATCATGCCCAGTTCACGGCGTTCCAGGAAGTCACTGACGCCCAGTTGCTTCGCCACCTCATTGTTAATCGCGACAGTCCGTGTGACAGGCATAATCCCGCCGACAATAATGCGATCGATATGGCTGTAAGTCAGAGTGTAATCATCCGGGACAAAGATTTTCTCGATTAAGAACTCATCGCGAAGGCCTTGTGTATCCAGCGTGTTGGCGTGCGCGCTGTGAATGCTTTGTCTGATATCCACGTTTATCTCCCGTTAAATAGAATAGTAAATGCAATACGTAATAAATGGCTTATTGATTCCAGTTGCACGCATCCTATTCGGCACACCAATGACTTTCAATTAAAAATGAAACGTTGTTTTGATTTTTTATTTTAAAGGGTGAGGTATGTCTGATTTTTATGCGAGTCCGGGCTTGTATGAGCAACATTAATTACGAGTTCTGTTACAAAAAAAAGGCCTGTTGCGATGAGTTGTATAAAACAGGCTTGAGAATTTCTGTCTGATGTAAAATGGGCATTATCGTTAAAAGCGTGTGCGAAAGGATTTAGTGGCTCAATTAAATAAAACAAATAACTTTCTTTATCTTCTACAAGGAAACGTCATTCAAACGATGTGGATGTGACAGTTTTGTCAGAACCGTCTGGATAATCGCTGTGGGAAATTCTGTAAGATGATAAAACCCATGGTTACCACGGGTTTTTATTGAGGTTTTAAAAGACTATTTTGAATGCGTTTTATTTCTGAGCTTGAGTTGCTTTCGCCAGACGCGGTTGTGCAAATAAAACGCATTACTTTTGAAAAAAAGATGACTGTTAAGGCACGATAACGCAACAAGAACAAATACCATGCCGATACAGGATGAAATTAAAGTAAAGGTTGTAAAAGAACCGCCGAATAGCGCGGAAATTAGCGTTTTTAAGAAATAGATTGCCACTACCGCTAATGTGAAATATATGAGGTTAATGTATGTTTTTAGGGCGGTATGGTTTCCACGAGCGATTAATGTTAATGAGGGGAACATGACTAAGCAATAGATAAAACCAGTAACAATGACGCCTCCTGACAACGCTTTATCAGGCCATGCCATAAGAGAAAAAACAGTTTCCCATATAGAGGTTTGAGGGACAGTAAAAGCCAGAAGAGAGAGAACAAAACTGATCAGCAATGGGATGCCCATAGTATGCCATCCTATAGGCGAGACCATCAAATCCTTCATGTTATCTTTGAGCTGTTCGAGTTCATCGGCGTCATCCGTAGACATTTTTTCATTAACCATTTTACTAAGTTCAAGCGTTCTTTTAAGTTGCATTAGCATGATTTAATTAACTAATTAATTTACTGAAAAAGACTGAACGACCTCAGTCAAATACTTCCCGGACTGCGGGATAGTGTGAGGGTTCCTTATTGTACCTGTAAGCGCACTCCCCATAAACGCAGAGCTGTTAACAAAGGCTGTGGCCAACTCCCGCTGAAGTGATTTTTGCAAGGCATCAGAAGGATATCGTTTAGGATAATTCCCTGCTTTTATAGCCGCTTTAATACCGCCGTTTGAGATGCCAGGATTTTGTTGCCGTATTGTTTCCTCAGTAATACGTCTGCGTTCAGCTCTACTTAGTGTTTTAAGCCAGTTAATCAGGTTTTCAGAAGACGTCGTTGCCTTCAGAACCTTATGCGTTTTATCAACGCTTTTTAAACCTGCTCCTGAACCAGATGATATCAAGTGCGGCGATTGTAGTGGTGCACCGACCTTATGAGCCGAACCAGGCCACTTTTTTAGTCTATTTAAAAGAGGTTGTTTTCCTTTTTAGTTCCAGTTGCTTTCGCCAGGCCCGATTATGAAGCATAAAAGCGCAGGACTTATAAAACATTTGACTGTTAAGGCACTTGAGAGCGGTCAGACTTAACGCAGTGCTTAATAATGCACCTGCAAAAGATAGCGAATAATTATTATTGCCACTCATTGATGAAACCATGGTGAGAAAGAGAAACACTAAAGCAGTCATTAATACCAAAAACAGGATGGAAATATAAGCTCTTAGTGCCAAATATATTCCGCGTGAAACCAGCATCATTGTTGTAAACAAGACCAGGACATAGATAAATGCTGCGGCAATTATACCGATAAAGACAGCGTGTTTTTGCCACCCCATCAGGTCATAGATGAATAACCATAATGAAAACTGAGGCAGGGAGAAGCTGATCAACGTCAGCACCATACTGATGACTAAGGGGGTGCCAAAAGTATGTAATCCGATTGGCATACCCATTTTTTCTTTCATGTCATCTTTAATATGCTCCAGCTCATCAACGCCACTAATATTTATTTCTTTGTTCGTTTTTTCGCTGAGCTTGATTGTTTTATTAATGTATTTCATTTTGACAACTTATGTAGAGGGAAGTGACTGAATGACGCCGATGATATACTTCCCGGACTGGACAATGTTTTGCGGGTTTTTTAGCGTGCCTGTCAATGCGCTTCCAGCAAACGCCGATGAATTCACCAGTGCAGACGTTAATTCACGCTGAAGAGATTTTTGTATAGCCTCGGCCGGATAACGTTTAGGGTACACACCTGCTTTCATGGCTGCCCTGATACTGCCATTTGAAATTCCGGGGTTTTGCGCGCGGATGATTTCCTCTGTAATTCTTTTTCGCTCAGCGCGACTTAACGTTTTAAGCCAGTTGATAGCCTTTGCAGAAGAGGACGCTTTCATCACCTTATACGTTTCGATCGCGCTTTTTAGACCGGCACCCGCTCCGGCAAGCGATATAACATCCAGCGCGGTCGTTGTTGCAACATACCATGACTGTGAATCAATCCACGCGATATAGTCTTCCTGACCTTCGTAGATAGCATATAATCGCGCGCTACCGATGGCGCACTGCATACCTGTCGCTAAACCCCCTGCGATAATCATGCCTGCTACAATACCCGATGCTCCTGCTGTCAAAGGTACGGCAACGGCATAACCTATCGCAAGAAATCCCGTAATAATTAAAGCACCACATGAAAATATCGTCGATGTCATCTCGCCAGCCAGCGAAGGCTTACTAAGTGTTTCCGTCAGCGCCTTAGTGGCAACCTGAGGATTTATAGCATTGACCTTCGTTATTACTACATGGCTAACACGACTTTTGCTGGCTTGCGCGTCATAACGCGAAGGCCGGACCAGCCATTGCTGTGGGCCGTCAGAATAGATGATACCGACCTGGCTAAAGTCCCGCAGGCAATCCAGACGATTCGCCAGTGCGTTAAAATCAATGTCATCAGCTGACACCAGCCCCATCCGTCGGCCCACGCCGTAATCCGGAAGAGAATTTGAATACGGTTGTGGTAAGGCCATTCGATCACTCCCTGATAATGAAAGGCAGGTTAGTGCCGTTAAAGAGTAAAGCGCAGCGAAAGGTGAGAGATTAAGAACAGTCTTAATAATCGATTCGTTAAGTAAATGGATTATCAAGACAGAGATGGCTTGCTGCCAGAACCTGTCGCATGCGCCTGTACAAAAAATATTAAAAAGGTTTATATTTTAAACCCTCAGTCTCAGCAACCACTGGCATCAAAAAACAGAGCAAACTGTGATTATGTCGTGGGTTTTACGCGCCGAGGATGCCTTTGTCGCGTAAGGCATGGGCGTAAATTGTTGGGGCCTTTGCCACATCATTCAGTCTGTTTGTATTAAGAAAAGGACAGCATTGCGCGTGCCAGCAAAAACCGGGACTGGGCTTTCATAAAAAATTAATAAAAACCCCGCTATCAGGTGAGCATACGTTTAATAATCCTGACTGATAATCCCTCACCTCAAATACTTCAGTCGCTCCGTGATGAAAAGAAGAGAGGGCTCATGAACTTCCGATTCACCATGCTGGCGGCTAACAGACGGTTGCTGCCAAACGTCTGGGATGCCGTGGCATTTCCCCTGATTATTTGCCTGATTGCAATGGTGGCGGTGGGCTTTCATCAAACGCTGATGCCGATTGACAGCCTGAAAACCCAGGCCATCTCCCTTGATCCGACTAATCTGCCGGAATATGCCATGCGCACCACGCTGCGGATGTTGGTGGCGATGCTGGCTTCACTGGTGTTCAGCCTGATCTACGGCACGCTGGCGGCCAAAAGTCGCCGGGCAGAAAAGGTGTTAGTGCCCATTCTGGATATCCTGCAGTCCGTGCCGGTGCTGGGTTATATCTCTTTTACCGTGACCTTTTTTATTGCCCTGTTTCCCGGGCAGGTGCTGGGTGTAGAACTGGCGGCGATATTTGCCCTGTTTACCAGTCAGGCCTGGAACATGACCTTTAGCTTTTACCAGTCGCTACGTACCGTACCGGCCGATTTGGTGGAAGTCTCACGTGGCTTTCATCTGACCGGCTGGCAACGTTTCTGGAAGCTGGATGCGCCTTTCGCCGTGCCGGGACTGGTGTGGAATATGATGATGTCGATGTCGGGGGGCTGGTTCTTTATTGTCGCCTCAGAGGCGATCACGGTGGGTAACAACACCTTTACCTTACCCGGCGTGGGCGGCTATCTGGCACAGGCGATTCTGCATAAAGATATCCATGCGGTGGGCTGGGTGCTGCTTACCATGGTGATCGTGATTCTGGCTTATGATCAGCTGTTGTTCAGGCCGCTGGTGGCCTGGGCGGATAAGTTCCGCATGGAAAACACACGTTCGGGGAGTGCGCCGACCTCATGGGTGCGTGATCTGATGCGCCGTACGCGCCTGATTCACCAGATCTTTACGCCGCTGCGCCTGCTGCTGTCTGCGCTGGCGCGTATCTCGTGGCGCTGGCCTGCCTCCAGGTCGGTCCGGGCCGAAAGCAGCACGGAATCCCGCTCGCGTCTGGGTGACTTTATCTGGGGCGCCTTCGTCATTTTACTGACCCTGTATGTGGTCTGGCGGGTTATTACCTATGTGCAAATCGGTGTCACGCTGGCGGACGTGAAACATGTCTTCGGCCTGGGGCTGATTACACTTCTGCGCGTCACCGTGTTGATTCTGATTTCATCGCTGATTTGGGTGCCGCTGGGCGTGATGATTGGCCTGCGTCCTGCACTGGCCGGAAAAATTCAGCCGGTTGCCCAGTTCCTGGCGGCGTTCCCGGCCAACCTGATGTTTCCGGTGTTCGTCATTATGATTGTGCACTTCAGGCTGAATCCGGATATCTGGCTGTCTCCGCTTATTGTGCTTGGTACGCAGTGGTACATCCTGTTTAACGTCGTGGCGGGCACCACCGCCTTTCCCAATGATTACAAAGAGGCTGCCGCAAACTTTCATATTCGCGGCTGGCAGTGGTGGCGTCAGGTGATGCTGCCCGGCATTTTCCCCTACTACATTACCGGTGCCATTACCGCTTCCGGCGGAGCCTGGAACGCCAGCATCGTGTCCGAATTTGTACAATGGGGAAATACGCAGGTCACCGCCCACGGCCTGGGGGCGTATATCGCGCAAACCACGGCCGCTGGGGACTTCCCGAGGATTATTCTTGGTATCGCCGTGATGTCGTTGTTTGTCACCTTGTTCAACCGTCTGCTGTGGCGGCCGCTGTACGTCTACGCTGAATCAAAATTCCGTGCTAATTAAGGGACCCGAGATGTTAAACAATCAACCCACACACCATGCAGACGTGTCGACCAAAAAAACGGACGGTCGCCAGGCGGTCCTGACGGTAAAAGACATTAAGCACGGTTACGATAAAGCGCACGGTGAAGTGCTGATTCTGGATGACGTCAATCTGACTCTGCATGAAGGCGAGATAGTGGGGCTGCTGGGCCGCTCTGGTTCGGGAAAATCGACACTGCTGCGCATTATTTCTGGTCTGATTACGCCCGGCTCGGGTTCCGTTGACTACCTGGGCGCACCGCTGAACGGCCCCGCCAAAGGCGTGGCGATGGTGTTCCAGACCTTTGCGCTGTTTCCCTGGTTAACGGTGCTACAGAACGTAGAAGCCGGGCTTGAAGCGCTGGGCGTGGAAAAAGCGGAACGCAGAAAGCGTGCGCTGGCGGCCATTGACCTTATCGGCCTGGACGGTTTCGAAAACGCCTATCCGCGTGAATTATCGGGCGGCATGCGTCAGCGTGTGGGCTTTGCACGCGCTCTGGTCGTCGATCCCACCTTATTGTTAATGGATGAGCCGTTTTCCGCGCTGGATGTGTTAACCGCCGAAACGCTGCGTACCGATTTACTCGATCTGTGGAATGAGGGACAGATGCCGATGAAATCGGTGCTTATCGTCACCCACAATATCGAAGAAGCCGTCTTTATGTGTGACCGCATTCTGGTGCTGTCCTCTAACCCCGGGCGCGTAGTGGCAGAAATCAAAGTGCCCTTTGGCCATCCGCGTAACCGGTTGGATCCGGCTTTTCGTCGGCTGGTCGATGATGTTTATACCCAAATGACCGCACGGCCTACCAGCGATAATGTGAAAAAGAGCCTCAGACTGGGAACGCGGCTGCCGCATGTGTCAACCAACCTGATGGCCGGGTTGATCGAAACCCTGGCAGCAGCACCGTACCACGGCCGCGCCGACATGCCAGAGGTGGCCCGTTCGCTGCATCTGGAAGTCGATGAACTGTTCCCGATAGCCGAAGTGCTTCAGTCGCTGGGCTTTGCGGACGTGCGGGAAGGGGACATCTTCCTGACGCCGCCCGCCCGGGTGTTTGCCGAGTCAGACACGCAGCAGCGTAAGGTGATGTTTGCCGATCATCTGCTGCGTTACGTGCCGCTGGCCGCCCTGATCAAAACGGTACTGGATGAGCGTCCGGGACATCGTGCACCGCGCGTGCGTTTTGAACAGGAACTGGAAGATTCGCTTTCCGACAGTGCGGCTAAAGAGACGCTGGATAGTGTGATTAACTGGGGCCGTTATGCGGAGATCTTCTCTTATAACGACCAGACCGAGTACTTTAGCCTGGAAGACGTCGAATTCTGATTGGGGTGGATGAACCGGTAGCGACTCAGGGTCACTGACCCGGTCCCTGGTCTGAACGCGAGTACGTTTCGTTTACAGGACCGGGAAGAATAAAGCAAAGGCACCCTGTTGCGCCTTTGCTTCCCGTTAACGGATTCAGGGACGCCAGACCGTGCCATCGGGCGTACGGGCCATCGTCCAGGTGGGGTTACCGCCTTCGCAGGGGAATTTCGCCGCCAGCGTTTCATTAATGTCGATACCCAATCCCGGCCTGTCATTAACGTACGCATAGCCTTGCTCGACGTCCGGGCAGCCGGGAAACACTTCACGCAGGGCATCGTTCATCGGCGTGTATTCCTGAACGCCAAAATTTGGTGAGCTCAGGTCCAGATGCATATTCGCACACACGCCGACCGGTGAAATATCGCCGGGGCTGTGCCAGGCCGTGCGGACACCGTTTAATTCACTGTAAACAGCAATTTTCTTCGCCGGCGTAATTCCGCCAATGGAACTGATATGGCAGCGAATATAGTCAATCAGCTTATTGTCGATCAGCGGCTTCCATTCGTTCACATTCACGAACAGCTCGCCCATTGAGATGGGCGTAGAGGACTGCTGGCGCAGCATCTTCAGCCACTCCGTGTTCTCTGGCGCAACCGGATCTTCCAGGAAAAACAGCTGGTACGGCTCCAGGGCTTTAGCCATATGAATGGCGTTAATCGGTGTAATGCGCTCATGCGCATCGTGCAGAAGCTCTACGCCAAAACCCAGCTTGTTGCGCAGATGATCAAACAGGCGTGGAATGCTTTTCGCATAGGCTTCCGGATCAAAGTACATGCCCGCTGTTTTGCTGCGCGGTGAACGCTTAGGCTGGATATTTTTCGCTTTGACCATGCGGTTCGCGATGAGCCTGAGATCGTCGGTTCCGGCACCGCCATACATGCCCATCTGGCAGCGGATATACTGATAACCTTCCTCCATTTTGGCGCGGGCACTGTCTTCCACTTCGACTTCGTCTGCGCCATCGGTGTGCACATAGAGCGCAATGCCATCGCGACACTTGCCGCCCAGCAGCTCATAAACCGGCAATCCGGCCAGTTTGCCTTTAATGTCCCACAGCGCCATATCGACACCGGACAGGGCGTTATTCATGACCGGACCATTGCGCCAGTAGCCACTGACGGCGGCAGACTGCCAGATATCTTCGATTCTTGCCGGATCCTTGCCCGTCAGAAAAGGCGCCAGGTAATCATCAATGGCGCTTTGTACCGCATAGATGCGTTGGGTAAAGGTGGCGCAGCCCAGGCCATACAGACCCGGCTCGTTGGTTTCGATTTTAACCACGACCAGATCGATGCCGCCGGGCGCAGTCAGAATGGTTTTAACATTCGTGATGGACAGATTACTCACAATCGCTCCTCTTTTATCAGGCCACTTACCGCCACCGTCGTGCTCGTTGCTGCTCATGGCTAACAGGTATGTTGTCATACAACATGACTGTTTTATCACAAAGCCGGGTCGTTGCCCTTATTAGCTTCCGATTCTGTGATGGGGATCTAATGACTGAACTTTATGCACGTAGTTAAGATTTATTTTCTTAAAATACAGCATCCTAATCAATTTCAGGGTGAGGGCTTTGTGATAGACGCCTCATAACGCATCATTTCGTATTGATTTAATCTGCGCGTAAATTCACCTTAATAAGATAGTTGTCATACATATTTAAGGGTGGAATATGACTGCACTGTTCGATCTGACCGGGAAAACGGCATTAATCACCGGTTCATCTCGTGGGCTGGGTTATGCCTATGCTGAAGCCCTGGCGGCGGCCGGGGCACAGGTGATTTTGAACGGCACGCGTAAAGCGGGGCTGGATGAGGCGGTTGAACAACTCGTGGCGAAAGGCTATCACGCCACGGGGCGGGTATTCGATGTGACAGATGAAGGCGAAATTGAACAGGCATTTGCCGCGCTGGATGAGCAGGCGATTGCGGTGGATATCCTTATCAATAATGCCGGCATTCAGTACCGTAAACCGATGCTGGAACTGGCGCTTGAACAGTGGCAAAAAGTCATTAATACCAACCTGACCAGCGCCTTCCTGGTTTCACGCGCGGCGGCAAAGCGCATGATCGCCCGTCACCAGGGCGGAAAAATCATCAATGTCGGTTCGTTAACCAGTCAGGCCGCGCGTCCGACGGTTGCGCCTTATACGGCGGCCAAGGGCGGAATCAAGATGTTGACCTGCTCAATGGCGGCCGAATGGGCGCAGTTTAATATCCAGACCAACGCGATTGGGCCGGGTTATATCTTAACCGACATGAACCGTGCGCTGGTGGACGACGCCCGGTTTGATAGCTGGGTGAAAAGCAGCAATCCCTCTCAACGTTGGGGCCGGCCAGACGAAGTAGCCGGCACCGCCGTTTTCCTCGCTTCGCGCGCGTCAGATTATATCAACGGGCAGATGATTTACGTTGATGGCGGCTGGCTGGCCGTGTTGTGAGCCTTATTGACCTGCAAAGGGGAACCCATCGTGCATAGCTTAATGACCCAGGCCTGCGTGGCAAAGGGTAAAAAAGACATTGTGGTAGAAGAGCGCGAGCTGCATTACGCAGAGGATGACGTCGTGATAAAAGTGGAGTGCGGCGGCATTTGCGGATCCGATATTCATTATTATCACGAAGGGCGGGCCGGGTTATCCGTCATTCAGCATCCTTTTATTATCGGACACGAATTTGTGGGGCGGATTTATCATGCGCCGGAATCTTCTGCCCTCAAACCCGGACAGAAAGTGGCGGTTAACCCGTCGCAGCCCTGCGGGCGATGTGAATATTGTCAGGCCGGGAAACAAAATGCCTGCCCAACCATGCGCTTCATGGGTAGTGCGCAGTTCACGCCGCATGTGGAAGGCGGGTTTGCACAGTATGTCGTGGTGTCCGCGCAGCAGTGTGTGCCCTACGACGAGCAGGTTCCGGCCAGCGTGATGGCGGTTGCCGAACCCACCGCGGTCGTCATTCACGCGCTTAATGTGGCAGGCAGTATCGTGGGCAAAAAGGTGCTGGTAATGGGCGCAGGCCCCATAGGCGCGTTAGCCATTGCCGCAGCAAAAGCATCGGGCGCAGCGGAAATTGTGGCCTGTGATCTCAGCGAGCGGTGTCGTCGTATTGCGTGTGAAATGGGTGCCGATGTCGCCGTGGACGCGGCCGATACGGCGGCCATGGCCCGCTATTGTGAACACCGGGGCTACTTTGACGTCACACTGGAGGCCAGCGGGGCAGAGGCAGCCATCAGCACCAGTATCCTGGCGACGCGGCCAGGTGGCACGGTGGTTCAAATTGGCATGGGAAAAAGCCCGCTTCATTTTCCCGTCGCGCAGATGCTGGTAAAAGAAATTAGCTGGAAAGGTTCCTTTCGTTTTATTGATGAATTTGCGGTTGCAGTGAAATGGCTGGAAAAAGGCATTATCGATCCGCGACCGATTCTGTCCGGTCAGTATGCGCATCAGGATATTGAAGTGGCTTTGCAGGCCGCCAGTGATAAAACGCAGCATTCAAAAGTGTTAGTCGTCTTTTAAGTTCATTCACAACAGCGCTGTTATTCAGCGTGCAAATAACTTTAATGATCAGGGCGAGTGAAATGCTCTCACGTCTCGCGTGGACTGCGCTCGCCTGTCTTTTATTCACCTGTCAACGCCGGGTTGGCCTCGGGGTAAAACATGAGTCATTCACATACGCGTACAAAAGAACGTAATACGTCTGATCTTGTCAGGGCCTCTGTTTCAGGATGGTTGGGTACCACGCTGGAGTTTATGGATTTCCAGTTATATTCCCTCGGTGCGGCTCTGGTTTTTCATGAAGTCTTTTTTCCCGGGCAATCAGGCGCAATGGCGTTAATTCTGGCTATGGGCACCTACGGCGCAGGTTATATCGCGCGTATTGTGGGCGCCGTCTTTTTTGGCAAAATGGGCGACCGCGTGGGCCGAAAAAAAGTGCTGTTTATGACCATCGCATTAATGGGCATATGCACCACATTAATTGGTGTGTTACCGACCTATCAGCAGGTCGGTATCCTGGCGCCTTTATTGCTGGTCGCGTTGCGCGTAATACAGGGATTAGGGGCGGGGGCAGAAATCGCCGGGGCCAGTACGATGCTGGCGGAATATGCGCCCAAAGGGAAAAAAGGCCTTATCGCTTCCCTGGTTGCCATGGGCACTAACTGCGGTACCTTGAGTGCCACCGCTATCTGGGCCGTCATGTTCTTGTTTTTCACTAACGAAGAGGTCGTCGCCTGGGCATGGCGTATTCCTTTTCTGGCCAGTTTTGTTGTGATGGGGTTTGCGCTCTGGCTGCGCTTTAATTTGAAAGAAAGCCCGGTGTTTGAAAATGTGGCAGCATCCGCAACCGTTACGCTCCGGTCGAAGGAAAATCAGTCCATTTTTCAGTTAATTCAGGGGAAAGCGTTCTGGATAGCAACCGGCCTGCGGTTTGGCCAGGCCGGAAATTCGGGGATTATTCAGACCTTCCTGGCAGGCTATATGGTGCAAACGCTGTTATTTAATAAAGCGATTCCCACCGATGCCATCATGGTCAGTTCCGTGATTGGTTTTCTGACGATTCCCCTGCTCGGCTGGCTCTCAGACAGGGTCGGGCGGCGCATTCCCTATCGCATACTGACCGTCGGCTCGATCCTCCTGGCCTACCCGATGATTTCACTGATCGTCGACAAGTCCCAGGCTGTCAGCACCATTATGGTGTGCCTGATCGTGATTCATAACATCGCGGTGCTGGGCCAGGCCGCTATTGAAGGGATCACCATGGCAGAGATGTTTGGTTCGCGAAACCGCTTCGCACAAATGGCGATTTCAAAAGAAATTGGCGGGTTGTTTGCCACCGGATTAGGTCCTCTGCTGGCGGGGATATTTTGTCAACTTACCGGCTCCTGGCACCCGATTGCGGTGATGTTAATCTGTTATTCCTGCATCGGTCTGCTGGCGTCACTGATCATGCCTGAGGTGGCCGATCGCGATCTGACCGCAGAAGCCGATGCGGTGGAGGCACAGTCTGCCATCAGTCAGCACAGGGTGTCCACGCTCAGCCCGCGTCGCGGCGAATAATGACCTGTTTTCGAACGGCGTGCTTTACAGTGTCAACACAGGACTTTGTCTGAAAGGATGAGATAGAATGGCATCATGTAGGACATCATATGAGAAGGTGTTGTGAGCATAAAATCCATTCAGAAACAGAACGTTGTTAACGAAGTGTTCGAGCAAATCAAGGCCCGGCTACTGGACGGTAGCTGGCCCGCGGGCGCTCGCTTGCCTTCTGAAGCGGAGCTGACACACTCTTTCAATGTCAGCCGGGTGAGTGTGCGCAGTGCGGTGCAGCGGTTGCGTGATCTTGGCATTATCATCACCCGTCAGGGCAGCGGCAGCTATGTGTGCGAAGATTTCACGCCGCAGATGCTGAACAGCAGTGCCAGACCGCTGATGCACCTGAGTCGGGAAGCGTTTAATGACATGATGGTGTTTCGTCAGACCGTCGAGTTTAAATGTGTCGAGCTGGCAGTTGAACACGCGACGGAAGACGACATTACCCTGCTTGAGCAGGCCCTGAATAACATGCTCATCAACAAAGGGGATTACAAGAAATACTCGGAGGCCGATTATGAATTTCATCTGGCGATTATCCGGGCTTCCCATAACAGCGTGTTTTACAACGTGATGAAGTCAATTAAGGACATTTACTACTATTACCTGGAAGAGCTGAATCGCTCGCTGGGTATCACCCTTGAGAGCGTGGAAGCGCATATTAAGGTGTTTATGGCGATTAAAAACCGCGATGCGTCTTCGGCAGTGCAGGTGCTGAATGACGCGATGAAGCACAACGTGGTGGCTATCGACAGGATTAAGAACGGCGAAGGTCTGTCACCTGCGCAGCCCGTTCCCGCGCCGCGTTAATGTCATGTACCTGTAACAGTGAATGGGGCCGGTTACCGGCCCCGGGTGGCTTAGTGCAGACAGCACTGCTTGTATTTTTTACCGCTGCCACACGGGCAGGGATCGTTGCGACCAGGCTGCTTTGCTGCCGTGACAGGCTGTTGAACCTGAGGAATCGCCTCAGGCTGCGCAATCCAGTAATCGTGCAGCGCAAGAGCGGCAGGACGTATGGCATCCATGCTGCTTTCCATCTCTTCCGGCGTTAACGCATCGACTTTTTCGAGGTTTTCTTCCTTGCCATGCAGCGCGATGACGTCCAGTGATTCGTGCAGTTCGGCAGGCAGCGCAGACCAGTCCGTCAGCGCTACGCCGCGCATATAGCCATAGCACCACTCTTCCACCACGGTGAATTCCAGACCTTCCATTTCACGCACGCCAAACAACGGCTCAAATTGCTCCGGAAACTCGGACAGGCGGTCAGCGATATCATTCATATGTTGAAAGCAGAGCTCCATAAAGCGCGTCATTTCGCGCTCATTGCTCCATTTAGGGATATGCTTTTCGCCGCCCCAGAGCGCAACCAGCCAGCGGCTGGGTTCAACCGTTGTCGGGCCTGACAGTACGGCGGTGAGCAGGCCATCCAGTTCGGACACATCAAGAATAGATGCTTCGCTACCGTATTTTTCCAGCATATCATCAAGCCACTGCAGCTCTTTCTCGCTTAATGGACCTTCTTTCATGGTTCTCTCCGGGCGTTTCTGGTTCAGCAGAAAATTGACTGCGTGTAAAAGCGCGCAGTGTACACGCTTATGCATCTGATGGCAGCGCCATCAGATGCACAACGTAATAAGGGACACGACAGAGGCATTCTCTCTGTCGCTATGTTACTCTCCCGGCCCCGCAAGGCCTGATGCCAGAGGGAACGACAGGCGGAACGCCGCCTGGCAACCGGATAAAGATTTAGCTGACTGTGCCGATATAAGCACAGCGGTATCATCTTGCAGGATCGCGATGAAGCTTTTCGTCAGCGCCCTGATACGACAATAAGACGGGCGCGAGGACGTGACCAGAAAAAAGACGCTCATCCGGACGTTATCCGGCCTGCTGACCGGATGCTGCGGTATGTTGACACGGTTCGGCATAGTGACGATCGGTGCGGTGGGGTTAACCGCCTGCGGCACACTGTCGCAAACGTCCGCCCCCATGGGCGACAGGCTTTATCTGACTCACAGCGCCTTCCACGATAATCTGGATGACCTGGTGCGCCATTACATGCAGCGCAAACAGGTCTCCGGCATCAGCATTGCCATTATCCACAAAAATGCGCCCACGTTGTTCTACAGCGCCGGCGTGACGGACGATGTCCATCGTTATCCGATTACGCCTGATACCTTGTTTGCGCTGGGCTCCTTGAGTAAAGGCGTAACCGCAGAGGTGATCACGCAACAAGTCGATGAGGGGCAACTGCGCTGGGAAGATACGCTGGCAACCCTGCTACCCGCAACGGTGGCATTGAGCCCGGATGCCCGTCGTATCACGCTGTTACAACTGGTGACGCACACGTCAGGATTGCCGCGCCAGGACATGGACCTGGCGATGTTTATGCAGTTCATGACTTATCTTCGCACGGGGCAGAATTTTTACGGCAATCTCGACGATGACCGGGTGCTCAGCTATCTGGCCGACTTTAGGGCACCCCGTCACCGCGTTCCTCAGTATTCAAATCTGGGTTATGCGCTGTTGGGCTATATCTTACGCACCCGATGCCACAGTGATATTGACAGCCTGGCCCGTCAGCGAATATTTCGTCCACTGGGAATGACGCAAACGAGTTTTGTGCCTGAGCGCCTTAGCGGTTTCCCCATGCGGGCGCTGGGCCATGCTGGCGATCAGCCAAAGTTTATTCCGCGCGGCGATATTACGCCGGACTGGCGCTTCAGACGTAATATGATGGCTGCAGGCAGTCTGTACAGCAATGCCCGCGATCTCAGCGTCTATCTGCGGGCACATTTGACGCCCGGTCCGTATCCTGAAATCAACCGCGCGTTCGCCGGGGTGAATAAACGCGTATACCAACAGGGCAACCAGACGCAGAACATCGCCTGGGTAACGGACCGGCTGGAAGGGCGAAACATCACTTATCAGGTAGGCTATATTGGTGGTTATTCGGCATTTATCGGTTTTGACAGAGAGGCTGGCAATGCGATTGTGGTGCTGCAAAACGCGTTTAACTGGAGTAACTACCTGGGTATCACATTGCTGCTTAACCTGGCAGAAAAAGACAGGTAAGGTGTAAGCAGGAGCCGGAATACGTTGCGATTCCTTACACTTACCTTTATGAGTGATGGAACGGTAATCCTGTTCAGATTGTCTTCAGAGTGGTCTACTGTTATTAAAATCAATTCAATGTGGAAATTATTATGCGCAGGACTCAAATTGCTTTAATTTCAGCGGGTTTACTGTTCGGCTCGCTGAGCCTTATCCCTACTGTTCAGGCCGCAGGCGAAACCACCGAAAATGTGCCGCCGCCGCCGCAGGTTCAACCTGCTGCGCCTGCCAGCCCGTCTGGCGAGTCGAATGTACAGCCAGGCAGTAATGCGGCTCAACCCGAAACGGCACCCGTTCAGTCCCAGGCACCTGCGAGTTCTGACTCTAACGACGGTATTACGCCAACCACGCCATCGCATGCGGAGGGTAATCCCGGTAAGCCGAACTACGATCTCAGCACCATCATCATCGATTACAAAGAGCATAAAATCGGTGATACCGTGCCAGATAAATACCGCAGCAAGACCTATACCATCACGGAGTGGCAGAAACGTAACCTGCCTGCGCCTCAGCCCGGTACGCACTGGGCTTATATCAATGCCAATTACATCCTGATCACCGATGACACCGGTAAGATCGTCATGGGTAAATCAGGCGATATCTTCTTCCGCGGATAAGCCCGTCGCCGGACGTCGGCACGACGCAACCGGAGAATGTGAAATAACGGCCTCGTCACGGGGCCGTTTTTTTTGGTTTTATCAGGGTAAGACTTCTCAACCTCTGCGTAACGTGGCAACGTGTTTTGATTAACCGAAACGCAGGAGGCACGATGGCACAGCACCTCAATCAGTATGGTCAACCGGTAGGGCAATCAATGCCCGACTGGCAGTCACGCCCTTTACCACAACGCGAGATTTTTCAGGGACAGGTCTGTCGGCTTGAACCCTTTAGCGTCGCTGCGCATGGGGCGGCACTCTGGCAGGCCTGGTCACTGGCGGAAGATGGTCGTGACTGGACTTACCTTTCAGATGGCCCTTTTGATGATGAGGCCGCATGGTTAGCTCATGCCAGAACCATGGAGGCGAGTCGGGATCCGCTGCATTTCAGTGTGGTTGATCGAAAAACCGACAGGGCTGTGGGGACGCTATCGCTGATGCGTATTGACGCGGCGAATGGTGTGATGGAGGTGGGATTCGTCACCTTCTCCCGCTTACTTCGGCAGACAAGAATGGCGACAGAGGCACATTTTCTGCTAATGCGTTACGCCTTTGAACAGCTTGGCTACCGACGTTATGAATGGAAATGCGACAGCTGCAATCTGCCTTCTCGCCGGGCCGCGTTACGTCTGGGGTTCCAGTTTGAAGGGGATTTTCGCCAGGCCCGCATTTATAAAGGTCGCACGCGCGATACCAGTTGGTTTTCGATCATTGACAGCGAATGGCCGCAGGTGAAAGCGGGTTTTGAACGCTGGCTGGCAGAGACCAACTTCACCCGTGAAGGCCAGCAACGAGAAAAGCTGGAAACGCTTCGGGGCTGAGATCTGCCCCTGCCTGGTCGTTCAGACAAGCATGTATTTCATGGCCGCCATAAGCAGAGTGGTGGTCATGACCATAAGCAGACGTTTAACCCAGCACATATCGTTTTTTAACCCGCCGACATCCGTCCTGATTTCATCCACATCGGTTCTCAGCGTACTGACATCCATAGTCAGCCTGTTCACATCGGTTTTCAGGCTATTAACGTCTGTTCTCAGCACGCTGACATCACTCTTCAGGCTGTCGACGTCTGTTCTCAGTACGCTGACATCACTCTTCAGGGTGTCGACGTCCGTTCTCAGTATGCTGACATCACTCTTCAGGGTGTCGACGTCCGTTCTCAGTACGCTGACATCACTCTTCAGGCTATCGAAGTCCGTTCTCAGTATGCTGACATCACTCTTCAGGCTACCGAAGTCGGTTCTTAACACGCTGACATCACTCTTCAGGCTACCGAAGTCCGTTCTCAACACGCTGAGATCGGTCTCCATATTCTCAGACTGCTTACTCAGCCTGAGAATATGCTGGTTATGACGCGTAAAAGCCTGCATGACATCAGCGCGCGAGAGTGCGTTGTCCTGCTGTATCTGCGCAAAAATATCGACCATCACTTCGGCCTGACGGTCATTGATGCCTGCCCGTTGCAGACGTTTAAACGCTTTATGTGTATTCATCATTGCGGTCGCCATTCATGCCTCTTCCCGTTTCATCACACCGTGATGGCATCATGACAGGCAAGCCGAAACAGTCACAGTACAGAGGCAACATCTTGCGGATTAAATCCAGAAATATCAATTAGTTAAACAGGTAATAATCATTTTTTTGCGTGGCGCTTCGCAAAAAGATGAGCGTTTTGCTGCTGCCAACATCACCATTTCAATGTCGGCAGCCAACGTCAGTGGCGTGACCACTCAGGGAAGGGGAACGACCTTGAGCTCGACCAGACCAATACCGAGTTTGCGCGGATCTTGTCCGGCGATGTTGTTGAGGTTACTGAGTTGCGGCTCGGGCGGCGAGAGCGTTAACCGGTGGCTTCCTTCAGGATTGTCAAAACGTAGCGTATGGGTAGAGGGAATCTCCCCCAGCGTCAGCAACTGCTCAGTATCGCCCACCCTGACCGGTATTGGCCGGTGGATGTTCGGACCGTAGGCACGAGCGGTGATCACCAGATCAAAGTGCGCGGGCAACGGATCGACAAACTCAATCGTCACGTCGGGGGCAAGACTGGCATTCGACCAGCGTCCCCAGCTTTCCTGGCGCGAAATGCCGCTAAACTGCTTCACACTGGCTGGCGCGCCGGGGATCGCAAACAGAAAGCTTTCAGCGTCATAACGAATCGCATTATCTTCGATGCGCAGCTGTGCCACAGCAAGTTGGTAGCGGGCATTGCTGAGAGTGTCTGCCGGGAACCGGGCTTGACCTTCCCACTGAGGCGTATCAACGCGTGTGACGGTGGGCTGACCCGCAGGTTGCCCCATCGCAACGCACCAGTCACCGGACAGTGCCAGAGAAGGTTGCCAGATGCGGCCCATTTTGAAACAGCGATCGACCCAGATAAACTTCTCATCTGCTTTGAAATCGGCCAGCTGGAAACGCAACGGCGCGGAGTATTCCCCTTCCGGCAGCGGCTCTATATGTTTATCTGTTACGCGCAACAGAATCGGCAATTTAAAGCTGGTTCCGGAAAAGCTGAAAGTATTTTTGGCCTGATTGATAATAAAACTGTCGATTTTGCTGGGAAAATTCCAGAGCTGAATAATATCGGGCTTCCAGCTTAAAACTTTGGTTTTCATGTCCTCAAACTGACTGGATAACGACACCGCTGACAGACTGCTGCGGCCCAGGCCAATCGCATTATCCCCGCCCAGGATATCCAGCAACGTGGCGCCGTTATCCAGCGTACTGCGTTTCATATCAATCACGTCGGTCTCAGGCCGATCGCCGCGAATCACCATAAACAAATCGTGGCGGGGATGCGTTATCAGAAAAGGGTGCGCGGTATTGTTCATCGCCAGATGATCGGAGGCAACCACAATCACCGTGTCAGCGAACCACGGGGACGCTTTGATACGGGCGATCAGTCGGGCGATATGTTCCTGTGAGCAGGATACCGCGCTGAACGACTGGTTGGATTTGCCCGCATAGCTGTAGCTTTTGCGCTGGCAACCGCGAGAAATAAAACCGTCGGGATGGTGCGTGTCGACGGTGAGCGCAAACAGCGCAAACCGTTTTTGCTGGCGTGACAGCGAGGCATAAGTGTCGTAAACCTTATCCAGCACCGTGTCGTCATAATATCCCCAGTTATTGCGGTACGTGGGATCGCGCACCTGATCTTTTAGCTCCTGTGCACCGTACATATGTGCGGCATCGAAACCGTGGGAATGCAAAAAGACATCTTTGCCTGCAAAGCGTAAATCGGCCCCCTGAATAAACCAGTTCTCATAGCCCGAGTTCTTCAGGATATCGCCCAGGCAGATATTTTGTGGATAAAAGCTGGAAAGAGAAGCGGAGGCATTGCCGTCGAAAGGGGCAAAAAGGGGAATGCCGCATTGCGATGCGACCATACCGGCAATGGTGTAATCCGTGCCGGGCAGTTGTTCGGTCTGACTGAAGTCCAGGCTTTGCTCTTTCTCGCGATTCAATTCGGGGGCCAGACCCGGAAAGGCCATCTGGTCGAAATAGGTGCGCTCCAGGCTTTCAGCGTAGATATACACGACATTAAGCGCAGGCCGCTCAATGCGGTTCTTCGGCACCTTATAAACGGTGTCGAAGTCAGAGTCGTCCCGCAGTGAGTAAGAGGTGATCAGTGCGCTGAGCTGATGAAAAGCCGGCGTGGTCTGCACCGCACCGGCGGCGCAGATAAATGCGACCAGGCTCCAGCCAGGGTGAAAAGGGCGCTTACGGCGTCGGAGCAGCCATGATAAGGCGCAAAAGAGTAAAAACAGCACGATGAGCAGGCCAAGACCGGGCACAACATATTTGCTCAGGCCCGCACCGGTCAGGCTGTTTGTCAGTGTATACACCACGGCATCGGTAATGCCCTCGCCCGTAAAATAATTGCTGGCAAACAGCGTGGCATTCAGCACGACAAACAGCATGAGCAACACCAGGACGAGGCAAAACCAGATTCTGTTTCGGCCTGCTTTACAGGAATAAACAGCAATCGCGGTCAGAAAAAGGAGCACTGACACGAATTCGGGCAACGTCACATCCTCTTATTATGTGAACCTGTCTCTTCTGAGGGGGACATTTTCATTAAATTGCGGCTCAATCTAGCTTGGCTGTCATCGGGCTGCAACCTGTCTGCCGCCATTTTGGCGGCAGATTCACATTGCCAACAGATAAAAACACGCCATCGCGAATGCTGAAGAAACCGTGACGGATTACGCGCGCTGCTCCTGGGGGGCCAGCAGTCTGGCGGGCGACGACAGAGTTTGATGCATGACTTCACCTATCAGGCTGGAGCGATTGTAAAAGCGCAGCTTAAGGTTGAAATCAAGATGTGTGCGTTCGCGGGCACTCAGTTTGATCACCGGAGGAGGCGTCAGAGGACGTTGCTGGAATAAAACACAGCGGACAAAAGCCGTGCTGTTACCGGCATCAACCCTGTGATAATACCCGGCGCTCGCTTCGGCTTTACGCAAAAGGAAATTGACCCGACGATGTTCGTCCATCGCCAGCTGGTGGGCCAGCGACGGCAGCTCACTGTCAGGATGGCTGAGGTTTTGTCTCAGCGCAGGGAAGTCACTGCGTTTCTTTAACTCCAGCAGATAGTTATGCATACCGACATATTTTACCGGTGCCAGTTGTTTGAGCCATTCCCGGATAAACGGGTTTTGGACGGGCGCGGCGAGAACGCTGGTATCAATCACCGGCCTGAGTGAATGACAGGTGGATTCCTGGCGGTAATAGCCGATCAAATCCCTGGGGCTGAGGCTGTGGGCCTGATGTATCCACGTCAGATCTTCAAACAGTAAGGTATGACAATCAATGCTGATGCCGCCATAACGGAGCAGCAGTTCCAGCCGGATGATGTCGTTTTTTAGCGCCTGCGTCAGATCTGAAGAGATGAACTGCAACTCAGGCAGCCAATGACTCAGCGTTTGCGGAGTCACCAGATGAACATCATGATCCGGATTATCGCGACGAAGTTTGCGAATTGTTAAGGCGACAGAGGCAGGTAACCGTTCGCCAGGCCAATAGAGCCAGACCGTTCTGGCAATGGCAGGCAGTGACTTAGGCACCGCGGTCAGTTCCACATCGTGTTCAAGGCCAGGATCATATTCTGGCGCACTGAGGGCACGGTGCTGTTTCATCGTCAGCAGCATACGGCTGGTGAAGGCGAGTTTTTCCCAATGGCGCCAGAGCGGAAGCAAAGAACGGCGATGCGAAGTCATATTTCACCTGTTATTTTGGTTATTGTGTTTTATGCCGGTCGTCGAAATAACGTGCTTAACTGCCAGCCTGTATCTGAACCGCTATAAAAGCAGACATCGCTGTACTGCAATGCTTATTCGTCTTGCCGGGTGATGTGACGATGGCACGTGGCAACGACGTTTTGAACAGGCGAAATCAACCACGCCAGGTTATTTAATAGAACACAATGTAGTCATTCGCTATGCCTGATAAACACTTTAGGATAAAACGGAAATAACGCTCAGCCGGAAACAAAAATAAATATTTATTCACGCTAATGGTTTATTTGTTTATGACAAACTGAGTCTGTCGTCATGCTGAACATTTAACTTCAAAAAAAACCGATACACTGTGAAGCTGTCAAAGGGATACAGGCTAAATCGGGATAAAAAAATTATTTAGCATATTTTATCAATTCTCAGGTGTACGCAGCCCGATAACCCTTGTCTACGCTTTAAGCTTACCGATGATAAAGGAGATGCCATGTCGTTTGACTCTCGAGGATTACTGGCGATCGACAGACAAACCCGCCGTGCGCTGTTTCTCGATCCCGACACGTTTGCCGTCAGCCAGGCCGTGGACGTGATTCCGACGCGGCTGCATGAACTGCTGATGCTTGCGCCCTGGGGAAAAGCTTTTTTGCCCTTGTACGGCGATGCGATGCGAAGTGAACTCCCGCATCCCGGGCACAAAGTCGCCGTAATTGATCTTCGACGGCGGGAAATTACCGACTACATTGATCTGTCGCCGTCTAAAGCGCCCCACAGCGGTCAGTTAGGGCGGGATGGCAAAGTCTATTTGTGTTGCGAGAATCCAACGGCCGTCGTGGTGATCGACCCGCAGACGCATCGTGTTGAAAAGACCATTCCCATTCCGCTGGATAATACCCATCGCCTGACGCTCTCTCCGAGCGGCCGCAAATTATTTACCGACAACGAGCAGGACGCCACTATCACCGTGGTGGATCTCTGTGAGGCGGAAGGGCGCGTCATTGATACGGTGCTTATGCCGGGCCCCGTTTCGGGTCTGACAGCTTCACCCAAACATCCCTACCTGATCGCCAGCGCCGCCGATGCGCCCTTGCTGTATGTGGTGGATCGCCAGAGTCATCGTATCCGCCAGAGGCTGGCTTTGCCCGATCATCAGCATCCCTGCCAGAAAGTGCGCTTTAGTCCGGACGGGGACTACCTTATGGCAATGGGTGATCAGGAGCCGACTGTGACACTGTTTGACGAGTTGCTTAATCCGCTGGGGCGAATCACGCTGGCTGGACAACCGCTCGATGGCTGTTTCAGCCCGGACAAAAAAAAGCTGCTGATCACGCATGATGACAATAAGACGTTAAGCGTGATTGATTTGATGCGCCAGACCGTGGTGGTGACCGCAGAAGTGGGCGCGGGTTATGAAACGCTGAGCTACTTCCAAATCGATTAAATAAACGGGCGATGATAAATCGCGGAACTCCAGTGACGGCTGCTGGCATGCTTTTCGGCCTGCCAGCCACGCTTACGCAGTTCGCGGGCAATCATTTTGTTCATAATGCCGTGACCCAGCAATAAAACCGTGCCTTTCTCCGATAAGGCGATCAGCCTGTCAGCGGCGCGCGACGCCCGTGCGCGCGCATGTTGCAGTGATTCGGTCTCGCCCGCGTAACCACACAACCACATCGCACGCAGAATGGCCTGCCAGACAAAGGTGGGTAACTGAAGGCGATCGGCCCGCAGCAGCGGAATGCCGACTTCACTGAACAGCGCATCGACATGATGGGGGCGCAGCCCCAGGTGCGCCAGCGAGGAGTGGGCGCGGGGTAACGGACTGCAGACGACAACCCCGGCGTTGCGCGCGATATTGATGCTGCGCTCAGGCGGCCCATCGCTGACCAGCGAAAGATCATAGGCTTCGCACCAGTCCGCCATGCCCTGCGCACTCAAACGGCGGGCAAAAGGGTGGGCGGGTTTGCCGTGTCGCATCAGGATAATGGTCATAACGTGTAAACAGCGTCCTCCAGGTCAGGTGCGGACAGGGCTCTGCGCGACTGTACGCGATACAAACGTGGTGCGTTGTCATTTTGCAGTCACACCAGTATGCGACAACAGCATCTGATGAAAGGTTCTGACGGCCAGTTTGGCTTAATGATAAAAGAAAAGTGAACCGGGTCTAGCGTTATGCTGTTTTTTTGCGCGTCAGGTTACAATTAACCCTCTGATTTTGCGTTAAAAATAGCATCTGATGCAGCTTGATACTAAAGAAAATCTAACAAATTTTCTCAAGTGCTATTGATTTATCTACGCGCGTAGATAAACTAGCTTCCAGTGATTGCTCTCGGTGCCCGATGCACGGTAGGCCGATCGAGGAACAAGTTACATTCGCCAGACTTATACGACCGCTGAAAAATACAGCGGCGAAGCTCGCGATACTGCGGATTCCAACACCAGGGAATCTTTTAACTTTCCTTTCATCATGGTTAGCCAACTGAATGTCGCCACCAGAGCGATTCTTCTGCTTACAGTCAGGGAATTGTCTCTCGGAATGGCATTTATCTATCTGCATATTTTCAAGGGACAGCGTTTATGACGGCACAGCACTCCGTTACGACACAGGCATCACTGCCTTCTACCTCCGCCGCAGATGAGCGGTTTAACACCTCAGCCGGCCGCAAAGATTTTTGGCGCGCTACGGTTTCCTGTTGGTTAGGCACGGCAATGGAGTATGCAGATTTTGCGCTCTATGGCCTGGCTGCGGGCATCATTTTTGGTGATGTCTTTTTCCCCGAACAAACGCCCGCGATGGCACTGCTTGCCAGTTTTGCCACCTGGTCCGTTGGGTTTATTGCCCGTCCGATCGGTGCCCTGTTTTTCGGCTGGCTGGGCGATCGTAAAGGCCGCAAGGTCGTCATGGTCACCACCATTATCCTGATGGGCGCCTCCACCACGTTGATTGGGCTGATTCCCAGCTATGCTTCGATTGGCATCTGGGCGCCGGCCTGCCTGGTGCTGTTACGCTTCAGTCAGGGCTTTGGAGCGGGCGCCGAACTCTCAGGCGGAACCGTTATGCTGGGTGAATATGCACCGGTCAGGCGCCGTGGCCTGGTGTCATCGGTCATTGCACTCGGCTCTAACAGCGGCACGTTGCTGGCCTCGCTGGTCTGGCTGCTGGTGGTGCAAATGGACAAGCAGAGTCTGCTGGAGTGGGGATGGCGCATTCCGTTCCTGAGCAGTGCGGTGATCGCTCTGGTGGCCTTGTGGATCCGTCGTAATCTGCGTGAAACACCGGTATTCGAGCGTAAGAAAGCAGAGCTTGCCGAAACGCGCGCCCAGGTGATTGCCGCGCATCGTTCTGAAGCGGATACACGCCCGTTCTTTCAGCGCACACGTGCCTTCTGGACAATGGTCGGGCTGCGCATCGGTGAAAACGGCCCCTCTTATCTGGCCCAGGGCTTTATTGTGGGCTATGTCGCCAAGGTGCTGATGGTAGATAAATCCGTGCCCACCACGGCGGTGTTTATCGCCTCATTGCTGGGGTTCCTGATTATTCCGTTTGCAGGCTGGCTGTCTGACCGTTTTGGTCGCCGTGTGGTCTATCGCATGTTCTGCCTGCTGCTGATGATCTATGCCTGGCCTGCTTTTACCCTGCTGGATACGCGTGAACCGGCCATCGTGATTCCGGTGATTGTGGTCGGCATGGCGCTGGCTTCTCTGGGCATCTTTGGCGTACAGGCGGCCTGGGGCGTGGAGATGTTTGGCGTGAATCACCGTTATACCAAGATGGCGGTCGCGAAAGAGCTGGGTTCTATTATTTCAGGCGGCACCGCCCCGTTAGTTGCGGCGGCCATGCTCTCTTATACCGGACACTGGTGGTCTATCGCCGTCTATTTTTCCGTGATGGCCACGATTGGTTTCCTGACTACGTTTGTGGCACCGGAAACACGTGGGCGCGACCTTAACCTGCCAGAGGACGCTATCTGAAACAGGCTATGCTAAAGGCAGTGCACGTTAAGTGAGGAAGGGGAAGTGGCGAAACAGGTGAAAACCGCCGTGACGCGGAGTGACGTTGCTAAAGCTGCCGGGACCTCCGTCGCTGTGGTGAGTTATGTCATCAATAATGGCCCGCGTCCGGTCGCGGACGCGACCCGGCAACGGGTACTGGCGGCAATAGAGCAGACCGGCTATCGCCCGAATGCCGCCGCGCGTGCCCTGGCGTCAGGGAATACCAAAACGTTTGGGCTGGTGGTGCCCAATATCAGTAATCCCTTCGTCGCCTCCATGGCGCATATGCTGCTTCAGGAGTCGCTCAACCACGGCCATGTGATGCTGTTGGGTGATGCCGGCGACGATCGCAAGCGTGAACTGGAGCTGATTCAGGGGCTGCTGAACCGTCAGGTCGACGGTCTGTTTTACACCAGTGTCGATCGCCATCCTTTCATCGATATCATCAAAGCCAGCGGGACACCGCTGGTCATGCTGGATCGGGTCGACCCACAACCCGGTGTCAGCATGCTGCGGGTAGATGAGCGTGACGCGGCGTTTCAGGTGACGTCGCATTTACTCAGCCATGGCTATCAGCAGATCGGGATGATCAGCGGTCCCCGGGACATGCTGAATGCGCAGGATCGTATTCAGGGCTGGCGCGATGCGCTGCGGGCGTATGGTTTGCCAGCCGATGATGCCAATATTTTCCCCGCAACCTATACACGTGAGGGCGGCTATCAGGCTGCTTTACGTATGATTGCCAGTAAACGGGTGCCGCGCGCCCTGTTTGCCAGCAACGAAGGTCAGGCGATTGGCTGCATTCGCGCCTTCAGCCAGCATGGCCTTCGTGTGCCGGACGATGTGGCCCTGGTCTGTTTTAACGGAACCGATCAATCCGCCTACCATGTTCCGGCATTAACCACCGTGCGCCAGCCGGTTAAAGAGATGGCACGCTGTGCGATTCATATGCTGAAAGCGTGGAATGGCGAGGCACGGATTGAAGCATTCCCACACCAACTTGAGATTGGTGAATCTTGTGGCTGTCGGCCATCAGAACAAAACAAATAAAGCGACCTAATGAAAAGACTGATTATTGATTGCGATCCGGGGAACGGGATTGCCGGGGCCAATACTGATGATGGCCTGGCCCTTTCCCTGGCGTTAGCCTCACCAGGGCTCTCGCTGGAGTTAATTACGACGGTCGCCGGGAATACCCCGAGTGATGTCGGTGCACGAGTCGCTAAAGACTTAATGGCGCGGCTGGGCTGTGCGGTTCCTGTCGTACAGGGGGCAACGCGGGCGTTGTGCGAAGATCCTGCGCCCTGGCGCGCGCTGCTGGATAAGCGGGTCGAACAACTCGACCTGATGGCGTTATGGCAGGGCGTTCCTCAGCCTGCGGCATTACCGGCTGACGGAAACGATGCTGCTGAGGCGATGGGGCAGCTCATCTGTGATAATCCCGGCGAGATCACCCTGATTGCGATTGGCCCGTTGACCAATGTGGCGCTGGCCATGCAGCGTTTTCCCGCAATGGCCGAATCGGTAGCCGAGATTGTGATTATGGGGGGTGTCTTTGCGCTGGAAGACTACATCAAAGACACGAATTTCGGTGTGGATCCCGAGGCGGCTCATCAGGTGTTGCACAGCGGTGCCGCCATTACCCTGGTGCCGATGGATGTGACAACACAAACCATGCTGACCCAGGCCGATCTCAAACGTCTTACCCGGCATGCTCATCCGCTGACCCGTTTCGTGCGGGAGACGTTGCAGCCCTGGATAGATTATTCAATGCAGACCCGGCATCTGCCAGGTTGCTGGATTCATGACGCGCTGGTTGTCGCCTGGTTGCTTAATCAGCGTGTCGCCTGGGGCACGGATTACCGGGTCGATATTGAGCTCCGTCCGGGAGCCACACGCGGGAAAAGCTGGCGTTATCGTCAACCCCTGCGGCTGGATGTCGGTATCCCACCGGACAGCGGTGCGCTGGTACATGTGCTGCACAGTGTGGATAACGCTCTTTTGCTGTCCATCATTGAGTCGGCATTTCAACACCTTCCTGAATAACGTACAGGCGATTCGTCGCCTGACCTGCTGGCAGAAAGTCAGACACGCTTTCTTACAGCCTGATCCACTGCCTCACAATTACGCAATACGCTCTCCTCCTAAACATGATGTATACATTTGATTAACAATCACATCACTCTTCGTTAGCCACCAGAAAATTTTTGGGCGGAGCGCCAGAGTGTCTCAGAGAGGAGACTTGTATGCTTGACTGGACATCGACCCAGCGCAATGTGGCTTTCGCCTGTTTTGCCAGTTGGACGCTGGACGCTTTCGACTTTTTTATTCTGGTGTTTGTCCTGAGTAATCTTGCTCAGTACTTCCATAATTCCGTCACCGACGTGTCGGTCGCTATCATGCTGACGCTGGCGGTGCGCCCATTGGGTGCCTTACTGTTTGGCCGGATGGCGGAAAAATATGGCCGCAAGCCTATCCTGATGCTGAATATCGTCTTTTTCTCGGCGTTTGAGCTGTTGTCCGCCTGGTCACCCACCTTCACCGCATTTCTGGCCTTTCGTGTTTTCTACGGTATTGCCATGGGCGGAATCTGGGGCGTGGCATCCTCGCTGGCGATGGAGACGATACCCGATCGTTCACGCGGTCTGATGTCGGGACTGTTCCAGGCGGGTTATCCCTGTGGCTATTTGCTGGCGTCCATTGTGTTCGGTCTGGTTTTCGACATGGTAGGCTGGCGTGGCATGTTTCTTATCGGCGCTGTCCCGATTCTGTTGTTGCCGTTCATCTACTTTAAAGTCCCGGAATCCCCGGTCTGGCTGGCTGCGCGTGAACGTAAAGAAAGCAGTGCCCTGATGCCCGTCCTGCGCCAGCACTGGAAAATATGTATTTACATGGTGCTGCTGATGGCCTGTTTTAACTTTTTCAGCCACGGCACGCAGGATCTGTATCCGACTTTCCTCAAAGTGCAGCATCAGTTTGATGCGCACACGGTCAGTATTATTGCTATCGCCTACAATATTGCTGCGATGCTGGGGGGCATTTTCTTCGGTACGCTGTCAGAACGCATTGGGCGCAAGCGAGCCATTATTATCGCGGCGCTGCTGACGCTGCCTGTGTTGCCGTTGTGGGCCTTTTCCAGCGGTTCCTGGACGATTGGTCTTGGTGCCTTCCTGATGCAGTTTATGGTGCAGGGCGCCTGGGGCGTGATCCCGACTTATCTGAACGAACTGGTTCCGGGAAACGCAAGAGCAGTGTTGCCCGGCTTTGTTTATCAGTTGGGGAATCTCATTGCGTCCGTCAACGCGACGCTGCAGTCGCGCATTGCTGAAGCGCATGGCGGCAATTACGGTCTTGGTATGGCCATTGTAGCCGGGACGGTGGCAATATTGATTTGCCTGTTTGTCGCCTTTGGCCGGGAAACGCGCGGCATGACAATTTCGGGAACGGTGGCAAAGCAGACGCACTAGCGCGTTTCACAGACATCTACCCATTTTGCCGCAGTGAGTTCAGCCATTTGCTGCGGCGAAATGCGGACAGCGCTGTGAATCGATCCTGCGGCAGGCAACACTTCATCAAAGCTTTTTAACGAGATATCGCAATACACGGTCACCGGGTTTTCCAGGCCAAAAGGGCAGACGCCGCCCACAGGATGCCCGGTCCAGTTAATCACTTCGTCCACACTCAGCATGCGCGCTTTCGCACCCATCACCGCTTTCAGCTTACGATTATCTAACCGTGCATCACCGCGTGTGACCACCAAAATCACCTCATTTTTCACTTTGAGTGACAGCGTTTTCGCAATTTGTCCCGGTTCAACACCGTGAACACGTGCCGCCATTTCTACCGTTGCCGTACTGTATGGCATCTCAATGATGTCTATTTCCGGCGCACGCTCGGCAAAAAACTGGCGTACAGACTCCAGGCTCATTTTTTACTCCCGACTAATCGAAGGCGTAGAAATTGCCATAAGCCCGCGGTGGTGTAAACGGCAGAGCGAAAGAATAGGTCACAGAATGCATAACGGTACCTTACAGAGAGAGCCATGGCCGTCAGGCCGGGGACAGACGGCCCCCGGTGATGTACGATGTACGTGCCGACGGCTGATGGTCCTGCGACCCGGCACGGCGGCTAGCCGATCTCGCTGACGGTGTTGTGAAGTACGGGGAGATCTTCCCAGGCGAGGATGGTATTGCGCCCCTGATTTTTTGCCACGTAAAGCGCACGGTCGGCGTTCGCAACCGCCTGATCAAATTCATCATCGTAAATAGGGGCAATGCCTGCGCTGATAGTCACATGCGTAGAAACGCGCTCATTAAACATATGCGGTATTTCCAGGTTGACGACATATTGCCGAATACGTTCAGCCAGTTTCATGGCAATCGAGGCATTCACATTGGTCATCAGCACAAGAAATTCTTCGCCGCCATAACGGGTTACCACATCACGTGACCGAACGGCGTCACGAATAGCGACGGAAACGCGGGCCAGTGCCTGATCGCCCATCGCGTGGCCGTAATTATCGTTGTAGGCCTTAAAATGGTCGATATCAAGCAATAACACATAATGGCTGCCCGCATGATTATCCAGAATGTTATCAAGGCGGTTCTTCAGTCCGCGGCGGTTATATAAACCGGTTAACGGATCGAGCATACTGAGATCGCTAAACGATTCTTTCTCTTCATATAATTGATACATTAAGCGCAGTGTAAAATCTTCCGAACGTCGGCGCATTAAATGTTGTAAAGAAAACCCGATCAGCGGCAAGGCAATGGTCAATAAAATCAAGGGTAAATGCTGTCCGTGATCCAGCATCAGCACGGTGAGCATTGCGGGCGTGATGTGCAAACAAAACGCCACTAAATAATCGCTTAAGGCAATCGCACTGATAAAAAAAACGCACAGCAGACTGACAATCAGAAATCCACCATCCGTCAAAGAAACAAACTGGTAGCGGTGCTGAATATGCCACGCCCATAACCCGCCTAAAATCAACGCCACAGGATTTAACAGGGGTAATTTTAGTTTTGCCTTTATTAAACACGTGGCCAGCATCGTCATACTGAAGAAAGCCACCATAATCACCGGTACAGTAACTTGTGTTTCATTGTTTTCTGCTAAAGGGAGCAGACAAAATAGTGAAACTGCAGCGTTTAAAAACAAAAAGAGCATGAAAGAAAGGCGGTATTTGCTGTGTTTCAATTCATCATAAGATTCTATTTTCATTATTGATACTCGTGACGGCCCTGAAATAACAAAGCAAAAGCCGGCAAATGATTTCAGCCGATCGACAGATTTAATATTGCTGTTATAAATTGTGTAATCAGCCGCAATTTAGCATTTTCTTGTTTCTCTGTCATCTTCCCGCCGGGCCACAAAAACAAGCTGCGCATTGAGAATAGTTATCATATGATAATGGGAATGGTTATCATCCCTGTAATCAGGTACTGTCCTGACAGCGATGACTGATGAGGAGACGATGATGCGCGGGATAAAACTGGACAGTGCATGGGCGGGCGTACTGGCCTGTGCGGTAATACCAGCTATGACGCTGTGGCAACCCAGCTTCGGGCAGTGGCGTATGATGATGTTGGTGGCGTTACTGCTGACAGTGCTGATGCTGTTTAATCAGCGGATGCGGCATTATGTGTTACTGCCTTCCTGTCTGGCGCTGGCGAGCGTGCTGGCAGCGATTAGCGTGAGATTAACCGGATAGTAACAGTAAAAAGGGAGCAGAAGAAAAAGAAAAGGAGGACAACGTTGGTGCGAAGAGAGGGACTTGAACCCTCACGTCCGTTAAGACACTAACACCTGAAGCTAGCGCGTCTACCAATTCCGCCACCTTCGCATCCTGTTGTCTTTTCATATCACCGCATTGGTGCGAAGAGAGGGACTTGAACCCTCACGTCCGTTAAGACACTAACACCTGAAGCTAGCGCGTCTACCAATTCCGCCACCTTCGCGCAGTGCTCGCGATATGAAATCTGTGATTTTGGTGCGAAGAGAGGGACTTGAACCCTCACGTCCGTTAAGACACTAACACCTGAAGCTAGCGCGTCTACCAATTCCGCCACCTTCGCATACCCGTAATACGTTACCGTATTACAACCACGGAGGCGCATTTTAGAGATTTTACTCAATGCGTCAACACATATTTCGCCAGACGGAAACGATCGCTGCAAAAAGCAACGTTTTCAGCCTGGCAACACGCAAAAAGGGCGAAAAAGGCAGAAAAAAGATTAACGGGCTTTCGCACCGCGACCGTAAACGGCACGGTAAACTTTGAAGCGACCGGTCTGCGCCAGCACTTCATGATTGCCAAAGGTTTCGTCCAGCACCTGGGGATAAGGCAGGAAGGCATTCGCCACAATGCGCAGTTCTCCGCCGCTGTTAAGGTGCTTAACGGCACCACGAATCAGCGTTTGTGCTGCATCCAGGCTGGTCTGGGTGCCTTCATGAAACGGCGGGTTGGAGATAATCATGTCAAAGCGCCCGGTGACATCGGAAAAGACGTTACTGGCAAACACTTCGCCTTCCAGACCATTAGCGGCCAGGGTGGCTTTGCTGGCCTCGATTGCGGCGGCATGGACATCGCATAACCACAGGCGCACTTTGGGCGAATGCGCCGGTAACGACGCCGCAATCACGCCTGCACCACAGCCGATATCCAGCACTTTGCCTTTGGTATGGGGCGTGAATGTTGAAAGCAGTAACGCGCTGCCGGCATCCAGGCCGTCGCGGCTGAAAACGCCAGGTAAGGTATGGATGGTCAGGTCATCCAGCTGATAGCGGTTGCCAAAGGCCGAAGCATCAAAGGCGGGCTGCTTCTCCAGACGTCCGTGATAAAGACCGCAGCGCCGCGCACTGTCGATTTTTTCCAGGGTCACCCACTGCTCCAGCATGCCTTCTGCGCTGCGCACGCCGCTGCGGTTCTCACCGACGACAAACACATCACAGCCGACGGGCAGTAACGACAGCAGGTTCTGCAACTGAAACTGCACTTCAGGTTTGTTTTTGGTCCAGAAGTAAACCAGCGTATCGCAACCCTGCACATCGTCGGCCTGCGCAACCAGTCCATAACGCGCCTGGTCGCCCAGGCGGCGGCTCAGGTTTTGCCAGTGATGATATTGTTGGGTATGCACACGGGAAGAGGCGGTCTCCAGCTGTGCGGGCAGGTCATCCTGCAGGTCGCCAGCAAATAAAACGTGGCGGGTGGAAAATTCATCACTGTGGCGCAGAATGACTTCACTGGCCGGGGTAAAAGCAGACATGTCGGGCTCCTGTAAGATCTGAGCGGAGATTATAGTGGTTTGTTGGCGCATGTTCGATGGGTTTGCTAGCATAGCGTCGCATTCCGCGAGCAAAGCAGGTATACCATGACGTCCAGGCGCGACTGGCTTTTACAGCAAATGGGGATAACGCAGTATCAACTGCGCCGCCCGCGCGTGCTCCAGGGCGAAATCGCCGTGCGGCTTTTGCCGGATACCCAACTGATTATCGTGGCGGAAAATCCGCCCGGTTTGCAGGAGCCTTTCCTGCGTGATGTTCTGCACACGCTCGGTCTGAAACCCACGCAGGTCATGACCGTTACGCCGGATCAGCTGCAAATGCTGCCGGAAACGTTGAACTGTGCAGGGTGGTTGCTGGGCGTTGAGAGCGAGCAATCCTTTAACGGCGTGGCGTTATCGAGCGCCTCTTTCAATGAACTCCTGAGTAGCGGTGCCGCCCGGCGCGCGCTCTGGCAACAAATGTGTGAACATGACAGCCATTTCTTTTCTCACGCCTGACGCGATTCCCCAGGCTTTCGCGATTGAGTGCCGTAGCCATGCGTTTCCATGGCGCGAAGAGACCTTTATCAGCAACCAGGGCGAGCGGTTTCTCAACCTGCGGCTGGATGTCGAGGGCCAGATGGCCGCCTTTGCCATTACCCAGGTGGTGCTGGATGAAGCTTCGCTGTTTAATATCGCTGTCGATCCGGCGTATCAACGGCGCGGCTTCGGGCGGGCGCTGCTGCAGCATTTAATCGATCAACTGCTTGCACGCGATGTGATGACGCTGTGGCTGGAGGTGCGTGCGTCCAATGCACCGGCCATCGCGCTGTACGAACAGCTGGATTTCAACCAGGTCAGCCGCCGTCCCAACTATTACCCTTGCGCCAGTGGCCGTGAAGATGCCCTGATCATGGCGCTGACGCTGTAGCCGCTTGTAAGGAATGTCGATGTTAGATAACTGGGATTGCATTCTGTTTGATGCAGATGACACGCTGTTTCACTTTGATTCGTATGCCGGCCTGCAACGCCTGTTTGCCGGGTACGATGTCCGGTTTACCGACCAGGATTTTGCAGATTACCAGGCGGTCAACAAGCCGTTATGGGTGGAATACCAGAATGGCCAGTTATCCGCACTGGAGCTTCAGACTCGCCGCTTTGCCGGCTGGGGGCAAAAACTGAGCGTGGCGCCGGCCATTCTTAACGATGGCTTTCTGTCAGCGATGGCGGAAATTTGCCTGCCGCTGGAGGGCGCAGACAGCCTGATGACGCTGCTACACGGCCGCGTCAAAATGGGCATCATTACCAACGGCTTTACCGCCCTGCAGCAGCGCCGTCTGGAGCGTACCGGCTTTCTTGATTACTTCTCTGCGCTGGTGGTGTCAGAAGAAGTGGGCGTGCCTAAGCCTGACGCCAGAATCTTTGACTATGCGCTCGCGCAGCTGGGAAACCCACCGCGCGATCGGGTGCTGATGGTCGGCGATACGCCGGAATCCGATATCCTTGGCGGCATGAATGCCGGTATTAAAACCTGTTGGGTTGACCATGGGACGCGCCCCTTGCCTGACGCAATTAAACCCGACTGGCGGGTGAACACGTTATCAGAGCTGGAAGCGCTGCTCAGAAGCTGACTCTCGCCCGAAGTGCAACGTCAGTAAGGCCCGTGAAACGGGCCTTTTACATTGGGCTAAGCGTTAAGCAAGGCAGGAGAGGGCTGTCAGACGTTGACCTGTAAACCCTTCCGTCACGCGGAAGGTTTCGCGGCGTCGTCTTTTTTCTCGTCCTCTTCGTCATCCTCTTTCACAGGCGTACTGGCCGTGAGCAAAAACGGAGACTGCTGCCAGCGCGTGCGACGGTCGCGCAGTAACGTGCGACTCAGGATGATGCCAATGGCCAGCGCCAGCAGCATCATCAGGCGCAGAATATTGGTGGTGTTATCCACCTGGCGTGATTCGGTGACCAGCACGTGCGTATCCAGCGTAACGCGCAGAAAGCCAGCTGGGCCATTGCTGCCGCTGAGCGGCTGGACAATTTGATGATTAAAGTAACTGCCCGCGCGCTTGCCATCCAGCGCCAGCCGATCGCGCACGTTGATATTTTCGCCGCTGTGCGCCACCAGGCTGCCATCGCCTGCATAGACGGACGCATCCAGAATACGGCTGTTGTCGGTCATCTGACTGATGATGGCCTCAATCTGGCTACGATTGTCTTCGCTGTTATCCATTAAAGGTTTCAGACTGAAAGCCACCTGCCGGGTCAGCGTCTGGGCCAGCTCTTCTGCCTGTTCAGAACGGGCCATTTGATGGCCAAGGCTAAACCAGGATGCGCCTTGCATAAGCACCACTAACAGCGCCAGTGAAATCAAAACAATCACCGTGCGATGTAAGCGAAATTTCAGTGCGGTTTTAGCCATTAATTATCCGAATCACGTGACGACAGAAAGCCTGGATATTATGTTGCCAGAAGCAGCGCAGACAAGGTAGCCTCTTGCGTGGTTTTGTTGTTCCTACAGGAGCCCTGATGTCAAATCATCTTACCTGGTGCGATCTGCCTGCTGATGTCTCTCTCTGGCCGGGGTTGCCCCTTTCACTGAGCGGTGATGAAGTCATGCCGCTGGATTACCGTGCTGGCCGAACCGGCTGGTTACTCTATGGTCGCGGTCTGGATAAACAGCGTCTGACCGATTACCAGCATCAGCTTGGGGCCGCCATGGTGATCGTCAGCGCCTGGAACGTTGACGACTATCAGGTCATCCGCCTGGCGGGCTCCCTGACGCCGTTTGCCAGCAAACTGGCGCACGAGCTGGCGCTGGACGTAGCGCCGCTGGGGAAAATCCCCCACCTGAAAACGCCGGGCCTGCTGGTCATGGACATGGATTCCACCGCCATCAAAATCGAATGTATTGATGAGATAGCCAAACTGGCGGGCTGCGGCGAGCAGGTGGCAGAAGTCACCGAGCGGGCGATGCGCGGCGAGCTGGATTTTACCGCCAGCCTGCGCCAGCGCGTGGCGACGCTGAAAGGGGCGGATGCCAATATTCTTAAGCAGGTGCGCGACGAACTGCCCTTAATGCCGGGTCTGACCACGCTGACCAAAAAATTACAGGCGCTGGGCTGGCAGGTCGCGATTGCCTCAGGTGGCTTCACCTATTTTGCCGAGTTCCTGCGCGATAAGCTGCATCTGGCGGCAATAGCCGCTAATGAACTGGAAATCCGGGACGGAAAACTCACCGGCGAAGTGCTGGGTCCTGTCGTTGACGCACAGTACAAAGCAGAGACGTTGAAAAAGCTGGCGAAGCGTTTTGAGATTGCGCCAGAGCAGACCGTGGCGATCGGCGACGGTGCTAATGATTTGCTGATGATAAAAGCGTCGGCGCTGGGCATTGCTTACCATGCCAAACCGAAAGTCAATGAGCAAACCACCGTCACGATTCGGCATGCCGATTTGATGGGCGTGTTTTGCATCCTGACCGGTAGCCTGATTCACGAAGAGCGTTAACTGAGGAGTTGTTTTGGCCAAAGCGGCAAAACGCGCATTTGTCTGTAACGAGTGCGGCGCAGATTATCCACGCTGGCAGGGGCAATGCAGCGCCTGTCACGCCTGGAACACGATTACCGAGGTGCGTATTGCGGCCTCACCGGCGGCGGCGCGCAATGAGCGCCTCAGCGGTTATGCAGGCAATGCCGGAACCAGTCGGGTGCAAAAGCTGTCCGAAATCAGTCTGGAAGCCTTGCCCCGTTTTTCGACCAGTTTTAAAGAGTTTGACCGCGTGCTGGGTGGCGGTGTGGTGCCGGGCAGTGCCATTCTGATTGGCGGTAACCCCGGCGCCGGGAAATCGACGCTGCTGTTGCAGGTGATGTGCCGTTTAGCCGAGAGAATGAAAACCCTCTACGTCACCGGGGAGGAGTCATTACAGCAGGTCGCTATGCGCGCCCATCGTCTGGGATTGCCGAGTGACAATCTGAACATGCTGTCGGAAACCAGCATTGAGCAGATCTGCCTGATTGCGGAGCAGGAGCAGCCGCAAATCATGGTGATCGACTCGATTCAGGTGATGCACATGGCGGATATCCAGTCGTCGCCGGGCAGCGTGGCGCAGGTGCGTGAAACGGCCGCCTATCTGACGCGTTTCGCTAAAACCCGTGGCGTGGCAATTATCATGGTGGGCCATGTGACCAAAGACGGATCGCTGGCCGGGCCAAAAGTTCTGGAGCACTGCATTGACTGCTCCGTCCTGCTGGACGGCGATGCCGATTCCCGCTTCCGGACGTTACGTAGCCATAAAAACCGCTTTGGTGCCGTCAATGAACTTGGCGTATTTGCCATGACCGAGCAGGGCATGCGTGAGGTGAGCAACCCGTCCGCCATTTTCCTGTCGCGTGGTGAAGAGATCACGTCCGGCAGTTCGGTCATGGTGTTATGGGAAGGCACCCGTCCTTTACTGGTTGAGATTCAGGCGCTGGTGGATCATTCGATGATGGGCAATCCGCGTCGGGTTGCGGTCGGTCTGGAACAGAACCGCCTGGCCATTCTGCTGGCAGTGCTGCATCGTCATGGCGGTTTGCAAATGGCGGATCAGGATGTGTTCGTCAACGTGGTCGGCGGCGTGAAAGTCACGGAAACCAGTGCTGACCTGGCCCTGATGCTGTCGATGGTGTCCAGCCTGCGCGATCGCCCTTTGCCGCAGGATCTGGTTATCTTTGGCGAGGTCGGACTGGCCGGAGAGATTCGTCCGGTGCCCAGCGGACAGGAGCGCATTGCTGAAGCGGCTAAACATGGCTTTAAGCGGGCGATCGTGCCGGCGGGTAACGCACCGAAAAAGCCGATTGAGGGCATGCGCGTATACAGCGCGAAGAAGCTGGCGGATGCGTTGGCTATCCTTGATGATCTCTAAGCGAGTCCGTTTGTCCGGTGGCCGTATGGTCACCGGGCAGACGACAGGCTACGCTCTTCCCCTCGTTGAACATTGCTTGCAGGAGGCACCACATGTCGGCGTTTGATTATTTAAAAACGGCGATTCGCCAGCAGGGCCACACGCTTCAACAGGTGGCCGATGCCAGTGGCATGACCAAAGGGTATTTAAGCCAACTGCTTAACGCGAAAATTAAAAGCCCCAGCGCGCAAAAGCTGGAGGCTCTGCACCGTTTTCTCGGCCTGGAATTCCCCCGTCGCGATAAAAAAATAGGGGTGATTTTTGGCAAGTTTTATCCGCTCCATACTGGCCATATCTATCTGATTCAGCGCGCCTGTAGTCAGGTCGATGAGCTGCATATCATCATGGGCTACGACGAGCCGCGCGATCTGAGCCTGTTTGAAAACAGCGCCATGTCGCAGCAGCCCACCGTCAGTGATCGTCTGCGCTGGTTACTGCAAACCTTTAAGTACCAGAAAAATATTCGCATTCACGCCTTCGATGAAGAGGGGATTGAGCCCTATCCTCATGGCTGGGATGTGTGGAGCGCAGGGGTAAAGATCTTTCTGGAAGAGCAGGGGATTGCGGCAGACTGCGTCTATACCAGTGAGGCACCAGATGCTGAGATGTATCAACAGCATCTGGGCATTCAAACCATACTGATCGATCCGAACCGATCGTTTATGAATATCAGCGGCGCGCAGATTCGTCAGGATCCTTTCCGCTTCTGGGATTACATCCCCACCGAAGTGAAGCCCTTCTTTGTGCGCACCGTGGCCATTCTGGGCGGTGAGTCGAGTGGGAAATCGATGCTGGTGAATAAGCTGGCGAACATCTTTAACACGTCCAGCGCCTGGGAATATGGCCGCGACTATGTCTTTTCACATCTGGGCGGCGATGAGATGGCGCTTCAGTATTCAGACTACGACAAGATCGCGCTGGGCCATGCACAGTACATCGATTTTGCGGTGAAATATGCCAATAAAGTGGCATTTATTGATACCGATTTCGTCACGACCCAGGCATTTTGTAAAAAGTATGAAGGCCGTGAGCATCCGTTTGTTCAGGCCATGATTGACGAGTATCGCTTCGATCTGGTGATCCTGCTGGAAAACAACGTACCCTGGGTAGCGGACGGGTTACGCAGCCTGGGCAGCTCTGTCGATCGCCGCGAGTTCCAGAGCATGTTGATAGCGATGTTAGGTGAAAACAACATCGACTTCGTTCATGTGCAGGAAGAAGATTATGACGCGCGCTTCCTGCGCTGTATTGAACTGGTGAAAGGTATGCTGGGCGAACAAAGCGCCCTTTGAGGTTTTTGCCTGCACGCCGGGGCGGTGAGGGGACACCCTGCCGCTCCTCACGTCCTGTTTTCTGCGCCTGTTATTTTCCCGCCTTTTTGATTACAAAAAATAATGCTTTGCGAAATACCGCGCCCTCCAAATAACGTACGTAACATACACAAACAAAATAAAGAATTTTGAATTCCTGAGTAACATTATTTCGTATTTAAAGTCTGAAATTATTTTATTTCTTCTGTTTGTTTATGTTAAATGTAAGTTCAATATTATTTACTGGCTTATATTAAGGGAGCATTCATAAGACAGAAATAAGGATATATCCGGATTTAATAATATGAAAAAGATAAGTATTGGTAATGAAGTGGTTTTTTATCCTGGGAAAAGGGAAATTGTTGGTAATAATCAGGTGCTGAAGCTGCATTCTTCAGTCTCATATTGTTTTGAATTGCTGATCGCGCGGCAGGGCGAAATTGTCGATCATGAGGCGTTTTATCAGTATGCCTGGCGACGGTTTGGGATGGAGGTCAGTGCCAATGCGTTATATCAAAGTATTTCGCTCATCAGAAAAGCGCTGTTGGCATGCAATATCCGTCAGGATGTGATCAGGACCATTCCACGCCGTGGCTTCATGCTGGCAAATGCGATTCTTATTGAGGAGTCGACAATTGCGCCTGCTGATGAGGACGCTGGGGCAGGAAAAAACGACCAGAAAGACGAACAGAATATTCCGCCCTTCGCTACGTCCGGTGAAGAGGCGAGTGCGTGCGATACAACGGAATCCGTTATTCAGGATGATGAGGATATTTCAGAAAACCTTATTAAGAACGCACCGTATTCTGAACCAGAATCTCAACAGCCCATCAGCCGTCCTGAGCCTGCTGAATTCACTGTCAGCAAAGGCGCTTATCGCTATGCTATTTCGACACGGCATCTTTTTATCACGGGACTGGCGGTGATGACGATACTGGTTTGTGGTTTTGCCATCATGACCTTTTCACTTCACCGCCACGAGATGATTTTTATTAAACGGTTTGATATGAATGGATGTGAAATATACGCCAATGAAAAAGCCGGTAATGGCCTGGTCGCGCGCATCGCCGTTGACAGTAAAGTCAGTTGTACAGAACGACGAAAGATTTATATCACGGCATTTACCAATGGTGAACGCATTTCGGTACTGCAATGTAAAAATGCACTCTCGTTTTTCGGTTCCCCCGACTGTATTTCGTATTATTATATAAGGAGTAAGTAGTGAAGTTAACCTTTCTGTTGGCTGTAATCGTGATGACAGCAGCAGGCATTGTCGTGTTTTTATTCAGACAGGATTCTGTCCATTGTATTGCAAACAGTAATTACATCAGAAATGGTGAGACATTTTCCGTCATCACCTCTCATGATATGCGAGAGGGGCACGGTGTTATCGCCATCACCGGCCGACTCACCGATCACGATAATAACGTTACTCGTCTGAGCAAAATTATCCGGTTTACTTATCAGCGCGAGGGCGATCTGTACCTTGCCCGGTCAACATTAATTGAATCGTCCCCGGATAATCAAATGTCCCAGCAGGAACAGCAAAAGTGGCTGCCGGCATTTTTTATTAACGTGGGGGCGACGTTTCCCTTTGTCATCAAAAGGACAGGTATTGACACCTGGACATTTTATTCCGGCCCTGTTCCGCTTTACCTCTGCGAAAAATAAGCCATAAAACGTGGCGATCGTTAACGTTCTTTGTGGGTTCCCGGTCTGTGGTTATCTTAAGGGGACTCTCATTTCAGTAACAGAGGATTAACACCATCTAATTGAATTTAAATATCTTTCTATTTGATGGTGCATTCCTTCACATAAGCTCAGAACACTTCACACACCGTTCCCCTGCCGTGCGCCTTATGATCCTCGCCGCCAATGCGCATCTTTATTCATCAAAAATCATAAGAGGGAATCAATGAAAGCCAGCTCTTTTTCACGCTGCATGACGCTTGTTGTTTGTAGTGCGAGTTTAATGTCTTGCCATGTTTTTGCAGCCTCAGAAAATACAATTCGCTTTCAGGGCGAGGTCAATGCACAAACCTGTAACGTCAATGTTAATGATGCAACCGGCAGCCCGATTATTTTGCTGCCGACCGTTTCAACGGCCGAGTTGAGTACAGCAAAATCAACCGCCGGTAAAACACCTTTTACGATTAACTTAACCGGTTGCGTCGCACCGGACGCCGGATCAACACAGGCAATGGCAATTAATCTGGCTGGCAATAATATTTCGCCCACCGGCGATTTACTCAATACCGGCACCGCCGAAAACGTGGCGCTGCGTTTACTGGACAGTAACGACAACGCGATAGATTTGTCGGGTGGGACGGCCAGGGTCACCGGTATGACGCTGGAAAGCGGAAGCACCAGCGCATCGCAAAACTTTTCAGTCGTCTATTACAGCGACTCTGGAAAGGCGGGCGCCGGTACGGTTTTAAGTAGCGTTCAATATTCTGTCAGCTATCCCTAATCATCAGGCCCCCTTCTTTTAAGGGGGCAGGAGAACCCTGTGTTGAAGTCTCTAGTTCTTCTTTTTCTGGCCTTTTCAGCCATGTTTTGTCAGGCAAGCGTCGTATTAAATGGCACGCGCGTCATTGTAGACGGTGCGAAAAAAGAAAAAACGCTTCAGTTTACGAATACTGGCGATCAGCCAGCGCTGATTCAGATTCAGGCGATCAATCTCAATAATCATTCTGTCCCCCCTTTTGTGGCGTTACCGCAAATATTCAGGATTGCTCCTGAAGCCGGCCAAACGGTAAAGCTCAACGTGACGGAGAATAATCTTCCTCAGGACAGAGAGTCACTGTTTTATATGGATTACACCGAGATCCCCTCGTTAAAAAAAGGGCTGGAGGATAAGAATAAACTCTATTTGATTATTAAGAACAGAGTAAAGGTTATCGTTCGCCCATATGGACTGAATTTTTCCATGGATAACCTGAAGAATGCGCTCTCATACCATATTCAGGGACATGACATCGTTTTCCGCAATGCCTCGCCCTTTTACGCCAATATTCGATCTTTTGCGTTGGTCAAAGGAAATAACCGTGTTCCCTGGCATGAAGCCGTGACGCTGGCACCGTTTAGTGAGCAGCGTATTACGTTAAAAGGCCAGTCATCCCTTCAGGGATATACGCTTAACGCCGTTCTTATTAATGATTTTGGTGCCGACGAAAGAATAAACGTGAACGAAAAGTAGCAGAAATGAATATAGTCTCATTATTCTTATTGTTCGCTTTGAGTCTGCTTTTCCTCCGGGGCGGTCAGGCGGCTGAAGGTCAGGATGACTATCTGTTTGATCCTGCCTTAGTGCGCGAAATGCTGCCTGGACAGATTGCGATGCCTGACAATGTGCAGGACGCCTGGTTCCAGCCCGGCCGCTATGATGTCGATCTTTATCTCAACGGTAAATTTCAACAGTCCACGTCGGTTGATATCGTTCGTGCGGGCAGAGCGCTTTCGGTATGCCTGCCGTTGTCCTTTTATCAGGCCTTCGGCGTCAAAGCCCACTATCTCACTGCGCTCAAGGCGAAAGACTGTGCCAGGCCCGATGCGCTTTTGACGGGCGCGTCAGTTAACGTGAATACGGGCAGCCTGCGTGTAGACGTTACCGTCCCACAGGCGATGCGGGTTCAGCGGCCCGTCGGCTATATCGCGCCCGAAAACCTGACGGCGGGCACGACCATGGGGTTCGTGAATTACAATCTGAACCAGTTCTATTCCGATTATAAAAATGCGCAGCGTTTCGAATCCACGTATCTGGGTATTAACAGTGGCATCAATGTCGGCATGTGGCGTTTTCGTCAACAGGGAAACTTTACGCATGACGAGGTCGGCAATCGCTGGCAAAGCGCCAGGGCCTGGGTACAACGTGCGCTGCCGTCATTACGAAGTGAGGCGGGCATAGGCGAGCTTTTCAGTAACGGCGATCTGTTTACGGCGGTCAGTTTCAACGGGGTCAGTCTGGACTCTGATGACCGTATGCTGCCGGATTCTGTTCGGGGTTATGCACCGCTGGTGCGCGGCGTGGCAAACAGCAATGCCCGCGTGACGGTCTGGCAGGGCAAGCAACGGATATATCAGACAACCGTGCCGCCAGGGCCGTTTACGATCAATGACCTGAGCCCGGTGAGCTATGGCGGCGATCTCAGCGTGGAGGTTCAGGAGTCTGACGGCAGCCTGCATCGTTTTAGCGTGCCGTATGCGGTCTTACCGCAGTCGCTGCGTCCAGGCCGGACAGACTACAACTTTGCCGCCGGTAAAGTCAGGGATTACAGCAAAGCCAACACCTTTACTGAGTTAACCGTCAGGCACGGCCTGAGCAATGCCATTACGCTGAACGGCGGCGTCAGGCTGGGCGAACGCTATCATGCCGTGCTGGCTGGCGGCGTCTGGGCTTCAGACATAGGGGCCGTGGGATTTAACAGCGCGTATTCCAGCGCGGTTCTGAACGGCGGTGAGTCGACCCAGGGATGGCGTTACGCACTGAGTTACAGTCGAACCTTTCAGCCCACGAATACCACTCTGACGTTTGCGGGCTACCAGTATTCCACCCAGGGTTACCGCGATCTCAACGACGTGATTGCACTGAATAACGCGGAAACGCCGGGCCGCAACAGTATTACCAGCGAATATATGCAGCGTACCCGCCTGCAGATGACCCTGAATCAGACGCTGGGGCAGTGGGGCAACATCTATCTCTCCGGCTCGAAGCAAAATTACTATGACGGTCGCTCGCGGACGACACAGTTTCAGGTCGGTTATGGCACGGTGCTGCCCAAAAACATCGCACTGAATATTTCCCTGTCGCGCCAGTATTCGCGCAGAGCCTATGCCACCGATCCGCGCAGAGCTGTCATGGCTCAGTACGCAGACGAGACGTTTTATAAAGATACCCAGTTACAGGTCAGCGTCTCTGTGCCGCTGGGCACGGACGCCACTTCACCTTACCTGGCTCTGGGGGGATCCCGTGGAAGCCAGAACGGCAGTAATTACACAGCGTCGCTCAGCGGGCTGAGTGGTGAGAGCGGCACCAGCTACAGCCTGAATGTGAATCGCGATCAGCAGCAGCGTGACACGACAGTAAGCGGCAGCCTGGGCAAAACCTTTTCTGAGGCCAGCGTGACCGGTACTGCCTCGACCTCTTCACGGTTTAATCAGATGTCCGTTAACGCCATGGGGGCGGCGGTGATCCACAGCGGTGGTGTGACGTTAGGCCATTATCTGGGCGATACCTTCGCCCTCGTCGAGGCGAAAGGGGCCAGGGGCGCACGCATCCTGAACAGCCAGGGCAGTGAAATCGATCGCTTTGGCTATGCGCTGGTCCCTTCGCTCAACCCGTATCACTACAACACCATTACGCTGGGTGCCAGCGGCAGCGACGGTCATGTGGAAATTCAGGACAGCGAAAAAAGTGTCGCGCCTTATGCCGGTGCGATGGTGAAGGTGTCGTTCAGAACCTTACGCGGTTATCCCCTGATGCTGAAAACCCGTACGAATCGCGATGCTATGGTGCCTGTGGGCGCGGATCTGCTGGATGAGACGGGCAAGCGCGTGGGCACGTTTGGCCAGGGCGGCAATGCCTGGTTACGTGTGGCGAAAACCCAGGGCCGACTGAAAGCCGTCTGGGGTGACGATGCGCAATCGTCCTGTGTGATGGATTACCACATTCCTCAACCTGAACCTGACGCGGTGATGACCTACGCGGATGCCGTCTGTCGTTTTTAGATTCTAAGGTGTTAATGATGAAACGCGTTTTAGCGGTAATGACATTCTTTTTTTTGACAGCGTGGCTCCCGGCTTACGCGACCTGTACCCGGGTCAACCCGGTCGATCAGGGCTGTGATGCCTGCGGTGCGCCCCTGAATTTCGGCAATATCGCATTAATGAATCTGCGTTATCAGCCCGCCGGCACCGTGCTGGCCCGTTCGGTGTTCCGGGTGGTGCCGTCTGTTGCTAACAACAATCCCGATCGCGTGTTGTACGAGTGTGACCTTGCTGATAAAGACCAACTGTTTGAAGTCTTCGCCACTAACGGTGACAGCAACGTTGGCGGTGCCTGGGACATGGGGGACAACTATTTCCAGACCTATTTTCCTTTTACTGCATTAAAGCTGGTTCACGTGCGCAGTGGTAAGCCTTTTACCCGTATCTGGCAAAAAGTACCGCTCACGCAGTATGAGATAGACGGGAACAAAATCAAGATCAGGGGGCGCGACTTCAGCCCCATCAGTGCGGAGCTCATTCGTACCGACAGCAACAACCGCACGCCGGGTTACGCGTCGTGGGGCTGCCTCTGGGCGGCGGCCGATAATTACACTGGCTCCTACAGTTGCAACCAGCCCAATGGCTATGTGGTGTTTATGGGGCCGGGGATGAATGTGCCCGAAGCGGGTCAGGACAGCTGGAACCATTTTGAAACCTGGGGAACCGGACGTTACATGGCCTTTGGGATGAATACCGCGCCGGTCGCCACTCTGACGCAAAATATGACCCAGGGCTGCCGGGTGGAGAATTATACCGCAAACGTCCTTTTCCCCGGCATCAGCATCAATGCGCTCAATGAAGGCCAGGCGGTGACGGCGCCGCTCAGCATTACGCTGGCCTGTGCGAACGGAACCGAAAACCTCTCTGGCGTTCAGTCGGGTCAGCTGTCTCTGGGGTTTCAACCGAGCTACGCCGCGTGGCTGCAGGCGCAGCAGTTGGGACTGACGACGGGAGACGGTCTTTCGCGCTACCTGGTGTCCGATCATTACGACAGTTTACCGTCGCTGGCGAAAGGCGTGGGCATTCAACTGGAAACGTCAGGTGGCCAGCCCGTCTCCTTTTTAAGCTGGAGCAGCTTCAGCGGGAGTGCGGGCTGGCGACCGGTGCTGGAGGACGCGCAGGTGATCAGCGGCAGTCAGCAGAATGACGAGAAACTGTATCAGCGTACTTTCAACGCCCGTCTGGCAAAGCTCCCGGGTAAAACGGTGACGGCGGGCCATGTTGATGCAACCGCATCTATCCTCATTCGGCTGCAATAAGATGAAAACGTTTCTTTGGTTATGGATGTGTATCGTGATTAACGCTCAGGCCGCGGTAATTCCGCAGCAAAGCCGACTGATCTTCCATCCCGGCGAGGTGCAAACCCCGTTACTGCTGGTTAACAGCGGCGACGCACCCGTGCTGATCCAGACCTGGGTCGACAGCGGCGCTCCGGAAAAATCGCCGGGCAGTAAAGCCTTTCCTTTTGTCGCGCTTCCCGGCGTTTTTACGCTGAACAAAGATGAAAAAAAACAGATTACCGTTTTACGCACTGAGCTGGCCGCAACGCTGCCACAGGATCGGGAATCCCTTTACTGGCTCAATCTGTACGAAATCAGCGCCGTAAAAAAAGGAACGATACAGCCGGGCAGCGATAAGATCAGCATGGCGCTGAATACCCAACTTAAAGTGATCAACAGACCGTTTAAGAAGGCGATACCGTTTACGGCACGGGTGAACGCCGTCACCTTTCAGGTCAGGAAAATGCAGGGGCAGGTTTTCATTCGTGCCACCAACCGTAGTGGCTACTTTTTCACGCCGGGCAAAATGACCGTGCGGGCAGGCGGAAAAGGCTACACCGTTTATCTGGACGGGGATAAAACGCTCGCGCCTTTTTCCAGCAAAGAGTATCCCCTGATGGGAAACGCGTCGCCTTCCGCGGCGAGCCAGATCCTTGTTGATTACACGGCGCTGGACGATGAGGGGAACCCGCAGGCTTTTACCGCGCCTGTGGCTCCCTCCGAGGAAGCCCCGTGAAACGGGGCGAGCGGATGCCGCACGGACCGGCATCCGCAGGTGATCAGTAAACCATGACCACTTTGCCGCGCATATGGCCTTCCAGTACACGCTGGTGGGCCGCTTCCAGGGTTTCCACACTTAACCCGTGCAGGGTTTCACTCAGGGTGGTTTGCAGCTTTCCGTCATCTAACAGGCGGGCAACGCTATTCAGAATCTCACCCTGTTGCGCCATATCCGGCGTGGTGAACATGCTGCGAGTGTACATAAACTCAAAGTGCAGCGAGGCGCTCTTAAGCTTCAGTTGATCCATTGACAGCGGATGTTCGTTCTCGACGATGGTGCAGATATGACCCTGGGGCGCGATGAGCTGGCTCATGGTTTCCCAGTGGCCGTCAGTGTCGTTAAGGCAGAAAATGTAGTCGACCTGCTTAATGCCGTGCTTTTCCAGCTCAGCGGGCATGTCTTTATAGTTGATCACCAGGTCGGCCCCGCGATCGCGGCACCACTGGGCAGAGTCTTCCCGTGACGCGGTGGCAATCACTTTCGCCTTACTGCGCATTTTCGCCAGCGGAATCGCCAGAGAGCCTACACCGCCTGCGCCGCCAACGATCAGCAGCGTTTGATCGTCACGCGCGGCTGCCATATCCAGTCGCTCGAACAAACCTTCCCAGGCGGTAAGCGCCGTTAAAGGAATCGCCGCAGAGGCCGCCCAGTCGAGCGTTTTCGGCTTATGGCCAGTGATACGGGAATCGACTAACTGTTCGGTGCTGTTACTGCCCGGGCGGGTAATATCACCCGCATAGTACACTTCATCCCCGGGCTTGAAGCCCGTGACTTTGCTGCCGGTTTCCAGCACCACGCCGCTGGCATCCCAGCCGAGGATACGCGGCACCTGCAAACCATTTTTGATCGCGCCTTTATGCACCTTGGTATCCACCGGGTTGACCGAGGCGGCTTTTACCTGGACACGCAGGTCATACTCGCCGGGCACAGGCGTTTCCGGGAAAATTTCGGTAAAGTTTTTTGGGTTTTCGGGATCAACAGCAATCGCGCGGACAGACATAATTTATTCTCCAGTAGTGTTTCTTCAAGTGTAGAGCCCCACCGTCAGGCTGATAAGATGGACAATAGTTATTAGAGTGTTCGTCTGAGGTGAACAATGGCGTTTCGTGAGTGGCAGGATATGGCGCTGTTTGCGCTGGTGGCGGAGTGCGGCAGCTTTACCGCTGCGGCAGAGCGGGCAGGTTTGCCCAAATCCAGCGTCAGTCAACGTATCAGCCAGCTTGAGCAGCGGCTGGGCATCCGGCTGTTAAACCGGACGACGCGCCAGCTTAACCTGACCTTTGCCGGGGAGCGTTATCTGCTGCACTGTCAGGAGATGATGCAGGCCAGCGAACGTGCCGAACAGGCGATTGCCAACCTGCGGGAAAATCCCAGCGGTCGCCTGCGCATCACCAGCCCGGCAGGTATTGGGGCAACCTTACTGGCGCGCTGTAACGCCGCATTTTTACGGCGTTATCCTGATGTCACGCTGGACATTTCCGTTTCAGACGAGATTCGCGACCTGGTACAGGATGGCTTTGATCTTGCCTTACGCACCGGCCAGCCACAGGAATCGTCTCTGATTGGGCGACGTGTCGGGTACTGCGAGCGATTGCTGGTGGCCTCGCAGACTTATCTCGATCAGCATCCGCCGGTTACTCATCCGCAGCAGCTGGCTGAACATCGCTGTATCGCGCACCGCGCCTGGAACGAGTGGGTGCTTAAACGCGACAGTCAGTATCATCGCTGGCTGCTGCCGCCCGCGCACCTGACCGACAATTTGCTCTATGCCCGCGAATCGGCGCTGGGGCATGCCGGCATTACGCTACTGCCGCGTTTCTTAACGGACGGGGAGATGCGCGATGCGCGCCTGGTGCAGGTGTTACCGGAATGGACGGTTGAGGGAAACGAGCTGTGGCTGGTCTATCCCAGTCGTAAACTGAATTCGCCCGCGCTGATGAGGTTTATTGAATTTGCGTTGCAGTCGTCGGTGTTTCGCGACTTTTACCGCTGAGGAAAAGAAAAGGGCGGCATTGCTGCCGCCCCTGAATCATTTGGCAATACGCTTGTACTTGATGCGCTTCGGCTCCAGCGCATCCGCGCCCAGCGTGCGTTTCTTGTACTCTTCGTATTCGGTAAAGTTACCTTCGAAGAACTCGATCTTCCCTTCATCCTGGTAGTCCAGAATGTGCGTCGCGATGCGGTCAAGGAACCAACGGTCATGCGAGATCACCATGGCACAGCCAGGGAATTCAAGCAGGGCGTTTTCCAGCGCGCGCAGGGTTTCAATGTCCAGGTCGTTGGTCGGTTCATCGAGCAGCAGCATGTTGCCGCCAACCTGCAGCAGTTTTGCCAGATGCAGACGGCCCCGCTCACCACCGGATAACTCACCGACGCGTTTGCCCTGATCGACGCCTTTAAAGTTAAAGCGTCCGACATAGGCGCGGCTTGGCATTTCCGTGTTGCCGATACGCATGATGTCCTGGCCGCCGGAGACTTCTTCCCACACGGTTTTGGCGTTATCCATGCTGTCACGGAACTGATCGACAGAGGCCAGCTTCACGGTTTCACCCAGCACGATCTCACCGGAATCCGGTTGTTCCTGACCGGACATCATGCGGAACAGCGTGGATTTACCGGCCCCGTTCGGACCGATGATGCCGACGATGGCACCTTTCGGTACCGAGAAGGACAGATCGTCAATCAGCACGCGGTCACCGTAGGATTTACGCAGGTGGCTGACTTCCAGCACCTTATCACCCAGGCGGGCACCCGGCGGAATAAACAGTTCGTTGGTTTCGTTACGTTTCTGGTAGTCGGTATTGTTCAGCTCTTCAAAGCGTGCCAGACGGGCTTTGCCTTTAGACTGCTGGCCTTTTGGCCCTTTACGTACCCACTCCAGCTCTTTCTCGATAGATTTACGACGGGCCGCTTCAGTCGAGGCTTCCTGTGCCAGACGGGCATCTTTCTGCTCCAGCCATGAAGAGTAGTTACCTTCCCACGGAATCCCCTCACCACGGTCGAGTTCCAGGATCCAGCCGGCAACGTTATCCAGGAAGTAACGGTCGTGGGTAATCGCGACCACGGTGCCTTCGAAGTCATGCAGGAAGCGTTCCAGCCAGGCGACCGATTCGGCGTCCAGGTGGTTCGTCGGTTCGTCCAGCAGCAGCATGTCTGGCTTTTCCAGCAGCAGGCGGCACAGCGCAACACGGCGGCGTTCACCACCGGACAGGTTCGCGATTTTGGCGTCCCAGTCTGGCAGGCGCAGCGCATCGGCGGCACGTTCCAGCTGTGTGTTCAGGTTATGGCCGTCGTGTGCCTGAATGATCTCTTCCAGACGTCCCTGCTCAGCTGCCAGCTTGTCAAAATCCGCATCTTCTTCGGCGTAAAGCGCATAAACCTCATCAAGGCGTTTCAGCGCGCCAACCACTTCCGACAGCGCTTCTTCAACGGATTCACGCACGGTGTGCTCAAGGTTGAGCTGCGGTTCCTGCGGCAGGTAACCAATTTTGATACCGGGCTGTGGACGGGCTTCCCCTTCGATGTCTTTATCGATGCCTGCCATGATGCGCAGCAGCGTCGATTTACCGGCACCGTTCAGGCCGAGTACGCCAATTTTCGCACCGGGGAAGAAGCTGAGGGAGATGTTTTTCAGAATATGACGCTTTGGCGGTACCACTTTGCCAACGCGATGCATGCTATAGACGAATTGAGCCACGTTGTATTGAGCCTCTGGGTCTGTTTGTCGTTTGGATGATGTCGAAGTTTAGCCTTTTTCGCCGCCTAATCACAGCCGAGGGGACGGGATTATTCGATGGCGGCCGCGGGTTCAGAATAACTGTTTGATTTATGTCCGTTGTCAGACCGACACGGCACAGGGCAACGCGCATCAGAACGCCGGTGGACAGGCTGAAGTCAGGGCAGGCGCACGGGAATAGACTGTTGCGCTAACCACTGACTCAGCGTGGCATCTGGCGCGCTGTCGCTGACCAGCAGGTCGAAGCGTGAAAGTGCGCCAATGCGGGCCGGTAACACTTTCCCGTATTTACTGCTGTCCGCCACCAGAATCCGCTGGCGCGCGCGCCGCATGGCGTGGTGTTTCATGGGCAGTTCATTAAGGTTATAACAGGTCGCGCCCTGATCGTGGCTGACGCCTGCCGCAGAAATAAAGGCCAGGTCAGGGCACAGGTCATCCAGAATGCACTGTCCGCCCACCGGCGTGAATAAGGCGTTATCCGCATGGAATTCACCGCCGCTCAGGATGACATGGCAGGCGGGCTTTTCTTTTAACGCCAGAAAAGTATTCATGGCACAGCAGATGGCGGTGAAGGGCAGGGCATCCGGAATGGCATCCACCACATAGGGCAAGGTCGTCCCGCAGTCGAAAAAGACGGTATCGTTCTCCCCGATCAGACCTGCCGCCGCCTGCGCCAGCTGCTGTTTGCGGGTGGCGTTTTGACCGTGCTGATCGGAGACAAAATAGTGACCGGGTTGGCTTCTGGGATCGCTGACGATATAGCCGCCGAGCAGGACGACGCTGGATGTCGGTTCGCTCAGATCCCGGCGAATCGTCATCTCTGAGACGTCCAGCAACCGGGCGGCATCCTTCAGGTGAAGTTTATCGGTGCGCTTCAGTGCCAGAGCGAGTTTGCGCAGACGTTCGTCGCGGCGGGTTTCCATTGTCATCTCTGAACCTGTATTCCTTGAGGAGGACGTCATATGTCTGTTACACCGCGAAGGTGGCCGGTAACGGGGGCGTTCAACTCGCCCGTTTTCACTTCGTGACCTTTGATAAAGGCAAAAAAGAAGGCGTTGCATGCTCGACGCATCCGTTTTTTATCTTACCTGCAAAGCGATTATCCCGTAAATCGCTGGCATGCCACCCGGGGAACCGTACTGTAACCTGCAATAAGCCGATGTGTGATGTTGAAATTTTAACAATGTCTTTGCGCGAAATCGGACGGTTTGTACCGCAGCGCAATATGCCAGTGCGCAGGTCGCACCGGTAATGCCCGCTGAGCAACCTCCGTTACAGGTCAAAGCGCACAGGCTGTGAAAGCGCAAGGCAAGATATTATGGGTCAAAATGTCGCTATTTGGGGGCTTTCTGTCACAAAAGTGTCACGTTATTTCCTCATCCGGCTCCATAAAGGTTGCTACCCGCCAGGACGATAATCAATGTGACGAAAGTCACGTTTGTTCTCCTATTTATTCACCAGGTAACAGTTTTTATGAAGCTCAATCGATTTAAAATTGGTCAAAGACTCGGTTTTCTTGCCACGTTGCTGCTGCTTGCAACCCTGTTGATGGGGGTGAACGGATTACGTGTTAACGGACAGGCTTTAGAGAACAGTCAGGCCGTTATGGCAAAGGAGATGCTCATTGCAGAAAGTATTGATACTGCGCGCAGCGCGCAGGTGCAGTTCAAAATACAAGTGCAGGAGTGGAAGAATATTCTGCTGCGTGGAACACAAGGACAAAATACATTTGATAAATATAAAACGGCCTTTTTGAATGAAAGCCAGAAAACGCAGCAATTATTGACCCGGCTCAGTCAGATTCAGGCCATGCTGAACCTGCCAGTTGCCCCGGTTGAGCAGGCGCGCGCGGCGCATGCCGGGCTGGAACGCCAGTACCTGACGGCGCTGAACAGCTATGTTATCAACGACATCAGCAGCCCCGCGCGGGTCGATCATCAGGTAACGGGCATTGATCGTGCGCCCACCCAGCAAATCGATGCGCTGGTCACGTCGACCTTAGCGCGTGCGCAGGAAATGCATCGGGACATTGATGCGAGTAACCTTGCGCATTACCAACAAACGCGCCTGCTGTTGCTGATCGCAATGGGATGCATCCTGTTAGTGGGCGTGGGAATTACATGGTGGCTTATCCAGAGCATTACGCAACCGTTGAAACAGGCAATCACGATAGCCAAAACGGTAGCAGCGGGTGACCTGCGCGCCCGTATTAGCGTCAGCGGACATGATGAAACGGCACAATTGATGGCCGCACTGCGCGATATGAATACGAGCCTGACACGCATTGTGATCGGTGTTCGCGGTGGAACTGAGGCCATTGCGGCCACGACAGATCAGGTGGCACATGGCAGCCGTGAGCTTTCTTCACGTAATGAAGCGCAAGCCAGTGCGCTGGAAGAAACGGCGGCGTCAATGGAACAACTGACCTCTGTTGTAAAAATCAATGCAGAAAATGCCCATCATGCCAGCATCATTGCACGTGATACGCGCCAGCGCGCCGATGATGGCGGTGAGGTGGTCGAAAAAGTGGTCATTGCCATGGAAGATATCCATCAGTTTTCACGCGAAATTAATGACATCGTTACGGTAATTGACGGCATTGCTTTCCAGACGAATATTTTGGCCCTTAACGCGGCGGTAGAAGCCGCCCGTGCTGGTAACGACGGACGCGGTTTTGCCGTTGTCGCTTCAGAGGTCCGTGCACTGGCGCAGCGTTCCGCTACGGCGGCCCGCGAGATTCGGGGACTCACGGATCGATCGGTGACGCTGGTTGCGCAAGGCAATTCACTTGTAAAAGGCGCGGGGGCATCCATGCAGGCGATCGTTGAGAGCGTAAAACAGCTGTGTACGCTCATGGAGAATATCTCTGCTGCCAGCGCTGAACAGAGTGCCGGTATTGAACAAGTCAATTTGGCGGTGACGCATATGGATGCCGCGACGCAGCAAAACGCAACCTTATCACAGCAGTCAGCCCAGTCCGCACGGGCATTAGACCAGCAGGTCAGCGCGCTGGTTGAGAACGTCAGTGTATTCAGGCTTGATGCCCAGACCGCAATGTAGAACCGTGCCGGGGCTGAGCCTCTGCATCCCGTCATCTGTATTCACATCTTGAAAACAGCACTTCCCTACGGAATCAGGGCCGTGGGGAAGCCTGTTTTGTCAGCCTGGCGGCTCCTTTCGCCTACTTTTTGTGATCAAGATCACGTAAATAGATATTAGTCATACTTATGAGAATGGTTACACTTCCATAAATTGAATGATAATGATTATTATTTATGTTGTCATTTTCGTTAACAATCACTCAGTAAATACAAATAAACCACACAAAATGTAGTTTTTTGGATTTTTGCGAACATAAATTCTCAATTTTTCAGGGCTGATGGGTTAGCTGTACCGGCTAAAGATTACCGAATCTGAACTGACACGTGCGGTCTGGCACGATCTGCTGCCCTTTTACCGGGGCGGCCAGGCGACTTACGTCTTAAACAAAGGAACAGGATATGGTGTTACGTAAGCAAACTCTGTCGGTCCCGCGCCGACATCTGTCTGAAGATATTCCTGCGGCTCAGGACGTCATCTTTAACGAGGCGCAGATTACGGCGTGGCAGCAGCAAACGCACGCGGCGCTGACGCTGATCAGCAGCACGGTGCAGCGCGTGGAGAAGCCGTTCAGCGGAATCCTGCCCCATGAGCTGGCCCCGGCGTTCAGCGCCGTCGACCTTGATCAGCCTCTGGGAAGCAACGAAGCCGCGTTGGAAGAGCTGCGGTCACTTTACCTGCGCGATGCCGTCTGGTTCCACCACCCCAAATATGTCGCCCATCTTAACTGCCCGGTTGTGCTGCCCTCGCTGCTGGCAGAGCAGATCATGGCGGCGGTAAACAGCTCCGTCGATACCTGGGATCAAAGCGCGGGCGGCACGCTGATTGAGCAGAAGGTCATTGACTGGACGCTGGGCCGCATCGGCCTGCCTGCGAGCGCAGACGGCATCTTTACCAGTGGCGGTACGCAGTCCAACCTGATGGCGATGCTGCTGGCGCGGGACAGTTGGTGCGCCACGCACCATCCGGGTCACCTGATCAAGCATAAGGGGTTGCCGGCGGAGGCCGCGAAATGGCGCGTGCTGACCTCCCGACTGAGTCATTTCAGTATTCAGAAGTCGATGGCGATTCTTGGCCTGGGCTACGATGCGGTGATTTCCGTGGATTACGACGAACACTACCGCATGGACAGCGTACAGCTTGAGCGCGAAATTGAGCACTGCCATGCGCAGGGCCTGATTCCCATCGCCGTCGTGGCCACCAGTGGCACAACCGATTTTGGCAGTATCGATCCGCTGAACGCTATCGCGGATCTGTGTCAGCAGCACGGCATCTGGATGCACGTCGATGCGGCTTACGGCTGTGGCCTGCTGGTATCTGAAACGCAGCGGCAGCGCCTCAGTGGTATCGAAAAAGCGGACTCGGTGACGGTGGATTATCACAAGTCATTCTTCCAGACCGTCAGTTGCGGGGCGTTTTTCGTGCGCGATAAACAGCACCTCAGCCATGTGACGCACCATGCCGATTACCTCAATCCGCTCAGCGCCCAGCAGGAAGGGACGCCAAACCTGGTCAACAAAAGTATTCAGACGACGCGCCGGTTTGACGCGCTGAAAATGTGGCTGACGTTGCGCATCATGGGCCCGGCGGCGCTGGGGGAAGCATTCGATACCATCCTGACGTTGACCGAGGCAACCCATCAGTTGCTGAAAGCCCATCCGTCCATTGAGGTGCTGCATGCGCCTGAACTGACCACACAAATCTTCCGTTTCGTACCCCGGCCTGACATGCGGGCCGCACAGCTGGATGCCATCAATGCCGGTATCCGCAAGGCGTTGTTCCGCTCGGGTAACGCGGTGATCGCCGGTACGAAAGTCGAGGGTCACCAGTACCTCAAATTTACCCTGCTGAATCCCACCACTACGGTGGCTGACATGGAAGACGTCATTGCCCTGATTGTCCATTACGGCCGGGAGCAGGCACGTGACCTGACTTTGCAAGCCGCTAACCAGTGAGAACGGTACGATGAACGACAACATTTATGACTTTATCGGAATTGGCATCGGTCCTTTCAATCTCAGCCTGGCCTGTCTGAGTGAACCTGTTGAAGGGCTGAATGGCCTCTTTCTGGATCAGAATCCGGGCTTTGACTGGCATACCGGCATGATGCTGGAAAGTGCGCATCTGCAAACGCCGTTTATGGCCGATTTGGTGACGCTGGCCGATCCCACCAGTCCTTACAGTCTGCTGAATTATATGAAGCAGAAAGGAAAACTGTATTCGTTCTATATCCGCGAAGACTTTTTCCTGATGCGTAAAGAGTACAACCAGTACTGTCAGTGGGCCTGTTCAAAGCTGAGTAACCTGCGCTGGAACACGCGCGTAGACTATGTGAGCTACGACGAAGCGTTGCAGTGCTACCGCGTACGGGCAGTCGATACGGTCAGTGGGCAGCAGCAGGACTGGCTGACCCGCAGGCTGGTGTTGGGCACCGGTCCTGAAGCCTGGCTGCCTGCCTGCAGCCATCCATACCGGTCGCGTTTTACGCACTCCAGTCAGTATCTGGCGAATAAGGCGGATTTGCAGAAAAAACCGTCCATTACCGTACTGGGTAGCGGGCAGAGCGCGGCAGAGATCTATTACGATCTGCTTACGGAGATCGATCGGTTTGGCTATCAGCTGAACTGGATAACCCGTGCGCCACGCTTTTATCCGCTGGAATATACCAAACTGACGCTGGAGATGACCTCGCCAGAATGGGTGGACTATTTCCACGCGCTGCCGGGTGAGAAACGCGATGCGCTGAATGCGCGTCACAAAAATCTCTATAAAGGCATCAACAGCACGCTGATCAACGCTATCTACGATCTGATGTACGTTAAGCAACTGGATGGCGCGCTGAACGTTAACCTGTTCACCCATTCAGAACTGACCGGAATGCGCGCGTTACCCAACGGAGAGTTCGAGCTCGCGCTGCATCAGCAGGAGCAGGATTGTGCCTTTACCCGCCGTACGCACGGTCTGGTGATGGCAACGGGCTATCAGTATCGTCCGCCGATGTTTATTGAAGGCATCAGCCAGCGTCTGCGCTGGGACGAGAAGGGCCGTTACGACGTTCAGCGTAACTACAGCATTGATCGCCACAACCAGATCTTCGTGCAGAACGCGGAGCTGCACACGCACGGCTTCGTTACACCGGATCTGGGCATGGCCTGCTATCGCAATTCGGTGCTGCTGCGTGAAATCACCGGCAAAGAGATCTATCCCGTCGAACGGCAGATTGCCTTCCAGACTTTCCCGGCTCAATCGGAATCGTAATATGTCACAGTTAACGCTTTTCACTGCCGCCCGCCCGGCAGGCCAGTTTACCCTCCGCCCTATGCAGGCCGCTGACGCCACGCTGATTCATCGCTGGGTGACGCGCGACTATGCCCGCTTCTGGGGAATGCAGAATGACACACCAGAGCAGGTCGCCGACTTTTACCACCAGCTGACGGCCAGGGATCCGCATGCGGCGTTGATCGGCTGCTGCAATGGTGAACCGGCCTTTCTTGTCGAATGCTATCGCGCCCGCGAGGATGAAGTGGGTAAACACTATCCCGCTCAGCCGGACGACTACGGCATGCATATTCTGATCGCGCCCGCGGAAACCCCGGTCAGGGAATTTAGCTGGCAGGTCTTCAGCACCGTTATGGATTACCTGTTCAGCCGCCCCGAGGTCAGTCGCGTGGTGGTCGAACCGGATGTGCGCAACGACAAAATCCATCGCCTGAACAAACGTGCGGGTTTTCGCTACCAGCACACCATTGATATGGGCCACAAAACCGCCTGGCTGGCCTTCTGTCAGCGCGACGATTATCAACAGGCTTTACTGCAGGACTCACGAATGAATCACGCCACCTCACTGTTAACCGGTGCCCATCTCACCGGACCTCACTGGCTGCAGGCTAACCGTTTACTGATTCGTAAAGCGATTGCCGAATTCGCGCATGAAAAGCTGATCGTCCCCGACGAAATGCACCCTAGACGTTATCGCCTGGCCGTGCCGGGTGCCGAGGCAGAGTACCATTTTTCCGCTCAGCGTCTGGCGCTGGACCACTGGGATATCGACGTTGCCTCACTGGAAAAGCAGGAGAATGGTCGGGCGTTACCGCTGGATGCGCTGCAGTTTATTGAGGAGTTTAATGCGCAGATCGGCATTCCTCAGGCGCTGTTAGCCACCTACATGGAAGAGATCAGCAGCACCTTATGCAGCAGCGTATTTAAGTTGCAGAAGCAGAATCCAGACAGCCAGGCGCTGGTAAAAGCGGACTTCCAGACCGTGGAATCCTCCATGACGGAAGGGCATCCCTGCTTCGTCGCCAATAACGGCCGCATCGGCTTCGATGCGCGGGATTACCTGGCTTATGCTCCAGAGGCCGCCGCGCCGGTAAATCTCATCTGGGTAGCCGTGCACCGTCGTCATGCCCATTTCTCCAGCCTCAGCGCGCTGAGCTATACGCAGTTGCTGCAGGAGGAGCTAGGGCAGTCCATTCTGGATCGGTTCGCGGCTCAGCTGACAAGCCACGGGGTGGAACCCGAGGACTATATCTTTATGCCCGTGCATCCGTGGCAGTGGCAGAACAAGCTGCTGACGGTGTTTGCGGCGGATATTGCCAGTCGGGACATTATTTATCTGGGCATCGGTGATGACCAGTATCAGGCGCAGCAGTCGATTCGTACCTTCTTTAACCGCAGCCAGCCCCACAAGCGTTATGTGAAAACTGCCCTGTCGGTGCTCAACATGGGCTTTATGCGCGGCTTGTCGCCGTACTATATGGCGACCACGCCTGCGATTAATGAATGGCTGGAAACGCTGGTGGCAAACGACAGCTGGCTTCAGCGCTGCAACTTCCGCATCCTGCGCGAGGTGGCCGCCGTGGGCTATCACAACCGCCATTACGAACGTGCCATTAAGGGCGATTCCGCCTATAAGAAAATGTTTGCGGCCCTGTGGCGCGATAATCCGGTTCCTGATTTGCAGCCCGGCCAGCGCTTGATGACCATGGCGGCGTTCCTGCATGTTGATCATCATCAGCAGCCGTTACTGCCCGCACTGATCGCCGACTCAGGCCTGCCCGCGGCACAGTGGGTTGAACGTTACCTTAACTGTTACCTCAGTCCGCTGCTGCACTGCTTCTATCAACACGATCTGGTGTTTATGCCCCACGGCGAAAATCTGATCCTGCTGCTGGAAAACAATGTGCCGGTCAGCGCCTACATGAAAGACATTGGCGAAGAAATCGCCGTCATGAACCCGGAGGCGGTACTGCCGGAGAACGTCCAGCGTCTGGCGGTAGACGTGCCTGAAGAACTGAAGCTATTGTCGATTTTTACCGACGTCTTTGACTGTATCTTCCGCTTTATCAGCGCGATTTTGCACCAGTCAGGTACGCTGCCCGAGAGTCAGTTCTGGCAGTTGGTGGCACAGTGCGTGAAGGATTATCAGCAGGCGCATCCGCAGCTGGCCAGTAAATTTGCCCGCTACGATATGTTTGCGCCCACCTTTACCCGCTCTTGTCTGAACCGCCTGCAGCTGGCCAATAATCAGCAGATGATCAACCTGTCCGATCCTGCCGAAAACCTCAAGTTTGCCGGCACGCTGGAGAATCCTGTCGCCCGGTGGCGTTAACGGGATCATCATCGCCTTTCCCATCAGCGCGGTCGCCCTGGCGGCCGCGTTTTTCTCGTTTTACTGGATAATACTGACGATGGCTCGTTTTCAACCTGTCTCGCGCCTGACGCGACGACATCTGTTATTTCCTTTATCGCTGGTGCTGTTTGAGTTTGCCACCTATCTCGCGCATGACATGATTCAGCCCGGCATGCTGCGGGTCACACAGGCGTTTCACGTGGGCCCGGAGTGGGTGGCCACCTCGCTGACCGCCTATCTGATGGGCGGGATGCTGTTACAGTGGCTCCTGGGGCCGCTGTCCGACAAGCTGGGCCGCCGTCCGGTCCTGCTGACCGGTGTTGCGTTTTTTATGCTGACCTGTCTGGCGACGCACTGGGTGCAGGGCATCGGGCCGTTTATCCTGCTGCGCTTTCTGCAGGGCATCAGCCTGTGCTTTATCGGTGCGGTGGGCTATGCCGCCATTCAGGAGGCTTTTGACGAGGCACTCAGCGTAAAGATGATGGCGCTGATGGCGAACGTTGCGCTGCTGGCTCCGCTGGCCGGGCCGCTGGCGGGTACGGCGTTTCTGGCCGTCGCAGACTGGCGCACACTGTTTCTGTTTTTCGCTGCTCTGGCCGCACTGTCGCTCATTGGCCTGGGCCTGTCGATGCCGGAAACCGCAGGTGACAGACGCACCTCCGTATCGCTGCCGTCGCTGGCGGCGGGCTATTATGCGTTGCTAAAAGACCGCCAGGTGATGTGCGGTTCGCTGGCTATTGGCCTGGTGACGATTCCCTGCCTGACATGGGTCGCGCTTTCGCCTGTTATCCTGATTCACGGTCTGGGCCTGAGCCGACTGGATTACGCACTGCTTCAACTGCCGGTCTTTATGGCAATGATTGCCGGGAATCTCACGCTGGGACGACTGGCCAGCCGTCTCTCCGTCGAGCAGCCGTTACGGTTGGGTGCCTGGCCTGTGGTTACAGGGCTTTTGATCGCTGCGCTGAGCACGTTATGGCAGGCGGACAGCTACATTGGGCTCACGGCTGGCCTCAGCCTGTACGGCTTCGGCAGCGGGATGGTCAATGCCGGACTGTACCGACTGACGTTATTTTCCAGTCAGGCAGGGAAGGGCAGCGTGGCAGCGATGCTGGGCATGGTCAGTATGGTGGTCTTTGCTTTTGGGATTGAGGCAGGCAAAGCGGCCTATTTTCATGGCGGTACCGCAGGCTTCAGCCTGTTGAATCTGATCTGTGGTGTGCTGTGGCTGTGGTTAGTACGTGTTTTTCTGCGAGAAAAACAGCGGCGACATTGCGCCGCTGTGGCATAAGCGGTGACAGGCGGCACGGATTGCCGCCCTGGGAGGGATCAGAAATCGTAGCCGACGGTCGCCACCACGGTGCGCTCTGCGCCCCAGTAGCAGAAGCCCGTGCCGTAGCAGGCAGAAACGTAGTCGCGATCGGTCAGGTTATTGGCATTAAGCTGCACAAACGCGCCTTTGAGGCTGCTGTTCCAGGCACCTAAATCAGCGCGGACCGAGGCGTCAAACAGCGTAGCGGAAGGCAGACGTGTGGTGTTCTCATTGTCTGCCCACTGCCGACCAATGTAACGCACGCCAGCACCGACGCTGATTCCCGCATCAAACTGGTATTTCGCCCAGGCAGACGCCATCGAGTCAGGCGTCACGTAAGGCGTGTGGCCGTTATTGCCGTCGATGGAATCTTTGAAGCGCACATGGTTCACCGTCACGCTCGCCAGCGTGCTCAGTCGCGGGGTGAGCTGATTATGCGCTTCCAGTTCGAGGCCCTGAGAGTGCACTTTGCCAGCCGGTTCATAATAGGAGCCCACTACCACGCGGTTACCGACATCATTCTGTGTCAGGTCGTAGATCGCGGCGGAGTAGAGATCGGACGTGCCCACGGGCTGGTACTTAATGCCGGTCTCATACTGCTCCGAGGTCGTTGGCTTCAGCAGGTTGCCATCCCGTCCGGAAAGGGATTGTGGCGTAATCGCCTGGCTATAGCTGACGTAGGGCGAAATCCCGTTATCGAAGGCATACAGCAGCGCCGCCCGGCCACTGACGTGATCATCCTGACGACGATATTGGGTATCGGTGCTGTACTGGCGGTTTTCAGACACGATGCGATCGTAGCGGCCTGAGAGATCCAGATGCCATTTGTCCCATTTCAGCTCATCCTGCAGGTACACGCCGGTTTGATAGTAACGACGCTGTGAATTTGTAAACACGTAAGCCGGATTCACGCCCACGGCCTGACCTGTCAGCGCATTGAGTGAACTGGCTGGGCCGCGGGCATCCCGTAAATCGTTCGTGTACTGATGGTATTCCGCACCCAGCACCACCTTGTGATCCACCGGACCGGTATCAAAGTCGGCTTCCAGCTGGTTATCAATCGCGTACGCCTGCAGCGACGAACGCGAGCCGGAATAGTAGCGATTGAGCAGTTCTGACTGCGGTGATGCCCAGCCAATCTGATAAACCTGATCCAGATCGACATTGGAATGGGAGTAGCTGGCATTCGAGCGAAACGCCCAGGTTTCATTAAAGCGGTGAGCGAATTCCGCGCTGTAAATCTGCTCCCGCCGCTTAAACTGATCCAGCGCGCTGTCGCCATCATAGAAACCGGTGCTGAGCTTACGCCCGTTATGTTCGGTGATGCTGCCGTCCCCTGGCACGGCACTGTGATAGCCGCCGGACGGATCTTTTTGCAGATAAGCGCGCAGCAGGAGTGACGTATCCTCATCAGGTTGCCACAGCAGTGAAGGCGAAATCGCATATTTTTCTTCGCGTGTGTGATCGTACTGCGTATCACTGTTGCGTGTTATGCCGGTCAGACGAAACGCCCACTGATCGTTGATGGCATTGGTGTAATCAAACGCAGCGCTGTTGGTGTTATGGTTGCCGGTAGACAAACGGAAATGTCCCTCAGGCGCATACTGCGGACGTCTGGAGCTTTCCATCACTAAGCCACCCGGCACCGTCTGTCCATACAGGGCAGAAGAAGGACCTTTGATCACATCAATACGGTCGAGGAACCAGGGATCGACCTGCAGCACGTTATAGCTGCCGGGATCGCTCATCAGGCGCAGACCGTCCAGGAAAATGTTATCGACATCGCCGCCGTGGAAGCCGCGCAGAGAGACCGTGTCGTAGCGGGTGGCTGCGCCAGCGAAGTTCGTGAAGGCACCGGCGGTGTAGTTAAGCGCCTGATTCACATCCATTGCGCCCTGATCGGCCATTTGCTGGCGCGTCACGACCGAAACGGACTGACCGGTGGTGATCAAAGGACGATCGGTTTTGGTTGCCCCTTTACTGACGGTCGCCGTGTAGCCTTCAGTGGGCGTGGTCGATGTTTCTTCCGGCTTTGCTGTCACCACCAGCGTATCGGCGGCAAAGGAGACCGCAGGGGCGGCAATGGCGATGGAACACAGTAGCGCTAACCGTTTCGGGCCAAAAGGCATTCTCATTGTTTATCCCTTACAAAGGCAAATACAACGCGCCCGGCAGAAGAAAGGCGCAGAAAGTCATGTGACAAAGGTGTTATGCACATTGAATGCAAATGAGAATTATTATACTTACTGTTATTTATTACAAGATGTCTTGTGCGTTATTACACAAGAATTTAACGACGGAAAAGAAACGGGCCGGTCACGGATGCGTACCGTGGGCGTGCATGGCTCAGGTGGGAAGAAAGCGCAGGGTGCCGCGATCCAGGCAGGTCAGCCTGCGCGCCGACCTGCCTGACAGGAGGAGAATCAGATGGCGACCAGGCTCCGCACGTTATCCGTTTCCATCTCTTCACCGCGCCCGCGCTGGATAATTTCACCGCGCGACATGACCAGATAGCGGTCGGCCAGGTCCGCGGCAAAATCATAAAACTGCTCGACCAGCAGAATCGCCATGTCGCCGCGCTGTGCCAGTTGGCGGATCACCAGGCCAATCTCTTTGATCACTGAAGGCTGAATCCCTTCGGTAGGCTCGTCGAGGATCAGCAACTGTGGACGGCTGGCCAGCGCCCGGCCAATGGCCAACTGCTGTTGCTGGCCGCCGGACAGATCGCCGCCCCGGCGGGATTTCATATCGAACAATACCGGAAACAGCTGGTAAATCTCTTCAGGCACCTGCTTTGCCTGCGAGGATGAGAAGCGTGACAGGCCCATCAGCAGATTCTCTTCAACCGTCAGACGCGGAAAAATCTCCCGCCCCTGCGGCACGTAAGCCATGCCGGCCTGCACGCGCTGGTGGGGCTTTCGCCCGTTGATGATATTGTCCTGCCAGCGCACCTCGCCCGATTTAGCCGGTATTAAGCCCATCAGGCATTTCAGCAGCGTGGTTTTCCCCACACCGTTGCGGCCGAGCAGGCAGGTGACTTCACCCTGTTTAACCTCAAAAGACAGGCCACGCAGAATGTGGCTGCCGCCATAATACTGATGCAGTTCAGATACCTGTAACATTTAGCGCCCCAAATAAACGTCAATGACCTGCTCGTTGGCCTGTACCTCGCGCAGGGAACCTTCTGCCAGTACGGCTCCCTGATGCAAAACGGTGACGTGATCGGCAATGGTTTCCACGAAGCCCATATCGTGCTCAACCACCATAAGTGAATGCTTGCCCGCCAGACTGCGAAACAGTTCTGCGGTGTAGTCAGTTTCCGCATCGGTCATGCCCGCAGCGGGCTCATCAAGCAGCAGCAGGTGCGGTTCCTGCACCAGCAGCATGCCGATTTCAAGAAATTGCTTTTGGCCATGCGACAGCAGACCTGCCGGTCGCTGGCGGGCGGCGCTAAGCCGCAGCAGCGTCAGGATCTCATCGATCCGATCCCGTTGCGCGCTGTCAAGGCGCGCACGCAGGCTGGCCCAGACGGTTTTGGTGGTTTTCAGGGCAATCTCCAGATTCTCAAATACCGTCAGCGCTTCAAACACTGTCGGCTTCTGAAACTTGCGCCCAATTCCGTTTCGGGCAATCTCGACCGGCGACAGGGCGATGAGGTTTTTATCCTGATCGTAAATGACCTGCCCTGTGTCGGGACGCGTTTTGCCGGTAATAACGTCCATCAGCGTGGTTTTACCTGCGCCATTAGGACCAATGATGCAGCGCAGTTCACCGACACCAATCTGCAAAGAAAGATTGTTAAGCGCACGAAACCCCTCAAAGGTTACGGTGATGTTAGCCAACTGCAGGACCGGATCGCGCCGGGCACGATAACGATCGGCTGGCAGGGTTTGGGTGAACAGGGTCTCAGTCATCTTTTCTCCGGCGCAGTAAACCCATCACGCCACGCGGCAGAAACAGCGTGACCAAAATAAACATCATCCCCAGGAAAAACAGCCAGTACTCCGGAAAAGCCACGGTGAAGACGCTCTTCGCGCCGTTGACGATGGCGGCCCCGAGCAGCGGACCGATAAGCGTACCGCGCCCGCCAAGTGCGACCCAGATAGCGGCTTCAATGGAGTTGGTCGGGGACATTTCACTGGGGTTAATAATGCCAACCTGGGGCACATAGAGCGCGCCTGCCAGGCCACATAACATGGCCGAGAGGGTCCAGACGAACAGCTTAAAACCCCGGGGATCGTAACCGCAGAACATCAGGCGGTTTTCGGCATCCCGAACAGCGGTCAGCACCCGGCCAAATTTACTGCGGGCCAGCGCGAAGCCCAGCACCAGGCTTGCTAACAGCAGCATGACGGTAGCAATAAACAAGCCGATGCGCGTGTTGGTTGAGGTCACACTAAAGCCCAGCAGGGTCGTAAAACCGGTAAAGCCGTTGTTACCGCCAAAACCGGTTTCGTTGCGAAAGAACAGCAGCATGCCGGCATAGGTCAGCGCCTGGGTCATGATTGAGAAATACACGCCTTTGATTTTCGAGCGGAAGGCAAAGAAACCAAACACCAGCGCCAGCAGGCCCGGCACGAGGACAATCAGACACAGCGCCCAGGCGAAATGCTGCGTGCCTGCCCAAAACCACGGCAGCCGATCCCAGGACAGGAAGGTCATAAACGCGGGCAGGCTGTCCCCGGAGGCCTGGCGCATCAGGTACATGCCCATCGCATAGCCGCCCAGCGCAAAAAACAGGCCATGCCCCAGAGAAAGTAAGCCCGCATAACCCCACACCAGATCCAGCGCCACCGCGACCACGGCGTAGCACAGAATTTTACCGACCAGCGTTAAGGTATAGGTGGAGATCGCCAGCGGATGCGAGGCGGGCAGCAGTGCCAGGAACGGCATGATCAGCAGCAGCAGCGTAACGACTGCGCCAATGCCCAGCGTCAGGCGCGGTGCCTGACGCGTCAGACGTAAGGTGAGAGGTTGCGTCATCAGTCAGTCACCCTTCCTTTCACGGCAAACAGTCCCTGCGGACGTTTTTGAATAAACAGCACGATCAACACCAGAATAAGGATTTTCCCCAATACGGCCCCCATCTGCGGCTCCAGCACTTTGTTGAGAATGCCCAGTCCCAGTGCGGCGACCACGGTTCCGGCAAGCTGGCCGACGCCGCCCAGCACCACCACCAGGAAAGAATCGATGATGTAGCCCTGGCCCAGTTCTGGTCCGACATTGCCTAACTGCGACAGGGCGACGCCGCCCAGCCCCGCGATACCGGAACCCAGACCAAATGCCAGCATGTCCACGCGGCCCGTCGGCACGCCACAGCAGTCGGCCATGGCCCGGTTTTGGGTGACGGCGCGCACGTTCATCCCCAGCCGTGTGCGGTTGAGAAGCAGCCAGGTTAGTATCAGCACAAACACCACGAACAGGATCACTGCAATGCGGTTCCAGGGCAGAACCAGATTGGGCAGCACCTGCAATCCGCCCGACAGCCAGGCGGGATTGGCGACCTCCAGGTTCTGCGCACCAAACAGCATACGCACCAGCTGAATCAGCATCAGGCTGATGCCCCAGGTCGCGAGCAGGGTTTCCAGCGGGCGGCCATACAAATGGCGAATGATGGTGCGCTCCAGCGCCATTCCAATGGCTGCCGTCATCAGAAACGCGACCGGCAGCGCCAGCAGCGGATACCAGGCGATATACTGCGGTGCAAACTGCTGAAACAGGTTTTGTACCAGCCAGGTGGCGTACGCGCCCAGCATCAGCATTTCACCGTGCGCCATATTGATCACTCCCAGCAGACCGTAGGTGATGGCCAGGCCCAGTGCGGCCAGCAGCAGGATCGATCCCAGCGAGAGCCCGCTGAATGCCTGTCCCAGCAGATCGCCCCACATCAGGCGACTTTTCATCTGCTTCAGGCTGTCTGCCGCTGCCTCGCGTACCGTTTCATCGGGCTCGGCTGCGGGCTGCGTCAGGCGCTGCAGGCTGGCCTGAGTATTAGGATCGCTGGATTCGCCCAGCAGTTTGACCGCTCTAAGCCGCACTATCGGCTGCGGGCTGGTCAGCTGCAGACTGGCCGCCGTCATGGCCAGCGCAGCATGAACCTGAGGATCCGTTTCAACACTGAGGCGTTTTTCTATGAGCGGAAGCAGGTCAGCGGCCGCGTCGTTTTGTAACTGTTGCGCCGCGCGCAGGCGCACGCCGGCATCAGGGCTTACCAGCTGATGGGCGGCGAGAGCACTGGCGACCAGTACACGCAGGCGGTTGTTCATAAACAGCTTTTTAACGTCGCCGTTGGGCTGTGCGGCGTCATCCAGTGGCTGAAGCGTATTCCCGGTTTTACTAAAGGGATGGTGGTCCTGATCCGTCACGACGGTTTCGGCTTTTAACGCTTCCAGCAAGGGTAAACGGCGGGCATCTGGCGCAGCGGCCCACTGTTGCAGCAGATCGGCCTGCTGAGTTCGGCTGGCGGCGGCAAAGTCCGTAGCGGGTCCGGCGCTGGCAAACAGCGGCAGAAGCAGCAATAACGCTAAAAAATTCAGGCGAAGCATCATGGTGAGCCTCATCAAAAGGGCGAGCATAGGATGTCCTGACGGCCGCCCTCACAGCCAGCGCGAGGGCGGTCTGAGTTTTACTGCGTCGTTTTCACGGGATGATCCGGTTTTTTATCATTGCCGGGAATATACGGGCTCCAGGGCTGGGCGCGTACCGGTTTGTCCGTCTGCCAGACCACGTTAAACTGACCGTTTTCTTCAACTTCGCCAATCATCACGGGTTTGTGCAGATGGTGGTTGGTCTGATCCATCGTCAGGGTAAACCCGTCCGGGGCCTTAAAGGTCTGACCGGCCATGGCCGCACGCACTTTATCCACATTGGTCGTACCGGCTTTCTCGACGGCCTGCGCCCACATATGAATGCCTACGTAGGTGGCTTCCATCGGGTCATTGGTTACCACGGTGCTGGCATTCGGCAGATTGTGCGCTTTTGCATAAGCCCGATAGTCGGCAACAAATTTCGCGTTGGTCGGATTATCTAAGGATTCAAAATAGTTCCAGGCTGCCAGCTGACCGACCAGCGGTTTAGTATCAATCCCACGAAGTTCCTCTTCACCCACCGAGAAGGCTACGACCGGGATATCGGTGGCTTTGATGCCCTGGTTAGCCAGTTCCTTGTAGAACGGTACGTTGGAATCGCCATTGATGGTGGAGACCACCGCGGTTTTGCCGCCAGCGGCGAACGTCTTGATATTAGAGACGATGGTCTGGTAATCGCTGTAGCCAAACGGGGTGTACACTTCCTCGATATCTTTATCCTGCACGCCTTTTGAATGCAGGAAGGCGCGTAAAATCTTGTTGGTGGTGCGGGGATAAACATAATCTGTTCCCAGCAGGAAGAAACGTTTGGCCCCGCCGCCATCCTGGCTCATCAGGTATTCCACCGCCGGAATCGCCTGCTGGTTTGGTGCTGCACCGGTATAAAAGACGTTCGGCGACATCTCTTCACCTTCGTACTGCACCGGATAGAAGAGCAGACTATTCAGTTCTTCAAAGACCGGCAGCACGGATTTGCGCGATACCGAGGTCCAGCAACCAAACACCACAGCCACTTTGTCCTGGGTCAGCAGTTGCCGGGCTTTCTCGGCGAACAGCGGCCAGTTTGAGGCCGGATCCACCACCACGGGCTCCAGTTTTTTCCCCAGCACGCCGCCTTTGGCGTTAATTTCATCGATGGTCATCAGGGCGACATCTTTAAGTGGCGTTTCAGAAATGGCCATGGTGCCGGAAAGGGAGTGCATGATGCCTACTTTGATGGTGTCAGCCGCCTGAGCGCTCCAGGCGAACCCCATGCCCGCGACGGTAGCTGAGAGAGCAAAAGCTTTAAGCAATGAACGTCTTTTTATCGATGGTAAACCCCTAATGGTATGGATACGTTATTCAATGGGTTGAAGCCGGGCCTGCTGGAGCATGTGTAGCGTGATTTTTCTGACCTCCGCTTTACTGACGGCAATGTGCCCGGTCAGGATCTGGCGGGCGTCGCGGGTCTCTTGCAATAAAATGGCTCGCAAAATCTGTGCGTGTTCGCGATAGGTCGCCGCAATACGATCTTCCCGGGTAAAATCAAGCCGCCGGATAATGCGGATTTTTTCTGTCAGCTCGGCATGGATCCGCGCCATTTCCGCATTGCCCGCAGCGGCGACCAGCGTCATATGAAACGCCTCATCATGCTGTGAAACCCGCTTGCCATCTTCCACCTGCGCGGCTTCGCACCAGAACTGATACAGCTCGCGTAGCCGGTCGGCGCACTGGGTCGGCGGCAACGCACACAGGCGCGTGACCGCCTCGCACTCCAGGACGGTACGCAAATCGTACAGCTCTTCGAAGTAGGCAAAATCAAAGGCTTTCACCTGCCAGCCGCTGCGAAACCACACGTCGACATAGCCTTCACGCTCCAGCCAGAACAGGGCCTGGCGAACCGGAGTGCGGCTGACCGCCATGCGCTCTGCAATCTCACTTTCGCTGAAGCGGTCGCCGGGCATCAGGCGGAACTCAAAAATGTCGTTTTTCAGTGCCTGGTAAACCCGTTCTGCCAGTGCTTCCGGGCGGGCTTTGCTTCGTGGTGATCGGGTCGTCATCGGCGCTCCTTATTCCAGCCACAGCAGCGTGTCGCCAGGGCTGACAGGGCGGCCGGCCTGGCAGGCCACGCGTTTCACCCGACCCGCGCAGGGAGCCGTAATGGCCAGTTCCATTTTCATTGCTTCAACAATCACCAGTGTTTGTCCAGCACTCACCGTCTCGCCCGCCTGCACCAGCACTTTCCAGATGTTGCCGTTCATATCTGCCTGTACAGCCTGCGCGTTGTTATCCTCAGCGGGCGCGTCTGACTCGGCCTCAGTGGAAGTGGGGGCTTCCGGCTCCTCCTGCGACCAGAGCCGGACCTCCTGCTCAAATGCCGCGGCCTGGCGCTGGCGAAACGCCGCAATGTCGTCGGCGTTCGCCGCCAGAAACGCCTGGTGAGCGGCAAAATCGAATTCAGTTTCTTCGATACGCAGCGCAGCACGGCCCTCGCGGAAATCATCACGAAGTTGCGCCAGTTCCTCTTCGCTCACCGGATAGAAGCGCACCTGATCGAAGAAGCGCAGGAGCCAGGGCTCACCGGCACCGAACTGCGGGTTTTTCAGGAAGGTGTTCCAGATGGGTAACGTACGGCCGACAAGCTGGTAACCGCCGGGAGAGTCCATGCCGTAAATGCACATGTACATGCCGCCGATGCCGACGGTGCCCTCTGCGGTAAAGGTACGGGCCGGACTGTACTTGGAGCTGAGCAGGCGATGGCGAGGATCAATCGGCACCGCGCAGGGTGCACCCAGATAAACATCGCCCAGGCCCAAAATCAGGTAGCTGGCATTGAACAGCGTATCGCGGACCTGTTCACGATCGGATAATCCATTGATACGTTGAATAAAATCGACATTATTGGGTAGCCAGGGCGCGCTGGCGCGCACGGTTTCTTTATAACGTTCGACGGCACCGAGCGTGGCGCTGTCTTCAAACGCCATCGGCATCCAGACAATGCGAGAGGGCACTTTCAGCGTGCTGACATCACCGAGCATGGCTTCCCGGGCCAGCAGCTCGGACATTAACTGGGACTGCGACAGGGTAAGGCTGTCATAGCGAATTTGCAGTGAACGCACGCCGGGGGAGAGCTCTTCGATGCCGTCAACCGGTCGCTCACGCAGCGACGCCATCAGCAGATGAACACGGAGGCGGAGCGCCAGATCCAGCACGTTGTCGCCATATTCGATCAGAATGTATTTATCGCCGGCCTGACGATACACCGCCTGCGGTGTGGTGTCGGTGGCGGCAACGGCGGCGAGCACGGTAGCGGAGCCAAAGCGGTTGTCGGCCAGCGACGGTACGTCAAACGTCTGCGCCGTGTGCGGACGCAACGTGGCGATGACCTGCAACCGGGCATTTTCCAGCGCGACGGCTTCTTCGACGCTGATGGGATGGAAGCGAATTTTATCGCCCGGTTTGACCTGGCCGACCTTCCACAGTTCGGCTTTGGCTATCGTCACCGGGCAGACAAAGCCGCCGAGGCTGGGACCGTCGTGTGTCAGGATGACCGGAAAGTCACCGGTGAAGTTGATTGCGCCAATCGCGTATTCACAGTCGTGCACGTTGGACGGATGCAGGCCCGCTTCACCGCCGTTAGCGCGCGTCCAGGCCGGTTTAGGCCCGACCAGACGTACACCAAGGCGGTTGGAGTTGTAGTGAACCTGCCAGTCGCTGGCAAAGAATTCATCGATGGCGGCCTGGGTGAAAAAGTCAGGTGCGCCGTGCGGTCCGTACAGGACATCAATGTGCCATTCGCTGGTGTACGTTGGGATCAGCGCCGGGCTGAGTGCCTGCGGAGCGCTGACCGGCGCGGGCGTGGTGCAGGCTGCCAGTGACGGTTGCGAGACAGGCAGCATATCGGCAACCCGAAGCGTGCGACCGGCGTGCCCGCCAAACTGGCCCAGAGAAAAGGTGGAACGACTGCCAAGGTATTCCGGGACATCAAAGCCGTTACGGATAGCCAGATAACAGCGGCAACCGCGCTGGGCGCGACCCAGTGTCAGCGTTTGGCCAGCATTGACCGTTATCGGCTGCCAGTTGCTGACAGGGATGCCATCCAGCGTGGCACCGCAGTCTGCCCCTGTGAGAGCAAGGGTCGCCGCGCAATGAAAGCGCAGCGTTGGGCCCTGCAGGGTAAATTCCAGCCCGGCCGCCGACTCGTGATTTCCGACGATGCGGTTGGCAAGGCGGAAGGCATAATCATCCATCGGACCTGACGGCGGTACGCCGATATTCCAGTAACCCAGACGGCCCGGCACGTCCTGGATGGAGCTGAACGTGCCCGCCTGCAGCACTTCGACTACGGCTGCCGCGGGCGTAAAGCTGTCCAGAAAACGTGTCCAGACCTTGCCGCTAAGGAACGCCTCGGTGGTCACGACCTGCCGCAGATAATCAAGATTGGTGGCGATACCGTGCAGTTGTGTGGCGTTCAGTGCGCAGTGCAGTTTTTCCAGCGCCGCCTCTCGCGTGTCCGCATGGACGATGAGCTTGGCGATCATCGGATCGTAATAGCTGGAAACCTCGCTGCCGGTCGTCACCCAACTGTCCACACGGACATCGTCAGGAAAACTGACATGCGTGAGCACGCCGGGGCTGGGCTGGAAGTTTTTTAACGGATCTTCGGCGTACAAACGGACTTCAATCGACGCGCCCTGCGGTGCCTGCTGCAGGCGCGGCCAGTCGATCGCTTCGTCAGCGGCGACGCGCAACATGCATTCCACCAGGTCGAGGCCGGTGACGCATTCGGTGACCGGATGCTCAACCTGCAGGCGGGTATTCACTTCCAGGAAATAGAAGGCGTCCTGCTGTGCATCATAAATGTATTCCACGGTCCCCGCGCTGCGGTAATTGACTACCTCACCCAGCCGAACGGCCGAGGCGAGCAACGCCGCGCGCGTGGCCGCGGGCAGGCAGGGCGCGGGGGTTTCCTCCACCACTTTCTGGTTGCGGCGTTGCAGCGAACAGTCGCGCTCACCCAGCGCCACCACGGTGCCCTTGCCATCACCGAAGATCTGCACTTCCACGTGGCGGGCATGATCGATACAGCGTTCGAGGAAAACGCCGGCGTCACTAAAGAATTGTTCGCCCAGTCGACGGACGCTCTCCCATGCATTGCGCAGTGCCCCGGCGTCGGCACAGCGCGTCAGCCCAATGCCTCCGCCGCCTGCCGTGCTTTTTAACATCACCGGATAACCGATGGATTCGGCTGCGCTGAGGGCGTCATCAAGTGTGTTGAGCAGCGGCGTGCCTGGCGTCATCGGTACTCCGGCCTGCGCGGCTAACTCACGGGCGCGATGTTTCAGCCCAAACTCGCCAATTTGCGCAGCCGTGGGACCGACAAACACGATACCGGCCTCTTCACAGGCGGCAGCAAAGGGCAGACTTTCTGACAGAAAACCATAGCCGGGCCAGACCGCCTGGGCGCCCGTTTCCTGCGCCGCCGCCAGAATTTTGTCGATGCGCAAATAGCTGTCACTGGCTTTGTCGCCGCCCAGACCCACGGCGATATCCGCCTCTTTCACATGCTGCGCGTTGCGGTCGGCATCGGAAAACACGGCCACGCTTTTAATGCCCAGACGTTTCAGCGTGCGGATGGCGCGACAGGCAATTTCACCCCGGTTAGCAATCAGGACTGTGCTGAACATAATTAGTTACTCCCAGGCGAGGCAAGCCAGTTACGCCAGCCGCCAAATTCAGTGATTTCCAGCGCGCCGGTTAGCGCGGCACCTTCACAAATAAAGCCTTTCACCACACGTCCATCGGCAAGCGTCAGATTGCCAATGCCCAGTGGGGCAGGGATTTCCGCCACAAACTCACCGAAGCGCGCCAGCGGGATATCCCAAAGTTCAACGGTAATGGCCGCCCCCTGTTCTGTGCGCATCAGGCCGGGTTTCTTAATCGGACCCTCTAATAAGGCAAACAGGCGATACTGGCTGGCGGTCTGCGTCTCTTCCACCAGAACGGCCTGGCGCGTGGTGAGCTGGAAATTAAGGGGCATCCCGGTCAGGTGTGCGCCGACGACGGCCACACGAACATGATCGTGGGATGGAGGAAGCGCCATCGGGGAGGGCGGCAGTGGCAGGCCGGTTGCGCCGAGAGGCAGGGCCAGAGCCTGCTGCCAGCGCAGTCCAAACTGCGCCAGCGCGCGGTCATGCCAGGCGGGAGCGATGAGCGTAATGCCCGCCGGCAGGTCGTCGTTTCTGAACGGGGCGGGCAGGGCCAGTGCAGCAAGATCGGCCAGATTAGTGAAGTTGGTATAAGTGCCAAAATGCGCGTTATACAGCACCGGCTCCTGCTGCATTTCGTCCAGCGTGTAAATGGTGGGCGAGGTGGGCACCACCAGCGCATCAAACGAGGCCAGAACCTGCTGAATGTGCCGGGCCAGTTCGGCACGCTGGTATTCGGCCTGCCAGGCATCCACGGCGCTGTACTTCAGGCCATTCGCCACAATGCCGTGGACCACCGGATCCATGTTCTCTGGCTGGTTAAGCATCTCGCCTACGGCGACGGTGCGCTCGGCGACCCACGGACCCTGATAAAGCTGCTCGGCGAGCTGGCGGAAAGGAGTAAAGTCAATGGGATGCAACGTCGCGCCGGTCGCCTTCAGTGCGCTGAGCGCGGCATCCCAGGCGGCTTCGGCGGCAGCATCATCGTAAAATTCCGGTGTAGCCGGAATGGCGAAATCAGGACGGGCTTTCATGCCTGCTGGGGCCGTACGGGGATTCACGCGCGAATAGGCGTCTTTCTCGTCGTAGCCACCGGCCAGGCTGGCCACGGTAAAGGCGTCTTCAACCGTCAGCGCAAACACCGAAATCGTATCGTTCAGGCGACAGGCCGGGACCACACCACGGGCAGAGAACCAGCCCTTTGTCGGTTTCAGGCCGACAATATTGTTAAACCCTGCCGGCACCCGACCTGACCCGGCGGTGTCAGTACCGAGTGAGAAAGCCACCAGGCCACGCGCCAGTACTGAGGCCGATCCGGAACTGGATCCGCCACTGACAAAATCCGGATCAAAGGTATTACACACCGCGCCATAAGGTGACCGTGTGCCCACCAGGCCGGTTGCAAACTGATCAAGGTTGGTTTTACCGATGACCACCGCACCTGCTGCTTTCAGGCGCGCCACCACAAAGGCATCCTCTTCAGCGGTGTAGCTAAACGCCGGGCAGGCGGCGGTGGTCGGCCAGCCTGCGACATCAATATTGTCTTTGACCGCGAACGGCACACCGAACAAAGGAAGCGCGTCGGGATCCTGCTGATAGCGTGCCAGAAGCGGCGTGATTTGTGCTTCGAGCTGCGCCGGACTGGCAAGACAGATCCAGGCATTATCACTGGGTTCCTGTTCCGCCAGGTGGGTTGCCAGCAACGTGTGAAGCTGCTGTGGGTGCTGCCGGGCGCGTTGCTGCCATTCGCTAAGGGTCAAGCCAGATGTTGAAGCCATGCAATAAATTCCAACTGGTATACAAGATGGAATTCAACAGAGCAAAGGCTGTGCCAGATTTTTAACTTGATGAATCAAAGAGATAAAGCGGCATGCCATAAGTTTATGTGATGATAAAATGCACAACGGTAGCGCAGAACGTGTGACATTGCGGTGCGCCACGCCTGCGCAAAGGTAAATTTTGTGAAGAACATGGCAAGAGTGGCTTCCCCTGGTTAGCATGAATAACGTCTGGCACCCTGCCAGGGCCCAGCAACAGAGGAGATTTACGTGGAGAAGTGGCGTAACGGGATGATAGGGATCTGCCTGGTGAGCATGGCCGGCAGCGCATGGGCTGATTCGCTTGATCAACAACGGCAACGATATCAACAGATTAAACAGGCGTGGGACAGTAACCAGATGGCGACAGTCGATCAACTGTTACCGACGCTGCAGGATTATCCGCTTTATCCCTACTTAGAATACCGTTTGCTGGCGCAGGATCTCGATCAGGAAACCAGCCTGGCGGTGCAGAACTTCATTCAAAAGTACCCCACCTTGCCCCCGGCACGGTCGCTGAAAACACGGTTTGTGAACGTGCTGGCCCATCGTCAGGACTGGCAAGGCGTACTGAATTTCAGCCCGGATGAACCGACGCCGGTGCAGGCGCGCTGCAACTGGTATTATGCAAAATGGTCTACCGGTCAGCAGCAGGCGGCCTTTGCGGGCGCAAAAGCGATTTGGCTGCGCGGCACCGCCTTGCCGAATGACTGTGACAAGCTGTTTTCAGTCTGGCAGGCCTCAGGGCAGCTCTCGCCTATTACGGTGCTGGAGCGCATTCGTCTGGCGATGAAAGCGGGCAATGACAGCCTGGTCAGCTATCTGGCGAAGATGCTGCCCGCTGATTATAAGACGATGTCGGATGCCTTACTGACGCTGCAGAAAGATCCCCAGTCCGTAACGACTTTTGCCAACAGCGTTGGCGCCACCGACTTTACGCGCCAGGCCACTATCTTTGCCTTCGCCCGTGTGGCGCGTGCCGATATGGAAAATGCCCGCAGCATGATTCCCGAACTGGTCCGGGCGCAAAAAATGGGGCCGGAGGATGAGCAGGCGCTGAAGGAGATTGTGGTCTGGCGCATGATGGGCAGCGATCTGACTTCTGAGCAAGCGCGCTGGCGCGATGCGGTGGTGATGAACAGCGAATCAACTGCCTTGCTGGAGCGGCGCGTCCGCCTGGCGCTGAGTGAAAATGACCGTCGTGGCCTGAATACCTGGATTGCCCGTCTGCCGGTAGAAGCGAAAGAGAAAGACGAATGGCAATACTGGCAGGCCGATCTGCTCTATTCCAAAGATCGCAAAGAAGAAGCCGATGAGATTCTGCGCAAACTGATGACGTCACGCGGCTTTTACCCGATGGTGGCTGCACAGCGTCTGGGCGTGAATTATCCTCTGCAGGTAGATGCCGCACCGAAACCCGACAGCGCCACGATACAGGGGCCCGAGCTGGCCCGGGTACGCGAGCTGATGTACTGGGGGCTGGATAATCTGGCGCGAAGCGAATGGGCCAACCTGATTAACAGCAAAACCCATGTCCAGCAGCAGATGCTGGCGCGTTACGCAAGCGAGCAGGACTGGTGGGATCTCAGCGTACAGGCCACCATCACCGCAAAAATGTGGGACAGCCTGAAAGAACGCTTCCCGCTGGCATGGCAGAATCTTTATAAGCAGAACACGCAGGGGAAAACCATTCCGCAGAGCTATGCGATGGCGATTTCCCGTCAGGAAAGTGCGTGGAACCCGAAAGCGCGTTCCCCGGTCGGTGCGAGTGGCCTGATGCAAATTATGCCCGCCACCGCCACGCATACCGTGAAGATGTTTAGCATTCCTGGCTATGTGAATCCGTCTCAGCTGTTCGATCCGCAAACCAATATCCAGATTGGCACGCAGTATCTGGATTATGTCTATCAGCAGTTTGATAAGAACCGGATCTTCGCCTCGGCGGCCTACAACGCCGGGCCCGGTCGCGTACGGACCTGGCAAAACAGCACCGCGGGCAATCTGAGTGCCGTCGCCTTCATCGAAACCATTCCGTTTTCCGAAACGCGGGGTTACGTGAAGAATGTGCTGGCTTATGATGCCTACTATCGCTACTTCCTGGGCCAGCCTGACAAGATCCTGTCAGATGCTGAGTGGAATCGCCGTTACTAGCTGTGTTAAGCTTCCGTACTCTTTAGTGAGTACGGAAGCCCTATCATGAACCAACCTGCTGTGCCACCCGAAACTGAACAGTCTGCGGAGTCGAACTGGCTACGTTTTGTTGATCTGATTCAGCAGGCGTTTGCCGACCAGCATGCGTTACCGCTCCTGCAACTCATGATGACGCCCGATGAGCGGGAAGCCTTTGGCACACGTCTGCGTATCATCGAATCGCTGCTGAACGGCGACATGAGCCAGCGTGAGTTGAAAAATGAGCTTGGCGTCGGCATCGCGACCATCACCCGGGGATCGAACAGCCTGAAAGAGGCGCCTCCCGCACTCAAGCGCTGGCTGGAGGCCCAATTGCGCCACCCGGAGTCGATTACGCGTAATAAGGATGCGTAAACGGGCAGAGTGCCAGAATTAACGCCTGATGATACACACTGGAGCGGCTGAGCAGACCATGGGTTAACGTGCCTATCGCACCGCCTTTGTGTTTAATGTTTTCTATGCCGGTCAGGCGCGCCATCTCGTCGCCCAGTTCACGGCCTTCACGTAAACCCGCCATCACGGGCGGCGGCAGCGTAAAGCTGGCTGAACGTGATTCACCCCGCTGCTTGTGGTTTTCCACCACTATCCAGGCAAACGCGCTCTCTTCTTCAATGCCTGCTTCAATCGCGACCCAAAAATCGGCTTCCGGGCGAACCTGACGGGCATTCATGACGCGCTGACGTGCGCCGGTGCGGGTTTCAAGATTAGAGAGGGGCTGTGCTGCCACGCCGCTCTCGACCTCCACCCCTTCTGTATGGCAGGATCCCTCGCCGAAAACGTCGTTGAATGCCTGAGCAATCGCACGAATCTTCGCTGGATTGGTGGTAGCTGCGACGACATGGTACATAATTAATTGAACCCTCAGGTAATAAAGGCGATTTTGGTCGCAGTATAACGGAAACTACGCATGCTACAGGTCTATCTTGTTCGTCACGGTGAAACGGTATGGAATGCAGAACGACGCATTCAAGGGCACTCCGACAGTCCGCTGACGGCAAAAGGCGAGCACCAGGCCCGTCAGGTCGGTGAACGGATTAAACACGCAGGTATCACCCATATCATTTCCAGCGACTTAGGACGTACCCGACGTACGGCAGAAATCATTGCCGATGCCTGCGGCTGCGATGTCACCTTTGACGCCCGCCTGCGCGAACTGAATATGGGCGTGCTGGAAAAACGCCTGCTGGACGAGTTGAGTGCGGAAGAAGAGGGCTGGCGCGCGTCGCTGGTTAACGGCACTGAGGGTGGCCGTATTCCGCAGGGCGAATCTATGACTGAACTGGCGCAGCGTATGCAGGATGCCCTGAATGCCTGCCTGGCGTTACCGGCTGGCAGCCGCCCCTTGATTGTCAGCCATGGTATGGCGCTGGGCGTGCTGGTGAGCACCATTCTGGGATTGCCTGCGTATGCGGAACGTCGTCTTCGTCTGCGTAACTGTTCGATTTCCCGCGTTGATCATCAACAAAGCGCCTGGCTGGCAGCGGGCTGGGTGGTCGAAACGGCGGGAGATATTTCGCATCTTGACGAGCCCGCGCTGGACGAACTTCAGCGGTAAGTTGACAGATCATGCCGTCATCGCGACGGCATAATCACAAACGCGATTAACGGCGAATCGGGATCAGATACTCGCACTTAATATCTGCTGGGGGTTCGGTCCGTTTCTTTCCGCCATGGGTAATAAAACGTTCAATATCCTGGCCCTGACGGCGAGTCAGTCCCAGTGTCGGCATGCAGGTGCCATACAGTAACAGGATAAATTCCTGCAAATCTACGCGGGGACCTGCATAGTTGAACTGCACATAGTCGCCTGCTTCCAGGCTGACGTTCTGCCCGGAGTGCATATTCGTTGCGCTGTCCACAGGCACCGCCGTGGTATACAGAATCTCCTGCTCATCATCCTTTTCATGACTGGCACGGACCTGGTGCAGACCGTAAAGCACTGGCGGCACCGTATCCGTTTCCAGCAGAAACTGCCGCCAGAAGTGGAGGCGCATTTCATCACGATATTTGGAAATTTGTTCCAGCGTGCAGGTGTAGCTCTGTGTCTGACCAAACAGTACGGTTTCCGGCAGCGTAACGAACTGGTGTTCCGGCAGCGTGTCATTGCCCAGGCGAATCGGTGGGCGAATGCCGAAGGAGTTCCAGTCAGATGAACGGCGATACCATGCAGGGGTTTGATTAAACTGCTTTTTAAAGGCACGCGTAAAGGTCTGCTGGGAATCGAACCGATACTGTAAGGCGATATCAAGAATCGGGCGACTGGTCAGGCGAAGCGCGACGGCGGCTTTAGAAAGACGCCGTGCCCGGATGTAAGCGCCGATGGCGTGCCCGGTGACATCTTTGAACATCCGTTGTAGATGCCATTTAGAATAACCTGCCTTAATGGAAACGTTATCCAGTGAAAGGGGTTGATCCAAATGGCTCTCCAGCCAGGCAAGCAAATCGCGAATGATACCGGCTTGGTCCATAAAACATCCTCATACTCTGGTGGCGCAGCTAAATGAAGTCGACGAATAATAGTACTTATAGCGTAAAGACGTGATCGGCTTTGATTGGGGTAGTTGTACTATTCACTAACGCGGGAGTTTATACCCTTTTTGCATTGGTTATTGTATCAATTGACAGTACATTACATGCTCATCTATTACATTTGCAATGGTAACTCATGACAATAACTCGTCTTGCGATCGCCACCTTCGCTGGTCTGCTATTTTCCAGTTCGCTGCTGGCCGAAGAGATCGGCTCGGTCGATACCGTATTTAAGATGTTTGGGCCGGACCACAAAATTGTGGTGGAAGCGTTCGATGATCCTGATGTTAAAAATGTAACCTGCTATATCAGTCGGGCGAAAACGGGCGGGATTAAGGGCGGACTGGGACTCGCAGAGGACACGTCTGACGCCGCTATTTCCTGTCAGCAAACCGGACCGGTTGAGTTAAGTGATAAGATCGCCAAAGGAAAAGCGCAGGGTGACGTTGTGTTTCGCCAGCGTACTTCCCTGATTTTTAAGAAGTTGCAGGTTGTTCGCTTCTTTGACAGCAAGCGCAATGCGCTGGTCTACCTGGCGTATTCGGATAAGGTGGTGGATGGTTCGCCGAAAAATGCGCTGAGTGCCGTGCCGATTATGCCCTGGCATTAACGCATAAAAAACGCCCGAAAGGGCGTTTTTCTGAGGCCGTTACTCTTGCAGGTCACCGCAGAAACGATAGCCTTCACCGTGAATGGTAGCGATGATTTCTGGCGTATCCGGTGTGGATTCGAAATGTTTACGAATACGGCGGATGGTGACGTCAACGGTACGATCGTGAGGTTTCAGATCGCGTCCGGTCATTTTTTTCAGCAAATCAGCACGGGTCTGAATTTTGCCGGGATTTTCGCAGAAGTGCAGCATGGCGCGGAACTCGCTGCGCGGCAGTTTGTACTGCTCACCGTTGGGATTGATCAATGAACGGCTGTTGATATCCAGTTCCCAGCCGTTGAACTTATAGCTCTCGACCTGACGACGCTCTTCATTAGGCAGCGGTAAGTTCATGGTGCGTAACAGCAGATTACGTGCACGAATAGTTAACTCACGCGGATTAAATGGCTTCGTGATGTAGTCGTCTGCGCCAATTTCCAGTCCAAGGATCTTATCAACTTCGTTATCGCGTCCTGTCAGGAACATTAATGCCACATTAGCTTGCTCACGCAGTTCACGCGCCAGTAACAGGCCGTTTTTGCCCGGCAGGTTGATGTCCATGATAACTAGGTTGACATCATTGTCGGTCAATACCTGATGCATTTCTGCACCATCGGTCGCTTCATACACGACATAACCTTCCGCCTCAAAAATACTTTTGAGGGTATTACGCGTGACCAGTTCGTCTTCAACGATGAGAATGTGCGGGGTCTGCATGTTTAGCTACCTAATTTTGCCAACTAAATTGAAAACAGGGCGTACAGCGGTTAGGTGCTCTCCAGTGCGGAGAACGGCAAGCTTTGCTGAACCGTTGTACGAAAGTCATTGTGATAAGCTTTTATCAAGGTCAACAACCGTGTTCGCTCAGCCAGCCGTAACGACAATTCCATGCCCTGCGGAATAATAAATTGAAACATATACTAACTGTCTTAACAGCAACCTAACAGCAATAACAACAACTGCTAAGCATAAAAACAACGCTTCGTTGACTTATATCAAATGCAATTGTAGCACGTTAACATTTCTGTGAAAAACATCCCGAAAAATTGACGCAGAAGGCGATTACACGTCATTTTTGTACCGACAGGCACAGCACAGCACAAAACGGGATGTTAGAAACTTACTATCACAGGGGGCTGAATTGAAAGGCTTTTATTTTGAAGTTTCTGATAATGTGCACTTTATGATAAAAAAGGACGCAATGGCTTTTTTTAACGTGTTTTAACATGTATTTCAGGGTGTTAACCTCAAAGCTTATACCTCTTAATATCACGCTACATGTTACACTGCACCGTCTACATTTACTGATGGAATGATCATGCTTTTTCCTCTTATCCTCGTCTCGCCCGCCCGGCCGGAAAATATCGGCGCAGCGGCCCGTGCCATGAAAACCATGGGTTTTAGTGAACTGCGCATTGTCGCCAGCGATGCCTGGCAGGACCCGGCTGCACGCCGTGTGGCGCACGGCGCGGGGGACATCCTGGATAACGTGAAAACATTTGCTACGCTGGCTGATGCGCTGGCGGATATCGATTTTTCCGTCGCCACCACCGCGCGCAGTCGCGCCAGGTTCCGTTACTACGCCACGCCCCAGCAGGTTGAAGCCCGGTTGCTTGAAAAGCGGCAGTGGGTAAACAGTATGGCGCTGGTGTTTGGTCGCGAAGACAGTGGGCTGACCAACGAGGAACTGGATCAGGTTGACCTGCTCACCGGGATCCCTATGGCGCAGGACTATCCTTCATTAAATCTCGGGCAGGCGGTGATGGTGTACTGTTATCAGTTAGCGGCCCTTAACCAGGTCACAGCGCCCGTTACGCCGCTTGCCGATGCGCAGCAATTGCATGCGTTGCGCCAGCGTCTGACGCAGCTACTCCAGCAACTGGATGTCAGCGACGACATCAAAATGTCAGACTGGATTAATCAGCGTATTGGTTTGCTGGAACAGCGCGACAGTGCAATGCTGCATCGCCTGTTACATGATGTGGAAAAAAAGCTCGCAGAGAAATCCTCGGGGAATGCGTAACTATTTAGTGACAGATGTTAATTAAGCGCACGATACCAAACGATTCGCCAGGTTTTTTTCCTGCAATCACACGCTAAGCATGGCGAGTTTTTTTTGCGCAAAGGATAAAACCGTTGACTTGATGTGCGCTTTGATTTACTTCTTAGAACCAGACGGACAATCAATGACAGACAGAAAATAAATCTGAATGCGTAATCACAGCCTGAACACCACAATTATTACCACCACCATTACCATGGGTAACGGGGCGGGCTGACGCATCCAGGAAAAACAAAAAAAGAAGCCCGCACCTCACGAGTGCGGGTTTTTTTTTGACTCAAAATCAGGAGAGTTGACATCATGCGAGTGCTGAAATTCGGTGGGACCTCGGTGGCCAATGCAGAGCGTTTTCTGCGCGTCGCCGATATTCTGGAAAGTAATGCGCAACAGGGACAGGTTGCTACCGTGCTTTCTGCACCTGCAAAGATTACCAACCACCTGGTTGCGATGATTGAAAAAACCATCAGCGGTCAGGATGCGTTGCCCAATTTGAGTGATGCGACGCGCATCTTCGCAGAACTGCTGCAGGGGCTGGCCGAGGCACAACCCGGTTTCGACTATGAGGGGCTGAAAAGCCGTGTTGACAGCGAATTTGCGCAACTTAAACAGGTTCTGCACGGCATCAGCCTGTTAGGACAGTGCCCTGACAGCGTCAATGCGGCCATTATCTGTCGGGGCGAGAAGCTCTCCATTGCCATTATGGAAAAGCTGTTAGAAGCCCGTGGCTATGGCGTCAGCGTGATCGACCCGGTCGAAAAACTGCTGGCCATCGGTCATTATCTGGAATCAACCGTGGATATCGCCGAGTCAACCCGCCGCATTGAAGCCAGTCAGATCCCAACAGAAAACATGATCCTGATGGCTGGTTTCACCGCCGGTAACGAACGGGGTGAACTGGTGGTGCTGGGCCGCAACGGTTCTGACTATTCAGCGGCGGTGCTGGCGGCCTGCCTGCGGGCCGATTGCTGTGAGATCTGGACCGATGTGGACGGGGTTTATACCTGCGATCCGCGCCAGGTTCCGGACGCGCGCCTGCTCAAATCCATGTCTTACCAGGAAGCAATGGAGCTGTCCTATTTCGGGGCCAAAGTTCTGCATCCTCGCACTATCGCACCTATCGCGCAGTTTCAAATCCCTTGCCTGATCAAAAACACGGCTAATCCCCAGGCGCCAGGTACGCTGATTAGCGGCAACGGCGAGCAGGATGAGTATCCGGTCAAAGGCATCACCAACCTGAACAATATGGCGATGTTTAACGTCTCCGGCCCGGGCATGAAAGGCATGGTGGGCATGGCGGCCCGCGTCTTTGCCACCATGTCGCGCACCGGCATTTCTGTGGTGCTCATTACCCAGTCTTCGTCTGAATACAGCATCAGCTTCTGCGTTCCTCAGAGCGAGCAGGCCCGCGCCCGTCGCGTGCTGGAGGACGAATTCTATCTTGAACTGAAAGATGGTCTGCTGGATGCGCTGGACGTTATCGAAAATCTGGCGGTGATCTCGGTCGTGGGTGACGGAATGCGTACCCTGCGCGGGATTTCAGCCAAGTTCTTCTCTGCGCTGGCGCGGGCCAATATCAATATCATTGCGATTGCTCAGGGCTCGTCTGAACGATCAATTTCCGTCGTGGTAAACAATGACGACGCCACCACCGGTGTTCGCGTGGTGCACCAGATGCTGTTTGCCACCGATCAGGTGATTGAAGTCTTCGTGGTGGGCGTTGGCGGTGTGGGCGGCGCCCTGCTGGATCAGTTGCATCGCCAGCAGGCCTGGCTCAAACAGAAGCATATCGACTTGCGCGTATGCGGTATCGCCAATTCCCGTGCGCTGTTAACCAATGTACACGGTATTGATCTCAGTAACTGGAAAGGCGAGATGGAGCAGGCCAAAGAGCCGTTCAATCTGGGACGCTTAATTCGTCTGGTAAAAGAGTATCATTTGCTCAATCCGGTCATTGTGGACTGCACATCAAGTCAGGCGGTGGCCGACCAGTACGCGGATTTCCTGGCTGAGGGCTTCCACGTAGTGACGCCGAATAAAAAGGCGAATACCGCGTCATGGGAATATTACCAAAAGATGCGCGCCGCCGCTGCCGGATCGCGCCGTAAGTTCCTGTACGACACTAATGTGGGCGCCGGTTTGCCCGTTATTGAAAATTTGCAAAATTTGCTGAATGCAGGCGATGAATTGATCCGCTTCTCCGGTATTCTGTCGGGATCGCTGTCGTATATTTTTGGCAAACTGGATGAAGGTGTCTCGCTGTCGGAGGCCACGCGCATGGCGCGCGAAATGGGATTCACTGAGCCGGATCCGCGTGACGATTTATCCGGCACGGATGTCGCGCGTAAGCTGCTCATTCTGGCCCGCGAAGCCGGCTATCAACACGAAATGCACGACATTGAGATTGAGCCGTTGCTGCCAGCGCACCTGACCGCCATCGCCGATGTTGAGCAGTTTATGCAGCAACTGCCCGACGTCGATGCGGCGATTGCCGCCCGAGTGGCGCAGGCGCGTGAGGCAGGCAAAGTGTTGCGTCTGGTCGGCGTGATCGAAGAAGGCGGGGCGTGCAAAGTCAAGATCGAGGCAGTAGACAGTAACGATCCGCTTTTTAAAGTGAAAAACGGTGAGAATGCACTGGCGTTCTACAGCCGCTATTATCAGCCCATTCCGTTGGTGTTGCGCGGATACGGTGCAGGAAATGACGTGACAGCAGCGGGCGTGTTCGCCGATCTGCTGCGCACACTGTCGTGGAAGTTGGGAGTGTAATGATGGTAAAAATTCATGCGCCGGCCTCAATAGGCAATGTCAGCGTGGGCTTTGATGTGCTGGGCGCGGCGGTCTCGCCAGTGGATGGTTCATTGCTGGGAGATTGCGTCTCGGTCGAGGCGGCCGACAGCTTTAGCCTGAGCAATACTGGCCGCTTTGTCAGTAAACTGCCCAGCGATCCTAAAGAGAATATCGTTTATCAGTGCTGGGAGCGGTTCTGCGAAGCCATTGGCAAAAGCGTGCCGGTGGCGATCACGCTGGAAAAAAACATGCCTATAGGCTCGGGGCTGGGCTCCAGCGCCTGTTCCGTGGTTGCGGGTCTGATGGCCATGAACGAATTTTGTGGCAAACCGCTGGATGACAACCAACTCCTGACGTTAATGGGGGAGCTGGAAGGGCGCATTTCCGGTAGCGTGCATTACGATAATGTCGCGCCGTGCTTCCTTGGCGGGATTCAACTGATGATCGAGGAAAATGGGATCATTACCCAGGCGGTGCCAGGCTTTGACGACTGGCTGTGGGTGATGGCCTATCCGGGCATCAAAGTGTCAACAGCGGAGGCGCGGGCGATTTTACCGGCGCAGTACGCGAAGCAGGACTGCATCAAGCACGGCCGACTGCTGGCCGGATTCATTCATGCCTGCCATACGCGCCAACCCGCGCTGGCGGCTAAACTGATGCAGGATGTGATTGCTGAGCCGTACCGGACTCAGCTGTTACCGGGCTTTGCCCAGGCACGTCAGGCTGCTCAGGATATCGGGGCGCTGGCCTGCGGTATTTCGGGCTCTGGCCCCACGCTCTTTGCCATTTGCAACCAGATGGAAACGGCACAGCAGATGGCCGACTGGCTGAGCCAGCACTATCTGCAGAACGATGAAGGCTTCGTCCATATCTGCCGTCTTGATACGGCTGGCGCACGTAAACTGGGATAACGCATGAAACTCTACAATCTTAAGGATCATAACGAGCAGGTCAGCTTCGCCCAGGCGGTGAAACAAGGTCTGGGTTCACAGCAAGGGCTGTTTTTCCCGCTTGAGCTGCCTGAATTTGAACTGACCGACATCGATGCCATGCTGGAGATGGATTTTGTTACACGCAGCAGCAAAATCCTCTCTGCCTATATTGGCGACGAAGTGCCGGCGGCGCACCTGACTGAACGCCTGAAAACGGCCTTTACCTTTCCGGCACCGATCAAAGCGGTGACCGATGATGTCGCCTGTCTTGAACTGTTCCACGGCCCAACCCTGGCGTTCAAAGACTTTGGCGGCCGTTTTATGGCGCAGATGCTGTCCTATGTAAGTGGTTCAGATGAGCAGATCACGATTCTGACGGCAACCTCTGGCGATACCGGTGCCGCCGTCGCCCATGCGTTTTACGGCATGGAAAATGTGCGCGTCGTGATCCTGTATCCGCAGGGCAAAATCAGCCCGTTGCAGGAGAAATTGTTCTGTACGCTGGGCGGCAACATCGAAACCATTGCGATTGACGGCGATTTTGATGCCTGCCAGGCATTGGTCAAACAGGCCTTTGATGATCAGGAACTGAAGAAAGCTATCGGCCTGAACTCAGCCAACTCCATTAATATCAGCCGTCTGCTGGCGCAGATTTGTTATTACTTTGAAGCCGTCGCGCAACTGCCGCAGGAAAAACGTAATCAACTGGTCGTCTCTGTACCAAGTGGCAACTTTGGTGATTTGACGGCAGGTCTGCTGGCGAAGTCACTTGGGCTGCCGATCAAGCGGTTTATTGCGGCAACGAATGCCAATGACACGGTGCCGCGCTTTCTTGGCAACGGCGAATGGCAGCCTAACGCGACCGTCGCGACATTGTCGAACGCCATGGATGTGAGCCAGCCGAATAACTGGCCGCGCGTTGAGGAGCTGTTCCGTCGCAAAACCTGGCGCCTGAGTGATTTAGCCTACGGCGCGGTATCCGACGCGGTGACGCGCGAAGCGATGCGTGATCTGGCGAAACTGGGTTACGTATCAGAGCCGCACGCGGCGATTGCCTGGCGCTTGCTGCGTGACCAGTTACAGGACGGCGAGTACGGCTTATTCCTTGGCACGGCGCACCCGGCGAAGTTCCTGGAGAGCGTGGAAAGTATTCTGGAGCAGAAGCTGGCGCTGCCGACTGAACTGGCAGAGCGTGCCGATCTGCCGTTGCTGTCGCATACCATGAAGGCAGATTTTGCCTCACTGCGTGCCTTTTTGCTGAAATAAAAGAAAGGTGGCTCGTGCCACCTTCCTGCATTCAGTCGCGCGTCGGGCAGGTTTACTGTTCGGCGCGTTTAAACACCAGTTCGTTGTCTCTGCTTTCCTCTGCTGCAAACCGATAACCCTCAAGGTCAAACCGGGTTAACTGCTCAGGTTGGGTCAGGCGCTGCTGAATAATAAAGCGGCTCATCAATCCCCGGGCCTTCTTCGCATAGAAACTGATGACTTTATACTTGCCGTTTTTCTCATCCAGAAACACCGGCTTGATCAGGCGCGCCTGCAGTTTTTTCGGTTTGATCGCTTTGAAGTATTCGTCTGACGCCAGATTAATCAACACGTCATCGCCCTGGCGGGCAAGGGCTTCATTCAGTTTTTCAGTGAGCAGGTCGCCCCAGAAGCTGTAAAGATCCTGGCCTGCCGGATTCGCCAGCTTGATGCCCATCTCCAGGCGATACGGCTGCATCAGATCCAGCGGACGCAGTAAACCGTATAAGCCCGACAGCATCCGCAGATGTTGCTGCGCAAAGTCGAAATCGTGTTCGCTAAAGGTTTCAGCCTGCAAACCGGTGTAGACATCGCCTTTGAACGCCAGAATAGCCTGACGGGCATTGTCCAGGCTGAAGTCGGGATGCCAGCTGTTGAAACGTTCAGCGTTCAGATGGGCCAGTTTATCGCTGATACTCATTAATGACGCGATCTGCGCAGGCGACAGCGTACGCGCAATCTGAATCAACTGTTGTGACTTTTCTAACAGGGCAGGTTGGGTAAAGTGCTGCGTGGCCAGGGGGCTTTCATAATCCAGCGTTTTGGCGGGCGAGATCACCATCAACATCGTCGCGTCCTCAGTAAGTCCCTTTCAGAAAGGGGAGAGCCAGTCATTGTTGCTGCGAGTGTAGCAAAAAAGCCGCAAGGATCGGCAAATCACTCCCATTCGTTCGCGCTATCGTAAACGGCATTCCCCGACCTTGCACCGCCGTTGCCGCGTGATATTATCCCAACAGCCTTTTATCACCCTGACAGTTAACTAAGAGAAAAGAACATGACGGACAAACTGACCTCCCTGCGTCAACTGACCACCGTAGTGGCCGACACCGGTGATATCGCAGCGATGAAGCTGTATCAACCCCAGGATGCCACCACCAACCCTTCTCTGATTCTTAACGCAGCTCAAATCCCTGAATACCGTAAACTGATTGATGAAGCGATCGCGTGGGCACGTCAGCAGAGCAACGATAAAGAGCAACAACTGCAACTGGTCTCTGACAAACTGGCCGTAAACATTGGTCTGGAAATCCTTAAACTGGTCCCGGGCCGCATTTCGACCGAAGTGGATGCGCGTCTTTCTTACGACACAGAAGCCAGCATTGCCAAGGCACGCAGCCTGATCAAACTGTATAACGATGCCGGTATCAGCAACGATCGTATCCTGATCAAACTGGCGTCAACCTGGCAGGGTATTCGTGCAGCAGAACAGCTGGAAAAAGAAGGCATCAACTGTAACCTGACGCTGCTGTTCTCCTTCGCCCAGGCGCGTGCCTGTGCGGAAGCGGGCGTGTATCTGATTTCGCCTTTTGTAGGCCGTATCCTCGACTGGTACAAAGCGAACACCGATAAAAAAGAGTACGCGCCACACGAAGATCCAGGCGTGGTATCCGTCTCTGAAATCTATAACTACTACAAGCAACACGGTTATGAAACGGTGGTTATGGGGGCAAGCTTCCGTAACGTCGGTGAAATCATTGAGCTGGCTGGCTGTGACCGTCTGACCATTTCACCTGCGCTGCTGAAGGAGCTGGCTGAAAGCGAGGGCACGCTGGAGCGTAAGCTGAGCTACAGCGGTGAAGTGAAAGCGCGTCCGGAGAAAATGACCGAGTCAGAGTTCCTGTGGCAGCACAACCAGGATCCGATGGCGGTGACCAAGCTGGCGGAAGGTATCCGCAACTTTGCCATCGACCAGGGCAAACTTGAGAAGATGCTGGCAGAAATGCTGTAATCGTTCACCGTGGCGGCACCGTCGCCACGGTTTTCCCTTTCCGTCACGGTTTGTTATTCTTTTCACTACGTCCTTTCCTTATCACCGCACTGCGGTAAACCACAGCGAACAACATCATGAACACATTACGTATCGGATTGATCTCGGTTTCCGATCGCGCAGCGAACGGCATTTATCAGGATCAGGGCATTCCGGCTCTGGAAGCCTGGCTGAGCGGTGCGATCAGCACGCCTTTTGAACTGGAAACGCGACTGGTTCCGGATGAGCAGCCCATGATTGAGCAGGCCATTTGCGAGCTGGTGGACGAACGCTTCTGTCATCTGGTGCTGACCACCGGTGGAACCGGTCCGGCACGTCGTGATGTGACGCCGGATGCGACGTTAGCGGTGGCCGATCGCGAGATGCCAGGATTTGGCGAGCAGATGCGGCAAATCAGCCTGAAGTTTGTGCCGACCGCGATTCTATCGCGCCAGGTGGGCGTGATTCGTAAACAATCCCTGATCCTTAACCTGCCCGGTCAGCCGAAATCCATTAAAGAAACGCTGGAGGGGCTGAAAGACGCGCAGGGCAACGTCCTGGTCCCAGGTATTTTTGCAGCTGTACCTTATTGTTTACAGTTGCTCGACGGACCTTATGTCGAAACCCACGCGGAATGTGTAGCAGCTTTTCGCCCAAAAAGCGCCATACGTGAGATAAATAACTAAATATTCTGCTTTTCAGGAATAAGCTACAGCCTGGCTGGTGTGGTGATAAATTGACGGTATAGTAAGCACAGCTTTACAACCGTTCTCTTTATCTCTGGACGCCTATGACCACACTTGAGACGCCGCGCCTGAAACCTCAGGACTATAAAACGCTGGCACTGGCTGCGCTGGGTGGCGCGCTGGAATTTTACGACTTTATCATCTTCGTTTTTTTCGCCGCCGTTATCGGTGAACTCTTCTTTCCCGCCGATATCCCCGACTGGCTTCGCCAGTTACAGACGTTCGCCATTTTTGCCGCGGGTTATCTGGCGCGTCCGCTTGGTGGCATCATCATGGCGCACTTTGGCGACAAAGTGGGCCGTAAAAAAATGTTCAGCCTGAGCATATTGCTGATGGCCTTACCCACCCTGGCAATGGGCGCGTTGCCCACCTGGTCGTCGATTGGTCTTGTCGCGCCGCTGTTGATGCTGCTTCTGCGCATGCTGCAGGGGGCGGCTATCGGTGGTGAAGTGCCTGGTGCATGGGTGTTTGTGGCGGAGCATGTACCTTACAAACGCATTGGTATTGCCTGCGGCACGCTGACCGCCGGCCTGACGATTGGCATCCTGTTGGGATCGGTGGTGGCAACCTTAATTAATACAACGCTGACGCAGCAGGCGATTCACGATGGTGGCTGGCGCATTCCTTTCTTTCTGGGCGGGGCGTTTGGCTTAGGCGCCATGTATTTACGCCGCTGGCTGCATGAAACGCCGGTTTTCGTGGAGATGCAGCAGCGCAAAACGCTGGCGCAGGAACTGCCGCTGAAAACCGTGGTCATGAAACATCGAAAATCGGTAGCGATTTCAATTCTGCTGACCTGGATGCTGTCGGCCTGTATCGTTGTGGTGATTTTGATGGCACCGGTCTGGTTGCAGAAACAGCATGGAATGGTGCCGGCGCTGACCTTAAAAGCCAACAGCATTGCGATTATTATGCTGTGTGTGGGCTGTATCGTATCCGGACTGCTGGTGGACCGCTTCGGTACCAGCCGGATATTAAGCACAGGAAGCGTATTGCTCGCACTGTGCAGCGGGCTGTTCTATTCGCTGGCACCGCAGCATCCCGATTACCTGTTTTTGCTTTACGGGCTGGCAGGTCTTAGCGTGGGTGTTGTCGGGATTGTGCCCTTTGTCATGGTGCGCGCGTTCCCCGCCGAGGTTCGCTTCACCGGCCTGTCTTTTTCCTACAACCTTTCCTATGCGGTGTTTGGCGGGCTGACGCCGATTTGCGTAACATTGCTAATGAATGTGTCTCCCCTGGCGCCTGGCTGGTATGTCATGGCGCTGGCGCTGGTGGGACTGATCGTCAGCGTCTGGCTGAGACAGGATATCAGCCACGAGCCTTGCCTGAGTGAAGGCATCAATCAGGCCTGAACCCTGTACGCGGAGCCCGGCTCCGCGCTTTCTTTTTCTCTGCCAGCCGCGGCGTGCAGTCTGATGCTCGCCGCCGCGCCCTGCGCCAGATAAAAGCGTACCGTACCCGGACTGCCCATTGTATGGATGAACAGAACCGAAACGTGGACTGTTTCGAGGCGGCATTTTGCCGCACTCTCGTCAGGGAGCGCGTCAGTTTATTATCTTGGTTAAGGCAGCCTGAGCGGCCGTTGAAAATTTTTTTTCATTTAACCCTTGATGCGCTTCTAAGCGACCCCATTTACTTGTCATCGAGCGTTGTGGACGTTGGAAAAAAAGCATGTGAGGTCGGGTTGAATGTCATCAACCTGCCCACATAAAAGGTTCACAACCCAAACTGGCAACGAATTTAAGTGGGAGATGTTTAGATGGGTAAGATTATTGGTATTGACCTGGGTACAACCAACTCTTGTGTTGCGGTCATGGACGGCACCAAAGCGCGTGTGCTTGAGAACGCCGAAGGCGATCGCACCACGCCTTCGATCATCGCTTACACACAGGATGGTGAAACTCTGGTCGGACAACCGGCTAAACGTCAGGCTGTGACCAACCCGCAGAATACCCTGTTTGCGATCAAGCGTCTGATTGGCCGTCGCTTCCAGGACGAAGAAGTACAGCGTGATATCAAAATCATGCCTTACAAAATTGTGGGTGCTGATAACGGCGACGCATGGCTGGAAGTGAAAGGCCAGAAAATGGCACCGCCGCAGATTTCTGCGGAAGTGCTGAAAAAAATGAAGAAAACGGCTGAAGATTTCCTGGGTGAGCCCGTAACTGAAGCGGTTATCACCGTTCCGGCTTACTTCAACGATGCTCAGCGTCAGGCAACCAAAGATGCTGGCCGTATCGCAGGTCTGGAAGTCAAACGTATCATCAACGAACCGACGGCAGCAGCGCTGGCGTACGGCCTGGATAAAGGCCAGGGCAACCGCACCATCGCAGTTTATGACCTGGGTGGCGGTACCTTCGATATCTCTATCATCGAAATCGACGACGTTGATGGCGAAAAGACCTTTGAAGTTCTGGCAACCAACGGTGATACGCACCTGGGTGGTGAAGACTTCGACAGCCGCCTGATCAACTATCTGGTGGCAGAATTTAAGAAAGACCAGGGCATCGATCTGCACAACGATCCACTGGCGATGCAGCGCCTGAAAGAAGCGGCCGAGAAAGCCAAGATCGAGCTGTCTTCTGCGCAGCAGACCGATGTTAACCTGCCGTACATTACGGCGGATGCTACCGGTCCTAAGCACCTGAACATCAAAGTGACCCGTTCTAAACTGGAGTCGCTGGTTGAAGATCTGGTTGCGCGCTCTATCGAGCCGCTGAAAGTCGCACTGCAGGATGCGGGCCTGTCCGTTTCGGACATCAACGACGTTATCCTGGTGGGTGGTCAGACACGTATGCCACTGGTTCAGGCTAAAGTAACTGAGTTCTTTGGCAAAGAGCCACGTAAAGACGTGAACCCGGATGAAGCGGTTGCGGTCGGTGCTGCGGTACAGGGCGGTGTGTTAGGTGGCGACGTGAAAGACGTTCTGCTGCTGGACGTGACTCCGCTGTCACTGGGTATCGAAACCATGGGCGGCGTGATGACTTCGCTGATCAGCAAGAACACCACCATCCCAACCAAGCACAGCCAGGTGTTCTCGACGGCAGAAGACAACCAGTCTGCGGTAACGATTCACGTGCTGCAGGGTGAGCGTAAGCGTGCCAGCGACAACAAGTCACTGGGCCAGTTTAACCTGGACGGCATTCAGCCTGCGCCACGCGGTATGCCGCAGATCGAAGTGACCTTCGACATCGATGCGGATGGTATCCTGCACGTATCAGCGAAGGACAAAAACAGCGGTAAAGAGCAGAAGATCACCATTAAAGCGTCTTCCGGCCTGAACGAGGACGAGATTGCGAAAATGGTGCGTGATGCTGAAGCGAACGCGGAATCTGACCGTAAGTTCGAAGAGCTGGTGCAGACCCGCAACCAGGGTGACCAGATCGCTCACAGCACACGTAAGCAGCTGGATGAAGTGGGAGACAAACTGTCAGCGGATGACAAAGCCCCAATCGAAGCGGCGCTGAGCGCGCTGGAAACGGCGCTGAAAGGCGAAGATAAAGCAGAGATCGATGCCAAAATGCAGGCGCTGATGGAAGTTTCCAGCAAACTGATGGAAGCCGCACAGCAGTCTCAGGCGGGTGCAGCGGATGCCCACGATGCGTCAGCGAAGAAAGATGACGATGTGGTCGATGCTGAATTCGAAGAAGTAAAAGACAATAAGAAATAATTGCCCCTGACCGGGCGCGACGGTTGCCCTGACAGCCGTTGAAACCAGCACGGGCGTAGGAGTTTTCTCCACGCCCGTGCGATCATGTTAAGGGCTAAATAAATGGCGAAGAGTGATTACTACGAGATTTTAGGCGTCGCCAAATCTGCAGACGAGCGTGAAATCAAAAAGGCGTACAAACGCCTGGCGATGAAATATCACCCGGACCGTAATCCAGGCGATAAAGACGCCGAAACCAAGTTTAAAGAAGCAAAAGAAGCCTACGAAATCTTAACGGACGCCCAGAAGCGCGCGGCCTACGATCAGTACGGTCATGCCGCCTTTGAACAAGGCGGTATGGGCGGAGGTGGATTCGGCGGCGGCTTTGGCGGCGGCGGTGCAGATTTCAGCGATATCTTTGGCGACGTTTTCGGTGACATCTTTGGTGGTGGCCGCCGTCAGCGCGCAGCCCGTGGTTCAGATTTGCGCTACAACATGGAGCTGACGCTGGAAGAAGCGGTTCGCGGCGTGACCAAAGAGATCCGTATTCCGACGTTAGAAGAGTGCGATGTCTGCCACGGCAGCGGTGCCAAAGCGGGGACCAAACCGCAAACCTGTTCGACCTGTCATGGCGCAGGCCAGGTGCAAATGCGTCAGGGCTTCTTCACCGTGCAGCAGGCCTGTCCAACCTGTCATGGCCGGGGTTCGGTGATCAAAGATCCGTGCAACGCCTGTCATGGTCATGGCCGCGTCGAGAAATCCAAAACGCTGTCGGTGAAAATTCCGGCGGGCGTCGACACGGGCGACCGTATTCGGTTGAGCGGTGAAGGTGAAGCCGGTGAGCAGGGCGCACCCGCGGGCGATCTGTACGTTCAGGTGACGGTGAAAAAACACCCGATCTTTGAACGTGAAGAGAACAACCTCTACTGCGAAGTGCCGATCAACTTTGCCATGGCGGCGCTGGGCGGTGAGATAGAAGTGCCTACCCTGGACGGACGCGTGAAGCTGAAGGTACCGGCAGAGACTCAGACCGGTAAGCTGTTCCGTATGCGCGGTCGCGGTGTGAAATCGGTGCGCGGTGGTGCGGTAGGTGACCTGCTGTGCCGTGTCGTGGTGGAAACCCCAGTCAGCCTGAATGACAAGCAAAAAGCGCTGCTGCGTGAGCTGGAAGAGAGCTTTGGTGGACCCAGCGGCGAGCACAACAGCCCGCGTTCCAAAAGCTTCTTTGACGGCGTGAAAAAGTTTTTTGACGATTTAACCCGCTAATCGCACGGACGTATGTCACTAAAGCGGAGAGAACATTCTCCGCTTTTTTTATGCCAGCACCAGGGCGGAGGTACGCCGTTACTTAGGGCCCTGTCTTCTCTTGCCTGCTTTCCTTCTTCTCTTTGCTGTCGCCAAAATGTCGACATTACGTAAAAGCGGATAAATTAGCTTTTTATCAGGTTCAGTGAATCGTTACACTGCTCAGCATTGTGTTTTCCGCTCAGGAGGAGTGCATTTTGTCAAAACCTCGTCGTATCAGGCATTTAATTAAAAGTTTTATTGAGAGTGATGCCAGCAACGGTATGGTGTTAATTCTGGCTGCCGTGGTGGCGATGGTTCTCGCGAACAGTGCGTCTACCGCTCAGGGCTACCAGGCGCTGCTGGAGACACCGGTGCAGATTCGCTTCGGTGAGCTGGATATCAGCAAAAATCTGTTGTTATGGATCAATGACGCCCTGATGGCGCTGTTCTTCCTGCTGATTGGTCTGGAGGTGAAGCGTGAACTCATCTCGGGTGAACTGGCCAGCCGCGATCGGGCCGTCTTCCCGGTTATTGCCGCCTTAGGGGGAATGGCGGCGCCTGCTATCCTGTTTTTACTGTTTAATCACGGTGATGAAATCGCCCGCAATGGCTGGGCCATTCCCACCGCGACGGATATCGCTTTTGCGCTGGGCGTGCTGGCCCTGCTGGGCAGCCGTGTCCCGACGGCCCTGAAAGTTTTTTTGATGGCGCTGGCAATTATCGATGACCTGGGGGCGATTATCATTATCGCGCTGTTCTATACCAGCGATCTCTCAGTCACGTCCCTCAGCGTGGCGGTAGGAGCCATTGTCGTGCTGGCCATCCTGAACCGGTGTAATGTGCGTAATATCGCCGTTTATATGCTGGTCGGGCTGGTGCTGTGGACTGCGGTACTGAAGTCCGGCGTCCATGCAACGCTTGCGGGCGTCGTCGTCGGCTTCTTTGTCCCGCTGGAAGAGAAAGACGGTCACTCGCCGGCTGAACATCTGGCGCATGGCTTGATGCCCTGGGTGAACTGGCTGATTCTGCCGCTGTTTGCCTTCGCCAACGCCGGGATTTCCCTGACGGGGATTACCTTTGGCGATGTGCTGTCACCCGAGCCGCTGGGCATCATCCTTGGCCTGCTGATCGGTAAGCCATTAGGGATTACCCTGTTCTGTTGGCTGGCGGTGACGCTGAGGCTGGCGGTGCTGCCCAATGGCACGACGCTGCGCGATATCATGGCGATTGGCGTGCTGTGCGGCATTGGTTTTACGATGTCGATCTTTATCAGCTCGCTGGCTTTTGATGCGGCTCATGAACAGCTGGTGACATTCTCGAAGCTGGGGATTCTGAGCGGTTCACTGCTCTCGGCCGTACTGGGTTACACGTTATTGCGATATAAACTGCGTTAAACGAAAGGAGGCGTAAGCCTCCTTTTGCCTTCCCCGACGCGGTTATGCAGCCAGGGCGAACATAACAGATTACCTTTTTGCGTACGGGGATAACGCGAAAAGGGCAGATATCGGATCGGGACGGCACAGGCTGAATTATGGGCACCTACCGCTTATGCCTGATAGCGTTTTCCCGTCGTCCGTGGGCTATCCGTTGTCACAGAAAGGCGAGCTTTGAAGCGGTTCGCCATCTGCGCGGGCTGTCCGGCAAGGAAGCGGGAAAGAGGAAGGTCGGCGGTGAATCGCAGACATAAAAAAACCGGCTCAGAGCCGGTTCTTTCAACAAAGCGATAAACAAAAGGCGATTAAGCCAGTTTGTTGATCTGTGCAGTCAGGTTTGCTTTATAACGTGCAGCTTTGTTTTTGTGGATCAGACCTTTAGCAGCCTGACGGTCCACGATTGGTTGCATTTCATTAAATGCATTCTGCGCAGCAGCTTTGTCGCCTGAAGCGATCGCCGCGTATACTTTCTTAACGAAGGTACGCATCATAGAGCGACGGCTTGCGTTATGCTTGCGACGTTTCTCAGATGTTACGGCACGTTTCTTAGCTGATTTGATATTAGCCAAGGTCCAACTCCCAAATATGTTCGATAGAGACAAATCAAAGGCCGAGGACTATGCCTTTTGGACCTTCTGTTGTCAATGGATTTGTGCAAATAAGCGTCGTTCACAAGTGATAACCTGCACGACACTCGGTTACGTATTTGATGGCGCAAGATTCTACCAGCTTCTGTGTCCTGAATACAGTATTTCGCAACAAAATTCTCTTTGTGGCTCTGCGTGCCGGTAAATACGGCCTGTTACGCATGAAAGGCGTGTTCACGGGTTAACCTCGGCGGCTTTCGAGGGTATAATCCGCCGATTTCCACCGGTTTGAGTCAGCCATGAAGTTTATCCGCGGTATTCATAATCTTAATGCGCAGCATCACGGCTGCGTTCTGACCATTGGTAATTTCGATGGTGTGCACCGCGGCCATCAGGCGCTGATGGGGCGGTTGATGGAAGAAGGCCGGAAACGTCAATTGCCGGTCATGGTGATGGTGTTTGAACCTCAGCCGCTGGAGCTGTTTGCCGGTGGCAATGCCCCTGCCAGACTGACCCGCCTGCGCGAAAAACTCAGGTACCTGGCAGAAATCGGCGTGGATTATGTGCTGTGCGTGCGGTTCGACCATCGCTTCGCCGCACTCTCGGCGCAAAGTTTTATCAGCGAATTGCTGGTGAGCAAACTGGGCGTGAACTACCTGGCCGTTGGGGATGATTTCCGCTTTGGCGCTGGTCGGCAGGGGGATTTCCTGCTATTACAGAAAGCCGGAGTAGAATACGGTTTCGACGTCGTCAGCACAGAAACGTTTTGCGACGGCGGTAAACGCATCAGCAGCACGGCGGTGCGTCAGGCGCTGGCTGAGGACAATCTGGCGCTGGCGCAGTCGCTGTTGGGCCATCCTTTCAGTATCTCAGGGCGCGTGGTGCACGGTGATGCACTGGGACGCACGCTGGGATTCCCTACTGCCAATCTCCCTTTACGCCGCTGCGTCTCGCCGGTCAAAGGCGTGTATGCGGTAGAAGTCGAGGGCCTGGGGCCGAAACCCCTGCCCGGCGTCGCCAACATTGGCACGCGCCCGACAGTAAAAGGTTTACGCCAACAGCTTGAAGTTCACCTGTTGGACATCAATATGGATCTCTATGGTCGCCACATTGATGTGGTATTGAAGCAGAAAATACGAAACGAGCAGCGCTTTGCTTCACTGGACGCGTTGAAAGAGCAAATTGCGAAAGACACGGTAACGGCCCGACAATTTTTTGGCCTGTAACCTGAGCAAAAAACGGAATCGAGAATCTGATGAGTGACTATAAATCTACCCTGAATTTGCCGGAAACGGGGTTCCCCATGCGTGGCGATCTGGCCAAACGCGAACCGGGAATGCTGCAGCGTTGGTATGATGACAATCTTTACGGCATCATCCGCGAAGCCAAAAAAGGGAAAAAAACCTTTATCCTGCATGATGGCCCTCCTTATGCGAACGGCAGCATTCATATTGGTCACTCTGTTAACAAGATTCTGAAAGACATTATCGTCAAGTCGAAAGGCATGGCGGGCTACGATTCACCGTATGTGCCGGGCTGGGACTGTCACGGTTTGCCTATCGAGCACAAAGTTGAGCAGATGATCGGTAAGCCGGGCGAGAAAGTCACCGCCGCCGAATTCCGCGAAGCCTGCCGTAAATACGCGGCCGAACAGGTTGAAGGACAGAAAGCCGACTTCATTCGTCTGGGCGTGCTGGGCGACTGGGATCGTCCTTACCTGACGATGGATTTCACGACCGAAGCGAATATCATTCGTGCGCTGGGCAAAATCATCGGTAATGGCCACCTGCACAAAGGTGCCAAGCCGGTGCACTGGTGCATGGATTGCCGCTCTGCGCTGGCGGAAGCGGAAGTTGAGTATTATGACAAAACGTCGCCCTCCATCGATGTCATGTTTAATGCCGTGGATGCGGATGCCGTGCGTGCGGCATTTGGAGTAACGGCCTCAGAAGGCCCCGTTTCGCTGGTCATCTGGACAACCACGCCGTGGACCATGCCTGCTAACCGCGGCATCTCTCTGCACCCCGAATTTGACTATCAGCTGTTGCAGATTGAGGGCCGCACCCTGATCCTGGCGAAGGATCTGGTTGAGAGCGTCATGAAACGCGCGGGCGTCAGCGACTGGACTGTGCTGGGTACCTGCCAGGGCGCAGCACTGGAGCTTCAACTGTTCCAGCACCCTTTCCTGGCGCAGATCCAGTCGAAGGTGGTTCTGGGCGATCACGTGACGCTGGATGCCGGTACCGGTGCGGTTCACACAGCACCGGGTCACGGTCCGGATGACTATGTGATCGGTCAGAAATACGGTCTGGAAACGGCGAATCCGGTTGGGCCTGATGGCGCTTACCTGCCCGGTACCTATCCCGGGCTTGACGGCATTAACGTCTTTAAAGCAAACGAGTTGATCGTTGAACTGCTGAAAGAGAAGGGCGCGTTGCTGCATGTTGAAAAACTGCTGCACAGCTACCCGCACTGCTGGCGCCATAAAACCCCGATCATCTTCCGTGCTACCCCGCAGTGGTTTATCAGCATGGATCAGAAAGGCCTGCGCGCGCAGTCCCTGAAAGAGATTAAAGGCGTTCAGTGGATCCCGGACTGGGGCCAGGCGCGTATTGAATCCATGGTCGCCAACCGTCCTGACTGGTGTATTTCCCGTCAGCGTACCTGGGGCGTCCCAATGGCGCTGTTCGTCCATAAAGAGACCGAAGAACTGCACCCGGACACCCTGTCGTTGATGGAAAAAGTGGCGCAGCGCGTTGAGCAGGACGGTATTCAGGCATGGTGGGATCTCGATCCCCGCGATCTGATGGGCGATGATGCCGACAACTATGTGAAGGTGCCGGATACGCTGGACGTCTGGTTCGATTCAGGATCGACCAGCTATTCCGTCGTGGATGCGCGCCCGGAATTTGGCGGTAATACGCCGGATATGTATCTGGAAGGATCGGATCAGCACCGTGGCTGGTTTATGTCCTCGCTCATGATCTCGACAGCGATGAAAGGCAAAGCGCCTTATCGTCAGGTGCTGACGCATGGCTTTACCGTTGATGGTCAGGGCCGCAAGATGTCCAAATCCATTGGTAATACCGTTGCGCCGCAGGATGTGATGGATAAGCTCGGGGCAGACATTCTGCGCCTGTGGGTTGCTTCGACCGATTACTCGGGCGAAATGGCCGTTTCTGACGAAATCCTGAAGCGCTCTGCCGATGCCTATCGTCGTATCCGTAACACGGCGCGTTTCCTGTTAGCGAACCTGAGCGGCTTTAATCCGGCCACCGATCTGGTTAAACCGGAAGAGATGGTGGTGGTCGATCGCTGGGCGGTAGGACGTGCGCAGGCGGCGCAGGCGGATATCGTGGCTTCCTACGAGCACTACGATTTTCACGAAGTGATTCAGCGCCTGATGCAGTTCTGCTCCATTGAGATGGGCTCCTTCTATCTGGATATCATCAAAGACCGTCAGTACACCGCGAAAGGTGACAGCCTGGCGCGCCGTAGCTGTCAGTCTGCGCTGTGGCACATTGTGGAAGCGTTGGTGCGCTGGATGGCGCCGATCATGTCTTTCACAGCTGATGAGATCTGGGGCTATTTGCCGGGCGAGCGCGCGAAGTATGTGTTCACTGAAGAGTGGTACACCGGCCTGTTTGGTCTGCCTGAAAACGAAGCGCTGAACGATGCGTACTGGGCTGAACTGCTTAAAGTGCGCGGTGAAGTGAACAAGGTGATTGAGCAGGCACGTAGCGATAAACGCATTGGTGGCGCGCTGGAAGCCTCTGTCACGCTGTATGCTGATGCCGAGCTGGCGGCGAAGCTGAAGGCGCTGGGTAATGAGCTGCGCTTTGTGCTGCTGACCTCCGGTGCTGAGGTTGCCGACTACGCTCAGGCTGACGCTGATGCGCAGCAAAGTGAACTGGTAAAAGGTCTGAAAATCGGCCTGCACAAAGCCGAAGGCGAGAAATGTCCGCGCTGCTGGCACTACACTAGTGACGTCGGTCAGAACCCTGAGCACGCTGCGGTGTGCGGTCGCTGTTACACTAACGTAGCCGGAAACGGTGAAGAGCGTAAGTTTGCCTGATGAGTAGACCTGTTTTCTCCACCGGATTGCGCTGGCTGTGGCTGGTGCTGGTTGTTATCGTTGTTGATTTTGTCAGCAAGCAGTGGGTAATGAACAACATGATGCTGCATGAAACGCAGCCGCTGATGCCGTTCCTTAACCTGTTTTACGCGCACAATTACGGCGCGGCGTTCAGTTTCCTCGCGGATAAAGGCGGCTGGCAGCGCTGGTTCTTCGCCGGTATTGCGCTGGCGATTGTGGTGTCGCTGCTGGTGATGATGTATCGCAACAGCGCCCAACAGAAGATCGCCAACAGTGCTTATGCGCTCATTATCGGCGGCGCTGTCGGTAATCTGTTTGATCGTGCGTATCATGGCTTCGTGGTGGATTTTATCGATTTCTATATCGGTAACTGGCACTTTGCTACATTTAATATCGCTGACTGCGGCATCTGTATCGGTGCGGCGTTGGTGGTGCTGGAGGGGTTTTTTAATCCGTCCAGCAAGCAGGTTAAAAAAGGGTAAACCATGTCTGAGTCTGTACAGCGCGACAGCGCGGTGTTGTTGCATTTCGTTCTGAAGCTGGAAGATGGCTCAGTGGCGGAATCCACCCGCGCCAGCGGTAAACCTGCGCTGTTTCGTCTGGGTGACGGTAGCCTGTCCGGCGCGCTGGAACAGGCACTGCTGGGCTTAAAAGCCGGGGATAAACATCAGTTCTCACTGGCACCGGAAGAGGCGTTTGGCGGTGTCAGTCCTGATCTGATCCAGTACTTTTCGCGTCGCGACTTTAATGAAGCGGGCGAGCCTGAGATTGGGGCTATTATGCTGTTTACCGGCATGGGCGGCAGTGAAATGCCGGGCGTGATTCGCGAAATCAATGGTGATTCGATCACCGTTGATTTTAACCATCCGCTGGCAGGCCATCGCGTTCAGTTTGACATTGAGGTGCTGGAAATCGATCCGGTACTGGAGGCGAACCATGCAAATTCTGCTGGCTAATCCACGTGGTTTTTGTGCTGGCGTCGATCGCGCCATCAGCATTGTTGAAAACGCACTGACGCTGTTTGGTGCGCCGGTCTATGTGCGTCATGAAGTGGTACATAACCGCTACGTGGTGGACAGCCTGCGCCAGCGCGGCGCAATTTTTATTGAGCAAATCAGCGAAGTGCCGGATGGTGCTATCCTGATTTTCTCTGCCCATGGCGTTTCTCAGGCGGTACGTAACGAAGCGAAAAGCCGTGATCTCACGGTCTTTGATGCGACCTGCCCCCTGGTGACCAAGGTGCACATGGAAGTCGCGCGCGCCAGCCGCCGGGGCGAAGAGTCGGTGCTGATTGGTCACGCCGGGCACCCGGAAGTCGAAGGCACCATGGGGCAGTACAATAACCCCAAGGGCGGCATGTATCTGGTGGAGTCCCCGGATGACGTCTGGAAACTGGACGTTAAAGATCATGACCGGCTGTCTTTCATGACGCAAACCACGCTGTCGGTCGATGATACCTCTGAAGTGATTGATGCGTTGCGTGCCCGTTTCCCGAAAATTGTCGGCCCACGTAAAGATGATATTTGCTATGCCACGACAAACCGGCAGGAAGCGGTAAGGGCACTCGCTGAAGAGGCGGATGTCGTGCTGGTAGTCGGATCTAAAAACTCGTCAAACTCTAACCGTCTGGCCGAACTGGCGCAGCGCATGGGTAAAGCGGCTTATCTGATCGACGATGCAGAGGATATCCAGCCCGAATGGATCGCCGCGGCCCGCTGTGTTGGCGTCACCGCGGGTGCATCGGCGCCGGATATTCTGGTGCAGAATGTCATCAGCCGTCTGCAGGCGTTAGGTGGCGGCGAAGCCAGAGTCCTGGAAGGGCGGGAAGAAAATATCGTGTTTGAAGTCCCCAAAGAGTTGCGGGTTGATGTCCGCAACGTGCAGTGACAACAAACCTGTAGTAGCAAAAAGGCCGACTCTGTTCGGCCTTTTTGCTATCCGCCGCCCGGCCAACGACGAGGTGAAATTGCTTTTACTGATAATCGCCTTCGCCTGGCATAAAAATTCTTATTATCCCCGAGAAAAAGTGGCGCAGTTGTTATCTCATGGTTAACCTGATTGCGCTTGCATGCATAGTTTTGTTTTAGGAATGAATAAATATGAAGAATATCCGCATTGCCATCGTGGGTGCGCCGGGACGCATGGGCCGTAACCTGATTCAGGCGGTCGTTCACGCCAACGGCGTTGAGCTGGGCGCGGCACTGGCACGTCCGGGCTCGTCATTAATCGGCACCGATGCTGGTGAACTGGCGGGCGTGGGCAAACTGGACGTTCCCGTTGTCGATGATCTGCGTGCTGTGATGGATGATTTTGACGTCTTAATCGATTTCACCCGTCCCGAAGGGACGCTGGCCTACCTGGCACTGTGCCGTGAACACCGCAAGGCAATGATTATTGGTACGACCGGATTTGACGAAGCCGGTAAGGCGGCGATTCGTGATGCGGCAACAGAGACGGGGATTGTCTTTGCGGCGAACTTCAGCGTTGGCGTCAATCTGGTTCTGAAGCTGCTGGAGAAAGCCGCTACCGTGATGGGCGATTATGCGGATATTGAGATTATCGAAGCGCATCATCGTCACAAAGTGGACGCTCCTTCAGGAACGGCGCTGGCCATGGGGGAAGCCATTGCCGACGCCATGGACTGGAAACTGGCTGATCATGCCGTTTACAGTCGCGAAGGGCACACCGGCGAACGTAAGGCTCAAACCATTGGTTTTGCAACAGTGCGAGCCGGTGACATTGTCGGCGAACACACGGCCATGTTTGCAGACGAGGGAGAGCGTGTAGAGATTACTCATAAGGCGTCAAGCCGTATGACGTTTGCTAATGGCGCGGTTAAGGCGGCATTATGGGTAAGTGCGAAGAAAAAAGGGCTTTACGATATGCGTGATGTCCTTGATTTAGCCAGTTTATAATGGGTTTTACCTGTGTGATGTGGTGATTTCAATCGCTAATTCATTGATTGAAAAAGGGCAATAATATTATTGCCCTTAATTTTGTAAAAAATAAGCCTCTTGTTTATTTTTGCTGTATAAATGCTCATAAACTTGTTTCTTCTCTCTTCATCTTGACGGTGAACCTGTTAAATTTGACCATTTGGTCAAAATTCATAGCCTTCTCAGGCAGAATAATGCTTCTCAACGATGAGCAAACGATTATTTGATTGTGTTTTCCCCTGTTTTTGTCCCTTATCCTCTTTTTTTCCGCTCTGAGCCTGAAAAGATGTTAAAAAAGTGGCTTCAGGGTGGACAAGTACCAGAGCGATCATTAGAATGCGCGCAATTTGCCAAAAATTGACCACTCAGGCCGTTTTTGCATTGATTCAGATCATCATTATGAATTAATATGCAGATATTGTGACTGTTTATTCCCTGGAGGATGTTTTGATTAAGTCAGCGCTCTTGGTTCTGGAAGACGGAACCCAATTCCACGGTCGGGCCATCGGGGCTACAGGGTCGGCAGTGGGGGAAGTCGTTTTCAATACGTCAATGACTGGTTATCAAGAAATCCTCACTGATCCTTCCTATTCTCGTCAAATCGTTACTCTCACTTATCCTCATATCGGCAACGTTGGTGCCAACCCCGCCGATGAAGAATCCAGCCAGATTCACGCTCAGGGGCTTGTCATTCGCGACCTGCCACTTATTGCCAGCAACTACCGCAGCGAAGAGAGCCTGTCAGCCTATCTGCAGCGCAATAACATTGTTGCTATTGCCGATATTGATACACGTAAGCTGACGCGTCTGCTGCGCGAGAAAGGCGCACAGAATGGCTGCATTATCGCGGGCGACAATCCGGATGCCGCTCTGGCCTTACAGAAAGCGCAGGCCTTCCCGGGGTTGAAAGGGATGGATCTGGCGAAGGAAGTGACGACGGCAGAAACCTATACCTGGTTGCAGGGGAGCTGGACGCTGGAAGGGGATTTACCTGCGCAGACGTCAGCAGAAGCGCTGCCCTACCATGTTGTGGCTTACGATTATGGCGCTAAGCGCAATATTCTGCGCATGCTGGTCGACCGCGGCTGCCGTCTGACGGTTGTCCCGGCTAAAACGCCCGCCGAAACCGTTCTGGCGATGAATCCGGATGGCATCTTCCTGTCAAACGGTCCGGGTGATCCGGAGCCCTGCAATTACGCCATTGAGGCGATTGAAGCCTTTCTGAAAACCGACATTCCGGTGTTTGGCATTTGCCTTGGCCACCAGTTGCTGGCACTGGCCAGCGGCGCAAAAACCGTAAAAATGAAGCTGGGTCACCACGGTGGTAACCACCCGGTGAAAGATCTCGATAACAATCGCGTCATGATTACGGCACAGAACCACGGCTTTGCGGTGGATGAAACCCATCTGCCCGCCAATCTGCGGGTAACGCATATTTCGCTGTTTGATAAAACCGTGCAGGGTATCCATCGCACCGACAAGCCTGCGTTCAGCTTCCAGGGCCATCCTGAAGCCAGCCCGGGGCCGGGTGATGCCGCACCGTTATTTGACCACTTTATCGAGTTGATTGACGCATTCCGTTCGAAAGCAAAGTAATCAGGAGCTAATCATGCCAAAACGTACAGATATAAAATCCATCCTGATTCTTGGTGCCGGTCCGATTGTGATCGGTCAGGCCTGCGAATTCGACTATTCCGGTGCCCAGGCCTGTAAAGCCCTGCGCGAAGAGGGTTACCGCATCATTCTGGTGAACTCGAACCCGGCGACCATTATGACCGACCCGGAAATGGCCGATGCAACCTACATCGAGCCGATTCACTGGGAAGTAGTACGTAAGATTATTGAGAAAGAGCGCCCGGATGCGGTGTTGCCAACCATGGGCGGCCAGACGGCGCTGAACTGTGCGCTGGAGCTGGAACGTCAGGGCGTTCTTGACGAGTTTGGCGTAACCATGATCGGTGCCACGGCCGATGCGATCGATAAAGCGGAAGACCGCCGCCGCTTCGACGTGGCGATGAAAAGCATTGGTCTGGATACGGCGCGCTCCGGTATCGCACATACGATGGAAGAAGCGCTGGCGGTGGCTGCCGATGTCGGCTTCCCCTGCATTATTCGTCCGTCGTTCACTATGGGTGGCACCGGTGGCGGTATCGCGTATAACCGCGAAGAGTTTGAAGAGATCTGCGAACGCGGACTCGATCTTTCGCCTACCAACGAGCTGTTAATCGACGAATCGCTGATTGGCTGGAAAGAGTATGAGATGGAAGTTGTGCGTGACAAAAACGACAACTGCATCATTGTCTGCTCTATCGAAAACTTTGACGCCATGGGCATTCACACCGGTGACTCCATTACGGTGGCGCCCGCACAGACGCTGACCGACAAAGAGTACCAGATCATGCGTAACGCCTCGCTGGCGGTACTGCGTGAGATCGGCGTGGAAACCGGTGGCTCCAACGTCCAGTTCGCGGTGAACCCGAAAAATGGCCGTCTGATCGTCATCGAGATGAACCCGCGTGTGTCACGCTCTTCAGCGCTGGCATCGAAGGCCACCGGATTCCCGATTGCAAAAGTGGCCGCGAAACTGGCGGTAGGCTTTACGCTGGATGAACTGATGAACGATATCACTGGGGGACGCACACCAGCCTCGTTCGAGCCGTCTATCGATTATGTCGTGACAAAAATTCCTCGCTTCAACTTTGAAAAATTTGCCGGTGCGAATGACCGTCTGACCACCCAGATGAAATCGGTGGGTGAAGTCATGGCGATTGGCCGTACTTTCCAGGAGTCGGTGCAGAAAGCACTGCGTGGTCTGGAAGTGGGAGCTAATGGTTTTGACCCGAAAGTGCATCTGGACGATGCGGAAGCGTTGACCCGCATTCGTCGTGAGCTGAAAGATGCCGGTTCGGATCGTATCTGGTACATCGCGGACGCGTTCCGTGCAGGCATGTCGGTCGATGGCGTATTTAATCTTACCAATATTGATCGCTGGTTCCTGGTGCAGATTGAAGAGCTGGTTCGCCTGGAAGAGCAGGTAGCGCGTGAAGGCATCAATGGCCTTAACGCGGATTTCCTGCGCGCGCTGAAGCGCAAAGGTTTTGCCGACGCACGTCTGGCAGCCCTGGCGGGCGTCGCGGAAGGCGAGATTCGTAAACTGCGTCAGCAGCATCATCTTCACCCAGTCTATAAGCGCGTGGATACCTGTGCGGCGGAATTTGCAACAGATACCGCTTATATGTACTCCACCTATGAAGAAGAGTGCGAAGCTCATCCTAATCAGGATCGCGACAAGATTATGGTGCTGGGTGGTGGACCAAACCGTATTGGTCAGGGCATTGAGTTTGACTACTGCTGTGTCCACGCAGCACTGGCGCTGCGTGAAGATGGCTATGAAACCATCATGGTCAACTGTAACCCGGAAACCGTGTCCACCGATTACGACACTTCTGACCGCCTCTACTTTGAACCTGTCACGCTGGAAGACGTGCTGGAAATCGTGCGCATCGAAAAACCGAAAGGCGTTATCGTGCAGTACGGTGGACAAACGCCACTGAAACTGGCTCGCGCGCTGGAAGCGGCAGGTGTGCCGGTCATTGGCACCAGCCCGGATGCCATCGATCGCGCAGAAGACCGTGAACGTTTTCAGCAGGCGGTTGACCGTCTGAGTCTGAAGCAGCCAGCTAACGCCACCGTCACCACGCTGGAGCAGGCGGTTGAAAAAGCGGCGGGCATTGGTTATCCGCTGGTGGTCCGCCCGTCTTATGTCCTGGGCGGACGCGCCATGGAAATTGTCTACGACGAAATCGACCTGAAACGCTATTTCCAGACGGCGGTGTCAGTGTCCAACGATGCGCCGGTCTTGCTGGATCGCTTCCTGGATGATGCCGTCGAAGTCGATGTGGATGCTATCTGCGACGGTGAGCGCGTGCTGATCGGCGGTATCATGGAACATATCGAGCAGGCTGGCGTTCACTCGGGTGACTCGGCCTGTTCTCTGCCGGCCTACACTTTGAGTCAGGATATTCAGAATGTCATGCGTCAGCAGGTTGAAAAACTGGCGTTTGAGCTGAATGTGCGTGGCCTGATGAACGTACAGTTTGCGGTCAAAGACAACGAAGTTTACCTGATTGAAGTTAACCCGCGTGCGGCGCGTACCGTCCCGTTCGTGTCAAAAGCAACCGGCGTTCCGCTGGCAAAAGTGGCAGCCCGCGTAATGGCAGGCAAAACGCTGGCGGAGCAGGGCGTCACCAAAGAGGTGATTCCACCTTACTACTCTGTCAAAGAAGTGGTGCTGCCGTTTAACAAATTCCAGGGCGTTGACCCGATTCTGGGACCTGAAATGCGTTCAACCGGGGAAGTCATGGGCGTGGGCCGAACCTTTGCTGAGGCGTTTGCCAAGGCGATGCTGGGTGCGCAAAGCAACATGAAGAAAACCGGACGTGCGCTGCTGTCCGTTCGTGAAGGCGACAAGAAACGTATCGTTGATCTCGCGGCGAAGTTGCAGAAGTTTGGTTTTGAACTGGATGCGACGCACGGTACGGCTGTGGTACTGGGCGAGGCCGGTATTAACCCGCGCCTGGTGAATAAGGTTCACGAAGGCCGCCCGCACATTCAGGACCGCCTGAAAAACGGTGAGTACGCCTATATCGTAAATACCACAGCAGGTCGTCAGGCGATTGAAGACTCCAAGCTGATTCGTCGCAGCGCACTGCAATATAAGGTGCATTACGACACGACGCTGAACGGTGGCTTCGCAACGGCAATGGCGCTAAATGCCGATCCAACCGAAAAAGTCATTTCGGTGCAGGAGATGCATGCGCAAATCCTTGCGCATAAATAGCGCAGACTGAGCGCTCAGGCCCCTGTCGGGAGCCTCTGCCATAAGCAGAGCACTTCTGGCAGGGGCTTTTTTTTGCAGTACGTCCAGTTCACATCGCATGTGTTTACACGATGTGCCTGTAAAGCTGATGCAGAGAGAGTTGTATTGCAACAGCCTGACCAGCGCGCCTTTTCTGTCTCACGCCACCATTCGCACCCCGTCTAAATGCGGCTGTGGCTCTCGGCCATGCGTCATCACAGCCCACAGGTTTAAACGGCGCTGTAATATTCCAGATATGCTCTGAATCAAATGAAAAGTTTATTTTATAAAAAATAAGAATGCTGTGTTGCCGATGGATCATCCGTTTAAAAAAGATTAATTATAAGTTAATTCCTTTTTCATGTTTAATTGGTTTCAGCTAGCTATTCATCAAATTGTTTATTTTTCTTGTTGCTCTTGTTTTTAATATTGCTCGTCAGGCCTCGCCCTGTTATTTTAAATCATTGCCAATAAATCAACGAAATCTAAACGGGATGCCATTATTATATAAAGTCGCGAATAACAAACTGTTCTGTTGTTGTGCTTAACTTTACAATGCGGAATTGGTTAAGGCCATGCTGTTCCGGAGTGCCGACAGGTACTGTAAACCTTTTTCGCTAATATAAGTGCGTATTTACCATGTTGATCCCCAGTTTTTTCAGATGGGAGCAGTGCTCTTTTAACGACTATCAAAAAGCGTGTGATGATTTTGGGTACAACTGTGAGTCAGCGCCGGAATTTATCGCTTTCCGGATGCGCCATCAGCAGCCTTTCACGTTTTATGCCTATAAGGTGAAAGGGGCTATGGTAGGGAGCGTTTGCGTTGAAAAAGGCTGGCTCGCCAACGATGGTAAAAACCCTCAGCGTTCGCTTCCTGCGCTACTGACCCCATCAACATCCGTTTATATACCCTTTTGTCGCGACACCAAAACAAAGGTCCTTTTGCCCTTTCGTTGTAAGTCGTTGCATCATCTGCACGGTAATACGTTTCTTAATGCGTCTTATCGTTTGTTGAGCAAGAATAAAGCAGCATTGACGAAAAATCCTGCTGTCGACTTCTCACGAAAAACTGTCTCAACCCGCGAACGCGAATTAAGAAAATTCCTCGCTGATGGCGGAAGTTTGCTTAATGTAAATCATCTTGATGGTGAGCATATTTTTGAGGTTTTCGAAGCGTTATATCGCGCGAGACGAGAGCAGCCAATCGCTGAAAGAGACATCAATAAAGCCTTTTTCCGTGAGTTCCAGCACTGCTTCAAAGGGCATATGATGTTCCTGAACAATGAGCCAATCGGGCTGCAATTACTGGTCTCTGTAAATAGCCAGGTTGGCATGTTTGTGGACTTTATCAATATTGGCTACCGGATGGACAGCAATGCGGGCGCAGTGGGGACGATGCTGATGTGGAAGAATCTTACCTCTTTGCATCAGGAGGCGTCTGATAAACAGGTTCCTCTCTATTATTCCTATGGTTCGATGTCAGGAGAGTACAAAAACAGATGGTGCCATGCTGTGCCTAATGGACGCGTCATTATCTGAAGTCAGTGCGTTGTGAGAACGCGTCTTATCTTCAATAACAGTTACCAGGCGGGCCTGTTTCTCTTACCGTTTTTCAGGAAATGACTGAGGCAAAAAAGCCGCACGATGTCTGATACGATTCCGGCAAAAGAGAGAGGTGGGTAAACAATTTAAGAAATTTGATTTAATTATTATCAAATCATGCCTGATTCGCTTTTTCGCACGAATTTATAATACAAAGTACTACCAAGTCATGCATGGCCAATGTAATATCCTGCCCGCTCATGAAGAGAGCGTAAACAGGATATTCATAACAATGAAAGCGCGTAATTTTGCACTGAGTGCAGTGGCTGCACTGTTGGCTCTGGTCACGTTTTCCAGCCAGGCTGAAATCACTCTTCTTAAACAAGACCCACAAGCAGGCGATCCCCTTAGCCGTCTCGATTTCAAATTTGGTGGCAGCATTCGCCCCCAGTTTAATCATCAAACCGGCGTCAACGATAAATCTTACAAGCGTAATGGCTTTGACGGCGGATCCCGTTTCCGTTTCAGCGCCGACTACTACCTGTTCGATGATATTAGCTGGACCAGCTACTATGAACTGGGCGTTAACATTCCGGCCGTGTTCAACTGGGATAATCACTACGCTGAAGGTGCGCACGAGACTACTCGCCGCCAGCTTTATACCGGCCTGAAAAGTAAAACCTGGGGCCAGTTAACCTTTGGTCAGCAGAACAGCGTTTATTACGATGTTGTGGGTGCCAAGACGGATATCTGGGATTACGACATGCTGGCCCAGGCACCGGGCAACGGCATTAACGGTGATTACGATGGTTCCTACCGTTCTCGTAAACAGCTGAAATACAAAAACAGTTATGGGGCAGTCGATCTTTACGCCTCTTACCTGTTTAGCGATAACGAGTATCTGCCGGGCAACGGGCTGCGCTATAAGCGCCAGGGCGGTGGCTCGCTGGGTGTGAATTACAATATTACGCCTACCCTGGCATGGGGTACGGCCTGGAACTACACCCGCGCCAGCATGCGTAATCCTGCTACTGGCAACAGTAAAGATTACGACCAAAACATTTTTGGAACAGCATTGAGCTGGACGCCAGGTAACTGGACCCTGTCAGCAGGGGGTGGCTGGTACCAAAACTTCCTGACCACCAAACAGCGCAACGTGAATAACTATTTTGCGGATGATGCCTGGGGCATCGAATATTACGCCGGATATAAAATCCCGGTGGCGCAATATGGTGTCAAAGCCGTTCAGCCTTATGTCATGGGTGACCGTTTAGAATATGCGAATGGCCGTAACTACCAGCGCATCGACAATGGTCTGGGCGTAACGCTGTTCCTTGACTATGGTTTCCGTGTGGATTACGAACATGTCTTCACGTCCAGCACGGATAATCAGGGCGACATGAATCTGGTTCGCTTCCGCTACGATTTCTGATAATCCCAACGGCTCCGTCTGGAGCCGTTTTATTCTCTGTGTTTATCACGCACTCACGTCATTATCTGGCGATTTAAGGGTTATAACCGCGATTTTTGCGGAGTAAAACCCTGTACAAACTCTGAAAGGCGGTGTCTATGCCGCTTTATTTAAGAAGCCCGTTCCTGCTATCGACGAAGGTTTAACCTTTACGTATCATGGCGCCTGTTTTTTTTCAGCGAGCTTTTTAACATGATTAGTCTTATCGCGGCATTAGCAGCAGATCGCATTATTGGAATGGAAAACGCCATGCCGTGGGACCTGCCTGCAGATCTGGCGTGGTTTAAGCGCAACACACTGAAAAAGCCCGTCATTATGGGCAGGCTGACTTTTGAATCGATTGGCCGGCCTTTACCGGGCCGGTTGAATATTGTGGTCAGCAGTAAACCCGGTCACGCAGAAGGCGTTACCTGGGTAACGTCGCTGGATGACGCAGTAAACGCTGCGGGCGAAGCTGAAGAGATCATGGTCATTGGCGGCGGCCGCATTTATGAACAGATGTTAGCCCGCGCTGACCGCCTTTATCTGACGCATATTGATGCTGAAGTAGAAGGGGATACCCAGTTCCCGGACTACGAACCGGATGAATGGCATTCTACCTTTAGCGAATTCCATGACGCTGACGAGCAGAATTCGCACAGCTACTGCTTCGAGATCCTCGAACGACGTCGTTAATGGGGATCGAAAAACGCCTTGTTGTTGGGACAAGGCGTTTTTATGGCGGTGGATCAGCTGGCTGACTGTTGGGGTGACAGATCGTCTGGTACAGAAAGCTGGCGGTTGGAAGGCTGAACATAATAACGCTGCGTTTCCCAGTGCAGCAGGGTCAGATTCCCACCCCAGCAGCAACCGGTATCCAGACCGATAATGCCCTCTGGTGTCCCTTTGCCTTCCAGTGATGCCCAGTGCCCAAACACAATGGTGTGATCGCGGGCAACGGGCCCTTCAATCGTAAACCAGGGTTTAAGCGGTGGCGGCGCTGATTCAGGCGCATCCTTACAAATCATATCGAGCTGTCCGTTTGGGAAGCAAAAACGCATACGGGTCAACGCGTTAGTAGAGAAACGTAGCCGCGACAGGCCGGACAGGGATTCGCTCCAGTTATTCGGCATGTCGCCATACATGGCATCAAGGAACAGCGGATAGCTGTCACTGGCCAGGACGGCTTCGACTTCACGCGCGCAGCGTTGCGCCGTCTCCAGATCCCACTGCGGCGTAATGCCCGCATGGCCCATCACCAGCTTCTTTTCTTCATCAACCTGCAGCAGAGGCTGCCGACGTAGCCAGTTGATCAATTCATCTGCGTCTTCCGCTTCCAGCAGTGGCGTCAGGCGATCTTTAGGTTTATTGCGGCTGATGCCGGCATAAACGGCCAGCAAATGCAGATCGTGATTGCCCAGAACCAGGCGAACGCTGTCTCCCAGCGATTTGACGTAGCGTAGTACCTCCAGCGAGCCGGGCCCACGTGCGACCAGATCACCTGTCAGCCACAAGGTATCCTGACCAGGATCATAGTTCACCTGGTTTAGCAGAGCACGTAATTCATCATAACAACCGTGAACGTCGCCAATCAGGTAAGTATTCATTGTGAATTATCCAACTAAAAACAGTCGCCCGTTAGTCGGGCGAAAGGCATCAGGTTCAGTGAATATGGCTTTCAACAGCCAGGCGGAAAACGGGGATGTCGACGTGAAACGTATCGCCTTGCTCATCCACCATCACATAGTGGCCCTGCATCGTGCCCATAGGCGTTTCAAGCACCGCGCCACTGGTATATTGGTATTCACTACCGGACGCAATGTGTGGTTGTTCACCGATTACGCCTTCACCCTGAACTTCTGTTTCACGTCCATTGCCGTTGGTGATCAACCAGTAGCGCCCGAGCAGTTGCACAGAGGAGCGGCCTAAATTGCGGATCGTAACGGTATAAGCAAAAACATAACGCTCTTCTTCCGGTGAGGATTGCGAGGCGACATAAAGGCTTTGGACGTGGATCGATACGCGGGCCGGTTCACTCATAGGTTACTCCTGCGGTTTATCCAGATGGTCTGCCAACCAGTTTGCTAACTGACAATATTGCGCAACCGACACGTTTTCTGCACGCAGGCCCGTATCGATCGACAAGTCTTCCAGCGCACCCGCAGTTACCATATGGCTCAGGCTGTTACGCAGCGTTTTACGACGTTGGCCGAACGCTTCCGTGGTAATACGGCTTAAAATACGCACGTCTTTTACCGGATGCGGTGGCGTCATAAAAGGCACCAAACGTACTACCGCTGAATCCACCTTAGGAGGCGGCGTAAAAGCGTGCGGTGGCACTTCCAGCACCGGGATGACCTGGCAGTAATACTGCGCCATGACGCTCAGGCGACCATATGCTTTGCTGCCCGGACCGGCCACCAGGCGATTAACCACTTCTTTCTGCAGCATGAAGTGCATATCTTTAATCGAACCAGTATAGCTGAACAGATGAAACATCAGCGGGGTCGAAATGTTGTAGGGCAGATTACCAAAGACGCGTAGCGGCTGGCCTTTCTCTTTAGCCAGCGCGGCAAAATCAAAGGTCATGGCATCCTGCTGATAAATCGTCAGCTTAGGACCTAAAAACGGATGTGTCTGCAGGCGGGCTGCCAGATCGCGGTCAAGCTCCACAACCGTTAAGCTGTCGAGACGTTCGCCGACCGGTTCAGTCAGGGCACCGAGGCCCGGCCCAATCTCGACTAACGCTTCGTCGCGTTGCGGATGAATGGCGGAGACAATGCTGTCGATAATGTATTGATCGTTCAGGAAGTTCTGCCCGAAACGTTTACGGGCGTAGTGCCCCTGATGGACGCGATTATTCATTACTGCTCTTGATCATAGTGATGGCGAGATTAAGCGCCGTGATAAAGCTGCCCGCGTCAGCCTGACCCAACCCGGCTAGTTCAAGCGCGGTGCCGTGATCGACTGAGGTACGGATAAACGGCAGGCCGAGGGTAATATTTACCGCGCGACCAAATCCCTGAAATTTGAGAACCGGTAAGCCCTGATCGTGATACATCGCCAGCACCGCATCGGCATGTTGCAGATATTTGGGCTGGAAAAGTGTGTCCGCGGGCAATGGGCCAGTCAGCTGAATACCCTGCTGGCGGAGTTCATTCAGGGCCGGGATAATCGTGTCTATCTCTTCCCGACCCATGTGGCCGCCTTCACCCGCATGAGGATTCAGCCCACAAACAAAAATATGCGGCTGGGCGATCGCGAATTTCTCTTTGAGATCCTGATGCAGGATGGTGATCACTTCATGCAGGCAATCCCAGGTGACGGCGTCAGCGACCGCTTTTAACGGCAGGTGCGTGGTCGCAAGCGCGACGCGTAACTGCTCTGTTGCCAGCATCATGACCACGCGATGCGCGCCTGCACGCTCGGCAAAGAATTCGGTATGGCCTGTAAACGGTATCCCCGCGTCATTGATCACGCCCTTATGCACAGGGCCGGTAATCAATGCAGCAAACTCACCGGACAAGCAGCCGTCGCAGGCGCGAGCCAGCGTTTCCAGTACATAGTGACCGTTGTCGACACAAAGCGTACCGGGTGTGACGGGCTGCGGGAGTTCAACGGGAAGGACGGTGAGTGTACCGGCCTGCTGGGGCACTGGAGGCTCGGCAGAATCGTAAAGACGAAGGGTCAGAGGCAAACCCAGCAATGCGGCGCGCTGCAGCAAGAGCTGGGGAGACGCACAAACGACCAGCTCAACAGGCCAGGCCTGTTGAGCCAGTTGCACAGCCAGATCGGGACCAATCCCGGCGGGTTCGCCGGGCGTAATCACCACACGACAATCACTGCGCATTGTTATCCAGAATTTTCACGTAAGCCCCTGCACGCTGCTCCTGCATCCAGGTCTGCGCTTCTTCCGCGAACTTGCGGTTGAACAGCATGCGGTAAGCACGCTCTTTCTGGGCTGCATCCGTTTTATCAACCTGACGCGTGTCCAGCAACTGAATCAAATGCCAGCCGAAAGAGGAATGAACGGGCTGGCTAATTTCCCCTTTTTTCAGGCGTAGCAGCGCATCGCGGAACGCCGGGTCAAAGACTTCAGGCGAGGTCCATCCCAGATCGCCGCCCTGGTTAGCCGAGCCCGGATCGTCAGAGAATTGTTTTGCGGCGGCCGCAAAAGTGGTTTTACCGCTGCGGATATCGGCGGCAATTTGTTCCAGCTTCGCGCGGGCCTGATCGTCAGTCATGATCGGTGACGGCTTCAGCAGAATATGGCGTGCATGCACCTCGGTGACAGAGATGTTTTTGCTTTCGCCACGCAAATCGTTCACTTTCAGAATATGGAAGCCCACACCGGAACGAATCGGACCAACGATATCGCCTTTTTTTGCCGTGGCCAGAGCCTGAGCAAACAGCGTCGGCAGCTCTTCAATTTTTGACCAGCCCATATTGCCGCCTTTCAGGGCCTGGGAGTCAGCGGAGTAGGTAACGGCCAGTTTGCCGAAATCAGCACCGCCCTTCAGTTCGCTCACCAGCTGTTTTGCCAGTTTTTCCTGGTCGTCAACCTGCTGTTGTGTCGGGTTTTCAGGCAGCGGCAGAAGAATGGTGCTGATATTCATCTCTGTCCCTTGAGTATTCTGCGCACCCACCTGTTTTGCCAGCGTATCCACTTCCTGTGGCAGGATGGTGACGCGACGGCGGACTTCGTTATTACGGACTTCAGAGATCAGCATCTCTTTACGAATCTGCGACCGATACGTGTTGTAGTCCATACCGTCATAGGCCAGACGACTGCGCAGTTGATCGAGGGTCATGTGGTTTTGTGCTGCAATATTCTGAATGGCCTGATCCAGCTGCTGATCGCTGATTTGCAAACCGGCTTTATCGCCTAACTGCAGAATGATCGCGTCCATAATCTCACGCTCAAGGATCTGATGGCGTAAGGTTTTATCGTCCGGTAGCTGCTGGCCGGCCTGTTTCGCCTGAGATTTAACGGTGTTCATCATGCTGTCCACGTCACTCTCAAGGACCACGCCGTTATTAACCACAGCTGCAACTTTATCAACCACTTGTGGTGCTGCGAACACGGTGTTGGCACTGATCGCCACACCAAGAATCAGCATTCTCCAGTTCTTCATACTTTATCCATTATTGGTTCCGCACTGCGGGATTGCCTGTCAAACATCACAACATCAGAATGCACGCTGGTAAGGGATGATCCCCTGACTCAGCATCTGGCCAGTGCCCAGGCCATAATTCGAGCTCAGGCCACGTAACTCAATGTTGAATGAGATTTGGTTGTCGTACTTACTGTCGTTGTTTTCCCAACCGTTGATTTTACGTTCATATCCCAGACGAATCGCGTAGCAACACGAGCTGTACTGCAGGCCAACCAGCTGTGATGCCGGGCGATTATTGCGCGTATCGTAGTAATACGCGCCAACCACCGACCAGGCATCATGAATTGGCCAACTTGCCGTGGTGCCAACCTGTGAAATCCCGTTTTTATAAATCGGGTTATTCACCAGTGAGCTGTCGTTAAGCGCAGAAGCAACATACTCCGGGCTGCTGTAACGGTAGCTCAACTGCACCATACGGTCAGCATCACGACGGTATTCCAGCACGGTATTGCCCTGCGCCACGTTATTCAGGCGGGTATCGTATTGCAGCCCGCCACGCACGCCCCAGCGTTCGCTGATCTTCCAGTACGTATCCCCGGCCCAAAGAAGACTGCCGGTATCGTCATCTTTATTGGTCTGGTTAACGCCTGTACGTGAAGGCGTGAACGAATAGATTTGACCCACAGAAACGTTAAAACGTTCAACCAGATCATTATCATAAATTCGTGTAGTCACACCGGTCGCGACCTGGTTCGCTGAGGCGATGCGATCCAGACCGCTGTAAGAGCGATCGCGGAACAGGCCGGTGTAGTCCGTTTGCAGCAGCGTGGAGTCGTAAGGATAGATGTCGCTCTGGTCCCGATACGGGATATACAGGTACTGAACCCTTGGCTCCAGCGTTTGGGTGTAACCCTGTGCCCAGTCCATATCACGATCAAATACCATGCGCCCATCAACTTTAAACTGCGGTAATGTGCGGTTGACGGAGTCTTTCAGGACACCGCTGGTAGTGCTGGTGGGGGCAAAGTTAGCGTTGTAGTAATCAACATCTTTTTGCTGATAGTGCGTGGCCAGAAATTTGGCTTCAGTATCCAGGCTGGCCCAGCTGTTTGATAACGGCAGATCGAGCGTAGGTTCAACATGTAAACGCGTGGTTTCAGGGAACTTGCTGTTTACATTGACAAATTTCACAGCCTGAGCATAGACCCGCGTGTCGAACGGACCGACATCGTTCTGGTACCAGTTCAGGTCAAGTTGCGGGAAGGCACGATAGACATTGCTGTTACTGGTATTACCAAAAATCTGGAAATCTTTGGTCGACAGGGCTGCGTCCCAGTTAGTATCCGCATAACCGACGCTGAATTTCTGTGAGGCATAGCCGTCGGTGGACGTGTAATAGGGTGACGTCAAATCGTTGAAATAGAACGGATCGCTGACTTTGGTATAGTCGGCGTTAAAGCGCCAGTGCTGGTCATATACACCGGCATGACGCCAGTAAAACAACCAGCGATCAGAACTGTCGTTCTGCGCGATTTGACGTAACGCTTTATCATTGTCGTACTGCTTGTCTGAGGCCAGATAGTCAAATTCGACCAGGCCTGCGCCCGCTTCTGTGAGGTAACGGAATTCGTTCTGCAATTGCAGACCACGTTTACTCATATAGTGCGGCGTAATGGTGGCATCGGCCTGAGGCGCGATGTTCCAGTAGTAAGGTAGAATAAACTCGAAACCGTTACTGCTGCCGTATTTGGCATTAGGGATCAGGAAGCCTGAGCGGCGCCGATCGCCCAGCGGCAACTGCAGATACGGGCTGTAAAACACCGGAACCGGGCCAAGCTTAAAGCGCGCGTTCCAGATCTCTGCCACTTCTTCCTGGCGATCCTGAATGATTTCGGACCCCGCCACGCTCCAGCTGTTACTGCCGGGCAGACAGGACGTGAAGGTGCCGTTTTCCATGATGGTGTAACGGTTTTGTCCACGCAGCTTCATTTGATCGCCTGTACCCCGCCCCTGGCGGCCGACCATCTGATAATCACCGTCCCAGACGTTAGTATCTTTGGTGTTAAGATTCGACCAGGCTTTCGGACCTTTCAGGATGACCTGATTATCGTCGTAGTGCACATTACCTAGCGCATCGACGGTCCGGACGGGCGTCGTCTGACCTTCTGGCTGGCGTTGGTGAAGTTGCACCTCATCAGCCAGCATGCGGCTGTTGCCCTGGCTGACGTCTACATCACCTTTGAAAATGGCATCATCAGGATAGTTGCCTTTCACGGAATCCGAGTGAATAGTAACGGGCAACTGATTGGGATCGCCATTGACCAGAGGGCGATTATAACTCGGCACGCCTAACATACACTGCGACATTAAATCGTCGGCGAAGGCTTGCTGGCTAATGGCTGCGCCGATCAGGGTGGCCAGCAGAGTAGGTATACGTTTTTTCATACGCGGTATCGAGAATTCCATGAAAACTGGCATCATGCCGACAATCGGGTCAGAGACTAACGCACTGCCTGGCGTTGCGCCAGTGTTAATCCTTTTCTGTCCGCGCTGCCGTTAGGCGCTGAGATAAATGACAGGTATGATAATGCAATTTTCAGCCGTAAGCATGGCGAATTGAGGAGTTTATGCGCTACTGGGGAAAAGTTATAGGTCTGGTGCTGGGATTATTGTCTGGCGCGGGCTTTTGGGGAATTGTAATCGGCCTGATCATTGGGCATGGATTTGACAAGGTTCGCGGCGCACAAAGCAAGGCGTACTTTTCAAACACCCAGACCCGACAGTCACTGTTTTTCAGCACCACGTTTCAGGTGATGGGGCATTTAACCAAATCGAAAGGGCGCGTAACGGAAGCGGACATCCAGATTGCGTCTCTGTTTATGGACCGCATGCAGCTTCACGGTGAGGCGCGTACTGCCGCACAACGTGCTTTTCGTGAGGGCAAACAGGGCGAATATCCGTTGCGGACCAAACTGCGCGAATTACGCAGTGCCTGCTTTGGTCGTTTTGACCTGATTCGGATGTTTCTGGAAATTCAGATTCAGGCCGCGTTTGCCGACGGCACACTGCATCCCAACGAACGTCAGGTCCTGTACGTTATTGGTGAAGAGTTGGGCATTTCACACAGCCAGTTCGATCAGTTTCTGCGCATGATGGAAGGCGGCCAGCAGTTTGGCGGCGGCCGCAGTTATTCTCAAGGCGGTTTCCAGCAGGCACAACGCGGTCCTACGCTGGACGATGCCTGTAATGTGCTGGGCGTGAAAAGCAGTGATGATGCCACTACCATCAAGCGAGCCTATCGCAAACTGATGAGTGAGCACCATCCCGATAAGCTGGTGGCAAAAGGGTTACCGCCAGAAATGATGGAAATGGCCAAACAGAAAGCGCAGGACATTCAGTCGGCTTACGATCTGATTCGCAAAGAAAAAGGCTTTAAGTAAGCGGCGTGCGCCCCGGGGATTCATCCGCGGGGCGCGCGAGTCATAAACGGGCCGGTCAGAAATCGGCGGGCTGCTTGAAGGTCATCGCACTGCCAAACGCAGGATGCGTGATGGTCAGCGATTCGGCATGCAGCAGAAGCCGGCTTGCCATTGCCCTGGCTTCCGGGTGAGCATAAAACCCGTCCCCAAGTATCGGATGGCCCAGCGCCAGCATATGCACGCGCAACTGGTGCGAACGGCCGGTAATGGGCTTCAACGTGACGCGTGCGCTGTTATCGTCCCGATATTCCACCACCTGATACTCGGTTTGTGCCGACTTACCCGTCTCAAAACACACTTTCTGTTTTGGCCGGTTGGGCCAGTCACAAATCAAGGGCAAATCCACCAGGCCTTTTTCCTCTGCCGGATGTCCCCAGACCTGAGCGACATAGGTTTTGGCGGGTTCGCGCTCGCGAAACTGACGTTTTAGTTCACGCTCAGCGGCTTTCGTCAGTGCGACGACAATCACGCCGCTGGTGGCCATATCCAGCCGATGCACCGATTCGGCTTCAGGATAATCCCGCTGGATCCGCGTCATCACGCTGTCTTTGTGCGCCTCAAGTCGACCCGGCACGGAAAGCAGGCCGCTGGGCTTATTCACCACCATGATGTGCGCATCCTGATAGAGAATGTGCAGCCAGGGCTCAAGCGGCGGATTATAGGGTTCCATACATTATTCCAAAAAAGAGGGCCTTGCGGCCCTGAACTTACTGATGCGTAACCACAATCAGACGCAGCGCATCCAGGCGCCAGGTGGCTTCATCCAGACTTTCCAGCACCTGCTCGCGATTGCTTTCCAGCGCGTCAACTTCATCGTCACGAATATTGGGGTTGACGGCTTTCAGGGCTTCCAGACGCGATAACTCGGCCCCCAGCTTTTCACTCGCTTCGCGCCGTGCCGTATCGATTATGGCACGTGCTTCGCTGACGACTTCTTTTTCCGCCAGGGTAAGAATAGCGTGAACATCCTGCTGAACGGCGTTCACCAGCTTACTGCCTGTGTGGCGGTTGACCGCATTCAACTGACGGTTGAAGCTCTCGAACTCCACTTTACCTGCCAGGTTAGTGCCCTTGCGATCTAACAGCAAACGCACAGGCGTTGGCGGCAGGAAACGGGTTAACTGCAGATGCTTAGGTGCCTGAGATTCCACCACGTAAATCAGTTCTACCAGCAGCGTGCCGACAGGCAATGCCTTATTCTTCAGCAGCGACAGCGCACAACTGCCCGTGTCGCCCGACAGGATCAGATCCAGGCCGTTACGGATCAGCGGATGTTCCCAGGTAATAAACTGGGTATCTTCACGCGACAGGGCCTGATCGCGGTTGAACGTGATGGTGCAACCGTCTTCAGGTAAGCCCGGGAAATCCGGGACTAGCATATGATCTGACGGCGTCAGCACAATCAGGTTATCGCTACGATCTTCCTGATTGATGCCCACGATATCAAACAGATTCAGGGCAAAGTTGACCAGCTCGGTGTCGTTATCCTGCTCGGCAATGGTATTCGCCAGCATCTGCGCGGCGTCGCCGCCGTTCGAGTTCAACTCCAGTAACCGATCCCGACCTTGTTCAAGCTGAGATTTCAGCGCGTCATGCTGTTTACGGCAGGCGTCGATAAAGTCATCAAAGCCTTCACTGTTTTCCGGCGCAGCCAGATAATTAATCAGTTCAGCGTGCACGCTGTCATAGAGGGTTCTGCCGGTCGGACAGGTGTGCTCAAAGGCATCCAGCCCTTCGTGATACCAGCGCAGCAGGACCGCCTGAGCGGTTTTTTCCAGCCATGGCACCAGAATCTGAATGTCATGCGCCTGACCGATACGATCCAGACGACCGATGCGCTGCTCCAGCAGATCCGGGTTAAACGGCAGATCGAACATAACCAGGCGGCTGGCGAACTGGAAGTTACGGCCTTCAGAGCCGATTTCTGAACACAGCAGAACCTGTGCGCCGTTTTCTTCTGAGGCAAACCAGGCCGCAGCCCGATCGCGTTCAATAATCGACAGCCCTTCGTGGAACACGGCGGCACGGATACCTTCACGCTCGCGTAATACCTGCTCCAGTTGCAGAGCGGTTGCGGCCTGCGCGCAAATCACCAGCACCTTCTCTTTACGGTTGCTGGTCAGATAGCCCATAAGCCATTCTACACGTGGATCGAAGTTCCACCAGGTGCCGGTGTCGCCTTCAAACTCTTGATAAATCTGCTCCGGATAGAGCAGGTCGCGCGCGCGTTCTTCGGCGCTTTTACGCGCGCCCATGATGCTGGAAACTTTGATGGCCGTCTGGTACTGAGCTGGCAACGGCAGGCGAATGGTATGCAATTCCCGTTTCGGGAAGCCCTTCACGCCGTTACGGGTGTTACGGAACAACACGCGGCTGGTGCCGTGGCGATCCATCAGCATGGAAATGAGTTCCTGGCGCGCCTCTTGTTTGCCCTCGCGGTCACTGTTGGCGACCTGTAGCAGCGGTTCGATATCCTGCTCGCCAACCAGCTCATTAATCATATTCATCTCGTCTTGCGAGATGGGATTATCCGCCAGCAGGGAGGTGACCGCATCGGCAATCGGACGGAAATGCTGTTGCTCTTCGACGAAGGCGGCGAAGTCGTGGAAACGATCGGGATCGAGCAGGCGCAGGCGTGCGAAGTGGCTTTCCATGCCCAGTTGTTCTGGCGTGGCGGTCAGTAGCAGGACGCCTGGTGTGTTTTCGGCGAGCTTTTCAATGACCTGGTATTCACGACTTGGCTCACCTTCAGACCAGGCCAGGTGATGCGCTTCATCGACCACCAGGAGATCCCAGTCCGCGTCGGCCAGCTTATCAAGACGCAGCTTATTGCGACGAACAAAGTCCAGCGAACAGATAATCAGTTGTTCCGTATCGAAGGCATTGTCGCTGTCGTGCTGGGCTTCGGCGTAACGATCGTCATCGAACAGCGCAAAGCGCAGGTTGAAGCGGCGCAGCATTTCAACCAGCCACTGATGTTGCAGCGTTTCTGGTACCACAATCAGTACGCGCTCAGCGCGGCCAGCCAACAGCTGCTGCTGAATGATCATACCGGCTTCGATGGTTTTACCCAGACCCACTTCATCCGCCAGCAGAACGCGCGGTGCATGGCGACGGCCCACATCATGGGCGATATGCAACTGGTGGGGAATCAGGTTGGTACGCATCCCACGCAGGCCACTGACGGGCAGGCGGTACTGTTCACTTTGATATTTACGCGCACGAAAACGCAGGGCGAAGCGATCCATGCGATCGAGCTGGCCAGCGAACAGACGATCCTGGGGCTTGCTGAACACCAGTTTGCTGTCGAGCATGACTTCACGCAGCATCACGTTGGTTTCTTCAGTATCCAGGCGCGTACCGATATAGGTTATCAGGTCATTGTCATTACGGACTTCATCCACCCGCATTTGCCAGCCCTCATGGCTGGTCACGGTATCGCCCGGGTTAAAAATCACGCGGGTGACGGGCGAGTCGCTGCGAGCGTAGAGGCGATTTTCCCCTGTGGCCGGGAAGAGCAGCGTGATCATGCGAGTATCGATCGCCACCACGGTACCTAATCCCAGTTCACTTTCTGTATCACTAATCCAACGCTGACCTAATGTAAAAACCATATAATTTTTGCTCGAATTTTTAACGTTTTTGAAGGTGTTCCCCATTCTCAGGCAATAGCATGTCAACCAGGCAAAAGGGGCCTGGTGCGTATGTCAGAGCAGTGAGTTTTGAGGAAGGGCGTTATGGTACTGGATGGCAGGGCATTCGTCACCTGTCAAAAAAGCCCCAGTTGCCCGGTAATCAGTGTAGCAAAGTCACCCTCGACGAAAGGCAAAATGCCTTCGGCAACAGGTTGCAGCTGTTTCGTGACGTAGTGATCGTAGTCGAGCGGCGTGGTCCGGGCTTCAACGGGTTCGGGGCCGCCCGTCGCTATCACATAGCGAATGCGGCCACCGGTCTGATATTGCAGCGGCCGACCCAGTTTACGGTTGTGTTCATCCGCCAGACGGGCGGCGCGCACGTGAGGCGGCACATTGCGTTCATACTCCTTCAGCGGACGACGCAGGCGTTTCTTATAAATGAGCTGATCGTCCAGTTCGCCCGCCAGCAGCTGTGTAACGGTTGTGCGGACGTACTCTTCCCAGGGCTGACGATGAAATATCCGGCTGTAGAGTTCCTGCTGAAACTGCTGCGCCAGTGGCGTCCAGTCGGTCCGGACGGACTCCAGCCCTTTAAACACCATACGTTCACTGTCGCCTTCACGAATTAATCCCGCGTAGCGTTTCTTACTGCCCTGTTCGGCACCGCGAATGGTTGGCATCAGGAAACGGCAAAAGTGATTTTCATATTCCAGTTCGAGTGCGCTTGTCAGGCCATATTGCTGCTGGAGATGTTCACGCCACCAGTCATTGACCTTCGCGGCCAGTGCGCGGCCTGTTGCTTCCGCCTCGGCTTCATCCCGGGCGGACTTGAGCCAGACAAAGGTAGAATCCGTATCGCCATAGATCACATCATAGCCTTCGGCTTCAATCAGCTCGCGGGTTTGCTGCATGATGGCATGACCGCGCAGCGTAATCGACGAGGCCAGGCGAGGATCAAAAAAGCGGCAGGCGCTGGTGCCCAGCACGCCATAAAACGCATTCATAATGATTTTCAGGGCCTGCGACAGGGGCTTATTGCCCTGTTTTTTCGCGGTTTCGCGTCCCTGCCAAATCTGTTCCACAATCGCGGGCAGGCAATGCGTTTCACGTGAAAAGCGCGCCTCACGAAAGCCGGGCACCGAATCCGCATCCGTTGGGTGCGCCAGCCCTTCGATGAGGCCGACGGGATCGATCAGAAAGGTGCGGATAATCGAGGGATAAAGACTTTTGTAATCCAGCACCAATACGGAATCATACAGGCCTGGCCGGGAATCCATCACATAGCCGCCGGGGCTGGCTTCCGGCGCAACATCGCCGAGATTGGGGGCGACAAAACCAACCCGATGCATGCGGGGAATATACAGATGGCTGAAGGCCGCCACAGAGCCGCCGTGGCGATCGACCGCCAGCCCGTTAACGGCGGCGCGCTCCAGCAAAAACGGCATGATCTCGGTTTTATGGAAGATGCGTGTGACCAGCTCGCAGTCCTTCAGGTTATAGCGTGCCAGCGCCGGTTTATCGTTGGCAAAACGCCAGTTGATCTCTTCCATGCGCTGCCACGGGTTATCAATAGCTTTGCCTTCGCCGAGCAGTTGTTGTGAAACCGACTCCAGACTAAAAGAGGGGAAATCCCAGAAGGCGGATTTCAGCGCATCAATACCGTCAATGATCAGCCGACCTGGCGCCTGGGCAAAAAACACGCCGGGTTTAAAACCGTGCTCACGCCATTCCAGTACAGCCTGCTGGCGGCCCAGGCGTAACGGAATGCCATAGCGGTCGGCATGTTTCTGCAGAACGCGCAGGTCAAACTGCACCACGTTCCAGCCGATCACCACATCGGGGTCGTGGTCGGCAAACCAGCGATTGAGCGCCTCCAGCAGTTGAGGGCGGGTTTCCAGGTAAATGAGTTCGAAATCCAGTGCGCTGGCATCGCCGTTAGGCGGTCCCAGCATGTAAACCTGACGCTGGCCGCAGCCTTCAAGGCCGATGCAGTAAAGCTCGCCATGCTGGGTGGTTTCGATATCCAGAGAGACCCATTTCAGCGGTGGGCGGTAGTCAGGATGCGGTTTGAGCCGGGCGTTAACCAGCGCATCGCCCTGCGCGTCACCATCGAACCACACGGGCGCGGTGATAAACCGTTCCATCAGATAGCGTTCAGGCGGACGAATATCGGATTCGTAAAGGGGAATGCCGTTTTCGCGCAGTTTCTTTTCAATCCACTGAAGCTGGCGATGCTGGCGGCAGTAAAGGCCAAATACCGGCCGGCGGCGAAAATCGGTTAACTGGAGAGGCTGCATGCGCACCTGGCGCTCGTCCTGCAGCAGCGTTTCGACCTGCGCCTGGTACTCGCAGGGAATAAACGTCACCGATTCCTGCACAGGCAGCACGACGCGCTGAGCACCGTCATCGGTGGCCAGCCAGAGCGTAATTTCGGTGCCTTGCGGCGTATCGCGCCAGTGACGGCTCAGCAGAAACCCTGCGCGGGGCTTATTCACGTATTCTCCAGGCTGATAGCGAATCGGACATGCGGTTAAAAAGTATAACATGGATATTTATACAGTGTCTCCCGGTGCGTTTTGTCAATATTGGCCTACAATTCTTGCCTTGACGCTGTGATGTCTGCTCTGGACAATCCAGCCTTCTGCTTTTTCTGAGGATTGATATGGAAGCCTGGGTTCAACACCTGATTACACAGTCGCTGGAGTGGGCGCTGTTTGCCGTGGCGCTGGTGACGTTTCTGGAGTCACTGGCGTTTGTGGGGCTGCTGCTCCCCGGCACCGTGATGATGGCGAGCCTTGGCGCGCTGGTGGGCAGTGGGCAGATCGGTTTGTATCCCGCCTGGGCCGCTGGCTTCGTCGGTTGTCTGCTTGGCGACTGGGTTTCTTACGGGATTGGCTGGAAGTTTCAGGGGCCGCTTCATCGCTGGAAGTACCTGCAAAAATACAAAGGGCTGCTGGATAAAACCGAACATGCGCTGTATCAGCACAGCATGTTTACCATTCTGGTCGGCCGTTTTGTGGGACCCACTCGCCCGTTGATCCCGCTGGCGGCAGGTATGCTGGAATTGCCGGTACGCAAGTTTCTGCCCCCCAATCTGATCGGCTGTATTTTATGGCCCCCGCTTTATCTGTTGCCGGGGATTCTGGCAGGCGTGGCGATTGATGTCCCGAAAGAAGCCCAGGGCGGTCACTTTATCTGGCTGCTGGTTGCCGTTGCCCTTGTGGTGTGGCTGGGATGCTGGCTGTGCTGGCGCTGGTGGCGCGGTGAAAAGACCCGCGACTGGGCCACCGCGTATTTGCCGCCTGAACGACTGCGCTGGCTAGCGCCACTGGGCCTGGTCGTGGCCGTTGCGGCCTTCGTCGGTATTCAGTTTCACCCGATGATGCCAGTTTTCCGCCACCTGCTGTGGCAGGTCTTTATCGGTTAACGACGTGGGATGCCGAGCACATCGGCTTCCCGCACGTCCCCTGACAGCAGCCGGTCCGTTGCGCCATCCCAGTAAACCCGTCCATCTACCACCACCACGCTGCGTGGCGCAATCTGCTGCGCATCTTCAAGACTGTGCGACACCATAAGTAATGTGATTTCACGGGCTTCGCAGACGGTACGCACCAGGTTGAGCATCTCGCCACGCAGTGCCGGATCAAGCGCCGAGAAAGGTTCATCCAGCAGTAATACCGGCCGCTCGCGCAGCAGGCAGCGTGCCAGCGCTACGCGCTGACGTTGTCCACCTGAGAGCTGGCCTGGCAGGCGCGACAGCATCTCACTGAGCCCGACCTGCTGTGCAATGGTGGCTACCTGCTGACGCTGGTCCGCAGTCAGCCTGAGCCCGGGATGTAAGCCCAGCCCCAGATTCTGTTCCACGCTGAGATGCGGAAACAGGTTGTTTTCCTGAAACAGCATCGATACCGGGCGCTGAGCGGGCACGCTGTGGGTATGATCGACGCCATCCATCATCAGACTGCCCTGGCTGACGGGCAGAAAGCCGGCAATCAGATTTAACAACGTACTCTTACCCGCGCCGCTTGGACCAAGAATCGCCAGCCGTTCGCCGCGCCCGGCGTGAAGGGAAAAACGCATCGGCAAATGCTGATACAGGTAAGTCAGATTATTCAGTGTCAGCATGGCGACCCGGTAATTTTTCCATCAGAGTAAACAGAGACAGGCAGAGCACCAGCAACAGTAATGCGGTAACGGCTCCGTCGGCCCCACGATAGGCACCAATCTGCTGATAGAGGTAGAAAGGCAGCGTACGGAAATCGGCGTTACCGAACAGCGCCACGACGCCAAAGTCTCCAATTGACAGTACGCAGGCAAACGCCAGCGCCTGTGCCAGTGGCCGCTTAAGTGCACGGAGTTCTATCAGCGTCAGGCGGTTCCATCCGCTGATCCCTAATGCGCCGCACAGGTGGTTGTAGCGTTCTGCGATATCCCGCATCGGGTTTTCCAGCACTTTCAGGGCATAGGGAATGGCGATCAGTGCATTGGCGAACATCACTACGCCATCCGCCGCATCGGGCAGCCCTGTTGTGGCATTCAGCAGCAGGAAAAAGCCGGTTGCCAGCACGATACCCGGCATGGCCAGAATCAGCATGCCGCTGGTGTCCATAAATTGTGCGGCAAGTTTACGCTGGCGCAGGCGCAGTTCGCGGCTGCTCCAGAGCAGCATGGTCGTCAGTAACACGCACAGCACGCCAGCGCCCAGGGCGATGCGCAGTGAGGTGAATGTTGCCTGCCACAACGCCGGTTGTTGCAAGGCGCCGCGCAGTCCGCCGTCCAGGCCATTAATAATCACTGCGATCAGGGGCGGTAGCAGTAACAGCAAGGCTAAACCGATGAGAGCAATGTCGCTGATGCGCGCCAGCACGGAATCCTGCGGATCGCGCCAGCCCTGGCGCTGCGTGTTGCCAGCGGGAATGGCGTGACTGAAGCGCTGACTGAGAAGCACCAATACCAGGCAGCAGCCAAGCTGAATCAACGCCAGGAGTGCGGCGCGTCCCGGATCGTAGTCGTAACTTAAAGCCTGAAAAATGGCCAGTTCGATAGTGGTGGCCCGCGGCCCGCCACCCAGTGAAAGCACCGTGGCAAAACTGGCGAAGCAGAGCATGAAAATCAACGCACCGGTAGGCAGTAACTGGCGACGTAGCCACGGCCATTCAAGGAGCCGAAAGTGATGCCAGCCACGGATATTCAGCTGTGCAGCAAGCTGACGCTGTTCGGCCGGAATGCTTTCCAGCGCCTGCAGCATCAGGCGCGTGGCCAGCGGCAGGTTAAAAAAAACATGGGCCAGTAAAATGCCCTGAAGCCCGTAAGGCGAGAAGTGATAGTCCACGCCAAGCCAGGCGCAAAGCCGGGCCAGCCAGCCCACCCGACCATAGACAGTGAGCAGACCAAATACCGCGACCAGCACCGGCAAGACCAGCGTCATGGCGCACAGGCGTAATAATCCCTGACGGCCAGGAAAACGGCGTCGATAGAGAGCCCGGGACAGCGGAATGGCCGGCAGCAAAGAGAGCAGGGCGGAGAGCAGCGCCTGCGTAAATGAAAAGCCAATCACATGATGCAGATAGGTATCCTGCAGAACCGCGCGCCAGTCGGTCGCCGGGGCCGCCATCCACAGTGCAGCAAAAGCTGACAACGCCACGCTGCAGAGCAGCAACGTGGCGAGTGAACCCGGAATCAGCCAGAAGGGGATCAGCGACTCACGGCGCGTTGCCATTGGCTGACCCATTGTGAACGGTGGCTGGCGACGGCTTCAGGCGAAAACTGTAATGCCGTCTTCGGCACGCTGAGTGAAGCAAAGCCTGCAGGCAGGTCGGTTTTGATCACCGGGTACATCCAGTTGCCGGTTGGAATCGTATTCTGGAAAGCGGGCGTGACCATGAACTGCATAAACTGCTCTGCCAGTTTTGGTTGTTTGCTGTTAGCCAGGCGGGCTGCCACTTCCACCTGCAGATAGTTGCCTTCGGCAAACGGTGCCGCGGCATAGTTATCCTTCTTCTCTTCAATAATGTGATAAGCCGGCGACGTGGTATAGCTCAACACCAGATCACTCTCGCCTTTCAGAAACAGACCGTAGGCTTCACTCCACCCTTTGGTCACCGTGACGGTTTTCTTTGCCAGCTTTTGCCAGGCTTCAGGCGCCTTGTCTCCGTAGACTTTTTGCATCCACAGCAGCAGGCCAAGGCCCGGCGTGCTGGTGCGGGGATCTTCATAAATCACGCGCCATTTTTCGGGGCTTTCGACCAGTTCTTTGAGGCTCTTTGGTGGGTTTTTCAGCGTGTTTATGTTATAGACGAACGCGAAGTAGCCGTAATCGAAGGGCACAAAGGTGGTGTCCTTCCAGCCGCCGGGAACCTGCAATTTACCGGTATCAACGTCGCTTTTGGCAAACAGCCCGGTTTGTTGCGCGGCCTGCAGGAGGTTGTTATCCAGCCCTAAGACCACATCGGCCTTGCTGTTCTTGCCTTCCAGACGGACGCGATTCAGCAGCGAAACCCCGTCTTCCAGGGCCACATATTTCAGTTCGCAACCGCACTGGGTTTCAAAGGCTTTTTTAACGGCCGGACCGGGTCCCCAGTCAGCGGAAAACGAATCATAGGTGTAAACCGTCAGGACAGGTTTGGCCGCGAAGACCGGGGCAGAGAGTAACAGCAGCACGGGCAGGACGTTTTTTAACACTTTGCGCTCCTATAGCGGCAGGGTTGAGTCGCAAAGGATCTGAGCAAAGTTGCCTCTCAAATCCCTACGTCGGCATTAACCGATTCAGGTTCGACGGGTATATCTCAGCGCTCTGACATGATGGAAAGAGGCACCCCGTTGAGAACGTCACATTCTAGTCATTTAATGCCCGCCGGGAAAGGATCACAGCGTGGGCGGTGCAAACCAGGCGGATTTAAAGTCAAACCACCCCAGCGTATTCATCCGTACCCCGCGCATACTGCGCTGGCCTTCCAGCAGCAGCCAGTGATGAAACAACGGATGAAGCCAGTTGCTTTCAACCAGCTGTTTCGCCCATTCAGCAAGGGGGAGCGTTTTCTCACGCCAGCGCGCAGCATCCTGCTGCCAGTTCACCGGCAGGCAGTGCTGCAACAACGGGACTTCGTATAACAGCGCAAACAGAGAATAGTCCAGGGGCAGGGTAAAGTTGACGCTGCCGAGCCAGATATCGCTTTCACCTGTGCCCTGATGCCAGGATTCATAACTGACCTCACGCACGTCCAGCGTCACGTCGTGTTGCGCCAGTAGTGGACGCAAGGCATCGGTGATACTGACGTGCTCAATGTGCTGGTTATAAACGGTCAGCGTCAGGTGTGTCAGGCCTGCGGGTTTTTCTACCGGTGTCAAATCACGCCGGTGGTGCCAGCGGGGCAGCAGGCCGTAAGCAGGAAACCAGTAACGCTGGTAGCCCAGATCCGCATTGTTCAGTAAGGCGATGGGGTTAAGCAGGAAGCTAAGCCAGCGTCGAATGCCCGGTTCGCCTGCCTTCGCGGAGCGCTGGTCAAACAGTAAAAAGTAGCAGCCCTCTTCAAGCCGACTCTCTTCCTGTTTCTCATCGGCCTGTTCGCCCTGCAGGCGAACACCGGCATAAACCACTTCGTCACTGATCTCGGGCAGCACCCATACCGACACGTCATCGATCAAGGCGCGATAGCCAAAGTAGTCGTCGAAGGCTTCGATCTTCAGCTGACTTTGCTGATTGCGGATGACCCGATAGGGCCCTGTCCCTATGGGCTGACGGGCAAAATCGCGCATATCGGGCCACTCGCGCGGCAGAATCATGGCGCTGACGCTGCCCAACAGCCAGGGTAGCCAGCTGTCGGGCTGATCTAAATAGATATCCAGCGTCCAGGGGGCAGGGGAGTCAAGTCGCTGAAGATGGCAAAACAGCGGATGCTGGCGCAGGCGCTCAAGGCTGGCAATCACATCGTCCATGTCGAGTTCCCGGCCATGATGGAAACGGATAGCCGGACGTAGATAAAAGCGCCAGTGTCGATCCGAATGTTGCTGCCAGTGATGAGCGATATCGGCTTCGATTTCCCCTTTTTCCTCATTTATGCGTGTCAGACCGCTAAAAATCTGACGAGCGATATGGGTTTCTGACCGACGCAGGGGCGATCCAGGCAGCAGATTGAGCAGAGGGCGATAGTAGAGGACGCGCAGAATATGTTTTCCCTGCCGGAAACTGCGGCCCAGATGCGCGCTGATCATCTGTCTGACCTGATCTTTATCGCCGACAAGCTGCACCAGTTGATCAATACGATCCTGTTCCAGCAGGTCTTCAGCGCGCTGCTGCTGCAAGGTTAGTCCGGTGTAGCAGAAGGTGAGCACGGATCGCTTGCCCCGTCCGGCCTCCGCCTGCCAGGTGAGCCAGCCGGCTTCCTGCATCCTGTTAAGCAGGTTCCGCATATGGCGACGTGAACAGTGCAGGGCGTCGGCCAGTTCACCCAGGGTGGTTTCCTGCGATTGCCCCTGACAGCTCTGCCACAGACGAATGAACTGCTGCTTCAGACGTGATGACGACATAAAAGAGGAACTCCCTCTGAAACCTGCTCTGTTTTTCCTGCCCTATTTTAGAGGCAAACTTTCTCGCATTGGAAGAGCGGGAGGCATTCAGCGATGGATGGCGCTCTGACATGGACGGCAGCGATGCCCGTCCCTTCTGAGTAGTGTGCTACGATTTTGCCAGCAGAGTTATTCTGCTGGTTTTTTTTACGTTGCAGGTTATGGTCGGGGGACACGCTTCCCGTTTCTATTGTTGTTCTGTCAGGGATAAGGCATGAAATCTTTGTTAGCATTCTCGCGCCGTTTCAATCCAGTGTTTTTCGCTTTTATGGTGACCGCCTTTATCCTCGGCGTAGCGGGCGCGCTTCAGGCACCGACGCTGAGCCTGTTTTTATCGCGAGAAGTGCAGGTGCCGCCGCTGTGGGTTGGGCTGTTTTTTACCCTCAATGCCGTTGCCGGGATTGTGGTGAGCATGATGATCGCAAAACGTTCCGACCGGGTCGGCGATCGCCGCAATATCATCTTGCTGTGCTGCATGCTGGCGTTGGCAAACGCGCTCCTGTTCGCCTTTACCCGCCATTATCTGACGCTGATAACGCTGGGCGTACTGCTGTCGTCGCTGGCGAATGTCGCCATGCCGCAGCTTTTTGCCCTGGCGCGTGAATATGCCGACAGTGCTTCGCGCGAAGTGGTGATGTTCAGCTCTGTCATGCGTGCTCAGGTCTCGCTGGCCTGGGTGATTGGCCCGCCATTATCATTTGCGCTGGCGCTGAATTTTGGCTTTGTCACGTTGTTCAGCGTGGCCGCCGGGCTGTTTTTTCTCTGTTTTCTGCTGATCTGGTTCACGGTGCCCTCGGTGCCGCGCACCGCGTCCCTGATGCAGTCAGGCGGAATTCCGCTGAGTGGCTGGCGTATTCGTGATGTGCGTATTTTGTTTGCCGCATCGACGCTGATGTGGACCTGCAACACCATGTATATCATCGACATGCCGTTATGGATCAGTACGGATCTGGGCTTACCTGAAAATCTGGCCGGAATCTTAATGGGCACGGCTGCAGGGCTGGAGATCCCGGTCATGATCGTGGCGGGCTTTTACGCCAAACGATGGGGCAAGCGGAATATGATGGCCGCCGCCGTGGCTGCTGCCGTCGTGTTCTACAGCGGCCTTATCCTGTTTCACAGCCATCTGGCGCTGCTGATCCTGCAGGTGTTTAACGCCCTGTTTATCGGCGTGGTCGCAGGCATTGGCATGTTGTGGTTTCAGGATCTGATGCCTGGACGGGCGGGCGCGGCCACCACCCTGTTTACTAACAGCATTTCGACCGGGATTATCCTGGCGGGGCTATGTCAGGGTGCGCTGGTTGAACATTTTGGGCACGGCAGTGTGTACTGGGTGATTGCAGCGATTTCGCTGGTTACGTTGGTGATGATCAGAAGAGTCAAAGAGGCGTGATCTGCGCCTGTGAGATGCGCAGGGCAAAAAAAAGCCCGGTCAGCAGACCGGGCCGTACGGTGATAACGAAGCTTAGCGCATAAAGGCGGGCTGGTTATTTTCGTAAGCTGAAATCGCGCTTTCGTGCTGCAGCGTCAGGCCGATGCTGTCCAGTCCGTTCAGCATGCAGTGGCGACGGAAATCATCAATCTTAAAGCTGTAGGTCTTGTCGCCGGCTTTAACCACCTGCGCTTCCAGATCCACTTCGAAGCGGATGCCCGGACGGGCTTTTACCAGGGTAAACAATTCGTCTACCTGCTCCTCAGTCAACGTGACCGGCAGCAGTTGGTTATTAAAGCTGTTGCCATAAAAAATATCGGCAAAGCTCGGCGCGATGACGACTTTAAAACCGTAATCGGTCAGTGCCCATGGCGCATGCTCACGTGACGAACCACAGCCAAAGTTTTCACGTGCCAGCAGGATGGACGCCCCTTTGTACTCCGGGAAGTTGAGCACGAAATCCGGATTGGGCTCCAGGCCGTGATCGTCCAGGAAACGCCAGTCGTTAAACAGATGCGCACCGAAACCAACACGCGTCACTTTCTGCAAAAACTGCTTTGGAATGATGGCGTCGGTGTCGACGTTAGCGGCATCCAGTGGCACCACCAAACCCGTATGTTGCGTAAATTTTTCTGCCATGATGGCGTCCTTATGTCAGGCTGCGAATATCAGCGAAATGGCCATTAACGGCAGCAGCAGCGGCCATCGCCGGGCTGACCAAATGTGTCCGTCCGCCACGGCCCTGGCGGCCTTCGAAGTTACGGTTACTGGTTGAAGCACAACGCTCGCCGGGATTCAGGCGGTCGTTATTCATCGCCAGACACATGGAGCAGCCAGGCAGGCGCCATTCAAATCCGGCCTCAATAAAGATCTTATCCAGCCCTTCGGCTTCGGCCTGGGCTTTAACCGGGCCTGAACCTGGCACCACCAGAGCCTGAACGCCCGGCGCAACTTTACGCCCTTTGGCAATCGCGGCGGCGGCGCGCAGATCTTCGATGCGCGAGTTAGTGCAGGAACCAATAAAGACTTTATCGATGCTGACGTCGGTCAGTTTGATACCGGGTTGCAGGTTCATATAAGCCAGCGCCTTCTCTGCGGATGCCCGCTCCACGGGATCCGCAAACGAGGCCGGGTCGGGAATCTGCGCATCCACCGCGATAACCTGCCCAGGGTTCGTTCCCCAGGTAACCTGCGGGGCGATCTCTTCTGCACGCAGCGTCACGACGCGGTCAAATTTCGCGTCCGGATCGGATTTCAGCGTGCGCCAGTATTCAACGGCCTGCACCCATTTCTCACCTTCCGGTGAAAACTGACGTCCTTTCAGGTAGGCGAAGGTGGTTTCATCGGGAGCCACCAGACCGGCTTTTGCGCCCATCTCGATAGCCATGTTACACAGCGTCATGCGGCCTTCCATGCTCAGCGCTTCGATCGCGGAACCACAGAATTCGACAACATGGCCGGTACCGCCCGCGCTGCCGGTTTTGCCGATAATGGCCAGCACGATGTCTTTCGCCGTAATGCCCGGGGCAACCGTACCTGTCACTTCAATCTTCATGGTTTTAGCACGGCCCTGTTTCAGGGTTTGAGTGGCAAAAACGTGCTCGACTTCAGAGGTACCGATACCGAAGGCCAGCGAGCCAAAAGCGCCGTGTGTAGCCGTGTGCGAGTCACCGCAGACAATGGTCATGCCCGGTAAGGTCATGCCTTGTTCCGGACCGATGACGTGCACGATGCCCTGGAACGGGTGATTCAGGTCATATAACTGCACGCCAAATTCCGCACAGTTCTTGATCAGCTCCTGCATCTGAATACGGGCCATTTCACCCGAGGCATGAATATCTTTGGTCTGGGTAGAAACGTTGTGATCCATGGTGGCGAAGGTTTTCGATGGCTGGCGCACTTTACGACCGTGCGCCCGCAAGCCATCAAACGCCTGCGGTGAGGTCACCTCATGAATCAGGTGACGGTCAATATAGAGCAGCGGCGTTTCATTCGGCGCTTCTTGAACGACATGTGCATCAAATAACTTCTGGTATAAAGTTTTCATTTTATTATTTTTCCTCGGCGACAAAGCGAGCAATGATGCTGCCCATCTCATCGGTGCTAATCGCAGGGCCATCACCGGCTAAATCTTTGGTGCGGTAACCTTCGGCTAACGCACGGCTGATGGCGCGTTCAATACTGGCAGCGGCCTCATCGGCGTTCAGGCTGTAGCGCAGCAGCAGTGACAGCGACAAAATCTGAGCAATCGGGTTGGCAATGTTCTGCCCGGCGATATCCGGTGCGGAGCCGCCAGCCGGTTCGTAGAGGCCAAAGCCGTCTTCGCTCAGGCTGGCTGAGGGCAGCATGCCCATAGAACCGGTGATCATCGCGCACTCGTCTGACAGAATGTCGCCAAACAGGTTTGAGCACAGCAGCACGTCGAACTGAGAAGGATCTTTAATCAGCTGCATGGTGGCATTGTCGATGTACATATGGCTCAACTGCACATCGGGATAATCTTTCGCAATCTCGTTGACGATCTCGCGCCACATGACCGAGGTTTGCAGTACGTTGGCTTTATCCACGGAGGTCACTTTGTTGCGGCGCTTGCGGGCGGACTCGAAAGCCTGACGTGCAATACGTTCGATTTCAAAGCGATGGTAGACTTCGGTATCAAACGCGCGTTCATGCGGACCGCTGCCTTCACGTCCTTTCGGCTGACCAAAATAGATGCCGCCGGTCAGTTCACGGACACACAGAATGTCGAAACCGCGTGCCGCGATATCGCTGCGCAGTGGACAAAACGCTTCGAGACCACTGTACAGCGCCGCCGGGCGCAGGTTACTGAACAGTTTAAAATGCTTACGCAGGGGAAGCAGCGCGCCACGTTCGGGCTGGGAAGCCGGGGGCAGGTGTTCCCATTTTGGCCCGCCCACGGAACCGAACAGAATCGCATTAGCCTGCTCACAACCGGCTACAGTGGCCGGGGGGAGCGGTTCACCATGGCGGTCAATGGCGATGCCGCCCACATCGTATTCGCTGGTGGTAATACGCAGATTAAAGCGCTGACGAACGGCATCTAATACCTTGATAGCCTGCGCCATCACTTCCGGGCCGATACCGTCGCCCGCCAGTACTGCGATATGTGAAGAGTTTGACATGATTACACCGTTTCCTTCTGATCTTTAGACTTGCGCTGTAACTCTTTCTCGACCTGTTTGGCTCGCCAGATGTTGTTTAAGGCGTTCACCATCGCTTTGGCAGACGATTCGACGATATCTGTCGCCAGACCAACGCCGTGGAATTTGCGGTTGTTGTAGCTCACCACAATATCGACCTGGCCCAGGGCATTTTCGCCGTGGCCTTTTGCCGTCAGCTTGTAATTAACCAGCTCGGCATTGAACTGGGTAATTCGGTTAATGGCCTGATAAACCGCATCAACCGGACCGTTCCCGGTCGCCGCTTCTGATTTCGTCTGTTCGCCACAACCCAGATTGACCGACGCGGTCGCCGTAATACTGGAGCCTGACTGCACAGTGAAATCATTCAGTTGGAAAAATTCAGGCTCTTCGTTTTGTTTGTCGATGAAAGCCAGCGCTTCCAGGTCGTAGTCAAAAACCTGACCTTTCTTGTCCGCCAGTTTCAGGAAAGCGTCATACAGGGAATCCAGATTGTATTCGCTCTCTGTGTAGCCCATCTCTTCCATGCGATGTTTTACCGCTGCACGACCGGAACGGGATGTCAGATTAAGCTGAATTTTATGCAGGCCAATGGATTCTGGCGTCAGGATTTCATAGTTTTCACGATTCTTAATCACGCCGTCCTGATGAATGCCCGATGAGTGGGCAAACGCGTTCGATCCGACAACCGCTTTGTTGGCCGGAATCGGCATATTGCAGATCTGGCTTATCATCTGGCTGGTACGATAAATTTCATGATGGTGAATGTTGGTATGAACATTCATGATCTGCTGGCGGGTTTTAATCGCCATGATCACTTCTTCCAGCGCACAGTTACCGGCACGTTCGCCCAGGCCGTTCAATGTCCCTTCCACCTGACGCGCCCCGGCCTGCACCGCTGCAATCGCATTACCGGTGGCCATGCCTAAATCGTCGTGTGTGTGCACAGACAGAATCGCTTTGTCGATATTCGGTACGCGGTTGATTAACTGGCTGATAATGTTGGCGTATTCATTCGGCAGGGTATAGCCAACGGTATCAGGGATATTGATGGTGGTTGCGCCCGCATTTATGGCGGCTTCGACCATGCGGCACAGGTCGTCAATGGGCGTACGACCACCGTCTTCACAGGAGAATTCAACATCGTCCGTATAGTTACGGGCACGTTTTACCATGCGCACCGCCCGCTCAATTACCTCGGGTAAGGTGCTGCGCAGTTTCGTGGCGATATGCATCGGCGAGGTGGCAATAAAGGTATGGATGCGGAAGGCCTCGGCAACCCGCAATGATTCGTAGGCGGCATCAATGTCCTGCTCAACGCAGCGCGCCAGGCCGCAAACCCGACTGTTTTTAATAGTACGCGCAATGGTTTGTACGGATTCAAAATCACCTGGTGACGAGACGGGGAAGCCGACTTCCATCACATCAACGCCCATACGTTCCAGCGCTAACGCAATCTGCAGTTTTTCTTTCACACTCAGGCTGGCCTGTAAGGCCTGTTCACCATCACGCAGAGTGGTATCGAAAATAATAACTTGCTGGCTCATCGTGTTCATCCTTTTGCGTTTCTTGCCTTGCAACGAGCATAAAAAAACCCGCGACAGGCGCGGGTTTTTAACTTTTAGCAGGTTCGAATCAGTGTTTGATTTCGCCCACAAGTCTACCGCGCAGAGAATTTGCGATAAGTAGTAGACCTGATAGACGAAAAGAACGTGACATGTTTCAAACCCCGTGAATTTTTTGCTGCATCTATTGGTACTGGAATCAACAATCGATGTCAACCATAAGCGAAGGGTTATTTTCAGCCGCCACAAAGAAAAATGTTCTGACATTTTTGACGCTCACAGAGTATTAAACGAGGCGGACAGAACCCATGACGTTCATTACTGCTGATACGGGGTTACAGGAGAAAGTCTGATTTTTAAGGTGATGAAATATAATGATAAATTAATATTCCAGTATCGCTTTATCCATAATCAGGCCATCTCAGGCAGCATAATCTCATGCGCTTTAAATTTTTATAAGATAATTACGCCATAAAAACGCATGAGGAAAAGATGGCTGGCTGAGTCCGTTCGTCATAGGTTTTTTTTATTTCTTAGATATGGCTACAAAAAATATCATTCACAGCATTTTCCTCTGCCATTATTGAACGTATTTAGTTTAATAATCGCAGGCAAAAGTTGGCGGGCAGAGGCTTTGAATCCCGCCGCCTTTCATCAAATGCGTTTGGCGTTTGCCAGCCCGTTTTTCTACGGTTATGGTAATCGACCTACTCTTAGAAAAATTAACCCAGCAGAATTCTCTGTATCTGGATCGCAGAAATGAGTTCTGCGGTCTTAGCAAAAACATAAGGTTTTGATTTTAATTGGCGAAACAGGGCAGGATGCATATGGCTAGCGGAAAAGCCGTCGCCAGTGGATTCAGTTCCTCAAGCCGGGAGGCAGAAAATGGAGATGTTGTCAGGAGCCGAAATGGTCGTCCGGTCGTTGATCGACCAGGGCGTGAAGCAAGTGTTCGGTTATCCGGGTGGCGCAGTACTCGATATCTATGATGCACTGCAAACTGTGGGGGGCATCGACCATGTTCTGGTCCGCCACGAGCAGGGTGCGGTCCACATGGCCGATGGTCTGGCACGCGCAACCGGTGAAGTCGGTGTGGTGCTGGTGACGTCCGGGCCGGGTGCAACCAATGCGATCACCGGTATCGCGACCGCCTATATGGATTCTATTCCGTTAGTCATTCTGTCGGGTCAGGTGCCGTCTTCGCTGATTGGTTATGATGCCTTCCAGGAATGTGACATGGTGGGGATTTCCCGCCCGGTGGTGAAACACAGTTTTCTGGTGAAAAACACCGAAGAGATCCCGACGGTACTGAAAAAAGCGTTCTGGCTGGCATCCAGCGGTCGCCCGGGACCGGTGGTTATCGATCTGCCAAAAGATATCCTTAACCCTGCGAATAAGCTGCCTTATCACTATCCGCAGGAAGTGAGCATGCGCTCGTATAATCCGACAATTCAGGGCCATAAAGGCCAGATTAAGCGTGCGTTACAAACCTTACTGGCGGCGCATAAGCCGGTTATCTATGCCGGCGGCGGTGCCATTACGTCGTCGTGTGAAGCCGAGCTGTTGCAGCTGGCTGAGCGCCTGAATATTCCGGTCACGACTTCACTGATGGGGCTGGGTGCGTTCCCTGGCAGCCATCGCCAGTGCGTAGGTATGCTCGGTATGCACGGCACCTACGAAGCGAATATGACGATGCACAATGCCGATTTGATCTTCGGCGTTGGTGTACGTTTTGACGATCGCACCACCAACAATCTGGCAAAATACTGCCCGAACGCCACCGTGATGCATATTGATATCGATCCGACGTCGATTTCCAAAACGGTCTCCGCGGATATTCCGATTGTGGGCGATGCAAAACAGACGTTACAGCAGATGCTGGAACTGCTTGATCACACGGAGGCGAAGCAGCAGTTAGACAGTCTGCGTGACTGGTGGCAGTCGATTGAGACCTGGCGCGGGCGTCAGTGCCTTGCCTACGATCGTACCAGTGACAAAATCAAACCCCAGGCCGTGATCGAAACCATCTGCCGTCTTACTAATGGTGATGCTTACGTGACATCGGACGTAGGGCAGCATCAGATGTTTGCCGCGCTCTACTACACCTTTGATAAACCCCGTCGCTGGATTAACTCTGGTGGCCTCGGCACCATGGGCTTCGGCCTGCCTGCCGCGCTGGGTGTCAAAATGGCGCTGCCTGACGAAACCGTGATTTGCGTGACGGGCGATGGCAGTATTCAGATGAACATTCAGGAGCTTTCGACCGCGCTCCAGTATGATCTGCCGGTATTAGTGCTGAACCTGAACAACCGTTTCCTGGGCATGGTGAAACAGTGGCAGGACATGATTTACTCTGGCCGCCATTCTCAGTCTTATATGGAATCATTGCCTGATTTCGTTCGCCTGGCGGAGGCCTATGGTCACGTAGGCATTGCCATCAGTCATCCTGCGGAGCTGGAAGAGAAGCTGACGCTGGCACTGGAAACTCTGGCAAAAGGACGACTGGTGTTTGTTGATGTTAACGTTGACGGCAGTGAGCATGTTTACCCGATGCAGATTCGCGGTGGCAGTATGGATGAGATGTGGTTGAGCAAAACGGAGAGGACTTAATTATGCGTCGCATTTTATCGGTTTTGCTGGAAAACGAATCCGGCGCATTGTCTCGTGTTGTTGGCCTGTTTTCACAGCGTGGCTACAACATTGAGAGCCTGACGGTTGCGCCCACGGACGATCCTACGCTGTCACGCATGACGATTCAGACTGTTGGCGACCAGAAAGTCCTGGAGCAGATTGAGAAACAGCTGCACAAACTGGTCGATGTTTTGCGTGTGACCGAGTTAGGGCAGGGCGCTTACGTCGAACGTGAAATTATGCTGGTGAAAATTCAGGCGACAGGTTATGGCCGCGAAGAGGTAAAGCGCAGCGCAGAAATTTTCCGGGGCCAGATTATTGATGTGACGCCTTCGCTTTACACGGTTCAGCTGGCAGGCACCAGCGATAAGCTGGATGCATTCTTAAGCACGGTACGCGAAGTGGCTGAAATTGTAGAAGTCGCGCGCTCCGGCATCGTCGGTGTTTCACGTGGCGAACGGATAATGCGTTAATCACGCGCCGTAACGATCTAAAACGAATGTAACCCGGCGAAATGCCGGGTTTTTTCTTTTTTGTGCAGAACAAGGTTCACCATCAGAAAAGCGGTTGCTCCGCGCACTTTTCTGCTGTTAGATGTGATAAAAGAATGTCCATAGCTTATCTGCGGGTTATCAGACCCGCTTAACGGTGGGGTTACAGTGAAACTGGATGAAATTGCGCGCCTGGCGGGTGTATCGCGCACCACGGCCAGTTACGTCATTAATGGAAAGGCACGGCAGTATCGTGTCAGCGATAAAACCGTTGAGAAAGTCATGGCGGTGGTCCGCGAGCATAACTATCATCCTAATGCTGTGGCGGCAGGGCTGCGCGCCGGGCGCACGCGCTCGATCGGTCTGGTGATTCCCGATCTGGAAAACACCAGTTATACACGTATTGCTAACTATCTTGAGCGTCAGGCCCGCCAGCGTGGCTACCAGTTATTGATCGCCTGTTCTGAAGATCAGCCTGACAATGAAATGCGCTGTATTGAGCATCTGCTGCAACGCCAGGTGGACGCCATTATCGTATCCACTTCACTTCCTCCTGAGCATCCTTTTTATCAACGCTGGATTAACAATCCCCTGCCCATTATCGCACTGGACCGCGCGCTGGATCGTGAACACTTTACCAGCGTGGTCGGTGCTGACCAGGACGATGCTTATGCCCTGGCGGCTGAACTGCGTCAGCTTAAGGTCAGCAACGTTCTGTTCATGGGCGCGTTACCAGAATTATCGGTCAGCTTTCTGCGTGAGCTGGGATTCAGAGAAGCCTGGAAAGGGGATGAGCGTCCCATCGACTTCCTCTATTGCAATAGTTTTGAGCGCACGGCGTCGGCCGCCGTGTTCGAAAAGTATTTGCAGGATCACTCAATGCCAGACGCGCTGTTCACCACGTCATTCGGCCTGTTACAGGGTGTGATGGATGTGACCCTGAAGCGTAACGGCCGCCTGCCGTCCAATCTGGCGATCGCCACCTTTGGCGATCATGAACTGCTGGACTTCCTGGAGTGCCCGGTGTTATCGGTAGGCCAGCGTCATCGTGATGTAGCCGAACGGGTACTGGAATTGGTATTAGCGTCTCTTGATGAACCGCGTAAACCCAAGCCTGGATTAACGCGTATTCGCCGCAATTTATTACGTCGCGGACAATTAAGCAGAATTTCTAATTAATAATACGGGCAGCGATTTGTCTGCCCCGATGTTTAAATGCTGTTTTTAAACTCTTTCTTATCCAAAGTAAAAAAGCGTAAGCGTTTAACATTCATTCTAACAAATTAAGTTAACAGACCATTCTTGTTTACTTACAACTTAACGCTGGTTTAGCCCCTTAACATCAGGCGAGTGGCTAGGCTTCCGTTAAGAAATCCCCTAAAATGCGTCCCCTGTCTCAAAACGGCATCGGATTATTCAACCGTAATAAACGTGTTAATTTTCGCCGTTTTTTTTCAGAGCTGAATTTTTTATTCAATTATTCATTAGTTTAATTTTGATTAATCATCTTCCGGCGTTTTGAAACCTTTTCAGTGTTAATTCCCGCCTCGGTAAATAATCATATTCTACTGCCGCTCCGGCTTGACAATGATTTCCTACGATCCTTAAACTCGTTTTGTGGTAAAAAGTGGGATAAAGTGGTGCAAATGGGTAACTGAGGGGTGAGACTGACATGTTCCGTGGAGCAACGTTAGTCAATCTCGACAGCAAAGGACGACTGGCGGTACCAACCCGTTACCGTAATTTGCTGAACGAGGAATCGCAGGGGCAGATGGTTTGTACCATCGACCTCCATCAGCCATGCCTGTTGCTTTACACCTTACCCGCATGGGAAATCATTGAGAAAAAACTGGCGAGTCTGTCCAGCATGAATCCGATGGAGCGCCGCGTGCAGCGTTTACTGTTGGGACATGCCAGTGAGTGTCAGATGGATAATGCGGGCCGCTTATTGCTGGCGAATACCCTTCGCCAGCATGCAAATTTAAGCAAAGAAGTGATGCTGGTTGGGCAGTTCAACAAGTTTGAACTGTGGGATGAACAGACCTGGTATCAACAAGTCAGGGATGATATTGACGCAGAACAGTCAGCTCAGTCGCCTTTATCTGAGCGGTTGCAGGATTTATCGCTATAGCTATGCAGGAAAATTATAAACACACCACCGTGCTGTTGGATGAGGCAGTGAATGGCCTCAACATCAAGGAAGACGGAATCTATATTGACGGCACCTTTGGTCGTGGCGGTCACTCACGCTTGATTCTGGCGCAGCTTGGCGCCAACGGAAAGCTCATCGCCATTGACCGTGATCCGCAAGCTATCGCCGCGGCCGCTGAAATAAAGGATCCGCGTTTTTCCATTGTTCATGGCCCCTTTTCCGCGCTGGCGGAGTATGTGGCAGAGCGTGAACTGGCAGGTCAGATTGACGGCATATTACTGGATCTGGGCGTGTCATCCCCGCAGTTGGATGATGCCGAACGCGGGTTTTCATTTATGCGCGACGGGCCGCTGGATATGCGCATGGATCCCACGCGCGGCCACTCTGCCGCCGAATGGTTGATGCAGGCAGAAGAGGCCGATATCGCCTTTGTGCTGAAAACCTATGGTGAAGAACGATTTGCGAAGCGGATTGCGCGGGCGATTGTGGAACGCAACCGGGATCAACCGATGACGCGCACGAAAGAGCTGGCAGAGGTGATTGCCGCAGCAACACCGGTTAAAGACAAGTTCAAACACCCGGCGACCCGTAGTTTCCAGGCCATTCGCATCTGGATCAACAGCGAACTGGAAGAGATCGACACCGCATTAAAAGGTGCAGTCGATGTGCTGGCTCCGCAAGGGCGTTTGTCTGTCATCAGCTTCCATTCGCTGGAAGACCGGTTGGTGAAGCGGTTTATGCGCGATCAGAGCCGCGGGCCGCAGGTGCCCCATGGCTTACCCATGACCGAGCAGCAACTGAATGCACTGGGTGGGCGTCAGTTGAAGCTGCTAGGCAAAATGGTACCTGGCGACACGGAGGTGAAAGAGAATCCCCGTGCGCGCAGTTCCGTTTTACGAATTGCGGAGCGAACTGACGCATGATTGGCAACGAACGGCACAGCTTACCCGCTGTCATCGCGGGCGACATTATGCGTAAAGGGAAACTCCCTTTTCTGTTGCTGATTGCTGTGCTGGTTTCTGCCGTGCTGGTCGTGACAACGACGCACAAAACACGCTTGCTGACTGCCCAGCGAGAGCAACTGGTGCTTGAGCGCGATGCGCTGGACATTGAGTGGCGCAACTTAATTCTGGAAGAGAATGCCCTTGGCGATCACAGCCGCGTTGAGCGGATCGCCACCGAGAAGCTGCAGATGCAGCACGTTGATCCTTCGCAGGAAAACATCGTGGTGCAAAAATAAGGACCTGTTACTGCTAATGAGCGGCGTAAAAAGAACGCTGAAGTTAAAAAAACCAGAAGATAAAGCCAGCTTTGTAAGCTGGCGTTTTGCGTTGTTATGCGGTTGCATTTTACTGGCCTTAGGTGGGCTGTTATCACGCGTGGCCTGGCTGCAGGTGATTAATCCGGACAAACTGGTTAAAGAGGGCGATTTACGTTCACTGCGCGTTCAGGCCGTGCCCACCTCGCGGGGGATGATCAGCGACCGCGGCGGGCGTCCGCTGGCGGTCAGCGTGCCGGTTAACGCCATCTGGGCCGATCCCAAAGAGCTGCATGATGCGGGCGGTGTCACGCTCGACAGTCGCTGGCGTGCGCTCTCAGATGCGCTTTCTGTTCCCATTGATCAACTGGCCGCCCGCGTAAATGCCAATCCTAAAGGCCGGTTCATCTATCTGGCCCGCCAGGTCAATCCCGCCATTGGTGAATACGTCAAAAAACTCAAGCTGCCCGGTATCCATCTGCGCGAAGAATCACGCCGTTATTACCCTGCCGGACAGGTCACCTCACATCTGATTGGCTTCACCAATATCGATGGTCAGGGAATCGAAGGCATCGAAAAGAGCTTTGACAAATGGCTGACGGGTGAGCCCGGCGAGCGTACCGTGCGTAAAGATCGCTATGGGCGCGTTATCGAAGACATTTCATCGGTGGACAGTCGTGCGGCACATAACCTCACGCTGAGCATTGACGAGCGTTTACAGGCGCTGGTGTACCGTGAGCTGAATAATGCGGTCGCCTTTAACAAAGCCGAATCGGGAACGGCGGTTCTGGTGGATGTGAATACCGGTGAGGTCCTGGCGATGGCGAACAGCCCTGCCTATAACCCCAATAACCTCAGCGACACGCCAAAAGATCTGATGCGCAACCGGGCCATCACCGACATTTTCGAACCCGGCTCGACGGTAAAACCGATGGTGGTGATGACCGCGCTGCAACGCGGCGTGGTGAAAGAGAACAGCGTTTTGAACACCGTGCCGTATCGCGTAAATGGTCATGAGATTAAAGACGTAGCGCGCTATAACGAACTCACGCTGACTGGCGTACTACAGAAATCGAGTAACGTCGGTGTTTCCCGACTGGCGTTAGCGATGCCCTCCTCAGCGCTGGTAGAAACTTACTCGCGCTTTGGTCTGGGTAAACCGACCAATTTGGGGCTGGTCGGGGAAAGCAGTGGCTTATACCCTAAAAAACAACGGTGGTCTGACATAGAGAGGGCCACCTTCTCTTTCGGCTACGGGCTAATGGTAACGCCGTTACAGTTAGCGCGAGTCTACGCAACGATTGGCAGCTTTGGTATCGCCCGCCCGCTCTCAATCACCAAAGTGGATCCGCCGGTGGGCGGTGAGCGCGTATTTCCTGAAGCTCTGGTGAAAACCGTGGTGCATATGATGGAAAGCGTTGCATTGCCGGGCGGGGGCGGCGTGAAAGCCGCCATTAAAGGTTATCGCGTCGCCATTAAAACCGGTACGGCGAAAAAAGTCGGACCGGACGGGCGTTATGTGAACAAATACATCGCCTATACCGCAGGCGTGGCACCTGCCAGCCGTCCTCGTTTTGCGCTTGTTGTGGTCATCAACGATCCTCAGGCCGGTAAATATTATGGTGGTGCGGTTTCTGCACCGGTGTTTGGTGCCATCATGGGCGGCGTACTGCGCACCATGAACATCGAGCCGGATGCGCTGCCGACCAATGACAAGAACGAGTTGGTGACAAACAGAAGTGAGGAAACAAGTGACAGATCGTAACCTGCGCGACTTACTCGGACCGTGGGTGCCCGGTGCACCTGCGCGCCCGTTGCGTGACATGACGCTGGACAGTCGCGTGGCGGCTGCGGGTGATCTGTTTGTCGCTATCGCCGGCCATCAGGTTGATGGACGCCGCTTCATTCCTCAGGCCATTGCCCAGGGCGTGGCCGCCGTGATTGCGGAAGCCGAAGGGGAAGCGAGCGACGGTGAAATACGCGAAATGCACGGCGTGCCGGTTATCTATCTTGCACAGTTGCCCCAGCGTCTTTCCGCTCTGGCGGGGCGTTTTTACCAACAGCCGGGCGAAAGACAAAAACTGATTGGCATCACCGGCACTAATGGCAAAACGACCACGAGTCAGTTGCTGGCCCAGTGGGCTGAGCTGCTGGGTGAAACCAGCGCGGTGATGGGGACGGTGGGAAATGGTCTGGTCGGCCAGCTCGTGCCTGCCGAAAACACCACCGGCTCCGCTGTGGACGTCCAGCATACTCTGGATGAACTGGCCAGCAAGGGCGCGTCGCTGACCGCCATGGAAATCTCCTCCCACGGTCTGGTGCAGCATCGTGTCGCAGCCTTGCCGTTCGCTGCCGCTGTCTTTACCAACCTCAGTCGCGATCACCTGGATTATCACGGCGATATGCAACAGTACGAGTCAGCTAAATGGCTGCTGTTTTCTGAACATCAGGTGGGCGTGGCCATCCTGAATGCCGACGATGAAGTCGGACGCCGCTGGCTGGCAAACCTGCCTGATGCGGTTGCTGTCTCGATGGAAAATAACCTGCAGCCTGGCTGCCAAGGTCGCTGGCTTCGCGCAACCGAGGTGAACTATCACGACAATGGTGCCCACATTCGTTTCCGCTCCAGTTGGGGCGATGGCGAACTGGACAGTCGTCTGATGGGGGCTTTTAACGTCAGTAACGTGTTGCTGGCGCTGGCCACACTGCTGGCGCTGGGTTATGCACTGGATGATTTACTGCGCGTTGCCGCAAAACTGCAGCCGGTTACCGGACGGATGGAAGTCTTCTCCGCGCCGGGCAAACCCACTGTCGTGGTGGATTATGCCCACACGCCCGACGCATTAGAGAAAGCACTGGCCGCCGCCCGCCTGCATTGTAAAGGTAAACTATGGTGCCTGTTCGGCTGTGGCGGCGATCGCGATAAAGGTAAGCGCCCACTTATGGGTGCCATTGCGGAACAGTTTGCCGATGTGGTCGTGATTACTGACGATAATCCGCGCAGCGAAGATCCTGCGGCAATTGTGCAGGACATTCTGAGCGGCCTTCTTGATCCGGGCCGCGCTCGCGTTGTCGCGGGCCGTGCACAGGCAGTCACCAGCACTATTATGCAGGCTCAGCCCGACGACATTGTGTTAGTCGCTGGTAAAGGCCATGAAGATTATCAAATTATTGGTCATCAGCGGCTGGACTACTCCGATCGTGCTACGGTCGCCACGCTGTTAGGAGGCATTGCATGATTCCGGTTTCATTACGCACCTTAGCGCAGGTCACCAGCGGTACGCTGCACGGCGACGATTTGACGTTCAACACCGTCACGACAGACACCCGCAAGGTCACCGCAGACAGTCTGTTTGTTGCCATTGTGGGTGAGCGCTTCGATGCACATGACTTTGCCGAGGATGCGATTGCCAAGGGCGCGAAAGCCTTGCTGGTAAGTAAGCATTTACCTGTGTCGGTGCCGCAGGTCGTTGTCAAAGACACGCGCATCGCCTTTGGTAAGCTGGCGTCCTGGGTGCGTCAGCAGGTCAGTGCCCGCGTTGTTGCGCTGACCGGCTCATCCGGTAAAACGTCAGTGAAAGAAATGACCGCAGCGATTTTACGCCAGTGCGGCGAAACGCTGCATACCGCCGGTAACCTGAATAACGATTTTGGCGTGCCCATGACCCTGCTGCGTCTCACGCCAGAACATCAGTATGCCGTGATTGAGCTTGGCGCTAATCATCAGGGTGAAATCGCCTATACCACCGACCTGGTTCGTCCGGAAGCGGCGCTGGTCAATAATCTGGCTGCCGCGCACCTTGAGGGTTTCGGGTCGCTTGAAGGTGTCGCAAAAGCGAAGGGTGAAATTTTTTACGGCCTGCCCGCAAAGGGAACGGCGATTTTAAATGCTGACAGCAATGACTGGCCACGCTGGCAGGAGAACCTGCACGGTAAAACGGTATGGCGCTTCTCGCCGCAGGCCGCAGACTGCGACTTTGGTGCGCGCGATATCCGTATTCGCCAGGATGGCACCCATTTTGTCATGCATACGCCCCGTGGTGACATCGACATTATTCTGCCTCTGCCCGGTCGGCACAATATCGCCAATGCTCTGGCGGCGGCGGCGCTTGCGTTGTCGGTCGATGCACCGCTTAGCGCGGTGCAGACCGGGCTGAAAAGCCTGCAGTCCGTTCCTGGTCGCTTATTTCCTGTCCGGCTCTCAAATCATCAACTGCTCCTGGATGACAGCTATAACGCCAATGTAGGATCGATGGTTGCGGCGGCACAGGTGCTGTCTGAAATGCCTGGCTACCGTGTGATGGTGGTGGGCGATATGGCTGAATTAGGGGATGAAAGTGAACAACTTCATCGCGAAGTCGGTCTGGCGGCCAAAGCTGCGGGCGTTGACCGGGTATTAAGCACCGGGCAGTTCAGCCACTTTATGAGTGAAAGTAGCGAAGTTGGCGAACATTTCAGCGATAAAACGGCGCTGACTGAACGATTACGCCAGTTGCTGTCCGAACACAAAGAAATGACCGTATTGATTAAAGGTTCGCGTAGTGCCGCCATGGAGCAGGTAGTACAGAGCTTACAGGAGAAAGGAACATGTTAGTTTGGCTGGCCGAGCATCTGGTCGCATTTTATTCCGGTTTTAACGTCTTTTCGTATTTGACGTTTCGCGCCATTGTCAGCCTGCTGACCGCACTGTTTATTTCGCTGTGGATGGGGCCGCGTCTGATTGCCTGGCTGCAAAAGCTGCAGATCGGGCAGGTTGTCCGTAATGATGGTCCCGAATCGCACTTCAGCAAGCGGGGCACGCCGACGATGGGCGGCATCATGATTCTGACCTCGATTACGTTGTCGGTGCTGATGTGGGCTTATCCTTCTAATCCCTACGTCTGGTGCGTGCTGGTGGTGCTGGTGGGCTTTGGCGTCATTGGCTTTGTTGATGATTACCGTAAAGTGGTTCGCAAGGATACCAGGGGGCTGATTGCCCGCTGGAAATATTTCTGGATGTCGGTGATTTCGCTCGGTGTCGCCTTTGCGCTCTATCTGGCTGGTAAAGATACGCCTGCGACGGAACTCGTGGTGCCGTTTTTCAAAGATGTGATGCCACAGCTTGGCCTGTTTTACATCGTACTGGCCTATTTCGTTATCGTCGGTACCGGCAATGCCGTCAACCTGACTGATGGGTTGGATGGTCTGGCCATTATGCCGACAGTGTTTGTTGCGGCCGGTTTCGCCCTGGTCGCCTGGGCGACCGGTAACGTGAAGTTCGCCGATTACCTGCACATTCCTTATCTGCGTCACGCAGGTGAGCTGGTTATCGTCTGTACGGCGATTGTTGGGGCTGGATTAGGTTTCCTCTGGTTTAACACTTATCCGGCTCAGGTCTTTATGGGCGATGTCGGCTCGCTGGCACTGGGCGGCGCGCTCGGTACCATCGCTGTCCTGCTGCGCCAGGAATTTTTATTAGTGATTATGGGCGGCGTGTTTGTGGTTGAAACGCTGTCGGTGATCCTGCAGGTGGGATCGTTCAAGCTGCGTGGCCAGCGTATTTTCCGCATGGCACCGATCCATCACCATTACGAACTGAAAGGCTGGCCAGAGCCGCGCGTGATTGTGCGCTTCTGGATTATTTCGCTCATGCTGGTGCTGATTGGCCTGGCGACGCTGAAGGTACGTTAATCATGGCTGATTACCGCGGGAGAAAAGTCGTCATCATCGGATTAGGCCTGACCGGCCTGTCCTGTGTTGATTTCTTTATAGCGCAGGGTGTAACGCCCCGCGTGATGGATACCCGTGTATCACCGCCCGGGCTGGATAAACTGCCTGAGCAGGTGGAACGCTATGTGGGCGGTCTCAATCGCGACTGGCTGCTGGCTGCGGATCTCATCGTGGCCAGCCCCGGCATTGCCCTGGCCCATCCCGCATTGTGTGAAGCGGCAGACGCGGGCATTGAAATCGTCGGCGACATTGAGCTGTTTTGCCGGGAAGCACAGGCACCGATCGTGGCGATCACCGGTTCAAACGGAAAGAGTACGGTCACTACGTTAGTCGGCGAAATGGCGAAAGCCGCCGGTTGGCAGGTAGGCGTCGGCGGTAATATTGGGTTGCCCGCGCTGAGCCTGCTGAAAGCGCCCGCTCAGCTCTATGTTCTGGAGCTTTCCAGCTTCCAGTTAGAAACCACCTACAGCCTGAAGGCCGCAGCGGCCACGATCCTGAACGTGACCGAAGATCATATGGATCGCTATCCGTTAGGTATGCAGCAGTATCGCGCGGCAAAACTGCGGATTTACGAGAACGCTCAGGTTTGCGTGGTGAATGCCGACGATGGCATGACCATGCCGGTACGCGGTGCCGACGCACGCTGTGTCAGTTTCGGTATTGATATCGGCGATTATCACCTGAACAAGCAGCAGGGCAGTGTCTGGCTGCGGGCGAAAGGCGAAAAAGTCCTGAACACAGACGAGATGACGCTGGTCGGACAGCATAACTACACCAATGCGCTCGCCGCGCTGGCGCTGGCCGATGCGGTTGGTCTGCCACGCTCGACCAGTCTGTCCGCACTGGCGGCTTATTCAGGTCTGGCGCACCGTTTCCAGCTGGTTCATGAAAGCCGCGGTGTGCGCTGGATCAATGATACAAAAGCAACCAATGTGGGCAGTACGGAAGCGGCTCTGAAGGGATTACAGGTTGACGGTACGCTCTGGTTACTGCTGGGAGGCGATGGCAAATCTGCGGATTTCTCTCCATTGCAGCCGTATCTGCAGGGCGATCGTATCCGGCTGTTTTGCTTTGGGCGCGATGGTGATGCACTGGCCGCGCTCCGCCCTGACGTGGCGGTCAGGACCGAAACGCTGCAGGAGGCGATGGCGCAGATTGCAAAACAGGTACAGCCAGGCGACATGGTCCTGCTTTCCCCGGCCTGCGCCAGCCTTGACCAGTTCCGCAATTTTGAACAGCGCGGCGATGTCTTCGCGCAACTGGCCAGGGAGTTAAGCTGATGCGTATTCCTGGAGCGGGCATTATGAATTATCTGTCAGGTCGCCTGAGTAACTGGGTGATGGGGGCGCGTGAGAGCGACGATACCTCGCAGGTGCTCTATGATCGGACTTTGCTCTGGCTGACCCTGGGGCTGGCTGCAATCGGGTTTGTGATGGTCACATCGGCTTCAATGCCGGTGGGACAGCGTCTGAATGACGATCCGTTCTACTTTGCCAAGCGTGATGCGTTCTATATTGCGCTGGCGTTTGGTATCGCGCTGGTCACGCTGCGCGTACCCATGGATTTCTGGCAACGCTACAGCAACGTGATGTTGATGGCGTCGGTCGTCATGCTGTTGATTGTGCTGGTCGTAGGAAGCTCCGTAAACGGGGCATCACGCTGGATTGCACTGGGTCCACTGCGTATTCAGCCAGCGGAACTGTCTAAGCTCACGCTCTTCTGTTATCTCGCCAGTTATCTGGTGCGTAAGGTTGAGGAAGTCCGCAATAACTTCTGGGGCTTCTGTAAGCCGATGGGGGTGATGGTCGTGCTGGCGGTGCTGCTGCTCGCTCAGCCCGATCTGGGTACGGTGGTGGTGCTGTTTGTCACGACGCTCGCGATGCTCTTCCTGGCGGGGGCAAAGCTGTGGCAGTTCCTGGCGATTATCGGTTCCGGCATCTTCGCAGTGGTGTTGTTAATCATCGCCGAGCCCTATCGTATGCGCCGTGTGACCTCTTTCTGGAATCCGTGGGAAGATCCGTTCGGCAGCGGCTACCAGCTTACTCAGTCACTGATGGCGTTTGGCCGAGGCGAATTCTGGGGCCAGGGACTGGGCAATTCGGTACAGAAACTGGAATACCTGCCGGAAGCACATACCGACTTTATTTTCTCGATTATCGGAGAAGAACTGGGTTACATCGGTGTGGTTTTAGCCCTGTTAATGGTATTCTTCGTGGCTTTTCGCGCCATGTCGATTGGCCGCCGCGCACTTGAACTTGACCAACGTTTCTCCGGCTTTCTGGCCTGCTCAATCGGCGTCTGGTTCAGCTTTCAGGCGCTGGTCAACGTGGGTGCGGCGGCGGGGATGTTGCCGACAAAAGGTCTGACATTACCGCTGATTAGTTACGGTGGCTCGAGCCTGCTCATTATGTCGACGGCCATCGTATTTTTGTTACGTATTGATTATGAAACGCGTCTGGCTAAAGCGCAGGCGTTTACCCGGGGTGGTCGATGAGCGGTAAACGATTGATGGTCATGGCAGGAGGAACCGGTGGGCATGTTTTCCCGGGGCTGGCTGTGGCGCATCATCTTGAGGCGCAGGGCTGGCAGGTGCGCTGGTTAGGCACGGCCGATCGTATGGAAGCCGACCTGGTACCGAAGCACGGTATCGACATTGATTTTATCCGCATCAGTGGATTACGCGGTAAAGGCAGTAAAGCGCTGTTGTTAGCGCCGGTACGCATCTTCAACGCCTGGCGTCAGGCGCGCAAGATTATCAAAGCCTGGAAGCCCGATGTGGTGCTCGGCATGGGCGGTTATGTATCGGGGCCCGGTGGTCTGGCCGCCTGGAGTTGCGGGGTGCCAGTGGTACTCCATGAGCAGAACGGTATTGCCGGGCTCACCAATAAATGGCTGGCTAAAATTGCCACCAAGGTCATGCAGGCCTTCCCGGGCGCCTTTCCGCACGCGGACGTTGTGGGTAATCCGGTGCGTACCGATGTGCTGGCGCTGCCGTCACCGGCGCAACGGCTGGCTGGCCGCAGTGGACCGATTCGTATTCTGGTTATCGGGGGCAGTCAGGGCGCGCGCATTCTGAACCAGACATTGCCTCAGATTGCCGCCAGGTTGGGCGAGACCATTACCCTCTGGCATCAAACGGGTAAGGGCGCCTTGCAAGAAGTCCAACAGGCCTATCAGCAAGCCGGTCAGCCGCAGCATAAAGTGACCGAGTTTATTGATGATATGGCCGCTGCGTATGCCTGGGCCGACGTGGTGATTTGCCGCTCTGGCGCATTAACGGTAAGCGAAATCGCTGCCGCAGGCTTACCGGCGATTTTCGTGCCGTTTCAGCACAAAGATCGCCAGCAGTACTGGAATGCCCTGCCGCTTGAAGGCGCAGGGGCAGCCAAAATTTTTGAGCAGCCGCAGTTTACTGCGGAGGCGGTAGCGGAAACGTTGCGTCACTGGGACCGTTCAACATTACTCGCGATGGCAGAAAAGGCCCACGCGGTAGCGGTACCTGATGCCACCGAACGGGTTGCACAGGAAGTGGCTCGCGCCGCACGTTAAAGAATCAGGTCAGCCTGGCTGGCCCGTGCTCAACAACCTGAGCACAAACTGAATGAGTAGGTATAAGAAAGCGTAATGAATACACAACAACTGGCAAAACTGCGTTCAATCGTGCCCGAGATGCGTCGCGTCCGGCACATTCACTTTGTCGGCATCGGCGGTGCTGGCATGGGCGGTATTGCCGAAGTGTTAGCGAATGAAGGCTACCATATTAGCGGTTCTGATCTGGCGCCTAACCCGGTAACCCAAAATCTGATCAATCTGGGCGCAACGATTTACTTCAACCACCGCCCGGAAAACGTGACGGATGCCAGTGTCGTCGTGGTCTCCAGTGCGGTTTCTCAGGATAACCCTGAGCTGGTTGCGGCACGCGAGCAACGTATCCCGGTGATTCGTCGCGCTGAGATGCTGGCAGAACTGATGCGCTTTCGTCATGGCATTGCGATCGCCGGAACGCACGGCAAAACTACGACAACGGCGATGGTCTCCAGCATTTATGCCGAAGGTGGCTTGGATCCGACCTTCGTTAACGGTGGATTGGTGAAAGCGGCGGGCACGCATGCGCGTCTGGGCAGCAGCCGTTATCTGATCGCCGAGGCGGATGAGAGCGATGCGTCCTTCCTGCATCTGCAGCCGATGGTTGCCGTCGTGACCAATATCGAAGCCGATCATATGGACACGTATCAGGGTGATTTCGAAAACCTGAAGCAGACGTTTATCAATTTTCTGCACAACCTGCCCTTCTATGGCCGTGCGGTGATGTGCGTTGATGATGCGGTGATTCGCGACTTGTTACCGCGTGTAGGACGTCAGATTACGACCTATGGTTTCAGCGAGGATGCGGATTTCCGCATTGAAGATTTTGAACAGCGTGGCGCTCAGGTGCATTTCAACCTGATTCGTCAGGACAAGGCACCACTCGCGATCACGCTGAATGCGCCGGGACGGCATAACGCGTTGAATGCGGCGGCAGCGGTTGCGGTTGCCAGCGAAGAAGGCATTGAAGACAGCGCGATTCTGGCTGCGCTGGAGAGCTTCCAGGGAACCGGCCGTCGTTTCGATCAGTTGGGCGAGTTTGCTACCGAACCGGTCAACGGCACGCCTGGCACGGCTATGCTGGTTGATGATTATGGCCATCACCCAACGGAAGTGGATGCCACCATTAAAGCGGCGCGCGCAGGCTGGCCGGATAAAAAACTGGCGATGGTCTTTCAGCCGCACCGGTATACCCGCACGCGCGACCTGTTTGACGATTTTGCCAACGTGCTGTCACAGGTCGACGTTTTACTGATGCTGGATGTGTATGCCGCCGGCGAAACGCCGATTCCGGGTGCTGACAGCCGTGCGCTGTGTCGTGCAATCCGCAACCGCGGTAAAGTCGACCCCATTCTGGTGCCGGAGCATGATGCGTTAGTCGAGATGCTGGCGCCGTTATTGTCAGGTAACGATCTGATTCTGGTTCAGGGCGCAGGTAACGTCGGGAAAGTGGCGCGTAAACTGGCGGAATGCAAACTGCAGCCAGAGCGCAAAGTGGAGGGCCGTCATGTCTAAAGTGGCTGTTTTGATGGGTGGCACCTCAGCCGAACGTGAGGTCTCCCTGATGTCCGGGGCTGCCGTACTGGCCGGTTTACGTGAAGCGGGCATTGATGCGCACGGTATTGATACACGCGAGCAGTCTGTACTGGATCTGAAAGCGCAGGGCTTCGACAAAGCCTTTATCGCGCTGCATGGTCGCGGTGGCGAAGACGGCACGCTTCAGGCCGTGCTTGAATTCCTGCAACTGCCTTATACCGGCAGCGGGGTCATGGCGTCGGCGGTGACCATGGATAAGCTGCGTACCAAATTACTGTGGCAGGGCAGGGGACTGCCGGCAGGTAAGTTTGTCTGGATGACCCGTGCACAGATGCAGTCGGGTCTGGACGCCGCGACAGAGGCGGCGATTGCCGCACTGGGCTTCCCTCTGTTTGTTAAACCGAGCAGTGAAGGATCCAGCGTTGGCATCAGCCGGGTTAATCAGCAGGGTGATCTGATGGCCGCGCTGGAAGAGGCATTTCGTCACGACGATAACGTACTTATCGAGGCGTTTCTGAGTGGTGAAGAATATACCGTGGGCATTCTGGGCGATCAGATTCTGCCAGCGATAAAAATAAAGACTGCCAGCGAGTTTTATGACTATGAAGCTAAATACATTTCTGACGATACTCAGTACTTCTGTCCCGCAGGGCTGAGTGCAGAGCGTGAAGCAGAATTACAACAGCTGGTGTGGTCTGCCTGGCAGGCGCTGGGATGTCAGGGTTGGGGTCGTGTCGATGTGATGACCGATGGTGAAGGCCGCTTTCAGTTGCTGGAAGCCAATACTTCCCCGGGCATGACCAGCCACAGCTTAGTGCCGATGGCAGCAAAGCAGGCGGGACTGACCTTTTCTCAACTGGTCGTACGCATTCTGGAACTGGCCGACTGATATGTCACAGGCGGCGATGAATGTACGCAATCGTGAGGCGCAGGAGCGGGCACGCACCGGCCGCAGTAACGGTGCCCGGCTGTTTGGCATCGTCTTTCTGCTGATGGTGATGGGCATAATGATTGCGGGTGGATTAGTGGTGCTGAAGTGGATGAACGATGCATCCCGCTTACCCCTGTCGAAACTGGTGGTCACCGGTGAGTTGCATTACACCACCCACGACGACATCCGCCAGGCGATTTTATCCCTGGGGCCACCCGGCACCTTTATGTCGCAGGATGTGAACATTATCCAGCAGCAGATTGAACGGTTGCCGTGGATTAAACAGGTCAGTGTGCGCAAACAGTGGCCTGATGAACTGAAGATTCATCTGGTTGAGTACACGCCGGTGGCACGCTGGAATGACGCGCATATGGTGGACAGCGACGGCGTGTCATTTAGCGTACCGGCGAATCATATGGGCAAAGAAACGTTGCCCATGTTGTATGGGCCAGAAGGCAGTGAAAAAGAGGTCCTGGCGGGCTATCACAGTATGGATGATGTGCTGAAGGCCAGGAAGTTTACCCTGAAGGTGGCGTCGATGACGGCACGACGTTCATGGCAGCTGGTGACCAGTGACGATGTACGTATCGAACTGGGCCGTACCGATACCATGAAGCGTCTGAATCGTTTTATTGAGCTTTATCCGGTGTTGCAGCAACAAGGCGAGAATGAACACAAGCGCATCAACTCCGTTGATTTACGCTATGACTCTGGCGCCTCCGTTGGCTGGACACCGATAGTGATGGAGCCACAGGACAGTAATCAGCAACAAAACCAGGCACAGGCTAAACAACAATGATCAAGGCAACGGACAGAAAACTGGTAGTTGGACTCGAAATCGGCACTGCGAAAGTCGCCGCCCTGGTTGGGGAAATTCTGCCCGATGGTATGGTCAATATTATTGGGGTCGGCAGTTGTCCGTCCCGCGGTATGGATAAAGGTGGCGTTAACGATCTTGAGTCGGTGGTGAAATGCGTACAGCGCGCCATTGATCAGGCTGAGTTGATGGCGGATTGCCAGATTTCCTCCGTCTACCTTGCATTATCGGGCAAACATATCAGCTGCCAGAACGAAATCGGGATGGTTCCGATTTCAGAAGAGGAAGTGACTCAGGATGATGTAGAGAATGTGGTGCACACGGCAAAGTCTGTGCGCGTTCGTGACGAGCATCGCATTCTGCACGTTATTCCTCAGGAATATGCCATCGATTACCAGGAAGGCATCAAGAACCCGGTCGGCCTTTCCGGTGTACGTATGCAGGCGAAAGTCCATTTGATCACCTGTCACAATGATATGGCGAAAAATATTGTTAAAGCCGTTGAACGTTGTGGCCTCAAAGTTGACCAACTGATTTTTGCCGGTCTGGCGTCCAGCTTTGCTGTACTGACCGAAGACGAACGCGAACTGGGCGTTTGCGTGGTGGATATCGGGGGCGGCACAATGGATATCGCCGTCTATACTGGCGGTGCACTGCGCCACACGAAGGTCATTCCCTATGCGGGCAATGTAGTTACCAGCGATATTGCGTACGCCTTTGGCACGCCGCCTACCGATGCGGAAGCGATTAAAGTCCGGCATGGTTGCGCGCTGGGATCGATTGTTGGAAAAGATGAGAACGTTGAAGTGCCGAGCGTTGGCGGACGTCCGCCACGGAGCTTACAGCGTCAGACGCTGGCTGAGGTAATTGAGCCGCGTTACACCGAACTTTTAAATCTGGTCAATGACGAGATTTTGCAGTTGCAAGAGCAGCTTCGCCAGCAGGGAGTGAAACACCATCTTGCTGCGGGGATTGTATTAACCGGCGGCGCGGCGCAGATTGAAGGTCTGGCCGCCTGCGCGCAGCGCGTATTCCATACGCAGGTGCGCATTGGACAGCCGCTGAACATTACTGGCCTGACGGACTACGCGCAGGAGTCTTACTATTCCACGGCGGTAGGGCTGTTGCATTACGGCAAAGAGTCACACATGAACGGTGACGCAGAGGCGGAAAAGCGGGTTTCAGTCGGCAACTGGTTTAAACGTATCAATAGTTGGTTAAAAAAAGAGTTTTAATTTTTGTAAAAGGGGATCATGCTGTTTTCTTTTGTGATCTCCAGGCGACAGGCACATAACGGAGAGAAATCATGTTTGAACCTATGGAATTAACCAATGACGCGGTGATTAAAGTCATCGGCGTCGGCGGTGGCGGCGGCAACGCCGTAGAGCACATGGTACGCGAGCGTATCGAAGGTGTGGAATTCTTCGCTGTTAACACCGACGCCCAGGCGTTGCGTAAAACAGCGGTCGGCCAGACCATCCAGATTGGTAATAACATTACCAAAGGGCTGGGTGCGGGTGCGAACCCGGAAGTGGGCCGTAACTCTGCAGAGGAAGATCGCGAAGCACTGCGTTCTGCGCTGGAAGGGGCAGACATGGTGTTCATCGCAGCGGGAATGGGTGGCGGTACCGGTACCGGTGCAGCGCCTGTTGTAGCTGAAGTGGCGAAAGATTTAGGTATTCTGACCGTTGCGGTCGTGACCAAGCCTTTCAACTTCGAAGGCAAGAAGCGCATGGCGTTTGCCGAGCAGGGGATCGCAGAGCTGTCTAAGCACGTCGATTCACTGATCACCATTCCTAACGACAAGCTGTTAAAAGTGCTTGGGCGCGGCATTTCGCTGCTCGACGCTTTTGGCGCAGCCAACGACGTGCTGAAAGGCGCAGTGCAGGGTATCGCTGAACTGATTACCCGCCCTGGCCTGATGAACGTCGACTTTGCTGACGTGCGTACCGTCATGTCAGAAATGGGTTATGCCATGATGGGCTCTGGCGTGGCATGCGGTGAAGATCGTGCGGAAGAAGCTGCTGAAATGGCGATTTCCAGCCCACTGCTGGAAGATATCGACCTGTCTGGTGCGCGTGGCGTGCTGGTCAACATCACGGCAGGCTTTGACCTGCGTCTGGATGAGTTCGAAACCGTGGGTAATACCATCCGCGCCTTCGCCTCAGACAACGCCACCGTGGTTATCGGTACCTCTCTGGATCCAGAAATGAACGATGAACTGCGCGTCACCGTGGTGGCAACCGGTATTGGTATGGACAAGCGCCCTGAAATCACGCTGGTCACCAACAAACCGGCCAGCCAGCCAGTGATGGATCACCGTTACCAGCAGCACGGTATGTCGCCGCTGCCGCAGGAGCAGAAACCTGCAGCGAAAGTGGTGAACGATCAGAATGCGCAATCGAACAAAGAGCCAGATTACCTTGATATACCGGCGTTTTTGCGTAAGCAGGCCGACTAGGAATAACCTTATAATTGGGTTTTCCCGCTCTTTGTGCTAAAGTGTTCGCCCGCTGGTAACGTATACTGGCGGTCGGAAAGTAATATTGCGAGATAATTACGATGATCAAACAAAGGACATTAAAACGTATTGTTCAGGCGACAGGTGTCGGTTTACATACCGGCAAGAAAGTCAGCCTGACGTTGCGCCCTGCACCGGCTAATACCGGGGTCATCTATCGTCGCACCGACTTGAATCCCCCGGTTGATTTTCCGGCTGATGCAAAATACGTGCGCGACACCATGCTGAGTACCTGCCTGGTGAATGATGAAGGCGTGCGTATTTCGACAGTTGAACACTTGAATGCCGCACTGGCGGGCCTGGGCATCGACAACATTATTGTGGAAGTCGATGCACCTGAAATCCCGATTATGGATGGCAGCGCAGCGCCTTTTATCTATCTGCTGATGGATGCAGGTATCGAGCAGCTCAGCAGCGCCAAGAAGTTTGTGCGCGTTAAGCAAACCGTGCGTGTTGAAGATGGTGATAAATGGGCGGAAATTAAACCGTATAACGGTTTTTCGCTTGATTTCACTATTGATTTCAAACACCCGGCTATCGATGCCAGCTCTCAGCGTTACCAGATGAAATTCTCTGCCGAAGCGTTTGTTCGTCAGATTAGCCGTGCACGCACCTTTGGCTTCATGCATGAAATCGAATATCTGCAGTCTAAAGGCCTGTGCCTGGGCGGTAGTTTAGATTGTGCGATAGGCCTTGATGATTTCCGCGTGCTTAATGAAGAAGGTCTGCGTTTTGAAGACGAGTTTGTCCGTCACAAAATGCTGGACGCTATCGGCGATCTGTTTATGTGTGGCCATAACATTATCGGCGCGTTTACCGCGTACAAATCGGGCCATGCATTGAACAACAAACTGCTGCAGGCCGTTTTGGCTAAGCAGGAAGCCTGGGAATGGGCGACCTTCGAAGACGAAGCTGAATTGCCGCTGGCGTTTAAAGCACCAAATCTGGTTCTGGCTTAATTCCTGATCAGAACGTAAAAACGGCTGGTTGCGCTGACACTCTCTCCGGTCAGTCGCGCCGGCCGTTTTTTATTGCCCCGCCCTCGCTCTCTGTGTGTTGCGACACTCTTCACATGCTAAAGCAAACAATTGCTGAATTGCTGCACAATCAGGTGCGATTTCTTCCGTTGTCGCTTTAAACGCAGGTGTCGGCACGCCACATTAGTGTTACTATCTCTGGCGCTTTTACAGGCTGCATGCTGCTGAAAACAGCAGTGAATAATGAAATTGTTATGCGCAATGGAACAATTGTGATCGGAATCCTTCTACGCTGGCGACAAATAGGTAGACGCTATTTCTGGCCTCATTTCCTGCTGGGAATGGTGGCGGCCAGTCTCGGCTTGCCGGCGTGTGCGCAAACAGCGGAACTTAACACCGGATCCGAATCCTCAGCCAGCAGCCTGTTCATCGGCAATGCCGTTCGTTTCGATCATCTTATTCGTCTTCAGGAAGCCTCGCGACGTCCCAGTTTTACGGTTGACTACTGGCACCAGCATGCCATTCGCACGGTTATCCGCCACCTCTCTTTCACGCTGACGCCGCAGTCTCAGGCGGAAGAGCAGGTACATCCGCTGGCCGCGCAAAAGCTGGCGTTAATCGATTCACTTCATGCCTTATTGACCTCCCAGACAGCACAGACATACGACGCCTTTGGTTTGTCTCTGCTGCCTGTGTCTGACGCGCCTGCCCTGACGCGAGCAGCCTGGCATGGCAAAGTGCACGGTATCCGTGCTGGCCCCGCTTCATTGTTCTGCTAATCACTTTCATTACACCCTTTTAGATTTCGCAGTCCGACGATTCGGCTGAATTGAGAATATATTTATTATGTTAATCAAAATGTTAACCAAGGTTTTTGGTAGCAGCAATGATCGTACTTTGCGCCGCATGCGTAAAACCGTTGATATCATCAACAAGATGGAACCGGATTTTGAAAAGCTCTCTGATGAAGAACTGAAAGCGAAAACGGAACTGTTCCGTGAGCGCCTGAAAAAAGGCGAGTCGCTGGAGAGTTTACTTCCGGAAGCCTTTGCAACCGTGCGTGAAGCCAGTAAACGCGTCTTTGGCATGCGTCACTTTGATGTCCAGCTGATTGGCGGTATGGTACTCAACAACCGCTGTATTGCTGAGATGCGTACCGGTGAAGGTAAAACGCTTACGGCAACGCTGCCAGCCTACCTGAATGCCCTGACCGGTAAAGGCGTTCATGTTGTTACCGTCAACGATTACCTGGCCCAGCGTGATGCGGAAAATAACCGCCCGTTGTTTGAATTTCTTGGTCTGAGTGTCGGTATCAACATGTCAGGTCTGCCTTCCGTTGCCAAACGTGAAGCCTATGCAGCGGACATCACTTACGGTACGAACAACGAATATGGCTTCGACTATCTGCGCGACAACATGGCGTTCAGCCCTGAAGAGCGCGTACAGCGTAAACTGCACTATGCGCTGGTGGATGAGGTCGACTCCATCCTCATTGACGAAGCGCGAACGCCACTGATCATCTCAGGTCCGGCAGAAGACAGCTCTGAACTCTATACCAAAGTGAACAAAATCATTCCTCACCTGATCCGTCAGGAAAAAGAAGATTCTGACCACTTCCAGGGTGAAGGCGATTTCTGGGTTGACGAGAAAGCGCGTCAGGCGCACATGACCGAGCGCGGCCTGGTGAAAGTCGAAGAGCTGCTGGTGAGCCAGGGCATTATGGTGGAAGGTGAATCCCTCTATTCACCGACGAATATCATGCTGATGCATCACGTGACGGCTGCGCTGCGTGCACATGCGCTGTTCACGCGCGATGTTGATTACATCGTTAAAGATGGCGAAGTCATCATTGTCGATGAGCATACCGGTCGTACCATGCAAGGACGTCGCTGGTCTGATGGTCTGCATCAGGCCGTTGAAGCCAAAGAAGGCGTTGAAATCCAGAACGAAAACCAGACGCTGGCATCGATCACCTTCCAGAACTACTTCCGCCTCTATGAAAAGCTGGCCGGTATGACGGGTACGGCTGATACAGAAGCGTTTGAGTTCAGCTCCATCTACAAGCTCGATACCATCGTTGTGCCAACCAACCGTCCGATGGTGCGTAAAGATCTGGCCGATCTGGTCTACATGACAGAGAAAGAGAAGATCGATGCCATTATTGAGGATATTCGCGAACGTACCGCGAAAGGGCAACCGGTACTGGTAGGTACGATTTCGATCGAGAAGTCAGAAGTTGTATCAAACGAGCTGACACGCGCAGGCATTAAGCACAATGTTCTGAACGCCAAATTCCACGCCCGCGAAGCGGATATTGTTGCTCAGGCTGGTCAGCCGGGTGCCGTGACCATCGCCACCAACATGGCGGGCCGTGGTACCGATATTATGCTGGGCGGTAGCTGGCATGCCGAAGTCGCTGAGCTGCAGGATCCGACTGAAGAGCAGATCGAGGCGATTAAAGCGGCCTGGCAGGTTCGCCATGATGCCGTGCTGGCGTCAGGTGGCTTACATATCGTCGGTACGGAACGCCATGAATCGCGTCGTATTGACAACCAGCTGCGCGGTCGTGCGGGTCGTCAGGGGGACGCGGGTTCTTCACGTTTCTACCTGTCAATGGAAGATGCGCTGATGCGTATTTTTGCCTCTGATCGTGTTTCTAACATGATGCGCAAGCTGGGAATGAAACCGGGCGAGGCCATTGAGCACCCGTGGGTAACCAAAGCCATTGCCAACGCACAGCGTAAAGTGGAAAGCCGTAACTTCGATATTCGTAAGCAACTGCTGGAATACGATGATGTGGCGAATGACCAACGCCGCGCGATCTATAGCCAGCGTAATGAGCTGCTGGATGTTTCTGATGTCTCCGATACCATCAACAGTATTCGCGAAGACGTCTATAAATCGATTATCGACAGCTACATTCCACCGCAGTCACTGGAAGAAATGTGGGACGTACCGGGACTGGAAGAGCGCCTGCGTAACGATTTCGATCTGGATCTGCCAATCAGTGAATGGCTGGATAAAGAACCGGACCTGCATGAAGAGACGCTGCGTGAGCGCATTATGAAACACGCTGCCGATAGCTATGCGGCGAAAGAAGAGATCGTGGGCGCGGAGATGATGCATAACTTTGAGAAAGGCGTGATGCTGCAAACGCTGGACTCCCTGTGGAAAGAGCACCTGGCGGCAATGGATTATCTGCGTCAGGGCATCCACTTACGTGGCTACGCGCAGAAAGATCCGAAGCAGGAATATAAACGTGAATCGTTTGCCATGTTTGCCGCCATGCTTGAAACGCTGAAGTATGAAGTAATCAGCACACTGAGCAAGGTGCAGGTGCGAATGCCAGAAGAAGTGGAAGCGATGGAGCAGCAACGTCGCGAAGAGGCAGAGCGTCTGGCGCAGCAGCAGCATCTCAGCCATGTCAGCGAAGATGTGCTGGCGGCCGAGTCGCTTGCCCAGCAGGGCGGCGAGCGTAAAGTCGGACGTAACGATCCTTGCCCATGCGGTTCAGGTAAGAAATACAAACAGTGTCATGGTCGCCTGGCCTGATAACGTGTTGACTGAAAAGGAGCCTCTGGCTCCTTTTTTTGGCTTTTTGTCCGCTGAACGATGGCGCGGTTAACAACCCGCTTAACATGTTTTAGAATCAGCGCTCATTCACCTACTCTTCAGGATACCTTCATGAAGCACCTGCAGGTTGCCGTCGGCATTATCCGCAATGCTGATAAACACATTTTTCTTGCCCAGCGTGCGGCTTCCTCCTACATGGCCAATAAGTGGGAATTTCCCGGCGGTAAAATTGAAGCGGGTGAAAGCCCTGAGCAGGGTTTAGTGCGCGAACTGCTCGAAGAAACCGGCATTGAGGTGACTGATGCCCGCGCCATTGGCATCAAAGATCATACCTATGACGATCTGCGTGTGACGCTGCATTTTTTCCTGGTCGAAGGCTGGAAAGGTGAACCCTGGGGCAAAGAAGGTCAGCCACAGCGTTGGGTCGAACAGCGGGCGCTGATCGCTGAAGAATTTCCGGCGGCAAATCATGAACTGATAGCGCGTCTGGTGGCAGGCGAACTGTAACAGGGTGGGGCATTATGCCCCACCGCGTGACTTAGCGTTCTTCTTCACTCCAGTTGTCACTGTCGTTCAATTCATCGCTGCTGGGTATGCGCTTTTCTTCCGCAGCCCATTCGCCAAGGTCAATTAACTGACAACGTTTGCTGCAAAACGGCCGCCACGGGCTCAGTTCATCCCAGATAACCGTTTTACCGCACTGCGGACAGTTAACGGTCATAATTTCTTCCTGCATGTTCACCTCTAACAACAGGCCAGTTGGAAGTTGAGGCGCGCAGGGACTTCACCGCGCTCACTGTCCAGTGGCATAAAACGTATCGCAAAACGGCTCTTATGACCGGATACCTGAGGATAAAGTGCGTCCTCTATGTCCAGTTGCAGACGCAGAAGATCGGCGCCTTCGGCATTATCCTGATAAAAACCGTTCAGACTGGTTTGTAAACGGTAAGTGCCCGACTGACGGATTAAATCGAGCAACATGGCCAGTGTGCTGTGCAGCGGTATCAGGGTTTCCATCCAGCTTGTCACCTGCGCATCACGAGTTGTCTGCGGCAGATGCAGCCAGATGTGCAGACCAGGCAGATCGAAACTGCAGCACCCGCCCGGAATACTGAGCCGCTGACGAACCAGAGCAATCAGACGATCTTCCCTCAGTTGCTGCCCCATACGTGGCGCACTGTTAAGCAGAACAGATTGTGCTTTTAGTTTGTCGCGCAATGCATCCACCACGGACATATCGACGCCGGGCACATCCGCCCACGCGCGCAGTTTGGTTTGCTGACGCTCAAGTTCTTTCAGCAACTCGGTGCGCATGTCGCCGCGTTCAAAGATATCCAGCAGTTCGCCGATCAGACGAAAAAAAGTCAGTGCCGTGGCGGTATTTTCCAATGGCGTAACCTGATGCAACTGATCGATCAGGAATTCGACACGCAGCCAGGTGCGCATTTTTTCATTCAGTGGATGTTCAAACAGAACGACTGTACTCATGGATTAATCCTGTTTCGCTGCCGCAAGCTTCAGATAATGCTGATGAAGTCTGGCAACCTGGGGTAGCGCATTTTCAGGCGCGCCACTGTTATCAATAATATCATCGGCACAGGCGAGGCGCTGTTGGCGCGTCGCCTGTGCCGCAAGAATGCGTTTAGCCTGCTCAGGAGAAACGTTGTCGCGTGCGAGCGTACGTTTCAGCTGTGTTTCTTCATCGGTGTCGATAACCAAAACCCGATCGGCCTGGTGCTGGAGCTGGTTTTCAACCAGCAACGGCACGACCCACAGGACATAAGGTGAGGTCGCCTGCGCTTTAAGCTGCTGTGTGCGGGCGTTAATCAGGGGATGAAGCAGCGCGTTTAGCCAGTTTTTTTCATCAGGTGCCGCAAAAATAATCTCTCTTAAGCGCGCACGTTGTAGTGTTCCCTGATCGGTCAGAATACTGTCACCATAGCGTGCAACAATCGCCTGCAGAGCAGGCGTGCCCGGCTCGACGACCTCGCGGGCAATGACATCAGCGTCAATGATCGTGACGCCTTCTGCAGCAAAGTACGCGGCAATAGTGCTCTTGCCGCTGCCAATGCCACCGGTCAGCGCCACCGTGTAGGGCGTATCTCTCACTCTCACTCTCTTAGTCGTTCAGTCACAGGTAAGCCAAAGCGTTACGACACGATCATGTTGCGCGTCCGATTTCGTTAGAAAGACGCCGTCGAATCTGATGGATTGTAGCGTAAATAAAGTGAAATTCGCACTCTTGTTGCGGTGCAAATGGCGCGTATCATGAGGTGACTGGCTTTGTGATAACGCCCTTCATGGCGATGAATAACCTCTTACCAGGACACTATGTATGCGCATTGAAGAAGATTTGAAACTGGGCTTTAAAGACGTACTGATTCGTCCAAAGCGCTCCACGCTGAAAAGCCGATCTCAGGTCGAACTGGATCGCAGCTTTACGTTCAAACACTCCGGCCTGGACTGGCGCGGCGTACCTGTTATCGCTGCCAACATGGATACGGTGGGGACTTTTTCAATGGCCGAGGCGCTGGCCAGTTTCAATGTCTTAACAGCCGTACACAAACACTACAGTGTGGAAGACTGGCGGGCATTTGTTCAACGCGTACCGGCATCAGTACTGAAATATGTGATGGTATCTACCGGCACCTCAGACGCCGATCTCACCAAACTTATCGCGGTCATGGCCATTTGCGATGACCTGCAGTTCATCTGTATTGACGTTGCCAATGGTTATTCTGAGCACTTTGTCGATTTCCTGAAGCGTGCGCGTGAGATCTTCCCGGGCAAAACGATTTGTGCGGGTAACGTCGTCACGGGGGAAATGGTCGAAGAGCTAATCCTGTCCGGAGCCGATATCGTGAAGGTGGGGATTGGACCGGGCTCAGTCTGCACCACGCGCGTCAAAACCGGCGTGGGATATCCGCAGCTCTCTGCCGTGATTGAGTGCGCCGATGCGGCGCACGGCCTGAGTGGGCAAATCGTCAGCGATGGCGGATGCGCTGTGCCGGGTGATATCGCCAAAGCGTTTGGTGGCGGCGCGGATTTTGTCATGCTGGGCGGTATGCTGGCGGCACATGATGAGTGCGAAGGCCGAATTACAGAAGAAAACGGCGAGCGGTTTATGCTGTTTTACGGCATGAGCTCAGAATCCGCAATGAAACGTCATGCGGGAAGCGTGGCGGAATATCGTGCGGCAGAAGGGAAGACAGTGAAACTCCCCTTGCGCGGACCAGTAGAAGAAACCCTTCGCGATATTCTCGGCGGGCTTCGTTCTGCCTGCACCTATGTGGGAGCTGAGCGGCTAAAAGAGTTAACCAAGCGCACCACGTTTATTCGGGTGGCCGAGCAGGAAAACCGCATCTTTTCCCGTTAACCCTGTCTGCTCAGCATGCAGTAAAGGAACGGAGTACCTTTACTGCATGGCCTCACCTAGCCCAAACACAGGCAGATACATGGCGATCACCAGTGTGCCGACAATGCCGCCAATCACCACCATCATCACGGGCTCCAGCGAGGCGGCCAGATTATCAGCCCGCGTCAGCGTTTCTCTTTCATGCCATTCAGCCAGACGCGCCAGCATCACATCCAGTGCGCCTGACTCTTCGCCCACACGAATCAACTGACGACAAAGTGGCGTAAACAGGGGATGCGCGTGCAACGCCTGATGCAGAGGATTGCCTTGCGCAATGTGCTGCTGAATAGCCTTGATGGCATCCTGCCACAGCCGCGATGACAACGTGACACAGGCCGCATCAAGTCCCTGGAGCAGGGTTAATCCTGCCTGCTGGGTCAGTTGCAACACACTGTAGATTTGCGTCAGTTGACTACCCTGCCATAGCCCGGCGATAACCGGCACACGCAGCAGGGCGCGTTGCTCACAGCGCTGCCAGTTTTCAGAGCGCCGTCGCGCGTGGTACCAGCCCGTCGACAGCAGGGCAATGCCCCCGATTAGCGGCAATCCGCCCGCCTGTAATGCGTCGGACACGGTGATAACGGCGGCGGTGAAGGCGGGTAAAGGCGCGCCAAACGAGGCATAGACGGAAACAAACTCCGGCAAGACAAACAGCAACATACCGCAGGTGACGGCCAACGCCACGAACAGAATAAACAGGGGATAACGCAGGGCTTTCAGAACCTTAGCGCGCAAATGCTGCTGGCGTGTTTGTTGCTGCGCCAGTTGTTCGCAGCAGATATCCAGCTGGCCGGTCAGCTCGCCGACCGCCATTAGCGCAGCGAAAAGTGGCGGAAAAACCTCTGGCCACTGGCGTAATGCCTGCGAAAATGGCTCGCCACGCAAGACGTGATGCTGTAAGGCCTGCATCAACGCCCGCCAGGCGGCGTGCGGGTGACCTGATGCCAGCAGATCAAGGCTTTGCGATAAAGGAAGGCCCGCCTTTAGCAGGGTGGCGAGCTGGCGAATGAAATCAATTTTATGCTGTGACCGCCAGTCACGTCGTCGCATCACTTTTTCCCGCTTCTCGCTCACCGGCACTAAGTGCCGACGCGAAAGGTCGTCAGACAGCGTCTCACTGTCGGGGGCCAGATGATAACCCGTTTGCAGTCTGCCCTGTGTATCTACGGCATACCAGCGATAAAGAAAAAGGTGCGTCATGATTCGAGCCCAATAACGCGCTGCATCTCCTCCAGAGAGGTTTCGCCGCGGCTGACAGCGTCCAGCCCCGAAGCCTGTAGCGTGCGCATCCCTTGCTGTTTTGCCAGCGCCAATACCTCCTCCAGAGGCATTTCGGCGGCGATAGCATTTTGCAGTTTGGCTGTAACGGGCAGGATTTCGAATAAAGCCAGACGGCCAAAATAACCCGAAAAGCAGTGATCGCAACCCGGTGCCCGCCAGGTTTTTAACGTGCCTGGCCAGACTGACGCCGGGAGATGTGCCACGGCCTGTGCAGGTTCACGACAGTGCGGACACAGGCGTCTGACCAGGCGCTGAGCAATAATCAGGCGCAACGCTGAGCCCAGTAAATAACCAGGAATGCCCATCTGGCGTAAGCGCGTTAGCGTTTCAGCCGTTGAGTTAGTGTGCAAAGTCGAGAGGACAAGATGACCGGTTTGCGCGGCTTTTACGGCAATTTCAGCGGTCTCGCCGTCACGTATTTCGCCTATCATGATGACATCCGGATCCTGGCGAAGCAGCGCGCGTAACACGCGATTAAAATCGAGCCCATACTTTGGATTAATTTGCGTCTGATTGATGCCCGGCAAAGGGATCTCAATGGGATCTTCCACACTGCAAATGTTCTTTCCGGGCTGATTAATCGCGCTCAGTCCGCTGTAAAGGGTAAACGTTTTTCCACTGCCGGTTGGGCCCGTGACCAGAATCAGGCCCTGGGGCTGTGCCAGCGCAGCCTTGAGCAGGCGCAGCGGTGCCGCGGGTAAGCCCAGCGAGTCCAGGGACAGTGTAGCGCCTTCCCGCTGCAGCAAACGTACGACGGCTTTCTCTCCGCCCTGCGTCAGCAACGTTGAGAGCCGAAAGGAAGCGACCTGACCGTCAATCTCATGGCTGAACTGACCGTCCTGTGGCAGACGACGTTCGGCAATATCCAGTCCGGCCAAAATTTTAAGCCGCGCCAGCAGAGCCGCTGGCTGTATGTCCCGTTGCAGGGGCAGGGGATGCAACACGCCGTCAATGCGCAGACGAATACGCAGGCTTTGCTGATAAGGCTCAATATGGATGTCTGAGGCCCGCCGCTGTGCGGCCTGATGCAGAAGCTGGCTGGCGGTATCGATTGCCGATTCTGTGGCGGCACCCTCTTTAGCACACAAGGGGCTATGCATCGCTTCAGCCTGTTCGAGCCGGGCCTGCGGCCAGCACTCAATAGCGATCTGACACGGGCTGGCAAATCGCAGGGCTTCGGCCAGTCCTGGCGGAACCTGCTCAGCGACAGCAAGACGTAAATGCGTCGCGTTGTGGTCGAGGATGATGGCGCGGTAGCGCTGACAGATCAGTGCTACCGCATCGTCGGGTTTACTCATTTGTGCCCCCACGACTGTCAAAGCGGAATTGTTCCTGACAGTTGTCGCGTAACGTGGTGTTAGTGCTGGTACAGGTACGCTGCCAGACGAGCGTGCCTTCGTTACTGTCCCAGACGGGCAGCATTTCTACGCTTAATCCATTCAGGCTCTCCTGCCCGGTCAGGGTAATCATGCCGTTGACCACGGTGATCGCCGACACGTAACGTGATGTTGTGCCCTGCGGAATACCGCGTTGCCCGGCCTGACACTGTTCAGGCCCGCCGCGTTCAATCGCGCAAAGCTCAACGGCCGTCTTAAAGGGCACCATGGTTTGCAGCATGTCGGTCAGCGCGGCGCGCTGCAGATAATTTTGATAGGCAGGCAGCCCGATAGCGCTGAGGATCGCCACGATGCCGACCACAATCATTAATTCAACTAACGTGAATCCTTGTTGATAGTGCATATGTGCCTCCTGAGTAAGAAGGCCGCAGTCTAGGAAGACGCTGTCGGTAATAACAGCAGGAAACCCGGAGAGTGGAAAAGGGCAGGCAATAAATCTGGTGGGTTACAGGAACAGGACTACGTCACTGGATGCTGGTGCACAAAACAGGCCGTGCCGGCGGCACGGCAACAGGGATTATTGCGCCTGAAAGCGCATCGACAGATCCAGAGCACGCACATGCTTGGTCAGCGCGCCGACAGAGACATAATCCACACCGGTCTCGGCGATGTCCCGAATCGTCGTTTCGGTGACGTTGCCTGACACCTCCAGTAGCGCACGACCAGCCGTGATCTTCACCGCCTCGCGCATCGCCTGAAGGGAAAAATTGTCCAGCATGATGATGTCGGCCGCCGCAGCCAGTGCCTCTTCCAGCTCTTTCAGCGATTCAACTTCGACTTCCACAGGGACATCCGGATAAAGCCAAAAGGCTTTTTCGACGGCCTGACGAATTGAGCCGCTGGCAATAATATGGTTTTCTTTAATCAGAAACGCATCGGACAGGCCGAGGCGATGATTACTGCCGCCACCGCACAGCACGGCGTATTTCAGCGCTGTTCGCAGGCCTGGCAATGTTTTGCGTGTATCCAGAAGCTGTGTCTGTGTGCCTTCCAGCAGCGCGACATAGCGGCTGACTTCCGTGGCGACGCCGGACAAGGTTTGTACAAAATTTAATGCGGTGCGTTCGGCCGTCAGCAACAGGCGGGCTGGCCCGTCAACCTCAAACAGGGGTTGATCCGGGATAACATGTTGTCCATCTTCCACATGCCATGTCAGGGCGGTGTGCGCGCCTAACTGGTTAAACACCTCTTCGACCCAGCGTTTACCACAAAAAACACCGGCTTCACGGGTAATAACCTGAGCATGTGCCCGACTGTCGGCTGGCAGGAGCTGCGCGGTAATGTCGCGGTCGCTCTCTGTCTCACCGCCGAGATCTTCCTTTAATGCGCGTTCAACGGCCTCGGGGATATCATTTTCAATACGTTCAAGCAGCGCCTGATGGCGACTGTCAGGATCATAGCGACGCACAGACATACGCGTTCCGCTCCAGTAAATGTCAGGTAACAGAGGCGATTACCATAGCCTGAATAGCGCGAAGGCACCAGTCCTTAGTCACTTTTTGTTTAGTATACTTAACATGTGCGTTTATCAGCCCGATAGTGCAACGCATTTTGACGCAATAATCCCTTAAAATTCATGCTATTCTCAAACCGGTCCTGCGAAGAGAATCCAGCATGAAAGTAGAAAAAGGTTGGCTGTCCGGTGTGCGACAGGTGCCGTCCCCCCATTGTAATGATCGGCCGCATAACGAAGCGCCATCCCTTCTGGTCATTCACAATATCAGCCTGCCGCCCGGCGAATTCGGCGGCCCGTGGATTGATAAACTGTTCACCGGCACGCTGCCTGCCGACGCGCATCCCTACTTTGCTGAGATTGCTCATCTGCGCGTTGCGGCGCACTGCCTTATCCGACGTGATGGCGAAATCGTGCAATATGTTCCCTTTGATAAACGTGCCTGGCACGCTGGCATCTCGCAGTTTGAGGGGCGGGAAAACTGCAACGACTTTTCAATTGGCATTGAACTGGAGGGCACGGATATTGAACCTTATACCGAGGCACAATACGCCGCTCTGCATCAGGTCACGCAGACGTTGTTAGCCCATTATCCGTTAACGCCTGCGCGCATTACCGGCCACAGTGATATTGCACCGGGACGGAAAACCGATCCCGGCCCGGCGTTTGACTGGGACGATTTTAAACAGCGGTTACAGCAACAAAAATTGGAGTAACTATGACGTTATTTACCTTGTTACTGGTTTTAGGTTGGGAACGGCTGTTTAAGCTGGGGGAGCACTGGCAACTGGATCACCGGCTGGAGCCTGTGTTTCGTCGCCGTCAGCACTTTTCGGTGATGCGCACACTGCTGATGCTGATTATCGCGATGGGCCTGACCGCGCTGGTGGTCGGGAGCCTGAAAGGCATTTTGTTTGGTATTCCTCAGCTTCTGTTCTGGATCGTGGTGGGGTTACTGTGCATCGGAGCGGGTGTGGTGCGTCAGCACTATCATACGTATTTGCAGGCGGCGAGTCGTGATGACGCCGCGGCACATCAGGCCATGGCGGCAGAGTTAACCCTGATCCACGGTGTGCCTGTTGAGTGCAGCGAACGCGAATTCCTTCGTGAGCTTCAGAATGCGCTCATCTGGATTAACTTCCGTTTCTATCTGGCACCGATGTTTTGGTTCGTGGTGGGCGGTGCCTGGGGACCGGTGTTGCTCGTGGGGTATGCGTTTTTACGCGCCTGGCAAAGCTGGCTGGCAAAACACTGCACGCCCATGGCCCGCTCTCAGTCTGGCGTGGACAGCATTCTGCATGTGGTTGACTGGCTCCCGGTGCGGCTGGCGGGCGTTGCCTATGCGCTGCTGGGGCACGGTGAGAAAGCCTTGCCTGCCTGGTTTGCCTCGCTGACGGACAGGCACCACTCGCAGTACCAGGTTTTAACCACGCTGGCGCAGTTTTCGCTGGCTCGCGATCCGCACAGCGATAAGGTCGCAACGCCACGTGTCGCCGTGGCGCTGGCGAAGCGCATTTCGCTGGTGCTGGTGGTGGTTGTGGCGTTGCTGACCATTTACGGCACGTTGGTGTAGTCGGCAGGGGGAACCCCGAAGTCGGGTGTGCCATCCTCACGCCAGTGAAAATATTTCAGACGCGTATGGCGATTACCGTCCCAAAGGGGATCGCCCTCAATTTCTGTATAATTGCGTGCGTGATAGACCAGCAGATCGCGCCCGTTCTCATCCTGAGTAAAACAACTGTGTCCCGGTCCATACTGGCGGTTTTCCCAACTGGTTGCAAAGACCGGACGCGCTGATTTCTGCCAGGCCATCGCGTTCAGCGGATCGGCATCACGCGGAATGGAAAGCAGGCCCATGCAGTAGTTTTCATCCGTTGCGCTGGCAGAATAGGTAATAAACAGCCAGTCACCATGCACTATCGCGGCCGCGCCTTCGTTGACGCTAAACCCCGCGCACTCCCATTCATATTCAGGACGGCTCAGCATCACCGGTTTACCTTTGAGCGTCCATGGATTACGCAATTCAGCCAGATAGAGGTTGGAATTCCCTGGAATTGCAGGATCTTTCTGCGCCCATAAGTACCAGTTTTTCCCCTGGTGAACAAAGTGGGTGGCATCCAGCGCAAAACTGTCGAGATGACTTAACACCTGGCGCGGGGGCTGCCAGTGGCCACTGAGCGGGTCGTCATCGTTGCACACCAGCGCGTACATCCGGTGCTGAAACAAGCCATCTTTGATATCGCGCGAAGGCGCTGCGGCAAAATAGATAACCCAGTGTTCCTCAATACGATGCAACTCCGGTGCCCAGATCAGCTCACTGAACGGCCCAATATCGGGTTTACGCCAGACCACGACCGGTGTCGCGGTGCGTAAGGCCGTTAGCGTGCTGGCACGACGTAGCTCAAGACGATCATATTCCGGTACGGAAGCAATAAAGTAATAGTGTTCTCCGTGGCGCAGGATAAACGGATCGGCGCGCCGTTCAATAAAGGGGTTGGGCCAGTTTTCGCTCATTTCAACTCTCCAGTCGGAAGCTCGGTAGGGTGTTTTTCGTGCGCCTGAATCTGGCGGAGGGCAAGATCGCGTTGAATGGTTTGCATTAATGTGCGATCCACTTTCATCAGTCGCACCACGCCCGCGGTAATCAAATAGCCAGCCCCGGGGATAACGGTAAACAGCAGGACAATGCCGTTAAGCGCGTGAGCCGATTGCTGTTTCGCACCTGCATCATAACCGTAAGCCGAGAGCAGAAAACCGACCATCGTCCCCCGCGACGGCCAGTCCGACCTTGAGAAAGAACAGATTGCCTGAAAAGCTGATGCCGGTAATACGCTTACCGGTTTTCCATTCACCGTAATCGTCCACATCCGCCATCAAAGACCAGTGTAAAGGGGAGGGAATTTGATGAAGGACATTCAGCAGAAAGTAAGCGATAACGACTGTCACGGTGGCGTGGGGATCAAGCCAGTAGAAACCGCAGGAGAACAGGGCAAGGGCGATATTGGTCCAGAAAAAGACTTTCAACTTACACCAGCGCTCGGTAAGGACTTTTGCCAGCGTGCTACCCAGCATCATGCCAACCACGCCCAGGCTGATAAACAGCGTGGCAAAGTGCGCCGTTTGTCCCATGACCCAGGTCACGTAATACAGGGTTGCTGCCATACGAATAAAACCCGGGCAGACATTGCAAAGTGTCAACAGCAAGATGCGCACCCACTGATCGTTCTTCCACACATCACGCAAATCGTTTTTCAGCTCATCATGAGTAGGGACGGCAGGCTGAATACGTTCCCGCACGGTGGCGAAGCAGAACAGAAACATTGCCAGTCCCACCAGGGCCAGCACAGCCATCGCCATCTGATAACCCCGCGCCTTGTTCTCACCGCCAAACCATTCCGCCATCGGCAGCAACGACAGTGACAGAATCAGGGTGGCAATGCCGACCATGACAAACCGGTACGACTGGCAGGAGACACGCTCACCGGGATCGTTAGTCATGACGCCACCCAGCGAGCAGTAGGGGATATTAATGGCGGTATAGGCCAGGGACATGAAAAAGTAGGTGGTAAAGGCCCAGACGACCTTGCTGGGATAGCTCCAGTCTGGCGTGGTAAACATCAGTACACTGAATATAACGTAGGGCACTGACACCCACAGTAACCAGGGACGGAAACGTCCCCAGCGGCTTTTGGTACGGTCAGCTATCGCGCCCATTATCGGGTCGGTGATGGCATCCAGAATGCGCACCGAGAGTAACAGCACGCCCACTAAGGCCGGTGCTAAGCCAAAAACGTCGGTATAGAAATAGCTGAGGAACAGCATGACAGCGCCACCGATCATGTTGCACCCCGCATCACCCATGCCATAGCCCAGCTTTTCTCTGAATGAGAGGGGGTTATCTGTCATTGTTGTAACCTGCAGAGGAATTAAACATAAAAGGATTATTAATGTTTAATCCACAGGCGGCGCGGCACGAAATTGTTGGGATGATGGACAAAACAGCCGTGCAGGGAGAAGTGTGAGCAGGGTCGGGTTTACCGACTGCCTGCCCGCCGTTTTCTGTCGGCGGGCAGGCAATGCCGTCAGGCTTTTTGCGTCTTATTCTTGATGAAATAGCCAATAGCCAGGATGATCAGCCAGACAGGAATGAGCCATACGGAAATGGCCATGCCTGGCGTCATCGCCATCAGGACCAGGATGCCAGCCAGGAAGATCAGGCAAACCCAGTTACCCAGAGGGTACAGTACCGCTTTGAAACGGGTGGTAACGCCCTGCTGGTTTTTCTTTTTACGGAATTTCAGGTGCGCCAGGCTAATCATCGCCCAGTTGATGACCAGCGCAGACACGACCAGCGACATCAGCAGACCAAACGCCTCACCCGGCATCAGGAAGTTCAGCAGCACGCACAGCGCGGTGGCGACGGCTGACACCAGAATACTCATCACGGGCACACCGCGGCGGTCCACGTTCAGCAGCGCTTTTGGCGCATTCCCCTGCTGTGCCAGACCAAACAACATGCGGCTGTTACAGTAAACGCAGCTGTTATAGACCGACAGTGCGGCGGTGAGGATCACCACGTTCAGTGCATTGGCAACCATGGCATCGCCCAGTTCGTGGAAGATAAACACAAAGGGGCTGGTATCTTCAGTCACGCGCGTCCACGGCATTAATGACAGCAGCACTGCCAGCGAGCCGATATAGAAAATCAGGATCCGCCACAGCACCTGGTTGGTGGCTTTTGGAATCGTGGTTTCAGGATTGTCCGCTTCTGACGCCGTAATCCCGACCAGTTCCAGACCGCCAAAGGAGAACATGATAATCGCCATAACCATCACCAGCCCACCGAGGCCATTCGGCATAAAGCCGCCGTGTTCCCACAGGTTACGCACGGTTGCCTGCGGCCCACCGGTACCACTGAACAGTAACCAGCCGCCAAACAGGATCATCGCAATCACCGCGATAACTTTAATAATGGCAAACCAGAACTCCATTTCACCAAACACTTTAACGTTCGTCAGGTTAATGGCATTAATCAGCACGAAGAAGATAGCGGCTGATGCCCAGGTGGGAAAATCGGGCGCCCAGAACTGAATGTATTTACCGACGGCACTCAGCTCCGCCATGGCGACCAGCACATACAGCACCCAGTAGTTCCAGCCAGAGGCGAAACCGGCAAAATTTCCCCAGTATTTATAGGCAAAGTGGCTGAAGCTCCCGGCAACGGGCTCCTCGACCACCATTTCACCCAACTGACGCATGATAAGAAAGGCGATAAACCCGGCAATCGCATAGCCTAAAATAACGGCGGGACCTGCGGATTTGATGACCGACGCGCTGCCCAGAAACAGGCCGGTTCCCACTGCACCGCCCAAGGCGATCAACTGTATATGGCGATTTTTTAAACCGCGCTTCAGCGATTCACCGTGCTGTTGTTCCATACACACCTCATGATGTTGTTATTCTTCGCTTCAGAATGTGCTGACTGTAAAGAATTAAATACACTTAAGACTGATGTTTTTAAGGTGTCAGACTTGCGTAATGCCGCCAGCTGTAACCTGACCAACAGAATAGTGATAAGCGCAGGGCTTTGCACCTGCTTTCGCCAGCCCCGGTACGAGTTGGCTTAAAAAGAATCAAACGGTCTGCCGTCTTATTAGCCCCCGATGAGAAAAACGGCAGCAAACTGCGCTGACCAGGCGCTGATGGCTAAATCGGTTTAGTCATACATGCTGTGTAATTTTTGGTAAAGGTTAAAAAAAATTAACGTCCAGGTATGGCCTGATTCTCCACTTTTATCTCTGGATTTAACGCGCGCATCCCGCATTCCTTCACTGAAGTGTCACAGATGCCGTATAGACACAAGGTGAATACTTTGTTACTTTACGGGCACCTTTTTTGAATTGGTATTACCAATTTACTTTGTTTGACCGGCATACTTTAAGAAGGGAAGATGGCTTATAGCAAGATTCGTCAACCCAAACTCTCCGATGCGATTGAGCAGCAACTGGAATCCCTCATTATGGAAGGGACGCTGCAGCCGGGAGAGAAGTTGCTCCCCGAGCGCGAACTCGCCAAACAATTCGATGTTTCACGTCCGTCTCTCCGTGAGGCAATCCAGCGATTAGAAGCGAAAGGATTGTTACTACGCCGTCAGGGCGGCGGAACATTCGTACAAAAACATCTCTGGCAGAGCATGAGCGATCCACTCGTAGAGCTACTCGCCGAACATCCGGAATCTCAGTTTGATCTGCTGGAAACGCGCCACGCTTTAGAAGGCATTGCGGCTTACTATGCGGCACTGCGTGGCACAGAAGAAGATTTGCAGCGTATTCGCGACTGTCATCTTCATATCCAACAGGCGCAGGACAGCGGCGATCTCGACGCTGAAGCAGACGCAGTGATGAAGTATCAGATCGCTGTCACAGAAGCGGCCCATAATGTCGTGCTTTTGCATTTGCTACGATCAATGGGCCCTATGCTGGAACAGAATGTCCGACAGAATTTTGAATTGCTCTACTCTCGCCGGGAAATGCTGGCGAAAGTGAGCGGTCACCGCGCCAGAATTTTTGAGGCGATTGTGGCTCGTGAGCCAGAACAAGCACGCGAGGCATCACACCGTCACCTGGCGTTCATTGAGGAAATCTTGCTGGACAGAAGTCGGGAGCAGAGCCGTCGAGAACGCTCCCTACGTCGTTTACAGCAACGTAAGGAATAACGCGCGGCAAAGATCGTGCGGACATGTGCGACGAGCCTGTCTCCCTGACGTTAACAGGCTCCCGATTTTTCAACGTATTAGACACAGATAAGGAATACCCCCATGTCAGAACGTTTACACAATGACGTGGATCCGATTGAAACTCGTGACTGGCTACAGGCGATCGAATCGGTCATCCGTGAAGAAGGTGTTGAACGTGCACAGTATCTGATTGATCAGGTGCTGAGTGCAGCCCGTAAAGGCGGTGTGAAAGTTGCTGGCGGTGCTGCCGCTATCAGTAACTATATCAACTCTATTGCCGTTGAAGATGAACCGGAATATCCGGGCAACACCTCACTTGAACGTCGTATCCGATCCGCTATCCGCTGGAACGCCATCATGTCGGTGTTGCGCGCATCGAAGAAAGATCTGGAGCTTGGCGGCCACATGTCCTCCTTCCAGTCTTCTGCCACTATCTATGAAGTGTGTTTTAACCACTTCTTCCGCGCGCGCAGTGAGAAAGATGGCGGCGATCTGGTGTACTTCCAGGGCCACATTTCTCCGGGTATCTATGCCCGTGCTTTCCTGGAAGGCCGTCTGACCGAAGAGCAGATGAATAACTTCCGTCAGGAAGTCGATGGCAAAGGCCTGTCTTCTTATCCGCATCCAAAACTGATGCCGGAGTTCTGGCAGTTCCCGACCGTTTCAATGGGCCTGGGCCCACTCAACGCTATCTATCAGGCTAAGTTCCTGAAGTACCTGGAACACCGTGGTCTGAAAGACACCTCTGGCCAGACCGTTTACGCGTTCCTGGGCGACGGCGAGATGGATGAACCAGAATCCAAAGGTGCGATCACTATCGCGACCCGTGAAAAACTGGATAACCTGGTCTTTATCATCAACTGTAACCTGCAGCGTCTGGATGGACCGGTCACCGGTAACGGTAAGATCATCAACGAGCTGGAAGGCATTTTTGCCGGTGCTGGCTGGGAAGTGATCAAGGTTATCTGGGGCGGTCGTTGGGATGAACTGCTGCGCAATGACACCAGCGGTAAACTGATCCAACTGATGAACGAAACCGTCGACGGCGACTACCAGACGTTTAAATCGCGTGATGGTGCCTACGTGCGTGAGCACTTCTTCGGTAAATATCCGGAAACCGCTGCGCTGGTGAAAGACTGGTCAGACGATGAGATTTGGTCACTGAACCGTGGTGGTCACGATCCGAAGAAAATTTACGCGGCACTGAAAAAAGCGCAGGACACCAAAGGCAAGCCGGTTCTGATTCTGGCTCATACCATCAAAGGTTACGGTATGGGTGACACCGCAGAAGGCAAGAACATCGCGCACCAGGTGAAGAAGATGAACATGGATGGCGTACGCTATATCCGTGATCGTTTCAACGTGCCGGTCGAAGACGACAAAATTGAGTCGCTGCCTTACATCACCTTTGAGAAAGGTTCCGAAGAGTACAATTACCTGCATGGTCAGCGCGAGAAGTTAGGCGGTTACCTGCCTTCACGTCAGCCTAGCTTCACGGAAAAGCTGGAAATGCCGGCGCTGGAAGAGTTCAGTGCGCTGCTGGAAGAGCAGAACAAAGAGATCTCTACCACCATCGCGTTTGTGCGTGCGCTGAATGTGATGCTGAAGAACAAGTCGATTAAAGATCGTCTGGTGCCGATTCTTGCCGATGAAGCCCGTACCTTTGGTATGGAAGGCCTGTTCCGTCAGATTGGTATCTACAGCCCGAACGGTCAGCAGTACACGCCGCAGGACCGCGAGCAGGTGGCTTACTATAAAGAAGACGAGAAAGGTCAGATTCTGCAGGAAGGGATCAACGAGCTGGGCGCAGGATCGTCCTGGCTGGCGGCGGCGACCTCATACAGCACCAACAACCTGCCGATGATTCCATTCTACATCTATTATTCGATGTTTGGCTTCCAGCGCATTGGTGATTTGATGTGGCTGGCGGGTGACCAGCAGGCGCGCGGCTTCCTGGTCGGCGGTACCTCAGGCCGTACTACGCTAAATGGTGAAGGTCTGCAGCATGAAGATGGTCACAGCCATATTCAGTCACTGACCATTCCAAACTGTATCTCCTACGATCCGGCGTATGCCTACGAAGTGGCTGTCATCATGCACGACGGTCTGGTACGCATGTACGGTGAAGCGCAGGAAAACATTTATTACTACATCACTACGCTGAACGAAAACTACCACATGCCAGCGATGCCGAAAGGTGCCGAAGAAGGTATCCGTAAAGGTATCTACAAGCTGGAAACCGTAGACGGTAGCAAAGGTAAAGTTCAGCTGTTGGGTTCAGGTTCTATCCTGCGCCATGTGCGTGAAGCCGCGCAGATCCTGTCGGCTGATTACGGCATCGGTTCGGACGTTTACAGCGTCACCTCGTTCACCGAACTGGCCCGCGATGGTCAGGATTGTGAGCGCTGGAACATGCTGCATCCGACAGAAGCGCCGCGTGTGCCTTACATCGCTCAGGTGATGAACGAAGCACCCGCTGTCGCATCAACCGACTACATGAAGCTGTTTGCTGAGCAGGTTCGCAGCTACGTGCCTTCAAGCGATTACCGTGTGCTGGGCACCGACGGCTTTGGCCGCTCTGACAGCCGTGAAAATCTGCGTCACCACTTTGAAGTGGATGCAGCATACGTTGTGGTAGCCGCGCTGGGTGAACTGGCTAAACGTGGCGAAATCGATAAGAAAGTCGTGGCGGATGCGATCGTGAAGTTCAAGATCGATGCCGATAAAGTTAACCCGCGTCTGGCTTAAGAGGTAACAGAGTAATGGCTATTGAAATCAAGGTACCGGATATCGGGTCAGACGAAGTTGAAGTCACCGAAATTCTGGTCAAGGTTGGCGATAAGGTGGAAGCCGAGCAGTCGCTGATCACTGTAGAAGGCGATAAAGCCTCTATGGAAGTGCCTTCGCCGCAGGCCGGCGTAGTAAAAGAGATCAAAATCGCAACCGGTGACAAAGTGGAAACCGGCTCGCTGATCATGATGTTTGACGCAGAAGGTGCTGCTGAAGCGGCACCGGCGCCAGCTCAAGAGAAAAATGCCGAGGCCGCCCCTGCCGCCGCTGCGTCTGCCAGCGCCAGCAAAGACGTTAACGTACCGGATATCGGTGGTGACGAAGTCGAAGTCACCGAAATTCTGGTGAAAGTGGGCGACAAAGTTGAAGCTGAACAATCGCTGATCGTCGTTGAAGGCGACAAAGCCTCAATGGAAGTCCCGGCACCGTTCGCGGGCGTGGTGAAAGCGATTAAAATCGCCACCGGCGATAAAGTGAATACCGGCTCTCACATCATGGTCTTTGAAACAGAGGGTGCTGCACCGGCTGCTGATGCGAAGCCAGAAGTGAAAGAAGAGGCTGCGACGGCACCCGCTGCGGCCGCAGGGGCAAAAGACGTTAACGTACCTGACATCGGCGGCGACGAAGTTGAAGTCACCGAAGTGCTGGTGAAGGTCGGCGATAAAGTCGAGGCTGAGCAGTCACTGATTGTAGTGGAAGGCGATAAGGCGTCGATGGAAGTTCCGGCACCGTTCGCGGGCACCGTCAAAGAACTGAAAGTCGCGACGGGCGATAAAGTCAGCACCGGTTCGCTGATCATGGTGTTTGAAGTGGAAGGCGCTGCCCCTGCCGCGGCACCGGCGGCTAAGAAAGAGTCGGCCCCTGCACCTGCGGCGGCGGAATCTAAGCCTGCCGCTGCCCCTGCACCAAAAGCAGACAGCAAAGGCGAGTTTGCTGAGAATGAAGCCTATGTGCACGCCACGCCGGTGATTCGTCGCCTGGCGCGTGAATTTGGCGTTAACCTGGCGAAGGTGAAAGGCACAGGACGCAAAGGCCGTATCCTGAAAGAAGACGTTCAGGCTTACGTGAAAGATGCAGTGAAACGCGCAGAGGCTGCGCCAGCCGCAGCCAGCGGTGGCGGATTGCCGGGCATGCTGCCATGGCCGAAAGTTGACTTCAGTAAGTTCGGTGAAGTTGAAGAAGTGGAACTGGGCCGTATCCAGAAAATCTCGGGTGCCAACCTGAGCCGTAACTGGGTGATGATCCCACACGTAACCCACTTTGATAAAACCGATATTACCGATCTGGAAGCTTTCCGAAAGCAGCAGAACGCCGAAGCCGAGAAGCGCAAACTGGACGTGAAATACACGCCAGTGGTTTTCATCATGAAAGCTGTCGCTGCAGCGCTTGAGCAGATGCCACGTTTCAACAGCTCCCTGTCTGAAGACGCGCAGAAGCTGACGTTGAAAAAATACATCAACATCGGCGTGGCGGTCGATACGCCAAATGGTCTGGTCGTTCCGGTCTTTAAAGACGTGAACAAGAAGGGCATCACCGAGCTGTCTCGTGAGCTGATGGCGGTCTCTAAAAAGGCGCGCGATGGCAAACTGACCGCAGGCGATATGCAGGGCGGTTGTTTCACCATCTCCAGCCTGGGCGGCCTGGGCACCACGCACTTTGCGCCGATTGTTAACGCGCCGGAAGTGGCCATCCTTGGCGTGTCCAAATCCGCAATGGAGCCTGTATGGAACGGTAAAGAGTTTGCACCACGTCTGATGATGCCGATCTCTCTGTCCTTCGATCACCGTGTTATCGACGGTGCGGATGGTGCACGTTTCATTACTATTATTGGCAATATGCTGTCAGACATTCGTCGTCTGGTTATGTAAAAAGCGCAAAAGGCCGGCAAATGCCGGCCTTTTTGTAACATTCAGGGCACCGCTGTTGGCAGTTTATTAACAATTCTGTAAACTCTTGCGGTGAACATGTCCCGGTGGAATAAGGACATTATGAGCCTATTCCATTAGGCATAATTGGCGCAGTCAGATTGAGTCACGGCAGGCAAATCCGATAGGGGAATGTTTGCAGCAGCAGACGCAATATGGCCAGTTAACTAGCCTAATGGGATAGGCTCAGCGTCTGACCCGCCGGAAATCCAATAAGAGGTCATGATGAGTACAGAGATTAAAACTCAGGTCGTGGTACTTGGGGCAGGTCCTGCAGGTTACTCTGCAGCTTTTCGTTGCGCTGACTTAGGTCTGGAAACCGTACTGGTTGAGCGCTACAGCACCCTCGGTGGTGTCTGTCTTAACGTAGGCTGTATCCCGTCTAAAGCGCTGCTGCACGTTGCTAAAGTGATTGAAGAAGCGAAAGCGCTCGAAGAACACGGCATTGTGTTTGGTCAGCCGCAAACGGATATCAACAAAATCCGTAGCTGGAAAGAGAAGGTGATTAACCAACTGACCGGTGGCCTGTCTGGCATGGCGAAAGGGCGTAAAGTGAAAGTGGTTAATGGCCTGGGCAAATTTACCGGTGCCAATACGCTGGTGGTCGAAGGTGAAGGTGGCGCAACCACTATTAACTTCGATAACGCCATTATCGCTGCAGGTTCACGTCCTATCGAACTGCCATTCATTCCTCATGAAGATCCTCGTGTATGGGATTCCACTGACGCACTGGAACTGAAAGAAGTGCCTAAGCGTCTGCTGGTTATGGGGGGCGGAATCATCGGTCTGGAAATGGCTACCGTTTACCATGCACTGGGTTCAGAGATCGACGTGGTCGAGATGTTTGACCAGGTTATCCCAGCGGCCGATAAAGACGTGGTTAAAGTCTTTACCAAACGTATCAGCAAGAAATTTAACCTGATGCTGGAAACCAAGGTGACCGCCGTAGAAGCCAAGGACGACGGTATCTATGTTTCGATGGAAGGCAAAAAAGCGCCGGGCGAAGCTCAGCGTTATGATGCGGTTCTGGTTGCGATTGGTCGTGTACCGAACGGTAAAGGCCTGGATGCTGACAAAGCCGGTGTCGAAGTTGACGATCGCGGCTTCATCCGCGTTGACAAGCAGATGCGCACCAATGTGCCACACATTTATGCGATCGGCGACATTGTAGGTCAGCCAATGCTGGCACACAAAGGCGTGCATGAAGGCCATGTTGCGGCAGAAGTCATTTCAGGTCTGAAACACTACTTCGATCCGAAAGTGATTCCTTCCATTGCCTATACTGAGCCAGAAGTTGCCTGGGTCGGTCTGACTGAGAAAGAAGCGAAAGAGAAAGGCATCAGCTATGAAACCGCCACGTTCCCGTGGGCGGCATCAGGCCGTGCGATTGCTTCTGACTGTGCAGATGGCATCACCAAACTGATTTTCGACAAAGAGACCCATCGTGTTATCGGTGGTGCCATTGTCGGAACGAACGGCGGTGAACTGCTGGGTGAAATCGGTCTGGCCATTGAAATGGGCTGTGACGCAGAAGATATTGCGCTGACCATTCATGCGCACCCAACCCTGCATGAATCCGTAGGACTGGCGGCTGAAATTTTTGAAGGCAGCATCACCGATCTGCCTAACGCGAAAGCGAAGAAGAAATAAGTCTCAGGACAGTCATAGCGGCCCCTTATGGGGCCGTTTTTTTATGCTGATTATTATCGAATAAGAAAATCAATAAAGGAAAGGGCGCCTGCGCTAACACATTTACACTGGCATATAGGGCGGAGTAAACTCCGCCACTAACGAAGTTTTACTGCCTGGTTTCGTAATTCAAGACAGCCGAAAGTTCAGCACTCATTATTCTGAGGCGAAGCTCACATAATGAACCTCGGTTTGATAAACTCAATCCTAAGAGAATTAACCCGCTAATAACAAGTAAACCGTATTTCGACTTCATGGTGGCACCTCTCTTGATTTTCATCGAGCGAGGGGCTACCCTGACAGTGTTGAGGTGTTAGGGTAGTGACCTCCGCTCGCATTAGTTGACTGATTAATGTGAGCGGTTCCTTCCTCTTTCCACCTCAGGTTCTTACCCAAAGCAGAAAGCTTCAGGCGCCCAACCGCAGTCTACGCATTTATTATTTTACTGTCCCCTGGTTTTTTATTTTTTCATAATGCTAATTAATAAAAATTTCTGTCTTTTATATTTTAAATGTTATTTATGCTGATTCTTTCATGACTATTTTAAAATAATTATTTCTCGGTTCTTATGTTGCTGTTAATTTTGATGGTTGATCACTTCGTTATTATTAACACGTAACCAGTCAATAAAATGACGTAATGGTGCAGAGACATAACGCCTGCCGGGATAGTAGAGCCAGAAGCCATCGGCATTCTCCGTATAGTGACTTAACAGCTCAACGAGTGAGCCACTTCGCAGACTGGCACTGACCACGGCCTCCTGCAGAAAAGCAATCCCTGCTCCCGCAAGGGCGGCCTGCAATATTCGTTCGTTGTTGTCCAGCACCAGAGAGCCACTGACGGCGACTTCCCGCTTTTTCCCTGCGTGCATGAATTCCCAGCGATAGCGTTGCCCGCTCGGGAAACGCCGCTCAATGCAGGGAAACTGCAGCAGATCGTCCGGTGTTTGCGGGGCACCATGACGTTCGATAAACGCCGGGCTTGCGACAACCAGTGTACGCATTGCCGGGCCAAAGGGCAGGGCGATCATATCCTGCGCCAGCACATCACCGTAGCGAATGCCTGCATCAAAACCGGCTTCAAGGATATCCACCAGCGCATCGTTGCTGTCAATTTCCAGCGTAATGTCCGGATAGCGCTGGAGGAATGGCAGGATCAGGCTGTCAAAAAACAGCGCTTCTGCAGAGCGGGGCATATTGAGTTTCAGCGTACCGTGAGGCCGGGCTCGCCAGTCGTTAAGTTCATCCACGGCCTGCGATAAATCGAGTAAGGCAGGCTGAATGCGCTGCAGAAAATGTTGTCCAGCCTGGGTCAGTGAGACACTGCGCGTCGTGCGGTTGAGTAATCTCACCCCTAGCCGTTGTTCGAAATGACGCATGGCGTGGCTCAGCGCAGACGGCGTCACGTTGCGTGCCTGTGCGGCTTTGCGGAAGCTCCGGTGGTGCGCAATGGCGCTGAACATTTCCAGTTCCTGCAGGGTGGCCCGCGAAAGTGTCATTGATGAATTTTCCTCACTGAATGGGCAAGAATAGCGCAATTGTTGTTGGTATTGATGAGGATTATAACAATAACACCGCAACAAAGAGGAAAACATCATGCAACAACGTCAATTGGGTAATCAGGGATTACGCGTTTCAGCACTGGGACTCGGCTGCATGGGCATGACCTTCGCCTATGGCAATCATGATGAGCAGCAGGCATTAAATACGCTGTCGCGCGCGTTTGAACTGGGCATCAACTTTCTGGATACCGCCGAAATCTACGGTCCATTTACCAACGAGGTGCTCATCGCTAAAGCCCTTAAAGGCCGCCGCGACAATATCACGGTGGCCACAAAATTTGGTTTTGCGATTACTGGCGAAGGTCAGGGCTGGGAAAAGATGACGGGCGTTAACAGCCAGCCTCAGCATATTCGCCGCGCAGTCGAAGGATCGTTAACCCGTTTGGGGACCGATCATATCGATCTGCTTTACCAGCACCGTTTTGATCCGAGCGTACCGATTGAAGACGTGATTGGCACGATGGCGGATCTGATTAAAGAGGGAAAAGCCCGCTATATTGGGTTGTCTGAAGTCTCATCTGCTACGCTGCGGCGCGCCTGTGCCGTCCATCCCGTCTCTGCCTTACAAAGCGAATACTCACTCTGGACCCGCGATCCCGAGCAGGACATTCTGGCGACCTGTCGTGAACTGAATGTCGGTTTTGTGCCTTACAGTCCGTTGGGCCGGGGCTTCCTGACGGGCAAACTGACGTCCGTGGACGCGCTGGATCCGCATGACTTCCGCCGCAGTTTGCCCCGTTTTCAGGAGCAGGCACAGGAACATAACCAAAAGTTAGTCGCGCAGCTCACTGAGATGGCACACAGTTATGGTATTACTGCGGCACAACTGGCGCTGGCATGGGTCATGGCGAAGGGGGAAGATATTGTGCCGATTCCGGGAGCGAGCAAGGTCCATCATCTGGAAGAAAACTGTGCCGCAGCGAATGTCGTCCTGACAGGGGCGGACAGTGACACGCTGGACAGGCTCTTTGCGCCGCAAAACGTGCGGGGTGAACGCTATGCGGATGCAGAATATGGCATGATCGATCGTTAAGCTTACAGCGAAATGACTGGGTTAACCGGCAGGGCATTAAGCCCTGCGTTTTTTTCGTTTATCTCTGTTCAGGTAGCGCATTCTGCTGCAGAAAACCGCAATGTTGCTTTTTTGTAAACAGATTAACAAGCTGTTGAAATCCTGCTATGCTGCCCCACGCGGAACCGGGCACCTTACCCTACTCATGGAATGCGTTGTCATCAGGGTGCACCGGAAACCCATACAATGAGAGCGAGGAGAACGTCGTGCTAGAAGAATACCGTAAGCACGTTGCCGAGCGTGCTGCCCAAGGGATCGTACCTAAGCCATTAGATGCTTCCCAGATGGCCGCGCTGGTTGAACTGCTAAAAAATCCACCTGCGGGTGAAGAAGAATTTTTGACCGATTTGTTGGTCAACCGCGTACCACCCGGCGTCGATGAAGCGGCGTATGTTAAAGCAGGTTTCCTGGCTGCTGTCGCCAAAGGCGAAACAACCTCTCCTCTGGTATCTCCTGAAAAAGCCGTTGAACTGCTCGGTACCATGCAGGGCGGTTACAACATCCATCCTCTGATTGAAGCATTAGATGATGCGAAACTCGCGCCGATTGCGGCAAAAGCGCTTTCCCACACGTTGCTGATGTTTGACAGCTTTTACGACGTTGAAGAAAAAGCCAAAGCAGGCAACGCGCATGCGAAACAGGTGATGCAGTCATGGGCGGATGCCGAATGGTATCTGTCACGTCCAGAGCTGGCTGAAAAAATTACCGTAACGGTTTTCAAAGTCACTGGCGAAACCAATACAGACGATCTGTCTCCGGCACCGGATGCCTGGTCACGTCCTGATATCCCTCTGCATGCGCTGGCAATGCTGAAAAATGCCCGCGAAGGCATTGAGCCAGATGAGCCAGGCAACATCGGACCGATCAAACAAATTGAAGCGCTGCAGGCCAAAGGTTTCCCGCTGGCCTACGTCGGTGACGTTGTAGGCACCGGTTCATCACGTAAATCGGCGACCAACTCGGTGCTGTGGTTTATGGGCGATGACATTCCGAACGTGCCAAACAAAAAAGGCGGTGGCGTTGTGCTGGGTGGCAAAATTGCCCCTATCTTCTTCAACACCATGGAAGATGCAGGCGCGCTGCCGATTGAAGTGGATGTGAACAACCTGAATATGGGCGATGTCATTGATATCTATCCCTTCAAAGGTGAAGTCCGCAACCACGAAACCGGCGACCTGCTGGCCAGTTTTGAACTGAAAACCGACGTCCTGATCGATGAAGTCCGTGCTGGTGGTCGTATTCCCCTGATCATTGGCCGTGGCCTGACGACCAAAGCGCGCGAATCGCTGGGGCTGCCTGCCAGTACCGTGTTCCGTATCGCGAAAGACGTGGCTGAAAGCACACGTGGCTACTCGCTGGCACAGAAAATGGTGGGCCGTGCCTGTGGTGTTGACGGCATCCGTCCCGGTGCGTACTGCGAACCTAAGATGACCTCTGTGGGCTCACAGGATACTACCGGTCCAATGACCCGAGACGAACTGAAAGACCTGGCCTGCCTGGGCTTTTCGGCTGACCTGGTCATGCAGTCGTTCTGTCACACGGCGGCTTATCCTAAGCCGGTGGATGTGAACACGCACCATACGTTACCTGACTTCATCATGAACCGCGGCGGGGTTTCTCTGCGTCCGGGTGACGGGGTTATTCACTCCTGGCTGAACCGTATGCTGCTGCCGGATACCGTCGGAACAGGTGGCGATTCTCATACGCGTTTCCCTATCGGGATTTCGTTCCCGGCAGGCTCGGGCCTGGTCGCCTTTGCTGCGGCAACGGGCGTTATGCCGCTCGATATGCCGGAATCGGTGCTGGTACGTTTCAAAGGTAAAATGCAGCCTGGCATTACGCTGCGCGATCTGGTTCACGCCATTCCGCTGTATGCCATTAAGCAGGGCCTGCTGACCGTCGAGAAGAAAGGCAAGAAGAACATCTTCTCTGGCCGCATCCTTGAAATTGAAGGTCTGCCCGATCTGAAAGTTGAGCAGGCGTTCGAACTGACCGATGCGTCTGCAGAACGTTCTGCTGCAGGCTGTACCATTAAGCTGGATCAGGCGCCGATCAAAGAGTACCTGACCTCTAACATTGTCCTCTTGAAATGGATGATCTCGGAAGGCTACGGCGATCGTCGTACGCTGGAGCGCCGTATCGAAGGCATGGAGAAATGGCTGGCGGATCCACAGTTGCTTGAAGCCGACGCCGATGCGGAATATGCCGCGGTGATTGACATCGATCTGGCTGAGATCAAAGAGCCGATTCTGTGTGCGCCAAACGATCCGGACGATGCGCGTCTGCTGTCTGATGTGCAGGGCGAGAAGATTGATGAAGTCTTTATCGGCTCGTGCATGACCAATATCGGTCACTTCCGTGCGGCAGGTAAGTTGCTGGACAGCCATAAAGGCCAGTTACCAACCCGTCTGTGGGTTGCACCACCGACCAAAATGGACGCGGCTCAGCTGACAGAAGAAGGTTACTACAGCGTATTTGGTAAGAGCGGTGCGCGTATTGAGATCCCGGGCTGTTCACTGTGCATGGGTAACCAGGCACGTGTGGCTGACGGCGCAACGGTGGTCTCGACGTCAACCCGTAACTTCCCGAACCGTCTGGGTACAGGGGCTAATGTCTATCTGGCCTCTGCGGAGCTGGCTGCCGTCTCATCGCTGTTAGGTAAACTGCCTACGCCAGATGAGTATCAGCAGTTCATGGCACAGGTTGATAAAACAGCCACTGACACCTATCGCTATCTCAACTTTGACCAGTTGAGTCAGTACACGGAAAAAGCAGACGGCGTGATTTTCCAGACTGCCGTCTGACAGGTGACGATCGTTCTGTTTGAGAGGAGCGCCCCGGCGCTCCTCTTTTTTTATGCCTGAAAAGGGGCGTCCAGGGAATCTGGATAGGCGCGCTAAGCAGGTGCACGGCAATAAAAATAGCGGTATAACAGCGCGAGTAACTGACAAAGAGATAAGATCATGGAGTATGAATTTTTACGCGACATCACGGGCAAGGTAAAAGTGCGCATGTCGATGGGCCATGAAGCATTAGGCCACTGGTTTAATGAAGAAGTCGGGCATGACGCCAGCGTGCTGGATGAGGTTGAAGCCGAAGCCCAAAAACTTACAGGCAGTGAGCGCCAGTGGCAGCGCATCGGGCGCGAATATACGCTCTGGATGGATGATGAAGAGGTCATTGTCCGCGCGAATACATTGAATTTCGAAGGCGATGAGATGGAAGAGGGCATGAATTACTACGATGAAGAAAGCCTGTGCTTCTGCGGTAAGGAAGATTTCCTGGCCGTGATTGCCGCCTGGCGGCGATTTATGTCGGGCAAATGATTGAAAGCTTGCACACCGATCGCCATTTACCTCCTTTGTTGATTGATAATGCTCAATTATCAGCGTTTTAATCTGAGATTCCCGCCGCATATTTTATCCTTGTGATTTAATATCATCATAGTGATTGTAATTAATCACTAAGGTGGTGGTATGAAGATTAAGGAAACAATCGAAAAAGTGCCTGGCGGAATGATGATTATCCCGTTAGTGCTGGGGGCCGCCGCTAACACGCTGGCTCCCGACGCCTCAGGGACAGGGGGCTTTACGCCGGCACCGTTTAAAGAGGACGTGCCTGCGCTTATCGGTGTTTTTTTGTTATGCATGAGATCGGTTAAAGCGCTGCCCCAGGCGCGGGTTACGGGCGGCGGTATCACCGTGACGAAGTGTCCTGCTGCTGTCGCGCTGGGTCTGTCTGTCGATACGTTGTCTGGCCCTGAAGGCCGGTGGGGATTGTCATCCGTTGCGGTCATTGCGGCGATGGACAACAGCAACGGCGGTCTTCATACGGTCCCGGCAGGGGCCGCCGCCAGGACAACTGCCGTCACGCCGGCTGCGCTGGCGCAGGCCGATCCGGCTCTGTCTTGTGTGGTCGCCGCGGCAACGCCGCTGATTGCGACATCGGTGATTGTCACCGCCCTTTTAACGCCGATGCTGACCTTCCTGGGTGGCAAAAGGTAATCAGCGACGGGCTGTCGCTTTATCTACGGAAAAATCACGATGAAAATGATCGTTATTGCCGACGACTTTACCGGTGCGAATGATACGGGCGTGCAACTGGCTAAAAAAGGGGCACGTACGGAAGTGATGCTGACGTCACAGCAAAAGCCCTCACGTCGCGCTGATGTGCTGGTGATTAACACAGACAGCCGGGCACTCAGCGCTGAGCAGGCGGCGGTTGCGGTGAAACAGGCGCTGTCTCCCTGGGTGCGCCCTGGGCAAAACAGCGTGCTGATCTATAAAAAAATCGACTCTACCTTTCGTGGCAATCCCGGCGCAGAGATTGCTGCGGCTATGGCCGCCAGCGGAACCACGCTGGCGATTGTCGCCGCAGCCATTCCGTCTGCGGGGCGCATGACGCGCAATGGTGAATGCTGGGTTCACCAGCGCCCGTTGCTGGAAACCGAGTTTGCCAGCGATCCGCGCACACCGATTATCTCCTCGCGTATCCGCACGCTGATCGGCTTACAGACCGATCTGCCTGTCAGGGAGATGACGCTGGACGACGTCAGGCGTGGCGACCTCGCAGACCGGCTTGAAAACCTGCGCCAACAGCCCGCCAGCATCGTCATTATTGATGCAGAAAGCGATAACGATCTGGCCCTGATTGCCCGGGCTGCTCTCTCAATGGCTGCGCGCCCATTGCTGGTTGGGGCGGCGGGACTGGCCAACGCGCTTCCGACCGACAGCTATATGGACAGCGATCAAACGCTTCCGGTTCTGGTGGTGGCGGGCTCGATGAGTGAAATGACCCGGCGTCAGGTAGCCCAGGCGCAACGTCTGGGGCGGGCTGACGTGGTCAGAATCGCGGTTGAAACCCTGCTTGCACCTGAGAAAGAGCAAAAAGAGATCGTAGAGCAGGCGTGCCAGATCCTTGCACAGAACAGGCACTGTATTCTGCAGACCAGCAGCCACGGGGACGACCGTAACCAGATTGCAGCGCTGACCGGAAAATATGCATTGAGTCGCGAGGCGTTGGGCGAAACGCTGAGTCGGCGAATGGGGGATATCACCTTAGCGATCCTGGATCGTGCCCGTACGGGTGGGCTGTTCCTGACGGGCGGCGACATCGCGATCGCGGTGGCGAATGCTCTCGGCGCCGAAGGTTACCGTATCCACGGCGAAGTGGCGCCCTGTATCCCGTGTGGCACCTTCGTAAACAGTGACATCGATGATTTACCCGTTATCACTAAAGCAGGGGGATTCGGGACGGATGATACGCTCTGTGATGCGCTGCATTATATTGAGGAGCTGTATCTGAATGAGTAAACCTGAGCCTGCAGATGTGCAGGCCAGAATTGCGTTTCGACAGGATAAGTCAGGGGAAATTTGGAGGAATGATGAGAATAGCTGTGCCCTGTTTAATAAAGGGCGCGATATTCTCCATTATTAAAATATAATAAATCCTTACGTTCCCTGTTCGATGTGTAATGCTGTACTCCCCAATGATGCTGTTACATTTCGTTACCTGAATGCAACTGCTCGCTTAAGTCAAATTTACTGTTCGGTAAAACGAAACAGGCTTCACTGTCCTTTTTGAATGCTTAATCTGTTTGATTTTTCAGTTTTTTATGGCCACGTGCACCGTGAGAACAGGGCGATAACAGGGATTATCATCCCCCCTGTTTTCTCGTTATTTCCGCTAACGCTAATTTAAATTGTAACGCAGTGGAAATTTCCGCGAGAGCGCTAATAATCAACTTAACATTGATGCGTTCACTTCTACGTCACTCACCGTTCGGTTGAGTGGTCAGGCTTTTCATTAAATTTATATGCCTGATTTATTAATGTGTCTTGCCATTATTCTCGTGAATTAATGGAATTTAATTATTCTCTTTCCACTCGCGGAGATATTATGCTCAGCAATACATCTATCAGAACCCGCCTTTATATGGCGTTTGGTGCCATGACGCTTGTCATGATTGTGGTATGCAGTCTGTTTTATATGGGGTTTAATCGCGTCACGCAGGCCAGCAAGCTTAACGTTCATACCTATCAGGTGGTTGAAGGCCTGAATAAGGTGACCGAGAGTCTGCTGAATATGGAAACCGGCCTTCGGGGTTATGCACTTAGCGGTCAGACACAAATGCTGGCACCCTTTAATCAGGGTAAACAGGCCTTTAGCGACTACACCGCGAGTACACATCAGCTGACGCAGGACAATCCGGTGCAGCAGCAACGCTTAGTCGATCTGGAAAGCAGACAGAAGAACTGGCTGGAAAGCTATGCCCGTAACGTAATGGCGGCGCGTGAGCGTCTGAATCAGGGGAACCTCGACCAGCAACACTTTTTAGACATCTTTGCGACTGATGAAGGTAAAGTGCAAATGGATGCGATGCGTAACGTGATTGAATCCATGATTGTCACGGAGAAATCATTACTCAAATCGCGTGAAGATGAACTGACTAGCGAGCGGACCAAAACGCGCGTGATCCTGGTGGCCGGACTGCTACTGTCAGCGGGAATTTCCCTGATTCTGGGCCTGCTGATTTCCCGCAGTATTTCTCGTCCTCTGGCTATCGCGGTGCACACGGCCGATACCATTGCCCGGGGCGATCTGACCTCTGTGATTACCGTAAACCGTCAGGATGAAACCGGAAAGCTGCTGACGGCCCTGGCGAACATGCAAAATCATTTGCGGAACCTGGTGACCCAGATCAAAGATTCTGCGGCATCGGTTGAACTGGCGGCCAGTGAAATTGCGCAGGGCAATACCGAGCTGTCCTCCCGTACGGAAGAGCAGGCTGCGGCATTGCAACAGACGGCGGCAAGCATGGAACAAATTACTGCGACGGTTCGCAATAACACCTCTGTCGCTGAATCTACAGCGTCTTCGGCCCGGGAGACGGAATCACTGACGCGCGCCAGCGAAAAAGCCGTCAATGAAATGAGCCACACGATGCACAGCATTTCGGTGAGCGCGGCGAAAGTGAAAGAGATTACCGCGGTTATTCAAAGTATCGCTTTTCAGACCAACATTCTGGCGCTGAATGCGGCGGTAGAAGCGGCAAGAGCGGGTGAGCACGGTCGTGGCTTTGCCGTTGTCGCAACGGAAGTCCGTACGCTGGCACAGCGCAGCGCATCATCGTCGCGTGAAATCGGTAACCTGATTGAAGAAGCGGTCGCGGGCGTGGCGAAAGGCGTACAGGCGGCCGATCATACCGCCCAGAGTATTCTTAAAGCGGCAAGTGAAGTCGCGTCACTGGCACAGTATATGGATGGTCTGGCGCTGGCATCAGTGGAACAAATGCAGGGCGTTTCGCAGGTCAGCATTGCCGTCACGCAGATGGACAGCGTCACACAAAGCAATGCCGCGCTGGTGGAGCAGTCGGCTTCGGCATCGCAATCCCTAACTGAACAGGCGCGCAGTCTGCGCATGTTAACCGCGGCGTTCCAGGTCTGATGCCTTCAGGCCAGGCATGCACCCCGATGCCAGGCCTGAAGACGCGTTTAACGGGTCAGAAAGCGTTCCAGCTCAAGACCTCTGTGGGTTTGATTAGCCAGTTGCACAGCATAAAAGTCGCAGTTGTGTTTCTTCTGACGTGCAAGTGCCGCCATTTTTCTGATTTCCCTGATCCCTTTTCCCTTGAGGCCGCAGGCCAGTCGTTCAAGGGCGCGGGCATTTTCAAACTGATCAAATGCGCACGGATAAATCAGCTGAGGAACCCCGTTCTTGAGCAACTGCGCGGTGGTGCCAATACCGCCATGATGAATGGCAAATAAGCAGGTTTCAGTCAGGGCAATATTGAGATGCGGCAGCGTCATCACATCATCGTTTACCGCTAACGCGGCTGCGGTTGGCGTAACAAGCACGCACTTCAGTCCTTCTGTTTTTAAGTCCTGTAAAACGCGTGTCACGGATGATTGTTCAGCCAGGGCCCAACTGGTAAAAAAGACCACCGTACGGGAGTCAATAAAATCGGTAATACGATCGTCATCCAGCGACGCCCGGCTCTTGTTCAGTAAAAAACCGGCATAAAATCCCTCGCGCGCTTTCTTTTGATAAAACCAGGGTTCGTATAACACAATCGACTGCGGTTCGTTATTGACCCAGTCAGCGTAAATATTGCGAGAGGCGGGCAGATTATGGTCGCGTCGCAGCGTGTCGATGGTACGCTGGAGTGCAGGCGAAACCAGGGCCCGTTGAAATAAAGCCAGTTTCCAGTTCAGACTGACACGCAGGCTTTTTTCCAGCGCATGGATAACACGCCCGGGCTGCAATTTTAAATTTGAATTGGTCAGGCTGATAGCATATTTCTTTAACCGGTATTTCTCGCTGACGGCTTTCGCCGCAAAACACCATAAAGAGTGAATGATGATGGCGTCATCTTCGGCAAGAGCGCTCATGGCATCGAACATCGCCTCCTGCTGTTCCGCCATATAATGTGAAATCCGTTTCAGGGCGTGCTTTTTGTCCCATAACGCCCGATCCTGGACGGCTTTCACATAAGTCTCTTTGTCGCCGACCGCCACAAAGGACAGGCCGCGATCTACTGCCTCAGATCTGAAATAGTCGTTAGCGAGCAGGTAAACATCATGATTCTTTTCTTTTAACAGCGAGCCAATCTCAATACAGGGAAAGACATCGCCTGCTGAGCCCAGTGCGCCAATAATCACTTTCATCTCAGACACCAATCTGACTAAAAATAGTGTTGAAGGCGGCTGCGGTCCTTTCCCGGCTGCGCTTGCCTTCCAGATCCAGAAAATGTCCCGCATCCCTGATTTGATAAAAGCGCGTTTTATCCGACTCGCCGCATATCTCTTCGATGTTTTTTTGCGGCGTATGAATATCCAGATCGCCGTTGATAAAGTGAAACTGGCAGGCCGAGTTATCAATAATGTTTTTGTAGTCGTGGTTGCGCAGCGTGGCAATCTGCTCAAGATGGAAACGTCCCTGACGGTATTCAATCTCATCCAGCGACGTCAGATGCCTGAAGTTGCAGAACTTCATTTTATTCGGCAGATATGCACCCACTTCGTCATTCATCAAATGCGCAAGCTCGACAAAGTTCTTCTCTTTTGAAAACAGATTGGCTTGCTTCACGTAAGTCCGCATACGGTCATTAAATTCAAAGGAATAGGACGCGATGATGGCATGTTCCAGGCCCTCCTCACCGTGATTCAAGAGCTTGAGAGTCGATGCACCGCCCCAGGAGGCTGAGGCAATAATATTGGGCTTATAAATTGAAATCAGCTCGCGAATAATCGTGACTTCATCATCAAGCGTGACGATATGGCAGCCCTGTTCGTTGAAGGGTTTTGATTTGCCTGAGAACGGAAGATCAAACGTAATGACATCTGATTTATCCGCCAGGAAGCGTTTCCAGTTGCGGAAAGAAGACGAGGTTGCCAGTGCACCGTTAATCAGGATGGTCCTGTTACGGGTCGGGACTCTGCATTTTGTTAACTCCACATAAATGTTAAGTTCATTTATGTTTACTACAGAATAACCGTGACTCATATCACTCTCCCCACCAAGAAACATCATCAAATATTAAAGTTTTCTAATGTATATCACAGCAAATGGTAATCATTAAGTTATTTTTATGTTTTATCGCTGTTTTTAATCCGCAATCTTTCATCTTATTGATTTAAAAGTGTTTATAAATCAAATGCTCCTGGTTTTTCTCCATCATCTTAGTTTTCATGGAAAATTAAGTAACTTAGCAGGCCGTTAAAGTGTGATTTTCCTCATAAAATCCAGGCGAGGAAAGGGAGGCTGGTCTATTTTATAGTGTCATAAAACTTTATTATCCTTACTGTATTCATGGTAAATTTAATTAATGTTTTATCATGGGGCGAACGGCTCGGCAGGGATTACTGTGGTGAGTTTGTGTTAGTGCCACACTGTGGCCTGTTACTGACGGGCGTTACGGGACGATCTCGGAAGTAGCGTCTTCACAACAGAACGCAGGGGGCGGCTGATTTATTTCACGGAAGAACGTCGTAACGGGTCTGCCAGTCTCACCATCGCAAGACCACATGCCGCGAAAGAAAGGCAGCCGGGGCTACCCTGGTTCGCAGGGCGCAATAAGTGGCCCTGAACGGGCTGTGACAGATAACAGGCAGACGAAAGAGAGAATGCCCCGCAAAGGGGGCATAACTTAGTAGGTTTTTAATCCCACAGACGGAATATTGCGACCGTAATAAATCTCACGCATCTCTTTCCACAGCAGGTCAGTAATGCGTTTGTGCTCCTGCGGTGTCAGATCTTCCGGGCGGGTATTAAAGAGATAATGTTTTAAATCAAATTCTTTCAGCAACATCTTGGTATGGAAGATGTTTTCCTGGTAAACATTCACATCAACCATATCGTACATCCGCTTCATATCGTCGGACATGAAGTTTTGGATGGAGTTAATTTCATGGTCGATAAAGTGTTTAACGCCGTTCACATCACGTGTAAAACCCCGTACGCGGTAATCCACAGTGACAATGTCAGATTCCAGCTGGTGAATCAGGTAATTGAGCGCCTTAAGCGGTGAGATCACGCCGCAGGTTGAGACCTCAATGTCTGCACGGAAGGTACAGAGGCCGCCTTCAGGATGGCTTTCCGGATACGTGTGCACACAAATATGGCTTTTATCAAGATGCGCGACCACGGAATTAGGCAACGGGCCGGGATGCTCAGACGTATCAATATCTTTAGGATCAACAGGTTCTTCACTGACCAAAATCGTGACGCTGGCACCCTGTGGCTCATAATCCTGGCGCGCAATGTTCAGCACATTCGCACCAATAATCGAACAGGTTTCGGTCAAAATTTCCGTCAGGCGATTGGCATTGTATTGCTCATCGATATAAGCAATATAACCATCGCGCTCGGCTTCGGTATTCGCATAGCAAATATCGTAGATACAAAAACTCAGGCTTTTGGTCAGATTATTGAAGCCATGCAGTTTTAGCTTTTGCAATTTTATTCACCCCCTTATAAATGATCGATCAGCGCGTCTCTGACAGAGCATTCAACAGATATTGTGGCAGAGCAAAGCTGCCCGTGTGGATCGCCGGTGTGTAGTAACGGCAGTTCAGGCCCGAGGCCGCAAAGCGCGCCTGCAGAAGGGCGGGATCAAGCTGGCGCAGGGCCGGATTATCGCTTGCCCAGGCAAAGGTCATGATGCCGCCGTAGTAGGTTGGGATGGCCGCCTGATAAAAACTGACATCGGCAAAGTAATGGCTGAGTTTACGATGGCTGTTAACCGCTTCATCCTGCTGCAGGAAGCAAACGCCGTTCTGGGCAACAAAGATCCCATTTTCATTCAGCGCATTTTTACAGCCCGCATAAAAGTCGGACGTAAACAGGCTTTCGCCAGGCCCAATGGGATCGGTACAGTCAGAGATGATAACGTCAAACTTTTCGGTGGTGCGGTTGACGAAATTCACACCATCATCGATGACCAGATTAAAACGCGGATCGTCGTACGCACCAGCGCTGTGGTTCGGCAGATACTGACGACAGAAGGTCACCACGCCGGCGTCGATCTCGACCATGGTGATTTTCTCAATGCCGGTATGGCGGGACACTTCGCGCAACATCGCGCCATCGCCCCCTCCAATAATCAGTACGTTTTTGGCGGCACCATGCGCCAGCAACGGCACATGCGTCATCATTTCGTGATAGATAAATTCATCACGTTCGGTCGTTTGCACCACGCCATCCAGCGCCATAACGCGGCCCATCGCCGCATTTTCAAAGATGATTAAATCCTGGTGGGCCGTTTTATCACGATAAAGCTCTTTATCGACGGTAAAATACTGGCCAAAGCCGGTATGAAGTGTTTCATACCACATCTCGTTTTGGGCCATGATGGGGCTCTCCTTCGTGACATTGCCATAAAAATCGGCGAAACATCATAGCTAACTATGATAGTCGTTGCACGGTCAAATGTCTGACGGGAGAGCGGGCTGGGGCGCTACTTTACATAGGCAAGCAGGCTGAGAGAATCTCTGGCCAGCGACTTACATTTTTTGTCGTTGGCAATCGCGATACCGCTCAAATCACGGTAACTGTCTTCACCCAGGGCTTTCATGTTGTAGTTGTTGTAATTGCTTAAATCCCAGCGGTTTTGCTGGGCAAAAAACACCAACGCCTTGCGGATCTGCGCATCGGGCAAATCCTGATAGCCACAGTCGTTCTTGAGATAAACGAATACCGCAGTCAGATCGGCAAGATCTTCTGCTTCGGATTCGCTCAGGGCAAAGCTGGTGGAGGAGAAGCCGAAGAGTCCTGCCAGTAGCAGGATCCTGATGCTCTTCTTCATAGATATTCTCATGTAATAGTCGTCTGAAAGACGTTAGCACAGTTGTGTAAAGATTTTCGATCAATTTACGATTTTTGGGGCATTCTGCCTGCTGATGCTTGACCTTGCCATAAGGGCAGGGTTTAGGCTTGAGGTCATTTCGTTACAAGGATGCGAATTATGCAACGTCGTCACTTTCTGAAACTGAGCGCGGCACTGGGTGCTGCAGGGGCGCTGCCGCTCTGGAGCCGATCCCTGATGGCGGCCAGTCGGCCACTGCTGCCGGTTCCTTCCCTGCTGGACGCGGATGCGAAAGGAGAGTACAGCCTGACGGCGATGCCGGGCATCAGCCAGTGGCAGGGCAAAGACGTACCCACCTGGGGCTACAATGGCAGCCTGTTGGGGCCCGCAATTCGGCTCCAGCGTGGCAAGGCGGCCACCATCAATATTCATAACCGGCTTAGTGAAGCGACGACCCTGCACTGGCACGGTCTGGAAATCCCCGGCGAGGTGGACGGTGGACCGCAGGGAATCATTGCGCCGGGCGCCACGCGTCAGGTGACGTTTACGCCGGACCAGCCTGCCGCCACCTGCTGGTATCATCCTCATCTGCATGGCAAAACGGGTCATCAGGTTGCCCAGGGGCTGGCCGGCATGATTGTGTTAGAGGATCAGCCGTCAGGGACGCTTCGTCTGCCTAATCAATGGGGCACCGACGATGTTCCACTGATTTTTCAGGACAAACAGCTCACCTCATCCGGTGACCGCATCGATTATGAGCTTGATATTATGCGGGCCGCAGTGGGCTGGTTCGGCGACATGATGCTGACCAACGGTGCGCAGTATCCTCAGCATGCCGTACCGCGTGGATGGTTACGTCTGCGTTTGCTTAATGGCTGCAATGCCCGTTCGCTGCATCTGGCTGCCAGCGATAAACGCCCACTGTATGTGATTGCCAGTGACGGCGGTCTGCTGCCTGAGCCGGTAAAGGTCGATTCCCTTCCGCTCCTGCCGGGCGAGCGCTTTGAAGTCATGGTCGATACGTCCGATGGCAAGGCTTTTGATATCGTGACGCTACCTGTTTCGCAAATGGGCATGACGCTGGCTCCCTTCGATCGGCCCCTGCCGCTGGTCAATATCATTCCGCTGCGGATCATGGCCAGCGCGACTTTACCGGATCAGCTAGCCACATTACCGGCCATACCGAAAACGGACGGTCTGCCATCGCGCTGGTTACAACTCAGTATGGATCCCCAACTGGATCAGCAAGGTATGCAGGCGCTGATGGCACGCTATGGCGCGAAAGCGATGGGGAACGGTGCGCACCATGATATGGCTATGGGCGGTAATGATCATGCGATGCAGCACGACAGCGCGTCCCAGGGAATGGATCATCAGAAGATGGACCATGACGGGATGGCCGCGACTGCCTACGATTTTCACAATGGCAATAAAATCAATGGCCAGCCATTTGATATGACGCGGCCAGCCTTTGATGTGAAGCAGGGCACCGTTGAAAAATGGACCATTTCCGGTGAAGGCGACAGCATGCTGCATCCTTTCCATATTCACGGCACCCAGTTCCGTATTCTTTCTGAAAATGGCAAGCCACCTGCGCCACACCGTCAGGGCTGGAAAGACATGGTCAATGTCGACGGCTGGCGTAGCGAAGTGCTGGTGCGCTTCAACCACCTTGCCGCCGCCGATCATGCGTATATGGCGCATTGCCATTTACTGGAGCATGAAGACACCGGCATGATGCTGGGCTTCACCGTGACCTGATATCAGGCCTGCGCCAGCGCCAGACGGATATCCTCCACCAGATCCCCGGCGTTCTCGATACCGATGGATAAGCGTATCGTCGCGTCGGTGATCCCGATGCGCTGACGCACTGTATCCGGCACGCCAGAATGGGTGGTGGTGGCAGGATGGCTGGCAAGCGATTCTGTCCCGCCCAGACTGACGGCCTGTTTAAACAGCGTCAGGGCATTCAGGAAACGAAACGCTGCAGGTTGTCCGCCGACAATGTCAAAAGAGAAGGTTGAACCGGCCCCGGTGCATTGTTCCCGATAGGTTTTGCCTGCCGGGCTGTCTGCATCCAGATACGGTAACCAGTGCAGGGCGGCGACATCAGGATGTGTACGTAAAAAGGCGGCGACGGTTTCAGCGTTATGACAGGCTTTTTCCATGCGCAGCGACAGCGTTTCCAGCGAACGGCCAATCATCCAGCTTGAATGCGGATCAAGCTGAGTGCCAATAGCGCTACGCAGAGCGCGGATCGGCGACATAAGTGTTTTGTTTCCCATCACCGCACCCGCAATCAGGTCAGAGTGACCGCCCACATATTTCGTCAGGGAATACAGCGATAAATCCGCGCCCAACGTGAGCGGTTGCTGAAAAATCGGCCCCAGTAAGGTGTTATCACAGGCGACGACCGGGCGTGAACCCTGCTGACGATCGATCTCGTCCGCAATACGGGCCATCAGCGCGATATTCACAAGGCTGTTCGTCGGGTTTGCCGGCGTTTCCACCAGGATCATGGCGACGCGTCCCTGCGCCATTGCACGCTGGGCGGCCTCGCGCACTTTGGCTTCATCATGCCCGTCAGTGAAACCCACCGCACGAATATCAAGGTTGTGCAGGGTTTTACTGAGCAGCGTTTCCGTACCGCCGTACAGGGGCTGGGAATGCAAAATCACTTCCCCTGGTCGCGTAAAGGTCAGCAACGCCGTCGAAATGGCCGCCATGCCGGAGGCAAACAGCGCGCAACTTTCGGCCTGTTCGTAGAGAGCGAGGCGGTCCTCAACAATCTCACTGTTGGGATGATTAAAGCGGGAATACACCAGTCCGCCACTTTTACCTTCGGGAGGCTGACGGCGGCCGGAAACATAATCAAAAAAATCGCGGCCTTCTTCTGCACTGTCAAACACAAAGGTGGAGGTCAAAAAGACCGGCGGTTTCACGGCCCCTTCAGACAGACGCGGATCATAACCGTAGTTCAGCATTTGTGTTTCGGGATGCAGTGGGCGGTCGCCGACGTGCGTTTTTTTACTTGAGGGTGAAGTCATTGAGATCTCCCAATAAGGTCGCTAACTGCATAACGATATGTCGATAAAATCGTATCATGCAGCTATTAATGCGGCTAAATGCCGGGTTGTTCTAAGGTAATGCTGTTTGTGCAACTGCCTGCACACAGGTGAAGATTTTTAGTGCACGTAAACGTTTGCGTTCTCTGCGCGGCGTCAGTAGGGACTTCTGTTATGGTAGACTGCGTGGCTTTGTGAGAGACCGGGCTGAAGGCAATGAAACACACTGTTGACGTAATGATCCCTGAGCAGGCAATCGCCGCGCGCATCGCGGAACTGGGCAAAGAAATTACCGACCACTACCGCGACAGCGGCAGCGATATGGTGCTGGTAGGGCTACTTCGTGGCTCATTTATGTTTATGGCGGATTTATGCCGCGTGATTGACGTGCCGCACGAAGTGGATTTTATGACCGCCTCCAGTTACGGCAGCGGGATGTCCAGCAGTCGCGATGTCAAAATTCTCAAAGATCTGGATGAGGATATCCGCGGTAAAGACGTGTTAATCGTTGAAGACATCATTGATTCAGGCAATACGCTCAGCAAAGTGCGGGAAATCCTGCGTCTGCGGGAGCCAAAATCTCTGGCCATCTGTACGCTGCTGGATAAGCCTGAACGCCGTGAAGTCGACGTTCAGGTTGAATTCGTGGGCTTTGCTATCCCTGATGAATTCGTGGTGGGCTTTGGCATCGATTATGCGCAGCGTTATCGCCATCTGCCTTACATTGGCAAAGTGGTTCCCCTCGAATCCTCAGGCGAGTGACCGCACATTCTTCCAAGGCTCTGACCTCTGGATTCGTGTAGGCTTGTCGCGCGCGTGCGTCAGGGGCGGTGAAAATCGCCACTGACTAACAGGTTAGCCATGCCGTGACGATAGCGTTGCTCCAGGTTTTCGCGGCTGTTCGCGGTAACATTCAGGTTACGCAGGCAGCCATCCTGAATACCGTAGACCCAGCCATGTAGCGAGACTTTACGTCCACGCTTCCAGGCCGATTGCAAGATGGTGGAATGCCCCAGATTGTAGACCTGCTCAACAACGTTGATTTCGCAGAGTTTATCCAGACGTTTATCGGGCGGCAGTTCACCCAGCAACACGCTATGCTTGTACCAGAGATCGCGAATGTGCAGCAGCCAGTTATCAATGAGCCCTAACTCCGGGTTATCCATGGCTGCCTGCACGCCACCGCAGCCATAGTGGCCGCACACAATGATGTGTTCAACTTCCAGCACTTCAACCGCGTACTGCACCACAGAAAGGCAGTTAAGATCGGTATGGATAACCAGGTTGGCAACGTTACGGTGGACAAACAGTTCACCTGGCTCAAGACCGGTCAGACGTTCTGCGGGGACGCGACTGTCTGAACAGCCAATCCAAAGGAAACGTGGTTTTTGCGCCTGAGCCAGTCGCTCAAAAAAACCAGGATCTTCTTTGACCAGTAATCTGGACCATTCGCGGTTATTACTGATCAGGGTATCAATGTCTGTCATGGCGTTAAGCAACCTGTTACTGCGCATTTGCGTGCGCGTACTATAGGCGAAGGCTTCCTAAATTCAAACGGCATTACAATGCCATAAAACAGGGTATGTATTCAGAATGACCTATGCACTGGAACTTTCCCGGCTGACCAAGACCTATCCCGGCGGCGTACAGGCGCTCAAGGGCATCGATCTTAACGTCGAAGCCGGTGATTTTTATGCGCTACTGGGACCCAACGGCGCGGGCAAATCGACCACCATCGGGATTATCAGTTCGCTGGTGAATAAGTCGGAAGGCAGCGTCCGCGTCTTTGGTTACGATCTGGAAAAAGATGTCGTCAATGCCAAACGCCAGCTGGGCCTGGTGCCGCAGGAGTTCAATTTCAACCCGTTCGAGACGGTCATGCAGATCGTGGTGAACCAGGCCGGTTACTATGGTGTTGAGCGCCGTGAGGCCCTTCAGCGGGCCGAAAAGTACCTTAAACAGCTCGACCTGTGGGAGAAACGTCACGAAAGGGCGCGCATGTTGTCTGGCGGGATGAAGCGCCGTCTGATGATCGCCCGTGCTCTGATGCACGCGCCCAAACTGTTGATTCTGGATGAACCTACCGCCGGGGTGGATATTGAACTGCGTCGGTCGATGTGGGTTTTCCTGAAAGATTTGAATGCGCAGGGGACGACCATCATTTTGACGACTCACTATCTTGAAGAAGCGGAAATGCTGTGCCGCAATATCGGCATTATTCAAAATGGTGAACTGGTTGAAAACACCTCAATGAAATCCCTGCTGTCGAAGCTCAAATCCGAAACCTTCATTCTGGATCTGGCCCCGCGCAGCCCGTTACCGTCGCTGGAAGGTTTCCAGTACCGGTTAGTGGATACCTCGACGCTCGAAGTTGAAGTCCTGCGCGAGCAGGGGCTGAACAGCGTGTTTAGCCAGCTCAGCGCACAGGGCGTTCAGGTTCTCAGTATGCGTAATAAAGCGAATCGTCTGGAAGAGCTGTTCGTCGGCCTGACGCAAGGAAAAACAGGAGCAAAAGCATGACACATTTGTACTGGGTGGCGTTAAAAAGCATCTGGGCCAAAGAGGTGAACCGGTTCGCCCGCATCTGGATCCAGACGCTGGTGCCGCCCGTGATCACCATGACGCTGTATTTTATCATCTTCGGTAACCTCATCGGTGCGCGCATCGGCGATATGAACGGCTTCAGCTATATGCAGTTCATTGTGCCAGGGCTCATTATGATGTCGGTGATCACCAATGCCTATGCCAACGTGGCGTCGTCGTTCTTTAGCGCCAAGTTTCAGCGCAATATTGAAGAGTTGCTGGTGGCACCGGTACCGACGCACATTATTATCGCTGGCTATGTCGGCGGCGGCGTTGCGCGCGGGATCTGTGTCGGTGTGCTGGTGACCGCCGTTTCGCTGTTCTTTGTGCCGTTTCATGTGCATTCATGGCTGATGGTGGCCATTACGCTGCTGCTAACCGCGGTACTGTTCTCGCTGGCGGGACTGATTAATGCGGTGTTTGCCCGCACGTTTGACGATATCAGCCTGATCCCCACGTTTGTGCTGACGCCGCTAACGTATCTGGGCGGCGTGTTTTATTCGCTGACGCTGTTACCGCCCTTCTGGCAGGCAGTATCAAAACTTAATCCGGTGGTTTATATGATCAGCGGTTTCCGCTTTGGCTTTCTGGGCATTCACGATGTTCCTCTGACCTTGACCATGTCGGTACTGATTGCCTTTATCGTGGTGTTTTATATCGCCGTGTATTTTCTGATTCAGCGGGGCCGCGGATTGCGGACCTGATACCGGCGAAAAAAAAGCAGCGTTAGCGCTGCTTTTTTTTATGCGACCAGACTCAGGCCAGCTGCACCGGCAGCGCTTTCGCCAGACGCTTCATCTGGTTATCACCTTCAAAGTAGGCCACTTTAGGCTGCCACTGGCGCGCTTCTGCATCATCGACCTGGACATACGAGCAGATAATCAGGATGTCGCCTTCACAGGCACAGCGCGCGGCCGCACCGTTGACCGAAATGATTTTCGATCCGCGTTCAGCGGCAATGGCATAAGTAGAGAAACGCTGACCGTTGGTCACGTTATAAATATCGATAGCTTCATATTGCAGGATGCCAGAAGCATCAAGGAAATCCTGATCGATGGCGCAGGAGCCTTCATAGTTGAGGTCCGCCTGCGTGACTTTAACGCGATGCAGTTTGCCTTGTAAAACCGTACGAATCATAGTCAGAAACCTTGTTATACAGCCAAAAAGAGTGACCCTCAGCCTGCAAGACTACTGCGTGAGGTCTACCTGTTGATTATCGATCAGCCGTGCATTCCCCAGCCAGGCGGCCATTAACACGACTGCCCGCTGACTGTCCACCGTCAGAGGCTGCAGCGTTTCCGCATCACAGATGGCCAGGCCATCCGGACGCAATCCTTTTTCCTGCAGCGACCGCGTTGCGTCTTCAATAATATCGTCAATCTGCCGTTCACCATTAGCCAGTCGGGCGGCCATCGCATTCATCACCTGGCTCAGGCCAGGTGCCAGCTTACGCTCATCTTCAGTGAGGTAGCCGTTACGTGAACTCAGGGCCAGACCGTCCCTGGCTCGCACCGTAGGCACGCCGACAATCTCGATATCGAACCCCATGTCTGCCACCATTTTACGAATGATGGCTAACTGCTGGAAATCTTTCTCGCCGAAGCAGGCGATATCGGGCTGAACCAGATTAAACAACTTGCTGACGATGGTCGCCACGCCGCGAAAATGGCCGGGACGACTGGCGCCTTCCAGTAAAGATGAAAGCACCGGCACTTCGACAAAGGTCTGATTAGCCAGCCCGTGTGGATACACCTCAGCAGGCGAGGGCGCAAAGACGACATCCACCGCATGGCGGTTCAGTTTCTCACAGTCTTCCTGCAGCGTGCGCGGGTAGCGCGCCAGATCGTCAGGCCGATCAAACTGCATCGGGTTAACGAAAACCGACACGATCACAACATCGGCCCGCTCACGCGCTTCATCTACCAGCGTTAAATGCCCTTCGTGCAGATTGCCCATCGTGGGCACTAACGCAATACGTTTACCTTGCTGACGCCAGCGGCGCACTTCACGGCGCAGCATGGGCAGAGTGTCGATGATCAGCACTGCCATTCTCCTGAATTACTGGAAACTGTGTTCCGCTGCGGGGTAGCTTCCTGCTTCAACCTCAGCAATATAGCGGCGAATGGCGGCACGGATGTCGCCTGTCTCCGCCAGGAAATTTTTTGCAAATTTAGGGATATGTCCACCGGTAATGCCAAACGCATCGTGCATCACCAGAATTTGTCCATCGGTCACGTTGCCTGCGCCAATACCAATCACCGGAATCGCCAGTGCCTGCGTTACGCGCTGGGCCAGGGCAACCGGTACGCATTCCAGCACCATCAGCTGTGCGCCTGCGGCCTCAAGCGCCAGCGCGTCAGCCATAAGCTGCTCTGCACCGGCTTCATCACGTCCCTGCACTTTATAGCCGCCAAAAATATTTACGGACTGTGGCGTTAAGCCCAGATGACCACACACGGGCACGGCGCGTTCGGTCAGCATGCGCACGCTGTCGGCCAGCCATGCGCCGCCTTCCAGCTTCACCATATTGGCCCCGGCGCGCATGAGCTGCGCCGCGTTATCAAAGGTTTGCTGTGGTGTGGCATAACTCATGAAAGGCAAATCGGCTAACAGGAGCGCGTGAGGCGCACCACGGCGGACGGCGGCGGTATGGTAAGCAATATCACTTACCGTGACGGGCAGCGTGGAATCATGACCCTGCACCGTCATGCCAAGCGAGTCACCAACCAGCAGAACCTGAATGCCTTCGTCAGCAAACAGGCGGGCAAAACTAAAATCGTAAGCGGTCAGCGTCGCGAATTTTTTACCGCTCGCTTTGCACTGACGCAGATGAGAAAGGGTGGTGGGTTTCATGACGATCTCAGCTCAGAAATTCAGATGGACGCATTTTACTGTATCGCGTTGCTGAGCGGAATCTGTGACGCGCGAATAGATTGTCAGCTGTGCCAGGGACGGATGCTGGCGCAGTCAAGCGTTGCCATAAGCGGCTGGAGCGGACGGCCATCAGGCAGGCGCAGATCGGGCGCAATTTCCAGCAGCGGCACCAGCATAAACGCACGGTTCAGCATATCGTAATGGGGGACGATCAGGCGTTCGCTGTGAATCTGCTCTGAACCAAACAGCATAATATCAATATCCAGCGTGCGTGGCCCCCAGCGCTCGGCTTTACGCACCCGGCCATGTTCCCGCTCGATGCGCTGCGTCTCATCCAGTAAGGCCTCAGCCGACAACGTGGTCTCGAGGGCCACCGCCGCATTGAGATAATCGGGCTGATCGGGTGGGCCATAAGGTGGCGTGCGGTAAAAGGACGAGGTGGCGATGCGCTGAACACCGGTGAGCGCATCCAGCGCTGACAACGCTGCATCAATCTGATGCAGCGGATCGGCAAGGTTACTGCCTAATGCCAGATAAACGCGCGTCATGACGCGTTAGAGTTATCACGACGGGGCGCGGAAGAACGACGACGCGGGCGGCGCGTACGGCTGCGCGGTGCCGGATCGTCTCCCAGCGTGTTGAGCATGGTTTTCTGCTGCGGCGGCGCAGCGACCTGGAACTCTCCCCACCACTTACTCAGGCGCAGCAGCTCCGGGTTATTTTCCACTTCAGCCCGCAGGGCCAGCAGATCATAAGCCGCACGGAACTTCGGATGCTCCATCAGCTTCCAGGCGCGTTTACCGTGACGACGGGACATGCGTAACTGCAACTGCCAGATATCACGAATCAGCGACGTAATGCGCTTAGGAATGGCCAGCGCACGGCAGGCTTCATCCAGCGTATCATTCATCGCCAGGGCAAACGCATCGTAATAAGTCAGGCCGCTTTCCTGCGCAATGCGCTCGGCGGCTTCAAGCTGCGGATACCAGAACATGGCCGCGAACAGAAACGCCGGATTGACGCGCATATCATTTTGAATGCGGTTGTCCGTATTCTTCAGCACCTGGGCGAGCATGCGCTCCATATGGCTGTCGCCCTGTTCGGTAAAGTTGCGTGCCAGCGTAGGGAACAGCGGCTGGAATAACTGATATTCACACAGTTTTAGCCAGGTGCTGTAGCCATAACCAGCCTGAAGCAGCTTTAGCGACTCTTCAAACAGGCGCGCAGCAGGTACATCGCGTAACAGCGATGCCAGGCGGGGAATGGGCTCTGCCGTTTCAGGAGCAATGCGCATATTCAGTTTGGCCGCGAAGCGCGCGACGCGCAGCATGCGCACCGGATCTTCGCGATAGCGTGTTTCCGGATCGCCGATCAACCGAATGATGCCTTGTTGCAGATCGTTCAGGCCGCCAACATAATCCCGCACCGAAAAATCGGCCACGCTGTAATACAGGCTGTTAATGGTTAAATCACGCCGTTGGGCATCATCTTCAATACTGCCGAAAATATTGTCCCGTAGCAGCATACCGCTCTGGGCACGCTGGGAATTGTTGTGATCTTCGCTGTTCTCTTCAATCTGATGATGACCGCGGAACGTAGCCACTTCGATCACTTCCGGACCAAACATCACATGTGCCAGGCGAAAACGGCGGCCAACCAGACGGCAGTTGCGGAACAGTTTACGCATCTGCTCCGGCGTGGCGTTTGTGGTCACGTCGAAGTCTTTAGGCTTCTGCCCCAGCAGTAAATCGCGAACGCCACCGCCCACCAGGTAGGCCTCATAACCGGCTTTATTCAGACGATACAGCACCTTGAGGGCATTTTCGCTGATGTCTTTACGTGAGATGGTGTGGCTTTCACGAGGAATGATGGTCATATGACTCTCAGGTTCAACCTCTGCTGGTGCTTCCTCGTCATCACGCTTCAGGACTTTCCGGCAAAAATTAGCGACTCGGGTAAAAATGGGACACCTCGACAGTGACAATTAGGGTGTAGGTAAAATCAGCGGCTAATCATAGCCTGTTGTGAATCATTTGAGAATGCTGTTGTCTATGCATCCGCTCTCAGGGCGTTATCATGCGGTATCAAAGCGATATTCCACTGCTTCACAGCATCAGACAGCAGTTTCTCCTGAGAATCGTCCTGCCAGCCTTCGCTGACCGGCTGTCCCAGAAACCGTAAGGCCTGCACCAGGCACGGGCGCGGATCGCCATCCGGCAGCGCGGGCGCATGATTTTGCTTAGAAAGTTTGTGTCCGTCAGCAGTGATGGCCAACGGCAAATGCAGATAATCCGGAACGGCCCAGCCAAACTGTCGATAAAGGGCAATCTGCCGCACCGTCGGCTCGATTAAGTCTGCGCCACGCACGATCTCGGTGACGCCCTGATGATGGTCATCAACCACCACGGCCAGATTGTAGGCAAACAGGCCGTCGCGACGATGGATAATAAAATCCTCTTCAGCCAGCCGCCGATCGGCCACAAGCGTGCCCCGTAACCGGTCTTCAAACTGGAAAACCGGCGCATGCTGACGCAACCGCAGTGCCGCATTCTCCGGACCTGAACCTGCATCCCGGCAGTGCCCGTCGTAAAAACCACCCAGCTGCTGAATGCGGCTTCGGCTGCAGGTGCAGTAATAACTCTGCCGGTGCGCTCTTAACCACTGTAGGGCGTCCCGATAAGCGTCATGGCGCTGTGACTGCCACATGACTTCACCGTCCCAGTGCAAACCGTACTGTTCTAACTGGCGCAGAATACGCGTGGCGGCCCCTGCGACTTCACGGGGAGGATCAATATCCTCAATGCGCACCAGCCAGCGGCCATGCTGCGCGCGTGCGCTAAGGTAACTGCCTAAGGCAGCGATCAGCGATCCAAAGTGGAGTTCACCAGAGGGAGACGGCGCAAAGCGCCCGATACAGGATGAGAATGCCATAGGTTTCATGAACCAGACGGCGGAAAAAGAGGGCCTTTTCCCGCCGCATGGCTGCAGTCAGACGGCAACATTAGCCCGCCATTTGCTTCTCACGAATTTCTGCCAGTGTCTTACAGTCGATGCACAGATCGGCCGTCGGACGCGCTTCAAGACGGCGGATACCGATCTCAACGCCACAGGAATCGCAATAGCCAAAGTCGTCATCTTCAACTTTCTTCAGCGTTTTTTCGATCTTTTTAATGAGCTTGCGCTCGCGATCGCGGTTACGCAGTTCCAGGCTGAATTCCTCTTCCTGAGCGGCACGGTCAACCGGGTCCGGAAAGTTAGCGGCTTCATCCTGCATGTGTGTAACGGTGCGATCAACTTCGTCCCGCAATTGATTACGCCAGGCTTCCAGAATCTTGCGAAAATGGTCCAGTTGCGCGTCATTCATATACTCTTCGCCCGGCTTCTCCTGATAAGGCTCCACCCCAGCGATGGCGAGAATACTCAGGGACGATGTTTTACGGTTTTGCCCTTCTTGCATGTTGTTTCTCCTGGATAACACGCACTATACCCTTCGATTGCCATCGGCCAGTATATTCACACTAACCTTCATTGATGACGCACTCTTGGGTACATCGATCCCCCAACGGGGAAAAACAGGCCGCTATAAATAACAGAAGCTGTCAAGGTTGGCAATTATTCCTGCGCCCATCTTGACAAGCCTGTGAGGAACAGCGTAGTTGGCCCCTGACAGAAGATAGTCCTATCACAGAAGGATGCCACTGATATTACAACGTTACGTCAACAGCCGTTGTAATAAACATGCCTTCTGATGACAGTTCTGCCCGGTACGCCAAAATTTCCACGCCACTCAGCCGCGCCTGTACCAGTTGTTCTGCGTAAGCCGCATCGATGTGACGCGCCGGGGAAACGTCCTCAATCCCCGAGTGCAGAACGGCAAACAACAAAACGGCCCGATGACCTTCTGCCGCAGCCTGACTCAGCTCGCGCAGGTGTTTTTGTCCTCGAATCGTCACCGCATCCGGAAAATAGCCTTTACCTTCCTGTAAAAGCGTTACGGATTTCACCTCAATATAGCACTCAGGTCGGTCCTGTGCTGTAAGCAGGAAATCAATTCGACTTTTTTCGCTGCCGTATTTTACTTCAGCCCGACACGCTTCGTAGCCCGACAGCGGCAGAATTCGGTTTTCGCTTAACGCCTCCTTTACCAGTTGATTCGCGCGCAACGTATTCACGCAAATCCAGTGGCCTTGCTGCGTCTCGGTCATCTCCCAGCTGTGCGGGTACTTGCGTGTCAGGCTGTTGGACGTGGAGTACCACACGGTATCACCCGGCGTTGCACAGCCGGTCATGGCGCCGGTGTTGGCACAATGGATGGTGAGCGTTTCGCCTTCTGGCGTAATGACATCCGCCAGAAAGCGTTTGTAACGGGTAATCAGACGTGCCGGTTTGAGGGCGGGGGAAAAAAGCATAGGGCTCCTGATTATGACTGTAACGGCCAGGTGGCCAGTGTCCGGTAGCGCGTCCGCCCTTTTACGTACTCTGAGGCAAAAAGCGAAAACTGACTGGCCGTAAAGCGCCAGAGAAAGCCGCGAGGGGGCAGGGCAACGGGTTGCGTTGCCGAGCGCAGCAGGGTGATGTGTGGATGAAAAGGCTGAGCGGGCTGCTCACAGCCGTGCCGGGCGGCCTGGGCGCGCAGCAGACTTGCCAGCTGCAGCAATCCCCGGGGCGGGCGCTGACAGCCCAGCCAGACCACGCCGGGGCGCGGCCAGTGCCCCGCATCATCTAACGTCACATCAAAAGCAGGCTGATGGATGCGCGAGGCCAGGGTTTGCAGCTGTTTTGAGGTCTCCGCTGAGACCTCGCCCAAAAAAGCCAGCGTCAGATGAAGGTTCGCGGCCGCAATCGGGCGACCTGCCTCCTCACTGAAGGTATCAGCTCGCCACTGCACCAGTTGCTGTTGCAGGTCTTCGGGTGGGGCAATAGCAAAAAATAAGCGCTGTAACGCCATGGCGGTCTCCGGTAATCCTCACGGATGAGTGCTACAATGCGCGCCATCTTAACACAGCCATTAGCGGAGTTTTTGGTGAGTGATCTCCCCGTCAGCGCGGTGTTGCCTGACCTGCTGAGCGCCCTTGATCAGGCCTCGAACGTCCTGCTGGCTGCGCCTACCGGCGCAGGTAAATCCACCTGGTTACCGCTTCAGCTGTTACAGCACAAGGCGCTGTCAGGGCGCATTATCATGCTGGAGCCACGCCGACTGGCCGCACGCAACGTGGCGCAGCGGCTGGCTGAGCTACTGGGCGAACAGCCCGGCGCCACGGTGGGTTACCGCATGCGCGGCGAAAACTGCAGCGGACCCATGACCCGGCTTGAGGTGGTGACCGAAGGTATTCTGACGCGCATGTTGCAGCAGGATCCGATGCTGGATGGCGTGTCGCTGGTGATTCTGGATGAATTTCATGAGCGCAGCCTGCAGGCGGATCTGGCGCTGGCGCTGTTGCTGGATGTTCAGCAGGGATTGCGTGACGATCTGAAAATTTTGCTGATGTCAGCCACGCTCGATAATACTCGCCTGGCGACGCTGCTACCGGACGCGCCGCTGATTGCCTCAGAAGGGCGCAGCTATCCGGTCGAACGGCGTTATGCTCCGTTGAGCCCGAGCCTGCGTTTTGACGAGGCGGTAGCGCGTGAAGTCGCGCAGTTGCTTCGACAGGAAAGCGGCTCGCTGCTGCTTTTTCTGCCCGGCGTGGCAGAGATAGCGCGCGTAAAACGCGAGCTGGAAACCCGTGTCGATGAGGATGTCGATTTAACGCCGCTTTATGGCGCGCTTCCGCTGGCCGCTCAGCAGCAGGCTATTTTGCCTGCCGCCCCCGGACGCCGCAAAGTGGTGCTGGCGACCAATATTGCCGAAACCAGCTTAACGATCGAAGGTATTCGTCTGGTCGTGGACAGTGCCCAGGAGCGGCGCGCGCTGTTTGATGCACGCAGCGGCGTGACGCGGTTGCAGACTCAGCGCATCAGCCAGGCGTCGATGACGCAGCGCGCCGGACGTGCCGGACGACTGATGCCGGGCATCTGCCTGCACCTGACTTCACAGGAGCAGTCGGAACGGGCGCCTGCACAGGGCGAAGCCGAAATCCTGCACAGCGATCTCGCGTCATTGTGGCTGGAACTGCTGCAGTGGGGCTGTACAGACATCGACCAGCTACAGTGGATCGATCGGCCACCCGAAAAGCACTTACGGGCAGCGCAGCAGCAGCTGATGCGCCTTGGAGCGCTGGATGAATCAGGACGACTGAACACACAGGGCAGACGCATGGCGCAGCTCGGCAGTGATGCCAGGCTGAGCGCTATATTATGCGCCGCAGGGCGTGATGCCGATGCGGTGGCCAGCGCGGCACTACTCGTCGCCGTGCTGGAGGATCCGCCCCGCGCGGGCAGTGTCGATCTACGTGATGTTCTCTGTCGGCCTTTACCGCACTGGTTGCGGCGCGCGCAGTACTGGCAAAAACGCCTTGGCGTCACAGGCGGACGGGTCGATGACGCGCATTTTCCCGCGTTGTTAACGGCGGGATTTCGCGATCGTCTGGCGCGCCGACGCGATAACAGCGGACGCTATCAGTTAGCCAACGGACTGGGGGCAGGGCTGGACGAACAGCAGGCGCTCACGCGTTACGAATGGCTCATTGCGCCTGTCTTATTACAGGGCAGCAGCGCCCCCGATGCACGTATCCTGCTGGCCCTTCCCGTCGAGCTTGCGGCATTGACGCAGGCCTGTCCACAGCTTGTCGAACAGCGTACCGACGTGGAATGGGATGACGAGAAGGGCACGTTGCGCACCTTACGCCGTGAGCAGATCGGCGAACTGATACTGAAGACTCAGCCGCTTGCCCGACCGGATGCGGAGGCGTTACAGGCCGCGCTGCTACGCTGGGTCGCTAAAAAGGGGTTATCGGTACTGGGATGGACGCCGGAGGCTGAGCAACTGCGGTTACGTATCCAGTGTGCCGCCCAGTGGCTGCCCGAAGAGAACTGGCCCGCCGTCGATGAGGCCAGCCTGCTTGACTCGCTGGATCGCTGGCTGCAACCGCAGATGAGCGCCGTGCGGGATCTGAAGAGTCTGCAGTCGGTCAATCTGGTCACTGCGCTCTTACATTTGCTCACATGGTCACAACGTCAGCGGCTGGATACTGTGCTGCCAACTCATTACACTGTGCCCACCGGAAGTCGGCTGCCGATTCGCTATGATGCAGATAAACCGCCCGCACTGGCGGTGCGTATTCAGGAAATGTTTGGCGAAGCCAGTAATCCTGCCGTCGCAGAAGGTCGCGTGCCGCTGGTGCTGGAGCTGTTATCGCCCGCCCAGCGTCCCTTACAGATCACCCGCGATCTGGCGGCGTTCTGGCGCGGTGCCTATAAAGATGTGCAAAAAGAAATGAAAGGGCGTTATCCCAAACATCCCTGGCCCGACGATCCGGCCTCCGCAATACCGACCCGGCGGACGAAAAAGAATACGTCACAGGGCGGGCCCGCTGTTTAATTCAGAGGGTTCTGCCATGCGACAGTGAAGAAAGCAGTTAGAGTAGCGGCGCAGCCGTAAGCTATGCCTGGAGAATGAAACCAATGTCTGGGAACGATCGCGAACCTATTGGGCGCAAAGGAAAACCGTTGCCACCGCGCAACAGCGCCCGCCGTGGGCGGCGCAGAGACATCGATAGTGATGTCGCTCAGGACGATTTTGATGATGATTACGAGGAGGAAGCGCCGGTGCCACGTAAAGGTAAAGGTGGAAAACCGCCGCGCGGCAAACGCCGTTGGCTGGGATGGTTTATTAAGCTGTTCCTGGTATTTGTAGTGGTCATGGCCGCGTGGGGCGTATACCTCGATTCGGAAATTCGCAGCCGTATTGACGGTAAAGTGTGGCAACTGCCCGCTGCTGTCTACGGTCGTATGGTCAGCCTCGAACCTGGCATGGCCTACAATAAAAGCGAAATGATTGCCCTGCTGGAAGGCACGCAGTACCGCGAAGTCTCGCGCATTACGCGTCCGGGAGAATTCTCGGTCAAAGGCAACACCATTGAACTGCTGCGTCGCCCGTTTGATTTCCCGGACAGCAAAGAAGGGCAGATTCATGCCCGAATGACATTCAGCAAAGATGAGCTGAGTGAGATTAAGAACGTCGAAACCGGGCGTGATTTTGGTTTCTTCCGGCTTGATCCTCGTCTGATTACGATGCTGCAGTCACCCAATGGTGAACAGCGTTTGTTCGTTCCCCGTGCCGGTTTCCCTGATCTGTTGGTGGATACCTTAATCGCAACGGAAGATCGCCACTTTTATGAGCACGACGGCATCAGCCCGTACTCCATTGGCCGTGCCTTCCTGGCGAACATCACTGCCGGAAAAGCGGTGCAGGGCGGCAGTACGCTTACCCAGCAACTGGTCAAAAACCTGTTCCTGACTAATGAGCGTTCGCTGTGGCGTAAAGCCCGTGAAGCCTATATGGCCGTGATCATGGATGCCCGTTACAGCAAAGATCGTATTCTGGAGCTTTACCTGAACGAGGTGTATCTCGGTCAGGCAGGTAACGATCAGATCCGCGGTTTCCCTCTGGCCAGCCTCTACTATTTTGGCCGCCCGGTTGACGAGCTGAGTCTCGATCAGCAGGCGATGCTGGTGGGCATGGTGAAAGGGGCATCGCTCTATAACCCATGGCGTAACCCGAAACTGGCCCTGGAACGACGTAATCTGGTGCTGCGCCTGCTGCAGCAGCAGAAAGTGATCGATCAGGAACTGTACGACATGCTGTCGGCCCGTCCGCTGGGCGTGCAGCCGAAAGGCGGTGTGATTACGCCACAGCCTGCCTTTATGCAGATGGTGCGTAATGAGCTTCAGGCAAAACTGGGCGACAAAGTCAAAGATCTGTCGGGCGTGAAAATTTTCACCACCCTGGATCCGGTTTCTCAGGATGCGGCCGAAAAAGCCGTTGTAGACGGTATTCCCACCCTGAAAAAACAGCGCGGTCTGAAAGATCTGGAAACCGCAATGGTGGTCGTTGACCGCTTTACGGGTGAAGTTCGCGCGATGGTCGGTGGGGCTGATCCGCAGTTTGCCGGGTATAACCGCGCGTTGCAGGCGCGCCGATCCATCGGCTCGCTGGCGAAACCGGCCACCTATCTGACCGCGCTGAGTCAACCCAACACTTACCGCCTGAACAGCTGGATTGCGGATGAGCCTATCGCGCTGAAACAGCCGAATGGCAGCATCTGGAAACCCATGAACGACGACCGGCGCTTTAGTGGCAAAGTGATGCTGGTCGATGCGCTGACGAACTCCATGAACGTGCCAACGGTTAACCTGGGCATGACGCTGGGACTGAATGCGGTGGTGGACACCTGGACGAAGCTGGGTGTGCCTAAAGATCAGCTGAATCCGGTTCCGGCGATGTTACTGGGCGCACTCAACCTGACGCCTGTGGAAGTGGCTCAGGCCTTCCAGTCCATTGCCAGCGGTGGGAATCATGCAGAGCTGTCAGCCGTGCGTTCGGTCATCGCGGAAGACGGTACCGTGCTGTACCAGAGCTTCCCGCAGGCGCAGCGCGTAGAACCGGCACAGGCGGCTTACTTAACGCTGTATACCATGCAACAGGTCGTCGATCGCGGTACCGCCCGGGCGCTGGGGGCACGTTTCCCGAATGCGCACCTGGCAGGGAAAACCGGCACCACGAACGATCTGGTCGACAGCTGGTTTGCCGGGATTGATGGTAAAGAAGTGGCGATCACCTGGGTTGGCCGTGATAACAACCAGCCGACCAAACTCTATGGTGCCAGCGGGGCGATGCAGATTTACCGCCGCTACCTGGACAATCAGGCTCCGATGCCGCTGCAGCTTACACCGCCGGAAGATGTGACGATGATGAACATCGATACTGCGGGTAACTTTGTTTGCGGTTCAGGAAGCAGCACATGGCGCACGCTGCCTGTCTGGACGCTGGATCCAAATGCGCTCTGCCAGCAGCAGCAACAGCAGGTTCAGCAAATGCAACAACAGCAGCAGATGCAGGACCAGCAACAACAGCAGTTACAGCAGCAGCAACAGCAGGAACAAAAAGACAGCAACGGCGTTGCCGGCTGGATAAAAGATATGTTCGGCAAATAACCCGTCAAACGCGGATGAAAAAGGCACTTCGGTGCCTTTTTTTATTCCACATCAAAACCCCTTGTTATCGCCCGTGACACGACGCCACGCCGGGGAATTCTGCTTGCAGAAATTGCGAGACTTCGCATATTATCCAATCGTTATAATAATCATTATCGTTTCGATTCGCTTAATCATCCCCATTTGAGAGACACCTTCATGACAGCGCGTTCTATCCCTTTTGCTTCTCCATCCGGCGTATTTACGCGTCGGCCTCTGGCTTTGATCATTGCCCTGGTGACCAGCGGCGCAAGCGTAATGGCTTACGCTGAACAAACGGTGGTGGTATCTGCAAATGGCGGTAGTGCGGTGGCGCAGGAAAACGCGTGGGGCCCGGCGCCCACCATCGCCGCAAAACACAGCGCCACCGGCACCAAAACGGACACGCCGATTGAAAAGAATCCGCAGTCGGTTTCTGTGGTGACGCGGGAAGAGATGGAGATGCGCAGCGTCACCAGCGTGAAGCAGGCCTTTAATTACACGCCGGGTGTGCTTACCGGTAACCGCGGCAGTTCAGGCGTCTATGATGCGTTGTCAATTCGCGGTTTTAGCGAAACCAACACCAACCAGTATCTCGATGGGTTGAAGCTGCAGGGCGACAACTACTCGGAATTCGCTATTGATCCCTATTTCCTGGAGCGGGCTGAGCTGCTGCGCGGGCCGGTGTCGGTGCTGTACGGTAAGAGCAACCCGGGCGGTGTGGTCGCGCTGGTCAGTAAACGTCCCACCCAGGAAACGCTGCGTGAAGTGCAGTTCCAGATGGGCAATCACAATCTTTACTCCACCGGCTTTGATTTTGGCGGTGCGATCGATGACGCAGGCGTTTACAGCTACCGTCTGACAGGCCTGGCGAGCAGCCAGGATGCCCAGCAGGCGAACAACAAGCAAAAGCGCTACACCATCGCGCCGTCCTTCAGCTGGCGACCAGACGAAAACACCCGTCTGGATCTGCTGACCTACTTCCAGAATGAACCGGACACGGGTTATTACGGCTGGTTACCGCGTGAAGGCACGGTCGTGCCCATTACGCGCCCTGATGGCAGTCAGTACAAACTGCCCACCAACTTTGATGAAGGGGAGAAGAGCAATCGCATCTCCCGTAACACCAAAATGGTCGGCTACAGCTTTGAACACCGTTTTGATGAGACCTGGACGGTACGCCAGAACCTGCGTTATGCCGAGTTAACGACGGATTACCGCAGCATTTATGGCAATGGATTTAACGCCGCCACCCAGGAAATCACGCGAGGTTATGCCACTTCAGACGAAAAACTGAATGAGTTCGCCGTCGATAACCAGGCACAGGCAAAATTTGCAACCGGTCAACTCGACCATACGCTTTTGCTTGGTGTGGATTATCAACGTATGCGTAATGATATCAACGCAGCGTTTGGTTCAGCATTTCCTTTGAATGCGGTTGCTCCTCAGTACGGTAATGATTCGCTTAACGGCACGCCTTTCCCCTATCGTTATCTGAACAAACAGGAACAAACCGGCCTTTACGCGCAGGATCAAATGGCGTGGGATCGTTGGGTGCTGACGTTAGGCAGCCGTTATGATTACGCGATGACATCTGCGTTAAATCGCGACACCAATACCGAAGTCAAAAATCATGATCAGGCCTTCACCTGGCGTGGCGGCGTAAACTACGTTTTTGATAACGGTATCGCGCCTTATTTCAGTTATAGCGAATCCTTTATCCCAACGGCCGGGACGACAGTGAGCGGGCAACCTTTCGACCCATCGCGTGCTAAGCAGTACGAAACGGGAGTGAAATATGTGCCGAAAGATCGTCCTGTCGTGGTTACGGCTGCGATTTATGAACTCACTAAGTCTAAAAATTTAACAGCCGATCCTGACCATACCCTTTTCCGCATCCAGAGCGGCGAAATCCGTTCTCGCGGTGTCGAACTGGAAGCCAAGGCGGCCCTCAATGCCAACGTCAACCTGACCGCGTCTTATACCTACACCGATGCTGAATATACGGAAGATACACAGCTCAAAGGCAAAACCCCGGTGCAGGTGCCTAAGCACATGGCCTCGCTGTGGAGCGACTATACCTTCCATGAAACGGCGCTGTCCGGCGTAACGTTGGGCGCGGGCATCCGTTATGTGGGCGAAACACAGGGATTATACAGTGCGGGTCCCGACGTGAACCAAAACTTCACCGTCGCGGGTTACACTACCGTCGATGCCGCGTTGAAATATGATTTAGGCCGTTTTGGTTTGCCTGGCTCAACGGTTGGCGTTAACGTTAACAACCTGTTTAACCGTGACTACGTTGCCAGTTGCTACCGTGAATACGCGTGCTACTGGGGCGCAGAGCGACAAATTGTCGGCACCGCCACGTTCCGGTTCTGATCGATGAGGGCGCTTCGGCGCCCGTTTACAGGGATAACCATGCAGCTTCCGCAGTACCAACAGACCGCCTTCCGACTGGATAACGCCAGCTTTCGCGTACCGGGCCGTACGCTCCTTCATCCCGTTTCTCTCGCTTTTACGCCAGGTAAAGTCACCGCGCTGATTGGGCACAATGGTTCAGGGAAATCCACGCTGTTAAAAATGCTGGGGCGGCATCACGCGGCCAGTGAAGGGCGGGTTCTGCTCAACGAACAGTCTGTTGATCGCTGGAGTAGCAAAGCGTTTGCCCGTGAGGTCGCCTATTTGCCGCAGCAGTTACCGGCTGCGGAAGGCATGACGGTACGTGAGTTGGTGGCCATTGGGCGTTATCCCTGGCATGGTGCGCTGGGGCGCTTTACGCAGGACGATCGCGAGCGGGTCGCGCAGGCAATCGCGCGGGTTGGACTAACGCCATTCGCCTCGCGGCTGGTCGACAGCCTCTCCGGTGGGGAGCGCCAGCGTGCATGGCTGGCAATGATGGTCGCTCAGAACAGCCGCTGCCTGTTGCTGGATGAACCTACCTCTGCGCTGGATATTGCCCACCAGGTGGATGTGCTGGCGCTGATTCAGACGCTGAGCCATGAACATGGCTTAACGGTCATTACCGTCTTACACGATATTAATATGGCGGCTCGCTATTGTGACCATCTGGTCGCCTTGCGCGGCGGCGAACTGATTGCAGAAGGTGGACCAGAACACATTATGCAGGCAGATGTGCTGCAGGCGATTTACGGTATCCCAATGGGCATCTTCCCCCATCCTGGCGGCGGCGCGCCGGTGAGTTTTGTGTGTTAAGGATACGATAATGCCGGATTTATATCGCCGTCGCCTGCTGATGGCAATGGCGTTGTCGCCTCTCATCCCGTCTTTCCCATCGCCTGCGGCACAGCCTGACAGCGACCGCGTTATTGCGCTGGAGTGGCTGCCCACCGAGTTACTCCTGGCGCTGGGCGTGAACCCGTTGGGTGTGGCGGACGTGCATAACTACAACGTCTGGGTCGGACAGCCGCCATTGCCTGCGGGCGTGGTGGATGTCGGGTTACGTACCGAGCCAAATCTTGAGCTGATGACCCAGATGCATCCCTCGCTGATTCTCTGCTCGAACGGTTACGGTCCACCGAAAGATAAGCTGCGGCGCATTGCGCCGATCATGGGGTTTGACCTGCACAATGGCGATGGCAAACCGCTGAGTCGCGCACGGGCCTCATTGCGGGCGCTGGCGGCCCGACTGGGACGGGAGGCGCAGGCTGAGGCGCATCTGCAACAGGTGGATGCGGAGATTGCGGCGGCGCGTCAGCGTCTGGCGCCGCACGCCGGTCGGGCCATTTTGCTGATGTCGCTACTCGACAGCCGCCACGCTATTACCTTCGGTAAAAACAGCTTATTCCTGGAAGTGATGGCGCTTTTGAATCTGAAAAATGCCTGGCAGGGCGAAACCAATTTTTGGGGCAGCGCCGTGATTGGACTGGAACGGCTGGCCGTTTTCCATGACGTAGAGGCGATCTGCTTCGATCATGACAATGATGCCGTGATGCAGCAGCTGTCGCGAAGTCCGTTATGGCAGTCCATGCCGTTTGTTCACAGCGGCCATTTCCAGCGCGTTCCGGCGGTGTGGTACTACGGTGCGACCTTGTCAGCCCTGCACTTTATTCGCGTGCTGGAACGTGCGCTGGAGAAATCGTAATGCGTCATCGTTTTTTCCCGTTAGCCGTGACAGGTACGCTGTTCTTCCTGGCGTTGATGTTAACCGCGATCAATCTGCAACAGGCGCTGCCCACGAACCAGTGGTTGCAGGCGCTGTGGACACCGGACAGCAGCAACATTGAGCAAATGGTCTTTCACTACAGCTTACTGCCGCGCTGGTCACTGGCGCTGCTGGTGGGGGCAGGGCTGGGGTTAGCCGGATTACTGTTTCAGCAGGTGTTGCGCAATCCGCTGGCCGAACCTGGCACGTTAGGCGTTTCATCCGGCGCGCAGTTAGGAATGACCGTCGCGACCTTATGGCACCTGCCGGGTGGGGCGCTGGCTCATCAGTTCGCCGCGTCGGGTGGCGCGCTGTTGGTCGGTGCGCTGGTGTTCAGCGTGGCCTGGCGCAAACGTCTGTCGCCCGTTACGCTGATTCTGGCAGGGCTGGTTCTCAGCCTGTACAGCGGCGCAGTGAACCAAATATTTGCCATCTTTAACCACGATCAACTGCAGAATATGTTTCTGTGGAGCACCGGCACGTTGAATCAGATGAGCTGGGACAGCGTTACCCAACTCTGGCCACGTCTGGTGCTGGCGCTGGTGCTGTCTCTGGCACTACTGAGACCGCTTACGCTGATGGGGCTGGACGATGGCGTCGCCAAAAATCTTGGGTTAGCGCTGTCTGCTACGCGGCTGGCCGTCCTGGTTCTGGCCATCTTGCTGAGCGCTCAGTTGGTGAGCGTAGCGGGGATCATTGGCTTTATTGGTTTATTTGCACCGCTGCTGGCAAGGCTGCTGGGTGGACGGCGGTTACTGAGCCGCATGCTGCTGGCACCCCTGATTGGTGCACTGCTGCTCTGGCTGGCGGATGCCTGCGTACTCTGGCTCACGGCGCACTGGCGCGAGATCTCCACCGGAACCGTGACGGCGCTGCTGGGCGTGCCCATTCTGTTGGCGCTGTTACCTCGCCTGCGAACCGGATCCGTTCCGCCTGCGCTGGATCAGGGGGACAACGTGCCGGTCGAGCGATACCGTTACGGGCGCTGGACGCTGGTGGGATTGCTGATGCTGGGCGGACTGACATGGCTGTGCCTGGCCTTTGGGCGTGATGCGCATGGCTGGATTTGGACGTCTGGCGACATGCTGCAACAGTTGTTACCCTGGCGCGCGCCGCGTGTGCTGGCGGCACTGGAGGTCGGCCTGATGCTCGGTGTGGCGGGCAGCCTGATCCAGCGCCTCACCGGTAATCCCATGGCCAGTCCTGAAGTGCTGGGCATCAGTTCCGGCGCGGCCTGCGGTGTGGTCGTGATGCTGTTCTTTGTTCCCGGCAACGCGCTGGCATTTCTGTTGCCGGCAGGTGCGCTGGGGGCGGCGATAACGCTGGCGGTTATTATGCTGGTCGCCAGTCGTGGTGGTTTCTCACCGGAACGTATGCTACTGGCGGGTATGGCACTCAACAGCGCCTTTGTCACCATTCTGATGCTGTTGATGGCAAGTGGCGATCCGCGCATGGCGGGGTTACTGACCTGGATATCCGGATCAACTTATAACATCAGTGCTACGCAGGCGCTGCAAAGTGCAGGCTTTGCGGCTGTTTTAGTGGCATTAGCGCCACTGGCCAGCCGCTGGTTAACCATTCTGCCACTTGGCAGCATGACCGCACGGTCTGTCGGTATGGCACTGACGGGTTCACGACTCGCCCTGTTGCTGTTAGCGGCGGCCTTAACGGCTTGTGCCACGCTGACGATTGGGCCGCTGAGCTTTGTCGGCTTAATGGCATCCCATATGGCCCGTATGTTGGGCTTTCGCCGCGCGCTGCCACAGGTGTTATTGTCTGGCGTGCTGGGGGCCGGGTTAATGGTGGCCGCGGACTGGTGCGGGCGCATGCTGGCCTTTCCCAGTCAGATTCCGGCGGGCCTGATGGCGACCTTTTTGGGCGCACCCTATTTTATCTGGCTACTGCGCCGTTCACGTTAAAAAAAAGACCGGCTCAGCCGGTCTTTTCTCATCAGAGCTTCGCGAAACAGCGCCGGGCCGCCTCGACGGTGTGCTGAATATCCTCATCAGTGTGTGCCAGCGACATAAACCCTGCCTCGAAGGCGGACGGCGCAAAATACACGCCTTCTTCGAGCATCAGGTGGAAGAAGCGCTTGAAGCGTTCCACGTCGCACTGTGTCACGTCCTGATAGCAGGTGACGCTGTCGGCATCGGTAAAGAACAGGCCAAACATGCCGCCAACCTGATTTACCACCACGGGAATATTTTCCTGTCTGGCTGCCTCAACCAGCCCCTGAGCCAGTTGTGCAGTCAGACGGTTCAGCCTGTCATGCACACCTGGCTGCGCAATCTGCGTCAGGCAGGCATAACCGGCGGCCATGGCTACGGGATTACCGGACAACGTACCGGCCTGGTAAACCGGCCCGGTCGGGGCCAGCGCGGACATGACCTCGCGACGGCCACCGAACGCACCCACTGGCATACCACCGCCGATGATTTTGCCCAGGCAGGTGAGATCCGGCTTCACGTTATAGTGCGCCTGTGCGCCGCCCAGCGCCACACGGAAGCCTGTCATCACTTCATCAATAATCAGCAGCGCACCGAACTCATCGCACAGGGCACGCAGGCCCGGCAGGAAGTCAGGTTGCGGAGGGATACAGTTCATATTGCCGGCAACAGGCTCAACGATAATGGCAGCGACAGCCGCGGGATACTGTTCAAAGGCCGCACGAACAGAGTCCAGATCGTTATAGGTGCAGGTCAGCGTATGCTTAGCAAAATCGGCGGGTACGCCCGGCGAGTTGGGTTGGCCCAGCGTCAGCGCACCTGATCCGGCTTTCACCAGCAAGTGGTCGGCATGGCCGTGATAGCACCCTTCGAACTTGATGATTTTATCGCGTCCGGTAAACCCGCGCGCCAGACGAATCGCACTCATGGTCGCTTCGGTGCCGGAGTTGACCATGCGTACCATTTCCATATTCGGTACCAGGTCACATACCAGCTGCGCCATGGTGACTTCCATTTCGGTCGGCGCACCAAAGCTCAGGCCGCGCTGGGCTGCCTCAATCACAGCCTGACGAATGCCTTCGTTGTTATGTCCCAGTACCATTGGCCCCCATGAGCCAACATAGTCGATATAGGCTTTGCCATCGGCGTCATACAGACAGGCGCCATCAGCATGCTCAATGAACAGCGGAACGCCGCCGACACCGGTAAACGCACGGACCGGCGAGTTCACACCGCCGGGGATCAGGCGTTGTGCTTCGGCGAACAGTTTTTCAGACTTACTCATTTTCGGCTCCAGCAGTTCATATAATTTCGGGCTATTCTACGGAAGAGGGGCGGCCGACGAAAGCCAGATATCCCTGCGTACGACTTCTCCGCGTCAATCCGGCACAGAGTGCGAAGCTGAGCGCTTGATTGCGGCGGGTCGCTGGCAGATAATAGCAACATTGAGGTCGTTTTCTGACCCGGACGTTTACGGAGTAACTCATGAGTGATGAAGTAGTAGCACTGCCGTTGCAGTTTACCGACGCAGCAGCCAACAAAGTGAAAAATCTGATTGCTGACGAAGATAACCCGGCGCTGAAGCTGCGTGTGTATATCACTGGTGGTGGTTGCAGCGGCTTTCAGTATGGTTTCACCTTCGACGATCAAATGAACGACGGTGATATGACCATTGAAAAGCAGGGTGTTTCGCTGGTCGTTGATCCAATGAGTCTGCAGTATCTGGTAGGCGGTTCGGTGGATTACACCGAAGGTCTGGAAGGGTCGCGCTTTATCGTAACCAACCCGAACGCCAAAACCACCTGCGGTTGCGGGTCTTCCTTCAGCATCTGATCATCAGGCCGCTCTCTCCGGGCGGCCTCTTACCATTCTATTGTCACCAGTCTGTTGTTCGTTGTACGGCTTCCCTGACGCTTCAGTACCGTTTGCGTCACGCGCGGCTGTGCGCTGCTCTGGCGACCACAGTCAACCTGTGGCGAAGACGGGCTTCGCACGCTGTTGACTTCGCAACGTGAATAGATAACAAGCCTGGCATTGATAGAGCCGGTCGTGGATCCCGCGCACGCCTGCTGCGCGATCACAAGCCCTATGGCCAGAAGCAGGGCTTTAGTCATAGTGAATTCCTGGTGTAGTCAAAAGCGCATCGCGCAGAAGGACGGCGGGCTTACATGGCACGCGTCTCTTAAATAACGTTAACGGCAGTGAAAATGATTACTTTAATCGGCAGGGCAATATTCAGTGGCCTGAAGATGCCTTTGGGGCGGGATGCAGTGCCTCACAGAGCTGCTCTGCGGCTAACAGGATACGCGGGCCCGGACGGCTGAGCCAGTCCTCGTTAATGGCAATGATGCGTACGTTGAGCTGTGGCCGCCAGAACTGCGCAAGCGTTTCAGCCTGTTGCGAACCGCCCGTTGTCACAATGACCTGAGGGTGGCGCATCAGGACCTGCTCCCGGCTCACCTGAGGCCAGCTCACCGGACTTGCGGCAAAAATATTTTGCCCGCCACACAGGCCGATAATGTCATTTTGCAGCGTCGCTTTAGCCGCCGTATACAGGGGGGAAAGACCAAACTGCACAAAAACGCGTACGGGGGGTTGCGGACGGTAGCGTTGGCGCAAGGCTGCGACCTGCTGGCGTAGTTGCGTAGCGGCCTGTGTAGCACGCTGGGGGGACGGGCTCCATCGGGCTAATCCAGCCAGCGAATGAATCATGTCATCCAGTGTCGAGGTGGCGACCCATTCCACATGAATCCCTGAGTGCACTAACTGCGCCACCTGACGGGATGAGGTGCCGCCGGGCCATGCCAGCACAACATCGGGCTTAAGCTGTAAAATGCGCTCAAGGTTCATCCCCTGCCAGGTCGCGACCTGCTCAATCTTTTGTGCTTCAGCGGGATAACCCGACCAGGCACTGACCGCAACCGGCGTGATGCCGGCGGCAAAAGCCAGTTCAGTCAGGTGAGGAGCCAGGGTGATGACGCGGGGCGGTGCAGCAGGCAGGCTGCTGCAAAACAGCAGCAGCCAGCAAAACAGCAGGGATTTAGCCATGTGCCAGGCGGGCCAGCAGATTTTCCACCATCAGGGAGGACTGCTTAGCGGCAACGCTCAGGAACTCATCGAAACTCAGGTGCGATTCCTGATCGGCCACATCGGAGATCGCGCGGACGACCACAAACGGCACGTTAAACTGGTGGCAGACATGGCCGATAGCGGTGGCTTCCATCTCAACGGCAATCGCCTGTGGGAACGTGGCGCGAATGCGGGCCAGAGGGGCTGCGCCATTGATAAACGCGTCACCGCTGACCACCAGGCCGCGAACCGCGTTGAGATTCAACTGCTGAATACAGGCTTCTGCGGCGGCGATCAGCTTACTGTCTGCGGTAAAGGCCGCAGGGCAGCCCGCCATCTGGCCCGGTTCATAACCAAAGGCTGTGACATCGGCATCGTGATAGCGCACTTCATCGGACACCACAATATCGCCTACCTTTAACGAAGAGGCTAAGCCGCCCGCTGAGCCGGTGTTAATCACCAAATCGGGTTTGCACAATTGCAGTAACAATGTGGTGCCCATAGCGGCCGAGGTCTTACCAATGCCGGATTTCAGCAACGCAACGTCCACACCATTCAGTGTGCCAGTGTAAATTTCACAACCAGCCAGAGACAGGGTCTGGCGATTTTCAATTTTGTCTCGCAGCAGGGTAACTTCCTGCTCCATTGCGCCAATGATGCCTGCTTTCATTTTACGTCTCGCTAATGTAATGGATGTCAATATCAGGCATAGTCTATCATGGCAGTGACGGGATTATTTCACGAAAAAATAAGGGGACAGCTATGGCGACGATCAATTTCAGGAAGAAGATCAGCTTCACTCGCCCTTATAGCAACCGTAAAGATCCACAGGGGGAATATTTTATTACCCGCCATTTCGAAAGCGATCGTGGGCGGATCATTAATTCAGCGGCAATTCGTCGACTGCAACAAAAAACCCAGGTATTCCCGCTTGAGCGCAACGCCGCCGTACGTTCCCGTCTGACGCATTCGCTTGAAGTGCAACAAACCGGCCGGTATATCAGCAAAGAAATTCTGCAGACGCTAAAGATGCAGGGCGGACTGGCGAAATATGGTCTGGATGACATGGAAGGGGCGTTCGAAAGCCTCGTCGAAATGGCCTGCCTGTTACATGACGTAGGTAACCCACCGTTTGGGCATTTTGGCGAAGCCGCCATTAATGACTGGTTTGAAGATAACCTGCCCGCTGAACTGGTCGATCCGCTGGTTGCGGGTGTTGAAAACGAGGCGCAGCGCGCGGACTTTGATCGCATGAATGCCATGATTCGTCAGGATTTGTGCCACTTCGAAGGGAATGCTCAGGCTATTCGCATGGTGCATTCGCTGCTGCAACTCAACCTGAGCTATTCTCAGGTAGCCTGCATCCTGAAATATACCGCGCCCGCCTGGTGGCAGGGGGAAAAACCGGCTCAGTTTAGCGTATTAATGAAAAAGCCGGGCTTCTATTTATCTGAGCGGGAATATATTGATGAGCTTCGCACCGCCACAAATTTGACGGAACACCATCGCTTTCCGCTGACCTATATCATGGAAGCCGCTGACGACATCTCCTATTGTATTGCCGATTTAGACGATGCCGTTGAAAAAGCCATATTTAACGTGGACAGTCTGTATGAATATCTCAGCAAGGCCTGGGGAACAATAAATAATAACGATGCCTTCAGTCGTACAGTGGGAGAAGCGTGGCGCGAAGCGGGCAGTAAAAAACGCCGTAGCCGTAGCGATCAGTTTTTTATGTCGCTGCGGGTCAATGTTCAGAATGTTTTGGTCACCTACGCGGTGAAACGTTTTATTGATAATCTGCCTGCCATATTCGAGGGGCACTTCAACCATGCTTTATTAGAAGACGAAGGTGAAGAGGGCCGTTTATTACAGATTTTTAAAACCGTGGCGCGCCAGCAGGTGTTTAATCATTCCGAAGTTGAGCAACTGGAACTGCAGGGTTATCGGGTAATTAAGGGCTTGCTGGAAATATATCAGCCGCTGATGTCGCTCAATTATGAAGCGTTTACCACACTGATAAATGAAGACTTTTTACGCCATCATCCCATAGAGACCCGACTGTTCCATAAACTGTCTGGCAAACACCGAAAAGCCTATTTGTATAAAATGCGTACATTGGTTGTTGAGCATAAATATGAGCGTTTGTTATGGGAACGTTATTATCGTTTTCGCCTGATTCAGGATTACATTAGTGGCATGACGGATCTCTATGCCTGGGATGAGTATCGTCGCTTAATGGCGGTGGAATAACCCGAGAATTGTAAAGAGCGCGAATAAATTTTTACTTTTGCCTAAAACTTTTAGAGGAACTTCGCGCTAAAACATTTATCTCAACATTCGACCACAGCAATGGTCAGTATATCCATCATTGTGAGATACCAAAATGAAAAAAACCTCGTTAATGTTAAGCGCCCTGGCGCTTAGTCTTGGCATGGCACTGACCCCTGTGAGTGCTTTCGCTGCGGAAACGTCCTCTTCGGTGTCATCCACCAACAGCCAGCAGTTGCCGAGCCTTGCGCCAATGCTGGAAAAGGTTATGCCTTCAGTCGTGAGTATCAGCGTTGAAGGAAGTACGACGGTCAAAACGCCACGGATGCCGCAGCAGTTTCAGCAATTTTTTGGCGATAATTCGCCTTTCTGCCAGGACGGTTCGCCGTTCATGGGCTCACCGCTTTGCCAGGGCGGTGACGGTGGCGGTGCCCCTGCCGCGCCAGATACGCAGCAGCAAAAATTTAGAGCGCTGGGCTCTGGTGTCATCATTAACGCTGAAAAAGGCTATGTGGTCACCAATAACCATGTGGTAAACGACGCGACGAAAATTCAGGTAAAACTGAGCGATGGTCGCAGTTACGATGCCAAAGTGATTGGTAAAGATCCCAGCTCGGATATCGCATTAATTCAGCTGGAAGGTGCTAAAAATCTTACCGCGATTAAGATGGCCGACTCTGACAATTTACGGGTGGGCGATTACGCCGTGGCGATTGGTAACCCGTATGGTCTGGGTGAAACCGTTACGTCTGGTATCGTGTCCGCGCTGGGACGCAGTGGCCTGAATGTTGAAAACTATGAGAACTTTATTCAAACCGATGCGGCCATCAACCGGGGTAACTCGGGTGGCGCTCTGGTAAATCTGAACGGCGAGCTGATTGGCATCAACACCGCTATCCTGGCCCCGGACGGCGGCAATATTGGTATTGGCTTCGCCATCCCGAGCAACATGGTGAAAAACCTGACGGCACAAATGGTGGAATACGGTCAGGTTAAACGCGGCGAGCTGGGCATTATGGGGACCGAGCTTAACTCTGAGCTGGCGAAGGCGATGAAAGTCGATGCGCAACGTGGTGCATTCGTCAGTCAGGTCGTACCGAACTCCGCGGCGGCGAAGGGCGGTATCAAAGCGGGTGACGTCATTGTGTCGATGAACGGTAAGCCGTTAACCAGCTTTGCTTCACTGCGTGCCGAAGTCGGCTCGTTGCCGGTAGGAACCACGCTGAAACTTGGCATACTGCGTGACGGTAAACCGCTGGATGTGACGGTTCAGCTGCAGCAGAGCACGCAGGACAAGGTGCAGTCCGCCACCATTTACACCGGTATTGAAGGCGCGGATCTGAGCAATAATTCAGGTAAAGAGAAAGGCGTTCGGGTTGACAGCGTGAAAGCGGGCAGCGCGGCGGCCAGAATTGGCCTGAAAAAAGGCGACCTGATTCTTGGCGTCAACCAGCAGGCCGTCAGCAATCTGGGCGAACTGCGTAAAATCCTCGATACCAAACCACCGGTACTGGCGTTGAACGTGCAGCGCGGAGACAGTTCACTGTATCTGCTGGCGCAGTAATCACAGGCAGGGGTTTATCAGGCGGACTTCGGTCCGCCTTTTTTATGGCGACGCGCACAAATGTGATGGTCGCCGCATTTCTGTTAATGCCTGCCGGGCCTTGTGCAGATGCACAATGTTCTCCCGGTATCGCGCGTCTATGCTGTTTTCCCCCTCTTTATGACTCAGGAGTACAGGATGGCAACCTGTCATCTCGACGCACGACTGGCGCAGGAAATTGTCGCGCGCACTATGAAAATCATTGATGGCAATGTCAACGTTATGGATGCAAGAGGACGGATTATTGGCAGCGGTGACCGGGAGCGCATCGGCGAATTACATGAGGGTGCATTGTTAGTGCTGTCTCAGGGACGTATTGTGGATATTGACGATGCGGTGGCCCGGCATCTGCATGGAGTCAGGCCGGGAATTAATCTGCCGTTGCGTATCGACGGGATGATTGTTGGAGTGATTGGTCTGACGGGCGAGCCGGGTGCGCTGCGTCACTATGGTGAATTAGTCTGTATGGCCGCAGAGATGATGCTGGAGCAGGCGCGGCTGTTGCACATGCTGGCGCAGGACAGCCGTCTGCGGGAAGAGTTGGTGCTCAATCTCATTCGCAGTGACGCGATCTCCCCGCAACTCACCGAATGGGCGCAGCGCCTCGGCATCGATCTTAATCAGCCCCGAATCGTGGCGGTGATCGAAGTGGACAGCGGGCAGCTTGGCGTTGACAGCGCGATGTCAGAATTACAGCAGTTGCAGACGTTATTGACGACACCGGCGCGGGATAACCTGATTGCCATCGTCTCACTAACCGAAATGGTCGTGCTGAAACCGGCATTAAATGCACACGGACGTTATGATCAACACGATCACCGCAGGCGGGTCGAACAGCTCATGCAGCGCATGAAGGAAAGTGGTCATCTGCGCATGCGTATTGCGCTGGGCAATTTCTTTACGGGCATGGGCAGCATTGCACGTTCATATCGTACTGCGCGAACAACGATGGCGGTGGGAAAGCAGCGTATGCCCGAGGTTCGCAGCTATTTTTATCAGGATTTGATGCTGCCGGTCCTGCTCGACAGCTTACGGGGTGGCTGGCAGTCAAATGAACTGGCGCGTCCGCTGGAAAAGCTAAAAAGCATGGACAGCAACGGTTTGCTGCGACGCACGCTGAGTGCCTGGTTCAGCAACAACGTGCAGCCCGGCGCGACGTCGCGTGCGCTTTTTATTCATCGAAATACCCTGGAATACCGTTTAAATCGTATTGCTGAATTGACGGGACTCAACCTGGGCAAGGTCGACGATCGCCTGCTGTTGTACATCGCGATCCAACTGGATGAGCAGGGCTGACAGGGCCCGAAAAAACGAAGAGGACAGACTGATGCGCGCACTGAGTTGGGGATGTGGCTTACTGATACTTGCGTTCACCTGCCAGGCGGCGGCGGACACACTGATTTTTCTCTCGACAAAGGCTTTGCTCACTACACGGCAGACCATCCAGAATCAGCAGGCAAGCCCACGTACGCAGCAAGCCTGGCAACAGCTGAAACAGCAGGCGGATAAGGCGCTTAAGCAGCCCGATCCCAGCGTCATGGACAAAGGTCTGGTGCCCCCCAGCGGCTCGCGACACGATTATCTCAGCCTGAGCGCGTACTGGTGGCCGGACGCCCGGCAGAAAACGGGGCTTCCGTGGAGCCGTCGGGATGGCGAGGTGAATCCCGACACAAAGAACAACCAAACAGACGGGCTGCGTTTTGCGCGTTTTAGTGCCGATGTGCAGGCACTGACGCTGGCCTGGTTCTTTTCGGGCGATGTACGCTATGCCAGTAAAGCCCAATCGATGATCCGTCACTGGTTTATCGATCCCGCCAGCCGCATGAACCCCAACCTTAACTTTGCGCAAGGCGTGCCGGGCATCAGCACGGGTCGGCACGATGGCGTACTGGATGGGCGTTATTTTGCCACCCGCATTGTTGATGCGTTGATATTGCTGCGTCAGTCACCTGGCTGGCGTGCAGGCGACGAGGCCGCGCTGCAGCGCTGGTTCCACGACTACCTTACCTGGCTGCAAACCAGTAAGCTGGCGCGCCAGGAGCGGCATGCGGCCAACAATCACGGCAGCTGGTATTGTGTTCAGGTGGCCGGGATTGCCGCTTACCTGCATAACGACGCCGTTATGAGGGACATGATGGCGCTGGCTAAAACGAAGATCGGTGGGCAGATAGCGCGTGATGGCACGCAGCCGCTTGAACTGGCCCGCACCCGCTCTTTTCACTACAGTTTTTTTAATTTACAGGCGCTGACTGCGATAGCGGCCTTGTCGTCTCAGCGCGGTGAGGACGATCTCTGGCACTACTCTGACAAACAGGGCGGCTCGCTGCAGGCTGCGTTGGATTATATGGCACCGTTTAGTGATTCTGCGCGCCGCTGGCCGTGGAAGACGCGCGACCGTAACAGCGGGCGCGTCATTCCCCTGCTTATGCTGGCGGATAATGCGCTGGGTTCTGCACGCTATCAATCCTGGATTGACCGGTTTGACTGGCGTGAGGCGACTGAAGATGTCTTGCGTGAAGGGGCGTTGCTGCGGCAGGAGTAGCAGGGCATAAAAAAGTCCCGCCGCACCAAGTGACGCTCACTCAGGACGGCAGGCTATAGTGCGTTTGAAGGGATTAACGGCCGCTGCGGGTCAGTTTTTCCAGATCGGATTCAATTTCCGCGATCTTGTGTGACACCACGCCTTCCAGATGACGCAGATCGTCCAGAATTTTACGTTTCAGATCGACTTCAACCTGATCGCGCTGGCAAATTTGATCCAGCTCATCGATAACATAGCGCAGGTTAGGGCTGATTTCCTGCACTTCACGGTAGCCCTGCGACGCATTATCGGCGACGACCGTTTTACGCTGACGAGGGTATTTAAATTTCACGCTTTTAGCGAAAAATTCGCCTTTATCTTTGCGGAAATAAATTTTCAAAATATCGTTATTCGCTTCCTGACGCAGGCTGTAGCGATCGATATCGTCGGGGTTACTAATGCCTAAGCTCTTAATATTGTCATACATAACGTTTTTTCCACCAAATGATAAGCGCGCAGAATTGTTCATGACTTAATGACTGTAGACATAAATAACATGAATCAGTGCGCAACAGGATTTAACTGGCGCGAATTATGACCTGGATGAAAAGTAAACGCACCCGTTGGTTCGCGTTGAAAAACAACATTACCCGTAACAGCTGTAAACAAAAGATGACGGGCTGTCAGGCAGCCCGTCCACAAGCTTAGTCGATCGTGCGCAGCAATTCATTAATGCCGGTTTTGGCCAGTGTTTTGGCATCCACTTTTTTCACGATAACCGCGCAATACAGGCTGTAGCTGCCATCTTTTGACGGCAGATTACCCGAGACGACGACCGATCCGGCAGGTACGCGTCCGTAATGAATTTCACCGGTTTCGCGGTCATAAATTTTGGTGCTTTGACCAATATAAACGCCCATTGAAATAACTGAACCTTCTTCAACAATTACGCCTTCAACAATTTCAGAACGTGCGCCGATGAAGCAGTTATCTTCAATAATGGTCGGATTAGCCTGCAGGGGCTCAAGCACCCCACCGATGCCTACGCCACCAGATAAGTGGACATTTTTACCAATTTGCGCACAGGAGCCCACGGTGGCCCAGGTGTCCACCATCGTTCCTTCGTCAACAAAGGCACCGATGTTCACATAGGAAGGCATCAACACGGTATTACGTGCAATAAAGGCACCTTTACGCACGGCGGCGGGCGGTACGACGCGGAAACCGGCGGCTTTGAAGCGCGCATCGTCCCAGTCAGCGAATTTCATTGGCACTTTGTCGTAAAAGCGTGTTTCTGCGCCTTCCATGACCTGATTGTCATTGATGCGGAAAGAGAGCAGAACGGCTTTTTTCAGCCACTGATGCGTTACCCATTCACCGTCGATTTTTTCAGAAACGCGCAGCTCACCACTGTCCAGTTTGGCGATAACCTGATTAATCGCGTCGCGGGTTTCAGTATCCACACTGGTCGGGGTGATATCAGCGCGACGTTCGAAGGCAGATTCAATAACACTCTGTAACTGTTGCATATTTTTTCCTGATCTGTCATTTGTGGTGCCGGTCAGCGACCAGCACAGGTAAAAAGTGAAAGTTCACAAATTGAAGCGGGTCACACTTTATCGTTTGGATTAAGGGCCTCTGTCAACCGTTGTTGCAGGGTCTGGCGCATTTCCTCATCCAGTGCCCGGCGTTCGCTATTGGCCAGAATAAACAAATCTTCGACACGTTCCCCAATGGTACTGATGCGCGCGCCATGCAGTGATACGCCGAGATCGGCAAACACCTCGCCGACGCGCGCCAGCAAGCCCGGCTGATCGAGCGCCACCAGTTCCAGATAACTCCGGCGATCGGTATGCGTCGGCAGAAAGTTTACTTCGGTATCCACGCTGAAATGGCGGAGTCGGGCAGCCTGACGGCGGGTACGTGGCGGCACCCAGTCTGACTGCGTAATCGCCTGTTCCAGCGCCTGAATGATCAGCGCATGACGATCGGGAGCCAGCGGGCTGCCATCCGGCTCCAGCACGATAAACGTATCCATCGCCATACCATCGCGGCTGGTAAAAATCTGCGCATCATGCACGCTGAGATTGCGGCGATCCAGCTCACCGGCCACGGCGGCAAACAGGTGGGGCCGGTCCGGGCTCCAGATAAAAATTTCTGTACCGCCTCGTGTAGCCTGTGGGCTTACCAGCACCAACGGTTTACGCAGATCGTGTTCCAGTAAATGGCGCGCATGCCAGGCGATCTGATTCGGCGTGTGACGCAGGAAGTAGTCGGCACGGCACCGGTTCCAGATGTGGTGCAGGCGGGCTTCATCGATGTTGTCCATGCGCAACAGTGCCAGCGCCTGTAAACGGTGATGGCGGACACGCTCACGCAGATCCGGGCTGTTCTCCATGCCGCGGCGCAGCTGTTTTTCAGTGGCAAAGAACAGTTCTCGTAGCAGACTTTGCTTCCAGCTGTTCCACAAGCTTTCATTAGTGGCGCAGATGTCGGCAACGGTCAGGCAAACCAGATAACGCAGCCGGTTCTCGTTCTGCATGACTTCGGCGAACTGTTGAATGACCGTAGGATCCTGAATGTCGCGGCGCTGCGCGGTAACTGACATCAGCAGATGATGACGAACCAGCCAGGCCACTAACTGGGTTTCACGTGAGTTAAGACCGTGCATCTCCGCAAACGCCAGCGCGTCCTGCGCACCCAGCACGGAGTGATCGCCGTTACGCCCTTTCGCGATGTCGTGTAACAGCGCAGCCATTAACAGTAATTCCTGTTGTGGCAGGCGAGGCCAGAGTTCAACGCACAACGGATGTTGCGGGCGCGTTGCTTCATTGGCAAAGCTCTCCAGTTTCTGCAACACCCGGATAGTGTGCTCATCGACGGTATAAGCATGAAATAAATCAAACTGCATCTGCCCGACAATGTGGCCCCAGAGCGGCGTATAAGCCCAGAGCACGCTGTGGCGATGCATCGGGACCAGCGCGCGACTGACCGCACCGGGATGACGCAGAATCGACATAAACAGGCGACGCGCTTCAGGCAACTGGCATAAGGGTTGCTCAAGATGACGTCGTGTATGACGCAGGCGGCGCAGTGTAGTGGAGTAGATCCCTTTGATGTTTTCATTGCGTACCATGACATAGAACATACGCAAGATCGCCTGGGGTTCCCGATCAAACAGGGTTTCATCACGCAGATCGATCAGGTTACCGCGCAGCTGGAAATCGTCATCAATGGCATAGGGTTTTTCATTGGTGGAGAGCGCCAGAATGGCCTCATCGAACAGTTGCAACAGCATCTGGTTAAGCTCACCGATGCGCCGCGTGACGCGGTAAAAATCTTTCATCATGCGTTCGACCGGTTCGTTGCCTTCTCCCTCATAATTCAGGCGCCGGGCAACGCTGAGCTGGCGGTCAAACAGCAGGCGGTTATCGTACCGTGGCAGAGACAGGTGCAGGGCAAAGCGAATGCGCCAGAGAAACGCCTGGCACTCATTCAGCTCGCTGCGCTCTGCGTCCGTCAGGAAACCAAAGCCTGACATCTCATCCAGCGTGGTCGCGCCAAAGTGGCGACGGGCAACCCATTGTAAGGTATGAATGTCACGTAACCCGCCGGGGCTGCTTTTGATATCCGGTTCCAGGTTATAGCTGGTACCGTGATAACGTGTATGGCGTTCCTGCTGCTCGTCGATTTTGGCGGCAAAAAAGCGGGATGATGGCCAGAAGCCATCGCTGAAGACATTTTTTTGTAATTCCAGAAACAGCGCGACATCGCCGGTCAGCATTCGGGCTTCAATCAGATTGGTCGCCACGGTCAGATCGGACAGCCCTTCCAGCAGGCACTCTTCGAGGCTACGTACACTGTGGCCGACCTCCAGCTTGAGATCCCACATCAGCGTCAGTAGCGCGCTGGCGCTCTGCGCCGCCTGCTCATCCAGCGGCTGACGGCTGAGAATTAAGATATCGATATCGGAAAGGGGATGCAGTTCACCGCGACCGTAACCGCCGACGGCGACAAGCGTGATGGCTTTCATGCTGTCGAAGCCAAAAAAACGCCACAAACGGCGCAGCAGGCGATCGATAAACAGCGTTCGGGCGTGAATCAGATCTTCGACAGGCTCACCGGCATCAAACGCCGCCGCCAGGTGCTGCTGGAAGCCCTCCAGACGTTGCTTTAAGACGTCGCGTGTCAGCGTATCGTCTTGCCACTCGCCAGGGGAATCATTCAGGCCGTTTTTCACTTCTTGCGACAGGCTCATGCAACGCTCTCATCATTAACCATAAAAAAACCGGCAGAGCGCCGGCTTTTTTATTCGTGGTGGAATTACTCCTGGTTAACTAACACCGCAGGCAGGGTGTCGTCTTTTCGCAGGGTTAAAATCTCACAGCCGTTATCCGTCACCACAATAGTATGCTCGTACTGCGCCGACAAGCTGCGATCTTTGGTTTTCACCGTCCAGCCGTCTTTCATGGTACGAATGCGGTAATCACCGGCGTTCACCATCGGTTCAACGGTAAAGGTCATTCCTGCCTGCAGGACCACTCCGCCGTCATCCGCGTCGTAATGCAGCACCTGAGGCTCTTCATGGAAGCCTTTGCCAATGCCGTGACCGCAGTATTCCCGCACGACAGAGAAGTCATTCGCTTCGACGTATTTTTGAATCGCGCGGCCCAGCTCGCGCAGCCGAATGCCCGGCTTAACTAAACGCAGTGACAGATAAAGGCTTTCCTGCGTCACGCGGCACAGACGTTCGCCCTGAATGGTGGGTTTACCCACGATAAACATTTTGGACGTATCGCCATGGTAATCGTCTTTAATCACGGTCACGTCAATGTTAACGATATCCCCGTCTTTTAACGGGCGATCGTCACTGGGGATGCCATGGCAAACCACTTCATTCACTGAGATACAGACAGATTTAGGGAAACCGTGGTAACCCAGGCAGGCAGACACCGCCTGCTGCTTCTCGGTAATGTGCGCATGACAAAGGCGATCCAGTTCGCCCGTCGTCACGCCAGGCTGCACGTGCGGTTCGATCATTTCAAGCACTTCCGCAGCCAGCCGACCTGCGACGCGCATTTTTTCGATTTCTTCGGGAGTTTTTATTGAGATTGCCATTAAATTATTCCGCTGTTGCTGAAATTTTCAGCAATAATGAACGCTGTGCTGTCATGTTAACAGCAAGCCAAAAGGGCTGCCAAACGGAGAACGCATCGCGCGCCATAAGCGAACAATTATTGGCGTCCAGAGCCTGATTGTGGTATAAAGCGCGCCGACGATTCTCTGTGGGCTGCAAGGTCAGCGGGAACCGCAATAATCTCACTATGTGTACTAAAACACACATGTATCGACACATACGCCGGGGTGCCTTGAAAGAGGTCGGTTGTATGGGATACATGGAGGCCCAACCCCAATTAAACTAGAGGTAGTAATCATGGCAACTGTTTCCATGCGCGATATGCTCAAGGCTGGTGTTCACTTCGGTCACCAGACCCGTTACTGGTGCCCAAAAATGAAGCCATTCATTTTCGGTGCGCGTAACAAAGTTCACATCATCAACCTTGAGAAAACCGTACCAATGTTCAACGAAGCTCTGGCTGAGTTGACCAAAATCTCTTCCCGTAAAGGTAAGATTCTGTTCGTTGGTACTAAGCGCGCTGCTGCCGAAGCGGTAAAAGAGTCTGCACTGAGCTGCGACCAGTTCTTCGTAAACCACCGCTGGTTGGGTGGTATGCTGACTAACTGGAAAACCGTTCGTCAGTCTATCAAACGTCTGAAAGAGCTTGAGACTCAGTCTCAGGACGGCACTTTCGACAAACTGACCAAGAAAGAAGCGTTGATGCGCGCTCGTGAGCTGGCCAAGCTGGAAAACAGCCTGGGCGGTATCAAAGACATGGGCGGTTTGCCGGATGCACTGTTTGTTGTCGATGCTGACCACGAACACATCGCAATCAAAGAAGCAAACAACCTGGGCATCCCAGTATTTGCTATCGTTGATACTAACTCTGATCCGGATGGCGTTGATTACGTTATCCCAGGTAACGACGATGCGATCCGTGCTATCAACCTGTACCTGACTGCCGTTGCGACTACCGTTCGCGAAGGCCGTTCTCAGGATCTGGCTGAGCAGGCTGAAGAAGCGTCTTTAGAAAACGCTTAATTAAGGTTTGCTCTGTAGAAGAGCCCTTAGCATTCAGATGTGATCTGTAAGGGGCCAAACATGGCCCCTTTATTTTATCCAAGTCTGTAACGCCCCTGTTCAGGCCGGCGGGACAGAGTAAATTTTCCGCAAATAAGTACCTGTTGATGCACCCGTGCTCAGGTACGAACCGAGGATTCTGGAATGGCTGAAATTACCGCTGCACTGGTAAAAGAACTGCGTGAGCGTACTGGCGCAGGCATGATGGACTGCAAAAAAGCGCTGACTGAAGCGAGCGGCGACATCGAGCTGGCGATTGAAAACATGCGTAAGTCTGGCGCAATCAAAGCAGCGAAAAAAGCAGGTAACGTTGCTGCTGACGGCGTGATCAAAACCAAAATCGTTGGTAACTACGGTGTGATTCTGGAAGTAAACTGCCAGACTGACTTCGTTGCAAAAGATGGCGGCTTCCAGGCATTTGCTGACAAAGTGCTGGACGCGGCTGCGGCTAACCGCATCACCGACGTTGAAGCGCTGAAAGCACAGTTTGAAGAAGAGCGCGTTGCACTGGTTGCCAAAATCGGTGAAAACATCAACATTCGTCGCGTTGCAATGCTGGAAGGCGAAGAGCTGGGCAGCTACCTGCACGGCGCACGTATCGGCGTTCTGGTTTCAGCGAAAGGCGCTAACGAAGATCTGATCAAACAGATCGCGATGCACGTTGCGGCAAGCAAGCCTGAGTTTGTTAAGCCAGAAGACGTTTCTGCTGAAGTGGTTGAGAAAGAGTACCAGGTTCAGCTGGATATCGCGATGCAGTCTGGCAAGCCAAAAGAAATTGCAGAGAAAATGGTTGAAGGCCGCATGAAGAAATTCACCGGTGAAGTTTCTCTGACCGGTCAGGCATTCGTTATCGATCCAGCCAAAACCGTTGGCCAGGCGCTGAAAGAGCAGGGCGCTGACGTGATCAACTTCATCCGCTTCGAAGTGGGCGAAGGCATCGAGAAAGTTGAGACTGATTTTGCTGCTGAAGTTGCAGCGATGTCCAAACAGTCTTAATGATCTGAAAGAACCGCCAGATGGCGGTTCTTTTTTGTCTGTCACAGGCAAAAGATACGTTTTCAGTTTCATCCCAATAGCAATTCTTTTGCTGTAAGCGGATGATTGATCGGAATTACTTCTCACTCATCATATCTTCCAGGAAGAACTGACCATGGCGACCAACGCAAAACCTGTTTATCAACGTATCCTGCTAAAACTCAGCGGTGAAGCACTGCAAGGTGCAGAAGGTTTTGGTATCGACGCGAGTGTGCTTGACCGCATGGCTCAGGAAGTTAAAGAGCTGGTCGAACTGGGTATCCAGGTGGGCGTTGTGATTGGCGGGGGCAACCTGTTCCGTGGAGCGGGGCTGGCACAGGCGGGCATGAACCGCGTTGTCGGCGACCACATGGGGATGCTGGCCACCGTAATGAATGGCCTGGCAATGCGTGATGCGCTGCATCGTGCCTATGTTAACGCCCGTCTGATGTCGGCGATTCCCCTGAACGGCGTGTGCGACAACTACAGCTGGGCAGAAGCCATCAGCCTGTTGCGCAATAACCGCGTTGTCATCTTCTCCGCAGGTACCGGTAACCCCTTCTTTACGACGGATTCTGCCGCCTGTCTGCGCGGTATCGAAATCGAAGCCGATGTGGTGTTGAAAGCCACCAAAGTTGACGGCGTTTATTCTGCGGACCCCGTGAAGCACCCCGATGCAACACTGTACGAAAAACTGACCTATGCGGAAGTGCTGGATCAAGAGCTAAAAGTGATGGATCTCGCCGCGTTTACGCTGGCGCGCGATCACAAACTGCCTATCCGCGTTTTCAACATGAACAAGCCTGGCGCATTGCGTCGCGTAGTGATGGGTGAAAAAGAAGGCACCCTGATTACGCATTAATACCCGAGGCGAGATAAAATAGGGTATATTCTGTCAGTGCGGCGCGGTATTGCCGCACGCCATTCAGGATTATCGATGCTTATCGATCCCGCTTCCGGTAATGCCGGAACTGGCCAGGTCAAACCGAATCCAAGGGTTTTAACGTGATTAACGACATTAAAAAAGATGCTGATACGCGCATGGATAAATGCGTGGAAGCATTCAAAACCACTATCAGCAAGGTGCGCACAGGTCGTGCTTCACCTTCACTGCTCGACGGCATCATCGTTGAATATTACGGCACGCCGACGCCACTGCGTCAGCTGGCTTCCGTCACTGTTGAAGATTCCCGCACGCTGAAAATCAACGTGTTTGATCGCTCTCTCGGCCCGGCCGTTGAAAAAGCGATTATGGCGTCTGATCTTGGGCTGAATCCCAGCTCTGCCGGTTCGGACATTCGTGTTCCGCTGCCTGCACTGACCGAAGAACGTCGTAAAGACCTGATTAAAATCGTGCGCGGCGAAGCCGAGCAGGGTCGTGTGTCGGTACGTAACGTCCGTCGCGATGCCAACGATAAGATCAAAGCGCTGCTGAAAGATAAAGAGATCAGCGAAGACGACGAACGTCGCGCGCAGGATGAAATCCAGAAAATGACCGATGCGCACATCAAGAAAGTCGATGCAGCATTGGCCGAAAAAGAAACGGAGCTGATGGATTTCTAATTCCATCTTCGCCGACGAAAACGCCGTACAGGGAGGCCTTCTGACTGAATGCCATCTCTGGCGGCGTTTTACGTTGTGCCCCACGCTTTTACCGATACAGGGACAGCATTATGAAGCGATTAACTCTGCTGGGTTCGACCGGATCAATCGGCACCAGCACGCTGGCCGTTGTTAAAGCCAATCCGGCGCTTTACCAGGTCACGGCGCTGGTGGCGGGCAAAAATGTAGCCCTGATGGCAGAACAGTGTGCACAGTTTCAACCGCGCTACGCCGCCATGGCAGATGAAGACGCTGCCGCCGCGCTACGTGAGCGACTGAGAGCATTGAAGATCAGGACTGAAGTGCTCTCCGGCGTTCAGGCAGCCTGTGAACTGGCCGCGCTGGATGAGGTTGACCAGGTGATGGCCGCGATTGTGGGTGCATCGGGGTTATTACCCACGCTGGCCGCCATTCGCGCCGGCAAAACGGTCTTGCTGGCGAACAAAGAATCGCTGGTCACCTGCGGCCGTTTATTTATGGAGGCGGTACGTCAACATAACGCGCAGTTGTTGCCGGTCGATAGCGAGCACAATGCCATTTTTCAGAGTTTGCCCGCTTCCATCCAGCATCAGTTAGGTTACGCTGACCTGCAGAATAACGGCATTGAGTCGATTATTCTTACGGGATCGGGTGGCCCTTTTCGTGACACAAATTTAGCGGATCTGAGCAATATGTCGCCAGATCAGGCTTGTGCACATCCGAACTGGACAATGGGGCGTAAAATCTCTGTTGATTCGGCCACCATGATGAATAAAGGTCTTGAATACATTGAAGCGCGCTGGCTGTTTAATGCCAGCGCAGCGCAGATGGAAGTGATTTTGCACCCACAATCGGTGATCCACTCCATGGTGCGGTATTGCGATGGCAGCGTGCTGGCCCAGTTAGGTTCGCCTGACATGCGGACACCAATCGCCCACAGTATGGCCTGGCCCGCACGTATTGAGGCTGGGGTCACACCGCTGGACTTTACCCGCATGTCGGCACTGACCTTCTCGGCACCTGATTTTGGTCGTTACCCCTGTCTCAAACTCGCGATTGATGCCTGCGAAGCCGGACAGGCAGCGACCACCACGCTCAATGCGGCCAATGAGATTGCCGTGGCGGCTTTCCTGGATAAGCAGATCCGTTTTACGGATATTGCCGCGTTGAACAGCGCAGTGCTGTCGGCGCATCACTGTCAGGAGCCGGACTCCGTGGATGCGGTCATTGACATTGACCGAAGCGCACGCGCGGCGGCAACAGAAATGTTGTCCCATTTCACGTCGTAATAACGATTACGCTGAGGCTATTTGTTCGCTTCGGGTGAAAATGTTATAGTCGCTGGCTCGCGTTTAACGGTCTGTCACCGAATTCGGTGTGGCCCGGCAGGCAATGTCGGGATTTGTACCGGGCGCAATGTATTCAGAAACCACAGCATTTCTGATGAAAGGAATTGATTACGCGTTATGTCGTCTGAAAATCACAACAACACCGATGACCAACAGGGTACCGGTCCGCGCCACGTCGCTATCATCATGGATGGCAATGGCCGCTGGGCTAAAAACCAGGGAAAACTGCGTATTTCCGGCCATAAAGCGGGCGTGAAATCAGTACGCCGCGCCGTTAGCTTTGCTGTCAATAATAATCTGGAAGCGTTAACGCTTTACGCCTTTAGCAGCGAAAACTGGAGCCGTCCTGCGCAGGAAGTGACAGCCTTAATGGAACTGTTTGTCTGGGCGCTGGATAGCGAAGTGAAGAGCCTGCATAAACACAATGTCCGCTTACGCATTATTGGCGATATCAGTCGATTCAGCCCGCGTATTCAGGAACGTGTCCGTCGGGCCGAGGCGCTGACGGAAAATAACGATCGCCTGACGTTAAACATCGCCGCTAATTACGGCGGACGTTGGGATATCATCGAAGGTGTTAAAAAGTTGGCTGAACAGGTACAGGAAGGCTTGTTACGCCCTGATCAGATAACCGAAGAGAGTCTGACGTCGCAGCTGTGTATGAACCAGCTGGCGCCAGTGGATTTAGTGATAAGGACCGGGGGAGAGCATCGGATTAGCAACTTCCTGTTGTGGCAGATTGCCTATGCGGAATTCTATTTTACTGATGTGCTCTGGCCGGATTTTGATGAACACGTTTTTGAAGGTGCACTGAATGCATTCTCTCTGCGGGAGCGACGCTTTGGCGGCGCTGCACCAGGCGGCGCCTGAGCAATCTGGGGGTAACCTTTGCTGAAGTCTCGTCTGATCACCGCGCTGATCCTTATTCCGCTGGTGATCGCTGCATTGTTCTGGTTACCGCCTGTTGGCTTTGCAATTGTTACGATTATCATCTGTATGCTTGCCGCCTGGGAATGGGGGCAACTGTCCGGTATGGCATCGCGTCAGCAACGTATCTGGCTGGCCGTGATCTGTGGCCTTGTGCTGACGCTTATGCTCCTTACCCTTCCCCCTTACGAACATAACGCCTATCTGCCGCAGGTTACAGGCTGGCTGTGGGCTTCGCTGGCCTGGTGGACGGGCGCGCTGCTGTTGGTTCTGTTTTATCCAGCCTCTGCGACACTCTGGCGTCATTCCCGGCTTCTCCGCCTGCTGTTCGGTGTCTTAACCATTATTCCTTTCTTCTGGGGCATGATGGCGCTCCGCCAGTATCACTACGAATCTGATCATTTTGCCGGTGCATGGTGGCTGTTGTTTGTCATGTTTCTGGTCTGGGGGGCCGATTCAGGTGCCTATATGTTCGGTAAGCTGTTTGGCAGGCATAAGCTGGCCCCCAAAGTGTCACCCGGTAAAACCTGGGAAGGATTTTTGGGCGGACTGGTCTCTTCCGCGCTTATTGCTGTGCTGTTTGCCAGCTTTGCGCCGCTGACCATCCCGACGGGCACGCTGGTCATGTGTGCGGTGATTTCGACGCTCGCATCAGTCCTGGGCGATCTCACGGAAAGCATGTTTAAACGTGAAGCCGGTATCAAAGACAGTGGTAACCTGATCCCGGGACATGGCGGCATCCTCGACCGCATTGACAGCCTGACAGCAGCCGTACCGGTCTTTGCCTGCCTGTTACTGTTGGTGTTTCAGACACTCTAAGGGCAAACGACGATGTTAAGCGTAATCTGGAGTTTTGCCGCATTCATCATTGCACTGGGCATATTAATTACGGTGCATGAATTTGGCCATTTTTGGGTGGCGCGGCGCTGCGGGGTCAGAGTCGAACGTTTTTCAATCGGTTTTGGTAAAGCGTTATGGCAACGCCGTGACCGCCATGGGACCGAATTTGTTCTTGCCCTCATTCCACTTGGCGGTTACGTCAAAATGCTGGATGAGCGGGTCGAAAGCGTCCCTGCGGAACTCCGGCACCAGGCGTTTAACAATAAAGCCATCTGGCAGCGCGCCTCCATTATCGCTGCTGGTCCTGTCGCCAATTTCCTGTTCGCCATCTTTGCCTACTGGGTCGTCTTCATTCATGGCGTGCCGGGTGTGAAACCTGTGGTTGGTGAAATTCTGAACGGTTCGGTAGCGGCGGAAGCGCAAATTACACCCGGAACGGAACTTAAGGCCGTCGACGGTATCGAAACGCCTGACTGGGAAGCTGTGCGCATGGCGCTGGTCGGTAAAATCGGTGACAGCAGCACGACGCTGACAGTGGGTCGCTTTGGCGAACAAGGGACGCAGCAAAAGCACGTTGATTTGCGGAACTGGCAGTTTGAGCCTGATAAGCAGGATCCGGTGGTGGCGCTGGGGATACGTCCTCGCGGTCCACAGATCGAAACGACACTGGCTGAAGTGCAAAAGAATTCACCCGCCAGTGAAGCCGGTTTGCAAGCGGGCGACAGGATCGTTAAAGTCGATGGTCAGTTATTAACGCAATGGCAGCTTTTTGCGACTCAGGTTCGGGATAACCCCGGAAAAAGTATGGCCCTTGAGGTCGATCGCAACGGTGAAGCGGTGAAGTTGACCCTGACGCCGGAAGCGAAACCTGGAAATAAAGCGGAAGGGTTTGCGGGCGTCATTCCGCGAGTTGTTCCTCTGCCAGACGAGTACAAAACGGTAAGACAATATGGCGCGTTCCCGGCCATTGGTGAGGCCAGTGTAAAAACCTGGCAACTGATGAAGCTGACCGTCTCCATGTTGGGCAAGTTAATAACCGGTGATGTGAAGTTGAACAACCTGAGCGGCCCAATCTCGATTGCGCAAGGTGCAGGTTTGTCAGCCGAGTACGGAATGATTTACTACCTGATGTTCCTGGCGTTGATTAGCGTCAACTTAGGAATCATCAATCTGTTCCCGCTGCCGGTTTTAGATGGTGGGCACTTGCTCTTCCTGGCGATCGAAAAGATCAAAGGGGGACCGGTGTCCGATCGAGTTCAAGACTTTAGTTATCGCATCGGCTCAATACTGCTGGTGATGTTAATGGGGCTTGCACTTTTCAATGATTTCTCACGCCTGTAACCGCTGGAACGCGAGCTTGCGTGGGATGTGTTAGGAAAACGCATAATAACGATGGCGATGAAAAAGTTGCTCATAGCGTCGCTGCTGTTTAGCAGCGCCACCGTTTACGGTGCAGACGATTTCGTGGTGAAGGACATTCATTTCGAAGGGCTGCAGCGAGTCGCCGTCGGCGCGGCTCTGCTGAGCATGCAAGTTCGGGTTGGCGATACGGTGAATGACGATGACGTCAGAAATACCATTCGCTCCCTGTTCGCGACTGGCAACTTTGAGGATGTTCAGGTCCTGCGAGATGGTAATACGCTGATTGTTCAGGTTAAAGAACGTCCTACCATCGCCAGCATTACCTTCAGCGGTAACAAAGCGGTTAAGGACGATCAGCTCAAACAGAACCTTGAAGCCTCAGGTGTGCGCGTCGGCGAAGCGCTGGACCGCACCACAATCTCTTCAATCGAGAAGGGACTGGAAGACTTCTACTACAGCGTGGGTAAATATACCGCCAGCGTAAAAGCCGTTGTCACACCGCTGCCGCGTAACCGCGTCGATCTGAAACTGGTCTTTACCGAAGGTGTTTCTGCCAAAATTCAGCAGATCAACATTGTAGGTAATAAAGCCTTCAGTTCAGACGAACTCATTTCCCGTTTCCAGCTGCGTGACGAAGTGCCGTGGTGGAACGTGGTGGCTGACCGTAAATACCAGAAACAGAAACTGGCGGGTGACCTTGAAACCCTGCGCAGCTTCTATCTGGATCGCGGTTATGCCCGTTTCAATATTGATTCGACGCAGGTGAGCCTGACGCCGGATAAGAAAGGCATCTACATCACCGTTAACATCACCGAAGGCGATCAGTACAAGATTGCCGGCGTTATTGTTAACGGCAGCATGGCCGGCCATTCGGCGGAAATCGAACACCTGACCAAAATCCCGGCGGGCGAGCTGTATAACGGCGCAAAAGTCACGTCGATGGAAGATGATATCAAGAAGCTGTTAGGCCGCTACGGTTATGCCTATCCGCGCGTCGTGACGCAGCCTGAAATTAACGATGCCGATAAAACCGTTAAGTTGCATATCAACGTGGATGCGGGCAACCGCTACTACGTGCGTAAAGTGCGCTTTGAAGGTAACGACACCTCGAAAGATGCCGTACTGCGTCGCGAAATGCGCCAGATGGAAGGTGCCTGGCTGGGCAGCGATCTGGTCGATCAGGGTAAAGAGCGCCTGAATCGTACAGGTTACTTCGAAACCGTTGACGTGGATACGCAGCGTGTACCGGGCTCACCGGATCAGGTTGACGTGGTTTACAAAGTTAAAGAGCGTAACACCGGTACCTTTAACTTCGGCGTCGGCTACGGTACGGAAAGTGGCGTCAGCTTCCAGGTCGGCGTGACCCAGGATAACTGGCTGGGTACCGGGAATACCGTCGGTATCAGCGGAACCAAAAACGACTACCAGACCTATGCAGAGTTCTCCCTGACCGATCCTTACTTTACCGTTGATGGTGTGAGTCTGGGCGGCCGGGTGTTCTACAACAACTTTAAGGCCAGCGACGCCGATCTCTCCGGCTATACCAACAGAAGTTACGGTACAGACGGGACATTGGGCTTCCCAATCAATGAGAACAACTCGCTGCGCGTCGGTCTGGGTTATGTGCACAACGACCTGTCGGATATGCGTCCTCAGGTTGCGATGTGGCGCTATCTGGACTCAGTCGGTAAGCCACAGCAGTTAAACCGCAATGGCGATTTCTCGGCTGACGACTTCACCTTTAACTATGGCTGGACGTATAACACGCTGGACCGCGGTTTCTTCGCGACCTCGGGTAACCGTACCAACCTGAACGGTAAGGTGACGATCCCGGGTTCCGATAATGAGTTCTACAAAGTCACCCTGGACAGCCAACAGTATGTGCCGATCAATAAAGATCACACCTGGGTTGTGCTGGGCCGTGGCCGTGTCGGCTATGGTGACGGGCTGGGCGGTAAAGAGATGCCGTTCTATGAGAACTTCTACGCCGGTGGTTCCAGTACCGTGCGTGGCTTCCAGTCCAACACCATCGGTCCGAAAGCGGCCTACCTGAATGATGGCTCGTCGTACTGTAACCTGAGCGATCCTAACGGTATCTGTAAATCGAGTGATGCGGTGGGCGGTAACGCGATGGCGATTGCCAGCCTTGAGCTAATTACGCCCACGCCGTTCCTGAGTGAGAAATATTCGAACTCGGTGCGTACATCGCTGTTTGTCGACGCCGGTACCGTCTGGGATACCAAATGGCAGAACACCGCTGAAACGCGCGCTGCCGGTATTCCTGACTACAGCGATCCAAACAACATTCGCGTCTCGACCGGTGTGTCTTTACAGTGGATGTCACCGCTGGGGCCGTTAGTGTTCTCCTACGCCCAGCCGGTTAAGAAAGTGGATGGAGATAAGTCAGAGCAGTTCCAGTTTAACATTGGTAAAACCTGGTAACGTTCTGTACAGGGATGTGAAAAAAATAGCTTGCAGCTGTGGAGCATTGTTATGCTCCGCACTGCAAACATACATGTTGAGGGTAAGGAGTTTATAGTGAAAAAGTTGTTATGTGCAGTTACTCTGGGTGTTGCATTGGCTGCTTCTGCTGGCGCACAGGCGGCCGATAAAGTCGCAACTGTTGATCTGAGCCAGGTTTTCCAGAAATCACCTCAGCGCGCTGCTATCTCCAAACAGCTTGAGAGTGAGTTCCAGGGCCGCGCCACTGAACTCCGTTCTCAGCACGACAAAATTCAGCAGGAAATGCAGGATCTGCAGCGCAATGCGCCGACCATGAAGGCGAGCGAGCGCAACAAGAAAGAGAAGCAGATCGAATCTGAGCGCAATGCCTTCCAGGCGAAAGCAGACGCGTTTGAGAAAGACAACCAGACTCGTCAGGTTCAGGAACGTAACAAGCTGCTGGAAAAAATCCAGACTGCCGTTCAGTCAGTTGCCAAAAGCGGCGGATATGACCTGGTCCTGAATTCTCAGGCTGTGCTTTATTCTGGTTCTGATGTGAAAGACATCACTGATGAAGTTGCGAAGCAGGTTAAATAATCGATGTCATCAATTCGACTGGCTGATTTAGCCCAGCAGTTGGATGCAGAATTGCACGGAGATGGCGATATCGCCATCTCCGGCATTGCTTCTATGCAATCCGCCACAACTGGTCAAATCACATTTCTTGCCAACAGCCGCTACCGCGAGCAGCTCGCGCTGGTCCAGGCATCAGCCGTGGTGCTGACGGAAGCGGATCTGGAATGGTGTAAAACCGCCGCGCTGGTGGTGAAAAATCCTTATCTCACCTATGCGAGAATGGCGCAGCTGCTCGACACTACGCCACAGCCCGCGCAGGATATTGCGCCAAGTGCTGTGATTGATCCCAGCGCGAGACTCGGTGCCAATGTCTCTGTCGGGGCCAATGCGGTTATTGAATCTGACGTTGAGCTCGGTGATAACGTTGTCATTGGCGCAGGCTGTTTTGTGGGTAAAAAAACCCGTATCGGCAGCGGTACGCGTTTGTGGGCTAACGTCTCGGTTTACCATGAAGTAGTCATTGGTCAGCATTGCCTGATTCAGTCCGGCACCGTCATCGGTTCTGATGGCTTCGGCTACGCGAACGATCGGGGTAACTGGGTGAAAATACCGCAGTTGGGCTCGGTGATTATTGGCGATCGGGTAGAAATTGGTGCCTGTACGACCATTGATCGTGGTGCGCTGGATAACACTCTGATCGGCAATGGTGTTATCATAGATAACCAATGTCAGATTGCCCACAACGTAGTGATTGGCGACAATACTGCGGTTGCTGGCGGTGTGATCATGGCGGGTAGTTTAAAAATTGGTCGTTATTGTATGATTGGCGGTGCCAGCGTCATCAACGGCCATATGGAAATCTGTGACAAAGTAACCGTAACCGGTATGGGCATGGTTATGCGTCCGATAACAGAACCTGGTGTATACTCCTCAGGAATTCCATTACAGCCCAACAAAACCTGGCGCAAAACTGCAGCGTTGGTGATGAATATCGACGACATGAGCAAACGCTTAAAAGCAATCGAGCGCAAAGTCGGCAAAGACGACTAAACGCCATCCCATGACTGACCGGCTTTCATAATAACAGTGTAAGCAGGGAAGCCAGGCGCCACGGAAACTATTTGCGGCCTGCCAACGATCATGATGATCGGTGCAGGCCGTGTTATTGATGTCATCAGATTTTTAGGACAGGAAGAGTATTTTGACTACTGAAACTCATACTCTGCAAATTGAAGAGATTTTAGAGCTGCTGCCGCACCGTTATCCGTTTCTGCTGGTAGACCGCGTGCTGGATTTTGAAGAAAACAAATATCTGCGCGCGGTAAAGAACGTCTCCTTTAACGAACCGTTTTTCCAGGGGCATTTCCCTGGTAAACCGATTTTTCCCGGCGTTCTGATTCTGGAAGCGATGGCGCAGGCTACCGGTATTCTGGCATTCAAAAGCGTGGGTAAACTGGAGCCAGGCGAGCTCTATTATTTTGCAGGCATTGATAATGCCCGTTTCAAGCGTCCGGTCGTACCGGGCGATCAAATGATTATGGAAGTGACTTTCGAGAAAACCCGCCGTGGTCTGACGCGCTTTAACGGCGTAGCGACCGTGGACGGTAAAATCGTTTGTGAAGCGACCATGATGTGTGCCCGTAGCCGGGAGGAATAATTCGTGATTGATCCAACCGCCAACATCCATCCCAGTTCTGTCATTGAAGACGGGGCCATCATCGGCCCTGGCGTTCATATCGGCCCGTTCTGCTTTATCGGGGCGAATGTTGAAATTGGTGAAGGAACCGTACTCAAGTCACACGTTGTGGTGAATGGCCATACACGTATCGGTAAAGACAATCAGATCTATCAGTTCGCCTCCATTGGTGAAGTGAATCAGGATTTAAAATACGCGGGCGAACCTACCCGGGTTGAGATTGGCGATCGTAACCGAATCCGTGAAAGCGTCACCATTCATCGCGGCACGACGCAGGGCACGAATGTCACGGTTGTCGGCAGCGACAACCTGCTGATGGTTAACGTCCACATCGCCCATGACTGTGTGATCGGCAACCGCTGCATCATGGCCAACAACGCCACGCTGGGCGGCCATGTCACGGTGGATGATTTCGCCATCATTGGCGGTATGACCGCTGTGCACCAGTGGTGCACCATTGGCGCGCATGTGATGGTTGGCGGGTGTTCAGGCGTTGCTCAGGATGTGCCGCCCTATGTTATTGCACAGGGGAATCACGCGACGCCATTCGGAATCAATATTGAAGGCCTGAAACGTCGCGGCTTCAGCAAAGAGTCACTGCACGCGATTCGTAATGCCTATAAGTTGCTTTACCGCAGCGGCAGAACGCTGGATGAGGTTAAGCCAGAAATCGAAGCGATTGCTCAGCAACACAGTGAAGTGCAGCCTTTCTATGACTTTTTTGCCCGTTCAACTCGTGGATTAATTCGCTAATTCATGTCAGCGCGTCCCCTTACGATAGCCGTCGTCGCCGGAGAAACCTCTGGCGACATCCTTGGTGCAGGCCTGATTCGTGCCTTAAAAGCGCGTCATCCTGATGCCCGGTTTGTTGGCGTCGCAGGCCCATTGATGCAGGCCGAAGGCTGTGAAGCCTGGTACGAAATGGAAGAACTGGCGGTGATGGGCATTGTGGAAGTGCTGGGACGATTGCGCCGCTTGCTGGCTATTCGTCGCGATCTGACACAGCGCTTTATCTCGCTGAAACCCGATGTGTTTGTCGGTATTGACGCACCGGATTTCAATATCACGCTGGAAGGTAATCTTAAGCGCGCAGGCATTCGCACGATTCATTACGTCAGTCCCTCTGTCTGGGCCTGGCGGCAAAAACGGGTGTTCAAAATCGGTCGCAACACCGATCTGGTGCTGGCATTTCTGCCGTTTGAAAAAGCCTTTTACGATCGTTTCGGTGTCCCGTGCCGTTTTATCGGCCACACCATGGCGGATGCTATGCCGCTACAGCCCGACAAAGCCGCCGCCCGTCGCCATCTGGGCCTTGACGACAATGCCCAGTGTCTGGCGTTATTGCCCGGCAGTCGCGGTGCCGAAGTTGACATGCTGAGTGCTGACTTTCTTAAAACGGCGCAGATACTGCGTAAGCGCTATCCGGCGCTGGAAATTGTGGTGCCGCTGGTTAACCCGAAGCGCCGCGAGCAGTTTGAGCAAATCAAAGCGCAGGTTGCGCCGGAGCTGCCCGTGCATCTGCTGGACGGGCAGGGCCGTGAAGCGATGGTGGCCAGTGATGCTGCGCTGCTGGCGTCCGGCACCGCGGCGCTTGAATGCATGCTGGCGAAATGCCCCATGGTCGTGGGCTACCGCATGAAGCCGCTTACCTTCTGGCTGGCAAAACGCCTGGTCAAAACTGACTACGTTTCGTTGCCTAACCTGCTGGCCGGGCGAGAGCTGGTCAAAGAGCTGCTGCAGGATGAGTGCCAACCTGAAGCGCTGGCTGCGGCGCTGGATCCGCTGTTACATGCCAGTCATGAACGCGAAACGTTATTGCAGACCTTCCACGAACTGCACCAGCAGATTCGCTGGAATGCGGACGAACAAGCCGCAAATGCGGTACTGGAGCTCGCCAATGGCTGATTTTATCTATCCCAACGCCCGACTGATTGCCGGTGTGGATGAAGTGGGGCGCGGCCCGCTGGTTAGTGCGGTGGTGACTGCGGCGGTAATTCTCGATCCGGCGAAACCCATTCCGGGCCTGGCCGATTCGAAAAAGCTCTCAGAGAAACGTCGCCTGGCGCTGTTTGATCAGATTAAAGAGCATGCGCTGGCCTGGAGTCTGGGCCGAGCCGAACCGGAAGAGATCGACAGCCTGAATATTCTGCATGCCACGATGCTGGCGATGCAGCGCGCGGTGGCCGGCCTGGCGATCACGCCTGATTATGTGCTGATTGACGGCAATCGCTGTCCGGCCTTGCCTGTGCCATCACTGGCCGTAGTAAAAGGCGACAGCCTGGTTGCTGAAATCAGTGCGGCCTCGATCATCGCCAAAGTCACGCGCGATCGTGAAATGGCAGAGCTGGATTTGTTGTTTCCGCAGTATGGTTTTGCGCAACATAAAGGTTATCCTACGGCGTTACATATGGAAAAGTTAACGCAGTATGGCGCAACACCACATCACCGCCGCAGCTTTGCGCCGGTGCGTAATGCGCTCATCGATGCCGAAGTGCTGGCGAGCAGCGCCTCCACGCTGCGCTAATCCGCCCCTGTTTTAACCGGAAACTGATATGGCCGAACCCCGTTTTATACATCTGCATGTTCACAGCGACTATTCCATGATCGACGGCCTGGCGAAAACCGGCCCGCTGATTAAGAAAGCGGCTGCGTTAGGCATGCCAGCCATGGCGATTACCGACTTCACCAACCTGTGTGGTCTGGTGAAATTTTACGGTGGTGCGCATGGGGCGGGGATCAAACCGATTATCGGGGCGGATTTTAACGTTGCCAGTGAGCTGATGGGGGATGAACTGACCCAGATTACGGTGCTGGCGGCCAACAACACCGGCTATCAAAACCTCACGTTACTCATCTCCCGCGCGTATCAACGCGGTTACGGTGTGGCCGGTCCGATAATCGATCGTGACTGGCTGGCTGAATTACAGGAAGGCCTGATCCTGTTGTCAGGTGGCCGTCGTGGAGATGTGGGGCGCAGTCTGCTGCGCGGTAACAGCGCACTGGTTTCAGAGTGCCTGGCATTTTATCAGCAACATTTTGCCGATCGCTATTACCTGGAACTGGTACGTACCGGACGACCCGACGAAGAGACCTATCTGCACGCCGCCGTTGAGCTGGCGATTGCCGAAGGCATCCCGGTTGTGGCCACGAACGAGGTCTGCTTCCTGAATGAAGAGGACTTTGATGCGCATGAAATTCGCGTCGCCATTCATGATGGTTATACGCTGGACGATCCTAAACGGCCCCGTAATTACAGTCCTCAGCAATATATGCGCAGCGAAGACGAGATGTGCGAGTTGTTCGCAGACATCCCTGAAGCGCTTGAAAACAGCGTAGAGATTGCTAAGCGTTGTAACGTCACCGTCAGACTGGGTGAGTACTTTCTGCCGCAGTTCCCCACGGGCGACATGACCACCGAGGATTTCCTGGTAATGAAATCCCGTGAGGGGCTGGAAGAACGTCTGGCGATGCTGTTCCCGGATGAAGCCGTGCGGGCGGAAAAACGGCCGGAATACGATGAACGTCTGGACGTTGAACTGAACGTAATCAACCAGATGGGATTCCCCGGCTACTTCCTGATCGTAATGGAGTTTATCCAGTGGTCGAAAGATAACGGCGTACCGGTAGGGCCGGGACGCGGTTCGGGGGCCGGTTCGCTGGTGGCCTATGCGCTCAAAATTACCGATCTCGATCCCCTTGAGTTCGACCTGCTGTTCGAACGTTTTCTTAACCCTGAACGCGTTTCCATGCCCGATTTCGACGTCGATTTCTGTATGGAAAAACGTGACCAGGTGATTGAACACGTGGCCGATATGTACGGCCGCGAAGCGGTATCCCAGATTATTACCTTCGGTACGATGGCGGCCAAGGCGGTCATTCGTGACGTGGGCCGCGTGCTGGGCCATCCCTATGGTTTTGTCGATCGTATTTCAAAACTGGTGCCGCCCGATCCGGGCATGACGCTGGACAAAGCCTTTGCCGCGGAACCGCAGCTGCCTGAAATTTATGAGGCGGATGAAGAGGTTAAAGCGCTTATCGATATGGCGCGGAAGCTGGAAGGGGTAACCCGAAACGCCGGTAAACATGCGGGTGGCGTGGTGATCGCGCCAACGAAGATCACCGATTTTGCACCGCTGTATTGTGATGAAAACGGTCAGTATCCGGTAACCCAGTTCGATAAAAATGATGTGGAATATGCGGGCCTGGTGAAGTTTGACTTCCTGGGGCTGCGAACGCTCACCATCATTGACTGGGCGCTGAAAATGATTAACCCGCGCCGCGAAAAGCAGGGCTTACCGCCGATCGATATCGCAACCATTCCGCTTGAAGACAAAAAGAGCTTCGACATGCTGCAGCGCGCGGAAACCACCGCGGTTTTCCAGCTTGAATCGCGCGGCATGAAAGATCTGATTAAGCGCCTGAAGCCTGACTGTTTTGAAGATATGATCGCGCTTGTGGCCCTGTTCCGTCCGGGGCCCTTACAGTCGGGCATGGTTGATAACTTTATTGACCGTAAGCACGGTCGGGAAGCCATCTCTTACCCGGATATTCAGTGGCAACACGAAAGCCTGAAGCCGGTACTGGAGCCGACCTACGGCATTATCCTCTACCAGGAACAGGTCATGCAGATTGCTCAGGTCCTGTCCGGCTATACGCTGGGCGGGGCGGACATGCTGCGTCGCGCCATGGGTAAGAAGAAGCCTGAAGAGATGGCCAAACAGCGCTCTGTTTTTAAAGAGGGCGCGGAAAAGATGGGCATCGATGGCGAACTGTCGATGAAAATCTTCGATCTGGTAGAGAAATTCGCGGGTTATGGCTTTAACAAGTCGCACTCCGCCGCTTACGCGCTGGTGTCTTATCAGACCTTATGGCTGAAAGCGCACTATCCAGCGGAATTCATGGCGGCTGTGATGACGGCGGATATGGACAACACAGAAAAAGTGGTGGGTCTGGTAGATGAATGCTGGCGCATGGGGCTGAAAGTCCTGCCGCCGGACATTAACTCGGGTCTGTATCAGTTCCACGTTAATGATGAGGGCGAGATCGTTTACGGTATCGGCGCCATCAAAGGTGTGGGTGAAGGGCCGATCGAGGCGATCATCGATGCGCGTAACGAAGGCGGTTACTTCCGCGAACTGTTCGATCTCTGCGCGCGAACGGATACCAAAAAGATCAATCGCCGCGTGATGGAAAAGTTGATCATGTCCGGTGCCTTTGATCGTCTGGGCCCACATCGTGCCGCCCTGATGAGCGCACTGAACGATGCGCTGAAAGCGGCAGATCAGCATGCTAAAGCGGAAGCGATCGGTCAGGCCGACATGTTTGGCGTGCTGGCCGATGAGCCTGAGCAGGTCGAACAGTCTTACGCCAGCGTCACGCCATGGCCGGAACAGGTGCAACTGGACGGTGAACGGGAAACCCTGGGTTTGTATCTGACCGGCCACCCGATTAACCAGTATCTGAAAGAAATTGAGCGTTACGTGGGTGGGATGCGTTTGAAAGATATGCATCCGACCGATCGTGGTAAGATTACCGTCGCGGCAGGCCTGGTGATTGCTGCGCGTGTAATGGTGACCAAACGCGGCAACCGAATTGGTATTTGTACACTGGACGACCGCTCTGGCCGTCTTGAAGTCATGTTATTTACCGATGCGTTAGATAAATACCAGCAACTGCTGGAGAAAGACCGTATCCTGATCGTCAGCGGACAGGTCAGCTTTGATGACTTTAGTGGTGGCCTTAAAATGACCGCCCGTGAAGTCATGGACATAGATGAAGCGCGTGAAAAATACGCGCGCGGACTTGCTATCTCGCTGACAGACAGGCAAATTGATGACCAGCTATTAAACCGACTCCGTCAGTCCCTTGAGCCTCATCGTTCAGGGACAATTCCGGTGCATCTCTACTATCAGAGAGCCGACGCGCGAGCGAAGCTACGCTTTGGTGCAGCGTGGCGAATATCGCCCAGCGATCGTTTACTCAACGATTTGCGGTCGTTAATTGGATCGGAGCAGGTAGAACTGGAGTTTGACTAAAACAGGAACATTATGAGTCTTAATTACCTGGATTTTGAACAGCCAATCGCAGAACTGGAAGCAAAAATTGATTCGCTTACCTCGATTGGTCGTCAGGACGATAAACACGTCAATCTCGACGAAGAAGTTAAGCGCCTGCGCGAGAAAAGCGTTGAGCTGACACGTAAAATCTTCGCCGATTTGGGCGCATGGCAAATCGCCCAACTGGCGCGACATCCATTACGTCCTTATACCTTTGATTATGTGCGCAATGCGTTTGACGATTTCGATGAGCTTGCGGGTGACCGCGCTTATGCGGATGACAAAGCGATTGTCGGCGGGATTGCCCGCCTCGACGGCCGTCCTGTGATGATCATCGGTCACCAGAAAGGGCGCGAAACCAAAGAGAAGATTCGCCGTAATTTTGGTATGCCGGCACCGGAAGGCTATCGCAAAGCGTTGCGCCTGATGGAAATGGCCGAACGCTTTAAAATGCCTATCATCACCTTTATCGACACGCCGGGTGCGTATCCGGGCGTGGGCGCGGAAGAGCGCGGTCAGTCTGAAGCTATCGCACGCAACCTGCGCGAAATGTCAGGCCTGAAAGTACCGGTCATCTGTACCGTTATCGGTGAGGGCGGTTCGGGTGGCGCACTGGCTATCGGCGTGGGCGACAAAGTGAACATGCTGCAGTACAGCACCTATTCGGTCATTTCACCGGAAGGCTGTGCCTCTATTCTGTGGAAAAGCGCCGATAAAGCGCCGCTGGCCGCAGAAGCGATGGGCATTACCGCGCCGCGTCTGAAAGAGCTTAAGCTGATTGATTCGGTCATCCCTGAGCCACTGGGCGGCGCGCATCGCCATCCGGTCGAAATGGCGCAGACGCTAAAACAGCAACTGCTGGCCGATCTGGCCGACCTGGAAGGGTTAAGCACCGAAGAATTATTAGATCGCCGTTATCAGCGTCTGATGAGTTATGGCTACGCCTGATTCAGTGCTGTGACGTAAAAGCGGACTACGGTCCGCTTTTTTTATGCCACGAATCTGACTGCGGTTTCGTGGCGTAATTCGCTATGCTTACTCAATGCCTCAACAATCAGGGAGATGTGCATTGAATATTCTGGCGATCATGGGCGCGCATGGCGTGTTTTACAAAGATGAACCGTTACGCGAGTTGGATGTAGCACTGAGTCAGCAAGGTTTTCAGCTCATACGGCCTAAAAACACAGATGATCTTCTCAAACTGATTGAACACAATCCCCGTATCAGCGGTGTGATTTTTGACTGGGATGAGCACAACAGCCCTGAGCTGTGCGGTGAAATTAATCAGCTCAATGAATACCTGCCCCTGTATGCCTTTATTAATACCCACTCGCAAATGGATATCAGCATCAATGAGATGCGGCTACCGCTGCATTTTTTTGAGTACGCGCTGAATGCGGCCGACGATATCGCCTTGCACATCCGCCAGTACACGGATGATTACCTCGACCACATTACACCACCGTTAACTAAAGCGTTGTTCACCTATGTGAAAGAGGGAAAGTACACGTTCTGCACTCCGGGCCATATGGCCGGGACGGCCTTCCAGAAAAGCCCGGTGGGCTGTTTGTTCTATGACTTCTTTGGCGCGAATACGCTTAAGTCGGATATTTCGATTTCGGTGACTGAGCTGGGCTCGCTGCTGGATCATACCGGACCACATCTTGAGGCCGAAGAGTACATCGCCCGCACGTTCGGTGCGGAACAGAGCTATATGGTGACTAACGGCACCTCGACTTCAAACAAGATCGTGGGCATGTATGCCGCGCCGGCAGGCAGCACGATTCTGGTTGACCGCAACTGCCACAAGTCGCTTACCCACTTGCTGATGATGAGCGATCTGATTCCTGTCTGGCTAAAACCCACACGCAATGCCTTAGGCATTCTGGGCGGCATTCCGCAAAAAGAATTTACCCGTGCCAGCATTGAACAGAAAGTGGCTGCCACGCCGCGCGCCAGCTGGCCCGTTCATGCAGTAATTACTAACTCGACCTACGACGGTTTGCTTTATAACACGCAGTACATCAAGCAAACGCTCGACGTCCCCTCGATTCACTTTGATTCGGCCTGGGTGCCTTACACCAATTTTCACCCTATCTATGAGGGGAAAAGCGGCATGAGCGGTGAGCGGATACCAGGCAAGGTGATTTATGAAACCCAGTCCACGCATAAACTGCTGGCTGCCTTTTCGCAGGCCTCATTAATTCACATCAAAGGCGAGTACGACGAACAAACCTTTAATGAAGCCTACATGATGCACACCACCACATCGCCCAATTACGCGATTGTTTCCTCTATTGAAACAGCCGCCGCCATGCTGCGGGGGAATCCGGGGAAAAGGCTCATCAATCGGTCAGTCGAGCGCGCGTTACATTTTCGTCGTGAAATACAGCGGTTGCGCGAAGAGTCGGACAGCTGGTTCTTTGATATCTGGCAACCAGAGCATGTGGATGAAGCGCAGTGCTGGCCGATCCAGCCGGGAGACGAAGCGTGGCATGGTTTCACCCAGGCCGATCGCGATCATATGTATCTCGATCCGATCAAAGTCACCATTCTTACACCGGGCATGAGCGAGTTAGGAGAAATGGCCGAAGAGGGGATCCCCGCTGCGCTGGTGGCGAAATTCCTTGATGAGCGTGGGATTGTGGTGGAAAAGACCGGTCCGTATAACCTGTTGTTCCTGTTCAGTATTGGCATCGACAAGACCAAGGCGATGAGCGTGCTGCGTGGATTAACCGAATTTAAGCGCGCCTACGACCTGAATCTGCGCGTAAAAAACATGCTGCCGGATCTGTATGCGGAAGATCCCGACTTTTACCGCACGATGCGCATCCAGACGCTGGCGCAGGGGATTCATCGCCTGATTCAGCAACATGACCTGCCGCGTCTGATGCTGAAAGCCTTTGATGTCTTACCTGAGATGAAAATGACGCCGCATCAGGCGTTTCAGCAGCAGGTAAAAGGCAATATTGAGACCGTAAACATGAATGAGCTGGTGGGCCGTATCTCTGCCAACATGATATTGCCTTATCCTCCCGGTGTACCGCTGGTGATGCCTGGCGAAATGATCACAGAACAAAGCCGCGCCGTGCTCGACTTCCTGCTCATGCTGTGTAGCATTGGGCGCCACTATCCTGGCTTTGAGACAGATATTCACGGCGCGACGCTAACCGATGAAGGTGAATATCGGGTACGTGTGCTGAAACAGAGCGGGGAACAGGAATGAAGGACCAACAGGGAGCAAACATGCTACAGCTAACGCACATTCACCATATCGCCATCATTGCGTCAGATTATCATCGCAGTAAAGCCTTTTACTGCGACATACTGGGATTTGAACTGCAAAGTGAGCACTACCGCGAAGCGCGCGATTCGTGGAAAGGCGATCTGGCGTTAAACGGTCAGTACACCATTGAGCTGTTTTCCTTTCCACACCCGCCCGCCCGGGTCAGTCAGCCGGAAGCCTGTGGCCTTCGCCATCTGGCTTTCAGCGTGCCGGACGTGGAAGCCGCGGTGCGCTATCTGGACACGCAGGGCGTGACATGTGAACCCATTCGCATTGACGCGCTTACCGGGAAACCCTGTACCTTTTTTGCTGATCCGGATGGTTTGCCGCTTGAGTTGTATCAGGCGTAAACTGGCGGCTTTATGGCTCGTCCCACTGCCTGAGTTATGGAATTATCATGTCTGATTTTGACGCACTGCTGAATGAAAACGACGCGCTGGTAGTGGCGTTTAGCGGTGGCCTGGATTCTACTGTCTTGCTGCATAAGCTGCGGGACTGGCAACAGCACCATCCGGCCTCGCGGTTGCGTGCGCTGCATGTCCATCATGGCCTCAGTGCTAATGCCGACCACTGGGCGGCGCATTGCCAGACCCTGTGCGCAACATGGCAGATCCCCTGCGAGATCCTGCGCGTGCAGGTAACCGATCAGGGCGATGGCATTGAAGCGGCGGCGCGGCAGGCCCGTTATCGGGCATTGCACCAGGCGCTCCATGCGGATGAGAAACTCCTTACCGCACAGCACCTGGACGACCAGTGTGAAACCGTCCTGCTGGCCCTGAAACGCGGCAGTGGCCCGGCCGGCCTGGCGGCCATGCCGGTGGCGGGCTCTCTGGGTAAAAATCCTCTGCTTCGCCCGCTGTTAAGCTGTTCCCGGCAGTCATTAGAGCAGTATGCCCAAACGCATCAGTTGCAATGGGTTGAAGATGAGAGCAATCAGGATGTGCGTTACGACCGCAATTTTCTTCGTCAGCAATTCTTACCGGTCGTCGTGGCACGCTGGCCCCATTTCGCCAGTGCGACGGCGCGCAGTGCGGCGCTCTGTGCTGAGCAGGAGCAACTGCTGGATGAGTTGCTGGCGGAACAACTCGCTGCGCTGATTCAGCCGGACGGTAGCCTGTGTTTCTCCGCGTTACTGACCATGAGTGAAGTGCGCAGTAATGCTTTGCTGCGTCGCTGGCTGGCCGGACAGGGCGCGCAAATGCCCTCACGCGATGCGTTGCGCCGCATTCGTCAGGAAGTGATGCTGAGTCGTGAAGATGCCCAGCCACGGCTACGGTTAGGCCACAGCGAAATTCGCCGTTATCGCCAGCAGCTTTATATTTTGCCGCTCAGAGACTCGTTACGCGACTGCGAAATCGCCTGGAAGAATCTCAACCAGACATTGCCCCTGCCGCAGCATATCGGCACGCTGCAGCCCGATTATACAATGCCTTTACTACGACGACCGACACCGGAGGAACAGGTATTTGTGCGTTTTCACGCGACAGGGTACGTGCATATAGTGGATCGCGCGGGCGGGCGCGAGATGAAGAAAATCTGGCAGGCGTTGAATATCCCGTCATGGCAGCGGGAACGTATTCCGCTCATTTATTATAATCAAACGCTTATTTGCGCGCCCGGCCTGTTCGTGACCCGTGAAGGCGCAGCAGGGGAGGCACAGGGCTGGCAGATTCACTGGCACAAACCTACAGGAGTATCGTTGTGAAACAATGGATAGTGGCATTAACGTTTTTTACGTTGTTTCCGGCCTGTGCCGCAGGCGATATTCACGCGGGCGAACAGCGTTCGGCGGCCTGTACGGCGTGCCATGGTCCGAAAGGCATTGCGACGGTTCCCCTTTATCCCAGCCTGGCGGGCCAAAACGCCGCTTATCTCGCGCACGCGCTACAGGCCTATAAGAAGGGAGAGCGCAACGGTGGTCAGGCAGAGGTGATAAAAGCGTTTGTTGCGGGGCTCAGCGATGAGGAGATAACAGATTTAGCGGCGTACTACAGTTCGTTAAAGCCCTGATGAGATGGGCGGGAATGCATCCCGCCCGACGGGAAGTGAATTACTCTTCGCTGACCACGACGGTGCCGAGTTCAGGATGGCTAAAACTGGCAATATGATCGAGACGTAACTCGCGTGTTTCACCGGACAGTTCAATGGCCAGATACTCCACGTTTTTACGTGAAAGGATGTCCCTGGCCTTTGCCTTTAGCTGTTCGCCATCTTTTAACGCCAGCGACAGCATCCAGTTTTTTTGGCAGGCGAGTTCCAGATTATCGTAGTCATCGCAATTGATGGGTTTATAAGCTTCATTCATCAACATAGTCGCTCACCAATAAGTTTGCGGCGGCATAAGCCGCCTGTTCCCTGAGAGAAGAGTTTAGCGCAGCATTCGCGGCAATAGCATCAAGCGCGTTAAGCGCGCAGCCGATGGCATCGGGAATATAGCCCAGATCTCCGCTGCCAATTTCGGCATATTTTTGGCGAACTAACTCACAATATTTTTGCACGGGCACCTCCTCAGCAGAGCATAAATACTCTGGTTGATTTGCGACTATATCACAGGCATTTCAAGAAAATCAGCCAGGCGAAAGCAGGAACAGCGAGCAAATCACTGCTAAAGTAGCGGACTACGCCGTATCAGACGTTTCAGGATAAAGCACGAAAGGTTAAGTTGATGAACAGGTCAGAGCGAAAAAACGGGAACCGGACAAAGGCGGGTGGACGATGATTGCGCTGTCACGGAATGTCGAGCTGCCAGACAATGAAATTGAACTGACGGCCATTCGGGCGCAGGGGGCAGGGGGCCAGCACGTCAACAAAACCAGCACCGCTATTCATCTGCGTTTTGATATCGCCGCGTCTTCCCTGCCGCCGTTTTATAAAGAGCGGTTGCTCAGTGCCAGCCATCATTTAATTACCGGCGACGGGACGATTATCATCAAGGCGCAGGAATACCGCAGCCAGGAGATGAACCGCGAAGCGGCGCTGCAACGGCTGGTGAATTTGATTCAGGAGCTCACGAAGGTAGAGAAAGTCCGGCGCTCAACACGACCGACACGCGCGTCGAAAGCGCGCAGGCTGGAAGGGAAATCACGGCGCAGCCAGACCAAAGCATTGCGCGGTAAAGTGCTGTAAGACGTGGCCAGAGAATTACCTGTGGTCGTCAGGAGAACAGAGTCGACCATGCGTTAAAAAAAACGCCCCATGAAGGGGCGTTATGGCAGGCTTACTTGTTCAGTGCCTTGAGCAGGAAATCGACAATCTCATCCTGCTTAATCATCTGCTTTTCACCGGCACGACGGGCTTTGTATTCGATCTCCTGGTTATCAAGATTGCGATCGCCAATCACGATGGTATGCGGGACGCCAATCAGTTCCATATCGGCGAACATAACGCCTGGACGTTCTTTACGGTCATCCAGAATCACCTCGACGCCTTTCGCGCGCAGCGTGTTGTACAGTTCTTCCGCTAACTCTTTTACGCGGAATGATTTCTGCATGTTCATTGGCAGAATCGCTACGTCGAACGGGGCCAGTGCCGCAGGCCAGATGATACCGCGATCGTCATGGTTCTGCTCGATCGCCGCCGCCACTACACGGGTAATACCGATGCCGTAGCACCCCATCGTCATGACCTGATTACGACCATCTTCACCCTGAACGGCCGCTTTCATCGCTTCGGAGTATTTGGTGCCCAACTGGAAAATATGGCCTACTTCGATACCACGTTTGATCTGCAATGTGCCTTTGCCGTCCGGGCTCAGATCGCCTTCTACCACATTACGGATATCAGCAACCTCGGCCATGGGCAGATCGCGTTCCCAGTTAATGCCAACGTAGTGCTTACCGTCCACATTTGCACCGGCGCAGAAATCACTCATCTTCGCCACGGTACGGTCTGCGATAATCGGCATCGTCAACCCGACCGGCCCCAGCGAACCAAAGCCAGCACCCACCACGGCACGAATCTCTTCTTCGGTCGCGAAAACCAGCGGTGACGCAACCAGCGGCGATTTTTCAGCCTTAATTTCGTTCAGTTCGTGATCGCCGCGGACCAGGAAGGCAACCAGAGCATGACCGCTTCCCTCTGCACCCTTGACCATCAGCGTCTTCACGGTTTTCTCAATCGGCATCTGGAACTGATTCACCAGATCGGCGATGGTTTTGGCATTCGGTGTATCGATCTGACGCATTGTTTCCTGAGGCGCAGGGCGTTCGCCCGCCGGTGCCACGGCTTCGGCCAGTTCAATGTTCGCCGCATAGTCAGAGTCGGTTGAGAAGATCACATCATCTTCGCCGCTCTGTGCCAGTACCTGGAACTCATGTGAGGCACTGCCACCAATCGAGCCGGTGTCCGCCTGCACGGCACGGAAATCCAGACCCATACGGCTGAAGATCTGACTATAAGCGCGGTACATCGCGTCATAGGTTTCCTGCAGTGATTCCTGCGTGGTGTGGAAGGAGTAGGCATCTTTCATGATAAACTCGCGCGAACGCATCACGCCAAAACGTGGGCGCACTTCATCACGGAATTTGGTCTGAATTTGATACAGATTCAGCGGCAGCTGTTTATAAGAGCTCAGCTCATTACGAATCAGATCGGTAATCACTTCTTCATGCGTTGGGCCGAGCACAAACGGACGTTCATGACGATCGGCAACACGCAGTAATTCTGGACCGTACTGCTCCCAGCGGCCGCTCTCCTGCCACAGGTCTGCGGGTTGGACCACAGGCATTGAAATCTCAATGGCACCGGCGTTGTTCATTTCTTCGCGAACGATGTTTTCGACTTTTTTTAATACGCGCAGTCCGGTTGGCAGCCAGGTATATAACCCTGAGGCCAGTTTACGGATCATGCCAGCACGCAGCATCAGCTGGTGGCTGATCACTTCCGCGTCAGACGGTGTCTCTTTCTGAGTAGAGAGCAGATATTGAGTAGTACGCATTGATTACAATTCCAGTTGATCGGAAATTCACGGACGAAAATAGGCTGGCGGCTAGTGTACCAGTGAGATCACCGGCTAAAAAGCGGGTTTTAACGCGGATCGATGGCCACGACTTCCGTGCCTGCGTGATCAACGCGCCAGCGCACAGTAAACTCAAGCAGCGAGGCGGCATAAATGCGATCCTTTTCCTCACCTTTACGGTAAGCGGGGCGCGGATCCTGCGCAAGAACCTCACGGATAAAGCGGGCAAGATAGGGATAGCGCGCATATTGCTGCAACTGCTGCCCGGCCAGCGGCGAAAACCGCACAGGCATGCTGCTTTCCGGCGCGGACTGCGCAAAACCCGCTCTCGCCTCAGGCAGGGCTTCGGCGAAGGGCAGATAGGGCTTGATATCGACCACCGGCGTGCCGTCCACCAGATCCAGACTGCCCAGCTCCAGAATGACCTGTTGCTTCGCGCAGCGGATGCCTTTGAGCTCAATCAGCGACATCCCAATCGGATTAGGGCGAAAGGTCGATCGCGTAGCAAAAACGCCCATGCGCGCGTTACCGCCCAGACGGGGCGGGCGAACGGTCGGACGCCAGCCGCCTTCCAGGGTCTGATGAAAAACAAACAGCACCCAGAGATGGCTGAAGTCTTCCAGGCCGCGCACGGCCTCTGCCTGATTATAAGGCGGCAAAAGATGCAGTTCGCCGCCGCCGTCCTGAACCAGACCAGGCTGACGCGGGACAGCGAACTTCTCTTTCCACGGCGAACGGATTACGCCGATCTGCGCAAAGGCAAAATCACTCATTGACTGGTGACTTTCAGCGCCGAACCCTGGCAGACAGCCTGACGGTAGCAGCCCGGGGTGCTGCTCACGATTTCACATTTGTGAAGCAGTACCGCATTAGCTTTCATCTGTGCGGCTTTAATCTGCATACGTTTACGCGCGGTGGCGATATTGGGCGGTGAACTCTGATTGCTCATCTGGCAATCTTCTGCGGAGACTTCACCCAGATCGCGGAAGGGCTTGCTCACCAGATCGGCAGCATCGGTGTACACCTTAACGGGGGCGGGACGATACGTTGGCTTACGTGTCGGTTCGCTGGATTGCTGCGGATGAGAAGGTGCGCTGCTTATTGGGTGGTATTCCCGAACACACCCTGTCAGCATCAATGCTAACAAGCAGAGCGGTAAAAAACGCATAGCAACATCCTCAAGTGTCAAAAAGTGGCGTTATTGAAACAAGGACACGGATAAATAACAAGTCAGCAAATGGCAATAACAGAAAGGGCGGCTAAAAGCCGCCCTGAGGGAAGAGATCAGACGACCTTACCAGCCTTTAACGGCACCACCGTTAAACACTTTATTGGCCGCGTCAGCCACTTCGTCAGACTGATAAGCCTGCACGAATTTCTTCACATTTTCCGCGTCTTTGTTGTCTTCACGCGCCACAATCAGGTTCACGTAAGGGGAGTCTTTATCTTCCACAAAGATGCCATCTTTCGCCGGCGTCAGGCCAATCTGGCTGGCGTAAGTGGTGTTGATCACGGCCAGGGCGATTTGCTGATCGTCCAGTGAACGTGGCAGCTGTGGCGCTTCCAGCTCAACAATCTTCAGGTGTTTTGGATTCTCAACGATATCCAGCGAGGTTGGCAGCAGGCCCACACCGTCTTTCAGCTTGATCAGGCCCACTTTCTGCAGCAGCAGCAGCGAACGGCCCAGGTTGGTTGGGTCGTTAGGAATGGCAATCTGTGCGCCATCCTGCAGTTGATCCAGCGATTTGATTTTTTTCGAATAGCCCGCAATCGGATAAACAAAAGAGTTACCTACAGAAACCAGCTTGTAACCGCGATCTTTGATCTGTTGATCCAGATACGGTTTGTGCTGGAACGCATTCACATCGATATCGCCTTTGCTCAGTGCTTCGTTCGGCAGCACATAGTCATTAAAGGTCACCAGCTCAACATCCAGACCGTACTTATCTTTCGCCACTTTGGCCGCCGCTTCGGCAACCTGCTGTTCAGCGCCGACGATCACGCCCACTTTGATATGGTTGGGATCTTTGGCTTTTTGATCGCATCCTGCCAGCGCAATCGCGCCAATTAATGCACCCACAGCGGCAATGTTTTTAAATTTGAAAGACATATCCTTTCCTTAATAGTGATATTGCTTGCTTATTTATGGGACACAGCACGCACGATGCGGTCGCCACAGAATTGTATGAGATACACCAAAACGACTAATAACACTAATACCGTATTCATCACCGTCGCGTTATATCCGATATAACCATACTGGTAGCCAATTTGTCCGAGGCCGCCCGCGCCTACTGCGCCGCCCATCGCCGAGTAACCTACCAGGGTAATCAACGTAATGGTGGCCGCGTTAACAAGACCGGGCAGGGCTTCAGGCAGCAGGACTTTGCGCACGATTTGCATCGGCGTGGCACCCATCGCGCGTGATGCTTCAATTAACCCGGTCGGGAGTTCCAGCAGGGCATTTTCAACCATACGGGCAATAAACGGTGCCGCACCGACAGTCAGGGGCACGATGGCCGCCTGTAAGCCAATAGAGGTTCCAACGATGACGCGGGTAAACGGAATCATCCACACAAGGAGGATAATGAAAGGGATCGAGCGGAAAACGTTAACCAGGGCGGACAGCACACGGTACAGCCCTTTGTTTTCAAGAATCTGTCCCGGACGGGTAACATACAGCAGTACGCCGACCGGTAAACCCAGAACGAAGCCGAAAAAGCCAGAGACAAAGGTCATCATCAACGTTTCCCAGACGCCGCGCCCCAGCAGCGCAATCATCGCTTCAGACATAACCTAATACCTCGACTTTGACATGATGTTCCTGCAGCCACTGAATGGCGGCTTGTGTATCGCTTTCGCTACCGTGAATTTCCGCCAGCATGATGCCAAACTTCACACCGCTGGCGTAATCCATCTGCGCACTGATAATGTTGTTATTGATATTGAAACGCCGCGCTGCTTCAGACAGCAATGGAGCATCGACGGACTGGCCGGTAAATTCCATACGCAGTAATGGCATGCTGTCAGGGCCCGCTTCGGGCGACAGGCGCTGCTGGTAGTCGTCTGGAATATCCAGATGCAGGGTTGACTGGATGAACTGTTGCGCCAGCGGGGTTTTGGGGTGCGAGAAGACTTCACTTACGCTGTCTTTCTCGATCAGCTCACCCTGGCTGATGACCGCAACCTGATCGCAGATGCGTTTCACCACATCCATCTCATGGGTAATTAACAGAATAGTCAGGCCCAGACGGCGGTTAATATCTTTCAGTAATTCCAGAATTGAGCGCGTGGTCGCTGGATCTAATGCGCTGGTGGCTTCATCACACAGCAGAACTTTCGGGTTACTGGCCAGAGCGCGGGCAATGGCAACACGCTGTTTTTGCCCGCCGGAGAGATTGGCAGGCCAGGCATCGTGCTTATCCGCCAGGCCGACCAGCTCCAGGAGCTCAGAGACGCGCTTTTTAATTTCATCACGAGAAAGGCTACCCAACTCTAATGGCAGCGCAACATTGCCAGCGACGGTGCGGGAGTTCATCAGGTTGAAGTGCTGAAAAATCATACCAATCTGGCGGCGGGCCTGCGTCAGCTGTCGTTCGCTCAGCGCCGTTAAATCCGCGCCATCAACCAACACACGACCTGAAGAAGGGCGTTCGAGCAGATTCACGCAACGAATCAGCGTACTTTTTCCGGCACCGGATGCGCCGATGACGCCATAGATCTGTCCGGCCGGGACATGCAGGCTGACGTTAGATAACGCCTTTATCGTTCGCGAACCTTGCTGGAACACTTTGGTTATATTTTCTAATTTAATCATTACGTTATTTATTGCCGTCTTGCATTATCCGTGGTCTGGTGTGCTGCCATAAAGGACAGCATGCATAAGCTGAATGGATGTTAAGGCATCCAGACGTCTAAATCAATCGAAGTCATGTAAACGGGCATTCTCCCTTTTATGACAATCGTGCGATACTGAGCGGCAATTTTTATAGCAGGAGTTTCTACGTGGCGAATAAAGTCCCGGCCATTTTTCTCGATCGCGATGGCACCCTCAATGTTGATCACGGCTATGTCCACGAAATCGATCATTTCCAGTTTATCGATGGTGTAATTGAAGCGTTGCAGCAACTCAAAAAGATGGGCTTTGCGCTGGTTATCGTGACAAACCAGTCTGGCATCGCACGTGGCATGTTTAGTGAAGATCAGTTTATGCAGCTTACCGAGTGGATGGACTGGTCGCTGGCCGATCGCGATGTCGACCTTGATGGGATCTATTTCTGTCCACATCACCCGGATGCGACGGTAGAAGCGTATCGCCAGCAGTGCGACTGCCGTAAACCGCAACCCGGCATGCTGCTGGCGGCGCAAGAAGAGCTGCATATCGATATGGCTGCGTCTTATATGGTAGGGGATAAGCTGGAAGATATGCAGGCTGCCCAGGCCGCCGGTGTCGGTAAGAAAGTGTTAGTGCGCAGTGGGAAGCCGGTTACGCCGGAAGGCGAGGCATTGGCTGACTGGGTAATAGAGAGTCTTGCGGCGCTCCCTTCCCGTATTAAAAAGGGTTAAAACAGCGCTTTTGTGCAAATTTCAGACGAACAGCAAAAAAGTTTAAATTTGCACTTGCGCTCTGCGAAAGCTTCCCTATAATGCGCCTCCACTGACACGGCACAACGGCTTACGTAACGCGGTGTTCAGCAGAGAACTCCCCGGAGTTTTCGCCGGAGAAAAACTTCTGAAAAAGAGGTTGACTCTGAAGGAGGAAAGCGTAATATACGCCACCTCGCAACAGACGGTTAACCCGCTGGTTGCACTGCTCTTTAACAATTTATCAGACAATCTGTGTGGGCACTCGCAGGATTGATATCCGCGTCTCCGGACGCAAAAAAATATCAAGTCTTAAGAGTGAACACGTAGTGAAATTCATTACGACGTTTTCCTTGAGCATCGCTGCACTGGTTGCAGCAAATCAAACTTTAAATTGAAGAGTTTGATCATGGCTCAGATTGAACGCTGGCGGCAGGCCTAACACATGCAAGTCGGACGGTAGCACAGAGGAGCTTGCTCCTCGGGTGACGAGTGGCGGACGGGTGAGTAATGTCTGGGAAACTGCCCGATGGAGGGGGATAACTACTGGAAACGGTAGCTAATACCGCATAACGTCGCAAGACCAAAGTGGGGGACCTCCGGGCCTCACACCATCGGATGTGCCCAGATGGGATTAGCTTGTAGGCGGGGTAACGGCCCACCTAGGCGACGATCCCTAGCTGGTCTGAGAGGATGACCAGCCACACTGGAACTGAGACACGGTCCAGACTCCTACGGGAGGCAGCAGTGGGGAATATTGCACAATGGGCGCAAGCCTGATGCAGCCATGCCGCGTGTATGAAGAAGGCCTTCGGGTTGTAAAGTACTTTCAGCGGGGAGGAAGGTGCTGAGGTTAATAACCTCAGCAATTGACGTTACCCGCAGAAGAAGCACCGGCTAACTCCGTGCCAGCAGCCGCGGTAATACGGAGGGTGCAAGCGTTAATCGGAATTACTGGGCGTAAAGCGCACGCAGGCGGTCTGTTAAGTCAGATGTGAAATCCCCGGGCTTAACCTGGGAACTGCATTTGAAACTGGCAGGCTTGAGTCTCGTAGAGGGGGGTAGAATTCGTGTAGCGGTGAAATGCGTAGAGATCTGGAGGAATACCGGTGGCGAAGGCGGCCCCGGACGAAGACTGACGCTCAGGTGCGAAAGCGTGGGGAGCAAACAGGATTAGATACCCTGGTAGTCCACGCCGTAAACGATGTCGACTTGGAGGTTGTTCCCTTGAGGAGTGGCTTCCGGAGCTAACGCGTTAAGTCGACCGCCTGGGGAGTACGGCCGCAAGGTTAAAACTCAAATGAATTGACGGGGCCCGCACAAGCGGTGGAGCATGTGGTTTAATTCGATGCAACGCGAAGAACCTTACCTACTCTTGACATCCAGCGAACTTTCCAGAGATGGATTGGTGCCTTCGGGAACGCTGAGACAGGTGCTGCATGGCTGTCGTCAGCTCGTGTTGTGAAATGTTGGGTTAAGTCCCGCAACGAGCGCAACCCTTATCCTTTGTTGCCAGCGATTCGGTCGGGAACTCAAAGGAGACTGCCGGTGATAAACCGGAGGAAGGTGGGGATGACGTCAAGTCATCATGGCCCTTACGAGTAGGGCTACACACGTGCTACAATGGCGCATACAAAGAGAAGCGACCTCGCGAGAGCAAGCGGACCTCATAAAGTGCGTCGTAGTCCGGATCGGAGTCTGCAACTCGACTCCGTGAAGTCGGAATCGCTAGTAATCGTGGATCAGAATGCCACGGTGAATACGTTCCCGGGCCTTGTACACACCGCCCGTCACACCATGGGAGTGGGTTGCAAAAGAAGTAGGTAGCTTAACCCTCGGGAGGGCGCTTACCACTTTGTGATTCATGACTGGGGTGAAGTCGTAACAAGGTAACCGTAGGGGAACCTGCGGTTGGATCACCTCCTTACCTGAAGATACCTTCGTGCGAAGTGCTCACACAGATTGTCTGATAGAAAGCTGAAGAAGCAAGACGGCTGCGAAGTCGAGACACACGTACGTGTCCCCTTCGTCTAGCGGTTAGGACTCCGCCCTTTCACGGCGGCAACAGGGGTTCGAATCCCCTAGGGGACGCCACTTGCTTGGTGACAGGTGAAAGGTGTCTCCACGAAGTATCTCAAAACTGGCCTCAGGGTCACGTTTGAGATATTTGCTCTTTAACAATCCGGAACAAGCTGAAAATTTGAAACGACGCACGTCGTGTTCCTCCGTAATAAGGAACACAGCACGATGCGTTCGGGTCTCTCAAAAGCTTACAGCTTACAAGCAACTGTTATGCAGTAGCGCGCGAGCAGTAAAGAAAGCAAGGCGCGTCGGCGCACAGCCAGCGGAGCGTACTGAAGTACGTGAGCATGGCGGGCACCGCGCAACGATGCATTCTTTACGCGCAGCCGTTACGGTAAACAGATAAACGCCTGTGGGTTGTGAGGTTAAGCGACCAAGCGTACACGGTGGATGCCCTGGCAGTCAGAGGCGATGAAGGGCGTGCTAATCTGCGATAAGCGCCGGTAAGGTGATATGAACCGCTATAACCGGCGATACCCGAATGGGGAAACCCAGTGTGATTCGTCACACTATCATGCAGTGAATCCATAGCGGCATGAGGCGAACCGGGGGAACTGAAACATCTAAGTACCCCGAGGAAAAGAAATCAACCGAGATTCCCCCAGTAGCGGCGAGCGAACGGGGAGGAGCCCAGAACCTGCATCAGCTTGTGCATCAGTGGAAGCGTCTGGAAAGTCGCAGGGTACAGGGTGATACTCCCGTACACAAAGGTGCACAGGCTGTGAGTTCGATGAGTAAGGCGGGACACGTGGTATCCTGTCTGAATATGGGGGGACCATCCTCCAAGGCTAAATACTCCTGACTGACCGATAGTGAACCAGTACCGTGAGGGAAAGGCGAAAAGAACCCCGGCGAGGGGAGTGAAACAGAACCTGAAACCGTGTACGTACAAGCAGTGGGAGCACCTTCGTGGTGTGACTGCGTACCTTTTGTATAATGGGTCAGCGACTTATATTCTGTAGCAAGGTTAACCGTATAGGGGAGCCGCAGGGAAACCGAGTCTTAACTGGGCGTTAAGTTGCAGGGTATAGACCCGAAACCCGGTGATCTAGCCATGGGCAGGTTGAAGGTTGGGTAACACTAACTGGAGGACCGAACCGACTAATGTTGAAAAATTAGCGGATGACCTGTGGCTGGGGGTGAAAGGCCAATCAAACCGGGAGATAGCTGGTTCTCCCCGAAAGCTATTTAGGTAGCGCCTCGTGAACTCATCTCCGGGGGTAGAGCACTGTTTCGGCTAGGGGGCCATCCCGGCTTACCAACCCGATGCAAACTGCGAATACCGGAGAATGTTATCACGGGAGACACACGGCGGGTGCTAACGTCCGTCGTGAAGAGGGAAACAACCCAGACCGCCAGCTAAGGTCCCAAAGTCATGGTTAAGTGGGAAACGATGTGGGAAGGCACAGACAGCCAGGATGTTGGCTTAGAAGCAGCCATCATTTAAAGAAAGCGTAATAGCTCACTGGTCGAGTCGGCCTGCGCGGAAGATGTAACGGGGCTAAACCATGCACCGAAGCTGCGGCAGCGACGCGTAAGCGTTGTTGGGTAGGGGAGCGTTCTGTAAGCCGTTGAAGGTGTGCTGTGAGGCATGCTGGAGGTATCAGAAGTGCGAATGCTGACATAAGTAACGATAAACAAGGTGAAAAACCTTGTCGCCGGAAGACCAAGGGTTCCTGTTCAACGTTAATCGGAGCAGGGTGAGTCGACCCCTAAGGCGAGGCCGAAAGGCGTAGTCGATGGGAAACAGGTTAATATTCCTGTACTTGGTGTTACTGCGAAGGGGGGACGGAGAAGGCTATATCGGCCGGGCGACGGTTGTCCCGGTTTAAGCGTGTAGGTGTGTGCGCCAGGCAAATCCGGTGCACTTTACACTGAGGCGTGACGACGAGGCACTACGGTGCTGAAGTGATAAATGCCCTGCTTCCAGGAAAAGCCTCTAAGCATCAGGTAACACGAAATCGTACCCCAAACCGACACAGGTGGTCAGGTAGAGAATACCCAGGCGCTTGAGAGAACTCGGGTGAAGGAACTAGGCAAAATGGTGCCGTAACTTCGGGAGAAGGCACGCTGGCGCGTAGGTGAGGGGACTTGCTCCCGGAGCCGAGGCCAGTCGAAGATACCAGCTGGCTGCAACTGTTTATTAAAAACACAGCACTGTGCAAACACGAAAGTGGACGTATACGGTGTGACGCCTGCCCGGTGCCGGAAGGTTAATTGATGGGGTTATCCGTAAGGAGAAGCTCTTGATCGAAGCCCCGGTAAACGGCGGCCGTAACTATAACGGTCCTAAGGTAGCGAAATTCCTTGTCGGGTAAGTTCCGACCTGCACGAATGGCGTAATGATGGCCAGGCTGTCTCCACCCGAGACTCAGTGAAATTGAAATCGCTGTGAAGATGCAGTGTACCCGCGGCAAGACGGAAAGACCCCGTGAACCTTTACTACAGCTTGACACTGAACACTGAGCCTTGATGTGTAGGATAGGTGGGAGGCTTTGAAGCGTGGACGCCAGTCTGCGTGGAGCCGTCCTTGAAATACCACCCTTTAATGTTTGGTGTTCTAACGTGGGCCCGTAATCCGGGCTGCGGACAGTGTCTGGTGGGTAGTTTGACTGGGGCGGTCTCCTCCCAAAGCGTAACGGAGGAGCACGAAGGTTGGCTAATCCTGGTCGGACATCAGGAGGTTAGTGCAATGGCATAAGCCAGCTTGACTGCGAGAGTGACGGCTCGAGCAGGTGCGAAAGCAGGTCATAGTGATCCGGTGGTTCTGAATGGAAGGGCCATCGCTCAACGGATAAAAGGTACTCCGGGGATAACAGGCTGATACCGCCCAAGAGTTCATATCGACGGCGGTGTTTGGCACCTCGATGTCGGCTCATCACATCCTGGGGCTGAAGTAGGTCCCAAGGGTACGGCTGTTCGCCGTTTAAAGTGGTACGCGAGCTGGGTTTAGAACGTCGTGAGACAGTTCGGTCCCTATCTGCCGTGGGCGCTGGAGAATTGAGGGGGGTTGCTCCTAGTACGAGAGGACCGGAGTGAACGCACCGCTGGTGTCCGGGTTGTCACGCCAGTGGCACTGCCCGGTAGCTAAGTGCGGAAAAGATAAGTGCTGAAAGCATCTAAGCACGAAACTTGCCCCGAGATGAGTTCTCCCTGAGACTTTAAGTCTCCTGAAGGGACGTTGAAGACGACGACGTTGATAGGCCGGGTGTGTAAGCGCAGCGATGCGTTGAGCTTACCGGTACTAATGACCCGTGAGGCTTAACCTTACAACGCCAGAGGCGTTTTGGTTGAGAGACAGAAGAATTTTCAGCCTTGTTTACCGGATAACGCCGTGCGGCCCGAGGGGGCGGCGCGGCAGACAGAATCTGCCTGGCGGCTGTAGCGCGGTGGTCCCACCTGACCCCATGCCGAACTCAGAAGTGAAACGCCGTAGCGCCGATGGTAGTGTGGGGTCTCCCCATGCGAGAGTAGGGAACTGCCAGGCATTAAATTAAAAAACCTGCACGTAACTTCGGGCAGTTCGCTACTCGACAGAGAGCAGGACAAAAGCGAACGCTTTTGAACGCTCCAACGCAGCGGCCCGAAGGGTGAATCACAGCGTGATTCATAAACTGCCAGGCATTAATTTAAGACCAGCACGCTGGTCATGACCTTACCGGTGACGCGGAAGGGCGAAACACCTGACAGCAGAACGTTTTTCTGCGATCAGTACAGAATCGGTGGAGCGGTAGTTCAGTTGGTTAGAATACCTGCCTGTCACGCAGGGGGTCGCGGGTTCGAGCCCCGTCCGTTCCGCCACTTAATTGGAAAGCCCTGACTTAACGGTCAGGGCTTTTTCCATTTCTACGGCAACCAGCCCAGGGCAATCACTTCACAGCTTATTGATCGCGCATTGGCGTGCTACTCAGTCCTTTCCTTAATATAAAAGACATTACTTCCGCGTACTCTCCCGGCTGCATAATCTTCCTGCTGACCTTCTGGTCTGTCCTCGACTGGCGCTCAGAACAGGCGTTTTTGAAGGTCCGGCTTCACCTCACCCTCTTTGCACTCACCATCAGGCGGTCATTCTCACGACGCCGTATTCGCTTACGCCCTCCTGCGCTTTCAGGGACGCAGAACGGCTGCAAACGAGGCTGGATTTGCGCTGTAAACGTCATCAGAAGATGATGTTTAAACAGTTTGGGGGAGGGAAGTTACTGCTTTCAGGTGTGGGTGTACGGCTGTAACTGAGCCTGTATATGCCAGGGTTGCTCTACTACCCATTCGCTTAAAAAATCAATAAAGGCACGCACGCGCTGGCTTACGCCAAGATCGCTGTAATAGACAGCATTGAACGGCATCTCTACCGGTAAACGTTGATCGGCCAGGATCTCCACCAGACTTCCGTCAGCGATCTCTTTATGCACCATATAATCAGAAAGGCAGGCAATTCCATTACCGTCCAGACAAAGCTGCTTGATGGTTTCTCCGCTGTTAGAATCCAGTTCCGAACGGATGATGTAAAGTTCCCCATCGTTACAGGCGATTGGCCAGCGGTTAAGACGTGGCGCATCAATAAAACCGAGACACTGATGATTATCCAGATCGGCTGCGCGCACAGGAATACCATATTTCTCCAGATACCCGGGAGAGGCAATAAAGCGGCGATAGCTGGTGAACAGCAGTCGTGCCCGCAGGCCTGAATCGGTAAGGCTGCCTGCCCGAATCGCCACATCGACTTTACGCTCGATGAGATTAATGAAGTTTTCAGATGAAATCAGTGAAAGGGCAATCTCGGGATAGCGCTCCCGAAAAGCTTTTATCATGGGCATCAGGAGATGCAGTATGACAGGAGTGGCGGCATCAATACGTAACAATCCCTTGGGCGCATGACGGCTCTCTATCAACGCGTCTTCTGCGGCCGTCATCACCTGAAGAAAATGCTGAACCTGCTGGAAATAACGTTCTCCTTCCTGCGTTAAGGCAAGATTGCGTGTGGTGCGCGTCAGTAAAGCCAGTCCGAGTTTGTTTTCCAGTTTTTTGATCGTGCGGCTGACGGCGGAATTGGCCATCTGCAAGGCGTCCGCCGCGCGGCTGAAGCTCCCGTTTTCAACCACGCTGACAAATACTTTGAGTTCTTCAGAAGATGCCTTCATTGTTTCCTTCACGTGAAATAGCGCCTGAGGCCATATACTGCTAATTAAAGCACAGCCTGCCGTTTACCCCCTTGGCGCGGATGGCTTTTTGGTAAAGCGGGCTAAAGAAGACGAAAGCGGCTTTCCGTCAGGCCGGTTATCTTTTTAGTGGAAGAAACGGTCTGCACAGGCCGGATTACGCCATTCGTGACGACAATAAAGTGGGAGGGCGGTCTCGAACAATCGTCGGCATCGATTGAAACTGCGTACTAAAATCCCTATAACAGATAAGTGACATGAATTTCTGAATGATTAGCCAGGCGGGACAGTGCGCAAAAAAACCTATGCGATGAGATATGTAGCCGGACAGCCAGCGGAAAGGATCTTTCCTCCGGGTGCCATGTTTCATCTCGGCCAGGCACTGCCACCGGGTGAGCCACTCCCCGCCGATCCCACTTTGAAAGTATTAGTATGGAATATCTTTAAGCAGCAGCGCGCTGACTGGATGTCCGTGCTGGAAGGGTTTGGTAAGGATGCCCATTTGGTTCTGCTTCAGGAAGCGCAGACGACGCCCGAGCTAATCCGCTTTGCGACCAGTAACTATCTGGCGGCCGATCAGGTTCCGGCTTTAGTGCTGCCTCAGCACCCCTCTGGCGTCATGACGTTAGCTTCTGCTCACCCTGTTTATTGTTGCCCCCTGCGCGAGCGAGAACCCCTGTTAAGGCTCTCAAAATCCGCCTTAGTCACGGCGTATCCGCTTCCCACGGGCGAGATGCTGATGGTGGTGAACATCCACGCGGTAAATTTTAGCCTGGGCGTGGATGTTTACAGCAAGCAGCTCGGCCCCATTGGCGAACAGATTATCCATCATCGCGGGCCTGTCATTATGGCGGGCGACTTCAACGCCTGGAGCCGCCAGCGCATTAACGCCCTCTATCGCTTTGCGCATCAGATGAAACTGGAAGAGGTGATGTTTACCGCCGACCACCGACGTAAAGCCTTTGGCAGACCTTTAGATTTCGTTTTTTATCGCGATATACACGTCAGTGAAGCCTCGGTTCTGGTGACGCAGGCATCCGACCATAATCCACTTTTGGTTGAGTTCAGTACCAGACGATAAAGGTGACATCAGGCAGGAAAGGGCAGAGAGAACGTGGTCACAGGCAGGATGTAGAATCAAACAAGAAAAAAGGCTGACAAATGTCAGCCTTTTCAACGTATCAGGTATCTGGTGTTGCGTTATTCTTAACGAACAACGTGAGCTCGTCACCAGGCTGAATATCTTTTGCGTTACTCACAACACTGTTCCAGCGCATCACGTCTTTGATGTTAACGCCGTGACGACGGGCGATACTGTCAAGAGAATCACCCTTACGAACGCGATAGGTGATGCTGTTGCTATTATCCGCCAGGCTCGTGCCATTCGAACCCACAGTCAGTAACTGACCGGGACGAATACTGGCACTGCGCAGGTTATTTTGCTGCTTCAGTGCGGCCACGCTGACGCCTAACTTATTCGCAATACCGGATAAGGTATCGCCGCTTCGCACTTTGTAGCCCCCCTCATTGCTGGCTTTCGCCAGTTGTGTGGGCTGCACGGCAGAGATATCACCGGAAGCCAGTGAATCACGCAGCTTTGCGACGTTAGACTTCGGCACCAGAATGTAATGTGGCCCATTGGGTGCTGTTGCGCCGCCTTTATAACCGGTATTGAAGCTCTTCAACTTGGTGAGCGACATCCCCGCCATTTCTGCGGCCTGCGTCAGTTTTATCTGCTGACCCACTTCAACGCGTGCCAGAGCACGGTTTTCGTCAGGCGTCGGCAGTTTGATACCATAACGCTTGTTGTGCTTAAGCAACTCGCTCAAGGCCAACATTTTTGGTACATAAACCGTGGTTTCACGTGGAAGCGAAAGATGCCAGAAGTCGGTAGGCTTACCGCGCGCCTTGTTCTGTTTAATCGCTTTGAGTACCCGTCCTTCTCCGCTGTTGTAAGCCGCCACTGTCAAAAGCCAGTCACCACCAAACATCGTATTAAGACGCTGCATCATATCCAGTGCTACTTTCGTTGAGGCGACAACATCGCGACGACCATCGTAGTAACGGTTCTGTTTTAAACCATAGTTTCGACCCGTACTCCCAACGATCTGCCAGATGCCAGCGGCATTTGCAGATGACGTTGCGTGAGGATCAAAAGCGCTCTCCACTATGGGTAGCAGTACCAGTTCCATCGGCATATTACGTTTCTTAATCTGCTCGACTATCCAGTACATGTACGGCTCTGCCCGTAATGTTACATCGTGGAGATAGCTCTTATTTTTTAAAAACTTTAATTTCTGTTCGCGGATCCGGGCGTTTTCCGGAATCCCCATCTTCAACTCGTCACTAATGAAACGCCAGAGATCATTATCTTCTGCGAGGCCAGTTCCATCTTCCTGCCATCGCGGCGATAAAAGTCGATCACCGTATTTTCCATTTTCACTTTGACCAGCTGAAGACAGACTCTGGGCATGCTGTTCGGGGATATTGGCGTCATTCCGTGATGCCTGACATCCTACCAGCAAGACCGAGGCGAATAATATCGCTTTAGCCTTCATGTGTGTGTCAATAGTTCGCTTAAAAGACGAGCAACTATACGTGACGGTCCTTCACAACACAACCCGAAAAATCAAAAAGCGTCTTTCTTCTCGCGTAGAACAGCAAATGTTTGCCATACGGGCCCAACCCCAGCATCAACGTTTAAAGCGCGTTGTAAATCAGCATCTTGCGTTCGGAGAAATAAATTTATCACGCGCTCATGGGCCAGTTTTGTAGGTAAAGTAATGCGGTTTTCGGCCCGTAAGTCCTTAATTTTATGGTATTCAGCCGTTATTTGCGGATCGTGGGGTAAAATTGCCGCAGCAAACTTCAAATTGGATAAAGTATATTCATGCGCACAGCACACCAATGTGTCTTCCGGGAGCGAATTAAGCTTTTGAAAGGATTGGTACATTTGCTCAGGGGTGCCTTCGAAAAGCCGTCCGCAACCACCTGAGAACATCGTATCTCCACAAAAAAGATAAGGTGCACTGTAATATGAGATATGTCCTAAAGTGTGCCCCGGCGTAGCGATGACCGCGAATGACAGGCCCAAAACGTCAACGTTATCTCCTTCACGCACGCATGTTTTTGCCCCTTTATCTGCCGTTTCCTGCGGACCGTAAACGGCAATCTCGGGAAAATGTTCACAGAGCGTTTTCACGCCACCGACATGATCGTTATGATGATGCGTCAGCAAAATGGCGACAGGCTGCCAGCCATTGGCCTGAATTTTCTCCAGAACCGGCTGGGCTTCACCCGGGTCAACAATCAGGCATTTTCCTTCGTCATCTGTTAACGTCCAGATGTAGTTATCTTGCAGTGCAGGAATGCTGGTAAGATTCATAAATACCTCTCGCTGGTCGTTAAAAGGAAAATGGTAAAGCATGAAGCCCGCCAAGACACGCCAAATCCTGAACGCCCCACGCTCATGGCACGATATGCCATGGGGCATTTACTTTCGCGATGCCCTGACGCAGCAACTTCAGCCTTACCTCGGAAAGCTTTATGGCTTTCATATGCTTAAGCTTGGCAACCTCAGCGCAGAAATCAATACGGAACAGTGCGCGATTTCCCATCAGGTCAGCGTAGGTGTCGAAGGTGAAGGCTTACAGGTCCTGGCGCATCCCACCCAGCTCCCGTTCGAAGCCAAATCTGTCGATGCCTGTTTACTGGCCCATACGTTATCCTGGAGTCAGGATCCCCACCGGGTATTGCGGGAAGTGGACCGGGTATTGATCGATGATGGCTGGATGATAATCAGCGGCTTCAATCCGTTCAGTCTGCTGGGTATCAGTAAAATACTACCCGGAATACAGCGTAAAGCGCCCTGGAGCGGGCGCATGTTCAGCCAGATGCGATTACTGGACTGGCTGGGATTGCTGAATTATGAAGTGGTCTTTCGTACGCGTTTTCAGGTGTTGCCCTGGCACCGGCAGGGCGGCAGAATGATCAGCGCTCACTTACCTGCTTTGGGGTGCCTGAATATCGTCGTTGCGCGTAAGCGCAGTTTCCCCCTCACGCCGACCAAGGCAAGAATGAGTCTGAGCAAAAGGCCTCTGCCGCAGCCTGTGAATGCGACACGGCAGTTCAGACACGTCAACGATCAGGATTCTGGTTGATAGCCGATATCATCAAAAGCCGGATGGTTTGCGGCATGGCGTGCCAGTTCATCGCAGCGTTCATTCTCTGGGTGGCCCGCATGGCCTTTAACCCACTCCCATTGAATCTGATGGGTGCTGAGCGCAGTATCAAGCCGTTGCCACAGATCGACGTTTTTAACCGGCTTCTTATCGGCTGTTTTCCAGCCGCGTTTTTTCCAGTTATGAATCCATTGCGTAATGCCCTGGCGCACATACTGACTGTCGGTACTCAATACCACGTCACAGGGTTGTTTCAGGGCTTCCAGCGAGACGATAGCCGCCATCAGTTCCATGCGATTATTGGTCGTCAGGCGGTAACCGGCGCTAAATGTTTTTTCATGTTGCCCATAACGCAAAATTGCGCCATAACCCCCCGGGCCCGGGTTGCCGAGGCAGGAACCATCGGTATAAATTTCTACCTGTTTGCGCATCTCTGGTAGACTTCCTTCTGACAAAACGCCAAGTCTGACATAAAACGAGCCCTATGAGCACTGCAAATAACCGCCAAATCGTTCTCGATACTGAAACCACCGGTATGAATATGATCGGGGTGCATTATGAAGGTCACCGCATCATTGAGATCGGTGCCGTTGAAGTGGTGAACCGTCGCCTGACAGGGAACAACTTCCACATGTATCTCAAGCCCGATCGGCTGGTCGACCCGGAAGCGTTTGGCGTTCACGGTATTGCCGATGAGTTTCTGCTGGATAAACCGACCTTCAGTGAGATTGCCGATGAGTTTCTTGACTACATCCGTGGTGCAGAACTTGTTATTCATAATGCCTCGTTTGATATCGGCTTTATGGATTATGAGTTCAGCAAGCTTGAGCGCGGCATCGAAAAAACGGAAACCTTCTGCAAGATTACTGACAGCCTGGCGATGGCGCGCCGTATGTTCCCCGGTAAGCGCAACAGCCTCGACGCGCTGTGTTCACGTTACGAGATAGACAACAGTAAGCGTACGTTGCACGGCGCACTGCTCGATGCCGAGATCCTGGCCGAAGTCTTTTTAACCATGACGGGCGGACAAACGTCCTTGTCTTTCTCGTCGGAGGAGGATCGCTCGCGTCAGCAGCAGAGCGAAGGCATTCAGCGCATCGTTCGGCCCACATCAGGATTGCGCGTGGTCACCGCCAGTGATGAGGAAATCAGTCATCACGAATCACGGCTGGATCTGATCATGAAGAAGGGGGGCAGTTGCCTCTGGCGCGCCTGAGTCGCAAAGATTTGTGTGTAAAATCAACATCGGGGCGAAAATAGCAGCAAACGGAAGCGGGCAGGGGGAAAACCGTTGACGGCGAGTAATGATGTGATTAATATGCGCCTCGTTCCCGACGGGGAACAAAGCGCGGAGCGGTAGTTCAGTTGGTTAGAATACCTGCCTGTCACGCAGGGGGTCGCGGGTTCGAGCCCCGTCCGTTCCGCCAAATTTTGACGCCATGCGGGTTATCAGCATGGCGTTTTTGCTTTCTGGCTCTGGACGTTTCTCGTCTTCCTCCCAACAGCCGGTTTCCCCGTCACGTTCAGTGCTATCCCGTATTTTCGACCTGATGCCCGTCGCACCCAATAAATGCCCCATAAAGGCAGGGTAAGAACGACGTTCCCACAGCCAGTCCTCACAGAAACGGACTGACTGACAGTAAGCGTGAATCAGTCTTTCTGCATCGCGACGGCACCCGACGGGATTGTCGTATGTTTTTCTGCAACCTGTTTTTCCCGCGCCACCAGCCAGTAGCAGCTCGCCGCCAGCGCCACGCCGATAAACCAGCTAAAGTTGGCGACCTGATGCAGAGAAGGGATAAAGCTAATCACCAGACAAATAGCGACCGAGGGCAGCAGGGCAACAATGGCTTTCTGGTTAAATCCACCGCGATACCAGTAGCGCCCCTGCGGTGTGGCATCGAACAGATCGTCCACAGAAATACGGCCGCCTTTGATCAGGTAAAAATCGGCTAACAGAATGCCAAACAAAGGCCCGATAAACGAACCCAGTACGTCCAGCGTATAGTGAATCAGTTCAGGCGACTGGAACAGATTCCACGGCGTGAGCAGGACCGAACCCACCGCTGCAATCATCCCCCCGGTACGAAAACTGATTTTCTGAGGCGAGCAGTTAGAAAAATCGAAAGCAGGAGACACGAAGTTCGCCACAATGTTGATGCCAATCGTCGCGGTGATCATGGTCAGTAAGCCAATCGCCACGGCTAAATCGCTGCCAACCATGCTCACGGTTTCGATAGGATCGGTGATCATTTTGCCAAACAAGGACTGCGTACCCGATACAATCACAACGGTCACGATGGAGAACAGCAGGAAATTGAACGGCAGTCCCCAGCGGTTACCCCGGCGAACCTCACTCATGCTTTTGCCGTAGCGAGAAAAGTCACCAAAGTTCAGCAGCGGGCCTGAGAAGTAAGACACGACCAGTGCCGTTGCCGTAATCATCTGCCAGGTTTGTTCACCGACGGACAGCGATTTGCTGGCCAGCGTAAACGAAATACCGTCGAATCCGGTTTTGTATACAATCCAGCCCGCCAGTGCCAGCATGACGACGTAAACGGCGGGACCAGCGATATCAATAAAGCGCTTAATCGCACTCATGCCGTGCCAGAACACCATCGCCTGCAGAACCCACATCACGCCAAAGCAGTACCAGCCCAGTTGCGATAAGCCAAGCCAGTGGCTGTGCGTCAGGCTTTCCAGCGACGGATAAAACTTCAGCAGCACCAGCATCAGCGCATTCGCCGCCAGCCAGGTCTGAATACCGTACCAGGCAAACGCAATCAGGCCGCGGATCACCGCCGGAATATTGGCGCCAAAGACACCGAATGCCTGGCGGCAAATGACCGCATAAGGCACGCCGGCCATCTGGCTGGGTTTAGCGACCAGGTTGGCGCAGAGCTGAACAATACAGATCCCTGCCAGCAAACACAGCAGCACCTGCCAGCTGGCCAGCCCTAATGTGAAGAAGCTTGCCGCGACCACGTAGCCGCCCATGCTGTGCACATCCGACATCCAGAAGGAAAAGATGTTGTACCACGACCAGTTTTGATCACGGGTAGGCGCCAGGTCAGCATTACATAGCTTCGGACTGTATGCTTTTCCGGCTTCAGAGGCCGATGTGTTACCCACCGTTGAATGATTTGGCATGAAACCTGCTCCTCTCAAAGACATGAATAAAATAACCTTGTGAAATCACATTGCAGGATCCAGGCCAGATTTGTTTTTTGTATACAAAATTTATTTTTAACGTATACGATAAGTGACGCAATGATGTTTACCGGAGCGGGTGATGAAGAGTGAAACAGGCCAGAGAACGGCGGCCGATCTGCATGATAAAGATGAACCTATCTATCAGGCGTTAATGAACGCCATTGTCGAACATCAACTGCCGCCCGGCAGCAAATTGCCGGAAGAAGCGCTTTCAGAGGTCTTTGGCGTGAGCCGCACGGGCATCCGTAAGGTCTTGCAGCGCCTTGCTGCGGTGCAAATGATCACGCTCACGCCCAAACGTGGTGCACATGTCGCCACACCGGGCGTGGAGGAAGCGCGGGATATTTTCCGCACCCGAAGCCTGCTTGAGTGCGGCAATCTTTCTGCGGTGCTGGAACATCTGCAGGCACCGCACCTGGCCGGGCTCACGGCCCTGGTTGAGCAGGAAAAAGAGGCGATTGCCCGGCATGACGGGCCGGCGGCGATTCGTCTGTCCGCGGCCTTTCATATTCAGTTGCAGGCGATTTCGGGCAATCAGGTATTAACAGATTTGGTGACGCAACTGGCCCAGCGATCGTCGCTGGTGATTGCCACCTGGGGCGCGCCCTGGCAGCGCGGTTGTCGCTGTGACGATCACGGCCAGTTACTCCAGCGACTCCGGGAAAAAGACCTGGTGTCACTGACCGCCTCGCTGCAGCACCATTTTGAACATATCGTTGCCAGCCTCCATTTTGAGCGCGGAGGCGAAACACTACCGGATTTTTCCCGACTGTTTGCCGGGCATAAAGGAGCCGTATCATGAGCCTGATTCAGGTTATCAATCCCAACACCAGCCAGGCGATGACCGAAACCATCTGTCAGGCGGCCCGCGCGGTGGCCGCACCTGGAACGGACATTATTGCCGTTTGCCCTTCGCAGGGCGTGCCGTCGATTGAAGGGCATTTTGATGAGGCGATAGCGGCAATCGGCGTGCTGGAACAGGTGAAGCTCGGCAAAGCGCAGGGCGTCAGTGGCCATGTGATTGCCTGTTTTGGTGATCCTGGCTTGCTGGCGGCACGCGAACTGGCCAGCGGGCCGGTCATCGGTATCGCGGAGGCGGCCATGCATACCGCCACATTGGTGGCAACGCGTTTTTCAATTGTCACGACGTTGCCCCGCACGCTGGTCATCGCACGCCATTTACTTCAGCAGTACGGTTTTAAGCACCATTGTGCCGCTTTACATGCTATTGATTTACCCGTGCTGGCGCTGGAAGACGGCAGCGGCGTGGCGCAGGAGAAAGTGCGCCAGCGCTGTATCCAGGCAAAGCGGGAAGATGGCTGTGGCGCCATTGTTTTAGGCTGTGGGGGCATGGCAACGCTGGCCGCGTCGCTGACAAAAGAGCTGGAGATGCCGGTGATTGATGGCGTCAGCGCCGCCGTCAAGATGGTGGAATCGCTGGTGGCGCTGGGTTTTGGCACCAGTAAACAAGGCGATTTAGCTTATCCGCTACATAAACCGCTCTCAGGTGTCTTTCAGCACCTAAACTAAGCAGATGTTCCCGTTCAACGACAGGATGCAAGTGATGACTGAAAGCCAGGATAAAAAAACCTACAGCTTCAATAAGAATTACCCGCGTGACCTGATCGGTTACGGTGGAAAGCCTCCACATGCGCGCTGGCCAAAGAAAGCGCGCGTCGCGGTGCAGTTTGTACTCAACTATGAGGAAGGGGCAGAAAACAACGTTTTGCACGGCGACACGGGTTCAGAACAGTTCCTGTCTGACATCATTGGGGCGGCCAGTTATCCGGATCGGCATATGTCGATGGAATCCCTGTACGAGTATGGATCCCGCGCCGGTTTCTGGCGCATTCACAATGAGTTTCAGAAGCGCGGACTGCCCCTGACCGTGTTTGGCGTCGCGATGGCGTTGGCGCGCCACCCGGACATCGTGGACGCCATCAAACAGGCGCAGTATGACGTGGTCAGCCACGGCTGGCGCTGGATCCACTATCAGGGCATTGATGCTAAAACCGAACGTCAGCACATGCAGCAGGCGGTAGATGTGTTAACGGACCTGTTTGGCAAAGCGCCCACAGGCTGGTACACCGGACGCGACAGCCCCAATACGCGGCGGCTGGTGGTGGAACAGGGCGGCTTCAGTTATGACAGCGACTATTATGGTGATGATTTGCCATTCTGGACTCAGGTCACCTGTCAGGACGGTACGGTAAAACCCCATCTGATCATTCCTTACACGCTGGAATGCAACGATATGCGCTTTGCCTCGCCCCAGGGTTTCAATACCGCAGAGCAGTTCTTCACCTATCTGCGCGATACGTTCGACGTGCTGTATGAAGAAGGCGAAACCGCGCCCAAAATGATGTCGGTGGGGATGCACTGCCGCCTGTTAGGTCGCCCGGGAAAATTCCGCGCCTTGCAAAATTTCCTCGACCACATTCAGCAGCATAAAGATGTGTGGATTTGCACCCGGCAGCAGATTGCCGATCACTGGATAAAAACCTACCCCGCGCCAGAGGCGTAATCTCCCGGCGGCAAGCGCGTGACGGCAAAAGGATGTCGCCACGCGCTGCCCCGGTTTCCGGCATTGTCGTCCGCACGGCCCCACTCAGTCACATAACGTGGGATCGGCCTCAATCATCAACTGCTTCATCTCTTCGAAATGCCGCAGAGAGAAGTCGGGGATGCCTTCCCAGTCACGGGCCGTTTTTTCCGCGACCTCGTCGCTCAGCACCTTCAACGGTTGCCCGGTAGACCAGGCGGTGACCAGAATCTGGCAGGCCCGCTCCAGTGTCCAGATATCATCATAGGCCTCGCCCACCGTCTGGGCGGTAACCATAACGCCGTGATTACCCATCAACAGACGACGCTTATCGGTCAGCAGGCTGGCCAGTCGGGCGCCTTCCTCCTGAGTGTCTGCCATGCCCCCGTACAGGGTATCCACCGCGATACGGTTGAAGTAGCGCGCACTGTTTTGATCGACAGGCGGAATGTGTGGCTGCGCCAGACAGGCGACGCTGGTGGTGTAAACCGGATGCAGATGCATCACGACCCGGGTTTCTGGCAGCCGCTGATGAATTTGCCCATGGATCGACCAGGCCGTGGCGTCTACATCATCCCGCTCTCCACAGGCGGTATCGTCTGCATTGAGCAGCAGCAGGTCGCTGGCGCGAAGCCGTGAAAAGTGTTTCCACTTTGGGTTCATCAGAAACTGCTTACCATCCGGTGAAACTGCGGCACTGAAATGGTTCGCTACCGCCTCATGCATGCCCAGGTGGGCAATAATGCGAAAGGCCGCCGCCAGATCGATACGGGTCTGCTCTTCAAAAGAAAGCGCCATATTCCCTCCTGAAAATGAACGCGTGACGGGCACGCGTTTGAGATTAAGGTTTTGGCATCAGGGTGTTGAGATCGTCGGCTGTTGGCGCTTCAAAATGGTATTTTTTGAGCAGCGCGGCATATTCAGGCGTTTTACTGAACGTAGCCAGCGCAGCGACCAGGGCTTTTTTCACCTCTGTATTGTCCTTCTTCACGCCAAAACCGTTTAACACCGGATAGATAAGTGTCGTGGAGGAAATCTGAATACGGTCGCCCAGCTTTTGCACCACGCCACGCGCCACGGCGGCATCGGTAATCTGTGCTTCGACCGCATGGGAGAGCATCGCCTGCGTTGTCTGCGGATCGGTCGAATATTCGCTAATCGCGATGGGGGGTTTACCGTTTTTCACACAGTAGTCGTCAGACAGTTTGTGTAACTGCTGCAACCACGACGTGGCGCCCATCGAACCGATTTTATGGCCGCAGAAATCTTCAGGCGTTTTGGGTTGGTAATCGCTTCCCTTCAACGACAGGATAGCTTCGCCGCTTTTCAGATAGGGAATCATGTCGATCACTTTCATGCGATCGGCGGTGATGTACATCGACGAATTAGTCATATCAAACCGGTTACTCTGCAAGCCGGTAATCAGGTTAGGGAAACGGGTATCAATGTTAACGGCCTGACGGCCCATCACTTTGGCCAGACCATCAAGAAACTCAATGTCAAAGCCGGCGGGTTTATTATCCTTCATGTACTCATACGGAAAGAAGGTCATATCCGATCCGGCGATAATTTTGCCGGGTTGTAAAAAGGCTGAGGCGTTAAAGGACGCCAGTACAGCGCCTGCGACAAGCAGACTTAACACGTAGGTTTTCATCATTATTCTCTCTCTGAAAAATGCCATCAGACGTTGGCAAGATCTTTACCGGCCTGTTGAACAAAAAACGAAGCACCGCGCGGTTTCTGCGGCAGGCGGAAGGCGTTTGCGGTGCTGCGGATCATGCCGCTCTCCTGACCGTAAACCAGCGTGCCCGCATCCGGGCTGGGTAACGGGTTTTCACCGAACGGCAGTGCATCTTCAGCGGCGTACACGGCGATAAACAGTGTGCGCGGCCATTCGGTTTCATTGGGACTGGAGGCGTGCAGCAGTCGGGTATGCATAAAGCACACAGAACCCGAGGGACCAAAACAGGCGGTAGGCTGCTGGCACTGTTCTTTCACCACTGCGGGATCAACGGCACCGGTAAAGCGGCCACCCTGCCAGTGTGAATAAAGCGGCCCCTGATGGCTGCCCGGCACCACGTTCAGCGGACCATTTTCCGGCGTGACCTCACTGACCATCAGCAGCGCGGTCACGATATCGTCGTTGCTGTGCGGGGTGAACAGGAAATCCTGGTGCCACTCCACTTTCGTTGCGGTATGGGGCAGTTTCGAGTTGATCTTACTGTGATGATAGCGTGCACCGCTGCCCCCGATTAACTGTCCGGCAATCTGCGCCATACGTGACTGCAGTGCCGCATGGCGATAGGCGGCAGAGATATCGTTCGGTGAGCTGACGCGGCGCAAAGAAGGATGATCGGCACGGTGATCGCTCTCAATATCGAAACGCGGACGCCCATCCTGCGTATCGCCCCAGGGCGCATTCTGGCTGCGGCTTTCCTCAACCCACTGGTCAAAGTCGTGTTGTAGCGCTGCGATTTCATCGCTTGTCAGGACATTTTCAACTACCAGAAATCCCTGCTGGTGATACTGATCTACCTGCCACTGTTCAATCATGGTCGTGCCCTCGTGATTAATACATCGTTACGCCAGCGAGACATCCTTCAGAAAAGCTTCCACGCGCGGATGCTGGCCATCGCGTAGAGCCTGCGGCGCGTCGTCACAGACCACGCGTCCTTTTTCCATAAAGACAATCCGGTCAGACACCTTGAAGGCGAAGTTCATCTCATGAGTCACGATCACCATGGTGATGCCCTCGCTTGCCAGGGCTTCAATGACCTGAAGCACTTCATTCACTTTTTCGGGATCCAGTGCAGAGGTGGGTTCATCGAACAGCATGATTTGCGGACGCATCATCAAGGCACGTGCGATAGCCACGCGTTGCTGCTGACCGCCGGAGAGCTGATGAGGGTACTTCCACGCATGGTCGAGCATGCCGACTTTAAAAAGCAGCGCAGCAGCCTGCTGTTTTAATACCGCGGCAGGCGCGAGCTTGTGATAGCGAGGCGCCAGCAACAGGTTGTCCATAACGCTGAGATGACTGAACAAATTAAAGCTCTGAAAGACCATCCCGATATTAAGACGATGCTCTGCATGCTCAACGAAGCGTGGCTTGCGTTGCTCTCCCTGCTGACTGAGATGAATAAAGGGTTTTCCGTTAATACGAATTTCACCGTTATCGATCTGCTCCAGACCATTAAGCAGGCGAATCAGCGTGGTTTTTCCTGAACCTGAAGGCCCGATTACGGAAACCACTTCGCCAGGATGGATCTGCAGGTTAACGGCGCCCAGCACTTCAACATTGTTGTAAGCCTTGTGCAGACGCAGGGCCTGCAACGCTGGTCCGCTGGCGTGAAACGCCTGACGGACAGGATTCACCGCTGCGCGTTGTGCGAGTTCGAAAAGATGTGCATCAGGTTTGCCGGACGGTTGGCGTTGTGTCACGTCCAGATAGCGCTCCAGCTGTTTCAGCAGGAAGTCAAAGACGGTAACGATCAGCACGTAATAGAAGGCCACTGCCGCCATGGTTTCCATGACCAGAAAGTTTTGCGAGTAGAGTCGCTGGCCGACCATCAAAATTTCGGTAAGCGAGATAACAGAGACCAGTGACGTCAGCTTCACGATCGCGATGTATTCATTCGCCAGTGCCGGTAAGGCCACACGCAGTGCCTGCGGGATAATGATGCGCCACTGAATGCCTGCATAGCGTAATCCCAGTGCCCGGGCAGCCTCGCTCTGGCCTTTGGGAATCGCCAGCAGCCCGCCACGGTGAATCTCTGCGATATAGGCGCTTTCACACATGGTCAGCGCAATAAATCCTGCCCAGAATGGATCGCTCAGTACCATCGACGTGGCGGGCAATGCCTGAGGCAGGTTATAAACAAAGATCAGCAGCACCAGCAAAGGCAGGCTACGAAAGAGCCAGATATAAAACCGGGCCGGCAGCGTCAATAAGGGATGGCGCGACTGCTTGGCCAGCGCCAGGATAAATCCCGCAATAATGCTCGTTCCCCAGGTCAGCAGGCTCAGTTTGATGACAGTCCATGTCGCCAGCCAAAAATTAGCGTCGCTAAACAGACTGAACATATAGTTCCAGTTAAATGTCATGGGCTTGCTCACATTAAACAGAAGGGGTGAATAATTCTGTAATTCACTATGGCGGCAGGACGGGAACGATAGCAATTAGTAATTTGCTGGCTTCTGATTTTAAAAAAACTATCCAACTGTTATATCCCTTTTTAAACGGTGTCTTTTTAACAGGGCCGGGCAATAATTAACGTATTCTTTCCCTGTTTGCGCTTATTTAGGGCAGCACGCTGATCATTGCGACGCAGGGTGAGAGTTATTGGTGCAATTTCTTTTTGATGATTACGTTTCTGCCAGACGTAAAAAAACAGGTGGAATGGCGTTAATACATAAACGGCGTTCAGGTGGAACGGGCAGGTAAGTGGCACAGCATTTGCAGTGCTGCTTAGGCCGGAACGAAGCAAGGTGTCTTGCTGACTATAAAAAACAGAGGTAACGCCATGAGTCGCTTTACACTTAAACAGCTCAGATATTTCGTCGCCGTGGTGGAGACGGAAAGCATTGCGGAAGCCTCGCGTCAGTTGCATATCGCCCAGCCCTCCATTTCCGTTTCCATCAAAAACCTGGAGGACGCCTTCGATCAGCAACTGCTCATCCGCCATCACGCACAGGGTGTTTCGCTGACGCCTGGCGGCCGCCGTTTTTACGAAAAGGCGCAGGAGCTGCTACGTCTGACACACGAGTTTGAGCAAAACTCACGTGCAGATAACACCCTGATTTCAGGCACGATTGCGGTGGGATGCTTTGAATCTGCGGCGCCGCTGTATATGCCCAAACTGATAGCCGGGTTTAAAAAACACTATCCGGATATTACCATTGAACTGTACGACGGCGAGCAGCATGAACTGATGCATGGACTCCATCGCGGACGTTTTGATCTGGCTTTTCTCTACGATCTCGAGCTGGATAACACCATTCAAAAAACCACGTTAAACGCCCCGCATAAACCTTACGCGCTCCTGCCGGTAAACCATCCACTGGCACAAAAATCCCTGGTCACGCTGCGTGAGCTGAGTCAGGAACCTATGATTTTGCTGGATGCGGTACCCAGCAGGAATTACTTCATCAATATTTTCAAAAGCAAAGGGTACCACCCGCAGGTAGCCTACAGTTCGCCCTCCATTGAAATGGTGCGTTGCATGGTAGGACAGGGGCTGGGGTTTTCAGTTCTGGTCACCCGCCCCTGTACTGATGTGACTTATGACGGTGAAAAGCTGGCGCAGATTGATATTGAAGATGATATGGAAGCCTCGACGTTAATCATGGCCTGGTTAAGTCATAATGAACCGACGCGACCGACAAAACTTTTTATGGACTATTGCCAGAATAGTGCGTTGGGGCCCACCGTGTAAAAAGTGCCGCGCAATTACCGTGCTGTTTGGTAAGAAAAAGAAATGTATTTGCGGTAAATCACATCGGCTAATTTCGCGCTTTATTCGCTGAGTGGCTTTAATAACCGGGCACGTATCTTCTGCTTATTAATTTCTTATTCAGATATTAGCTTTATAATATTTTACCCATTCATCTGCCTCAAATAGTCTTGGCGCTGGCGCGTGTCAGGAACACGTCATTAAAACGTCGGGCTTGAGGATGATGGAATGACAATATCAGAGCAAGAAACAGATACCCTGGTGATTGGGGCAGGGCAGGCCGGCATCGCCATGAGCGAGCATCTGGGGCGGCTCGGCATTCCGCATTGCGTGCTGGAAAAAAATCGTATTGCCGAAGCGTGGCGAACCCGGCGCTGGGACTCGCTGGTCGCCAACGGCCCGGCCTGGCACGATCGGTTTCCCGGCATGACTTTTCCGGGGCAGGATCCTGACAGCTTTGTGCCTAAAGAACAGATTGCTGACTATTTTGAAGCGTATGTGCAGCATATCGAGGCGCCTGTCAAAACGGGCGTCGAAGTCATCAGCGTGGTACCGCGTGTCGGGCGCAGCGGGTTCGACGTCTCAACCTCCGCTGGTCCGATCGTTGCCCGGCGCGTAGTCGTCGCCACAGGGCCTTTTCAGAAGCCTGTGATTCCCGCCATTGCGCCCACGGATACGCGATTCACCCAGTTACATTCGGCGGACTACCGTAACCCGCAACAACTGCCTGAAGGTGGTGTGCTGGTTATCGGCGCGGGCTCGTCAGGGGTGCAGATTGCCGATGAGCTTCAGCGTGCAGGAAAAGACGTGTGGCTCTCCGTTGGTCCCCACGATCGTCCGCCTCGCCGCTATCGCAACCGGGACTTTTGCTGGTGGTTAGGGGTCCTTGGCCTGTGGGATGCGGCAGCCAGCCAACCGGGGAAAGAACACGTCACCATCGCGGTCAGCGGCGCGCGCGGCGGGCATACCGTCGACTTTCGCAAACTGGCGGAGCAGGGCATCAACCTGGTCGGATTGACGGAGCGCTTTTCCGGCGAGGTCGTGACCTTTAAGCCCGATCTGGCGCAAAACATTGCCGCAGGCGATGAAAACTATTTATCCCTGCTGGATGCGGCCGATGCCTGGGTTGAACGCCATGGCCTGAATTTACCCGAGGATCCGGCCGCACGCACCTTTCTGCCCGATCCGGAAAGCGTCTCGCATCCCGTGCAGTCGCTCAATCTGGTCCGTGCAGGGATCACGACGCTCATCTGGGCGACAGGCTATGCCACGGATTATACCTGGCTGAAGGTTAACGCCTTTGACGAGAAAAACAGACCTCTCCATCAACGCGGCGTCTCCCCGGAGTCCGGACTCTATTTCCTCGGGCTGCCCTGGCAGTCGCGCCGCGGCTCCTCGTTTATCTGGGGCGTGTGGCATGACGCAAAGTATGTTGCCGACCATATTGCTATTCAGCGCCAGTATCAGGATTACCGTGCCGCGTCAGAAAACTGAACCAGGAGACTGCTGTTATGCCAACCCATACTCGTATTCGGATGTTTAACACCAAAGAAACGTACCCTAATCAAACGCTGGACAACGATCTCTGCCAGGCAGTACGTGCAGGTAACACGGTGTACCTGCGCGGCCAGGTCGGCACTGACTTCGACGGTAATCTGATTGGCCTGGGCGATCCGGCCGCGCAGGCGGCGCAGGCGATGAAAAATGTGAAGCAACTGCTGGAAGAGGCGGGGAGCGATCTGTCGCATATTGTCAAAACCACCACGTATATAGTCGACCCGCGTTATCGCGAACCGGTCTACCGGGAAGTCGGAAAGTGGCTAAAAGGTGTTTTCCCCGTCTCAACAGGGCTGGTGATTTCGGCTCTGGCACAGCCGCAATGGCTGATGGAAATTGATGTCATTGCGGTGATTCCGGATGACTGGAAACGTGGAGCAGACCAATGACCTTATCAGTGACGGCACGGTGTGAAGAAACCGGTCAGCTCGGCATCGCTATCAGTTCATCCAGCATTGCGGTAGGCGCGCGCTGTCCCTGGCTCCAGGCCGGCGTGGGTGCCGTATCCAGCCAGAATATTACGTTGCCCTCTCTGGGGCAGCAGATTCTGTTGCATCTGGATCAGGGCAGCGATCTGAACGTGGCGCTAAAGCGGGCGCTGGCTGGCGACAGATTCAGTGATTACCGCCAGGTCGCCGCGATTGATATTCAGGGTAACACAGCGTTTTTCAGTGGCAGCAAGACGCTGGGTATCTGGAGCATGGCCGAAGGAAAAAACTGTATCGCCGCAGGCAATATGCTGGCGAACAAGGACGTAACGGCATCCATGTGCGCAGCCTTTGAAGCGGCCTCCGGTGAACTGGCCAGTCGGCTGCTTGCCGCCCTTCAGGCCGGCGTGGCGGCAGGCGGAGAAGCCGGGCCGTTACATTCAGCTGCGCTCAAACTTGTGGATGATTATCCCTGGCCGCTGGTGGATCTGCGTATCGACTGGACCGGGCACGACCCTGTCGGGCAGTTGACACAACTGTGGCTTGCCTATGAACCCCAGATGGAAGCCTATGTCACGCGCGCGCTGGATCCGCGTGAGGCACCGGCCTATGGTGTGCCCGGCGATGAATGAGACGTTACGGGCGCTTCTGGCCTCTCTGCTGGCCTTTGACACAACCAGTCGGGTGTCAAACCTGGCCCTGATCCAGTTTATTGACGACTACCTGACTGACAGAGGCATAACGACGCAGTGGCTGTATGACGACAGCGGTAAAAAAGCCAATCTGTATGCGCGTCTGGGGCCGGAGGGCGAAGGCGGCGTTATGCTGTCAGGGCATACGGACGTGGTGCCGGTTGAGGGGCAAAACTGGTCCGTGCCGCCTTTCGCCCTGACGGAACGTGACGGACGATATTACGGTCGGGGAAGCGCCGATATGAAAGGCTTTATTGCCTGCGTGCTGGCCATGCTGGATGCGTTTCTTCAGCAGCCTCTGCGCATGCCTTTGCATCTGGCGTTTTCCTGTGACGAAGAGGTGGGGTGCCTGGGCGTGCGCTCGCTGGTGGCGATGCTCAATGCCTCACCGGCAAAACCGGCGATGTGTATTGTGGGTGAGCCGACCGCCATGCAGCCGGTTTACGGACATAAGGGAAAACGGGCGGTGCGCTGTCGGGTGCAGGGCCACGCCTGCCACTCTGCCTATACGCATCAGGGCGTGAATGCGGTTCACTACGCCGCCCGGTTAATTGCGCATCTTTTGCAGCAGGAAGAAGCGTTAAAGCTGCAACGTGACGAACGGTTTGAACCGCCTTACAGCACGCTGCAGATTGGCACGATTCAGGGCGGGACAGCACTGAATATTGTTCCTGAGACCTGCCAGTTTGATATGGAGTGGCGAACGCTGCCTGGTACGGATGCTCAGGCGCTGTATGACAGCGTACGCCACTTCGCCGAAGCAGAACTGGTGCCTGAAATGCAGCGCACTGAACCGTTGTGCAACATTACCTTTCAACCACTGAGCGATTACCCCGGCTTATTGACCGATCCGCAGACCGACTTTGCCCGCTGGCTGGCGCAGTGGAGCGGACATAACGAGTTCGCTACGGTCGCCTTTGGCACCGAAGGGGGATTATTTGACGAGATTGGGGTAGCCACGTTGGTCTGCGGGCCGGGAAGCATGGAACAGGGACACAAAGCAGATGAGTTTGTCAGTCTTGAACAGCTTGAACGCTGTATGGCAATGCTACAAAACCTGCGTCAGTGGATGGCGGTAACGTCCACCAATAAAGCCACGCAGGGTGGAGCGCGCCGCGCGGCCAGATGATCGGCAAAAACGTTTGCGGGTGCGGTTTACAACCGGCCGTAAAACGTCAGGCGGGCCGTTTCCGACAGGGCGATGCCGGGCGCGGTATTGTAGGCCAGCACCGCCAGCATGCGCGTGACGTCGCCTTCTGTGGGCGTCACGCGATGCAGTGAATTTCGCCCACGAAACAGTACCAGGTCACCGGCATCCATAGCCAGTTCATCGACGGGGTGCTGTTCATCGAGCACGGCGGCCACGCCCGCGTAATTCATTTCGCCCGCATCAGCATCCCGCAGGTCTTTCACATACTGAAACCGTCCACCGCCCAGCGGTTTCTGCACCAGCAACGTGATGGCAAACGAGGAGTTATCAAAATGCCACCCCAGCTCTTTATCCTGTGGCGCATAGTGCAGGTTAATCGAAGACAACGGGTCGGCGTAGGGATACAGCGCCTCTTCGTCCAGCACTTCGCATAAGAAAGACTGAAACAGCGCATCGTCATACAACTGACGCAGCGGGGAATCCGCTGCAATCATATCGTCCGTAATGCACCCTTTGGTGCTGTTCACTTCGCGGTTGCGTGGATGGCTGTCGCTGAAGCCGGCCTCCGTTTTCATCAGGTAAACGTTGTGCTGACTGACAGTGTAATAAGCCCGATCGCGCTGCGCATTGCCTTCTGCGACGATGGCCTGCAGGGCGGCAGGCTGCAAAAAATGACGCAACACCAGCGCGCCGTGTTGATTAAGTTGCCTGCGACAGTCTTGACGCCAGGCGTGGTCGGTCAGAGGATGTAAGTCAGTGCGTACCAGGGCTTTGGGCATCGTCGCGGTCTCATAATGAAGGGATGAATTGTCACACTAGCCTGCCCGGCATCAGCTGAATACCAATAAATCGTTAATACCCTGATAAGGAATGCTTAATGCCCAACCCGTCATCGCGCTTGCCTAAAATCAACGTGATTCAGTCATTTAAAGTGGCTGCGGAAACCGGCAGCCTGACCAGGGCCGCGGCACAGCTGGCCTTAACCCCTGCGGCGGTGAGCCAGCAAATTCGCCAGCTTGAAGATCATCTTGGCTGCGTCCTGTTTTTACGTACGCAACAGGGCGTGATGCTGACGGAGACGGGCAAGCAGTATCTTCGCTATGTCACGGAAGCCTTTGCGGTTCTCCAGCTTGGTCAGCGTAACATAGGACGCACTGAGACCGCCGCACAGCTTACGCTTTACACGCTGCCGGCGCTGGCGTCGAAATGGCTGTTGCCACATCTGTGCCGCTGGCGTGAACGCTGTCCGGATGTCAGTCTTTCCTTACATGGCACGCACGCGGAGGTGGATTTTGCTCAAACGCCGGCCGACTTTGTGATGTGTTTCGGCGAGGAGGCGTATCCCAGACTGAATAAAGCGTATCTGTTTCATGATGAGGTGCTCCCGGTCGCCAGCCCGCGGCTGATCGACGCCTTTTCCCGCGAGGATCTGTTACGGCATGCGCCGCTGATTCATCTCGACTGGGGCAAAGAAGGGCGCTTTTTGCCAGACTGGTCGGGCTGGTTTGTGGCGAAAGGAATGGCTGTGCCAGCAGCTCGTCCAGCCATGACCTTTAACCTGACCTCGCTGGCGATTGATGCCGCCGTGGCCGGCGCTGGTGTGCTGCTGGGGCAGCGCCGGATGATCGCCCAGGCGCTGGACCGGGGCGAACTGGTCATTGTAGATGCGCTCGCGTTGCCGCTCAGCAAGCCCTATTATCTGGCCTGGCCGAATCGCACGCTGAACCAGCCTGGCGCAGAGGCAATGATCGCCTGGTTAGGCGAGCTCGCCGCCCTGTAGGGCGGCGTAGGGGTTGCAGTTGAGCGCTTTCGCGGCGTGAAGCGTTAGACTCAGGCCTCCCGGCCTTAACATATGACTGCTCCGCCGGGCTTAGCTCATCAGACTGACCTGCGCTGCTACGATGCGCCAGCCCTGCGGAAACTTCACCCAGGTCTGTTGCTGACGGCCAATTTTCTCCGTGCCCGCCCGGGTAAATTCGGTGCTGCACACCGCATACGCGTCACCAAACGTGGTGATCACCGTATTGCGCAGCGTGCGGTCCAGCCCCGCCGACGGTCTTGCCGCGCGAAACGCGCGGATTTCATCGATGCCGTACAGGTTCTCGCCAGCGCCTAAGCGCACGGTCCGCGGATCGTGCCAGAACAGCTCATCCAGGACGGCAATGTCGTTGCCCGTCAGCGCCTTTTCATAACGGTAGAACGCGGCGGTAACGGCGTTCAGCACCTCGGGAAGATTAATCGCGTCAGTATTCATTGTGCTCCTGCCCTGCGGGTGGGCGAAAATGTCAGTCCTTGCTGTTCAAGGGCACAGGCTGCGCGTAAGACAGCCTGTTCGTTAAAGGGGGCGCCAATTAACTGTACGCCAATCGGTAAACCGCTCGCCGTCGTCAGCGGCACAGTACAGACGGGAAGTCCAAGGAAGGAGATCGGCTGCGTCAGCATGCCCATGCTGGCTTTCGTCGGCAGATTCTGCCCGTTAATGGCAATCGTTTCCTGACCAATTAACGGCGCGCTACATGGCGTGGCAGGGGCGATAAGCACATCGTACTGCGCAAACAGCGGGACGACCTGCTGCTGAAAGTGGCGGCGGAAGCGCTGGGCCTGAACATACCATGCCGCAGGCAGCATCGCACCAGCCAGCAGGCGTTCACGCGAATGGGGCTCAAACAGGTCGGGCTGCTGACGCAGCGCAGGCAGGTAATGATTGCCGCCTTCAGAGGCGGTCATAATAAAGGCGGCCGAGCGCGCTAACTCAGCCTCCGCGATTACCACGTCGTCCTGAGCCTGTAACGCCTGCGCCACCTGTAATTGCGCCGCGCGGGCATCATCATTACACCAGGTCGAAAAGAAGCCGCCCAGTACGGCGCAGCGCAAATCCTGTGCACCGTTTTTCAGCTGCGGTAAGGTGGCTGCCAGCGGGCGATCGGCCTGGAAGGCATCCGTGCTGTCGTGCCCTTGCAGCAGATCGTAAACCAGGGCCAGATCGTCCACCCGACGGGCAAAGGGACCGATATGATCCAGGCTGGCGACAAACGGATGGCTGCCGCTGCGGGATAAGCGGCCAAAAGTCGGTTTCAGGCCAAAAATCCCACACAGGGAAGCCGGGACGCGGATTGAGCCGTTGGTGTCCGTCCCCAGCGAGAAAGGCACCAGTCCCGCTGCCACGGCGGCGGCCGAACCGCCGGATGAGCCGCCCGCAATGCGCGCCAGATCATGCGGGTTGTGCGTCGCCCCGTAGTGGGTATTTTCGGTGGTAAAACCGTAGGCATAGGCATCCATGTTGACCATGCCGGAAAGCAGGGCACCGGCCTGCTGAAGTTGGGTGATGGCAAAGGCATCCCGGGTTGCGGCCGGACGCTGACGAAACAGTCTGGCCCCCGCCAGGGTAGTGTACCCCTGCACGTCAAACAGGTTTTTTACCGCATAGGGAATGCCCGCCAGCGGCGGCAAGATCTCGCCGCGCAGGCGTTGCTTGTCTATCGCATCCGCTTCCTGCACCATCCGCGTTGCGGTGATATCCGTCCAGGCATTAAGCTGCGGATTCTGTTTCTCAATCGCGGTCAGTGTCTGCTCCGCCACTTCACGGGCGCTGATATCACCGTGCTGAATCGCCTGCTGAAGTGCCTGAATGGAAACCTCGTCTGGTCTCATGCTTTGTACACTCCTGCGACTTCGAGCCGGTCGTCCAGCGGATAAGCCATCAACGGGGCCGCCATATCGGCAATGCGCGTCATCTGTTGTAGCAGGGCGACACGGCGATCCTCGTCCAGTTCCACGTTCAGGATTTGCTCCATTTGGGCAATATAGGCTGCCCAGTCACTCTGATTCATGATTTACTCCTGTCAGAAACCGGCGGCGCTGCCGTTGCTGCGCGGATCGCTTGCGCCTTCAAACATACCGTTGTTGTGACGAACAATGGCACCTGCATGGCCGACGGCCTCACTGTAGGCCGGCAGCGACTCCACGTCATGTCCTAACGCACGTAGCGCCTCCAGGGTGTCGGGCGCGAAGCGACTTTCCAGTTTGAGCGAGTCCGACAGCTGGCCCCAGGTCCGCCCCAGCAGCCAGCGAGGTGCGCTAACGGCCTGCTGCAGCGGCAGGCGCTGAATAACATGGCGGGTAAAAATGGCTGCCTGAGTTTGCGGCTGGCCATCGCCGCCCATGGAGCCGTATACCATGGTGCGACCATCCTTCAGGCGTGCGGCGGCAGGATTCAGCGTATGGAAGGGTTGTTTACCGGGCGCCAGCGCCAGCATATGGTCGGGATCGAGGCTAAAAGCCGCGCCCCGGTTTTGCCAGACAAGTCCGGTGCCGGGCACCACTACACCGCTGCCAAACTCATGATAAATACTTTGGATAAAGGAAACGGAAAGCCCGCTGCTGTCCATCACGCCCATCCAGACGGTATCGCCAGGCCCGCGACCGGTTCCCCAGGGCGCAGCGCGATCATCCTGAATCTGGCTGGCGAGGGTGGCGAGGGTTTCGCCGTCAAGCAGTGCCTGCAGATCCTCAACCACATGGCGGGGATCGGTAATATGCTGATCCCGAAGGGCAAACGCTTTTTTGGTGGCTTCGACGATACGGTGGATCGTCTGCACCTCATCTGCGTTCGCCATGTCCAGATGATCCGTGATGCCCAGTATGGCCAGCGACACCATACCTTGTGTCGGTGGCGTGATATTCCAGATATCGCCTTCGCTGTGGCGAATATGGAGCGGCGTGACGCGGCGAGCCCGTTGCTGCTGTAAATCCGCCAGGGTGATGGGAATGCCCAGATTGACCATTTCTTCCGCAAGGTGCTGTGCCAGCGTGCCGCGATAAAAACTGTCCAGACCTTCTTCGCTCAGCAGGCTCAATGTACGGGCTAAATCAGGCTGGGTGAAACGGCTGCCTTCCGCTGGCACATCGCCGTCCGGTAAAAACGTGGCGGCAAAGCCAGGCAGATGCTGTAGCTCGTCGCGCTTCGTCCGCGTCGCCGCGGCTTGTGAGGCGGTGACGGGAATGCCATCGGCAGCATAGCGAACAGCATCGCGGAGTAAGCGCGGTAAAGGCAGGGTGGTTCCCCCCAGTTCTGCGGACAGGTCCAGTGCCGCCTGCCAGCCGCTCACCGTGCCCGCCACCGTCAGGGCCGCTTTAGGCCCACGATGAGGGATATGGGTTTCCCCCTTATAGAAGTCAAAATTCGCCAGCGAACCCGCTCTGCCACTGCCATCAATGCCAACCGGATCGCCTTTGCCTGGCATGATCAGCCAGAATCCGTCACCGCCCAGCCCATTCATGTGCGGATAGACCACCGCAATCGTCGCCGCGGCGGCCACCATGGCCTCAATCGCGTTCCCCCCTTCCCGCAGTACCGCCAGCGCACTTTCACTGGCCAGATGATGCGGCGTCACGGCCATGCCTAACGGGGCCAAATTGCTCTGAATCATGCTCTTCTCATTCTGTTTTTCAGGGTACAAAGCAAAAAGTTAAGCAAGAGCCGTTCCAGTTTTTAAGAAGACAACGTCTCTGGACAGGTTTATCTGGCCCAAATTATGCTAGCTTCTGTGGCAATCCCGCGATTGAAACAAAAGTTACAGGACCTGAATGAAACAGCTTGATGAGCGACTCAGAACGCATTACCCCCAGCTTTCGCCGCAGGAGCAGCGTATAGCCGACTTTATTTTTGACCACTTTGATGACCTGATTAGCTATAACAGTGCCGAGCTGGCACGCCTGAGCGGTGTCTCAAAAGCCACGGTGAGCCGACTGTTTAAGCGCCTGGGCTATGACAAATATAAAGACATGCGCGATGAGCTCCGTACCCTGCGCCAGAGCGGTATGCCGTTAACGGATAACCGGGATGCGGTACAGGGAAATACCCTGCTGTCGCGGCATTACAAGCAGGAAATGGCCAATCTGACACAATGGGTTAACAGCATTGATCCCCAGCAATTCGCCGATGTCATCGCCCAGCTGGCGCAGGCAAAGCGTATCTATATTGTTGGCATGCGTAATGCCTATCCGGTGGCGCTGCATCTACGTCAGCAGCTCATTCAGACGCGTGCTCAGGTGCATATTCTGCCCCAGCCGGGCCAGACGCTGGCAGAGGATTTGGTGGACATCACGCCGGAGGACATGGTGGTCGTGATTGCGTTTCGCCGCCGCACCCGCATTATTCAGCCGTTAATGCAGCAGCTGCAAAGCGCAAGGATTCCGGTACTGGCGCTGTGTGAGCCCCAGGCGCAGAGCGTGATTTCACTGGCGCGCTGGCAGTTTTGCGCCCCGCTGGACAGCGTCTCCGCCTTCGACAGCTACGCCTCGGCCATGAGCCTGGTGAACCTGCTCGCCAACGCCTTGCTGCATGAATTACTGGCGCTGGGGCGGCCGCGTATTCACCAGATTGCCGATCTTTATCAGCACCTTGATGAGCTGGAGCACCGTTAGCAGGCACCATTTTGGTGCTTTGCCCCTTTTTGGACCGTCTCCCGGGGTGACTCGGGAATCGCATCACGCTTAGTAAAAGCCGCCATTTCAGCGTTAATCCGCATTTATCCCCCACCCGTTGCGTTGGCACATTAGTTGCAGAATGCCAATCATAAGAATCTTTTGTTTCACATAATCTCACCGGGGTGCATAATGAAAAAAGTATTAATGGCCGTTGTCGCGGCAGCCGTACTGATGGCACAGGCAGGCAGCGTGCTGGCGGATCAACTGCAGGACATCCAGAAACGCGGCGTACTGCGGGTGGCAGTGCCGCAGGATTTCCCACCGTTTGGCTCCGTGGGGACCGATCTGCAACCGCAGGGCTATGACATCGACATGGCAAAGTATCTGGCCAAACAGATGAAACTTAAGTTGCAACTGGTGCCGGTCAGCAGTGCCAACCGTGTGCCTTATCTGCAGACGGACAAGGTGGATCTGGTGATCTCCAGCATGGGGAAAAATCCTGAGCGTGAAAAGGTAATTGATTTCAGCCGGGCTTACGCGCCGTTCTTTCTGGGCGTTTTTGGACCTAAAGGCGATCATCTGAAAGATCCCGCGGCGCTGAGCGGCAAGTCGGTGGGTGTCACCCGTGGTGCGGTGGAAGATATGGTGCTGAGCGAGGTGGCGCCGAAAGACGCGCAGGTGAAACGTTATGAAGATAACAACACCACGTTATCAGCCTACCTCTCCGGACAGGTGCAGTATGTCGCTACCGGCAACCTGGTCGTCGCAGCCATTACGCGTCAGAACCCGGCTAAAGCCCCTGTTGCGCAGTTCATGCTGAAAGACTCGCCGTGCTATATCGGACTGAAAAAAGACGAGCCGGCACTGAAAGAGAAAGTGAATGCGCTGATCGACCAGGGCATTAAAGACGGCACGCTGAACAAAATGTCCGAAGAGTGGCTGAAAGCGCCGCTGCCAGCCAACCTGGGCGCATAAGGACGGGGCAATGACCGGGCAACTTAATTTCCCTGCATTGTTGCCGTACTGGCCGGAGTTGCTCTCCGGCCTGTGGGTAACGATCCAGTTAACGGTGCTGGCGACGGTCGGCGGCGTCAGTATCGGCATTATCGGCGCGGCGCTGCGCAGCGGTAAACCCAGTTGGTTAAGCCGCCTGTGGGGCATCTATGTCGAACTGATTCGTAATACGCCGTTTGTGGTGCAGCTGTTCTTTATTGTGTTCGGTTTACCCAACCTGGGGCTGAAACTCACCGCAGGGGAAGCCGCACTGCTGGCGATGCTGGTTAACCTGGGTGCCTATAGCACGGAAATTATCCGGGCGGGCATTCAGGTCACGCCAAAAGGGCAGTGGGAAGCCGGTCGGGTGCTGGGATTAACGCGCAGCCAGACCTTTCTGCGCGTGGTGTTGCCACCGTCGCTGCAACGGATTTATCCGGCGCTGGTGAGTCAGTGCATCATTGTGATGCTGGGATCGTCGGTCGTCTCGCAGGTCTCCTACGAGGAGCTGACCTTTGCCGCCAACCTGATTCAGTCACGCACGTTTTTGAGTTTCGAAGTCTACTCGGTGACCACGTTGATCTACCTGGCGTTGTCGATAGTAATGCGTCAGCTGCTGCTGGCGATTGGCCGCAAGTGGCTGGGGGTGCAGGCATGATGACAACCTTTACCGACTGGGACATCGTGCGCAACCTGCTGCTGGCCGCGCGCTGGACGATTGCCCTGTCGCTGGTGGCCTTTTTAGGCGGTACGCTCGTGACGTTACCTCTGCTGTTTTTACGTCTGTTAAAGCGTAAATGGCTGACGCGAATCATTCGCGCGTACACCGAGCTGTTCCAGGGCACACCGCTGCTGATGCAGCTGTTTCTGGCTTTCTTTGGCGTCGGGCTGTTTGGCATCGACGTTGCGCCCTGGACCGCTGCGTCGCTGGCGCTGACCTTTTATACCAGCGCCTATTTGCTGGATATCTGGCACGGCAGTATTCAGGCGCTGCCAAAAGGGCAGTGGGAAGCGTCACGCTGCCTCGGCCTGAACTTTGGTCAGACGCTCACGCGGGTGATTGCGCCTCAGGCGATCCGCATTGCGATTGCCCCGACAGTGGGGTTTGCTGTGCAGGTGATTAAAGGCACCGCGCTGGCCTCCATTATCGGATTTGTCGAGCTGACCAAAGCCGGCACCATTTTGAATAACGTGACCTACCAGCCGTTTAAAGTCTTTGGGCTGGTGGCACTGGGCTACTTCCTGATGTGTTATCCGCTGTCGCGTTACAGCCAGTATCTGGAGAAAAAATTCAATGCCGCTCATCACCATTAATCAGGTCCAGAAGTATTACGGCACCAACCATGTTTTGAAAGGCGTGGATCTGGATATCGATATGGGAGAAGTGATCTCGATTATCGGTCGCAGCGGTTCCGGCAAAAGTACACTGCTGCGCTGCATGAACGGGCTGGAAGGCTATCAGGATGGCAGCATTAAACTCGGCGGCATGACCATCACCGACCGCGACTCACAGGCGCGCGAAATCAGCCGCTCCGTAGGGATGGTATTTCAGAACTTCAACCTGTTCCCACATATGACGGCGCTGGAAAACGTCATGCTGGCACCGCGTCGGGTTCTGAAAAAAAGTCAGGCCGAGTGCCGCGAACTGGCAGCCCGTATGCTGGAAAAAGTGGGGCTGGGCGAGCGGCTGGATTATTACCCGTCCAGCCTGTCAGGCGGACAGCAACAGCGCGTAGCCATTGCCCGCGCACTGGCCATGGAACCCCGGGTATTACTGTGTGATGAGATCACCTCAGCCCTGGACCCGGAGCTGGTCGGCGAAGTGCTGAAAGTGCTGGAGCAACTTGCCGCCGAAGGCATGACGTTAATTCTCGTCACCCATGAAATGAACTTCGCCCGCGATGTGGGCGATCGTGTGGTCTTTATGCATCAGGGGCGCGTCTGGGAACAGGGGGAAAGCAAAACACTGTTTGCCCATCCGCAGACGGCGGAGCTAAAGCAGTTTATTTCCTCTGTGCGTCTGTGAGTGCTTAACAAGGAATTCACTATGGATATCTCTCAATTTTCGCAAATTAATCCGCCTCAGCGCCTGTTAATGGGCCCCGGTCCGATCAACGCCGATCCGCGTGTGCTGCGCGCGATGTCGAGCCAGTTGCTCGGACAATATGATCCGGCGATGACCCATTACATGAATGAAGTGATGGCGCTCTATCGCGGCGTGTTCCGCACCGAAAACCGCTGGACGCTGCTGATCGACGGTACCTCACGCGCCGGTATTGAAGCGATCCTGCTGTCGGCGATTCGCCCTGGCGATAAGGTGCTGGTGCCAGTCTATGGCCGTTTTGGTCATCTGCTGTGTGAAATTGCCCGTCGCTGCCGGGCCGATGTGCACACCATTGCGGTGCCGTGGGGAGAGGTGTTTACGCCCGATCAGATCGAAGATGCGATTAAAAAAGTAAAACCGCGTTTGCTGTTGACCGTACAGGGCGATACCTCAACCACTATGCTGCAGCCGCTGGCGGAGCTGGGGGCGATCTGCAAAAAATATGGTGTGCTGTTTTACACCGATGCCACGGCGTCGCTGGCGGGCAATGCGCTGGAAACCGATGCATGGGGCCTGGACGCGGTGTCCGCCGGCATGCAGAAATGCCTGGGTGGTCCGTCAGGAACTTCGCCGATCACGCTGAGCGATGAGATGGCAGCGGTGATCCGCCAGCGCAAATGCGTAGAGCAGGGGATCCGCACGGATGCGCACCAGGATGGCGATGACGAGATGATCTACTCCAACTATTTCGATCTCGGCATGATCATGGATTACTGGGGCCCGGAACGCCTCAATCATCACACTGAAGCGACCAGCGCCCTGTTCGGCGCGCGTGAATGCGCGCGTCTGATTCTGCAGGAAGGGCTGGATAACGGGATTGCGCGCCACAAGCTGCACGGCGAAGCGATGTTAAAAGGCATTCAGGGGATGGGGCTGGAAACCTTTGGCGATCTCAGCAACAAAATGAGTAACGTGCTGGGCGTAGTGATCCCTCAGGGCGTCAATGGCGATGAGGTCCGTAAGCTGATGCTGGAAGATTTCGGCATTGAAATCGGCACGTCGTTTGGTCCGTTGCACGGCAAAGTCTGGCGCATCGGCACGATGGGTTACAACGCGCGCAAAGACTGCGTGATGCAAACCCTGGCCGCGCTGGAAATGGTGTTGTCGCATGTCGGTCACCGCACGCCACAGGGCGCGGGCTCGCAGGCGGCATGGAACCACTACGGGAGCCATGCATGATGATGAATGCCAGCGAGGCTCAGGTTGCCGCCCGGCGCGTGATGGCGCGCTGTGATGCGCTGGCTGAGATCAGTGAAAGCGAACAAGGGCTGACACGGGTTTATCTGTCGCCGGAACACCTGCGTGCCAACGCGCGCGTCGGTGAGTGGATGCAGGCCGCCGGTATGACGGTCTGGCAGGATGAAGTCGGCAATATCTGCGGCCGCTACGACGCCGCCCAGCCTGGCGCACCTGCGCTGCTGCTGGGCTCGCATCTGGACACGGTTCGTAATGCGGGCCGCTATGACGGCATGCTGGGCGTGCTGAGCGCGATTGAAACCGTGCAGTGGCTCCACGATCGCCAGCGTCGCCTGCCCCTGGCCATTGAAATCATCGGCTTTGGTGATGAAGAAGGCACGCGTTTTGGCATTACCCTGCTGGGCAGTCGCGGCATTACCGGCACCTGGCCTGACAGCTGGCCGACCCATCCTGACGGCAATGGCATTACGGTGGCACAGGCGATGCAGGATGTCGGCCTGGACGCCAGCCAGATCTCACGCGCCGCGCGTAACGTCAGCGACATCGTGGCCTATCTTGAACTGCACATAGAGCAGGGGCCTTGCCTGGAGCAGGAAGATCTCGCGTTGGGTGTGGTTACCGCGATCAACGGTGCCCGTCGCCTCAATTGCTGTTTCACCGGTGAGGCCGGTCATGCCGGAACCGTACCCATGGCGCATCGTAAAGACGCGCTGGCCGCTGCCGCAGAGTGGATGGTATTCATCGAGCATACCACGCGCGAGCAGACTTCACCGCTGGTCGCCACAGTGGGCTCGCTGAACTGCGCGCCGGGCGCGGTGAACGTCATTCCGGGGGAGGTGCATCTGTCGCTAGATGTGCGTGGACCCGAGGACGCGCCGCTTGAATCGTTGCTGTCCTCGTTGCTGACCCAGGCGGAAGCCATTGCACTACGTCGCGGTTTAACCTTTAGCGCGCAGGAGTATTACCGTATCGCGGCAACGGCCTGCGATGCCGGATTGCAACAGGCGCTGAGCCACGCGGTAGAAACCGTTCAGGGACGCTGCCTGGCGCTGCCCAGCGGTGCGGGTCATGATGCTATTGCCATTGCAGAGCGCTGGCCGGTGGGGATGTTGTTCGTGCGTAACCACCGCGGCATCAGCCACCATCCGGCAGAATCGGTGAATGAAGCCGATGTCGCGCCAGCGGTTCAGGCCTATTTGCAGACGATTTGCCACCTTGCGGAGCAGCATTAATATGGATCTGGAGACCTTTAACCAGTTACCGGAAGCCGCTGCACAGCTTGCCCTGTCCCACTGCGTTGCGCTGCCGCACTGGCAGCTGGCGCTGGTGGCGGCCCGCCCGTTTCACAGCCTTGATGCCCTGCTGGCTGAAGCACAACGGCTGACACAGGACTGGCAGGAGGACGATCTGAATCAGGCGCTCTCCGCTCATCCACGTATCGGGGAAAAGGCGCAGGGCAATGAGAAGGAAAAACAGTTGTCGCGTAGCGAACAGGCGGCCATGCAACACGCAGACGACGCGTTACATCAGGCCATGGTGCGGGGCAATCAGGCATATGAGGCGCGCTTTAATCGGGTATTTTTGATTCGGGCCAAAGGACGCAGCGCACAGATGCTGCTTGATGAACTCACGCGGCGGCTGGACAACAGCCCGGAAACCGAGCAACAGGAAGCCCTGGCGCAGTTGCGGGAAATCACCCTGCTGCGCTTAAAGGAGAGTTTTTCATGAGCACCATCAGCACTCACATTCTGGATACGGCGCTGGGAAAACCCGCGCCGGGCGTTGCCATGTTGCTGGAACAGCACACGGCACAAGGCTGGACTCCCTGTGCACAAGGCGTCACAGATAACGATGGTCGTCTGAAGGATCTGACGCCTGAGCCACTTGCGCCGGGGCAGTACCGCCTCACGGCAGATATTGGCGCCTACTTTCGCGCGGACGGACGGGAAACCTTATACGTCAGCGCACAAATTGATTTTGTCCTCACGGAAAGCGGCAGCCATTACCACTTGCCCTTTTTGATATCCCCCTGGAGCTGGTCCACCTATCGCGGCAGCTGACGGGTCCATCGGGCGCAGCTTTTTTTTCGCTGCGCTTGAAAGCTAATGGCTATCAATACCTTCGGCCCATCCGACTATATTCCTGCTAACGCCAGGGTTATCTTAGCGATGACAATGTGAAGGCAACGGAGCCGATAATGAGCACGCCAAAAGATAATGATGTAGCCGCTTCAGGTAAATGTCCCTTTCATCACGGTAAATCGGAAGAAGAAAGCGTTCTGGCTCGTGGAGCCGGTAGTGGTACCAGCAATCGCGACTGGTGGCCAAATATGCTGCGCGTGGATCTGCTGAACCAGCACTCCAACCGCTCTAATCCCCTCGGCGAAAACTTCAACTACCGCGAAGAGTTCAGCAAACTGGACTATTCCGCACTGAAAGCCGATATCCGGGCGTTGCTCACCGACTCCCAGTCATGGTGGCCTGCCGACTGGGGCAGCTACATTGGTCTGTTCATCCGCATGGCGTGGCACAGTGCCGGCACATACCGCACTATCGATGGCCGTGGCGGCTCCGGTCGTGGTCAGCAGCGTTTCGCGCCGCTGAACTCCTGGCCTGACAACGTCAGCCTGGACAAAGCCCGTCGCCTGCTGTGGCCGGTCAAACAGAAATACGGCCAGAAAATTTCCTGGGCCGACCTCTATATTCTTGCGGGTAACGTTTCGCTGGAAAACTCAGGTTTCCGTACCTTTGGTTTTGGTGCCGGTCGTGAAGACGTCTGGGAACCGGATATGGACGTGGACTGGGGTAACGAAACCGAGTGGCTGGCCCACCGTCATCCCGAAAGTCTGGCTAACGCCCCGCTGGGCGCAACCGAAATGGGGCTGATCTACGTGAACCCAGAGGGGCCTGAAGCCAGCGGCGATCCGGCGTCTGCCGCGCCAGCGATTCGCGCCACCTTTGGCAACATGGGCATGAACGATGAAGAGATTGTCGCGTTGATCGCAGGCGGGCATACGCTGGGTAAAACCCACGGTGCGGCGGCGGCCAGCCATGTTGGCGTCGATCCGGAAGCGTCACCCATCGAAGCTCAGGGCTTTGGATGGAACAACAGCTACGGCAGCGGTGTCGGTGCCGATGCGATTACGTCGGGTCTGGAAGTCGTCTGGACGCAGACGCCAACTCAGTGGAGTAACTACTTCTTTGAGAACCTGTTTAAATATGAGTGGGTGAAAACCCATAGCCCGGCAGGGGCCATTCAGTATGAAGCCGTTAACGCAGAAGCCATTATTCCGGACCCGTTCGATCCTGAGAAAAAGCGTAAACCCACCATGCTGGTTACGGACCTGACGCTGCGTTTTGATCCGGAGTTCGAGAAAATCTCTCGTCGTTTCCTTAACGATCCGCAGGCCTTTAACGAAGCCTTCGCCCGCGCCTGGTTTAAACTGACGCACCGCGATATGGGGCCAAAAGCACGTTACATCGGGCCAGAAGTGCCGAAAGAAGATTTACTGTGGCAGGATCCGTTACCGCAGCCGACTCATCAGCCCACGCCAGCGGATATCAGTGAGCTGAAGGCGAAAATCGCGGCGTCAGGTCTGAGCGTGAGCCAGCTGGTTTCAGCGGCCTGGGCATCGGCATCAACCTTCCGGGGTGGCGACAAACGTGGCGGAGCGAACGGTGCCCGTCTGGCCCTGGCACCGCAGAATAGCTGGGCTGTGAACGCCAGCGTGATTAACGACGTGTTACCGAAACTGCAGCAGATTCAGCAGGAATCCGGCAAGGCCTCGCTGGCTGACGTCATCGTCCTTGCGGGCAGCGTCGGTATCGAAATGGCCGCCGCCGCTGCGGGCGTGGCCGCGCAGGTCCCCTTTACGCCAGGTCGTGTGGATGCTCGTCAGGATCAAACCGATGTCGAATCCTTTAACGTGCTTCAGCCGCTGGCGGACGGATTCCGTAACTATCGTCGCGTGAAAGGCGGCTCGTCAACCGAAACCCTGCTGCTGGACAAAGCACAGCAGCTGACGCTGAGCGCGCCGGAACTGACGGTGTTACTGGGTGGTCTGCGTGTGCTGGGGGCCAACTTTGACGGCAGCCATCATGGCGTCTTTACTGACCGCGTCGGCGTCCTGAGTAACGACTTCTTCGTAAACTTGCTGGATATGCGCACCGCCTGGCGTGCGACCGACAGCAGTGAAGAGATCTTTGAAGGCCGTGACCGTCAGAGTGGCGAAGTCAGGTTCAGCGCCACGCGTGCCGATCTGGTGTTCGGTTCCAACGCCATCCTGCGCGCCCTGGCGGAAGTCTATGCCAGCAGCGATGCGAAACAGAAGTTTGTTACTGACTTCGTGGCGGCCTGGACAAAAGTGATGAATCTGGACCGTTTCGACCTGCAATAACTGACTGAAGCGCCCCCGGCCTGGCCGGGGGCGCTTTTATTCTGCCAGCGTAAAGCCATCCGCATCGCGCCACGCCGGAAACCGCTCGCGATAAGCCTGCAGATCGGCAAGCGACAGCGACGTCTCAACCTTACCTGCCGTAAAGGGCTCACCTGCAGCCAGCACCTCGCCTTGCGGTGAAATAATTCGGCTGTCCCCACTGTACTGATGTTGGTTGCCATCGCTGCCCACGCGATTGCAGCCCGCGACAAACGCCTGATTCTCAATCGCCCGGGCCAGCAGTAGCGCCTGCCAGTGCAGCGCGCGCGGCGCAGGCCAGTTGGCCACATACAACGCCAGATCGTAGTCATTTTGGTTGCGCGAAAAGACCGGAAAGCGCAGGTCGTAACAGATTTGCGGCAAAATGCGCCAGCCGCGCCACTGAATCACCGTGCGCGCCGTGCCCGCGACGTAATGCTGCTGCTCATCCGCCATGCGAAACAGGTGTCGCTTGTCATAGTGATGCAGCGTGCCATTCGGCTCAACCAGTAAAAAACGGTTCACGGCACCCGCTGGCGTATGTATCGCAGCACTGCCGCCCACCAGCGCATTCGTGCGCTTCGCATGGCGGTGTAACCATGTCACGACCTGCTGTTGCGGCAGGGCCTGCTGTGCAGCCTCCATCGCAAAACCGGTGGTGAACATCTCCGGCAGAATAATCACATCCCGGTCTGTCATGTCAGCCAGCAGATTATCGAAATGGCGCAGGTTAGCCTCGCCATCCATCCACGTCAGCGGCGCTTGCAACAACGTAATGGCTAGAGACGACATAAGCGCTCCGCTGCGGCGTCGAGCGTCGCTTCCTGTTTTGCAAAGCACAGCCGGATCAGTTTGTGTGGGAAAGGCGCTTCACAGAAGACCGACAGCGGGATCGCGGCCACGCCCACTTCGCGCGTCAGCCACTGGCAAAACTGCACGTCATCCAGCGCCGATATAGCGCTGTAGTCCGCCAGCAGGAAGTAGGTGCCTTCGCACGGTAAAATGCGGAAACGGCTACGGCTCAGTGCCTGTATCAGCCGGTCTCGGCGCGCGCGATAGAAGTCGGGCAGCTCACGATAATGTTCAGGATGCTGGCGCAGCATATCGGCAATCGCCAGCTGAGCGGGTGTGTTGACGGAAAAAGTGAGGTACTGATGGATCTTGCGGATTTCTGCGCTGATCGCCGCGGGGGCGACGCAGTAACCCACTTTCCAGCCGGTCATGTGAAAGGTTTTGCCAAACGAGGAAACCGCCACCGCACGTTGACGCAGTTCGGGGTGCTCCAGCACGCTTGCATGACCGTCCTGGGCAAAACAGATGTGCTCATAAACCTCATCGCTCAGCACATAGATTTCCCGGTCAGCAATCGCCTGCCATAAGGCCGCATAGTCCGCCTGGTGCCAGACGCTGGCCGAGGGATTATGTGGCGTATTTAAGATAACCAGTCGGGTTTTATCGCTTAACAGCGCGGAGAACGCCGGCCAGTCAACTGCAAACGTGGGCGGCTGCAGGGTGAGGCGTTTCAGTACGCCGCCCGCCAGTTGCACCGCGGGCGCATAGCTGTCGTAACTGGGATCGAAGCAGATCACCTCGTCACCCGGGCGAACCAGGGCAGTGATCGCGGCATACAGCGCTTCGGTTGCGCCTGCGGTCACGGTGATATCGCTGTTCACATCGGGACGATAGTCGTACAACGCAGCGGTCTTTTCGGCAATGGCTTCGCGTAACGGTTGTGCGCCGGTCATGGGGGCATACTGATTGGCACCCTGACTGACATGATAAGCCAGCCTGTCCTGCAGGTAGCGCGGACCATCAAAATCCGGAAAACCCTGGGAAAGATTGATGGCGTTATGCTGCTGTGCCAGCGCGCTCATCTGCGTGAATATCGTGGTGCCGAGGGCGGGTAACTTGCTCTCAGGCGTGAGGATGGATTGCGTCATGATTAGGTTGCCTTACGCGCAAAAACGGTTACGGAGAAACGCTGAGTTGCTGCCACTATAAACAGGATGCTAGTATTTGGCAATCAAGACGCTTAGACGGCTAAAAGGAAGAGTAATGTCCGATTCTCATGCTTTAGATCAGCTGGTTGCCGCCTGTCACTGGATAGGTGCGAAGGGCTGGGCGCCCGCCACCGGCGGCAATATGTCGGTGCGCCAGGATGCGCATTTCTGCCTGCTCAGCGAGTCAGGCAAAGATAAAGGCAGCCTGACGCGGGATGACTTTATTCAGGTCGACATTGCCACCAGCCAGGCCCCCTCGGGTCGCAGGCCTTCTGCCGAGACCGCACTGCACACGCTGATCTACCGCCTGTTTCCGGAGGCGGGCGCAGTACTGCATACGCACACGGTCAATTCCACCGTTCTGTCGCGCGTAGAGCAGGGCGCGGCGCTACTGCTGTACGGCTATGAGATGCAAAAGTCGCTGAGCGGTCAGTCCACGCATGAGGATACCGTGGCGATTCCGGTGTTTGATAACCGCCAGGATGTTGCCGCGCTGGCGTCAGAAATTGAAGATTATGCAGCCCGTTTTCCGCTGCGTTACGGCTTTCTGCTGCGTGGCCATGGCCTGACCTGCTGGGGCAACGATGTGGCAGAAGCGCGCCGCCATCTGGAAGGGCTGGAGTTTTTATTTGAATGCGAACGTCAACGTCGCTTGCTGGAGAAGGCATGATTAAGGCCATTGTTACCGATATTGAAGGCACCACCAGCGATATCCGTTTTGTACATAACGTCCTGTTTCCCTATGCCCGTGCCCATCTGGCCGACTATGTGCGCCAGCATCAGGCGCAGCCCGCCGTTCAGGACGCGCTCAATGCCGTGCGTACGGAGGCCGGACAGCCCGATGCCGACGTCGACAGCGTGATCGCCATCCTGTTTTCTTACATGGATGAGGACCGCAAATCGACCGGCCTGAAAGCGCTGCAGGGGATGATTTGGCGCGAGGGCTATCTGAGCGGGCGTTTTACGGGGCACCTTTATCCGGATGTCCTGCCTGCGCTCACGGCCTGGCACGCGCAAGGCATTAAACTTTATATATATTCCTCTGGCTCGGTTGCCGCGCAGAAATTGTTATTTGGCTACAGCGATGAAGGTGATATTACTGGTTTGTTTAGCGGTTACTTTGATACCCACGTGGGCGCCAAGCGCGAGGTGGCATCGTATCAAAACATCGCGGCGCAAACGGGCTTGCCGGCCGGACAATTGCTGTTCCTCTCTGATATTCATCAGGAGCTGGACGCCGCCAGACAGGCTGGCTGGCACACGTTGCAGCTGATTCGTGACGCGGCGGATGATGACAGCCATCATCGTCAGGTCGCTGATTTTTCTCAGATTAACCCGGAGTCGATTTGAAATGAGTGCACTGACCATTTTTAGCGATAGCGATCCGAGCCAGCCGTTGTGGCACAGCACCGATCCCGAGGCGATCCGTGAGCGTCTGAACGCCAAAGACGTTCGCTTCGAGCGCTGGCAGGCAGACCGCGATCTGGGCGAGAATCCCGATGCGGAAACGGTGATCAACGCCTATCAGCACGCTATTGACCGCCTGGTCGCCGAAAAAGGCTATCAGAGCTGGGACGTCATCAGTATGCGGGCAGACAATCCGCAAAAAGACGTGCTGCGCCAGAAATTCCTCTCAGAACATACGCACGGTGAAGACGAAGTGCGGTTCTTTGTCGAAGGCGCCGGGCTGTTCTGCCTGCATCTGGACGGTGAAATCCTGCAGATCCTGTGCGAAAAGAACGATCTGATCTCGGTGCCCGCAGGCACGCCGCACTGGTTTGATATGGGATCATCCCCGCATTTCACGGCGATTCGTATTTTTGATAATCAGGAAGGCTGGATCGCCAACTTCACAGGCGACAGGATCGCCGATGCCTATCCGCGCCTGGCGTAATCATGACGGTGCGTTCTGCGGGCGGCTGACTCAGCCGCCCGTTTTGTTTACTGTGGCTGAAAAACACCAGCAGCCACCTGCGCCGGTGTAATCACGCCGGTATCCAGTACCCAACCACTGATGAGCGCCGCAGGCGTGACATCAAAGGCCGGATTAGAAACCTGCGCATCCGCGGGTGCCCACTGCACGCTGCCGAAGCTTCCCGACACACCGGTAACTTCACTGGCGGCACGCTGCTCAATCGGGATGGCATCCCCCGTCGGGCATTGACGATCCAGCGTGGTATGCGGCGCGGCAACATAAAACGGAATACCATGATAGTGCGCCAGTACCGCCAGGCTGTAGGTGCCGATTTTATTCGCCACGTCACCATTGGCGGCAATACGATCCGCGCCGACCCAGACAGCATCAACCTTGCCCGCCGCCATCAGGCTGGCGGCCATCGAATCCGTGATCAACTGGTAAGGCACACCCAGCTCGCCCAGTTCCCAGGCGGTTAAGCGTCCTCCCTGCAACAGTGGGCGCGTTTCATCAACCCAGACATTGTGAACATGGCCTTGTTGATGCGCACGCGCGATAACGCCCAGTGCCGTACCCACACCCGCAGTCGCCAGACCGCCGGTGTTGCAGTGGGTTAACAACTGACTGCCGGGTTTGACCAGCGCACTGCCGGCATCGGCGATGCGATCGCACAGCTGTTTATCCTCATGCACCAGACGCAACGCTTCTTCCACCAGGCTCGTTGCCATTTCTGGCTGCGCCAGCGCCTGTTTCATACGATCAAGGTTATTCATCAGGTTTACGGCAGTAGGGCGGGCGGCCCGCAGGGTGTCCAGCGATTGCGCCAGTTGCTCGCGTGATTCCCCCTGTTCTGCCAGCAGAGCCAGCAGCAGTGATGCAGATAAACCAATTAACGGCGCGCCGCGCACCCGCAGGGCATGAATATGGTCAACCAACTGCGCCACAGTATGGGCGGGCAGCCAGTTCTTTTGCTGAGGCAGGGCCTGCTGATCCAGTATCCAGAGCTGGTTGTTGCGAACCTGTAAGCTTGTGGTTTGGAATGTCTGCATTGTCGGTGAAATCCATGTTGCGTTGATGACGGATATTGTGCCAACATGCGTAACGGATGTATAGACGTCTGAACGGCTTGTTACGAAAGATTAATCAGCTCCGGCGCACACCGGCGTTTGTTGATGAGGAAAGGTCAATGTCGCAATACCGTACGTTCACCGCTGCTGATGCGGTTGAATATGCCAAACAGTTTGGTGGGCTGGAAGATCCCTCGGTTTTACGCAGTGCGGAAGAGATTGGTGATGGTAACCTCAACCTGGTGTTCAAAATTTACGACGACCAGGGCAACAGCCGCATTGTGGTCAAGCAGGCGTTGCCCTATGTGCGCTGTGTGGGCGAATCCTGGCCGTTAACTCTTGATCGTGCGCGTATTGAAGCGCAGACGCTGGTCGAGCATTACAAATATTGCCCGCAGCACACGGTCAACGTCACGCATTACGATGCAGACCTGGCGGTGATGATCATGGAAGATCTGTCCAGTCACCGTATCTGGCGCAGCGAGCTGGTGAAGGGCGCTTACTATCCGGAGGCGCCGCGTCAGCTTGGCGAATATCTGGCCCAGACGTTGTTCCATACTTCAGACTTCATCCTGCATCCGCATGTGAAAAAAGCCGAAGTGGCGCGCTTTATCAATCCCGAACTGTGTGAAATCACAGAAGATCTTTTTTTCAACGATCCCTATACCGACCATGTGCGTAACAGCTATCCCGAGGCGCTGGAACCCCTGGTGGCATCGCTTCGTACCGATGAGGCGCTGCGCATTGCTGTCGCCGGGCTGAAGCACCGTTTCTTCAGTCATGCAGAAGCCTTACTGCATGGCGATATCCACAGCGGCTCCATTTTTGTGGCTGACGGTAGCTTAAAAGCGATCGACGCAGAGTTTGGCTATTTTGGACCGATGGGATTTGATGTCGGTACGGCATTGGGCAATCTGCTGATTAACTACTGTGGCTTACCAGGGCTGCTGCCGCCCCGTGAAGCCGCGGATGCGCGCGAGCAGCGCCTGAGCGACGTGCATGATGTCTGGCAGACCTTTGAAACGCGTTTTCTGGCGCTGGCGGAGAGCAAGACGCAGGATGTGGCCATGGCTTATCCCGGCTATGCGCAGGCGTTTCTGCGTAAAGTGTGGGCAGATACCATTGGCTATTGTGGCACCGAACTGATTCGCAGAACCGTTGGCATGTCGCATGTGGCGGACATGAAACTGATTCGGGATGAGGAGATGCGGACTGACTGCATTCGCAATGCGATTACCCTGGGCCGCACCCTGATTCTGGCGGCCGGGCATGTGGACGATGTGGATGCACTGATTGCCCGCATCCGTCAGGCGGGATAAAAAAAGGCCGATGTGATGTCGGCCTGATGGGTTATGCCGCCTCGCTGGGGCGCGCGGGCTTAGTCACATCCTGTCTGACCGGCACGGCCAGCGCATCGGCCTCAAACTCGTCCACGTTGATTGAACGCAGACGGCTCTCTTCGGCACGCTTCAGCACCTCTGCCTCTTTCTGATCGATCCAGCCCTGTTCCAGCGCCTGTTTAGCCAGCGCATCCAGGCGCGTAAACGAGAGGTGTTTTTTCTGCTGTTTGCACAGGCGATCGTGAATCACCTCAGCCGCCATCACATCCTGTAGCGCCTGCTCTAACTGGCCCGCCGGATTATGCTCGCTGGGAGCCAGATACTGACCACGACCTAAGCGCGTACGCGTCGCCGACGGCACCTGCAGCATTTTTGCCAGCTTATGATCCAGGCGATCGGACGGTGCCGGGCAGTGCTGACCACCGGCAAAGACCACCAGGCGCATGACGCCAGCGACCAGACGGTTCGGGAAGTTGCTCAGCAGATCGTCCATAGCTTTCTCGGCTTTGTGCAAGGCATCCTGCACGCCCCAGTGCACCAGCGGCAGATCGGCTTCATGACGGCCTTCATCCTCATAACGTTTCAGCGTCGCCGAGGCCAGATACAGCTGGCTCAGCACATCGCCCAGGCGGGCTGACATACGTTCGCGACGTTTCAGGCTACCGCCTAACACCGCCATGGACACGTCAGACAGTAACGCCAGATTGGCACTGATACGGTTCAGGTGCTGATAATAGCGACGGGTGGCATCACGCGTTGGCGCGGCGCTGGTGCGTCCGCCCAGAAGGCCCAGCCACAGGCTGCGCATCGCATTGCTGCCAACGTGGCCAATATGGCTAAACAGCGCCTTATCAAAGCCCGCCACATCATTGCTGGCGGCGGCCGCCATTTCCTGCAACACATACGGATGGCAGCGGATAGCACCCTGGCCAAAGATGATCATACTGCGGGTCAGGATATTCGCGCCTTCCACGGTAATGGCGATAGGGGCACCCTGATAAGCCCGGGCCAGGAAGTTGCTGTCGCCCAGCATGATACCTTTACCCCCGGCAATATCCATTGCATCGATAATTGACTGTTGGGCGCGGTGGGTACAGTGATATTTCACAATCGCAGACAGCACCGCAGGTTTCTCGCCCTGCATAATGCCGGTGGTAATCAGCGTCGCGGCAGCGTCCATCACATAGGCATTACCAGCAATGCGCGCCAGGGGCTCTTCAATCCCTTCCATTTTACCGATAGACAGTTTGAACTGACGGCGGATATGCGCATAGGCGCCTGTGGCCAGCGCTACGCTTTTCAGGCTGCCGGTTGAGTTAGACGGCAGGGTGATTCCACGGCCCACCGACAGACATTCCACCAGCATCCGCCAGCCCTGTCCGGCCATTTCCGGGCCACCGATAATGAAATCGATCGGCACGAAAATATCTTTACCGCGGGTTGGGCCATTCTGGAACGGTACGTTAAGCGGGAAATGGCGATGGCCGATTTCCACGCCCGGTGTGCTGGTGGGGATCAGGGCGCAGGTAATGCCCAGTTCGTCTTTGTCGCCCAGCAGATGGTCGGGATCGGAAAGTTTAAACGCCAGGCCCAGCACAGTGGCAATCGGGGCCAGCGTAATATAGCGCTTGTTCCAGGTAAGGCGCATGCCCAGCACCTGCTGGCCCTGCCACTCGCCCATGCACACAACGCCCGTATCCGGAATCGCTCCCGCATCTGAACCTGCTTCCGGGCTCGTCAGGGCGAAACAGGGGATTTCATCGCCACGCGCCAGACGCGGTAGATAGTGGTCTTTCTGTTTTTCCGTTCCGTAATGTTGCAGCAGTTCGCCAGGGCCCAGTGAGTTAGGCACGCCCACGGTAATCGCCAGAATGCCTGAGACGCCGGCCAGTTTCTGCAACACGCGCGCCTGTGCATAGGCAGAGAACTCCAGGCCGCCGTACTCTTTCTTGATGATCATGGCAAAGAAGCGATGGGCTTTCAGATGCGCCCACAGTTCTGGCGGCATATCGGCCAGTTCATGGGTAATCTGGAAATCATTCGCCAGACGACAGGCTTCTTCTACCGGCCCGTCAAGAAACGCCTGTTCTTCCGGTGTCAGTCGCGGTTGCGGGTAGTTATGCAGTTTCTGCCAGTCGGGTTTGCCCTGAAACAGGTCGCCTTCCCACCAGGTAGTGCCCGCATCGATCGCCTCTTTTTCCGTACGAGACATCGGCGGCATCACCTGCTGAAAGCGGTGCAGCATTGGTTTGGAAAACAGGCTGCGGCGCAGGCTGGTGAGATTCAGCGGTAACAGGATAATCGCCAGCGGCACAAGCAGCCACGGCGTCCAGAGATGGACCACCGCCATTGCTGCGGTCCACAGCAACAGGATGACGCTGCTGAGCAGCAGCGAGATGCGGTGATAGAACAGTGCGCCAGTCAGCAGCACTGTCGCAAGAATCGAGACAACCATCATAATGAAGTGCTCCGTAAGTAGTAAGAGGTCTGACCTGTTATGATGAAGGTGTAATTCAGATGAGGGCATTTATCAATTTGTTTACATCGCAATTACAACCTGACTCACAAAATCAGCGAAAGCGCGAGCAACGCCCGGGCTGTGGTCGGGAAAAAGCGCGGCGCGAAAAGGATCCGGCGGTGTGATGCTATGCGTGCGTCAGCCATTCCGTTAAACTTGCTGCGATTACCCTCTCCTACAAAGGACAAGTCTATGTATCAGGACATTATTCGTTCAGAGCTCAACGAAGCTGCAGAAACGTTGAATAACTTTCTGAGTGACGACGCGAACATTCATACCATCCAGCGTGCAGCGGTGATGTTGGCGGACAGCTTCAAAGCGGGCGGCAAAGTGCTCTCCTGTGGCAACGGCGGATCACACTGTGATGCGATGCATTTTGCGGAGGAACTGACGGGCCGTTACCGTGAAAATCGTCCGGGCTACCCGGCGATTGCCATTTCAGACGTCAGCCACCTTTCCTGTGTGAGTAATGATTTTGGTTATGACCATGTCTTTTCCCGTTATGTAGAAGCGGTAGGGCGCCCGGGCGACGTGTTGCTGGGGATTTCAACCTCAGGTAACTCGGCTAATATCATCAAAGCCGTTGAAGCGGCGCGCGCCCAGGGGATGAAAGTGATCACGCTGACCGGTAAAGACGGCGGTAAAATGGCCGGCAGCGCGGACATTGAAATTCGTGTGCCCCATTTCGGCTATGCTGACCGTATTCAGGAGATCCACATCAAAGTGATTCATATCCTGATGCTGCTAATTGAAAAAGAGATGGTCAGGTAACAGCGTGTGTCGCCTCCTGAGCGACAGGAGGCTTTTACTCTAAGGCGGTTGCTATGTGCGAATTGCTCGGGATGAGCGCTAACGTTCCCACCGATATTTGTTTTAGTTTCACCGGACTGGTGCAGCGCGGCGGCGGAACAGGGCCGCATAAAGACGGCTGGGGCATTACGTTTTATGAAGATAAAGGGTGCCGCACCTTTAAAGATCCCTTGCCGAGTTTTAATTCCCCCATTGCGCGCCTGGTGCAGGAATATCCCATCAAATCCCATTCCGTCGTGGCGCACATTCGCCAGGCGAATCGCGGCCCGGTTTCGCTGGAAAATACGCACCCGTTTACCCGGGAGTTATGGGGACGTAACTGGACCTATGCCCACAACGGACAACTGAAAGGTTACCGGCAACTGGAAACCGGCACGTTTCGGCCGGTAGGCGAAACCGACAGCGAAAAGGCCTTTTGCTGGATTCTGCATAAGCTGGCCACGCGCTATCCGCGCACGCCGGGAAACTGGCCTGCGGTCTTCCGCTACATCGGCGAGCTGGCGAGCGAGCTGCGGCAAAAGGGCGTGTTCAACATGTTGCTGTCGGACGGGCGCTATCTGATGGCCTTCTGCTCGACCAATCTGTTCTGGATCACCCGCCGTGCCCCTTTTGGCCGGGCGCAGTTGCTCGATCAGGATGTGGAAATTGATTTCCAGAAACATACCGGGGCGAACGACGTGGTCACGGTCATTGCCACACAGCCGCTGACGGGGAATGAAACCTGGCACCGGATCGTGCCAGGCGAGTGGGCCTTATTTTACCTTGGAGAGCGCCAGGAACGACTGTGATGCCGCTTCGGGTTGGGTGATGACCGGGCTGCTGTTCATCACATATCTGCCGCTGGCGACATTGACTGTCGGCGGTTGATGGTACTTCGCAAAGTAGACATAACCCGGCTGAAGCTGCTTCCAGAAATCCGCGTAGGTCGAATAACGATGGCGCTGCATGTTGCTGTCCGTCATGCGGAACGGATAAATTGCAATGTTCACTTCCTGCTGACCATTACGCAATGCCGCGTTCACATACGTGAAAATCTGATCCATATAGGCATTGGTCATGGCGTAGCAGCCAATTGACTTACAGTCGCCGTGAATCATCAGGTAGTTGCCGCTGTAGCCCTGGTCACGGTCGTATTGATTCGGAAAGCCAATATTAATCGCGCGATAGAAACGGCTGTCCGGTTTAAGCTGATTCAGTTTTACGCTGTAGAAACCTTCCGGGCTTTTAAAATCGCCTTCACGGCGTTTTGGACCCAGACCGCCCGAAAAATTGCAGATGCGGTAAGTATCCAGCAAGCGGTATTCGTTACCAATCTTGCCGTACAGCTCAAGTGTCCGCTCTTCCTTAAAGATCTGAATATAAACCGGCGTGCCGATTAGCTGTTTCTTTAACTCTTTACTCACAGGGGCCAGTTGCTGAACCGGCTCGGGAGTCATTGCCATGCTGAGGGCTGGCAGTAAAAGCATCGCAAACAGAAGTGCGATTTTGCCCATGCTGTGTATACCTTGAAGTGAAGAAGAACAATGGCGCGTTATGTGCGCCTCTGTTTGCATTATCGGAACTTTCCGCTACCGCAGCGCAACATTAAACATTGTCTGTTTTTTTAGCAATACAGCACGGCGCAAAATGTCTATTTCTTTGGCGGAATGACGCCAAAAATTTGTAAACTTTGTTTGTTATTGCAAGAAATATTGCACAAGCCTTTCCGAACTGTATACTTATCCAGTACTGGAGGGGCGATGCGTAAGATCATTCATGTTGATATGGACTGCTTTTTTGCGGCGGTGGAAATGCGTGACGATCCCTCATTACGCGATATTCCCATGGCCATCGGCGGCAGCCGCGATCGACGTGGCGTTATCAGTACCGCTAATTATCCGGCCCGCAAATATGGCGTACGCAGCGCGATGCCGACCGGTATGGCCTTAAAGCTTTGTCCGCATCTGCGTCTACTGCCCGGACGGTATGACGTCTATAAAGAAGCCTCCAGTCAGATCCGCGCCATCTTTTCGCGTTATACCTCGCTCATTGAGCCACTCTCACTGGACGAAGCCTATCTGGATGTCACCGACAGCCAGCACTGTCAGGGATCGGCCACGCTTATCGCGCAGGACATCCGCGCCACCATTTTTCGCGAAACGCAGCTCACCGCCTCTGCGGGCATCGCGCCCATAAAATTCCTTGCCAAGATCGCCTCCGATTTAAACAAGCCTGATGGTCAGTATGTGATTACACCGGCCCAGATGTCCGATTTCTTGCTGGCCTTACCGCTGGCAAAAATTCCCGGTGTAGGAAAAGTTTCAGCAAAAAAGCTCGAAGAGCTGGGTCTGCACACCTGCGCGGACGTGCAAAAAGCCGATTTGGCGCTGCTGCTTAAGCGTTTTGGCAAGTTCGGCAGAGTGTTATGGGAGCGCAGTCACGGCATTGACGAACGGGGCGTGGTGGTTGAACGCGAACGGAAATCGCTGGGTGTGGAGCGGACGCTGGCTGACGATATCGACAGTTGGGAGCGCTGTCTGGAAATTATTGATTACCTCTATGCCGAGCTTGATCGTCGCCTGACGCAGATTCGACCCGATAAGCACATTGCGCGCCAGGGCGTGAAGCTGAAGTTTAGTGATTTCCAGCAGACCACTCAGGAACATGTCTGGCCCGTGCTCAATAAAGAGGACATGATTGCCGTGGCCCGTAAGACCTGGGACGAGCGCCGCGCCGGACGTGGCGTCCGGCTGGTGGGGCTGCATGTGACGCTGGTGGATCCGCAGCTGGAGAGACAGTTGCTGCTGGGATTATAGAGGGGGCGCTTTCGTGTTGAGTGGGGGGATTACGGTTGTGCTCCGGCTCCATGAAACCTCTGCCTGTGGGATCGTGTTACTGATGTGGTGTTGTCTGAGGATTTGTCTGTTTGCCCAAGGGGCGGGGGGGATTACGGTCGTACACCGGGAGTTTTCCGCCCGCCAGGCGATAGCAGTTTCAGCCTGTCCGTGCAGGCGGCCGGGTTAAGGGGCTTACGCCAGCCCCTTAAAAATCCCGGCGGCCGCTCTTTCTTTAGCGCGCCGGATGCCGCCAGGAAACCCCTGCCTGTGTGATCGTGTTACTGATGTGGTGTTGTCTGAGGATTTGTCTGTTTGTCCAAGGGGCGGAGGTGATTACGGTCGTACACCGGGAGTTTTCCGCCCGCCAGGCGATGGCAGTTTCAGCCAGTCCGTGCAGGCGGCCGGGTTAAGGGGCTCGCGCCAGCCCCTTAACAATCCCGGCGGCCGTCAGCCGTCGCTGTTCCTTCGTCACTCACTGCGGCCTGACGGACCGTCCGGATGCGCCGTCCCTGGCGCAGCCGTCCTCTGCGCGGCATCCCTGCCGCTCCGTCCTGGCCTCCGTTCCCTCCTCAGCGCGCCGGATGCCGGCAGCAAAACCCCCGCCTGTCAGTCCTGGTTTCTTTTAAAAGCGGGTGTTGTCTGTAGTGAATGTGTACAGTGGGATTCAAAAAAGTTTTTATAAACAGGCATTGATTCAAAACCAGCAGACTGTAGGACTTTCCGGTCACCTACAGCGACACCGGAAGTGGCTTTAACACAGAGATAGTGAAGCGGGGGTTTGGGGCGGCCTTCCCACCCGCTGAGCGGATGAGGGATTTCCGGATGAGCCGACAGGACGTCGGCGAGAGCCGGGCCGCGCCATGGATGGCGCGTCCTGGCGGTCCGCAGAAATCCTGAAGGAGCGAAGGCACCGCGCAGCGGCGGGCGGGCAGGACGGGAGCCCGGGGTCAAGGGGCCGCGGCGGCTGGCGGCCCCTTGTCGGTCGCCCGCACCGGCCTGGCTGAAACTCCAGGCCGTCTGGCGAGCGAAACCCTCTCAGTGTTTCATAAGCTGTCAGCGACTCAAACCTTCTCAACGCCTGCTCGCGCAAGCATCACTGCAACTCATTATCGGTATCCAAAGCAATAAAAACGCCTGAGCGGGCGCAAATCTCAAAGCGGGGGAGTTGGGCGGCCTTCCCACCCGCTGAGCGGATGAGGGATTTCCGGATGAGCCGACAGGACGTCGGCGAGAGCCGGGCCGCGCCACGGATGGCGCGTCCTGGCGGTCCGCAGAAATCCTGAAGGAGCGAAGGCACCGCGAAGCGGCGGGTGGGCAGGACGGGAGCCCGGGGTCAAGGGGCCGCGGCGGCTGGCGGCCCCTTGTCGGTCGCCCGCACCGGGCAGACTGAAACTCCAGGCCGCCTGGCGAGCGAAACCCCCTCAGCGCTTCATAAGCTGTCAGCGACTCAAACCTTCTCAACGCCTGCTCGCGCAAGCATCACTGCAACTCATTATCTGTATCCAAAGCAATAAAAACGGCTGAACAGACGCAAATCTCAAAGCGGGGGAGTTGGGCAGGACGGGAGCCCTTGTTAGTCGCCCGCACAGGGCAGACTGAAACTCCCGGCCGCCTGGCGAGCGAACCCCCCTCAGCGCTTCACAAGCCGTCAGCGACACAAACCAGCCACCTCGCGCAGCGAATTAACCGCCCCGCGTAAGCGCCACCAACAACCCATTACTTCTTATATTTTGCTTCCAGCGTCGCAAACCACGGCTGGACAAAATCGTTATTGCTGCCCCAGCCCGGAATGATCTTGTTAAGCGACGCGACATTCACTGCGCCAGGATGGCTGTCGAGCGCCTGTTGTGAAATCGACGACGCTTTAAATTCATACGTCGCAGGCGTGGTTTCCCCGGCGATCTTGTTCGCCACCAGGCGCATATTCACGGCACCGATAGTTTTCGGATCGACCGCGACGGTCTGCACCCACGGGCTGCCTTTCTGGCGCATCAGCTGCAAATCCTGATTGGAAACATCAATGCTGTACAGCTTGATCTCGGTGCGGCCATTTTCCTGCAACGCTTTATACGCGCCCTGGCTGAAGGCATCCCATGCGCCCCAGATGGCGTCAATCTTGCCTTTCGGGTATTTCGCCAGAATCGCGCCCACTTTGTTGGCCGTGTCGCCCTGGACATCCGTTGATACGGCACCAATGGACTCCAGCTGATGAATGCCTGGGTTTTCTTTTAATAATTTTTCATACACCACCTGACGGCGTTCCATCGGCGGGAAACCGGCGACCCATAACTTCACGATGTTCGCTTTGCCGTTGAAGTCTTTGATCAACTGCCCCAGGGAGAGCTGCGCCAGCGAGGCGTCATCCTGGGCGGTCACCGTCACGCCGGGAATCGGGTTGTCTACCGGTGTGTCAAATACCGACACTTTAATGCCCGCGTCAGCGATGCGTTTTACCAGTGCGCTGGCATAGGGCGCTTTGCCGTGTGACAGCACAATACCGTCGTATTTTTGGCTGATCGCCTGATTAACAAAATCCTGAAAACGCGCGTCATCACCGTTGCTGAGGAAGGTGCTGACTTTGAAGCCCAACTGGCGACCCTGCTGAATCGCGCCTGCCACAAACTGGGTCGTGTTGTCGTCGGAACCGAGGTTACGGATGACGGCAATACGAATCGGCCCTTCATGGTTGGCGATGGCGGCAGGAACAGGTGTTATGGTGTCGGCAAACGCGGCACTGGCGTTTAACAGGCTCAGGGCCAGCAGCGAGAGTGTTATCTTTTTCATTATTCTTAACTCCAGTAGAAGAACGCGTCTTAACGACGCTGTACATAAGTGATGGCCAGCGCTAAGGCCAGCACTAATCCTTTGATAATGTCCATGGCGTAATAGGGCACGGATAACATTACCAGGCCGTTTTGCAGAACCCCTAAAATGATGGCCCCGACCAGCGTACCCAGCGCATTCGGCTTACCGGAGCCGGCCAGTGAAAAACCGATCCAGGCGGCAGCCACGGCGTCCATCAGATAACCGCTACCGGCGTTAACCTGGGACGATCCAATGCGTGAGGCCAGCAGAATACCGCCCAGTCCGGCCAGTAGTGAGGCAATCACATAAGCCAGAACGCGATAACGCGTGGTGCGAATACCGGAAAGCCGGGCGGCTTCGGGATTTCCGCCCAGCGCATACATGCGGCGGCCATGTTTGGTCAGCGACAGCGCCAGCTGCGCCACCACGGTCACCACCAGCATGATAATCACGATCGTGGGTACCTGACCCAGCAGGTTAAAGGCAGCAGGAATGGTGCCTTCCGCCATATCGCCGCTGGGCAGCACCATGTTTTCCGTAATCGAGCCGCCAAAGCTGTAGGTCATGGCAACGCCCTGAATCACAAACAGGGTGGCCAGCGTGGCCAGCATGTCGGGAATGCGCAGCACGACGATCAGAAAGGCGTTAAACAGTCCCACCAGCGTGCACAGCGCCAGAGTGATGGCGATCGCCGCCGTGGTATCGAAGCCGTACCAGACAAACAGCGAAATGACCAGGGCGTTTGCCAGTGACGCGGTAGAGCCCACCGAAAGGTCGAAGCCGCCAACGGTCAGGGATACAGAAACGCCCACGGCAATCACGGTTACGATGGCGATAGACCGCAAAATATTGATGATATTGTTCGGCTCCAGAAAGCTGTCGGAAGCTAGGCCAAAGGCAGCGATCAATATCACCACTGTCAGCAACATGCCCCACTTATAGAGGAAATCGAACAGCTGATGGCGCAGCGATGGCGATGCGGAATTCAGGGCTAACTCTTTACTGCTCACGCAGGGGTTCCTCCGGTGGAATAGAGCAAAAGTGTCTCTTCCGTGGCGCGTTGTCCGTCTAATTCCGCCACAATACGTCCGTCCCAGAGCACACAAATACGGTCGCATAAGCCGACCAGTTCAGAAAATTCGCCAGAGGCGTAAATAATCCCTTTGCCTTCATGGGCAAGGTTGCTGATTAGCGTGAACAGTTCCGTTTTGGCTTTTATGTCCACGCCTTTGGTCGGTTCGTCGAAAATCAGGACATCGGCGTTATTGCGTAACCATTTGCCAATCGCCACCTTTTGTTGATTGCCGCCGGAAAGCCGACGTAACGGTTGGGCGGGGCCAGTCGTACGCACGTTAAGACGACGGATCACCGCTTCCGCCCAGCGCCAGGCCTGACGATGGCCGAACAGGCTCCAGCGGGAAAAACTGTCGTCTGCGCTGATACTGAGGTTCATCGCCACCGATTCGTCAATGAAGATGCCCTCTTTGCGGCGCTCTTCCGGCACCAGTGCCATGCGCTGACTCACGGAATCGTGTGGCGATCGCGGTTTCCAGCGTTTACCGTGCAGTTCACCGTGGGCAACCCGGCTTTTACTGGCACCAAATAACGCTTTGCAGAGTTCGGTTTTGCCAGCCCCGGCCAGTCCGGCAATGCCCAGAATCTCGCCCTTGTGTAAACGCAGTGAGATATCCTGGAGCAGGTGTTCATCATGTAATCCTTCCACCGCCATGAGTACGGATGAGGACTGCAATGGCCGGCGCGGAGGATAGATATCGGTCAACGGATGACCCAGCATTTTTTCAACGATTTGCTCACCGCTCAGGGAAGCCATTGGGCTACTTTCCACCAGGCGGCCATCGCGCAGTACCGTCAGGCGATCGCAGATGGCTTTCAGTTCGTGAATACGGTGAGAGATAAATATCACGCCAATACCGCTGGTCTGCAGGCGACGAACTACGGCGAACAGGCGCTCGCTTTCGTGTTGGTCGAGTGGGGCAGTGGGTTCATCGAGAATCAGAAAGCGGCAGTGGTGCGACAGGGCTCTGGCCAGCAGGATTTGCTGCTTTTCCGCCAGCGAACAACGTTCGACCGGGCGTCTGACATCAATCGTGGCATCCAGCTGCGCCAGCAGGTCTCGCGCCTGACGACGCATATCGCCCCAGCGAAAGCCATGGCCCGGTTCGGCCAGCTGATCCAGCAGAATGTTCTCGGTCACGCTTAACTGGGGCACCAGCGCAACATCCACTTCCTGCTGCACCAGGTGAATGCCGAGCTTTTTGGCGTCACGCGGGCTGCGAATCGACACGGGCTGGCCGTCCAGCAGAATCTCACCGTGATAGTGGCTGTGGGCACCGGAGAGTACCGCCATCAGGGTGGATTTACCCGCGCCATTGGCCCCGGTCAGGGCATGAACCGAGTGACCTTCCGTCAGAAAATCCACTGAGGTTAACGCGGCAAATCCGCCGAAATCGATAGAGATGTTACGCATCTCAAGGCGATTGACTGCACGCATCACGGAGCTCTCCATTAAAGTCACTGATCGCATTTTTTCCCGAAGCTACCGGTGCGGCAACTAACGAAAGCGCATAAGTTAGCACAGAAATTTATTAGCCATCCAGACATCTGGACATAATGGCGGCTAAAGCTGACTAAGCGCGGCAAGTTGGTGATTTAACGGTAAGAAGTCGCCTTAACCCAGCGGATTATGCTGCGCCTGGGCGTCAGTCTTTTTTAAACGGATGCGCTTTTATCTCAGGATCGGAAAATGCGACGTGGTTTTGTCGCAGACTTCACCACGCGCAAGAACGCATCGCATCCGTCGCGGTTACTTCACGGCATAAATTTCGGCGAGGTCGGCCAGATCCCAGTTACCGCCTGTTAACAGTACGCAGACTTTCTCAGCGGGCTTCAGGCTGACCGCTCCCGCCAGCAACGCGCCAAGGCCGATGGAGGCCGCGGGCTCGGCAATCAATTTTGCCTCACTGGCCAGCACCCGCATGCCCTGAGTAATATGCTCGTCGTCAACCAGCACAATCTCATCTACGTACTTTTCAATAATCGGGTAGGGATTGCGGCCCGGCACGCTGAGTCTTAAGCCATCCGCAATAGTATTGAGCAGCGGCAGTGACGTTGGCTGTTTGTTGATCCGACTTTGGTAATATTTCGGGGTCAGAGCGGGTTCCGCGCCAATCACTCTGACGGCAGGGCGGCTTTCTTTGATTGCGGTCGCCACACCGGAGAGAAGTCCGCCACCGCCCAGCGGCACAATCACGGTATCCACATCCGGCAAATCATGCAGGATTTCGCAGCCGATCGTTCCCTGGCCCGCCATGACCATCGGATCTTCAAAGCCATGCACCACCGCATAATTGTTGAGCTCGGCAATTTCATACACCTTCTTCCAGCGGGACGCATTGTCGCCATCGAAGAGAATCACCTCTGCGCCCAGGGCGCGCGTATTGTCGATTTTGATTTTCGGCGTTGTGACCGGCAGCACCAGAATGACCTTTACGCCCAGCATTCTGCCTGCATAAGACAGGCCCTGGGCATGATTGCCTGATGAACTGGAAATCATGCCGTTGGCAAACGCCTCAACGGGCAGAGAAAGGACCTTATTCAGTGCGCCCCGTATTTTAAACGCGCCGGTAATCTGCAACGTCTCCGGCTTGAGGTAAAGCTCACAGCCGACCCGTTTTTCAATTTTTTCAGCGCGGAGTAACGGCGTATGGCGAATATGGGCAGCGATGCGCTGCTGTGCGTCATGAATGTCCTGCAGGGTGGGGTACGAACGCGTCATATACATTACCTTCGTCTGAACGAAACGTTATTCAAAAAATGCAAATCCGGTTCCGTAGCCTTTTTCAAGGGCCTTGCGGTAAATGCGCCCGGCTGTCGTGTTGTCCTGAATGGCAAGCCCGGTGGAGTCAAAGAAGATAATTTCCCGATCGTTTTCCCGGCCCGGTTTCATCCCGGACAAAATTTCCCCGATTTCGGCATGGATCGCGTTTTCACTGATGATATTTCTGTCCAGCGCATGCCAGGTTTCTCCTTTCTGCGTGCACTGGGGCAGGGAATCCACGATCACTTTTGCCCGACTAAAAATCTGCGGGTCAAACTCCTGTTTACCGCGCTGATCGGTGCCAATGGCGATGATATGCGTGCCGGGCGGAATCCAGTCGGCCTCAATCAGCGGTCCTTTGCCCCGGGTGGTGGTGATAAGAATATCGGCTTGCCCGACCGCCGCCTGACAGCTGTCCGCGATAATGACCGGAATACCTGTGGTGCTTTCAATGTCCGCTTTGAAAGCCTGACGGGTGGCTGGCGTTCGGCTCCAGGCATGGATTTCCTCAATATCCATTACCCGGGCGATCGCCTGGATTTGCATTCTCGCCTGATTGCCAGTGCCAATCGCGGCGATTTTTTTGGCATTTTTACGTGCCAGTGCTCTGACGGAAACAGCGCCCGACGCACCGGTTCGCAGACCGGTAATCAGGCTACCGTCCATCACACAGCACAGGGCGCCGCTTTGGGCATCAAACAGGATGATCGTGCCCATACTGCCCGGCAGACCAGGACGGGACGGGTTTTCTGAAAAACCGCCGGAGGAGGCTTTCATCGAAATCAGTTCGTTGGTGCGGTAATAGCAGGTTTTAAAATCAATCTCGCCACGGGGGGCGGGCAGGTGCAGGCCGATATAGTCAGGCTGTTCCACCAGGCCGCCGTTAAAGGCCCTGTAGGCTTCGTCGACGGCTTCAATGACATCATCAATGCTGATGAGCTGTCGGACATCTTCTTTGGTGAGTAATAAGGTCTTCATGCGTCCTCGGGTCGTGTCAGACGAACGATTCCCGACTAGCGCAAGGGTGTTAAAACGCGGCCGGGAAAAGAGGGATTCCCGACATTATTACACTGGCGTTGCAACAGAAAATGCCAATCTGCACCCCGGAGAAACGCTTTAAACTGTTTTAGCGACGGGTGACGAAAGCTAATGCTCGGGCAAGTGTGACGGCGGAAAGGCGAGCGAGGCGCAAAAAAAGGGCTTATGCAGAACATAAGCCCTTAATCTTATGGCGTACGGATTTTATTTCTCCGGCACCACATTCAGCAGTGTAGTCAGCAGCTTCCAGTACAGGCCAACGCTTTCGATATGGACCTGCTCATCGGGGGAGTGCGGACCTGTGATGGTTGGGCCGATCGAAACCATATCCATGTTGGGATAGGGCTTTTTAAACAAGCCACATTCCAGACCCGCGTGGATCACCTGAATATTGGGTGTTTTGCCAAACAGGGCGACATAGGTTTCACGCGTCAGGGCCATGATGGGCGAGTCGGCATCGGGCTGCCAGCCAGGATAGCCGCCTTTTGGTTTGGTCTGCGCGCCCGCCAGCTGGCCGAGTGAGGTCAGCATCTGCACCACATAATCACGTCCCGTGTCGATCAACGAACGAATCAGACAGTTAATTTCCGCTTTGTCGGCATCCATCGTCACAACGCCCACATTGAGTGAGGTTTCCACAACGCCCTTGGCGACATCAGAGTTGCGGATCACGCCGTTCGGGGTGCTGTTTAACAAATTCAGGAAGCGATCGCGGCTTTCACGGCTCAGCGCCTCGCCCTGATGGGCAACCGGCTCGCTGACGAAAGCAATATTCTTCTCTTTCACGCCGTGCTCATTCTGTACCGCAGCCAGGAAGCTGGCGGCGGCTGATTTGAGGTTATCCACTTTGCTGCTGTCGACAGAAACGGTTGCAAAGGCTTCGCGAGGAATCGCGTTGCGCAGTGTACCGCCGGTGAACGCAATCAGGCGAAGATCCAGCTCTGCCGCATGCGCGGTCAGGAAACGGGCCAGCAACTTATTGGCATTCCCCAGGCCCATATGAATATCCGCACCCGAGTGACCGCCACGCAGCCCTTTCAGGGTGAACTTCAGGGTTTCAAAACCGGCAGGAACCGCTTCGCGCGTCAGGGGCAGGGTTGTGATGAAATCGATGCCGCCTGCGCAACCCATGTAGATCTCACCTTCTTCTTCCGAATCGGTGTTGATCAAAATGTCAGCCTGCAGCCAGCCTGGCTGTAAACCAAAAGCACCGTCCATACCGGTTTCTTCGGTCATGGTGAGCAGGACTTCCAGCGGGCCATGGGTCAGGCTGTTGTCCGCCAGTACCGCAAGGGCCGAGGCCATACCAATCCCGTTGTCGGCGCCCAGCGTCGTCCCGCGCGCTTTCACCCATTCGCCATCGACATACGGCTGAATAGGATCTTTGGTGAAGTCGTGAACGGTATCGTTATTTTTCTGCGGCACCATATCAAGGTGTGCCTGCAGGGCCACGGGCGTGCGTTTTTCCATACCGGCGGTCGCAGGTTTACGAATCAGGATATTGCCGACCTGATCGCGCTCACACCAGAAGCCTTGTTCTTTGGCCCAGTTAACAATGTAGTTAGCCAGCGCTTCTTCATGAAAAGAGGGATGAGGAATCGAGCAGATTTTGGCGAAAAAATCCCACAGCGGCTGTGGAGAGAGTTGAGACAATTCAGACACGACAAGTCTCCTGTGTCAGTGCGCCGGCTTTGCCGGACAGTGCGAAGTTCCAGTGAAAGATCGCCGTCAGTGAACTGACGAGATAGGGCGAGAATATCACTGTTTTTCGTTCTGTGTGTCATTCACCGCGCTAAAAAACCGCAACCAGCCGCCAGGTGCTGGTTTTTAGCGCGTCATGTCCTTATAATCTCGCGCAACCTTTTCCCCGTTGCACATTTTTTAAGCCACACTGACTGGCTGGGATTCCTATTTATGAGCGAAAAATACGTCGTTACCTGGGACATGCTGCAGATTCATGCCCGTAAACTGGCTCAACGCCTGCTGCCTGTTGAACAGTGGAAAGGCATTATTGCAGTGAGTCGCGGCGGTCTGGTACCGGCTTCGCTGCTGGCACGTGAACTGGGTATTCGCTATGTCGATATCGTGTGTATTTCCAGCTATGACCACGATCATCAGCGTGAAATGAAAGTCCTGAAACGCGCCGAAGGCGATGGTGAAGGCTTTATCGTGATTGACGACCTGGTGGATACCGGCGGTACCGCACAAGCCATCCGTGAGATGTATCCGAAAGCGCGCTTCTGCACCATCTTTGCAAAGCCTGCCGGACGTGCGCTGGTTGACGACTATATCGTTGATATTCCGCAGAACACCTGGATCGAACAGCCATGGGACATGGGCGTGGTTTATATTCCACCGATTGTCAAAGGCTGATTGACGCAACACAAACAACGCCCGGTTTTCCGGGCGTTGTGCTTTCTGCGCCTCGCGACTTGCCGTGCAGTACAGTAAACTTAACTGCTGCTGTCTGTGTTGTTAGAGAGGTGATATGTCTGGCAAAAACCTGAGCGTTGAGCTGTTTAAACCTCGCTTTAAACATCCCGAAACGTCGTCGCTGGTACGCCTGCGTCGGCATGCCACGCATGAAGTGCATTCTGCCCTGGATGGCGACAGTCGGCGTGGCTGGTATCGGATGCTTAATAAGCTGATGTGGACATGGCGGGGCGTGCCCGCGCAGGAGATCAGCGAGGTACTGGCGCGTATTGCAATCAGCGATGTTGAGCACACCAACCCTGCGCTACTGGATACGGTAATAGGTTATCGCAACGGTAACTGGAACTACGAGTGGAGCAGACAGGCAGGTCGCTGGCAACAACGTGCACTGGACGCGAAAGAGGACGCCCACGACCAGGCCGGGCATGACTGGCTGCACGCGTCTCATCTCTACAGTGTGGCCGCGTACCCCTATATTAAAGGCGATGAACTGGCGGATCAGGCGCAGGCCCTGGCCAGCCGCGCTTATGAAGAAGCGACCCGCCGCTTACCCGGGGAACTCAAAACGCTGACCTTCCACATTGAAGGAGGCAGCCCCGTCAGCGGTTTTTTGCATATGCCGCCTGGCGTGGAAGCCCCTTATCCCACCGTGATGTTTTGCGGTGCGCTGGACTCGCTGCAAACTGACCACTATCGTCTCTTCCACGATTATCTTGCGCCGCGCGGCATCGCTATGCTGACGCTGGATATGCCGTCCGTCGGGAACGCCATCAAGTGGAAGCTCAGCCAGGATACCAGCTTTCTGCATCAGCAGGTGCTGCGCGATCTGGCTTCTGTTCCGTGGATCGATCACACGCGCGTAGCGGCGCTGGGTTTTCGCTTCGGTGCCAATGTCGCCGTTCGTCTGGCCTATCTGGAAGCGCCGCGTCTGCGAGCCGTAGCCTGTCTCGGGCCCATCGTACACAGCCTGCTGACACAAAATACCTTGCAGAACAAAGTACCGGATATGTATATGGACATGCTGGCCAGTCGGCTTGGCATGGCAGGCAGTACAGACAGCGCTTTGCGGGCGGAACTGCTCAGCTACTCGCTGAAAAATCAGGGGCTACTGGGACGTCGAACTGCCACGCCCATGCTGTCCGCATACTGGTCCAACGATCTCTTCAGCCCTGAGGAGGAAAGCAAACTGATTGCCAGCTCTTCACCACAAGGTAAAGCGTTGTTAATTCCGGTAAAACCGGTAGCGGCCAGTTTCGATAGCGCCCTGAATGAAATCTGCGACTGGCTTGCACAACGTTTAAAAAGATAGCTGGCAAAATTGACAGTGTTTGCTACAACTACTAGCTGGAATCATTCGGATCGTTGCAAGACAATGCAGCATGGCTGCTGCGGTTCGAGATATAAAGCCTGTCCTAATGGAGAATTAGCATGACGTTACCGAGTGGTCATCCCCGCAGTCGCCTGCTTAAACGCTTCACGGAACTGGGACCTTACATACGCGATGGAAAATGTAGTGAAAATCGCTTCTTCTTCGACTGCCTGGCTGCCTGCGTAAATGTTAAACCTGCGCCTGAGCTGCGAGAGTTCTGGGGCTGGTGGATGGAGCTGGAAGCGCAAGCCGATCACGTTACCTATGTGTATCATATTGGCCTGTTTGATAAAGAGGGCGACTGGTCTGTCGCCACGATCAAGGGCAAAGATAATTCAGCCCGCGTGGAAGAAACGCTGCGTAATTTCCATGGCCGTTTAAAAGAGACGTTGAAAGAGTTTGAACTGGATCTGGTGCCCGCCAGTGACTTCGATGAAAAACCGATAAAACTCAGCGCCTGAAACTGAAGCCCCTGCGGGGGCTTTGTTGTCAGGATCGATCCCGCTCAGATTGCCCTACAGGAAAGGGCGAGTGATGGTCACTCGCCCTTTTAACAGACACATTCACATTGAGGGTAAAGCACTAAACCTCTCCATCACGCGGGCCGTCATTCCTTCGACAGCCTCTCTCGTCAGGCGAAGCTCAGATTCATCAGAACTGGTAGGTCAGGCCGACAGCAACGATGTCATCGTTGTTAAGCGCCAGCTTGTTGTCTTTATCCAGTTGGTTAATTTTGTAATCCACAAACGTCGACATGTTTTTGTTGAAGTAGTAGGTGGCGCCCACGTCGATATATTTAACCAGGTCTTCGTTGCCGATACCGTTTTCGATATCTTTGCCCTTGGTCTGCACGTAGCCAATAGAAGGACGCAGGCCGAAGTCAAACTGATACTGTGCAACCAGCTCCAGGTTTTCTGCTTTGTTGGCTGAGCCCGAAACGGAGCCGCCAGCGACACGGTTTGTTCCACTGACAGGCGTCATGTTGCGGGTTTCGGTATAAATCGCGGCCAGATAAATACTGTTGGCATCATATTTCAGGCCCGTGCCCCATGATGTCGCTTTATCGCCATGACCATAGGCACCCGCCTGTTGTGAATTGGTACGGTCAGAAGAAGTGATTGCACCCAGTACGCTCACACCAGAGTCAGCAATCGCATAACCCAGTGAGGCACCATAGCCATCACCATTCTGGCGTGTAATATCGGTACGGCTGTTTGCGGAAGTCGAGTCATTTTTACCCTGATACTGCAGGGCAAACTTCAGACCATCGACCAGACCAAAAAAGTTGGTGTTACGGTAAGTGGCGACGCCAGAAGCGCGCTGCGCCATAAAGTTATCCGTACGGGCTGTACCGTCACCACCAAATTCCGGGAAGACGTCAGTCAGCGATTCAACGTCATACAGTACGCCGTAGTTACGGCCATAGTCGAATGAACCGTACTGAGAGAATTTCAGACCGGCAAAGCCCAGACGGGTTTTGTTGCCTGTATTAGCATCGCTGCCTTCAGAGTTGTTAGCATTGTACTGATATTCCCACTGGCCATAACCGGTCATCATATCGTTAATCTGCGTCTGGCCTTTGAAACCGATACGCACATAAGATTTGTCGCCATTTTGACCAGCATTATCGCTCATGTAATGCTCGGCTTTTACCTTACCGTAGAAATCCAGCTTGTTACCGTCTTTGTTATAAACTTCAGCGGCCTGAGCGGCAGAGGTCAGCGCCAGAGCAGAGACAACGATTGCCAGTGTACTTTTCTTCATTTGCTATCAATCCCAATGAGTAAAATGCTTATATCCTCACTATTTTCTTGCTGCAGGCAGGGCTGCCTTATTCTCCGGTCGCTCAGTGAACGCACCAGGGGGCATTCATTTGCCGCCTTGTTACATCAAGAAAACTTTTGAGGCATTAGTGAAAATATTTGTAAAACACCGACTTTTTACCGATGAATGATGAAGTTTTTATGACAACTTTTATGTTTTGTTGTTAAAGGGGAACTTTTGGTCTACTCCGCACTCTGCAAAATTTGCAGCTTTTCCCTTACTGGCTGTTGGCTTCCCTCACCGCACCTGTTAAAAAGTCGGTTCACAGAAATTTTTTACGGCAGGACAACATGAGTGGCAGTCAGACCCTTGTGGTCAAATTGGGTACCAGCGTGCTTACCGGCGGTTCGCGTCGGTTAAACCGGGCACATATGGTGGAATTAGTGCGTCAGTGCGCGCAGCAGCACGCCGCCGGCCATCGTATTGTGATTGTGACCTCCGGCGCGATGGCGGCCGGTCGTGAACATCTGGGTTACCCCGAACTGCCGCCTACCATCGCCTCAAAGCAGCTGTTAGCTGCGGTGGGGCAAAGTCGTCTGATCCAGTTGTGGGAACAGCTGTTTTCCATTTACGGTATTCATATCGGGCAGATGTTACTGACCCGTGCTGATATGGAAGATCGCGAACGCTTCCTCAATGCCCGCGATACCTTACGGGCCTTGCTGGACAACCACATTGTGCCGGTCATCAATGAAAATGACGCCGTTGCCACGGCGGAAATTAAAGTGGGCGATAATGACAATCTCTCTGCGCTGGCGGCAATGCTGGGCGGGGCAGACAAACTGTTGCTACTGACCGATCAGCAGGGATTGTTTACCGCCGATCCGCGCAGTAATCCGGATGCCCAGTTAATCAGCGATGTGCATATCATTGACGACGCACTGCGCGCACTGGCGGGCGGAAGCGTATCCGGGTTGGGCACGGGCGGCATGTCGACGAAGCTGCAGGCTGCCGATGTCGCCTGCCGGGCCGGTATTGATGTCATTATTGCGGCCGGAAGTCGTCATGGCGTGATCAACGATGTGATTGAGGGCAAGCCCGTCGGTACACTGTTTCATGCTCAGCAGACGCCGCTGGAAAACCGTAAACGCTGGATTTTCGGTGCGCCGCCCGCCGGAGAGATCACCGTGGATGACGGTGCGCTTGCTGCGATTATTGCGCGCGGCAGTTCACTGCTGCCAAAAGGGATCCGCGAGATTCAGGGGAATTTTTCCCGTGGTGAAGTGATCCGTATCCGCAGTTTGCAGGGGCGCGATATTGCGCACGGCGTCTCGCGCTATAACAGTGATGCGATGCGCATGATTGCGGGTCACCATAGTCAACAGATAAGCGAGATTCTGGGCTACGAATACGGGCCGGTTGCCGTGCATCGCGACGACATGATCGTCAGTTAAGGAGTACACATGCTTGAAGAAATGGGAAAGGCGGCGCGCGCCGCGGCCTGGAAACTGGCGGATCTGTCTGCGGCAGAAAAAAATCAGGTTTTGCTGACTATCGCCGATCGGCTTGAGGCAGAAAGCGAGGGGATCCTGGCGGCAAACGAGCAGGATCTGGCTGAGGCGCGGCAGAACGGCATGAGCGCCGCATTGCTCGATCGCCTGACGTTGACGCCCGCGCGCCTCAGTGCGATTGCCCACGATGTTCGCCAGGTTTGTCGGCTCGCCGATCCGGTAGGGCAGGTGATCGATGGTGGTTTACTGGACAGCGGCTTGCGCATTGAGCGCCGCCGGGTGCCGTTAGGGGTGATCGGCGTCATTTATGAAGCGCGTCCGAACGTCACGGTGGATGTGGCGAGCCTGTGCCTGAAAACCGGCAATGCGGCCATCCTGCGTGGAGGGAAAGAGACATGGCGGACGAACGCGGCTACCGTCCGGGTAATACAAAACGCTTTGCAGCAGCACGGCTTGCCATCAGCTGCCATTCAGGCGATTGAGAATCCGGATCGGGAACTGGTCAATCAACTGCTAAAACTGGACCGCTATGTGGATATGTTGATTCCGCGAGGGGGCGCCGGACTACACAAACTCTGTCGCGAACACTCCACTATTCCGGTGATTACTGGCGGCATTGGCGTTTGCCATATGTATATCGACGACACGATGGATATCGACGCCGCGCTGGATATCATCGTAAATGCCAAGAAGCAGCGTCCGAGTGCCTGTAACTCCCTCGAAACTCTGCTGATCGACGCGGCCATGGCGGCGCGCTTTCTGCCCGCTTTTATGGCCCGCATGGCAGAGGAGAACATTCCGCTGCATGCTGATGCCAGTATCCTGAGTGAACTGCAGCAGGGACCGGCCAGCGTTACCGCCATCCAACAGGGCGATTACGACGATGAATGGCTGTCGCTTGATCTCAACGTTAAACGGGTTGCCGATATGGATGAAGCTATCGCGCATATTCGCGAGCACGGCACGCAGCACTCAGACGCTATCCTGACACGCAGCACACAAAATGCCGCGCGCTTTGTTAAGCAGGTTGACTCGTCTGCTGTTTACGTCAACGCCAGCACGCGCTTTACCGACGGGGCACAGTTTGGTCTGGGCGCGGAAGTCGCGGTCAGTACGCAAAAACTGCATGCCCGTGGTCCAATGGGCCTGGAGGCGCTGACGACCTATAAATGGATTGGCTGGGGAGACGACAGCCTGCGTGCATAACCGCATTTTAGTGAATAAAACGGGAGCCTGTGCAGGCTCCCGTTTTTTTTAGATGGCTTTTTTCGCACCACTCAATGGTAGAGTTTTTCGCCTGTTGGCCGCTTTTTAGTCAGTAAGAGGGAGGTTGTTCATCAGAAACGATGAAGGTAGGGCGCAATTTTTTACACAAGATTACTGAAAGGTGAGGTCAGACGCGGCTTAGCGCCTGATTTTATGCTTCGCTTGGCATAATAACGGTTAACAATAATCAAAAATGCCTGGCAATGCCGTTAGGTAGTCAACGGGCGGTAATATAAAATGAACTGGTAGCAATAACGAAAATAACATTCAGCACCTCTTTCATGGTTGATTATTAACTGATGGTTAAAAAAGAGAGTATCAAACAAGCGTTCACTGCCAGGCTGATCGCCGCGTGTGAAAGTGCGGGCATCACCGGTCATGGCCGAAATAAGCAGGTCGCCTGTGCGCTGCAACAGCAGGGTTGTCAGATTTCCGCACCCGGCGTGTGGAAATGGTTTAACGCGCAGTCCGTGCCCGATAACGGCAATCTTCTGGCGCTCAGCCAGTTACTGGGTGTCAGAGTAGAATGGTTGCAATATGGCATGGAGCAGACCCCGGAACCGTATTTACTGCAGGATATGCCGTGCCAAAAAAGCACGTTTCGCGTTAACAGTTTTGACCTGGGGCAAACGTCAGCAATGGGGGTTCCCGTCGGGGATGACTTCGTTGAAACGATTAAGGCTATCGAATACGGGCAGGAGGAAGCCCGCATCTTGTTCAGCGGCCGCCCGGCCGATCATATTCGGTTAATCGCAATGAACAGCGATGCCATGTCAGACACATTTGCCCCACGGGATCAGCTGTTTGTGGACATTAGCGTGCAGACATTCGACGGAGATGGCATCTACATCTTTACGCTGGACGACAGACTTTACCTCAAACGCCTGCAACTGCAGCATAAAAGAATTGCTGTTATCTCAGATAATAAACGTTACGAAACCTGGTATCTGGACCGGAATGATGCGGGCAGTTTAACCGTTCTGGCAAAGGTGATCATGAGCCAGGCCAGGCAGTATCATATTCTGGGTTAGGCAATTCAGTCAGACTGATGATCCTTAAGTGAAAAAAATAATCGGTCTAAATTCAAAAAGTTAACTTATGGTAAAAAATAAATTAACCAGTGGTGTTTGATAAAGCATAAGAACCTGTTAATAATTTGAGCAGGGACGAAGAAAGTTGTTACCTCCAGGATGAAACGCTCTTAAACAATTGAGGCGCTGCACAAGCGCGAATCAACCCCCCAACGCTAATGAGCTTTGGGATGGGGTGGATGCGTACCGTGCAGTGTCATCAGATGCCGCCCGAACCCTTTGCTTACCCTTCCACCTGACTGATTATTCAGCCGGGAGGAGTGCCTGTGAACAGCATTCCGCGACGTTCAGGCGTGTTCAACGGAGCGAAAATGCTTGCCTGCCACCCTATCGCCAAAGACTCATTCACAGGAGGAGTTATGGCGATAATCCAGTATGGCAAAAGCGTTTTTACAGGCAATGCACGAACTCGCCGTCATCAGCGGCGTCAACCTCTTAACCGTCTCAAACACAGTATTGACGAAGCACTTAACTGTCCACCCGAAACCCGCACGCTTCGCCGCGCAGAGCAAATCTGTCAGCGGCAAGTGATATCGGCTGTTGATCGCGCGATTGCCGCACCGCGCCTGAGAAGCCAGGAGATATCAGGATTTGATAATTGCTGCCTGCCACATGTTCATCTCTATGCGGTCCGTTGAACGAATTTTTCGTCACTGATTTTACGCCTGTCGCAGACATCTCCATCCTTTCTGACCTTTTGTAAATGCTTCAATGCTGCTGCATGTTCACCCGACATCGCCGCTGCGTTTATCCCTGCACTAATCAGTTTGTTTTATGTTTTGTCAGTCCGGTCGGTTATGTCTGCATCGTCTATGAGGAGTTTTTATGAGCCAGATTATTGCAATTCTGAATTTTGAAGAGGGTTACGCAGAAATGCCGTATCTCGATACGCTGGGGTTTCCTACCGTTGCAGGCGGCATCCGTATTGGCCCGAAAGGCGCATCGCTAAGTAACTATGTCATGCGGGTTCCCCGGCGGGTCGGGGATGTCTGGAAGCAATGCATTCTGGAAAACAAGATCACAGATATGCAAAGCCGTGCGCCCATTAAGCTGGCGCTGGAGAAATGTAATGAGGCGCGTACCGATGTTCTGATGAGTATGGCCTATCAGCTTGGCGTAGATGGCATTTTGCAGTTTAAAAACATGCTCAACGCGATTGCTCAGGAAAACTTTGTTGAGGCCGGTGAGGCCATGCTCAACAGCCTGTGGGCGCGGCAGACACCGGGCCGTGTCCGGCGTCATGCCGAAGTGATGCGCAGCGGAAACTATGACGTCTACCGGGGGTTACTATGAGATGGTTACTTTTCATTATCGCGGTGTTAAGCGTCATTATTATTTTGCTGTTAATGCAGCGCTTCACCACGCTTCAGTTTGTTTCTCACGCCAAATTGTTGTTTAAAACTTGGTCTGTATGGCTTGCCTCGCTGGGATCGATGCTCAGTGCCTGGGTTCAGTCGTTTCCGTCTTCTGCGCTCAATGCCTGGCAAACGCTACCGGAGGACGTAAAAAGCATTCTTCCCCACAACTATCTGGGTCTTATCGGTGCCTTCATGGTGGCGATGGGCGTGATTGCGCAGTTTGTTCGCCAGAAAACCCTGCTCAATGAAAAACGGCAAAGTAAGGAGATGGAGTCATGACGTTTTTTTCTCTGTTAACCAACGGCGGCTGGCACTGGTTGGCTGCGTTGGGTGCGCTGATGGCGGCTTTGGGAGCCAGTTACTTTGGTGGCAAAAAAATTGGCAAGGTGCAACAGCAGGCGCAGTCAGAAGCCGAGGGGGCCAGGCAAGAGGCAGACCGCCTGACGAAGATTACTCATCAACAGCAACACAATAGTGAGGAGGCGAAGCGTGTGGCGACTGATAACCTCAATCTTGATGATGCTGCTGCTCGCGACAAGTTGCAGCAGTCCAAATATAACCAGCCCTGAACCCATCATCTCTAACGATTCAGCCTGCATTCTCTTTTCCCCTATTTACACCCATGGCGATGACGCGCAGAAGGCAGACATTCGCACTGTGCGCGCCATCAATGCCCATAACGATCTCTGGGATGCCCTCTGTGGGCACCCCTCATCGTCAAAATAGTTAACTAATTGATTTATAAACCCTTATCCTGAGGAGGATATCATGATTGAAGTCAACTCATTTGCTGAGCTGCGTACTACCGTGCCGTCAAAAGCAGGTGAAATTGCCGTGTTAAAACGCTACTACGACAAAGACTCCAGTTTCCGGGGCGGCGGTGATTTTGTGGGATTCACCGGCACCACCACGTTAAAAGACGATGGCGGTACAGTCGCCGTTGGCAATAACTTTTACTGGAAGCGTTCGATTAACGATCCACGTGAAGTTAACATCCTGCATTTTGGCGCGAAAGGCGATGGCGTAACCGATGACACCGATGCGTTTAAACGTATTCTTGGCTGGTCACAAACTTACAGCCAAAATATGAAAGGTTTACCGGTCCGTTTTCCCGGCGGACGTTTCCTGATCATGCCAATGGACCTGAGTGATACAGAAATGCCGTTCTTTGGTCTGGCCGGCGATGACCTGGCGCTGGGTTCTCTGCCTGGCACAACCCTTATCTCCGACAAAAGCGCCAATACGCTGTTTAAGGTTAAAGCCCGCAGGACGACGATCCGTGGTATCACCTGGGACGGGCAAGCCAGCGCGGATATTGTTGCCAATAAAGCCACCATCACCCCTGAGATGTGCAGCAACACTCAGCCTTTCTTTGAAAATATCTGTGTGGAAGGGCAAATCGTCAATATTAGCTGTTTTCGCGGCCAGCGCAGTGGCGGCACGATTTTTAAACTGCAGGACACGCTCGACAGTAAGTTTGAGCAAATCTACACCAATACCACCTACTCACGGGTGTTTGATATTGGCTGGTCAAATTCGCCCAATGGCGTGTGGGATCACTCCACGGCGGTTGAATTGTGCAACGCGAATTTCCAGACAGGCTATGGCGATGCCACGCTTTATATGCCGCGCATGACACAGGCGATTATGCGCAACGTGTGGATTGAACATACGCGTAATCCCGGCGATCTGTCTGATGGCGGCTGGACAATTGATACGCTCAACGTCGAAGACTGTAGTGCACCTTTAATCCTCAATAATGCGCGCGTGGTAATGCGCCATATTAACCTGCAGGCGGGCGCAAAGCTCAGCCAGGATCTGGTCACGGGCAAATGGCTTTCTACTTTCGAGTATGGCTATCGCCGCGACGAGAACTACGGCACGTTTATGAGTGGATCGCTACGGGCAGGGTACTTCAGTGGCTATAAAGTCGTGAATAATACTGCGACGGATAACTGGTATCGCCTGGGCCAGGTGTTTTTCCCTTCACCCAATCAGCAATGGGTTATTGAGTTGATTGGCAAAGCGGATAACACCACGCCTTCGGGGACTGCTACGTCACCCGTTAACATGCCGGGTACAGGGAAAACGTGGATCAACCTACAACGGCTGGATACCGTCTGGGCGGATGCCTGCCACATGGGTCAACCTGCTGTTATGGATATTCGCTACAACCGGGTGGGCACCACCTATGCTGGCGTGTGGGTCAAGCTGCGCGCTAACAGCGGTGAGACCATGTTTAACCTGAAAACGACCGGGCCGACGCGCTTTGACACCGGATCCTGCTCACTTTTCCAGAGTGATATGTCTCAGGTTGATGACGTCACAAAAGTCGGGACGCTAAAACCCGCTGCGCGCTTTGGTCTTCACAATGGTGTAGCGGGGCTGGGTGCCAATGAAAAAGGGGTGGTAACCCTGGCGACCGCAGAAGGCTCGCCGACAAATAAAACAACGCCGACCGGATTTGTGCTGATGAATATAAACGGCGTCGATCGCAAGGTAGCGTATTACGATTAGCATGCATACACATTCGCGAGGCTTCGGCCTCGCGACATTTATTTACATGCTGGCAGATGTTGAAGTGTTATTGCGATGATCTGACGCGCTGTGCGGACAGATCGCTTCCGTTTTATAAACCTTTACTAAACAACCTGCCGTTATTCGCCATGAGTGATAACGCAAAGCGCACTGCATGACAAAAATTTTTACGTTTCAATACTAAAAATTAAAGTCCCAATAACTCTTCGCAAGAAACACTCCATTCTTGCAACACAAGGAACACGTTGTATGGTGGCTGCCATTATCATTGGTATTTTTATTATTAGCGTTATCTATGCGCACTCACGCGGTGTAGAAAAGCAAAAGTTTTCACGTCAGTTATTTGATCACTCGACCTTTATGGCGCCCATCAATATGTTTATGACGGGCTTCTCCAGGTTGCCGGCAAAACAGCCTTATTTCCCGACGGATGATTTTCCTGAACTTCGTCAGCTTACCGATAACTGGGAGGTTATCCGTGAGGAGGCGATACGGCTTCAGGATCACATCAAAGCGGCACAAAGCCATAATGATGCAGGTTTTAACACCTTCTTTAAACGTGGCTGGAAACGTTTTTACCTTAAGTGGTATAGCGATGTGCACCCTTCAGCACAGCAGCTGTGTCCTGTGACCACGGCACTGGTGAGTCAGATCCCGTCCATCAAAGCAGCCATGTTTGCAGAACTGCCTGCAGGCAGTCATTTAGGTAAACACCGCGATCCCTACGCGGGATCGGTGCGTTATCACCTTGGCCTGGTGACGCCCAATGACGACCGTTGTTTCATCGAAGTGGATCGCCAGCGCCATAGCTGGCGCGATGGTCAGGCGGTGATTTTTGACGAAACGTATGTGCACTGGGCGCAGAATGAAAGCGAGCAAACGCGCATTATTCTGTTCTGCGATATTGAGCGGCCGATGAAATGGCGCTGGGCACAGGCGGTTAATCACTGGGTTGGCAATACATTAATGTCGGCAGCCGCCTCGCCCAATGATGAGAATGACAAAACGGGATTCATTAACCGGATTTTTAAATACGTTAATGCTGTTCGCGATGCCGGACAGAAGCTGAAAAAGCGTAACCGGACCCTTTATTACTGGGTAAAACATAGCTTAATTGCCCTGATCTTTTTGGCAATCATTGTCCCGGGTATGATGTAGCAAAATAACAAGGCGGTCAGGCGCAGACTGACCGCCTCATTGGCTGGCGAATATAACCGACAGCCCTTACTTTAGTTTGAACTCACTGGCATCAATCGCATAGTGTTTCATTTTTCGCCATAAGGTGGTGCGTCCAATATTCAGCATCGCCGACATAGCCTGTACCTTGCCATGCGTCATTCGGGCTGCCTGAAGAATCGCTTCTTTTTCAATGGCGCGAAAAGACAAATCATCCGGCAACAACGCCGTGCCGGCAGTATTATCAGCCTGTTCAGAAAACAGTGATTCAGGCAGGTTGCTTAGCCGGATATGGCCATTTTCACTGCGGATCGCAATATTCTCGATTACGCTGTTGAGCTCAAAGTCATTGCCTGGCCATCCATACTGCATTAACTGCGTGATAACCTCGTCATCCACTTTAAAACGTGATGAAAACCGCTTTTCCAGCCTGCGCAACCGGGTGTTAATGAGACAGGGAATGCTGTGACGGCGCGCCCGCAGAGGCGGTATGGCAATTTCAAAGGAATGTAAGGCGTAATAAAGCTGACGGCTAAAACGATTCTGTTCCACAAGATGGGCCAGATTAGTGGTCGTTGTGGCAATCACTTTGATATCAACAGGAATAAGCCGCCGGGCATCCAGCCGGGTCAGTACGCCCTGTTTGATGACCTGAAGCAGCACAGACTGCTGAGCCGGAGTAAGATATTCAATCTTTTCCAAAAACAACGTGCCGCCGCTGGCCAGCGCCAGTCGGCTTAACCGGCCATCTTCATCCTCGCCGGGCGCACTGCCTGTAAAATCCTCTCCCAGAGAATTGTCGGCATAAAGTTGACAGTTAACCGCAATGTAGGGACCACTCGCCCGGTCGCTTTCATTATGAATCGCCTGGCTGAGTAGCTCTTTCCCCACGCCTTCTTCCCCACACAGTAAGACCGGAAAGCGGCCTTTTGCGGCCTGACGGCCGAAACAAACCAAACGTCGTGTTTCCGCATCTTCTTCAGGCATTTGTTCAAACGTATGGCTGACTTTGCCTAACTGACTGGTCATCAGCTGGCGCATCTGCTCAACCGGATGAAGCAGCAAAATAAAACTGTTGCCCTGGGGTTCAACAATCGGTTTCAACGTAATGACGGCATCCACAAACTGGTGCTGGCTTTCAAACGTGACTTCTACATGCTTCAGCGCCTGAACCTGGGTGATGGCCCGACGCAACAGGGCAGGCAGGATCACCAAATCCGCCAGCATTTTTCCCTGACTGGTCAGCGCATTCAGATGCAACATCCGTGCGGCCCGGGCGTTGAGAAACTGCAACACGCCTTGCTCGTTCCAGGCCATCACGCCGTCATCCATGCTTTCCAGCAGGCCATTGAGTTGATTCAGATGGCGGTTGGACTCGGTAAGCAAAGTGTCCGTCAGTAACGAGTTGCCCACTTCACGGGCAATGGCTAACGTCAGAGAAAGATCTGACGATGCCTGCGTCTTGTCCTGGCAGGCCAGAGAAATGGAGCCAAATAAGCGACCATGATTATCAAATATTGGGGTTGAGCTGAAAAACCAGGGATGAAGGGCCCGTTTGAAGTGCTGTTCGCCGTGGGTCTTAATGGGCTGACCTTCAAGCGCCGCCAGCGATAAGGCACAGGTACCGATAATGCTTTCCGCACAATAGCTGCCATCCCGCATGCCTAATGTGTCAAGCTGCATCAGCGTTTCAGGCGCGCCGCAGCGGGTCAGAATACAGGCTGATTCGTCCAGAATGAGCAGCGCACAGGCACGGTTTTCCATGTATTCCCATGCATCCTCCAGCGTCGCCTGACCGAGGGTTATCAACGCGGCTTTGCGTCGACATATGGATTCATAGGTCAGGCCCTGCGCCTGGTGTGGCGTCTGCCAGTTATCGCGTTGCATATATTTACTGCAGCGCTGCCATGACTGCGTAATCACCACTGAACCGTCATTATTGCTATGGGGAGGTAAACCCGTCATCACGTTTTCCGCCAGAAAACCATAGAAAATCCCTCTGACAGATCCGGTCAGAGGGACGCCTGGTGCCCGTGATACCCGGGCCAGCGGTTACCGGCAGTCGGCTAACGTGACAGCCACTGCTGCCCCAGCAGATCCGCAGTCACAATGGCTGCGTACACGCTGTCCGGTTTAACCGGGAACGGCATATTGTGGATGGTTTCGCCTTCCACGCAGGCCGCATGGGCAACCGCGCTTATTTTCTCTTCAATGCCGTGTTTCACTCCCATCTGTGCCAGCGTGACAGGCAGGCCCACTTTCTGGCAAAAGTTCAGCACGGTTTCGATCTCATCTGTCGGGCTGTTTTGCAGTACCAACTGCGCGAGCGTACCAAACGCCACTTTTTCGCCATGATAAAGATGATGGCACTCTTCCAGCACGGTAAATGCGTTGTGAATCGCATGAGCGGCAGCCAGACCGCTGCTCTCAAAACCAATACCACTCAGATAGGTGTTGGCTTCCACAATACGTTCCAGGGCTTCCGTGACGACGCCCGCCTGGGCGGCACAGCGCGCTTTTTCGCCCTCAGCCAGAAGCGTCTCATAGCACAGACGCGCCAGGCTTAACGCGGCCGCGGTCGATTTCCCTCCCGCCATGCTGGTTGCGCCCGAGTCATAACAGGCTTTTGCTTCAAACCAGGTCGACAGGGCATCACCCATACCGGCGACCAGTAAGCGAACCGGGGCTTTGGCAATGATTGTAGTATCCATGACCACCATGTCAGGGTTTTTGGGATAGATCAGGTACTCAGCAAACTCACCGGATTCGGTATAAATGACCGACAGCGCGCTGGTAGGCGCATCCGTCGACGCGATGGTCGGGATCACCACCACCGGCAGTTTCAGATACCAGGCGACGGCTTTAGCGGTGTCCAGCGTTTCCCCCCCACCCAGTCCGATCACGCCCCGGCAGCCATGCTGTTCGACAAGGGCCATCAGGCGTTCTATTTCCGTCCGGCAACACTCCCCGTTAAAGCGTTCGGCATGGCAGGTCACACTGTGGCTGGCAAGGCCGGACAGGACCTGATCGCCCGCCAGTTTCATCACAACGTCATCGGCAATCACAAAAAAATGATTTGCCAGGTTTTTGGCATATTCCCCAAAGGACAACAAGGCATCGGGGCCCTGAATATATTTCGCTGGAGACTGAATAATTTTTGGCATTCCTTTCACCCTCAAGTAAGAACATGTTCGCAAGATGAACGCGCGCATCTTTCTGGCTCAGTTGGCGATGTGAGCCGGATGATGACCGGCGTACGCGACTCACTTTACGATCAACGGTGAGGGGAAATATTTTTGACGCCAACGTTCTTATATGGAACGCCATACGGCCAGTTATGTTCCATCCTGAAACAATAAACGCGCTCGAAAAGCCATGTTGCGATCGCGATCGCCTCTTAGCGGTTAAGAGACTACCCGGAACCCATGTGAGAGGAAGGACGCGACTGCGCGCCAGCCTGAGGGGATAAAACGCTTATCGCTCAGACAGATTGATCACATGCAACGATCCCGATTTCTTGCTTTGCCTCTCATTTTTCGCCGTAAGTGCGATAAAACGTTTCATAACGAAACATAATAACGCAGCAAAACGTTCCCTTATGGAACGCTGAAGAGGGGCATTTTTTTTCCTGTCGACTCCGTAAGAATCACTCCACCGACGCGCTGCTTTTCGCCGTCTCGCTCTCCTGATAATGCTGTCCCTTTTGCTAAGGCAAGAGCGGCGGCAAACCGATGCTAACGGAGCATACCCATGAAAAAGCTGATTAATCGTGTGGAAGATGTATTGAGTGAACAACTTGCAGGCTTCGCTCGTGCCCATCCTGAACTGACGCTGCATCAGGATCCAGTTTGTATGACGCGCGCCGATGCGCCTGTCGCCGGAAAGGTTGCCTTACTGTCGGGCGGCGGAAGCGGCCATGAACCGATGCACTGCGGATTTATTGGTCCGGGCATGCTTTCGGGTGCCTGCCCGGGTGAGATTTTCACCTCGCCAACGCCGGATAAAATGTATGAATGCGCCATGAAAATTGACGGTGGTGAAGGCGTACTGATGATAATCAAAAATTACACCGGTGATATTCTCAACTTCGAAACCGCCACCGAGCTGCTGCACGAAAGCGGTGTAAAAGTCACCACAGTGGTGGTTGACGATGACGTGGCCGTAAAAGACAGTCTCTACACGACAGGACGACGTGGTGTGGCGAATACGGTACTGATTGAAAAACTGCTTGGCGCCGCAGCGGAGCGGGGCGATTCACTGGAAGCCTGTGCGGCGCTGGGACGTAAACTCAATAACCTGGGCCACTCGATCGGTATTGCGTTAGGCGCCTGTACCGTGCCCGCCGCCGGCAAACGCTCGTTCGAACTTCAGGACAACGAAATGGAGTTCGGTGTAGGGATTCATGGCGAACCCGGCATCGACCGCCGTACTTTTACCTCGCTGGACAAGACGGCCGATGAGATGTTCGACACGCTGCTGGAGAATGGCAACTACAGCCGTACCCTACGTCACTGGGATCAAAACAGCGGAAGCTGGCAAGAGGTTAAACACAGTAAGCAGGCATTAACCCGCGGCGATCGTGTGATTGCGCTGGTTAATAATCTGGGCGCTACGCCACTGTCAGAACTGTATGGTGTTTATAACCGCCTGGCTCAGCGTTGCGACGAAAGCGGCATCACTATCGCGCGAAATCTGGTGGGCAGCTACTGCACATCGCTGGATATGGTGGGCTTTTCCATCACGCTGTTAAGCGTGGATGATGAGGCCCTGTCACTGTGGGATGCCCCGGTACACACACCTGCCCTGAACTGGGGCTGTTAAGGAGTTCGACATGTCACTTACCCGCGCCCAAATTGTGAACTGGCTTTACCGCTGTGGTGAAGTTTTTACCCGTGAAAGTGATTTTCTCACCGGCCTGGATCGCGAAATTGGCGACGCCGATCACGGCTTAAATATGCACCGGGGTTTCAGTAAGGTGGTCGAGAAGCTGCCCGCGATTGCCGATAAGGATATTGGCTTTATCCTCAAAAATACCGGCATGACGCTGCTTTCCAATGTGGGCGGTGCCAGCGGGCCGTTGTTTGGCACTTTCTTTATCCGGGCGGCGCAGGTCACACAGGCACACCAGAGCCTGACGCTGGAAGAGCTGTATCAAATGATACGCGAAGGGGCCGAAGGCGTGGTGAATCGAGGAAAAGCGGAACCCGGCGATAAAACGATGTGTGATGTCTGGCTTGCGGTGGTGGCGTCACTGCGGCACGCCAGTGAGCAAAATATGTCGGTCATCGCCGCGCTGGATGCCGCCTGCGAGCAGGCAGAAACGGCCGCTCACGCCACCATTACAATGCAGGCCCGCAAAGGCCGCGCCAGTTACCTGGGAGAGCGCAGTATTGGTCATCAGGATCCGGGGGCAACATCGGTGATGTTTATGATGCAGATGCTGGCTGCCGCCGCCAAAGCTTAAGGAGAAGCACATGGTAAATCTGGTGATCGTGTCACACAGTGCGTTGCTGGGTAACGGCGTGGAGATGCTGGCGCGACAAATGTTAACCGGCGATCGCTGCAAGCTGGCGGTCGCTGCCGGCATTGACGATCCTGATCATCCGATTGGCACGGATCCCGTGAAAGTGATGGCGGCGATCGAATCGGTGGCAGATGCGGATCATGTTCTGGTCATGATGGATATGGGAAGTGCGCTGTTAAGTGCAGAAACGGCGCTTGAGCTGCTTGATCCTGCCATTGCGGCCAAAGTGCGTTTGTGTGCCGCACCGCTGGTGGAAGGTACGCTGGCGGCAACCGTCAGTGCGGCGGCGGGTGCCGATATCGAAAAGGTGATGACGGTGGCCATGAAGGCGCTAGAGGCGAAGCAGGCACAACTGGGTATTGCACCTGATAGTGCCGTTGCCAGCGTCGCCACCGTTAACCCACACGAGGACGCACAATCGGTCACGGTGACCGTAAAAAATCACCATGGCCTGCACGTCCGTCCTGCTTCACGGCTTGTGGCCACGCTGGCTGGCTTTGATGCGGAGTTGGTACTGAAAAAAGATAACCAGTGTGTCACGCCAGACAGTCTCAACCAGATTGCTCTGCTGCAGGTGCGCTGTAACGATCAGATTACCTTGTCGGCACGTGGCCCCGAAGCGGGCGCTGCGCTGGAAGCGTTCACCTCTCTGGCAGCGGAAAATTTTGGCGAGCAACCTGAAACGATGTCGCTCAGGACAACGGTACCGGACACGGGACAGGTGCAGGGTAAAGCGGTGTTTTATCCCTTGCCGCTGGCGCAGCCTGACCGGCGTCCATGTGCCGATGAGCAGCAGGAATGCCGACGGCTGAAGCAGGCAATCGCTGACACTCTCTGTGATCTGGATGCGCTGCATAAACGGGCAGAAGCGAATTATGGCGAGGCGGTAGCCGCTATTTTCGCCGGGCATCACACGTTGCTGGATGATGCAGATATGTTTGATGAAGCCTGCGAGAAGATTCGTGCGGCGCGGTGCTGTGCCGAATCCGCCTGGTATGAGGTACTCATGGCGCTGAGTCAGCAATACCGGCAACTGGATGATGCTTACCTGCAGGCGAGATTTATCGATATTCAAGACATCCTGCACCGCACCCTGTGTCACCTTAGCGGTCGTGAGATTACGCTTCCAACACCGGATGTCCCCGCGATTCTGATTGCCGATGACATCTTTCCCTCTGCGGTCGCCAGTCTGGATGTGAAGCAGATAAAAGGCATTTGCCTGCGGGAGGGCAGTGCGCTCTCTCACGCTGCCATTATTGCCCGCGAAGCCGGTGTTGCCTTTCTCTGTCAGCAGGGTGATATGCTGGATATCATTCAGCCAGAGGACAGGCTGATGATAGATGTCGCCGGGCAACAGATCAGAAGTCTTTAGTGCTTTTCATTCGCCCCTGATGAGGTCTTCGGGGGCTTTATTTCCCTTAAAAGACCGCAATTGTACGTTGATTTTAATATCAATTTCTTATTAACAGGGCGGTGGTTGCGGCTCAGTAGGTCAGTCAAAGGGGCAATAGGAGTTTGGCTGCCAATCAGGTGGTGAACGCCGTTTTAACTGGTGTACAGATCTGTCAGCCAGTGAGGGACAGGATGATCCAGCCAACGTCGTTGGCATCAGCATTTCATTCTCAATACAGCAACACAACTCAGAACCAACTTTGCAATCTCATTTAGTCAGCGGCTCAATTAATAACTGAGGCCGGAATCGGATTATCAACGCCACCTGAAAAAGTCATGGGCCCTGCCAACGGAGACTTAGTTAATTACGGCAGTCAGCTGACAGGGCGTGGCGATTTAGCATTACCTACGGTAAATAAAATCGCTCTGTCAGGCGCGACATGAAAGAGTCCAGTTATGGCTCATGCGGCAGCTTCACTTTTGTCTCTATAACAAGGTCCGGTTAAATCTCAGGCCGGGGCGGATAAAAACCGTCTGGATACGGGAACGCTGGGTTTTACCGATCTGCATAACGCGGCCGACTACAAAACGGAACATCAGGACATCGGCATGAGCTCGGGTGCCAGCATGGCGGGCCAGTTCGCCGGGAATATGGCTAACACCATGCTGGCAGGCGCTGACGGAAAAGGGCATGCTGAAGGAACTACCCGGTCAGCGGTGGCTGACGGGACGATAGTGGTGCGTAATCAGGCTGACCAGAAGCAGGATACCGCCACGCTGAGTCGCGACACGGCACATGCCAACGACAGCATCAGCCCGATCTTTAACAAAGAGAAAGAACAGCAGCGACTGCAGACCGCGCAGATGATTGGCGAGATTGGCAGCCAGGTGGGCGATATTGTCGAAACGCAGGGCGCAATTGAAGCGACGCGCGCTGCAAATAATGACATGAAGCAGGCTAGTCCGGAAAAACTGCAGCAGGCTAAAACGGACTGGGAAAAAGCGAATCCGGGCAAGACGCCGACCAGTGAGCAAATCAGCAAGTAGGCCAGGCAGAGCTATTACGATAGTGCGCTCAGTGCTTCGCCTTTCGCTGTGGGTGGCAGCGTACAGCGCATTGTCACAGCCGCAACGGCTGCCGTACAGGGACTGGCTTCGGGTGATATCCGCGCCGCCGCCGGGGGCGCAGCCCCCTATATTGCCAACCTGATCGGGCATTCAGATTTAGACCCGGCCGGCCGGTTAATGGCGCATGCGGTTGTCAATGCGGCGCTTGCGGCCGCACAGGACAAAAATATCGCAGCAGGGGCCGCAGAGGCGGTGACAGGCGAGCTGACCGGCATGCTGGCGAGCGAAATCTACGGCAAGCAGCCCTATGAGATGGATGACAGGGAGAAAGAAACCGTATCGGCGCTGGCAACACTGGCAGCGGGTCTTTCTGGGGGCCTGGCGGGGAGCGGGGCTGCAGATATGGTTACCGCTGCTCAGGCCGGGAAGGTTACGGTTGAGAATAATTTAATGAGGGGCGGCACAGAGCTAGGTCAGAAAGATTTTGTAAGAAAGCACGGTCAAGATATTGCATCCTGTGCTGATAATCCGGTTGGTGCAGCGTGTGAGCGTGGTAAGGCGATAAATGATGCACTGACAGTTGCGATCCCCGCCGGTCTGGGTGGTGGTTTACTCGCCGCCGCTACACCTGCAATTGCACGGATGGAGCAAGTCGCGTTACAGACCTGTAAGGACGAGCTGTATATATGTCTGCATAATATCGGTATTCAGTTATCGGAAGCTATAGTACCAGGCGGTATTGGCGCTGGCGGTGCAGTAGGTATCGGTAAAACTGCGGCAGCAACATTATATCCATCTAAAATTAGCATGATATCTAATGTTAAGGCCATAAGTGCAGACGAAGCAAATGCTCCTTTCATCAATAGAGGCTGGAATGCTCCTTATGATTCAGCAACACAGGTTAGAACATTCACGATGACATCAGATTTGACTTTTGTGCGTGTTTCTACATCAAATAACCCTATAGGTGCATTTCTGGTTCGGGCGGATGAAATTGCAGGAATGACCCCTAAGCAAATTCAACAACATCTGGCCTTACCAAACGTACCAACACAAGTTGCGGAGGTTACTGTACCAGCTGTTACAAGAATGCAAGTTGTTAAGGTCGCCGCTCAACCTGAATTTGGAGCTTCCGAAAGCGGAAATGTGCAATATCAACTTTTAGATCAAATTTCAGATACTAGCTTTGGTGTTCCTGGACCGATAAAGTGAGAGTGTGATAATGAATGATAATGTTTTGAGCGAAGTTCTGCTTGATGATGGAAAAAAAATTGTAGTTATTAATCGATTAGATATGCAGGATCTATATGGGAAAGTTGAGTGCGCACGGAATATTTATTATCTAAATGGAGATGGTGAGATGATTTGGAGGGTTTTTAGCAACTATGATGATGAGGGGAATCCCTTTACAAATATTAGATTAATATGTAATGAGATTGAAGCTTATAGATGGGATGGAGGGCGTTATTCCATAGATAAAGAATGTGGGTTTGCTACTCCTAAACAATTACTGAAATAAGGGAGAACCAGTGGATGTTATCAAAATTCCTGATGGAAAAGGACCAGCATTGATAACACGAGGATCAGGGCTGCCAGAGAAGCAGGTATAAATATTGAAGCGAATGTAAGAAGCTATAACGAGACATTAACACCTTCTGAAGTTGAACGTTTTGCAGACAGAAAACGTGATTTTGTTCCTCAAACTTGGGGGGAGGCAATAACAGGTAGAATAAATAAACAGTTTGGTGGCTTTTGTACCAATAATCCTTATGGATCAACTGAACCTCCCAGAGTAACAGGAAAAGGAAAGTAATAAATGGGTGTTTATTTATACACAAAGGACGAACTTCCTGATGATTTTAGATATCCGGCTTCCTATGCTGAAATAATGTCTATGGATATTATTCCTGACATTGAGCCGTGGTCTTTTATTTGTGAATCTCAGGAATCATCTTCATTCTGGATGAATGAATTAAAAGAAAGATACCCTACTCGAAAATTAGTGCCATTTGCTAAATTAAACTACTCTAACGATATAGCTTGTTTTGATGGTACAAACACAACAGGTGATCCAAGAGTCTATTATGTACATGCTTTTGCTTCGCCTGGCTGGGAAAATAGAGGTTATGTAGATAGCTTTAATGAATGGCTGAAAATGGCTAGCCTTGAATCATCCCGCTATAAGACAGAGCGAGACGGAGGTGAATAGTAATTATTGCTGAATAAACTGATAAGGCACTTTCTCTGTTAACCAGACGCCATTCTCAGCCTGAAAAAAAGTAAAACCCTGTTCATGCATGGTCCGAGCCTGAATCTTCAAAACGACAGGTTTTCCGTGACGCATGCCAACCTGAATTGCTGTACTTTCATCGCCAGATAAATGGACATATTGACGACTTTGAGGTTTAAGGCCTTCCCCAAAGATAGATACCAGAAAGCGTGTAGCAGTCCCATGATATAAAAGAGCAGGAGGTGTTTTTTCTTCATAACGGATATCCACCTGCTGAGAAGAATGTCCTTGTGCGGCTCGAATATGTAAGCCATCAGGAGAGAGGGTAAAACGTTTCTTCGCGCTTTTTTCAACAATAGTGCGAATGAGGTCCTTATCAAATTGATGGCCTTTTACTTTTGAAAGGCGGATCAATGTATCAATATCAGCCCACCCCTCCGCGTCGAGAGTTAACCCAATCGTTTCAGGTTTATGCCGTAAAATGTAACTTAAAAACTTACTCGCTTCGGCGTGTATCTCTTTATCCATATCGCTCACCTTTATGATATTAATTACTTTAATAGTACTTCAGAACCTCACCATATTCCCATCCTGAAACCTCCCCACCACCCGCTCCCTCAACCACCTGTGCCCCAAATCCCGGTGCGATCGCGCATGCCACAGCATCACCAGCTCAAAGCCCGGAATCGTAATCGGCGGTAGCACGGTCATTAATCCCGGCATCATCGCCGCCACTCTCTCCGGCATCAACGCCACTAAATCGCTGGTACTCAGCACGGTGCCCATCAGCAAAAAGTGGGGTACAGAGAGTACCACTTTCCGGCTCAATCCTCTGGCTTCCAGCACGCTATCCGTCACCCCACGAAAGCCGCCGCCGTCTGGCGACACCACCACATGCTCCAGCGCGCAGAGCGCTTCGGCGGTGATAGCAGAATGCAGGGCGGGATGACCCTGACGGCCTGCTACCACATAGCGCTCCTGAAACAGTGGGCGGACATGCAGCCCGTCAGGCACGTCGTCACGCAGATGAAGCACCAGATCGACCGTGCCTTTTTCTAACTGCTGTGCAATCAACGCCGGTTTCATATCCAGAATGGCAAGCCGGGTGCCCGGCGCTTCCTGACGTAAGGTATTCATCAACGGCATCAGCGCCGTCTGCGCACCATAATCCGTGGCGGCAATGCGCCAGGTGATGTCTGCCTCTGCGGGCACAAAGGGTCCCGGCTCGGCTACGACTTCATCGATCCTGGTAACCAGTTCTTCAAGCGAAAGGCGTAATCCTTCTGCTCGTGCCGTAGGGCGCATACCATGGGAAAGCGGAATCAGTAGCGGATCGTTAAATAAAGTACGCAGGCGTTCCAGCCGGGCACTGACGGAAGGCTGGGAAAGGTTTAACCGTTCAGCGGCACGGCTGACGCTGTTTTCCTGTAGCAGGACGTTTAACGTGATCAACAAATTCAGATCGGGCTTCATGGTATCAGTCCTGTCTATAGCGACTATCCGTTCCTTTACTTTTACTGATAGCACAATCAGGCGCAGGCTACCTGTCTCTTTTATCAACACGGGATAGTTTATGAATGTGTTAATCGTTGTTGCTCACCCTGAACCCCGCTCGCTTAACGGTGCGCTGGCGCGTTTTTCCGTCAGTCATCTGGAACGGCTGGGCCATCAGGTGCGCGTTTCCGATCTCTATGCCATGAACTGGGAGGCGCGCGTATCGCCTGCCGACACACAACATCGCCAACATGCCGAACGGTTTACTCCCTCACTGGAATCCACTCAGGCTTTTGAAGGCGGTTTTCAAAGCGAAGACATCCAGCAGGAACAGGAAAAACTACTCTGGGCCGATGCGGTGATTTTGCAGTTCCCGTTATGGTGGTTCTCAATGCCCGCCATCTTGAAAGGCTGGATCGATCGTGTTTATGCCTGCGGGTTTGCCTACGGCGTAGGCGAACATTCAGATACGCACTGGGGCGATCGCTACGGTGAAGGTACGCTGGCAGGGAAGCGCGCCATGCTGGTGGTCACGATGGGCGGATGGGCATCGCATTACAGTCCTCGCGGCATCAATGGGCATATTGATGACATCTTGTTTCCCATTCAGCATGGCATTCTGTTTTACCCCGGCTTTGACGTGCTGCCGCCGTTCACGGTTTACCGTACCGGCCGGATCGATAGCGTACGTTTTGATGCGCTGTGTCAGGAACTGAGTAAGCGGCTCGATAACCTGTTTATTACTGCACCTGTTGGCTATTATCGGCAAAACGGCGGGGATTACGCGATCCCCGAGTTAACCTTGCGTGACGATCTGGCAGCCGGTGAGCAGGGCCACAGAATCCACATTCGCCAAGGCTGAGGGCAGAACAGGGCAGAGGCACGTCGTCTGGCTTATCTGCCCTGTTTGCATCGATTTCAAAATAACCCTTGCATGCAACGCGAGGATGTGACCTAATGAATCGTCGGTTTGATTAACAGACGCTATCAAAGTAAGTATCTACAGCAGTTCTCATCTCTAAGCCTGTCGCGAGACATTCCTTCTTTTTGAGTCTTCTCTTACGTTCTGATTGAAATCTGTTCTCAGGCCATTACGCCGGAAGGCTCAATTATTTAAGGAATTAAACATGTCTAACAAAATCCGCGGTACCGTTAAATGGTTCAACGCTGAGAAAGGCTTCGGTTTCATCTCTCCTCAGGACGGCAGCAAAGATGTATTCGTACACTTCTCTGCAATCCAGGGTACTGATTTCCGTACTTTAGATGAAGGTCAACAAGTTGAATTTACAGTAGAAAATGGTGCTAAAGGCCCAGCTGCTGCAAACGTTGTTGGTCTCTAAGGACTGAAAATTACGCGTTTCAAGTGTCCTCACTGTAATGGCTCGCAGTACCGTACATCACATTTCGATGTGACAAGAGCCAACCCGCATGGAGCAAAATGCATTTTTTGCAAAACGGTCGTTGTTCAGATTAACGCGACAAGGATTGCAACTCAGAGTCAGCCACAGGCGCTCTGAAAAGGCTAAAGAGCGTTATAGCGTTGTGCATTTACCGTAATCAAAAAGGCTGCCAGTGGCAGCCTTTTTTCATTCCCTTTTCGCGAAATGTAGAAGCCGGTTTCCAGGCTGCGCTTATACCATCAGCACAAGAACGCCGGCCCAGAACGCCAGACAGGCTATCACCATTGCAATCCAGCTCAGCTGACGTAAACGCCCGCGGAACAGGGGTTTACGTACGACAGGAAGCGCTTCACTCTGCATTTTCATAGTCTCATGTATTGAACGTTAGGTGACAGCAGGGCAGGGTTGTGCTGCCCGCTACGTTTTAACTTGCGGCTTCCAGCGCTTTGAAAATGACATCCGACAGTTCGTTTAATTCGAACTTGGCAACATAGCCATCAGCCCCGACTTTGCGAACGTGATCTTCGTTAGCACTGCCCGAAAGCGAGGAGTGGATCACGACGGGAATATGACGCAACGTGGTGTCGCGCTTGATGTTACGCGTGAGCGTAAAGCCGTCCATTTCCGGCATTTCCAGGTCGGTTAACACCAGCGCGATCTTGTCGTGAATGGATTCACCCTGCGACTGAGCCTGCTGGTGGATCGCTTTGATTTTTTCCCACGCTTCCAGGCCGGTGTTACACATGACGGCAGGAATGCCCATGCTCTTCAGGCCCTGCTCCAGCAACTGGCGGGCAACTTTGGAGTCTTCAGCCACAATCGCGACGGAACCGGGCTTCATTTTATACTGACGCTCTTTCGGCGCTTCAGGCTCCACGCCACGAACGGACGGGATGATGTCATAGAGAATCTGTTCGACGTCCAGCACCATGGCCAGATTGCTTTTTTGTTCGTCGTCATCCAGGCACGCGATACTGGTGATGTTACGTCCACCGATACCGGCTTCAGCGGTATGAACCTGGCTCCAGTTAAGACGCACGATGTTTTCAACGGATTCGACGGCAAACGCCTGCGTATTACGCGCGTATTCGGTCACCAGCAGCAGATTCAGGCCCGTTTCAGGCACGCAACCGGCTACCGCAGGCAGGTCAATAACAGGAATGAACTGTCCACGAATGCTCGCCATGCCCAGCAACGGCGAACGCATGCCAGCAGCTTTCGTAATCGGCGGCATCGGAACAATTTCACGCAGTTTAAATACGTTTATCCCAAACAGCTCTGATTTACCTTTTAACTGGTCAGAGCCAAGGCGAAACAGCAGCAGCTCAAACTTATTCGATAAGGCGAGATTCGCTCTCTCATCGATCTCTTTCTGAAAATTATCCATCGTTGCCTCAGCGTCAGCGCAGCAGGTGAAAAAGGGTGTGATGAAGTTATCGGCAGCCTTCGGAAAAAGGTGAGAGGGGAAAACGCACGTTAAGCGATTATTGTGCCAGGCTTAACAGTGAGAACGCAGCATGGATACTTTTCTCTATAAAGGAGTAAGCGATGAAAAAATTAGTACTGGCGACCTTACTGGCGGTAGCGACCACAGGGGCTTACGCGGAAGAAGGTGGCTTCAAGGCAGGTGATACGCCGCCGCCACAGCATAAACAGGATGCAGGCTACAAAGGGTCAGAAGACACAGGACAGACGCACATCGATCAGATTCGTGACTTTCGCCAGGGCGGTTACGTCACGCTGGAAGGTTATATCGTAAAAAAAGTCGCGGACAATAATTATCAGTTTCGTGACAGCACCGGCACTTTAACCATTATTGCGCCGAAGAAAACGTTCGATGGCAAAACCTATTCCGCTGACGACAAAGTTCGCGTCAGCGGTAAAGTGCACGGAAAAGGTGACAAAACCACGCTGCACGTTATGCGGATCGATGAGCCATAATCGGCAGGGCGAGAATGATTCTCGCCCTTTCTTTTAGTCTTTCAGCAGTACAGCCCGGCAGGTTTTGCCTTTGATTTTGCCCTGCTTAAGTTTGACCAGCGCAGATTTTGCCTGAGCCGCTTCAATCGCTACATAAGCATGCGTCGGGGTGAGATCAATCTTACCGATCTGATCGGCGCGATAGCCTGCTTCTCCTGTCAGCGCACCCAGAATATCGCCGGGCCGAATCTTGGCCTTACGCCCACCATCAATGCAAATCGTCATCATGGCTGCCGGCAACGGCTTACTGCTTTTCCTGAGCGCACTGGCGGCAACCCATGGCAGCTTCTGCTGCAGGAAATCTTCTAACGCATGCGCGCGCGCCATTTCATCGGCCGCGACAAAACTCACGGCAGCGCCTTCTTCGCCCGCCCGCGCGGTACGGCCGATACGATGCAGATGCACTTCGGGATCCCACGCCAGCTGGTAGTTCACCACCAGCGACAGCGACTTGATGTCCAGGCCGCGGGCCGCGACGTCTGTCGCCACCAGCACGCGACCACTGCCGTTAGCAAACCGGATCAGCACACGTTCGCGATCGCGTTGTTCGAGATCGCCATGCAGGGGCAGGGCGCTGATATCGCGGGCGTTAAGCGCGGCGGCAATATCATCACATTCGCGTTTGGTGTTGCAGAACACCACACAGGACGATGGCTGGCGTTCGCTGAGCAGGCTAATCAGCAGCGACAATTTTTCGCCGTGCGTCGCTTCAATAAATTGTTGTTCGATTGCCGGCAGTTCGCTGACCTCTTCCGTCACGACGCTCAGCGCATCACGTTGAAAGCGCTGGCTCAGTGTTGCAATGCCGTCTGGCCAGGTGGCAGAGAACAGCAGCGTCTGACGCGCGGCGGGCGTGGCGGCGATAATGGTTTCCATATCGTCACGAAAGCCCATTTCCAGCATCCGATCGGCTTCGTCCAGCACCAGCGTGCGCAGACTGTCGAGCTGCAGCGTTTCGCGCTTGAGATGGTCAAGAATACGGCCCGGCGTACCGACCACAATCTGCGGCGGATGCACCAGCGAATCGCGCTGCGCACTCATGGGCTGGCCGCCGCATAAGGTCAGGATTTTGATATTGCGCGTGAAGCGCGCTAACTGCCGCAGAACGTTGCTGACCTGATCGGCCAGTTCTCGCGTCGGACATAAAATCAGCGCCTGAGTCTGAAAACGCGCACTGTCGATATGATGCAACAGGCCAATACCAAATGCGGCCGTTTTGCCGCTGCCGGTTTTTGCCTGCGCACGAACGTCGCGTCCGGCTAAGATAGCGGGCAGTGAGGCGGCCTGGACCGGCGTCATGCGGGTATAGCCCATCTCGCGCAGGTTATCGAGCTGACTATCGGGAAGAGAATTAAGCGAGGAAAAAGCGGTCACGGGTGCGGCCTCTGCGGCTGTAAGTTGGGGCATCATTGCGAGCGCAAGTCTGTCAGAAAGCGTACACAACAGCAATGTTAACCTGCAAACCCTGCGCCGGGCGGCGCTTTTATCTAAGAATAAACTGAAGATGAAAAAGATTAGTTGGGAAATTTTAATCAATTAAAACGTCAGATGTGAAACCGCTTACATGGACTAAGCCATTAAGATTAAGAATGTTTTTTCTAATATTTTCTTTGTAATACACAATTTAAAGTTAATCAGATTATTCCGCATTTGCGACGGAATTAACGCATTAATAATGCAAAAGTATCGCCAGAAGAGAAGATGAAAACGACTTGTAAACGCCTTTATATTGAGGAGGATACATCGATATCACTACTGGCAGAGGATTTTTTCATTGAATAATATCCCGCAGATCTTGCATGAAGACGTACTTAAAATCGTAGGTCGTGCAGTCCTGACATTGCATCTCTATGGGGAAAGCTTATCGGCAGATAAAGTGGCCTCTATGATTGGATGTTATGCCGAAGACGATCCGGTGGCTTCTGATGGCGCCCATCTCTATACGCTTGCGATGGCGTTAATGTCACAGACGAGGGAGGCTCGGGTTTAGCGTCGCCTTCATTCGGCTGTCCGCGCCCCATGCCAGCTTTCTGACAGGGGGCGCGTCCGCATCTGCACGCGGTTTCTGGTTTTACAGCGTCCTTTACCACTGCCTGTCAGTGAAAAACTCACTGCCAGTGCAGATCGGCAAATGTCACCAGTGCCTCTGCCAGCTGGCGCTGAAGCGCCTCATCCGGCTGGCGACAAAACAGCGCCAGCTCAAAAGTGTCAATCACCGGCAAGCCCTGCTGGTCGCCCAGCACACGGTGTGCAGGCAGACGACAGCTGGCAGGCAACAGCGTAACGCCCAGGCCCTGGGCACTGGCGGCAGACAGGGCCACAAGGCTGGCACTGCTGTAACCGATGCGCCAGCTGCGGCCCAGCCCATCCAGCGTCTGGCAGATCTCCTCGCGATAAAGTCCCTGTTGAGGAAACAGGACCAGCGGCACCGGCGAATGCTCAAAGCAGGGATATGCGGCGCTGTCCAGCCATAACAGCGGCTCGGGTCGGGAAGCCAGCGGGCGTTCACCGTAAGGTTGCTTAATCAGCATGATATCCAGTTCCTCCCGCTGCCAGGCCCGACGTAGTTCTACCTGCATCCCGCTCATCACATCCAGCCGCATATGGGGATGTTCGCGACTGAACTGCGCCAGCAGGGCAGCCGTAGGGGCCGCAAAATCTTCCGGAACGCCAAGCCGCAGCACACCATCGCGCCACTTATCGCTCAACACATCGAGTGCTTCGCCATTCAGGGCAATGATACGGCGGGCATAACCCAGCAGCTTCTCGCCTTCCTCCGTGATGGTTACCTGATGTGATGAGCGAGCCAGCAGGGCTTTTCCCACCCTCTCTTCCAGTCGCCGCACCTGCTGGCTCACTGTTGATTGCGACAGGTGCACGCGATCGGCGGCACGGGTGAAGCTGGCGGTTTCGCAGACCGCAACAAAGCTCAGAAGCTGCTGGGGCGTGAACATAGGCTGGCGATTCATTTTTCCACTGCCTGTCATGATGATATTCCATTTCCAAATAGTAACCACAGCTGTCAGGCTGACAAGGTTTACTTCCAGGATGGCCCATGAAAAAAGAGAATATTGTGATCGTTACCGCCCTGGTGCTGGCGGGACTGAATATGCGTCCACTGATGACCTCCGTCAGTCCGTTGCTGGATCAGTTACGCGAAAGCATTGGGCTCTCCGCCTTGGCAGCGTCACTGCTGCCTGCGATTCCCATGATGATGATGGGAGCGATAGCGTTAATCAGCGCACCACTTATGCAGCGTGTTCAACTGCGCGGACTGCTGTGTGGCGGACTGGCGCTGTTAGTGTTGGCGCTCCTCAGCCGCCTTTTTGTGGCGCAAGGCGAATCGCTGGTAGGGAGCACGCTACCGGGCGGCATTGGTATCGGGATAGTGCAAATGGCGATGCCGGGCTTTATCCGCCAACGCTTTCCACAACGCAGTGCGATGATGACCGGGCTGTGGTCTGCGGCCCTGATGGGCGGGGGCGGACTGGGTGCCGCATTAACACCGTGGTTAAGTGCTCACCTGAGCTGGCAGATGGCCCTCAGCAGTTGGGCCGTGCCTGCGCTGCTGGCCATCCTGCTTTGGGCGTGGATGCCCGGGGTGACGTCGCCAGCGCGCGCGTCGGTCGTGATGCCTTCACTATGGCGCAACGCGCGCGCCTGGATGCTGGCGCTCAGCTTTGGTTTAGTGAATGGCGGTTATGCCATTTGCGTAGCATGGTTGCCTGATTTCTACCATCAACTCGGCTGGAGCGCACAGGCGGGCGGAAGCCTGTTGGGCGTGATGATTACCTGCCAGGTCGCCGGGGCGATGGTGTTTCCGCTGTTGACGCGCGGCCCGGATCGACGGCCGCTGTTGCTGTTAACGCTGATTTTTCAGCTAAGCGGTATGCTTGGCCTCCTGTTTGCACCGCTTTACCATCCATGGCTGTGGGTGGGAATGGCGGGCGTGGGTCTGGGTGGTGCTTTTCCCCTGGCGCTGGTGCTGGCGCTGGACCATCTGGCGCATCCGCATGCGGGCGGACGACTGGTGGCGTTCATGCAAGGGATTGGCTTTATTATTGCCGGCAGTATGCCCTTTATCGCCGGTCAGTTACATGCACTGACCGGGGATTTCTCCACGATCTGGTGGCTCCAGTGCGGCGTTACGATTGGACTGGTCGGGTTAAATCTGCGTTTTCATCCGCAAAGTTACAAATACGCCTTTACACAACCGTGATTGGTCCGACCAAAACAGCTAAACCTTTTCAGTGGTTCACATAACGTTAAAATTAAAGCCGTAACTGTTGCCTTGGGTTAACAGCGGGTTAAGTATCTGTAACGGATAAGCCCTAACTGGCAAAATTGGTAGGACCAATAAGCAGAGCGGGCGTGACAGATGCGCCCTGTGTTTATGCCCGTCGCGCATCGCTCTCATCACCTTTCTGGAGATAACGGCATGCAGGTCTGGCAGCAAAATTATGATCCGCTCAATAACATCTGGCTCTCCAGCCTGATTGCGTTACTGCCTGTTCTGTTTTTCTTTTTTGCGTTGATTAAGCTAAAGATGAAAGGCCATCAGGCTGCCACCATCACTGTCATGCTGGCGCTGGGAGTTGCGCTGCTGCTGTATCATATGCCGTGGCAGCAGGCGCTGGCCTCAGCGGCCTACGGCTTCCTGTACGGCCTGTGGCCCATTGCCTGGATTATCGTGGCCGCGGTCTTTGTCTATAAAATCTCGGTCAGGACGGGACAGTTCGATATCATTCGCGCGTCCATCTTGTCGATCACGCCGGATCAGCGCTTACAGATGCTGATTGTCGGTTTTTCCTTTGGTGCCTTTTTAGAGGGCGCGGCAGGTTTTGGTGCGCCGGTGGCGATCACGGCTGCGTTGCTGGTAGGGCTGGGTTTTAATCCGCTTTATGCCGCAGGGTTATGCCTGATCGTGAATACCGCGCCGGTGGCGTTTGGTGCGATGGGTATTCCCATTATTGTCGCCGGGCAGGTTACCGGTCTGGACAGCTTTGCCATCGGTCAGATGGCCGGACGCCAGCTGCCTTTTTTAACCGTCATCGTGCTGTTCTGGATCATGGCGATCATGGATGGCTGGCGCGGGGTGAAAGAAACCTGGCCGGCGGTGATGGTTGCGGGTGGGTCGTTCGCGATAGCCCAATTCCTGAGTTCAAATTTCCTGGGCCCGGCGTTACCCGATATTATCTCTTCGCTGGCATCACTGGTTTCCCTGACTCTGTTTCTGCGCGTCTGGCAGCCGGTTCGCATCTTTCGCTTCAGCGATGCCGAAAATCAGACGGCGACGCAACCCGCACGTCAGCAGACGTATACGACAAAGCAGGTCATTCGCGCCTGGATGCCCTTCCTGTTTCTCACCGCAACGGTAACGCTGTGGAGTATCCCGCCCTTTAAAGCGCTGTTTGCCAAAGGGGGTGCACTGGCCAACTGGGTGATGAGCATTCCCGTCCCTGGCCTGCATGACTGGATTACCCGGATACCGCCGGTTGTGGCACAGCCCAGCGCCTGGCCCGCCATTTTTAAACTGGATCTGCTGTCTGCAACCGGCACTGCCATTCTGATTGCGGCAATTGTGGCGATTATCTTTCTGAAAATGAAACCCAGAGCGGCAGTCGGGACATTTGTCGAAACACTGAAATCCCTGATGTTGCCCATCTACTCCATTGGTATGGTGCTGGCCTTTGCCTTTATCTCGAACTACTCGGGTTTATCAGCCACGCTGGCGCTGGCCTTAGCGCACACGGGCCATGCCTTTACCTTTTTCTCCCCCTTTCTGGGCTGGCTTGGCGTGTTTCTTACCGGTTCGGATACCTCCTCCAACGCGCTGTTTGCCGCGTTGCAGGCCACCACGGCGCAGCAGATTGGCGTTTCCGATATCCTGCTGGTGGCAGCGAATACCACGGGTGGCGTCACCGGTAAAATGATCTCTCCCCAGTCGATCGCTATTGCCTGTGCAGCGGTCGGTCTGGTCGGCAAAGAGTCCGATCTGTTCCGCTTCACCGTAAAGCACAGCCTGATCTTCACCGGCCTGGTTGGGGTGATGACCACGCTGCAGGCTTACGTTTTTCCCTGGATGATCCCATGACACCAAACGATCCTTTACCGATGCGGCTTAAGCACTATATCCGCGATCATCAGCTTGAGCCGGGCATGCGTTTGCCCGCCGAGCGTCAGCTGGCGGCCGCGCTGGGCGTTTCCCGTTCGTCGCTGCGTGAAGCTATTCAGCAACTGATCAGCAGCGGCGTTTTGATGAGTCGGCGCGGTGACGGTACCTGGCTGCGTCAGCCGCAGGAGCCCTGGTCTGAGCAGCGCATCGTCGAGCCCATTCGTCAGCTTCTCGCCAACGATCCAGACTACCGTTACGACATTCTTGAAGCGCGCCATGCGATAGAGGGAAGCACGGCCTGGCATGCGGCACTACGGGCTACCGAGTCAGATAAAGAGCGTCTGCGGTACGCCTTTGATGCCACGCTGGCGATGAAAGAGAGTGACGATCCCCATCTGGCCGGGCAGGCCGATCTGCGCTTTCATCTGGCCATCGCAGAAGCCTCACATAACATCGTGCTGCTGCAAACCATGCGGGGGTTATTCGATTTACTGCACTCGTCCATGCTGCACAGTCGTAAGCTGATGTACATCAGACCGGTGATTTTTGACCGCCTGACCGATCAGCACCGGGCGATGCTCGACGCGATTTTACTGGGCGATGCCGAGGCTGCCCGGTCAGCCGCCATGGATCATCTGGGTTTTGTTCACACCACGATGAAAACACTTGATGAAGACGAAGCCAGGCAGGCGCGAATTACGCGTTTGCCGGGTCATGACCTGCACAATCACAAGGAAAACCGCTGATGATCATCTCTGCCGCCAGTGACTATCGCGCCGCCGCGCAGCGCATTTTACCGCCTTTTCTGTTTCATTATCTGGATGGCGGTGCCTATGCAGAGCATACGCTACGGCGGAATGTTGCCGATCTGTCAGACGTGGCGCTGCGCCAGCGCATTCTCCGGAATATGTCGGCGCTCAGCCTGGAAACCACGCTGTTCAGTGAAACGCTGTCCATGCCCGTCGCGCTGGCACCGGTTGGGCTGTGTGGCATGTACGCGCGTCGGGGGGAAGTGCAGGCCGCGCGCGCTGCGGCGGGCAAAGGGATTCCGTTTACCTTATCGACCGTCTCCGTTTGCCCGATTGAGGAAGTGGCACCGCAAATCAGTCGGCCCATGTGGTTTCAGCTGTATGTGCTGCGCGATCGCGGCTTTATGCGTAACGTCCTTGAGCGGGCGAAAGCGGCGGGCTGCACCACGTTAGTGTTTACCGTTGATATGCCAACGCCGGGCGCACGCTATCGCGATGCGCACTCGGGCATGAGCGGCAAGCACGCGGCCCTGCGCCGCTACTGGCAGGCTGTCACGCACCCACGCTGGGCACTGGATGTTGGGCTACAGGGCCGACCACACGATCTGGGCAATATTTCCACCTATCTGGGCAAACCGACCGGGCTGGAAGACTATATTGGCTGGCTGGCAAAGAATTTCGATCCGTCGATTTCCTGGAAAGATCTGGAATGGATCCGTGAGTTCTGGGACGGGCCAATGGTGATTAAAGGCATTCTGGATCCGGAAGATGCCCGCGATGCGGTGCGGTTTGGTGCCGATGGCATTGTGGTCTCAAACCATGGCGGACGCCAGCTGGACGGCGTGTTGTCTTCGGCTCGTGCCTTACCGGCCATCGCGGATGCGGTGAAGGGGGATATGACGATACTTGCCGACAGTGGCATCCGTAATGGGCTTGATGTGGTGCGCATGATTGCGTTGGGCGCAGATACTGTTCTGCTGGGACGGGCCTTTGTTTACGCGCTGGCCACACATGGCCAACGTGGCGTCGAACATCTGCTGACGCTGATTGAAAACGAAATGAAAGTCGCGATGACCTTAACAGGCGCGAAGTGTATAGCCGATATCAACCAGACGTCGCTGGTGCAGGCGAATGCGTTGCTGGGCGAAGTGGCCCTGCATCCGGCCTCATGCCCGGCAAACTGAGCGACGTTGTCTATACTTACCTTCTTTACCAACAGGAGGAATGATATGACCATTCATAAGAAAGGTTCGGCGCATTGGGAAGGCGATATCAAAGGCAAAGGCACAGTCAGCACAGAAAGTGGTGTACTGAACCAGCAACCTTACGGCTTTAACACCCGTTTCGAAGGGCAGAAAGGCACCAATCCGGAAGAGCTTATCGGCGCAGCACATGCCGCCTGTTTTTCAATGGCACTGTCGCTCATGTTAGGTAACGCAGGCCATGAACCTGAAAGCATTGATACCAGTGCCGATGTGTCGCTGGACAAAAAAGGTGAAGGCTTCGCGATTACGAAAGTGGCGCTGACCAGCACCATCTCGCTGCCGGGCATTGATAACGACACCTTTGATGAAATTATCAATAAAGCTAAAGCCGGCTGTCCGGTTTCGCAGGTGCTTAATGCAGAGATCACACTCGATTACACGCTGAACAACTGATCGCTTACCTGAGTCGCCTTCTGGCGGCTCCCGCAGCAATCTTGCAGCATCCGGATGCGCCTCAGGGCGCATTTTCGCTTTCTTCAGACGAACACTGAAATGGCAAAAAAGACGGAAAAGGGGGGCGGGTTTTGCTGAGCATGGGTGGCGGACTGCTGCTGATCCACAGGGCCGCAATGCTATGGGGCTGAAAACCTGGCTGTCGCGCCACAAACTCGGCGTGTTGCTGATGGTGGTACTGCTGCTGGAGGTAATCTGTTTCCTTCTTACCGCCTCGTGGCTGCCATGGAATGCATGACAGCAATCAGGCGTAAATCTCTTCACTCCGCTTCACACGTACATCCGTGCGCGCAATACGGTACGCCTTGCCGGGATCGCCCGCGACAAACTCAAACGTAGGTGAGTAGTAAAACGGCAGCCAGCCACCGTATCCGCTTTCCCATTCCCAGCGAACCGGACAGGGCCACAGAATGCCTTCATACAAAATGTAATAAACCCAACGCCCGGTAGGACGGCGGGGACGACTACTTTTCATGGGATTCACAACTGTGTTGGTGTAGAACAGCTTATATTTTGAACGTTAAGCGGCAACCTTGCAATGTCATCGGCTACTTTTTGTGCCATTCGCCCTGTACCGCTTTCTTAACGATGCACTTCGCCACATATCAGCACGACGTTAGGACGCACTTTATGGATACGATTTGCCATGACTTCACAGGCGGTTTTCGTCGGATAAATGCGTTCCGATACCGGTAAAGCTTCACAGGCATCGTGTCCACACGCGCTGACCAATAACACAAAACCAATTAACATAACCGACTCCTTATCCCGGTCCGCGTACTGCGAGAAGGGTGAGTGTTCCTTTATATATCACCAGTATAGCTAATTGCCGCCGGACGCCCGTGTTACGGCAGTCGGTATCGGATTGCTCTGAGCAATTATACGCGTTACCCGCTTATCAGGCAGTGAATTCTTACCCATCACTGCGATGGACAGCGCCGACGATATGGCTGAGTGAACCGCCGTTTTATTGCCTCAGCATGACGAGAAACGGGCTTCCTGATAAGGCTTATTCAGGTGTTTATTCGCCCCGAACCTCTTTAATGCTCGCTTTTTGATACTTCTCACACTTCTGATACGCAAATCTGAAACCGGTTGCAGAAAATTTTCACCCTGTGTATTCGTTAATCATTCACTACAAAGAGGAATACACCATGACGAAGATTTTACTGTGCTGTGCTGCGGGCATGTCCACCAGTATGGTGGTGCAGAAAATGGAAAAGGCGGCGCAACAGCAAGGGCTGGACGTCGAGATAAAAGCTGTGGGGATTGAAGAGTTTAGAGACGATATCGCCGATTACGACTGCTGTCTGCTCGGGCCACAAATCAAATACAAGCTGGCCGATTTTCAACCGATCGCCCAGCAATACAGCAAGCCGGTTGCGGTCATCAACAGTATGGATTACGGCATGATGAATGGTGAAAAAATATTAAGCGACGCACTAAAGCTTATTCATACCTGACACCAGGGAGGTCCGGGATATATCACGCGAAACCCGCACTGCGTCAGGCAGGTTATTCTCTTTTGCCTCAGCAAGGAGTCAGGCAATGAGCCACTTCAGTGAATCTCTATTCGGCGTCATCGAAAACCGTATTAGCCCACTGGCGGGCCGTCTTTCCAGCCAGCGTCATGTCATCGCTATCCGGGACGGATTTATTGCCTCCATGCCGTTTCTGATCGTGGGCTCGTTTATGCTGTTGTTTGCTCATCCGCCTTTTTCGGCAGACAGCAGTTGGGCGTTCGCACAGTGGTGGCTGGGCATGGTAAAGGCGCATGAAGAACAAATCATGATGCCGTACAACATGACGATGGGCATTATGGCGCTCTATATCGCCAGTGCCATCGCCTATAACCTGGCGAACAGTTATAAGATGAATGGCTTTATGGCGGCCAGTCTGTCGCTGATGGCGTTTCTGGTGGTGGCGGCACCGCAGAGCGGCAAAACGTTGCCGGTTGGTTCGCTGGGCGGGGAGGGCATTTTTACCGCCATTCTGGTCGCGCTCTTTGCGACCGAGCTGATGCACGTTCTGCAGAAATACAACATCGGTTTCAAACTGCCCGAGCAGGTGCCGCCGAAGATCCGTCAGTCGTTCGATTTGCTCATCCCGATTATCACGATTTTTATCACGTTGTTTCCCCTGAGCCTGTGGGTACAGGCGCAGTTCGGCATGTTGCTGCCTCAGGCCATCATGGCTATTTTCTCGCCGATCATCTCTGCCTCTGATTCACTGCCTGCCGTGCTGGTGGCGGTACTGCTGTGCCATCTGCTGTGGTTTGCAGGCATTCATGGGGCGGTGATTGTCGGGGGCATATTGCAGGCTTTCTGGCTGACCAATCTCGGTCTGAATCAGCAGGCGCTGAACGCGGGAGAACCCATCAGCCACGTGTTTATTGAACCCTTCTGGCAGTTTTTTATTGTTATCGGTGGCTCCGGTTCGACGATGGGGTTGGTGTTGCTTTACTTACGCAGTCAGTCAGCACATCTGCGATCGATTGGAAAACTGAGTGTGGTGCCCAGCATGTTCAACATCAACGAACCGGTCATTTTTGGTTCACCGGTCGTGATGAACCCCATTCTGTTTATCCCTTTTATTCTTGCCCCGTTAGTCAACGCCGTCATTGCCTGGATCGCCACCAAAACGAACCTGATTAATCACGTGATCTCACTGGCTCCGTGGACGACGCCCGCCCCCATTGGGGCCGCCTGGTCAACCGGCTGGGACTGGCGCGTCATTGTGTTAATTGCCGTGCTGGTCACTATTGCCACGCTGATCTACTACCCGTTTTTCAAAATGTACGAGCGTCAACTGCTGCAGCAAGAGCAACCCTCTGCCGCAGCGCAACCGGTTAAGGAGTAACCCATGGAAATCGATGAAAGCACGGTAATCGAACTGATTATCCAGGCAGGCGAAGCTCGCTCCTGTTCGATGGAGGCGTTGCGGGCGGCGCGGCAGCAAAACTGGGCGCAGGCGGACAGTATGCTCAGTGCCGCAACCGCGGCGGCCAAAGCAGCCCATCAAACGCAGACGCAGCTCATTGGCGCTGATGAGGGCAGCGGAAAGATTCCGGTCAGTCTGATTATGGTCCATGCTCAGGACCACCTGATGAACGCAATGCTCTGTCGCGAACTGGCTGAGGAGATCATTCAACTGCGCCGGGAGTTAGCCGCACGTTAAACAGGAGGTTATATGCAACATTCGACATTGCCCGCGTTTCCCAGGGACTTTCTCTGGGGCGCGTCCACCTCAGCTTATCAGGTTGAAGGGGCCTGGAATGAAGAGGGCAAAGGGCCTTCCGTCATTGACCAGGCAACCTTCCATCAGGACCTTACCGATTTTACCGTTTGCAGCGATCACTATCATCGTTTCAGAGAGGACATCGCGCTGCTGGCGGAGATGGGGTTAAAAACCTACCGCTTTTCCATTGCCTGGAGCCGTCTTTATCCGGAGGGCGATGGTGCGTTGAACCCGGCGGGCGTGGCTTTTTATCAGCAGGTGATCGATGAACTCTGTCGGTACGGCATTACGCCGCTGGTCACCCTTTATCATTTTGATTTGCCTTGGGCGTTGCAGCAGGCGGGCGGCTGGTCTTCACGGCGTACAGTGGCGGCCTTTGAGCGTTTTGCCATCACCTGCTTTGAGCACTATGGTCGTCAGGTTAAGTACTGGCTGACCATCAACGAACAGAACATGATGATCCTCAAGGGCGATGTGATTGGTACGTTGCCACCCGGCACCGCCGATCCGCAGAAAACGCTGTATCAGCAGAATCACCATATGATGCTGGCACAGGCAAAAGCGATGATCGCCTGCCATGAACGGTTGCCGGATGCCAAAATTGGCCCGGCACCCAATATCTCCTGCGTCTATGCCGCCAGTGCGCGGCCGGAAGATGTGCTGGCAGCCGACAATTTCTCTGCAATTCGCAACTGGCTCTATCTGGATCTGGCGGTCCATGGTCGCTATAACGCCGTGGTCTGGGCTTTCCTGAGGCAGCGCGGCTGGTTACCGACGATCGAAGACGATGACATGGCCATCATCGCCGCAGGCAAGCCGGATTTTATCGCCTTTAATTATTATGCGTCCGCGACGGTGGGAGCCGAAGGCGAGGGTGAGCAAAGCGAAAATAAACCTCGGCCCGATCAGCAAATGGCGGGCATTGATCGGTCGGTTTATGTGGGATGTGACAATCCGCATCTCCGGCAAAATCAGTTCGGCTGGTATATCGATCCGGTGGGTTTTCGCATTACGGCGCGCCAGATTTATGCCCGCTATGCTTTGCCGCTTATCGTGACCGAAAACGGGTTGGGTGCCTTTGATCGGCTGGAGGCCGATAATAAGGTACATGATGATTACCGTATTGCGTATCTGCGCGAACACATTGCGCAACTGCAGCTGGCACTTGCCGATGGGGTGGAACTGTTTGGCTATTGTCCCTGGTCGGCAATAGATCTGGTAAGTACGCATCAGGGCATCAACAAGCGTTACGGCTTTATTTACGTCAACCGCGATGAAAAAGATTTAAAGGATCTGGCACGTTACCGTAAGAAGAGTTTTTTCTGGTACCAGAAACTGATTCGCAGTAATGGCGCAACGCTGAACGATTCAGTCGACTACTGATGGTGCGCGGCAGGGATGCCGCGCCTTACTGTTTATAAGGCCCGTCAGTGACCGAGGCCCGTTCGATCAGGTGGCCGCTAAACGGCGGCAAGGCCGTGACCGCTTCCCCTTCCAGCATCGCCACCAGCTGCGCCAGCGTGTGCTGAATCATCTCTGCGACCGGCACATGTACCGTGGTGAGCGGCGGCAGAAAAAATTCCGCCATACGAATATCATCAAAGCCCAGCAGGGAGACATCCTCCGGCAGCCGTTTGCCCGCAGCGTTCAGCGCCAGCGCGGCCCCAATAGCCATATCGTCATTACTGGCCATCAGTGCACTAAATGGCATGTCCGATTCAAGCAGCGTTTTTGCCGCCGCCATGCCGCTGGCGGGCGTCCATGCACCCTGCACGATCAGCGCACGGTCCGCTAAGCCATGCTCGTCAAGCGCCTGCTGATAACCGGCCAGGCGGGCCGCAGCGGTCGGTGAGCCTGCCAGACCCGTAATGAAAGCGATGTCGTAATGGCCGCGCGTAATCAAATAGCGGGTGGCCTGAAAGGTATTCTGCTGATGGGTGGCCCAGACGCAGTGTGCCGGATGACGCTGCAACTGACGATTCACCACCATAACGGGAATGGCGTGCTGCTCAATAATGGCATCCAGCGCAGCGGTATCCAGAAAACGGGGATAGATAATGATGGCGTCACAGCGCAGGTCGAGCAGAAACTCAATGGCGGCACGTTCATCGTCAGCGCTGGTTTTACCATCCGCCAGAATAAGCTGCCGGCCATAGTTATTCGCCAACGTAGCAGCCTGAAACAGCAATTCGCTGAAGTAAGGCCCATTGAATAAAGAATGGGTAACGATAAGCCCGATATTCTGGGATTTCTGCGTCGCCAGGCTACGCGCCAGCAGGTTAGGGCGATAACCGGTTTCCGCCACAGCCTGAAAGACCTTCTGTTGCGTACTCTTACTGACGTAGCGATTTCCCGCCAGCACGCGCGAGACGGTGGCTTTAGAGACGCCGGCCTTGCGGGCCACATCCAGCATGGTAATCATGGGCTTTCTGACCATCCCTCCCTGTTAGTAAAAGATACACGCTGATTTTACGCAGGTTAGTGATGACCTGGTAACAAAAAGGGTAGCGGGATCAGGCGAAATACCAGGCAGGCAGAATCGCAATCAGATTATTCAGCGTATGCAGAAAGACCGGCAGGGCCAGCGTATTGCTGCGCAGCCGGGCGTAGCAAAGCAGCATAGAAAACAGCGTCAGCGCCACTACCGTTTCCCAGTGGACATATTGCGTATGCATGAGCGCAAACAGTAACGAGGTCAGTAATACACAGGCAAAACGGCTGTTAGGTGCCCACAACAGAAATCCCTGTAATAAAAAGCCGCGAAACAACACTTCCTCAAACACAGGAGCCAGTAAGACGGCGGTCAACAGCAGGATAAGCATCGAACTGGGCCCCTGCTGAGTTTGTGCGACCAGCCAGCCTTCCGGCTGCAAATACTGCGTTTGTGCCACCATTAAAATAAACAGCGCGCCAATAAACAGTAAAGTCTGACCGGAACGCAAAAAGCCCAGAGGAATATCGGTACGACGCTGGCAATAAAAGCGATACAGCGGATAGATAACGGCAAATTCAAACAGGCAAAGCACAGGCACCAGTAAACCGTCATTACGCAGAATACCGTAATTAGGAAACAGGGTAATCAACATGGTAACGAGGTAATAAACAACAAAGCTGCCGACATAAAACAGTGTCAACGTCACTCTGTCGGAATTGGTGTTCATAGGCGACCCAGCCAGCGAAGATAAACGCATAGTAGCAATGCCTCAAATCGCTGTCGAGAGAGCCGATCACACAATGTTAGCTGTTTATTACGCTACGTAAATGAGTCTGGGTTAATCAGTTAAAAATCAGTACCTTGCCTGCGTTACACTCTGTCGCCTGTCAGGTCGCCCAGCCTGTCAGACGTGAAACCGCACCCGCAAACGGGCCGCTTATCGCACCCGAACCGCAATCAGTGTCATCACGACGGCAAAGCAGATAAAAATCACAAGTTCCATAGTAGCCTCCTAAGATAATTCTTAGTAAGGTTAGCGCCTTGTATTTGAAATTCTGAACGGTAAGTGCCTTTACACTGGTTATTTGGCAATAAGGCAGCATTTAATGCTTAATAATGTGTGAATCGCTTGATTTTAACGATTCAACCCGGTGGTGGGGCTTGTTACGCTTCAGGTCAGGGTTTAACACGGTTACAGGAGAACATACGTGAATCATTACGGAAAAGTGCTGGTGGCAACCGGCTTCTTACTGCTGACGGCCTGTCAGTCCACCACGCAGCCTGATACGGCAGCCGTCCCGCCCGGCAAGGAAGCGGACAGTTGCGGTGCCTCTCATTACCAAAACTTTGTCGGCAAACCGCTGTCCGCCCTTGAGCAACAGCGTTTCAGTCAGAAGGTGCGCGCCATTCCGTGGAATTCTGCCGTCACGATGGATTTTAATTTCGCCCGCCTGAACTTTCTGGCAGACAAAAGCGGTACTATCACCCAGGTCTATTGTGGTTAAGCGTTAAATAAACCGCGCATTGTCATTGAGGTGTCATGGGAACAGAGGAAGATAAGGCCGGTATTCTGCTGTCTTCAGCCTGTGGTCGTCTGGTCGCACTGAGCCAGCAGGATCGGGATTTCCTCGTCACATCAATTTGCAATGCTCGTCTTGTTTATTCCCGCTCTGGCGGGAATTTTTTTCTGGCTCAGTCTGGAAGGAGCAACGCATGTACTCTCGTCCACGCCTCTCACTGTCATTACTGTTGCTGATCAGTCCGGTCGCACTGGCTTCCAGCCCGACGGCATGGCAGGAAAACCAACAGGTCATGCGGCAGGCCTGTATTAATGCCAGTACGCTAAGTAAGGTAAAAATCGTGGGACAGCCCATCGACTATGATGACAGCGTGGGTTACAGCGCCTTGTTACTTGAGGGGCATTACCCACAGAAGCAAATGAAAAACCGGCGTGGGCGTGAACTCTGCCTGTTTCAACGCAGCAGCGGCCGTGCCAGTGTAAGTGAAGCCCGTCAGCTCCGTTGGGTGAAATAGCATAAAGGCGGCCTACTCACGTGGCCGCGCTTCCATCAACTGGGCCAGTAAACCCCGGTAACGCTGCAGGCGCTGCTCATCCCCTTCAAACTCCAGTTTATTAATGACGCGTGCGATTATTGCCTTATTCGTTGTCGGCTGGCCTGCTTCCATCAGTTCACGCAGGATAACGGCCAGCAGATCGGACTCCGGCAGCACGTTCCAGTCCGGGCTGTTGAAGTAATCAGTGATAGCACGACTGGCACTATTAGATTGGACGCTCATTCCCCGTCTCCGCAAACAGACCCTTTGCCCGGTGCGCAACGGCGCAGCAGGCAGAAGCTACTGAATGATGGGCTCCCGGAAAGAACGGCAAGGGTTTTATCGGGAGCGTTTCGTTGGTCAGAACAGCCAACGTCCCGCCCGTACCTGGCGGTTTTTTAAACATAGGTGGGCCAGAGAGGATTGTCAGTAACAGCCTGAAATATTTTTCAGATGTGATGAGTGAAAATCGAATAGTGCTAATATGCAATAAGGCATTTTTTCAGATTATCTTGATGAAAGACAAGCTGTTGCACTGAATCAGGTGCGTTTTTGGCGCAGCCAAAGGGCTGAGTAGCCCGTCATTATCGGGCCGGGAGGCATCCTGTTGTCCAGGTGGAAGGTTAAGGAACAGGGGGACCGACTGCCCGCAATCGCGGGGAGATTTTTCTCACGTTAACGGGAATGAAAACGGCCGTTATCGCTTGTAAGAAAAGAATCTCTGCTAAAAAAAGCCAGCCGGGAATCTTTATTTTATTTCGACTGAGTGAGTCAGCGTGTTATTTCATTGCGATAACAACGTTTCGTTTTCCGGCAAAATAAATGCAATAAAACCGTAGCGACAAAATGGCCTGAGTCGGGCGCAAAGCGGGCTGAAAAATCACTTTGTTTTTTAATCTGACGAATGCTAATTTTTATTTGTCTTACACGAAGGGGCCCCGGCATGAAAAACCTGATTGCTGAGTTGCTAATCACCCTGGCAGAAAAAGAAGAGGCGTCAAAAGAGCAGGTTGCACAGATCGAAGCGCTGGAAATCGTGGTTACCGCGATGCTGCGTTTGCTTCCACCCGAGCAGCATCACGCTATCGTCAGCAGTATTGAAACCGCCATGATGAATGCCGATGTAGATCATAATGATAAAAATACGGTCCTGCTAAAACGTTATGTCACGCGCTTACTTAATCGTCCGCGTATCTGAAAAGTGCCACCGACAATTCAGATTTGCGATATCTGCCTTATTCCCTGATAAACGTATTCCGTATAGCGTGTAACGTGCCAGAATTAATCTGTTTTCATCAAGAGGGAGTGAATACAATGAAACGCGGTTTAATGACGCTAGTGTTAGCAGGCTTACTGGTGGGCGGCAGCGCCAGTGCGGCTGAAAAAACGGCACAACAGCAAAAAATGGCCATGTGTAATGAACATGCCACGTCACAAGCGTTGAAAGGCGATGTGCGAAAGAAATTTATGAGCGATTGCCTGAAAAAGGACAGTAAGGTCGCCGACATGTCGCCGCAGCAGGTAAAAATGAAAACCTGTAATCTGCAGGCCGGTGATAAAAAGCTGACGGGGGAAGCACGCAAAACCTTCATGAGTCAGTGTCTGAAGAAAAGTTAACGTTCGGTCGGCCATTTCGGTGGCCGCTTTAGTTTTCTCCTGCCTGCGCTGTCACATCCTCACGTATTTTTAATTTCCGCTTAAACAAACAGTTAGCAAAAAATCCTGACGTTAAAACCGAAGTCTGGCCGATCCTTTGCCACACTTACTGTTTACAGGCATTTGCGCAGAAGCCCTGTTGATCTGCGCGTTCAGCCGTGACAGTCGGAGAAGGAGCTATGTCGTGAACTATCAATTTGTGGTCGCTCTGAAGGATTTACCGCACCGCCAGCCGGTTAAAAAAAAGCTCGGGGAAACAGAGCTGCTGTTAATTCGTGATGGCGACAACGTACACGCTTACCAGGCGAAGTGTCCCCATGCCGGCGCACCCCTTGAGCAGGGTGCCATTTGTGAAAACCGGCTGATCTGTCCCTGGCATAAAGCCACTTTTGAACTGGACAGTGGCAAAATGTGTGAGCCGCTCGCGCTGGCCGATCTCAAACAGTATCCCGTGCGCATTGAAAACGAGGCGGTTCTGGTGAATCCCAAAGCCATGTCGCCTGCGACTGCGATAGGCAGTGGAGCCGCTGCGCCGGTCTTTGTCGTGCTGGGTGGTGGCGCAGCCGGGAGTGCGGCGCTATGGCGGTTACGTCACGAGGGGTTTAAAGGGCGGCTGATCCTGATTGAGCAGGAGCCTGATGCACCCTATGATCGCACGGCGTTAACCAAATTTGTCCCCTCGGGCAAAATGGACATCGATGAGGTGCCCTCACTGCTGGGTGAGGACATCATGGCGCACGTAGAACGCCTGCAAAAGCGCGTGGAGCGGATTGATAACCATCAGCACCGGATAATATTTGCTGACGGTACGACGCTGCAATTCGATAAGCTCCTGATTGCCACAGGTGGCGCGCCCGTCAAACCTGCGCTGGCCGGGCGCGATCTGGCTGGCGTTCATATCCTGCGCAGTAAACAGCACACCGCAGACTTACTGCAGGCGGTCGATGACACTCAACAGATTGTCATTATCGGCAACAGCTTTATCGGCATGGAACTGGCCTCCTCACTGCGTAATCGCGACATTGATGTCACCGTCATTGCGCGTCATCCGCTGCCGTTTGCGAAACAGTTTGGCGAAGCCGTGGGTCGCTATTTTTATCAGCTCCATCAGGCGAACGGCGTAAAGTTTATCGAAGGCGAGATCGATGCCCTGCTGGGCGAAGACCATGTTAACGCGGTACGACTAAAAACGGGCAAGCATATTGCCGCCGATGTGGTGCTGTTTGCGACCGGCGTTAAACCCGCCACACACTTTATTCATGATTTGCCGCTGCTGGAGGATGGCAGCCTGCAAACGGACGAACAACTCCGGGTGGCCGAGAATGTCTGGGTGGCAGGCGATATCGCCACGTATCCTTCTCCCCAGGGGCCGTTGCGAATCGAACACTTTCGTGTTGCCGAACAACAAGGACAGACAGCGGCCATCAATATGCTGGGCAATATCCGTCACTTTGATCGGGTGCCGTTTTTCTGGACCGCGCACTACGGTACGCGCTATGAATATCTTGGCCATGCGGCGGACTGGGATGACTACCAGTCGGTGGGCTCGCTGGAAGAAAAGGAATTCATGGCGTTTTATGGCAAAGAAGGGCAACTGGCGGCGGTTTTCTCCTGTGGCCTTTACACTCTGACCGCCGCGCTGGTTGACAACATGCAGCAACCCATGACGGTGAAGCAGGCGCTGGCGCTTTATCAGGACTACCGTTCCGCCGGCTAGTGGGGAGGCGTCTGGCAACGCGCACTGCCGTTGCCAGACGCCGCGGGTTAACTGCGGCTCAGCTTCTCTGATTTCGCCATGCACTGCTGCATCGCCTCAATCACGGCGGAGCGAAAACCTTTTTCTTCCAGAACTTTGACCGCTTCTATCGTGGTGCCGCCCGGCGAGCAGACCATATCTTTTAACTCGCCCGGGTGTTTGCCGGTCTCCAGTACCATCTGTGCCGAACCTTTTACGGCCTGTGCCGCAAACTGGTAGGCCTGCGCCCGCGGCATGCCACCTGCCACCGCAGCATCGGCCATGGCTTCAATGAACATAAACACGTAAGCCGGTGCCGAACCACTCACGCCCACCACGGAATGAATCAGGTATTCATCCACTACCGCCGCCTGGCCAAAGCTTTTAAACATTGCAACGACCTCATCGAGTTCGCTCTGTTCAACCAGCGCATTGGGCGTGACCGAGGTCATCCCTTCTCCCACCAGAGACGGGGTATTCGGCATGGCCCGAATGATTTTTCGATCGTGTCCCAGTACGGAGGCCAGATTGTCCAGGGTAACGCCTGCTGCAATGGAGACAACCAGCGTCTCTTTTTTCATGCAGGTGGCGAGATCATTCAGAATTCTGAGGATGACATTCGGTTTTACCGCACCAAACAGGACATCAACATGCTGCGCCAGCGCTTCTGCGCTCTCAGCCGCATGGATACCGTATTGTTCGGCCATTTCCTGATTAGTGCTGGCTTTACGGTCATAAATCCAGATCGCTGACGGTGCAACTTGCCCGCTGTTTATCAGGCCGCCAATGATGGCTTTGGCCATGTTGCCTCCGCCAATAAATCCGATTTTCTTTTCCTGCATCACCGTCTCCTTTGCTGTTTACATATATCAACGATGTAGCTTACTGCAGACAGAATTAATAACAAGTTAGCCCCGTGCTGAACGACCTGCTGTCACCCCGCTGACCGGAGGCGTTTAACCGTGCCAGGACATGGCGCGGTGCGCTGCGTATTAAGGCGCAGGGGCGGTGCAGCCAGGTCGGCTAAAGCAGGTTCTGCGTTAAAGAGGACTGTGTTTTTCACTCAACCCGATCAGCAAAACAGGTTACCATCGTCACTCTTTTGCAGAACAAGGAATAACGATGGCTATCTGGGTTGATGCTGATGCCTGTCCTAACGTGATTAAGGACGTGCTGTACCGGGCAGCGGACAGAACGCAAACCGTGGTGACCTTTGTGGCTAACCAGTCCCTGCGGGTGCCACCTTCGCCCTGGCTGCGAACACTGCAGGTGCCTGCGGGATTTGATGTGGCGGACAATGAGATTGTTAAGCGCGTAAACGTCGGCGATCTGGTGATTACGGCCGATATTCCGTTGGCCGCGGAAGTGATTGAGAAGGGCGCGGCAGCCTTGAATCCACGCGGGGAGCGCTATTCACCAGCAACCATTCGCGAACGACTGACCATGCGCGATTTTATGGACACCATGCGCGCCAGCGGTGTTCAGACAGGCGGCCCCGCCGCATTAAGCCCACGGGACCGCCAGCAGTTTGCCAATGAACTAGACAGCTGGCTCCGACAACGCCAGCGCTAAATCAGACGAAGTTGTCGTCGTCGTCGAAGTCATTGCCGCCAAAATCATTCAGGTCGCCGTTGCCGGCGTAGGAATCACTCCAGCCGTTACTTTGATCCAGGAACGACTGATTATCCGCCCCGTTCTGGTCAAGGAACGACTGATCGTTGCCACCGTTGAAGGTATTCAGACTGTCGTCCACCTGCGGCAACGGCTGCTCGTTGATGATGTTAACGATTTCCTGCGGCTGAGAATGATGGAACATGCTGGTCAGCATATCGGCCATGACCACACCACCTGCCACCCCAACGGCGGTTTGCAGGGCGCCGCCCAGGAAGCCGCTGCCACGTGGCGCCGGGGCGCTGGCATAAGGTTGCTGCGGTTGCGGTGCCTGTTGCGGCGCACTGTTCCACTGCGGCTGAGCTGGCTGCGGTTGGGCGCTGCCGCCGCCAAACAGGCTGGATAAAAATCCACCGCTGCTCTTCGGCTGCTGCTGCGCCTGTTGTTGCGCCAGCTGGTTTTCCAGTTCCTTAATACGTTCATTAAGTTTTTTAAGGGCCGCTTCCTGAATCAGAATGGCCTGCGCCATGTAGTAGGGCGCGCCTGGTTGTTCCTGCAGGTGTTGTTTGATGAGTTGTTCGGCAGCAGCATCGCGCGCCGCTGTCTGGCTTTCCGCTTGTTTCAAACGGCTGAACAGATTTTCAATCAGTTGTTGTTCTTCGCGTTGCATGATTACTCTCCCGTTGCGACTGTAAACAGTATATGGGGGCGATGAGCAGCAATGTAAATTCGTGGCGGTAAGCAAATGTTGCAGAGACAAAAATACGGTGTTCATGCACAAAATGTGCATGGTTAATTCATTGTTTATAAAAAGCTTAATGCAATGGGTTGTCTGACTGTGCGTAAAATACGCTCAATGGGTAGAGGCCGCCATCATTTCCCGCTATGATGCGCGTATTATTTAAGCCAGACCTGCAGCTGTTATGGGCTGTACGGCGGAGGAAGTGCCCAGATGTCCTTGTCCATTTTTTTGATTGGTGCGCGCGGCTGCGGAAAAACCACCATCGGTGAAGCCCTGTCTCATGCGCTGGGTTATGCCTTCCGCGATACCGATCACCACCTGCAATTCACGACCCAGCGTACCGTGGCTGAAATTGTCGCGGCGGAAGGCTGGGAAAGCTTTCGTGCGCGGGAGACCGAGTCGCTGAAAGCCGTGACGGCGCCCTCAACCATCATCGCGACCGGTGGTGGCATGGTGCTGGCAGAGGTCAACCGCCGCTATATGCGCGAACATGGTCAGGTTATCTGGTTAAGTGCGCCTTCTGAGGTGCTTGCGCGACGTCTGGAAAGCCAGCCTGAAGCTGCGCAGCGCCCGACGCTGACCGGACGGCCCATCGCAGAAGAGATGACAGAGGTGCTGCGCGCCCGTGCCCACCTGTACCGTATGGCCGCTCATCATGAAGTGGACGCGATGCAGCCGCCGGAGCGCGTTGTTGAGCAAATTCTGCAGTCGTTATCGCTGGCACGCGCCAGCTAACCGTCAGATTTATCTCCTTCCCGCCGCGATTTACGCCTTTTTGACTATACTTATTCCATGACGGGCAACCGCCTGTCGTGTGGAATGTCATTCAGCCAAGAGGGACAAATGATGCCGTCAAGACCTCCTTACCCCAGAGAAGCGCGCGTTGTGACCGTGGAAAAAGGCCCCGAAGGTAAAAAAGTCACGTCCTGGCAACTGCGAGCCGATCATCCGAAGCCGGATTCACTCATCAGTGAGCACGATTCAGAGCAGGAAGCGCATGATGCGAAACAACGTTACGAAGATGTAGAAAAAGAGTAAGCCGTCGCGCTGGCAAGGATGCCGTCGATGCGCGCCCGTCTTATCCCCGTCCCTTGTCACCGCCAGCGATCACATTCGCTCATTATTTCGCGTGACAGATCAGCAAGTTCGCTTCTACACTGCCAGTCACCCTAATGTGCTGTGAGGAAGATTTATGCTCAACGTAAGTGAGTATTTTGACGGAAAAGTTAAATCCATCGGTTTTGACAGTGCGAGCACCGGTCGTGCCAGCGTTGGTGTGATGGCAGAAGGCGAATACACCTTTGGCACTGCCCAGCCGGAAGAGATGACCGTGGTCAGTGGATCAATGAAAGTGTTGCTGCCGGGGGAAACAGAGTGGAAATGGTTCGAGGCGGGATCGGTATTTAACGTGCCGGGTCACAGCGAGTTTCATCTGCAGGTAGGCGAGCCCAGCTCTTATCTTTGCCGCTATCTGAAAGACTGAAAAAAACGGCCGCATCTTTTGCGGCCGCCTGTTTTACCGCTGAGCCTCACCACCCAACGCTTCAATCAGATTACTGGTCAGAGCGGCCAGTTCGCTGGTCATCAGGATAAAGTCGGCATCGAAGCGCTGAGCAAAATCCTCCCGATCGATATCGTCGTTCTGATCACGCAGCGTATCGCTGAATTTCAGGCGCTTCACGGAACCATCATCCGACAGGACGAACTGAATCCGTTCCTGCCAGTCGAGCGCCAGTTTTGTCACCAGCTTGCCGGCCTCGATATGGTTGGCGATTTCGTCGCATACCAGGTCCTGTTTTTTACAGCGAATCACGCCGCCGTCTTCCAGAATCGCTTTCAGCTCGGCTTCATCCATCAGGGCAAAGCCTGCGGGCAGATCGCCGGAACGTACCCACTCGGTCAGCGTCAGTTCAATCGGGCTTTCCAGCGTCAGAGGTACGACCGGCAGTGAACCCAGGCTTTTACGCAGCAGGGCCAGCGTATCTTCGGCTTTTTTCGCGCTGGCGCAGTCCACCATGATCAGATTATTAACGGTATCGATCCACATAAACGTCTGGCTGAAACGGCTGAAGGCACGCGGCAACAGGCTGTGCAGCACTTCATCTTTGAGCGAATCTTTTTCGGTTTTTTTCAGCTTACGGCTCTGTTCTGCCTCAAGCTTGTCAATTTTGGCTTCCAGCGCCTGCTTCACCACCGGTGAAGGCAAAATTTTCTCTTCTTTGCGCGCGCAGATGACAATCTGACCGTTATTCACATGGGTCAGCGCGTCGCTGCGGTTTCCCATCGGTGACACCCAACCGGTCTTGCTCATGTCCTGGCTGCCACAAGGCGAGAAGGTGAATGCCTCAAGCTGTTTTTCCATGTCGTCTGCGGACAACGGAATGTCACGATTCAGACGATAAACCATCATATTTTTAAACCACAACATCAGGATTCCTTACCGTGGCGCGATCGGGCGCACAAATCTCACTAAGTGTGCGCATGATAGCGAAACATCGATGCGGTTTCATTGCCTTTAAGGGCATCGCCTTTTAGTGTAAGAATCCCCTAACGAATAATGAGGAATAAACCGTGCGCATCGGCATTGATTTGGGCGGCACCAAAACAGAAGTGATTGCGTTGTCCAGCGAGGGAAGCGAGCTGTTTCGCCATCGGGTTTCCACGCCCCGAAACGACTATGCCGCTACGGTACAGGCTATTGTCGATCTGGTGCGTCTGGCGGAAGAAAAGACCGGACAGACGGGCACGGTAGGCCTCGGTATTCCCGGCACGCTTTCGCCCTACACGCAGCGGGTAAAAAACGCGAACTCAACCTGGCTTAACGGACAGCCGCTGGACAAGGATCTGGCGCACGCGCTGAATCGTGACGTCCGCATTGCCAACGACGCGAACTGTCTGGCCGTATCCGAAGCCGTTGACGGCGCGGGTGCCGGTAAGCCGCTGGTCTTTGGAGTGATTATTGGCACCGGTTCGGGGGCGGGCGTGGCGATAAACGGTGAATCCCGTATCGGTGGCAATGGTAATGCGGGCGAATGGGGCCACAATCCGCTGCCGTGGATGGACGAAGATGAACTGCGCTATCGCGCTGAAGTGCCCTGTTATTGCGGACTACAGGGCTGTATTGAAACCTTTGTCTCGGGCACCGGCTTTGCCACTGACTATCAGCGTTTGAGCGGCGTTACACGCAAAGGTGCCGAGATTGTTCACCTGCTGGCACAGCAGGATCCGGTGGCGGAACTGGCTATGAGCCGCTACGAAATGCGCCTGGCCAAATCGCTGGCCCAGGTGGTTAACCTGATCGATCCGGATGTGATTGTTCTGGGCGGCGGTATGAGCAACGTGGATCGTCTGTACCAGACCGTCCCCACACTGATGAAAAAATGGGTATTTGGCGGCGAATGTGAAACGCCGGTACTGAAAGCCGTACACGGGGATTCGAGCGGTGTTCGCGGAGCCGCCTGGCTCTGGCCTGAGTAATCCGTTGTGGACGGTGAACCGCCAGTTTTCAGGCTTGATCACCGTCAGGCTGTACCGCCGGTTCAGGACTTTCCGAAAGGGCGCATCCGCATTCACGTTCAGGCCGCGATGGCGCGTGCTGCCGCGTTATGGTTACGGGGCAAAAGCAAATACCCATTGCCGGGGCGCGCCCTGAGGCGGAAGGGGCATATCACGCGCGCTACTCACGCTTTGCCAGGCGCTCAGGCATAACGATTCATTTCCTTCTGTGCGCATGACGCTATAGCGGCCGTCCGCGCGGCGTTGTGCCGTCACCAGGCAGCGCTGGCCTGCGTAACGTTGCGCGTGATGAAAATTGCGCATCACCACGGCATTCACCTGCGCGATATAGTGGTCGACGGCCTGGCACTGAGTCTGCGTCATGTTCGGCGCGCAGTGCCTGGCCTCAGCGCCGTGCGGCTGGCTGCAGCCTGCTAAAAGCAGCAGGGCAACCGCGAAAATACCGGTCCATCTCAACATGGTTAACCTCTTACTGGCCGGGGATGTCAAGGGTGCTGTAACCCAGGCCATTCATTTTGCGTACCTTAATCTGAACGGGAATGCGCTCTTTCATGGCTTCAACATGGCTGATGACGCCAATAGTTTTGCCACTGGCGTTAAGCGCATCCAGGGCATCCAGAGCGGTGTCCAGCGTTTCGGCATCCAGCGTACCAAAGCCCTCATCCAGAAATAACGACTCAATGCGGGTTTTATGGCTGACGAGGTCAGACAGTGCCAGCGCCAGCGCCAGGCTCACCAGGAAACTTTCTCCGCCGGACAGCGTGCGCGTATCGCGGGCGCTGTCGGCCTGCCAGGTATCCACCACATCCAGTTCCAGCACATCGCTGGCACGTCGCTGTAAAAAGTAGCGACCGTGCAGGCGATCTAACTGACGGTTGGCCAGGGCCACCAGGTGATCGAGCGTAAGCCCCTGGGCAAAGCGCCGGAATTTATCGCCCGTTGCCGAGCCAATAAGATCGTTAAGCAGGGTCCATTGCGCTAACGCCGTCTCATCCTGCGCAATACGCGCCAGCAGCGTTTGCTGTTGGTTTCGCAGGCTGGCATCGCTGTCTAACTGCTGCTGTACCTGGCCCTGCTGGTTTGCATTTTCACGCAGGGACAGCTGTAAGCGCGCCAGTTCTGCCGCCAGCACGTTCGGTGAATCCGGCATCAAAGCCGGTTTTTGCTGCTGATGTGCCGCCAGCCGCTGCTGCAGTTCTGCCAGGCGTGCCTGCTGGTGCAGACGGTGCTGGTCAATCTGCTGAAGCTGCTGACGCAGTTGCTGCGCCGCCTGTTCATCCAGCAATGCCGCGCGCAGGTGCGTTTCATCAGCGAATTCGGCCGCCGCCAGCGCGGCGCTGAAGCGTTGTTCTGCTTCCGTGACGCGCCCGGACAGGCTCTGCAGTTGGCTTTCCAGCAGCGTCAACTGGCCATTAAGACGGCTGACCTCTGCCTGTGACTGATGCAGTGCGTTGCGCTGCTGCGTAAGTTGCGCCTCGTGCTGATCGACGAGCGCCTGCATCTGCTGGCGCGCCTGAGCCACATCGCAATCGCCAAACAGGGCCTGACGCTGCTGCTGTTTTTCATGTGCCTGCTGCTGTAACGCGGTGAGCTGCTGCCGCTGCTGATCCAGGCGTTGCTGCTCAAGCTGTAACTGCTGTTGCAGCGCGTCAGCCTGTGTTTCCGCCCGTGCGAGTTGCGGCTGCAGGTTAGCAAGCAACCGCTCACTCTCTTGCCAGCGCTGCCAGCGCTCTTGTTGGGTTGCCAGCCAGCTGTCGCGCGCCGTACGTTCAGGTAAAGACAACGCCACGTCGCTGAACTGCTGTGCCAGCGCGGCTTCCAGCTGCTGGCCGTTTTCTGCGGCCTGACGCTGCTGTTGCTGTAACGCCTGAAGCGCCTGGTGCTGGCTTTCCAGTTGCTGCTGAGTCAACAGTAGCGTTTGCTGATGCTGTTGTAATGTCTGGTGCTGCCGCAGGTGGTGATCTTTGGCCGCCAGCACCGCGCGCTCGGCTTGCTCCAGTGCGTCAAGCCGGGCCGTAAGCGTCTGCTCGTGGCGATTTTGCGCCTGCTGCCACGCGATCCTTGCATCCGTATCTGTCAGCGGGAAGGTGAGCGCCAGCTCACTGCTCAGTTCCTGCCATTGTTGAGAAAGGGCATCAAGTTGTTGGGTCAGACCCGTGATTTCTTCACGCAGGGATTGCTGTTGAGCCTGTAGCTGCTTTATCTGCTCCTTCTTTGCCGTCCCGGTTTCACTCAACGCGTCTACCTGTTTTTGCAGCTCGGCTTTACGTTGTTGGTTAGCACTAACTTCCAGAGCACGATAGGTTTCGACCGCAGGATGCTCGCAGGCACCGCACAACGGGCAGGGCTGCCCGGCTTCAAGCCGGGCGCGGTACTGTTCCAGGTCAGCAATCTGGCTTTCGAGCTGGCAAATTTTCTCTACGTCGCTGAGCTGCTGTTTTTCCCGTCGCCAGGCTTCTCTTAACGTCAGCAGTGCGCTTTCAGCCTGCTGCTGAGCCGTCTCAAGTTCATGCAGGCGTTTTTCGTACTGCGTGCGCTGCTGATGCAGGGGTTGCCACTGCGCGGCCACTATCGTCAGCGCATGGCGCGCCTCGCGCTGTTGCTGATGCTGGCTCAGTGCCTGACGTAAGGCTTCAGGTGGATGCGCGTTCTGAAGGGAAGTTAGTGCTTGCTCAGCCTGAGACAAGGACTGCTGCGCCTGCTGTGCGGCCTGATCCAGTGGCGTGAGTTGCTGTGCCAGCTGCTCAATATCCCCCTGGCGCTGATGAATGTGGCGCTGTTGCTGCTGTATCTGCTGATCCAGCTCAGCCTGTGCCGCTTCATAGCGGGTCAGTTGGGCAAAACGCTCTTTCCAGATCGGAAGGTGTTCACCCCATTGCGGCATGTCAGCTAACTGCTCACGTAGGGCATGCTGTTGGGCAATCGTCTCTTGCAGGTGGCGCACCTGGCGGGCTTCGCTGTGTAACGCGGCTTCGCGCTGAGCGCAGTGTTGCTGTTGCCGTTCGGCATCCTGCTGTAGCTGCTGAATGTGCTCGTATAAGGCAGAGAGAGACTGATCAAGCGGAATGACCTGCCCGGTCAACAGCGTTTCCTGCTGCTGCTGTTGCTGTCGGCACTGTTCGTGCGCCGTGTCCGTTTCCGCATAGCGTTGCTGCAACACATGATGCGCCTGTGTGGCCGTGTGCATCTGTTGGCTGAGCTGCTGCTGACGTTCCCGCATCGCGTTGCGTTCGGCCAGCAGACTGTCACGTTGCTGCAACGGACCGCGCAGTTTCTCCGCCGGTTCACTGCGCGCCAGACGTTGACGATCCGGCTCTGCCGCCTGACTGGTGTGCTCTGCCGCAGCGAGGGCCGCGGTTGCCTGCTCTGTATCCGCAATAGCCTGCTGATGCTGTTGCTGCCACTGTTGCTGCGCCTGCGCCACGGCAAGCGCGGCAGTCAGCTGGTGTTCAGTGTCGCTGAGGGCCTTTTTTTGCTGGTGCAGTGCAGTACGGGTTGCCTCATCAAGCAGCGCCATGCCGCCTGCCCGACTGCGTAACAGTTCCAGCGCCGTTTTGGCCGCTTTGTGGCGTTCGAACACGGCCATGGACAGACGACCATAAATTTCGGTTCCGGTCAGTTCTTCCAGCAGTTCTGCCCGCTCATTGGCTTTGGCGTTAAGAAACGCCGCAAACTGGCCTTGTGACAGCATCATTGAGCGGGTGAAGCGCGCAAAATCCAGCCCGCTCAGCGTTTCCGTAAGTTTGAGCTTATCGCTCACTTTATCTGCCACAATCTGATTATCGGCGCAGCGTGCCAGCTCAACGCGGGGAGCCTGCAGTTTACCGTCAGCGGTGCCGCGCGCGCGGTTCTGGCTCCAGAATGCCCGCCAGGCTTCGCCTTTAATTTCAAACTCGACCTCCGCCAGGCACTCGGCACAGTCGCGTGTCATAAGGGGGTTATGCCCCTGAGAGATGCCGCCCAGGCGCGGCGTCTGGTGATACAGTGCCAGACAGATGGCGTCCAGCAGCGTAGTTTTACCGGCGCCCGTCGCGCCGGTAATCGCAAACAGCCCGTTGCTGGCAAACGGCTCGGTGCGAAAATCAATAAACCACTCACCTTTGAGCGCGTTAAGATTTTTGAAGCGCAGCGTCAGAATTTTCATGGCTGTTCCTCCAGATCCGCCAGCGTCTGTTTAAACCGCAGGGTGGTCTGGGCAATCTGATCCGCGTCCAGCGCGTCATCCAGCGCCAGTCGTCGGGCAAACACTTCTTCCACATTCAGTTCGCTCAGGGTTTCTTTATCCAGCTGTGCCAGACTGTGCTGGCGCTGTTCACGGCTGCGGCGCAGCAGCAAAACGTCTACGGGCAGGGAAGCTGTCAGCGCTTCTACCTGACGCTGCAAATCACTTAAATATTCCTGCGTGGTCACTTCAATATCCAGCCAGACAGGTTTGGTCCCGTCAGGCGCAGAAAACTGGCTGAGCTGCCGGGTGATTTGCGCCAGCGAGCCTTTCAGGACCTGCATTGGCTGGAACAGGGGAATGGTCAGGGGCGTGACCGTCAGGCCTGACGGGCTGAAATCCAGCAGGAACACACTTTTTTCGCTGCCCAGTTCATCGAAGCTGAGCGGAATCGGCGAACCGCTGTAGCGAATATGATCGCTGTCGGTCACGCGCTGCGCACGATGAATATGCCCCAGCGCAATATAATCCGCAGGCGGAAAGGCCGAGGCCGGAAAGGCATCCAGTGTACCAATGTAGATATCGCGCACTGAGTCGCTTTTGCTGACGCCGAGAGCAGTGAGGTGGCCGGTCGCGACGATGGGAAGCGCCAGATTCAGCGCCTGCGCGGCAGCAAAACTGCGCTGATAATGGGCGGTAATGGCCTCCAGCAGGCTGCGCTGTTTATCGCGTCCTGACTGGCCGGCCTGGCTGCGCATAATATCGCGTGGCCGCAGATAAGGAATGGCGCACAGCAGCGCGCCCGGTTCGCCCTGACGCGTCGTTAACATCAGCACATCGTCCCCGTCCTGCGGCGTGGTAATCACGCGGGTATTCAGGCAGGCGAGCAGTTCACGCGACTCGTTCAGCGTAGCCACCGAATCGTGATTCCCGGCCAGCACCACCAGCTGACAGCCGCTGGGTTGTAACGCCACCACAAAGCGGTTGAACATTTCACGTGCATAGCTGGGCGGTGTGCCGGTATCGAATAAATCACCTGCCACAATCAGCGCATCCACCTGATGCTCTTCAATCCGGGCCAGCAGCCAGTCCAGAAAGGCCTGATGCTCAGCGGCCCGGCTTTTGTTGTAAAAGAACTGCCCCAGGTGCCAGTCCGCGGTATGGATAATGCGCATAACACTCCCTGCCATAACAAATCGCCCGGCAATTATACTGGCTCCATCACTAAAGCCACAAAACATGTCGTCATGTTGTCATAAATGGTTGTTGCAGGCCGGTTTTTATGGCTAACTTTTTCATAAAAGTGTCACAAAACTGACGCATAATGGCGCCGCAAATATCAGTGAAAGCCGTCCTACCTGCAGGAGTCATAATGGCTAAGCGCATTTTAGTTGTGGAAGATGAAGCTCCAATCCGTGAGATGTTATGTTTCGTTCTGGAACAAAATGATTATCAGCCGATTGAGGCAGAAGATTATGACAGCGCCGTCAGTAAGCTGATTGAACCCTGGCCTGACCTTATCCTGCTGGACTGGATGTTACCTGGCGGCAGCGGCATTCAGTTTATCAAACACCTTAAACGTGAAGCGATGACGCGTGATATTCCGGTCATGATGCTGACCGCACGTGGCGAAGAGGAAGATCGCGTGCGTGGCCTGGAAGTCGGGGCCGACGACTACATTACCAAACCGTTTTCACCGAAAGAGCTGATGGCCCGTATCAAAGCTGTGATGCGTCGCATTTCGCCGATGGCGGTCGAAGATGTAATTGAAATGCAGGGCCTGAGCCTGGATCCCTCCTCGCACCTGGTGATGTCGGAAACCACGCCGCTGGAGATGGGGCCGACAGAGTACAAGCTGCTCCACTTCTTTATGACCCATCCTGAACGTGTTTACAGCCGTGAACAGCTACTGAATCACGTCTGGGGCACCAACGTCTATGTTGAAGATCGTACAGTTGACGTGCATATTCGCCGTCTGCGCAAAGCGCTGGAACTGACCGGTCACGATCGCATGGTACAAACCGTCCGCGGAACAGGTTATCGTTTCTCTGCCCGCTTTTAAACGGAGCTTTAATCGTGCTGGAACGCCTCTCCTGGAAGCGATTATTGTCCGAACTGGTGCTGGCGTGTTTGCCTGCGCTGGTACTCGGCCTGTTGTTCGGCTATCTGCCGTGGCTGTTGTTACTCAGCGTAGTCGGTATTTTACTGTGGCATTTTTATAACCTGATGCGGCTGTCGCACTGGCTGTGGCTGGATCGCACGATGACCCCGCCTTCCGGTCAGGCAAGCTGGGAACCGCTGTTTTACGGTCTGTATCAAATGCAGCTGCGCAACCGACGTCGGCGGCGTGAGCTGGGTCATCTGATCAAACGGTTTCGCAGTGGTGCAGAGTCGCTGCCGGATGCCGTTATCCTGACAACGGAAGAGGGCACCATCTTCTGGTGCAATGGCCTGGCACAGCAGCACCTCGGGCTGCGCTGGCCCGAAGATAACGGGCAAAATATCCTTAATCTGCTGCGCTATCCTGAATTTTCACGTTATCTGCGTCAGCGCGATTTCGACAAGCCGCTGACGCTGGTGCTGAATAACCAGCATCACATGGAATTTCGTGTTATGCCCTACAGCGAAGGCCAGTGGTTGATGGTGGCCCGCGACGTAACGCAAATGCACCAGCTGGAAGGTGCACGACGCAACTTCTTCGCCAACGTCAGTCACGAACTTCGCACGCCGCTGACGGTGCTTCAGGGTTATCTGGAGATGATGAATGACTCGGTCATGAATCAACGTTCGCGTGACAAAGCGTTGCACACCATGTCAGAACAAACCCGCCGAATGGACAGCCTGGTGAAGCAGCTTCTGACGCTGTCGCGTATTGAGGCGGCCCCGGTCATCAATATGAAAGAAAAAGTTGATGTGCCGGTCATGTTGAAACTGCTGCAACATGAAGCGGAAACGCTGAGCGGCGGGCGACATCAAATCCATTTTCACACCGATCCGCATCTGAAAGTGTTTGGCAATGACGAGCAATTGCGCAGTGCCATCTCCAACCTGGTCTACAACGCGGTCAACCATACGCCAGACGGCACACGAATTGATATCAGTTGGTTACGCAGCAAGCAGGGCGCGGTATTTAAGGTCTGCGATAACGGTCCCGGTATTCCCGCTGAGCATATTCCGCGCCTGACCGAACGCTTTTATCGTGTAGAAAAAGCGCGTTCACGTGCGACCGGCGGCAGCGGGCTGGGGCTGGCTATCGTCAAACATGCGTTGAGTCACCATAATGCCCGGCTGGAGATCACCAGCATCCCGCATCAGGAAACCTGTTTTACATTTACCCTGGCACCAAGGTTGATTGTCAGTAACGGGATGCAGGAGAATGCCGTTCATCAATCGTGAACGGACCGGAACGATGCGCGTTTTTCTTTTGGTGTTCTTTTCGCTGTTGCCAGCCCTCGGGCAGGCGCAGCCCGTCATGCTGTCCGGAAATCTCAGTAGCGCCGGCTCCGACACGCTCGGCTATCTGATGACGTTATGGGGAGATGACTTTAGCCGTCAGGCGCCTGGCGTGAACGTTCAGGTTCAGGCTTCGGGGTCGTCTACCGCGCCCACTGCGTTGACCGCCGGGGCCGTTCAACTGGGCGCGATGAGTCGTCCGATGCAGGCTGATGAGCGCCAGGCCTTTGAGGCGCGCTATGGCTATCCGCCGCTGGCCGTGCCGGTGGCAATGGATGCGCTGGTCGTGGTGGTCAATCAACGTAACCCGCTGCGTGAAATTGATCCGCGGCAGCTCGATGCGGTTTTTTCCATCACCCGGCTTTGCGGCGCGCATCAGGTTCCACAACGCTGGGGTGACCTGGGACTGCACCAGACAGAATGGCAGCAGCGTCCCATCCAGCGCTATGGCCGTAACTCCGCCTCGGGAACATGGGGCTTTTTCAAACAGCAGGCGCTGTGTCAGGGCGATTTCCGCAATGACGTGGCCGAGTTTCCCGGTTCTGCCGCCGTGGTACAGGCCGTAGCCGGTAATCCCCGCAGTATCGGCTATGCCAGTTTTGGTTTCCATCTGAGCGGCGTCAGGTTGCTGCCCGTGGTGACCAAAAACGGCGACGCGGTGGCACCGGATCCAGAGACTATCCGTACCGGCCGCTATCCATGGTCGCGTCCGCTTTATCTCTATGTGAATAAAGCGCCAGGTAAACCTTTACCGCCACTGGTCGATGCCTTTTTACGACAGGTGCTTTCCAGTCAGGGTCAACAGCGCGTCAGCGAGGCCGGGTATTTGCCGCTCTCTGCGGCGCAGATTGCTCAGGCTCGCGCTTCGCTCGAATAACGCCCACCTGCCCGTCAACAGACGCCGGTAGCGTCACCGTGAAACAGCCTGCCTCCGGACCCGTAAGCCCCATCAGGCTGTCTGTGCTGCGGCCGCTGACAGAAAAGCCGACGGCGACGATGCAACATGAATTTTTTTCAGGCGACGTGAATTTTATTCGTTTGCCGCTGAGAGAACAGCATGTCACTCTGCATTTAGACGTTTAGCCATCCAGAGGGCTAAAATAATATTATGTAACTATTCCCGGCCGAAATTATCTGGCCGTGACAAGGAGTGATCATGCAAAGACAAACCGCCCCGTTTCGTGCCGACACCGTTGGCAGCTTTCTTCGTCCTGCCGCGATCAAACAGGCTCGCGAGAAATACCAGGCGGGGGAAATCAGCGCTGACGAGTTGCGTGAGGTTGAAAACGAAGCCATCCGTGATGTGGTGGCAAAACAGCGTGAAAACGGCCTCAAAGTGGTCACGGATGGGGAATTCCGTCGCGGCTGGTGGCATTTTGACTTTTTCTACGGCCTGAAAGGCGTGGAACATTTTGAAGCCGATCAGGGCATTCAGTTCAACGGCGTACAGACCAAAGCGCACGGTGTCAAAGTGACCGGCAAACTGGGGTTTGACGGGCATCCGATGCTGGATCATTTCCGCTTTTTGCAAGGCATCGCAGGGGATGCCGTGGCGAAAATGACGATTCCCAGTCCCAGCGTGCTGCATTTCCGTGGCGGACGTAAAGTGATCGACGCGGAGGTTTATCCCGATCTTGATGTGTACTTTGACGATCTGGCACAGACTTACAAAGACGCAATCGCCGCCTTTTATGCGGCAGGCTGCCGCTATCTGCAACTGGATGATACGGTGTGGGCGTACCTGTGCTCGGACGAGCAAAAGCGTGAGATCCGCGAGCGCGGTGACGATCCCGAGCAGCTGGCCCGAACCTACGCCCGCGTGCTGAATAAAGCGCTGGAGGATAAACCGGCCGATCTGACCGTCGGTCTGCATGTCTGCCGCGGCAATTTCCGTTCGACCTGGATTTCAGAAGGCGGCTATGAACCTGTGGCCGAAATCCTGTTTGGCACTGTTAATGTCGATGCGTTTTTCCTGGAATATGATAACCACCGTTCCGGCGGTTTCGAACCGCTGCGTTTTATCCGGCCGGGTCATCAGCAAGCGGTGCTTGGTTTAATTACCACCAAAGTCGGCGAACTCGAAGACGTGGATCAGGTAAAAGCACGTTTACAGGAGGCGACGCAGTACCTCAGCCTTGACCAGATCTGCCTTAGTCCACAGTGTGGCTTTGCCTCAACGGAAGAGGGGAACAGCCTGACCGAAGCGGAACAGTGGCAGAAGATTCGTCTGGTTGTGGATGTGGCGAATCAGGTCTGGTAAGCGTCAAAAGTGCGCAGTGTGGCGCAATGTATGCGCCACTTGTGCATAAAAAGACGTCAGCACGCTGGTATTTCCCATGGCCTGTTTATTATTAAGGCACATCATCTGATGTGCTTGCTGCTAATATTGATGTGATCCACTAATTTTGACTTAAATCACGAAATAAGCCTCTGGTTTTCCGATCTCGTATTGCCTTTCTTCGCTATAAACGTTTTACTTACGGCCGTTGTCGATTTATCCCTCTGTGAACAGAAAAAAAGCAGCTCAAATCACCTGCGCTAAACCGGACGCTGCGCATAATGCGCTGCTGTGGTCTGATCAGCCGTTGTCATGGCGCAGCGAGGGGGCAACGCAAACTTATCTTTCATCGCAACATCAGTGACAGGCCGTATGACACATCGTTTAACCGTTAAAGACATTCTCGCGCTGGGCCTTATGACGTTTGCCCTGTTTGTTGGTGCGGGTAACATTATCTTTCCTCCTATGGTCGGTATTCAGTCAGGCGAACATGTCTGGGTGGCCGCTTTAGGGTTTCTGCTTACCGCTGTAGGATTACCCGTCATCACCGTCATTGCGCTGGCGCGCGTCGGCGGCGGGATTGACGCGCTGAGTACACCGATTGGTAAAATTGCCGGGGTGGTTCTGGCCACTGTCTGCTATCTGGCGGTGGGGCCACTCTTTGCCACGCCGCGCACCGCCACGGTGTCGTTTGAAGTCGGGATCGCGCCGATCACCGGCGACGGTGCATTGCCGTTGTTCATCTACAGCCTGATCTACTTTGTGCTGGTGATGGGCATTTCGCTCTATCCCGGCAAACTGCTGGATACGGTCGGGCATATTCTGGCACCGCTGAAAATTGCCGCCCTGACGCTGCTCGGCGTTGCCGCCCTGCTGTGGCCGGCAGGCGGCACCATTCCGGCCACCGCCGACTACCAGCGCGCTGCGTTTTCCAGCGGTTTCGTGAACGGCTATCTCACGATGGATACGCTGGGTGCCCTGGTATTCGGGATTGTGATTGTGAATGCGGCCCGTTCACGCGGTATTGATAACGCGGCACTGTTAACCCGTTATACGGTACTGGCGGGTATTATCGCGGGTGTAGGGCTGACGCTGGTCTACCTGAGCCTGTTTAAACTGGGCGCAGGAAGCGGGGCGCTGGTCGATCAAAATGCTAACGGCGCCGCGATTCTGCATGCCTACGTACAGCACACCTTTGGCGATATGGGCAGCTTCTTCCTTGCCGCGCTGATTTTTATTGCCTGTATGGTGACAGCCGTGGGCCTGACCTGTGCCTGCGCCGAGTTTTTTGCCCAGTATCTGCCGTTGTCATACAAAACACTGGTGTTTGTGCTGGGGCTGTTCTCCATGGTGGTTTCCAACCTGGGGCTGAGTCATCTGATCCAGATCTCGATTCCGGTGCTGACCGCCATTTATCCGCCGTGCATCGTATTGGTTGTGCTGAGTTTTACCCAGAATATCTGGAACAAAAGCAGCCGAATCATTGCTCCGACTATGCTTGTCAGCCTGCTGTTTGGTATCCTTGACGCAATCAAAACCACCGGGTTTAAAGAGGCGTTACCCGCATTCAGCCAGCATCTGCCATTAGCCGACCAGGGGCTTGCCTGGTTGCCGCCCTCACTGGTGATGTTGCTGCTTGTGGCGTTGGTTGATCGGTTAAAAGGGCCGGAACAGGTGACAGTTCACTCGTAACGGCTAAGATTGATTCTTCTTTAACCACGGGCTTGCCCGTGGTTTTTTCATTTCACAGGTACAGGTTGTTATGCAAGAAACCAACAAGCTCAAACGCGGACTGAGCACGCGCCACATCCGTTTTATGGCGCTGGGATCGGCGATTGGCACCGGGCTGTTTTATGGCTCGGCGGACGCCATCAGGATGGCAGGACCGAGCGTTCTGCTCGCCTATATTATCGGCGGCGCGGTGGCGTACATTATCATGCGCGCGCTGGGAGAAATGTCCGTTAATAATCCCCAGGCCAGCTCGTTTTCTCGTTACGCGCAGGATTATCTTGGACAAATGGCTGGGTATATCACCGGCTGGACGTACTGCTTTGAAATTCTGATTGTGGCCATCGCCGACGTCACGGCATTTGGTATTTATATGGGTGTCTGGTTCCCGGAGGTGCCGCACTGGATCTGGGTACTGAGCGTCGTGCTGATCATCGGTGCGGTCAATCTGATGAGCGTGAAGGTGTTCGGCGAAGTGGAGTTCTGGTTCTCCTTCTTCAAAGTCGCCACCATTATTGTGATGATTCTGGCCGGATTTGGCATGATCATCTGGGGCATCGGTAACGGTGGCCAGCCGACCGGCATTCACAACCTGTGGACCAACGGCGGCTTTTTTGCCCACGGGATCGTTGGCATGCTGCTGTCACTTCAGATGGTGATGTTTGCTTACGGCGGGATAGAAATTATTGGCATCACGGCCGGTGAAGCTAAGGATCCGGCGACCTCCATCCCACGCGCCATTAATTCCGTGCCGATGCGTATTCTGGTGTTTTACGTTGGTACGCTGTTTGTCATCATGTCCCTCTATCCATGGAATCAGGTGGGCACCAACGGTAGCCCGTTTGTGCTGACCTTCCAGCATCTGGGTATTGCCGCTGCCGCTTCTATCCTCAACTTTGTGGTACTGACGGCCTCCCTGTCCGCGATTAACAGCGATGTGTTCGGTGTCGGGCGTATGCTGCACGGTATGGCGCAGCAGGGCCATGCGCCTAAAGTGTTTATGAAGGTGTCAGCACGCGGGATTCCGTGGGTCACGGTAGTAGTTATGATGTTTGCCATGCTGATTGCGGTCTGGCTCAACTACCTGATGCCCGAGAAAGTGTTCCTGGTCATTGCCTCTCTGGCCACCTTTGCCACCGTCTGGGTCTGGATTATGATTCTGCTGTCCCAGATTGCGTTTCGCCGCAAAATTGGTAAAGCGGCAGCCCGTCAGCTGACATTTGCCCTCCCGGGCGGAAGCTGGACAGCCGGTTTCGGCGTAGCCTTTTTATGCTTTATCATCGGCCTGATCGGCTACTTTCCGGATACGCGCATCTCACTTTACGTGGGCATGGTGTGGATTGTGCTGTTGCTGCTGGGTTATAAGCTGGTGCGCAAGCCGTCCTGATTCCCGGCCGCGAAGGCGACTGACAAGACGAAATAAAATCGGCGAAAGGATTCGCCGAAAACGTCACATAGCAAATGAAACAAACAGAGGGATGATTGACGAAACGATGCTAATGCAAAAGCGTACGTCGTTAAATAAGTTGCCGAAAAATAAGAGAAAGCCCACCGTTAACCCGACACGGGCGCTAATGCGTTCTGCGCGGGTAATATAAGGGATTCCGGAACGATCGCGCTGCGGTCCAGCTGTTGACCCAACGCGGCAATCGCATCCTGTAACGGGCACAGTGTACCCACGTCGGTGATATGGCAGCCGGCTTGCTGCCACTCCTGACGCAACAAAGGATGACGGTCATTAATGGGTTGTAACTGACGTAGCCCGTCCAGACTTTGTGCCTGAAAATAGACGCGCAGGTAGCGCTGATTGCTTTGCGTATCCCGCCAGCGCTCCATCACCAGGCTGCTTCCCGGCGGAATATTACCGCGCGTATACCCCGGCAGTTGCCATTCAAATCCCATCAGGCGACGAACCATCGCGATATTCGTGTCATGAGCCACCAGCAGTACCCATCGTACATCGGGATCGTTCCCCTGAATGGCGTCGAGCATCCGCTGTAACAGAAGCGAGCCACGACGTTGCGCCATATAGAGCACATCATTGCTGAGATCATAACTGGCCGTCAGCAGGGGGAGCAGGGCGGTGATCTGTTGAGCGGAAGTGATGTGGCCCCACGCCAGCCTCGCGAACGGTAAGTTTTCGCTGTAGCCCAGGCGCAACGTCTCGACCATGGCGGCCAGCGTGCTTAAGCCTTCAACATAGACGCTGCCGCTTTTGGTCTGCTTTAACTGCCAGGGGCGATCAAAAAACGGGCACGTGCGATTAGCCGCACAGACCGCCTGTTTAAGCGCCTGAATGGCGGGCTGGAGCTGCTGCTGTCGCTGTGCTAAATCGCCCGCCACACGCCGCTTTTCTTCCATCTCTCGCTGCGGATCGATGCGGGCAAAGGGCAGTTTTTCCGTCTGAAAAAGCGGATCGACGTCGCCCGTGACGGTATGCACCGCCACGCCGCAGCCGGGAAATGCGCCATCCACCAACGCTTCGGCAGTGGCGCGCGTTCGCTGAAGAGGGCTGGCGCGTACGTAGAGTGCTGTCGCGTCCGGACAACCCGCGGGAAGTAATCCCAACTGGCGATAGTGATCGCCTTCCCAGCGCGCTTTATTCACCACCGCACTGTAGCCATGGCCCGTCAGCTCGCCGTCCGCTGTACTCCACCGGGGCCAGGGCTGTCCGGTTGCTGCCTCGGTCTCCTGGCGGTTGCCCGGCGTCGGCGGGCGCACCCCGTGTCGGCTGAGTTCGACCACTTTCTCTAACTGGTATTCTGGCGCCGCGTAAAGCGACCCCGCCGCGAACCATAACGCACAGAGCGCGACTACGCGCAGGGGGCTACAGGCAGACATTATTCATCCTCCAGTTCCTGGGGCGCGAGAAGGGCTTTAATCTGTGGATAGATTACGGCATTCGCCAGCAAAACGGGATTGCCGTTTTTCAGGCCATCATTGCGCATATAGTCATTGGTGACGCCGCCCGCTTCCCGCATTAACACGATGCCCGGCAGGCTGTCCCAGGGATGCATATGGGCTTCGTAATAGCCAATCAGGCGACCGGCAGCGGCCCAGGCGCTGGTTAAGGCACCGGAGCCGATGCGAATGAACATCCCGCCTTGTTTGAGTAGCGCATCGATAAGCTGCGTAACCTTTTCTCCCGGCACCCGGCTGGAATTACTGATGCCCAACAGCCCTTCGTTGAGGTGACGGGCCTGATGAACCTCAAGCCGGGTCTCATTAAGCCAGGCGCCCTGGCCTTTGCGGGCGTGAAACAGCTCCTGATGATTGGGATCGCAAACCACGCCCACCACCGGTTCACCTTCGCAGACGATGGCCAGCGAAACGCACCAGTTATGCAGACCATTGACGAAGCAGGCGGTGCCATCAATCGGATCGATGACCCATAAAATGCGGGCCTCGCCTGTTTCTCCACCGCTCTCTTCACCTAATACCGCATCCTCGGGATAGCGTTCTGCAATCAGTGATTTAATTAATTCTTCAACGTTACGGTCAGCTTCACTGACCACGTCCTGAAGGTCCCTTTTATGTTCCACCACCAGTTTTTGACGCTGTTGATACCATGACAAGGCGCGGCTTGCGGCGGCACGGGCGATTTCGCAGGCGTAGCGATAGCGCGCGTCAATTTCAGAATGTGAAGCGGATGACATGTTTCCCTCTTATGATTTTAAAACACATCGAATACAGGAAGCGCCTGAACAGGCGGTCTGACAGTGAGAGTAGCGCAAAGCATAGTTAAGCAAGGCTTATTAAGCCGTAGTGCGCCAGTAATGGCAATATCGTCGGTGTACTGTTTGCGTGCTTTTTCAGCGTTATCAGGTAAGCCGCGTCTTACCTGATAAAGAGGGTGAATCACAGCTGCCGGCTGGCGGCCAACTGCATCAGGCGGGGATAAAACTGAAAGAAACAGGCTTCAAAGGCCGGATAATGGGCGGTGAAGTCCTGGTAAGAGTCGCTGAGTGCCGCCAGCCTTGGCCGACGTCGGGCCATGCCATTCAGCACGCGTTCAAGGCGCAGGGGATCGGCGTAGTGTTCGAACCAGCGTTCTCGCCACATCACCGCATTCAGTTCTTTAAATTCCTCGGGCGTGGCGGCCAGTTGCGGGACGATTTCGCGCTCGGCACGGGCCGTAAACGCTTGCAGCGTTTGTGACGGATGAACGCGATCCCAGTGGCGCGCCAGAAAATGGTCCCAGATTACATCCAGCGTGATGGGGGCGACGCGATAGGTCTCTGCCCGGAAAAGCTGGCGTGCCGCGCGCACTTCCGGCAGGGCATCGGTCATTACGTCCAGGCGACGATGCATCAGAATGCCGTCGGCCACCGGTTCAGGCCAGTGTTGGTGCGGCGCGCCGCGAACGAAATCGGCCATCAGATTGCCCAGCAAAGAGCTGTTGGCAAGATGGGCTAAGTGAAGATGCGCAAGAAAATTCATGCGGCATTATAAGCGCAACTCCGTTTACGCAGCCAGTTGTTCAGAATTGTTCGGTTTTCCGCTAAACTGTGCCGCCTGTTTTTCTGAGTAAGAAGTCTGTCATGCGTGTCGCCGATTTTGCTTTTGATTTGCCTGAATCTCTTATCGCCCATTATCCCCAGGCGCAACGAAGTGGTTGCCGCCTGCTGTCGCTGGATGGCCCAACCGGCGCGCTCACTCACGGCGTGTTTACGGATGTGCTGGATAAGCTCCAGCCCGGAGATCTGCTGGTGTTTAACAACACGCGCGTTATCCCGGCCAGGGTGTTCGGACGCAAGGCAAGCGGCGGCAAAATTGAGATGCTGGTCGAGCGCATGCTTGATGACAAGCGCGTGCTGGCGCATGTTCGCGCATCGAAAGCGCCGAAGCCTGGCGCAGCGCTGCTGCTGGGTGACGACGAGAGCGTGAAAGCCACTATGGTGGCGCGGCACGATGCGTTGTTCGAGATCGCCTTTGACGATGACCGTGACGTACTGGACATTCTTAACCGCGTCGGCCATATGCCGCTGCCGCCGTACATTGACCGCCCGGATGAAGAGGCGGATCGTGAGCTTTATCAAACGGTTTACAGCGCCCGACCCGGTGCCGTCGCCGCGCCCACGGCGGGGCTGCATTTTGATGAGCCACTGTTGCAGGCGCTCAAAGATAAAGGCGTGGAAATGGCCTTTGTCACGTTGCACGTTGGGGCGGGCACCTTCCAACCGGTGCGCGTCGAGACGATTGAAGATCACCACATGCACGCGGAGTATGCTGAAGTCCCGCAGGATGTGGTAGACGCGGTGCTGGCCTGTAAGGCGCGGGGGAATAAAGTGGTCGCCGTTGGCACCACCTCGGTACGTTCGCTGGAAAGCGCCGCCAAAGCCAGTCAGGATGCCCTGATTGCGCCGTTCTTCGACGATACCCAAATTTTTATCTATCCGGGCTACGAGTACCAGGTGATCGATGCATTAATCACCAACTTCCATTTGCCGGAATCAACCCTGATTATGCTGGTCTCGGCCTTCGCCGGTTACCAGCACACCATGGCTGCTTATCGCGCTGCGGTGGCAGAAGAATACCGTTTCTTCAGCTACGGCGACGCGATGTTTATCAGCAAAAACCCTCAGGCGCCGCTGGAAAAAGTGGGCGCCTGATCTGTTTACTTTGAACATCGGACTGTTTCTCCGATGTTCATGTTAACAGGGCGGTTCAGGGTTTATTAATTTTCACTTCAAAACATCAACTTACGAGAGATGTCCTGCCAGATGTGCTCTCGTCATTTTCCTTCTGTGCCAGAAATGTGACAACCCCGCTGAATTTGCTCAAATGTTCACCGCTCAGATGGGCGTATTTGTTAACCATCTCCAGCTTCTCCCATCCTCCCAATTCCTTCAGAACCATCAGCGGCGTTCCGTCCTGAACACGCCATTTCGTAAGGTTAGGCTTTATGCATATGCCAAATTAATAATAGGTAAACGACATTTCACGGCGCTAAGAAATGCAATAAGGCACAACTCATATTTAACTATAAAACGATTATGACGCACCTAAGGTGCCGGTTTTTGTGATCAGGCTGTGAGAGCTTACAGAGAGAGCAAAACTCAAAAGGATGGAACAGAAAATTTATGTGTTTGTTATTTAAAGCCTGAGTAAACATTCTAAGCGCTATTCAATACAACGCTACGTCGAAGACAGATTTATGCCCGGAATTTTTTGAAGTGATCATATTAAATAATGTTATAGCTCAATTTTATGTTTGGCGAAAAAAATCTAAAAGTCTGTGCTAATCTAATAAGGAAAAAGCGCCCCGAAGGGCGCAATAAATTACTTCTTAATCAGACTGAAAGACCATCCGGGATTGATGTTTATATTTATTGACTGCCCGGCAGTCAGGCGATTGTAATCAGAAATTTGCTCTTTGTAATGCATATCCTTAAGGGGATATATATTAAAGTAAGATGCATATAATGGTGCCATAATCACAGTTACAACGATAGCAGCAGATGATCTTCCTTTTGCCAGCCAGTGAAGGATATAGAGGGCAAGCGCGAAGAAGAATATGTTAGTCACAATAAAATATCGTTGCCCGGCACCAGGTATCAGGAAAACTGGCCACTGAGCAGAATTGTCAGCCATCATAGGTTTCGCTAGAGAAAAGCCTATCATTATTACTGGAAATAACATACAAATGCGAATATTTTTGCCACCTTTGACGAAGATGACGATGAAAATGGCAGCAAAAACTATAAAGCTGGCAATGTTGATTGCTGTAAGATTTGAAATGAAAAGTGTTTTAACATTATCAAAAAATGTTCCAACAACTATTCTATAGTTTATTATGTCAGAAAGCAGAGAAAAACTTGCGCCGAGCGGTGCGGAGGTCCTGTTAGCAGAAGAGGTCGTTAATATGGCCGCAACCTGAAGCAAGGTCAGTAATGCTGCAAGAATGTCAAAACTGTTAATTCCTTTAATTGCCGGCCACAATCCACCTCTTTCATAGATTCTTTTTACCAGAATGCATGGTGCCACAAATACTATAAAAGGTCCGCTGAGTGCTGAAATAAAAAGCACTAAGTAATCGTGTAAAATACCAGTCCTGCTATCGGGTTTTTTAGCAATGAGCACCATCATCAAATATACAGATAAATACCAGTGAGCATTTGTTATATTGACGTAACCCTCGTCAACATTAGGCATCATTATGAAATACGTCGCCATAGCCAAGCGATACCAGATATTGATACTTTTGAACCGAGAAGAGAGAAGAAACATTACCATAAAACAGCGCAATGAAATTGCGCACGCGTTAGCTATTAATGGCGCATTTTCTAAACCAAACTGAAGAGCGATACCAAAAACAAGTTTAGAAATTGTTTGATAGTATCCATTTTGTGGCTCGAATATGGTGGAAAGAAAACCATTGTTATGGATAAAATGAATCCACACAACTCCATCTTCGGCCCATGGTTGAGCATTGAAAATGATATCAGGTCTGCGTAAGACAATAAGGATGAATGACACAATAAAAACAGCAGTCATTACAAATATCGATCTATTAGCTCTATTTTTCATACTGACATCCATTGCTTTTCTCTTCCTTTAAAATATATTTAGGCCGCTGCTTTACTTCAAGGTATATTCTGCCAACATACTCTCCTAAGACCCCAATTCCTATTAGTTGTACACCACCAAGAAAGAGTATTGATACGATAAGAGATGGATATCCTCTTACGGGGTTACTGAAAATCATTGTATCTATAATCATCCATGCACCGTAGATGAAAGATAATCCAGCAACAAAAAGGCCTATATATGTCCACATTCTAAGTGGGAATGTAGAAAAGCTGGTTATACCTTCAAGAGCAAGATTCCATAACTTCCAGCCATTAAATTTCGTCGTCCCTGCAACACGTTCAGCGCGGGTGTATTCTACTACCTCTACTCTTCCACCAACCCAAGACAGAATACCTTTCATGAACAGATTTCGCTCAGGCAGCAGCTTTATATGCTCTACAGTGGATCTGGACATCAGCCGGAAATCCCCAACATTTTCCTCTATTTTGGGGGAGCTGATACGGTTATGGAGGCGGTAAAACCACTCAGCTGTTTTACGCTTCATATGTCCATCTGTGCTTCTGTCAGTCCTTTTTGCAAGAACGACGTCAGCTCCTGATAGCCACTTGTCGATAAGTTGAGGAATTACCGAAATCGGATCCTGTAAATCAACATCTATAGGGATGATGGCCTCGCCTGAGGCATGCTCAAGACCAGCGAAAAGAGCAGGTTCCTTTCCGAAATTACGAGTAAAAGATAGTGATTTAACAAGTTCGTCTGATAAGGACAGAGCATTAATAATGCTCTCAGTTGAGTCCTTACTACCATCATTAACGAAAACGATTTCGACTTCCCAATCTTTAAGCTCATGCCTTACGGATTGATAAAAAATTGGAATAGCTTCTTCTTCGTTAAATACTGGAACGACAAGTGATATTTTCATTTTCAATCCCTGAACACTATGAATTTAGAGTAGAGAAAGCCACAAACAAGACTAATTGCCGAGAAAGCTATGAGAGTAAGGAGTGGAGGATAACTGCATTTGTCTGAAACCCAACCGACTGCTGATGCTACTGAACCCATAAAAAGCACGTAAATCATATAGCGAAAAGCAGTCGTCTCAGACTTGAACGTCCATCGGGCGTTAACAAAAAATGAAAAACTAACAGCGACACAAAACGCGCCAAAATTGGCCAGCGTCTGATTGGCCCCCCCGTACAAAAGACATAAAAAAACAATCCAGTGGATGGCCGTATTGATCACACCCACTGAAAAGTATTTGGTGAAAAGTTTTACCATTAGAATTTTCCCATAAATTTTCACTGATCCTGGCATTGAGACATTCTAATGGCAAGGCTTCCTTTACTCTGAGACTGAGCAGGTACGCCACACTTGTGCCAGAAAATTGGCACAATGAAGCAGAAATCGATAAATCCTGTCATACGCTAACTCGCTGGCTGGCTTGTGTAGCGGCTTCTGTGGTTGTTATCATGCGCCACTTTTAATCATACATCGGACTGTTTCTCCGATGGAGGTCTTGTGAAATTTGAGCTTGATACCACAGACGGTCGCGCGCGTCGCGGGCGTCTGGTTTTTGATCGTGGCGTGGTCGAAACCCCGGCGTTTATGCCCGTGGGCACCTATGGCACCGTAAAAGGCATGACGCCGGAAGAAGTGCAGGATACCGGCGCGCAAATTATTCTGGGCAATACTTTCCACCTCTGGCTGCGTCCCGGTCAGGAAATCATGAAGCTGCATGGCGATCTGCATGATTTTATGCAGTGGAAAGGCCCTATCCTGACGGACTCCGGCGGTTTCCAGGTCTTCAGCCTGGGCGACATTCGTAAAATCACCGAAGCGGGCGTTCACTTCCGTAACCCGATCAATGGCGATCAGATTTTCCTCGATCCAGAAAAATCCATGGAAATTCAGTACGATCTGGGCTCCGATATCGTCATGATCTTCGATGAGTGCACGCCGTACCCGGCCGACTGGGATTATGCGAAACGCTCAATGGAGATGTCGTTACGCTGGGCGCAGCGCAGCCGTGACCGCTTTGACAGCCTGGGCAACAAGAACGCGCTGTTCGGTATTATTCAGGGCTCGGTTTACGAAGATTTACGTGATGTGTCTGTGAAAGGTCTGGTAGAGATTGGCTTTGATGGGTACGCTGTGGGCGGCCTGGCGGTCGGTGAGCCGAAAGAGGACATGCACCGCATCCTGGAGCATGTTTGTCCACAGATCCCTGAGGACAAACCGCGTTATTTAATGGGCGTGGGCAAACCAGAAGATCTGGTCGAAGGCGTGCGTCGCGGCGTGGACATGTTTGACTGTGTGATGCCAACGCGTAATGCACGTAATGGTCACTTATTTGTGACGGACGGCGTGGTAAAAATCCGCAATGCGAAGCATAAAGACGATGTGTCGCCGCTGGATGCCGAGTGTGATTGTTACACCTGTCGCAATTACAGCCGTGCTTACTTGCATCATCTTGATCGCTGTAACGAAATACTGGGCGCGCGTCTGAACACGATTCATAACCTGCGCTACTACCAGCGCCTGATGGCAGGTTTACGCCAGGCTATTGAAGAGGGTAAATTAGAGCGCTTTGTTACCGAGTTCTACCAACGGACGGGCAAAGCGGTTCCGCCTTTAACGTCTGATAATTCATCAATGAGGGAAATTTAATGAGTTTTTTCATTTCTGACGCTGTGGCTGCAGCAGGCGCACCGTCTCAGGGAAGTCCGTATTCTCTGGTGATCATGCTGGTCGTCTTTGGCCTGATTTTTTACTTCATGATCCTGCGCCCTCAGCAGAAACGCGCAAAAGAGCACAAGAAGCTGATGGATTCTATCTCCAAAGGTGATGAAGTGCTGACGAATGGTGGCCTGGTGGGGCGCGTAACCAAAGTGGCAGAAACCGGCTACATTGCGATTGCGCTAAACGACACTACCGAAGTGGTTATTAAACGTGATTTCGTGGCTGCCGTCCTGCCGAAAGGTTCTATGAAGGCGCTGTAATTTTTACTTCCCTAAGGGAACTGCCGTGTTAAATCGTTATCCTTTGTGGAAGTACATAATGCTGGTCGTGGTGCTTGTCATTGGCCTGGTATATGCACTTCCCAACCTTTATGGTGAGGATCCGGCTGTTCAAATCACTGGCGCGCGCGGAAGCGCCGCCAGTGAGCAAACGTTGGATCAAATTCAGAACGTATTAAAACAAGATAATATTCAGGCGAAGTCTGTTGCCCTGGAAAACGGGGCGATTACGGCGCGTTTTTCTAACACGGATGTGCAGTTGCGCGCCCGTGAAGCGATCATGAAAGCGCTGGGCGAAAACTATGTTGTGGCGCTGAATCTGGCTCCCGCAACGCCGCGCTGGCTTACCCTGCTGGCGGCGCAGCCAATGAAACTTGGCCTCGATCTGCGCGGTGGCGTGCACTTCCTGATGGAAGTGGATATGGACACTGCCCTGAGCAAACTGCAAGAGCAGAATGCGGACAGCCTGCGCAGCGACCTGCGCGAAAAGAATATCCCTTATACCAACGTCAGCAAGATTGCTAACTACGGCGTGGAAATCCGTTTCCGTGACGCAGCCAGCCGTGACGCTGCCGTGAAGTGGCTGTCATCCCGTCATCAGGATCTGGTGATCAGCAACAGCGGTAACGATGCTCTGCGAGCCACCATGACCGATGCTCGCCTCAGCGAAGCGCGCGAATATGCCGTTCAGCAGAACATCACTATCCTGCGTAATCGTGTGAACCAACTGGGTGTCGCGGAGCCGCTGGTGCAACGTCAGGGTTCTGACCGCATCGTGGTAGAACTGCCAGGTATTCAGGACACGGCGCGCGCCAAAGAAATTCTGGGCGCAACCGCGACGCTGGAGTTCCGTCTGGTCAATACCAGCGTTGATCCGACCGCCGCCGCCAATGGTCGCGTGCCGGGGGATTCCGAGGTCAAAGACATGCGTGACGGCCAGCCTGTCGTGCTGTACAAACGCGTGATTCTGACCGGTGACCACATTACCGATTCGACCTCCAGCATGGACGAATACAACCAGCCTCAGGTGAATATTTCACTCGATGGCGCGGGCGGTAATATCATGTCGAACTTCACCAAGGACAACATCGGTAAACCGATGGCGACCCTGTTTGTGGAGTACAAAGACAGCGGTAAGAAAGATGCGAATGGTCGCGCCATTCTGGTGAAACAGGAAGAGGTGATTAACGTCGCCAACATCCAGTCACGCCTGGGCAACAGCTTCCGCATCACCGGTATCAGCAACCCGAACGAAGCACGTCAGCTGTCACTGCTGCTGCGCGCCGGGGCCTTGATTGCGCCTATCCAGATTGTGGAAGAGCGGACAATCGGTCCGACAATGGGTCAGCAGAACATTACTCAGGGGCTGGAAGCCTGCCTGTGGGGCCTGGTCGCCTCCATCCTGTTTATGGTGCTGTACTACAAGAAAGTGGGCCTGATTGCGACCAGCGCACTGCTGGCAAACCTGGTGCTGATTGTCGGCATTATGTCGCTGTTACCGGGGGCCACGCTGACCATGCCAGGCATCGCCGGTATTGTGCTGACGCTGGCGGTGGCAGTCGATGCAAACGTCCTGATCAATGAACGTATCAAAGAAGAACTGCGCAACGGGCGTTCCGTACAGCAGGCAATTCATGAGGGCTACAAAGGTGCCTTCTCCAGTATTGTCGATGCGAACGTGACGACCCTGATTAAGGTGGTGATTCTGTATGCAATTGGTACGGGCTCCATTAAGGGCTTTGCGATTACAACGGCTATCGGTATTGCGACCTCCATGTTCACATCGATCGTCGGAACCCGCGCCATTATCAACCTGATGTACGGTGGCAAGCGCGTTAAGAAGCTGTCTATCTGAGGAGTGCGTTGTGGCACAGGAATATAACATTGAGCAGTTAAACCACGGCCGTAAAGTCGTTGACTTTATGCGCTGGGATACGCTGGCATTCATCATTTCGGGACTGTTAATCATCATCTCGATTGCCATTGTTGGCGTACGCGGTTTTAACTGGGGGCTCGATTTCACCGGCGGTACGGTCATTGAGATCAATCTGGAGAAACCGGCCGATCTCGACGCCATCCGCGGTGCGCTGGTGAAGTCCGGGTTCCAGGAACCGTTGATCCAGAATTTCGGTAGCAGCCGCGATGTGATGGTGCGCATGCCGCCGGTCACAGGGCCTGCGGGAACCGAGCTGGGTAATAAAGTGGTAACGGTTATCAACCAGACGACGCAGCAAAACGCGACGGTCAAACGTATCGAGTTTGTCGGACCGAGCGTGGGCAGCGATCTGGCGCAGGCCGGGGCGTTAGCCCTGCTGTCGGCACTGATTGCGATTCTGATTTATATCGGTATTCGCTTTGAGTGGCGTCTGGCACTGGGTACGGTTTTGGCGCTGGCGCATGACGTCATTATCACCTGTGGACTGCTGTCGCTGTTCCGGGTCGAGATTGACCTTACGATTGTGGCCTCGCTGATGTCGGTCATCGGTTACTCGCTGAACGATAAAATCGTGGTCTCGGACCGTATTCGTGAGAACTTCCGCAAGATCCGTCGCGGCTCCTCTTATGACATTACGAACGTGTCCCTGACGCAGACGTTAAGCCGTACCCTGATCACCTCGCTGACTACGCTGGCGATGATCCTGATCCTCTTCATCTTTGGTGGTGCGCTGCTGAAAGGCTTCTCACTGACCATGCTGATTGGTGTCACCATCGGTACCGTTTCGTCGATCTACGTTTCTTCAGCGCTGGCGCTGAAGCTGGGCATGAAACGCGAACATATGCTGGTACAGAAAGTGGAGAAAGAGGGCGCCGATCAGCCTTCGATCCTGCCGTAGTATTGGTACGATAAAAAAAGCCGCCAGCGTAATCTGGCGGCTTTTTTGTTTTCAGGGCCTGGACGTATCCGCGATCACCTGGTGAATTCGAACATAACCCAGTTGCTCCGGCGTCACATCCTTTAACCGTAATGGTACGGTGACCGAACTGCGTGGCGTCAGTGAAGCGGGAACGCTGAGGTTTTGCGTCAGGCTGTCGGCCTCAAGTGGCTTACCGGTTGCGGGATCGAGCTGGCCCCAGACTACTGTCACATGCAGTCCGGGCAGCGGTGAATTGTCTTGTGTGCGAAGCGTCAGGTCAGCATGCGTACCGCCGGCCTCGGCCTCAATGCGTGCGAGCGACAGGCGCAGCGTGCCAACCTGCGTTTGAAGTGCCACGGGCGTGTTTGCCTGCGGCAACAGCCATGCGCCCTGCTGTGAATGGGCGTTCAGCTGTCCCTGAATTTCAACCGCACTTGCCTGGCTGGTGAGTTGCTGCATCTGCTGATTAAGCTGACTGACTTCCCGGTGCAGTTGTTTCACCTGCGGCTGGGCTGGGGTGCTGCAACCACTTAGCAGAACCAGTGACAGGGCCGCGGGTGCCCAAACCATCCTGTTCATCATGTTTTTTTATCCTTTATTCAAATGACGTAATAATTGCCCCTTGTCGCGGGACCCATCAGCATCCGCTTATGGCGTTGAAGCCTGAACTGAAATCACGCCGATTACCTTAAGTGTGCTCTGAAATTGCCTTTCCCTGAGCGATAAAATGCCGTAGCCGCTGGCGTGCCGATTTCACCTCGCGTTACGCGTAATGATGCATGGTGAAACAGGTTGATATCGGGCATCCGGCCAGCGCGGTGGCGCAGGTATCCGGTGATGCAGTACCCCGGATCGGCACGAACGTGGCTACGTTCTCCGCTTTTTGCCCTGAGCGCTTTAAGCGTAGCGGGTTTTACGCGGGCGGGCATTTCCCATCCGGTCTGTGAAGCGGATGGGGTAAAACACGGGAATCGATTTTGTTGACTTGCAGTTCGCGCTACACTGTACGGCCCATTTATCTCGTGTCAGGAAACGTCATGCATTGCCCATTCTGCTCCGCTGTAGACACAAAAGTGATTGATTCTCGTCTGGTCAGTGAGGGTTCGTCAGTGCGGCGCCGTCGTCAGTGTCTGGTGTGCCATGAGCGATTTACTACGTTTGAAGTCGCTGAGCTGGTCATGCCACGCGTGGTGAAAAGCAACGATGTGCGTGAACCTTTCAATGAAGACAAACTTGCCAGCGGCATGATGAAAGCGCTGGAGAAACGTCCGGTCAGTGCGGATGCCGTAGAGAGTGCGGTAAGCCATATCAAAACACAGTTGCGTGCGACGGGTGAACGTGAAATTCCCAGCAAGCTGATCGGTAACCTGGTCATGGACGAGCTAAAAAAACTCGATAAAGTGGCCTATATTCGCTTTGCATCTGTTTATCGCAGCTTTGAGGACGTGCGTGATTTTGGCGAAGAGATTGCCAGATTACAGGATTAAATCATGACCGATGAACGTTATATGGCGCGCGCGCTGGAACTGGCGCGGCGCGGACGTTTTACTACCATGCCAAACCCCAATGTCGGTTGCGTCATTGTACGCGATGGCGACATTGTTGGCGAAGGCTGGCACCAGCGCGCCGGAGAACCGCATGCGGAAGTGCATGCCCTGCGCATGGCCGGTGCGCGTGCGCGTGGGGCGACAGCCTATGTGACGCTGGAGCCATGCAGTCATCACGGGCGCACGCCGCCGTGTTGCGACGCGCTTATTGAGGCCGGTGTAAAACGCGTCGTGGCCGCGATGCAGGACCCCAATCCGCAGGTCGCCGGACGAGGATTACATCGACTGCAGCAGGCGGGCATTGAAGTCAGCCACGGACTGATGATGCAGGAAGCGGAAGCCCTGAACAGGGGATTCCTGAAACGCATGCGGACCGGCTTCCCCTGGATACAGCTTAAACTGGGGGCATCACTGGATGGCCGCACCGCCATGGCGAGTGGCGAAAGCCAGTGGATCACCTCGCCGGCTGCCCGACGCGATGTCCAGCGTTTGCGAGCGCAGAGCGCCGCCATTCTCAGCAGCAGCGCAACGGTGCTGGCCGACGATCCTTCCCTGACTGTACGCTGGGCCGAACTGGACAGCGACAGTCAGCGCCTGGTTGATGCGCAGACCTTACGCCAGCCGGTACGCATCATCGTCGACAGCCAGAATCGCGTAACACCGCAGCACAAACTTATAGAACAATTGGGCGAAACCTGGCTGATGCGACAGCAGGCCGACACTCAGCGCTGGCCTGACTCGGTGACGCAAATTCCGGTTCCTTTACGCGACAGCCAACTGGATTTAGTGGCGCTGATGATGGTGCTGGGCCAGCGCCAGATTAACAGCGTCTGGGTTGAAGCCGGTGCCACGCTGGCAGGGGCATTGCTTCAGGCCGGTCTGGTTGACGAACTCATTGTGTATGTGGCACCGAAATTACTGGGTAATGACGCGCGCGGTTTGTGTCAGCTTACGGGGCTGACGCAGTTGGCTGACGCGCCGGTTTTTGCCTTCAGCGACGTGCGCCAGGTCGGCAGCGATCTCCGTCTGACTCTGATACCGCAATAACAGAGGCGGAAAAGCGAGAGCACGCCGCCAAAGAGTATGTTAGAATCCGCCCCCCTGCGCGGGGCTAAACAAACCCCTGAAAGGATATGTATGAAAGTTATCGAAGCTGCCGTTGCAACGCCAGAGGCAAAAATTGCCATCGTTATCGCGCGTTTTAACAACTTTATCAACGAGAGCCTGTTAGACGGCGCTGTGGATGCCCTGAAGCGTATCGGCCAGGTCAACGATGACAATATCACTGTCGTCTGGGTACCGGGCGCTTACGAACTGCCGCTGGCCGCGCGTGCGCTGGCTAAAACCGGCAAACACGATGCCGTGATTGCGCTGGGTACCGTGATTCGCGGTGGCACGGCGCACTTCGAATACGTCGCGGGTGAAGCCAGCTCGGGCATTGCCAGTGTTGCCATGGACAGCGATATTCCTGTGGCATTCGGCGTACTGACAACCGAAAATATCGAGCAGGCCATTGAGCGTGCTGGAACCAAAGCGGGTAACAAAGGTGCCGAAGCGGCCCTGACCGCACTTGAAATGATCAACGTATTGAAAGCCATTAAAGCCTGATTTTTGTAAGGGGAATTTTGTGAAACCTGCTGCTCGTCGTCGCGCCCGTGAGTGCGCTGTCCAGGCGCTTTACTCCTGGCAGTTGTCTAACAACGACATTGCCGATGTGGAATACCAGTTTCTGGCGGAACAGGACGTTAAAGACGTCGATATTACTTATTTCCGCGAACTGCTGGCCGGTGTGGCGACCAACAGCGCGTACCTGGATGGATTGATGCAACCCTATCTGTCGCGCCAGTTAGAAGAACTGGGGCAGGTGGAAAAAGCCATTCTGCGTGTGTCGCTGTATGAACTGAGCAAGCGTTCTGATGTGCCTTATAAAGTGGCCATCAACGAAGGTATCGAACTGGCGAAAGTATTTGGCGCTGAAGACAGCCATAAATTTGTCAACGGTGTGCTGGATAAAGCCGGTCCGCAAATTCGACCCCAACGCAAATAATCAATAAGGCCGGCTTGCCGGCCTTTTTCATTAATGGTTAAGCGGAACGCAATTATGTCATGTGGTGAATTTGAACTCATCGCACGCTACTTCAATCGCAGAACGCGTAGCCGCCGTGATGTCGAACTCGGCATCGGCGACGATTGCGCGCTGCTGAGCGTGCCCGAAAAGCAAACGCTGGCGGTCAGCACCGATACGCTGGTTTCCGGTATCCACTTCCTGCCCACGATCCATCCTGCAGATTTAGCCTATAAATCACTGGCGGTGAATCTGAGCGATTTGGCCGCGATGGGTGCTGATCCTGCCTGGCTAACCCTGGCGCTGACCTTGCCGGATGTGAATGAAAGCTGGCTGAGCAGCTTCAGCGAAAGCCTGTTTGACCTGCTGGAATATTACGATATGCAGCTGGTGGGGGGAGACACGACGCGGGGGCCTCTCAGCCTGACGCTGGGTATTCATGGGCTGATTCCTCACGGCAAAGCGTTAAAGCGTTCGGGCGCAAAACCCGGCGACTGGATCTATGTCACCGGTACATTGGGCGACAGCGCGGCAGGGCTGGCGTTGCTGCAGCATCACTGCCGCATTGACGATCCGGCCATTCATGAAGCCCTGATTAAACGTCACCTGCGGCCCATGCCGCGCGTGTTACAGGGGCAGTCACTGCGTTCGCTGGCCTCTTCCGCTATCGATATCTCAGACGGGCTGATTTCTGATATAGGTCATGTGCTGAAAGCCAGCGGCTGCGGGGCACGTATCAACCTTGACGCGCTTCCGCTGTCCCCGGCACTGCGTGACAATTTTGACGCGTCACAGGTGCTGCGCTGGGCGCTCAGCGGCGGCGAAGACTATGAGCTGTGCTTCAGTGTGCCGGAAGTGAATCGGGGTGCACTGGACGTGGCGCTGGGACATCTTGGCGTGCCTTATACCTGTATTGGGCAGATGGCACCCGAGTCAGAAGGGCTGTCACTGCTCGAAAACGGCAAACCGGCAGATGTGCGTTTTAAAGGATTCGACCATTTTGACATCAGATAAACATATCGCCAAAGGTCGTCTGCGGATGCGTAATCCCTGGCATTTACTGGCGACCGGTTTTGGCAGTGGGCTCAGCCCGGTTATGCCCGGTACAGTGGGATCGCTGGCCGCCATTCCTTTTTGGTGTCTGCTGACCTTGCTTCCGCACGATCTGTATTCGCTGGTCGTGCTGCTAGGCATCAGCGTGGGCGTTTACCTTTGCCATCGCACCGCCAAAGACATGGGCGTTCACGATCACGGCAGCATTGTCTGGGATGAGTTTATCGGGATGTGGATTACACTGATGGCCATTCCGGTGAACAGCTGGCAGTGGGTGGTGGCCGGTTTTGTGCTGTTCCGCGTGCTGGATATCTGGAAGCCCTGGCCGATTCGCTGGTTCGACCGTAACGTGCATGGCGGCATGGGCATTATGGTCGATGACATTATTGCGGGTATTATTGCTGCAGCCATCCTTTATGGTGCCGGGGTTTATCTCGCCGGTTAAGCGTTTGTCCTGCGCCCCTTATCATCACCGTTTTGCAACCGTAGCCGAAATACCGGCGTACGGTTGTCTCACCATTATCTCTCTCCCGGCCGGGCCGAATGAGCGCGTCACGCCTGTGAACACGCTGCGTTGGTATCACTGATAGCCGGTTGCCGGGTGAGGCTGATATTCACTTTCCAGGGCGGCAATATCCTGCGTTGTCAGGTCAACGTTCACGGCTTCCACCAGCTCAGCAAACTGCTCTGCACGAGAGGCGCCAATGATGGGCGCTGTCACCACCGGTTTGCTCAGTAACCACGCCAGTGCGACCTGCGCTCGCGTTACGCCTTTGTCGGCTGCTACCTGCGCCAGGCGCGCCGCAATCGCCGCATCGTTTTCCTCCGTTGAAGCATAGAGCGTGCTCATCACCTCATCAGAAACGGAGCGGGCGGTGGTTTCGCCCCATGGCCGGGTGAGCTTACCGCGTGCCAGTGGACTCCATGGCAGGACCGCAACATTTTCACGCTGGCACAGCGGGTGCATCTCACGTTCTTCTTCGCGCTGAATCAGGTTGTACTGATCCTGCATGCTGACGAAGCGTGCCCAGCCCTGTTCTGCCTGCATGGTTAAGGCCTGTGCAAACTGACTGGCGTGCATGGACGAGGCGCCGATATAACGTGCTTTGCCGGATTTCACCACCTCATCAAGTGCCGACAGGGTTTCTTCGAGCGGCGTGTCATAGTCCCAGCGGTGAATCTGCAGCAGATCGACATACTCCATGCCCAGCCGTTGCAGGCTGTCATCAATGGATTGCAGAATGTTTTTACGGGACAGGCCTTGTGACAGATTACTCAGCGGGAAATAGACTTTGGTGGCGACCACGACCTCCTCGCGGCGGGCGAAATCCCTGAGCGCTCGCCCCAGAATCTCCTCACTACTGCCGTCTGAATAGCTGTTAGCGGTGTCGAAGAAGTTAATCCCGGCCTCCAGCGCCTGCCTGATAAGCGGTCGGCTGCTTTCTTCAGGCAGTGTCCAGGCATGTTTACCGCGGGTGGGCTCACCAAATGTCATACAGCCCAGGCAGAGCTGGGAAACTTTTAAATCAGTATTCGCGAGTGGAACGGTTTTCATCATGACTCCTGCTATGTCCTTCCAGGGGAATTAAGCATAGCAGGAATACCGCTCTCCGCAGAGAGCGGGGGAGGGGAACTACTGCGCCAGCCAGTGACTGATTTGCTGCTGAATACCGTCTGCGTCCAGGTGGTAGTCGTGACGCATCTCTTCCTGCGTGCCCGGGGGAATGAACTCGTCAGGCAGGCCAATATTGAGAACGGGAATGCCCAGACGTTTCGCCATCACGAACTCGTTGACGCCGCTGCCTGCGCCGCCCTTAATCGTGCCTTCTTCCAGCGTAATCAACGACTCATGCTGTGCGGCCAGTTCGGTAATTAACGCTTCATCCAGCGGTTTAACAAAACGCATATCCACCAGAGTGGCGTTCAGCGCTTCGGCAACGTGGCTGGCTTCAGGCAGCAGTGTACCGAAGTTAAGGATCGCCAGCTTTTCGCCCCGACGTTTAACCACACCTTTGCCCAGCGGCAGGCTTTGCAGTGGCGTCAGAGCAACGCCAGTGCCGGTTCCGCGTGGATAACGCACGGCAGCCGGACCTGCCTGATAGTGATAGCCGGTATAAAGCATCTGGCGGCATTCGTCCTCATCGCTCGGCGTCATGATGACCATATCCGGAATGCAGCGCAGATAGGCGAGATCAAAGGCACCCTGATGCGTCTGGCCGTCGGCCCCAACGATGCCGCCACGGTCAATCGCGAAAAGGACCGGAAGCTTCTGAATCGCGACATCGTGAATAACCTGATCGTAGGCGCGCTGCAGGAAGGTCGAGTAAATCGCAACAACCGGTTTATAGCCCCCAATGGCCAGGCCCGCCGCAAAGGTCACGGCGTGCTGTTCGGCAATGGCAACGTCAAAATACTGGTTGGGATACTTGCGGGAGAATCCTACCATACCCGACCCTTCGCGCATGGCGGGCGTAATCGCCATCAGCTTAGCGTCGTCAGCCGCCGTTTCGCACAGCCAGTTACCGAAGATCTTCGAATAACTCGGCAATCCTTCGGCGCTCTTAGGCAGTTCGCCGCTGGCGACATCAAATTTGGGCACCGCATGCCAGGCGATCGGATCCTGCTCTGCCGGGGCATAACCTTTACCCTTTTTCGTCATAATATGCAGGAACTGCGGGCCTTTCAGGCTACGCATATTCGTCAGCGTATTCACCAGCGTCAGGACATCATGACCATCGACCGGCCCGATATAATTGAACCCCAGTTCTTCAAACAGGGTGCCCGGCACCACCATGCCTTTCAGGTGTTCTTCGGTGCGTTTTACCAACTCTTTAATCGGCGGCAGGCCGGTCAGTACGCGCTTGCCTCCTTCGCGCAGACGCGCGTAGGTCTTACCCGATAAAATCTGTGCCAGGCGGTTATTCAGCGCCCCGACGTTTTCAGAAATCGACATTTCGTTGTCGTTCAGGATAACCAGCATATCGGGTTTAATATCGCCCGCGTGGTTCATGGCCTCAAAGGCCATGCCTGCGGTGATGGCACCGTCGCCGATAATACAGGCGGTACGGCGCCCTTTACCTTCCCGTTCGGCCGCAGCAGCCATGCCCAGCCCGGCACTGATGGAGGTTGAGGAGTGACCGACGCTCAGGACGTCGTATTCACTTTCTCCCCGCCACGGAAAGGGGTGCACGCCATTCTTTTGCCGAATCGATCCAATGCGATCGCGGCGGCCGGTTAAAATTTTATGCGGATAAGCCTGATGACCGACGTCCCACACGAGGTGGTCGAACGGTGTGTTATAGACGTAATGCAGCGCCACCGTCAGCTCGACCACGCCCAGGCCCGACGCAAAATGGCCGCTTGAGCGGCTCACGCTGTCTAATAAATACTGGCGCAGCTCATTGCAGAGCGCAGGCAATTTTTCTTTAGGCAGGGCACGTAGTGCCTGTACCGTTTCTGCCTGCGCCAGTGTCGGGTATTTTGTAGTATCAAAACTCATCAGTGACTCATCATGGAAGTTATTTATCGCGTTCAATTACGAAGCTCGCCAGCGCCTTCAGGGCAGAGGTGTCATAGGATTTTGCAGAGAGCATGTGCAAAGCATCCACGGCTTCCTGGTATAAATCCAGTGCCTTAATCCGGGCATTATCCAGACCCATCAATGAAGGATAGGTGCTTTTTCCAAGATCTTGATCGGCACCTTGACGTTTTCCGATAACGGCTGTGTCGCCCGTCACATCCAGGATGTCATCCTGCACCTGAAAGGCCAGGCCGATGGCATCCGCATAGCGGTCAAGATACGGCAGCGCTTCACGGCCCGCGTCGCCGGCAGCAAAAGCACCGAGTCGCACGGCTGAGCGAATCAACGCCCCCGTTTTGTGACGATGGATCTGTTCCAGTTGATGAAGATCGACAGACTGACCTTCTGCCGCCAGATCCAGCGCCTGCCCGCCGCACATGCCCGCTACGCCGCTGGCCCTGGCCAGCTCTGACAGCATAGCGAGGCGGTATTCCGCACTCACGCCCGGCATGGGCTGGTCGGCCAGAATAGAAAAGGCCAGCGTTTGTAGCGCATCACCGGCAAGAATGGCGGTATCTTCACCATATTTGATATGGCAGGTCGGTTGCCCACGACGTAACGCATCATTGTCCATTGCCGGCAAATCGTCATGAATCAGTGAATAGGCGTGAATACATTCGACAGCCGCTGCAGGCACATCGAGACTGGCTTTATTCGCATTGAGCATGGTGCCGGTTGCGTAAACCAGAAACGGGCGCATGCGTTTGCCACCTAATAGTGCCCCATACTGCATGGCATTCACCAGAGGAGAACTCTGAAAAGGGAGGGCATCCAGGTAGCCCATCAACGCGTGGTTCACCTGCTGGTGATACGCATTGAGCAGTTCAGGAAAATCCATTAGTTGTTTTCCGGCGTGAAAGAGGAGAGGTCGGCATCGTTATCGTCGCTGAGGAGAATGCGCACGCGCTGCTCGGCTTGCTGCAACGTTTGCTGGCCATTGCGCGCTAACTGCACGCCGCGCTCAAATTCATTCAGGGCGTCTTCCAACGGCAGTTCACCACTTTCCAGACGATTAACAATCTGCTCCAGCTGCTGCAATGACGTTTCAAAGCTGGCTGGCTGTTCGGCTTTTTTCGGCATATTTCGTGTCGACTCACGGTTGGAACGTTATCTTGCAATCGGTCATGGTAGCTGAGAGAGAATGATTAGCAAAATAATCAATGTGCATGCTGTTGCAGAAGCAGTCACCGGGTAAAGGTGATATACTCTCGCGCCTCGGATGCGGATGCGCCTGTCACCCCGCAATTTTATGATCTTACCAGCTAAGTGCAGCCTGTTTTAGCACTTATTTGCCCAACGAAGCTGTATTGCCATGAAGTTTATCGTCAAGTTATTTCCTGAAATCACCATCAAGAGTCAGTCGGTGCGTCTGCGCTTTATTAAGATTCTTGCCAGTAATATCCGCAACGTGCTCAAAACGGTCAGCGATGAGATCGCGGTGGTGCGTTTTTGGGATCATATTGAAGTGCGCTGCAAAGATGAAGCCATGCGGCAGATTATTCCCGATGAGCTGATGCGCATCCCGGGTATTCATCATGTCCTTGCGGTTGAAGAGCGCGAATATACCGACATCCACGATATTTTCGAGCAGACGCTGGCACAGTATCGCGACAGCCTGGAAAACAAAACCTTTTGCGTGCGGGTTAAGCGCCGTGGCAAACACAGCTTCAGTTCGCAGGACGTCGAGCGCTATGTTGGCGGCGGGCTAAATCAGCACATCGCCAGCGCCACCGTTCAGCTTAAGAAACCTGAGGTGACGGTTAACCTCGAAGTGGAAGAAAACCGCTTAACGCTGGTCACCGCACGCTATGAAGGGCTGGGCGGCTTCCCGATTGGTACCCAGGAAGATGTGCTGTCGCTCATCTCAGGTGGATTTGACTCCGGCGTTTCCAGCTACATGCTGATGCGTCGTGGCAGCCGCGTTCACTACTGCTTCTTTAACCTGGGCGGCGCGGCACATGAAATCGGCGTACGTCAGGTCGCCCATTATCTGTGGAACCGCTTTGGCCGTTCGCACCGTGTACGTTTTGTGGCAATCAACTTTGAGCCAGTTGTCGGCGAAATTTTAGAAAAAATCGACGACGGTCAAATGGGCGTGGTGCTGAAACGTATGATGGTCCGTGCAGCCTCAATGGTGGCGGAACGTTATGGCGTACAGGCCCTGGTCACAGGCGAAGCGGTGGGGCAGGTCTCCAGCCAGACGCTGACCAATCTGCGACTGATCGACAATGCCTCCGATACGTTGATTTTGCGCCCGCTGATTTCCCACGACAAAGAGCACATTATTAAAGTGGCGCGTGAAATCGGCACCGAAGACTTTGCCAGCACCATGCCGGAATATTGTGGCGTGATTTCGAAAAGCCCGACGGTCAAAGCGGTAAAAGGCAAAATCGAAGCCGAAGAAAGCCAGTTTGATTTCGCGATTCTGGAACGTATGGTGGCCGAGGCGACCAATGTGGATATTCGCGAAATCGCGGAGCAGACGCAGGAAGAGGTGGTTGAGGTTGAGACGGTCGGCTTGCTGAACGAAAACGACAGCGTGCTGGATATCCGCTCGGTGGATGAGCAGGAAGACAAACCGCTACAGCTGGCGGGAACGGAGGTGAAGTCGATGCCTTTCTACAAACTCAGTACGCAGTTTGGCGACCTTGATCAGAACAAAACCTGGCTGTTGTACTGCGATCGCGGTGTGATGAGTAAATTACAGGCGCTCTATCTGCATGAGCAGGGATTTAAAAACGTGAAGGTATATCGTCCGTAATCCGCATAGCGGTCACTGACCGCTTCCCCCTGTGCTCGCCTTGCGTACCAGGGCAAGACGAGCACAGAGCGTCCGGCAGGCGTCTGAACCGGCGACTTAACTGGCCTGATAGTCGTAAATACCCGGCGCCAGCACCAGTTGTGCCGCGACCTCACGTGCTTTATCACTGCCTGCTAGCAAATCAATTAATTTCAGCGCAAAATCCATCGCCGTGCCCGGTCCCTGACTGGTGAGCAAATTGACTCGCGGATCCCAGACGACACGACGTTCCATCCATTTCTCTTCCGGTATGGTGGACTTTAAACCGGGAAACCCTGTCATATTGCCGACCGGAAACAGGTTATGCGGCACCAGTACCGTGCCAGCGGCTGCGCAGATGGCCGCAACAATACGTCCTGACAAATGAAACTGGCGTACGGTTTCAACCAACAGCGGACTGTCACGAAATGTCTCGGCTCCTTTTAGTCCGCCGGGCAGGACAATGGCATCGTAGGCGTTGTCCGCCACCTCGACCAGCGGGACGTCGGCCAGCAGGCGAACGCCGCGCGAACAGACGATTTCACGGCAGCCATCGCTTTCCACGCTGGCGGTCACCGTCTTTATCCCGCCACGGACCAGCAGATCGAGTGTGGTAACGGCTTCCGTCTCTTCACTGCCATGAGCCAGACAGACCAGTACCGAGGCGTTCGCGCCCATAATAAGACTCCTTGCGTTTAATCATGTCGTACAGCCGGGTGTTTTCAGGTAACACTAAGCCGTGAGTGCGTGCGCGACGCAGCAGAAAGCCGGTGATGTATTCAATTTCCGTCAGTCGCTGAGCGCGTATATCCTGCAGCATTGATGAGGTGTTGGCGGCGGTCGTCTCAATCACATTCAGCACCTGATCCTGCAGGCTCTGGCTGGCCACGGACTGGCCTTCACGCTCCATAACCCAACTGATTTCGTCACATAAGGTGATGATGTCGGCCTGATGCTGACGCAGTGCGCCATTCTGACAGTCGTAAACCACGCTGAGTGGGTTGATCACACAGTTTACCGCCAGCTTACGCCAGCAGGCCGCCCGGATATTGTCATGCCAGGCGACATCGGGCAGCGCTTCGTGCAGCACATCGGCGACCTCACTCCAGTGCTCGCTTTTACGGTTGCCGGGACCAATATGGGTGACGCCCGTGGCGACGTGCTTAATGACCGTGCCATCCCGCATTGCGGCGTGCGTGGTGATACCGCGTAACAGCGGCTGCGTCAGACCTTTTAATTCGCCAAGCGTGCCCATGCCATTGTGCAACAGCAAAACCGGGCAGTTTTCTGACATCACGCTTTCCAGATTTTTTACGGCCGTTGATACCTGCGGGGCTTTCAGCGTCACCAACAGCAGCTGGCTCTGCGCCAAAAACAGCGGATCGTTGGCAATGAAGGTCCGGTTCGTCACGCGCCCCAGCGGATCGATTACATTCGCTGAGCAGTAGGGCTGAGGTACGCGTAACCAGCCCTGAACATCGTGCCCGCAATGGGCAAGAGCGGTGAGCCACACCTGGCCCAATGCGCCACATCCTAATACGGTTATTTTCATGCTGCCTCCCGCTCGCGGGCTTATTATTTATGCGCTGTGGCAATGAGTTAAGTATAGCGCTACACAGTGCGATTTTATTTAGTGCCGTAAGACGCGTATTATGCATGCCAGTTTAGCCTCAGGAGAAGAAGAGATGCCATCTTTCGATATCGTTTCAGAAGTCGACATGCAGGAAGTTCGCAACGCAGTAGAGAATGCTAACCGTGAACTGTCGACGCGTTTTGATTTTCGCAACGTCACTGCCAGTTACGAACTCAATGAAAAAAATGAAACCATTAAGGTCATCAGTGAATCGGATTTTCAGGTAAAGCAGCTGGTGGATATCCTGCGCGAGAAAATGCTCAAGCGCGGTATTGAAGGCGCGGCGCTGGAAGTACCAGAAGAGATTGAACACAGCGGCAAAAGCTGGAGCGTGGATGCCAAAATGAAAAAAGGCATTGAAAGCGACGTCGCGAAAAAGCTGGTGAAGCTGATTAAAGACAGCAAGCTGAAAGTGCAGACGCAGATTCAGGGCGAATCTCTGCGCGTAACGGGTAAGTCTCGTGATGATTTACAGGGCGCAATGGCGCTGGTGCGTAATGGCAACCTGGGCCAGCCTTTCCAGTTCAAAAACTTCCGCGATTAATCCCTCCACTCAGCACGTGAGCACAGGATGCCCTCTGAGGCATCCTGTCGGGTTGGCAGCCTGACTGTGACACCAGTCTGGCTGTCACTGATCCCCTTCCGCGACAGCAACGCTTTTGCCCTGCAAGGTGCTGATGTCCGTGACGTAAATTGCGTGACCAGAGGGACGCATTTTGCGCGGGGATAAACGGGAGGAACCGGGTTTGTCAAAGACAACAAACCCGGTGAGGGCAGGGGATTAGCCACCGCCGATAAGGGCTTCAAGCTCCGGTCGGCTGGTGATCTTACTGTCGATCTTAATGTAAGCGCTTTTTTCTTCCGGTACGATCAGCACCGCGTTCACTCCAGGCTGGGCCTTCAGGCGCTTCTCCAGATTCGGTACTGCCAGCGCCGCATCACTCAGCACAATGCGCAGACTGCTGACGTAGGGCGGTTCCTGCATGGTCATACTGACGAACAGCCAGATTGCCGCCACAATCGCTCCCACCATAAACACAGTTTGCGCATCAAAATGACCGAACACCCAACCGCCCAGGCTTCCGCCGATCGCAACGCCCAGAAACTGGCTGGTGGAGTAAAGCCCCATTGCTGTCCCTTTGTAACCGGCAGGCGATTCCTTACTGACCAGGGAAGGCAGGATGGCTTCCATCAGGTTAAAGGCGAGGAAGAAGAGCTGTACGCCGAGCACCAGCGTCCAGAAATGGCCCTGCGCGCCCCATAAAACAATTTCTGCGATGACCATCATGCCGACACAGCCGACAAAGACGCGCTTCATTTTGCGCTTCACTTCTGCATAAATGATAAAAGGCACGACGCCCGCAAAGGCGATCAGCATGGTCGTTAAATAGACCTTCCAGTGTTCTGATGGCGGTAATCCCGCCTGTTCAAACTGGTCGGGCAGCGCAACAAAGCTCGACATCAACAGGATATGCAAAAAGAAGATGCCAAGATTCAGTTTTACCAGGCGCGGGTTGGCCAGCACTTTTTTAAAGCTGCCGCGCACCATGCCCGACTCACGGTTCAGGACATGCTGAGTGGAGGAGGGGACCACCCAAAGCGTAATGAGAATACCCAGCGTCGCCAGCGTTGCGATCATCCAGAACAGCGCATGCAGGCCCAGCGCGTGGGTCACAATCGGTCCCACCACCATCGCAATCGCAAAGGTAACGCCAAAACTGATGCCAATAAACGCCATCGCTTTGGTGCGGTTCTGTTCACGCGTTAAATCCGACAGCAGCGCCATCACGGCGGCCGCAATCGCGCCCGAACCCTGCAACGCCCGGCCAAGGATGATGCCCCAAATGGATTCCGTGCTGGCGGCAATCACGCTGCCAAGGACAAACAGCAGCAGGCCGCCCACAATCAGAGGCTTGCGTCCAATACGATCGGACAGCAGGCCAAAGGGGATCTGGAAAATGGCCTGAGCCAGGCCATAAATGCCAATGGCCAGACCGATTAAGGTTTCACTCGCTCCCTGGAGTGCCATGCCATAGGTGGTCAATACCGGCAGGACCATAAACATTCCCAGCATACGCAGGGAAAAGACCGTGCCAAGGCCCCATGTGGCGCGCAGCTCCACCGGAGTCATTTTATTATCGTTCATTCCTACCTCTGTTGATGTGCTGCATTTATTTTAGGGAGGGAGAGTGGAAGGGTAAAACAATAGTTCTTAAGCAGTCGTAACAAAAAGAAAGGGCGCGAAAATCGCGCCCGTTTCATGCTGTTTTGGTACACATCAGCGCACGTAAGTCAGCAAATCTTTTGACGCTGGCGTCATGAAATCCACTGACATCATCACGCTCAGCGCGGTGATGGCGACGATGGAGAAGACAAACAGCTTACGTGCCCAAACCCGATCGTTTGAGGTTTTATAACCTGACAGCGCCATGCCCAGCCACCAGACGCTGACGGCAGCGGCAACGACCAGATATTTATAGCCTGCATAGCCACCCAGCGTCAGCATCAGCGTGGCAATCATAAACGCCAGGATATAGAGCGTAATATGATTTTTTGCCACAGAGATGCCTTTCACAACCGGTAAGACCGGGATGTTGGCAGCCTGGTAATCCTTAAAGCGGAAGATAGCAATCGCATAGGAGTGCGGCATCTGCCACAGGCTAAAAATCGCCAGCAGGATCAGGGCGCCCGCATCGAACTCATTGGTCACGGCACAGTAGCCAATCACCGGCGGCGCAGCGCCAGACAAGCTACCAATCAGCGTACCGTAAACCGAATGACGCTTCATATACAGGCTGTAAACGCCAACGTATACCACGAAGCCCATCACCGCCAGCCACATGGCCAGCGGGTTAGCACCGAAATACAGCAGTGCAAAGCCAGCAATACCCAACACAGTGGCATACACCAGGCTTACTTTCGCGGAGATAAGGCCTTTAACCAGCACCCGATTCCTGGTTCTCTCCATCTTGATGTCGATATCGCGGTCAATCACGTTGTTGAAGACACAACCTGACGCAACCACCAGCGACACGCCAACCAGTGAGGTGAGAAACAGGGCGTAATCAATGCTGCCCTTAGAGGCCAGCAAAAATCCGCCAATCACAGAAATTAAATTCCCGAAAATAATTCCTGGCTTTGTAACTTGCAGGTATTGCTTAAACATTACACAGACTCTTTAGTGGGGCATCATATTGTAGTTGAGGTTCCACATGATCCACAGTGAGCCAACCACAACAATCAGGATAATGATTGCTGAGAAGACAATGGCCACCATGTTCCAGCCGCCCTCAGATTTGCTGTCCAGATGCAGGAAGTAAACCAGGTGAACCAGCACCTGAACGACTGCACAGACCAGCACAACGCCGAGGATGGTTCCATGAGAAGCACTACCATCCATTACCATCCAGAACGGGATTGCCGTCAGGATGATAGAGAGGATGAAGCCGATCATGTAAGACTTCACGCTACCGTGTGATGCACCATGTTCGTTAACAGAATGACTCATTACATGGCTCCCATCAGATAAACAACGGTAAACACGCAGATCCAAACCACGTCCAGGAAGTGCCAGAACAGGCTCAGACACATGATACGGGTACGGTTAGTGGCGTTCAGACCGCGTTTCGCGATCTGGAACATCAGCACGGCCATCCAGATCAGACCCGAGGTCACGTGCAGACCATGCGTACCGACCAGTGTAAAGAAGCCGGACAGGAAGCCACTACGGTTTGGACCGAAGCCTTCAGCAATCAGGTGATGGAATTCATAGATTTCCATCCCGATAAAGCCCGCACCAAACAGGAAGGTCAACGCCAGCCAGCCGATAACGGCGCCTTTGTTTTCCTTGTTCATGGCGATAACAGCCATGCCGTAGGTGATGGAGCTTAATAACAGCAGGGCGGTTTCAACCAGCACGAACGGCAGTTCAAAGATATCTTTGCCTGCCGGGCCGCCGGCGGTGTTGTTAACCATAACTGCATAGGTCGCAAACAGGGTTGCAAAGATAATGCAGTCACTCATCAGGTAGATCCAGAAGCCAAAGACTTTATTGGCTCCTGCATCGTGATGCCCATGCTCCGCATGGGCGTCGTGGTGGTGTTTTACGGTAGTTGACATTATTTCAGACCTGCTTTGCTGATTTCGTCAAAGTGCTGCTTTTCAATCTTCTCTACTTCGGCAACAGGGACGTAGTAGTCCACGTCTTCGTCGAAGCTCTTCACGATCCAGCTTACGATCATGCCGAGGAAAGTAAGACCTGCCAGCCACCAGATATGCCAGATCATCGCAAAACCGAAGATGGTCGCAAACGCGGCAATAACAATCGCAGCACCGCTGTTTTTCGGCATATGAATTTCTTCATATTTAGCCGGCTGCTTGTACGCTTCGCCTTTCTCTTTCATTTCCCAGAAAGCGTCACGCTCATGCACATGCGGGATAACAGCAAAGTTATAGAACGGCGGTGGTGAAGAGGTTGCCCACTCCAGCGTACGGCCACCCCACGGATCGCCAGTCAGGTCACGGTTCTGGTCGCGGTCACGTACAGACACGTAGAACATGATCAGCTGACAAATAATACCGCAGGCAATCAGACCCGCACCTACCGCTGCAACAACCAGCAGAGAGTGGAACTGAGGATCGATATCCTGGCTCAGACGACGGGTCATTCCCATGAAGCCCAGTGCGTACAGCGGCATAAAGGCAACGAAGAAGCCGATGATCCAGAACCAGAAAGCACGTTTGCCCCAGGTTTCGTTCAGGGTAAAGCCGAAGGCTTTCGGGAACCAGTAGGTCACACCCGCCATACAACCGAATACCACACCACCGATAATCACGTTATGGAAGTGCGCAATCAGGAACAGACTGTTGTGCAGGACAAAGTCAGCGCCCGGAACGGCCAGCAGAACACCGGTCATACCACCCACAGAGAAGGTGACCAGGAAGCCTACGGTCCACAGCATCGCAGAGTGCATCTGAATGCGACCCTGATACATGGTGAACAGCCAGTTAAAGATTTTAACCCCGGTCGGAATCGCGATGATCATCGTCATGATACCGAAGAAGGCGTTAACGTTGGCACCGGCACCCATGGTGAAGAAGTGGTGCAGCCAGACGATGAACGACAACACGGTAATGGCGATGGTCGCCCAGACCAGTGAGGTATAACCAAACAGACGTTTTTTCGAGAAGGTGGCCGTGACTTCGGAGAAGACACCAAACACCGGCAGAACAAGAATGTACACCTCTGGGTGACCCCAGACCCAGATCAGGTTGACGTACATCATCATGTTACCGCCCATATCATTAGTAAAGAAATGGAAGTCGAGGTAACGATCAAGTGTCAACAGCGCCAGAGTCACGGTCAGAACCGGGAACGCAGCGATGATCAGGACGTTGGTGCACAGCGCAGCCCAGGTAAAGACGGGCATTTTGAACAGGTCCATGCCCGGCGCACGCATCTTCAGAATGGTCACGAAGAAGTTAATACCGGTCAGGGTTGTACCAATACCGGAAAGCTGGAGACTCCAGATCCAGTAATCCACCCCCACGCCGGGACTGTATTCTGCCCCCGACAGCGGTGGATAGGCCAGCCAGCCAGTTTGCGCGAATTCGCCGACACCCAGAGACAGGTTAACCAGAATCACACCGATTGCGGTAAACCAGAAGCTCAGGTTGTTCAGGAACGGGAAGGCAACGTCACGCGCACCGATTTGCAACGGTACGGCAATGTTCATCAGACCCACCACGAATGGCATCGCCACGAAGAAGATCATGATTACGCCGTGAGCGGTAAAGATCTGGTCGTAGTGATGAGGGGGCAATATGCCTGCTTCCCCGGAGGAAGCCAGAACCTGTTGGGTACGCATCATCACGGCGTCAGCAAAGCCGCGCAGCAGCATGACGAACGCCATGATGATATACATGATACCCAGTTTTTTATGGTCGATTGACGTCAGCCATTCAGACCACAGATATTTCCACTTACCAAAGTAGGTGATGGCAGAGACGATCGCCAGACCTGCAATGATGATGCCGGCAACCGTAACCATGATAATCGGTTCATGGTAGGGCACTGCATCCAGAGTTAATTTTCCGAACATCGTATTATTCCTCGGCTCCCGCGGTAGCGGTGTGACTCATGTCCATGCCTTTGTGTTCAGACATGTCCATTTTCCCGTGGCTATTCATGAACTTGTTAATGACCTGCAAGAACAGTTCAGGATTAGCTGAAGAGAAATATTCCACCGGGTGATTTTCGCTTGGCACAGCCACTTTCTCGAAATCATCCATCGTCATCAGCGTGTTAGGTGCCGCTTTTACTTTGGCAACCCACTGCTGGAACTCCGCATCGTCTTTGGTTGCAATGGCTTTGAACTTCATGCCAGAGAAACCGCGACCACTGAAGTTGGCGGAAATACCGTCGAAAGTTCCTGGCTCGTTGGCAATCAGGTGCAGTTTGGTCTGCATGCCCGCCATCGCGTAGATCTGGCTACCGAGCGTAGGAATAAAGAAGGAGTTCATGACGGAGTTGGAGGTGATTTTGAAGTTAACCGGGGTGTTTGCCGGGAAGGCAATCTGGTTAACTGTCGCAATACCTTGTTCTGGATAAATGAATAACCATTTCCAGTCCAGAGCAACGACGTCAATTTCAACCGGTTTCACGTCAGAGGCCAGGGGTTTGCTTGGCTCCAGCGCATGGGTTGATTTCCAGGTCAGTACACCAAGGAAAACGATGATCAGGATCGGAATGGTCCAGACCACAGCTTCCACTTTATTGGAGTGTGACCAGTTAGGGCTGTACTTAGCATTCGTGTTCGACGCCCGATATTTCCAGGCAAACACGACGGCCATTAAGACTGCAGGAATCACGACGATCATCATCAGACCAAAAGCGGTCAGTATCAGCGAACGTTGCTCCAGCGCAATCTGTCCTTTGGGATTTAACAATGCATTATCGCAGCCACTCATTAATAAAGTGCCTGCGATTAATGACAAAATCCCCAAACTTTTATTGTATTTACTGAGTCTCATTTAACGACCTCAATGACAAAGGGCTCTATTGTCGTTTAAGTGTGCGCGCATTTTACGGGAAGGTTTATGCAGTGTAAACCAGCTTAAGGATGTGTCAGAACCATGTTGACACCTTTTGCTAAGAGTGTCACAGATGTTGTTCTCGGTGACAAATTATTAACGTGGACAAGCAGTTGGCAGTAATATAACAAAAAGAGATGGATGCGGGGTTAAACAAAAGTAGGAAAGGAATAACCCTGACTTTTAATACCCAATTATTTAACAATATTGCATCATTTTTTCTCTGATTTTTAACTTAATTAATTGCGTACCGGATTTAAATATCTTGCCCGAAGCGCGCACATGATAAAAATATTTTTTGTAAATTGACACGCAAAGACAAATTAGGTTCGCTTAACCAATTGGCTGAAATGGCACCTGCGACTGGGCGATTATGAGGCAAAAGGTCAATTCCCGGCCTTTCTCAATGCGCGATAATCCAGCACCACACCGTACAGCACACCGCAAAGCGCCAGCGCCATACCGGCTTCAAACAGCGGAGCCAGCCATGCCGAAAGCGTGAGCATACCCGTTGCATTCAGCGCCAGCGACAGCAGCCATAGCGCCAGTAACCCGCATCCGCCTGCAAACAGCCGTTTCGTCCAGCGGTAGCCTGTGGAAAAATAGCGGCGCGGCAAAAACTGGCCGGTTTTTTGGGTAAAGTCCAGTGTACCGCGACAAAAAGCCAGCAGGGCCAGGCCCGGCAGACCGGCGAAAACGGTAAAGGCGTAGAACGTTGGCCAGCCCCAGATCTCGACCAGATAACCGGCTGCAGGTCCCACGTAAACCCGGCCTACCGCTGAAAGCGCAGACAGCAGGGCGAACTGCGTCGCCGAGAAGGACTTATTACACAGCGTCATCAGCAGCGCGACAAACGCAGCGGTTCCCATTCCGCCACACAGGTTCTCAATAAAGACCGCGCTCGCCATGCTCCAGAGGTGTTTGTCGGTGACCGCCAGCAGCCAGTAGCCGAAATTCGACACCGCCTGGAGCAGGCCAAAAATCATTAACGCGCGAAACAGGCTCAGGCGTTGCATCAGCATGCCGCCATAAAGCGCGCCAATGATGGTCGCCAGCAAGCCCAGCGTTTTGTTTACCAGCCCGACGTCGCCAGGATTAAATCCCACGCCGCGAATCAAAAAGGTGGTGGTGAGAGAGGCGGCAAATGCATCGCCGAGCTTGTAAAGAATGATGAGCGTGATCAGCAGCCAGGCGTTGTTGCGATTAAAAAAATCGTGCAGAGGATCGACAACCGCCTGACGTAGCGTACGCGGCGCGGCCTGCGCGTTGTCCGGCTCTTTGGCAAGACAGGTTGCGATAAGACAGGGCAGCAGGAGCAGGGCCATGAGCCAGTAAGTCGCCTCCCAGCCGAGATAGCGATCGGCCAGCCACAGCGCCAGACCGCCCGATATCAACATTGCCAGGCGATAGCCTAACACCGTGATGGCAGCGCCACTTCCGCGTTCTTCCGGCGGCAACACATCCGTTTTCCAGGCATCGAAGACGATATCCTGTGACGCAGAACAGAATGCAATCAGTACCGCTAGTGCCGCCATCAGGGTTAAATCCCGGCTGGGCTGCAAAAAGCCCATTGCCACAATGCTGGCCACCAGTGCCAGTTGCGTGATGAGCAACCAGCCTCTGCGCCGACCGAGAAGCGGCGGCGTGAAGCGATCCATCATGGGGGACCAGAGAAACTTAAACACATAGGCCTGGCCCACCAGTGAAAAGAATCCGATGGTTTTCAAATCGATATTATCAACCGTCATCCACGCCTGCAGCGTCCCGCTGGTTAAGGCCAGAGGCAAACCTGATGCGAATCCCAGAAGGAGTAAAATGGCTGCATTTTTTTGGCGGAAGACACGGAAGTAGTGATTCATACTGACCTTGAAAAGTGCCCGGCCGGGTGCCGGGCAAAAGACCTGATTAACGGGCGTTTTGTTTGATGAAGTCGTTGACGCTGGTGTCCTGCGCCATATCGGCGATCACGTCGCTCAGCGTAGAATTCACAGCATTGGTGATTTTCTGATTGGTGGCGCTGAAAGCCCCTTCTACGCTATAGGTCTGGCGGTAATTTTTAATCTGTTTATTGCCATTTTTCGCGGTCGCCACGATAGAGATATCCGCCTTGGTGGTAATGCTGTAACGCACATCACCCTGGGTGACGTCGGCATACAGATTATTGACGATGATTTGCAGATCAACCGCGCCATTAGGACCGACCATATAGCCGCGCGCTGTCATTTGTTTCTCCAGCACTTCCTGAAGTAAGAAACGCAGATCGCGCGACGGGGTCAGGCTGACCAGTTGTCCATCGCGATTAACTTTTGCCAGCGCCTGATCGCGACGCTGATCGGCGCCGTTGATACTCACCGTAATGCCCATCAGGCTCGGATCGCGCTGTGGCAGCTGAATCTTAGGTTGAATGGTCAATGTGTTGTTGCTGGAAGCGCAACCGGCCAGGATAAAAGCAGCCAGCAGCGGGAATAACAGTTTTTTCAACATACGCTTTCTCGTTAGTGTCATGGGTTGGTGTGCAAAAACTGCGGCCATCATAGCAAAGCGGTGCAGTGAATAAAGCCCTTTGCCACAAGGTAAACCGCGCAAGGCGATTTTTCTTGCTCTCTACCTTTTCATATTCCCCGCCTGACAAGGCACAAGCGAAGAGGGCGACGGAGTGATAATATTACGTCCGCTGTCGCGTTGCGCAGCCAAAAACGGACTAATATTTAAACAGATGGGGCACAGCGCTCGCCATTGAGGGTAAAACCATGATTCGAGAACAGATAGAAGAGAAGCTGCGCCTGGCTTTTGAGCCGGCTCATCTGGAAGTGCATGATGAAAGCTACCGACACAATGTGCCTGCCGGTTCTGAAAGCCATTTCAAAGTGGTGATTGTCAGCGACGTTTTTACCGGTCAGCGTTTTCTTGCCCGCCATCGCGCAATTTATGGTGAACTCAGTGCTGAGCTGGCGGGAAGTGTTCACGCACTGGCCTTGCATACTTATACCCTGAAAGAGTGGGAAGGATTGCAGGATACGGTACTCGCTTCGCCGAACTGTCGCGGCGCGGGCACACTCGCATAACACCCTCTCTTTTTAAACGGCCTGCGGGCCGTTTTTGTGTTTTATCCTTGCTAAACGCGTTACCTGGCTCAAAAAAGCAGCAAACTCCCTGAAAAGTGGTGACTTAGCGTCCTCGACTCATCTCAGTGATGCCGCTATAATGCTGCGTCTATTTTTCCGGAATGTCTTCGGGACGCTTCTGGTAACAGGGATCAGGTTCTCTTCACGGAAGCCGTCCCGGTTGTTAGATACGGCGCATTAATTAATGTGTGGTGTCTGAAGTTGACCGAGCACGTGATTTTTTGAGGTAACAAGATGCAAGTTTCTGTAGAAACCACTCAGGGCCTGGGCCGTCGCATTACGATTACTGTCGCAGCTGACAGCATCGAAAGCGCCGTTAAAAAAGAACTGGTGGATGTGGCGAAGAAAGTCCGTATCGATGGTTTCCGTAAAGGCAAAGTGCCCATGAACATCGTCGCGCAGCGCTACGGTGCTTCTGTGCGCCAGGACGTGCTGGGCGATCTGATGACGCGTAACTTTGTTGACGCCATCATCAAAGAGAAGATCAATCCGGCTGGCGCGCCTAACTATGTGCCAGGCGAATACAAAGAAGGTCAGGACTTCACCTATGCGGTTGAGTTCGAAGTGTATCCAGAAGTTGAGCTGAAAGGCCTGGAAAACATCGAAGTTGAAAAGCCTCAGGTCGAAGTGACCGACGCCGATGTCGATACCATGCTGGAAACGCTGCGCAAGCAGCAGGCTAACTGGATTGAAACCGACGCTGCAGCGGGTGCTGAAGACCGCGCTACCCTCGATTTCACCGGTTCTGTTGACGGCGAAGAATTCGAAGGCGGCAAAGCATCTGACTTCGTTCTGGCCATGGGCCAGGGCCGTATGATCCCAGGCTTTGAAGAAGGCGTTGTGGGTCACAAAGCAGGCGAAACCTTCACTATCGACGTGAAATTCCCTGACGACTACCACGCGGAAAACCTGAAAGGGAAAGACGCGAAGTTCGAGATCGCGCTGAAGAAAGTGGAAACGCGCGAACTGCCAGAACTGACCGAAGAATTCATCAAGCGTTTCGGCGTGGAAGATGGTTCGGTTGCGGGCCTGCGTGCGGAAGTGCGTAAGAACATGGAACGTGAGCTGAAAGGCGCGATTCGTAACCGCGTGAAGACACAGGCTATCGACGGTCTGGTTGAAGCGAACCCTATTGATGTGCCTGCTGCGCTGATCGACAGCGAAATAGACGTTCTGCGTCGTCAGGCTGCACAACGCTTTGGTGGTAACGAGAAGCAAGCGCTGGAACTGCCACGCGAACTGTTCGAAGAGCAGGCGAAGCGTCGCGTTGTGGTCGGTCTGCTGCTGGGCGAAGTGATTCGCACGCACGAGCTGAAAGCCGATGAAGATCGCGTTAAAGTGCTGATCGAAGAAATGGCGTCTGCTTACGAAGATCCGCAGGAAGTGATCGAGTTCTACAGCAAAAATAACGAGCTGATGAACAACATGCGCAATGTGGCGCTGGAAGAGCAGGCGGTTGAAGCTGTGCTGGCGAAAGCCAAAGTTTCTGAAAAAGAAACTAACTTCCAGGAACTGATGAATCAGACCGCTCAGGCCTGATCGTCCGTTTAACCCCTTGTGCTAAAGCCCGCGCCTGAAAAGTCGCGGGCTTTTTTCTGTAATACGCTTTCTGGCAACGGGCCTGTCGCTATTTGATTAATTTTTAGGCGAATTGTTCACGCATCGCTTTTTCCGGGTTAGCGATTGATGAAAAGGTTGTTATGCTTGAAACAACTGAGCACTATCCCAAGATAGAGGGAGTATGCAAAAAACAGTTCGGCTGACTGATTAACCGTCCTGATGTTGTCGGTAAGAGGCAGAGCATAGTTTTTGTTGCTCGTCTTACGTAAAATCGGTACAGAATGTTGCCAATGAAATTTATCCAGGAGACGGTAATGTCATACAGTGGCGATCGTGAGTTTACTGCACCGCACAATGCGTTGGTGCCAATGGTGGTCGAGCAAACCTCGCGCGGCGAGCGTTCATACGACATCTATTCCCGTCTGCTTAAAGAGCGCGTTATCTTCTTAACCGGCCAAGTAGAAGATCACATGGCTAACCTGATTGTGGCCCAGATGCTGTTTCTGGAAGCGGAGAACCCGGAAAAAGATATTTACCTTTATATCAACTCACCGGGTGGCGTCATTACGGCTGGCATGTCAATTTATGACACCATGAAGTTTATCAAGCCTGACGTCAGCACCATTTGTATGGGCCAGGCCTGCTCAATGGGGGCTTTCCTGCTGACAGCCGGGACGAAAGGCAAGCGTTTCTGCCTGCCAAACTCACGCGTGATGATTCACCAACCGCTGGGTGGCTATCAGGGACAGGCGACCGACATTGAGATTCATGCGCGTGAAATTTTGAAAGTGAAGCAGCGCATGAACGAGCTGATGGCGGAACATACCGGTAAGTCACTGGAAGAAATTGAGCGTGACACTGAGCGTGACCGTTTCCTCTCCGCCAGCGAAGCGGTAGAGTATGGATTGGTCGATTCAATCCTGACGCATCGCCAATAAGCCCTAACTTCACCTTGTCTCTGGTCTATAGTTAACAGGACAAGATAATGACGGGTTGAATGAACATCGGCCGTGTACCCACGGCCAGTGCTGTACGGCTGGTACGGCCTGAGAACAAGAAGAGGTTAACTGATGACAGATAAGCGCAAAGACGGTTCAGGAAAGTTGCTGTACTGCTCTTTTTGCGGCAAAAGCCAGCATGAAGTGCGTAAGCTGATTGCCGGGCCGTCAGTGTATATCTGCGATGAGTGCGTTGATCTGTGTAACGACATTATTCGCGAAGAGATTAAAGAGGTTGCCCCGCATCGCGAACGTAGTGCGCTGCCTACGCCGCATGAGATCCGCCATCACCTCGACGATTACGTTATTGGTCAGGAACGGGCCAAAAAAGTCCTGGCCGTGGCGGTGTACAACCACTACAAACGTTTACGCAACGGGGATACCAGCAACGGTATCGAACTGGGCAAAAGTAACATTCTGCTGATCGGTCCGACCGGTAGCGGTAAAACGTTGCTGGCTGAAACCCTGGCCCGTTTACTGGATGTGCCTTTTACCATGGCGGATGCAACCACGCTGACCGAAGCCGGTTATGTGGGGGAAGACGTCGAAAATATCATCCAGAAGCTGCTGCAAAAATGTGACTACGATGTGCAGAAAGCCCAACGTGGTATCGTCTATATCGATGAAATCGATAAAATTTCACGTAAATCAGACAACCCATCGATCACCCGCGACGTATCGGGTGAGGGTGTGCAGCAGGCGTTACTGAAGTTGATTGAAGGCACCGTCGCCGCCGTGCCGCCGCAGGGTGGCCGTAAGCATCCGCAGCAGGAGTTTTTGCAGGTCGATACCTCTAAGATTCTGTTTATCTGTGGTGGCGCCTTCGCCGGTCTGGATAAGGTTATCTCGCAGCGCGTTGAAACCGGTTCAGGCATTGGCTTTGGCGCAACGGTGAAAGGTAAATCACAGAAGGCAACAGAAGGCGAGTTACTGGCGCAATGTGAGCCGGAAGATCTGATCAAATTTGGCCTGATCCCAGAATTCATTGGCCGTCTGCCTGTGGTAGCCACGCTCAATGAACTGAGTGAGGAAGCGCTGATTCAGATTCTGCGTGAGCCGAAAAACGCACTCACCAAGCAGTATCAGGCGTTGTTTAACCTGGAAGGCGTTGAGCTGGAGTTCCGTGACGAAGCCCTGACGGCGATTGCTAAAAAGGCGATGTCACGTAAAACCGGTGCGCGCGGTCTGCGTTCTATCGTGGAAGGCGCGCTGCTCGAAACCATGTACGATCTGCCGTCCATGGAAGATGTCGAGAAAGTGGTGATTGATGAGTCGGTGATTGAAGGTCAGTCTGAACCCATGCTGATTTATGGCAAGCACGAAGCTCAGGCTTCTGGCGAATAAATAAACAAATCGTCCACATTGTGCCATCTATAAAGGGGAAAATCTTTCCCCTTTTGCATTTCTCACCGTTGTGACATTGAATGTCTGACAATCATCCCCATATACTCAGACACCTGTGGGTTTGACCGCACACCTGCCTGATGCGGTACCCATCACCTTGCGGACACTAAACTAAGAGAGAGCTCTATGAATCCTGAGCGTTCTGAACGCATTGAAATCCCCGTCCTGCCGTTGCGCGACGTGGTAGTTTATCCGCACATGGTAATTCCGTTGTTTGTTGGCCGGGAAAAATCAATTCGGTGCCTCGAAGCCGCAATGGATCATGATAAAAAGATCATGCTGGTCGCACAGAAAGAGGCTTCAACGGATGAACCTGGCATAAACGATCTTTTTTCAGTGGGTACCATTGCCTCCGTACTGCAGATGTTAAAACTGCCAGACGGAACGGTAAAAGTGCTGGTTGAAGGTTTACAGCGTGCCAATATCACTACGCTGGCTGACAACGGTGACCATTTTGTCGCCCAGGCGGAATATCTGGTCTCTCCGGAGATTGAAGAGCGCGAGCAGGAAGTGCTGGTGCGCACGGCGATCAATCAGTTTGAAGGCTATATCAAACTGAATAAAAAGATCCCGCCTGAGGTCTTAACGTCACTGAACAATATTGATGATGCGGCGCGCCTGGCGGATACGGTGGCGGCGCACATGCCATTAAAACTCGCGGATAAACAGTCAGTGCTGGAGATGTCAGACGTCAATGAACGTCTGGAATATCTGATGGCCATGATGGAATCTGAAATCGATCTGCTGCAGGTTGAGAAACGCATTCGCAATCGCGTCAAAAAGCAGATGGAAAAGAGCCAGCGTGAGTACTACCTGAATGAGCAGATGAAGGCCATTCAGAAAGAGCTGGGCGAGATGGATGATACGCCTGACGAGTACGAAGCGTTAAAACGTAAAATCGATGCGGCCAAAATGCCGCAGGAAGCGCGTGAGAAAGCTGAAGCAGAACTGCAGAAGCTGAAAATGATGTCGCCGATGTCTGCCGAGGCGACCGTGGTGCGCGGCTATATCGACTGGATGGTTCAGGTTCCGTGGAATGCGCGCAGCAAAGTGAAGAAAGATCTGCGCAAAGCCCAGGAAACGCTGGATACCGACCATTATGGCCTGGAACGCGTCAAAGACCGCATCCTTGAGTACCTTGCGGTGCAAAGTCGCGTCAGCAAAATTAAAGGGCCGATTCTGTGTTTGGTGGGACCGCCGGGCGTGGGTAAAACCTCGCTGGGTCAGTCTATTGCGAAAGCAACCGGGCGTAAGTATGTACGCATGGCCCTCGGCGGCGTGCGGGATGAAGCGGAAATTCGCGGTCATCGCCGTACCTATATTGGCTCTATGCCGGGCAAGTTGATTCAGAAGATGGCGAAAGTCGGCGTGAAAAACCCGCTGTTCCTGTTGGATGAAATCGACAAAATGTCGTCGGATATGCGCGGCGATCCGGCCTCAGCGCTGCTGGAAGTGCTGGATCCTGAACAGAACATCGCCTTTAACGATCACTATCTGGAAGTCGATTACGATCTGTCTGATGTGATGTTTGTGGCGACGTCGAACTCCATGAACATTCCGGCTCCACTGCTGGATCGTATGGAAGTGATTCGTCTGTCTGGCTATACCGAGGACGAAAAACTCAATATCGCCAAGCAGCATTTACTGCCGAAGCAGATTGAGCGTAACGCCCTGAAATCGTCTGAGATCACCGTCGAAGACAGCGCTATCATCGGCATCATTCGTTACTACACGCGTGAAGCCGGTGTGCGTAGCCTGGAACGTGAACTGTCCAAGCTGTGCCGTAAAGCAGTGAAAACGCTGCTGATGGACAAAACCAAAAAGCACATCACCATTAATGGTGAAAACCTGAAGGATTTCCTTGGGGTGCAGCGTTTTGACTATGGCCGCGCCGACAGCGAAAACCGCGTGGGTCAGGTAACAGGTCTGGCCTGGACGGAAGTGGGTGGCGATTTGCTGACCATTGAAACCGCCTGTGTACCGGGTAAAGGCAAGCTGACTTATACCGGTTCGCTGGGCGAAGTCATGCAGGAATCCATTCAGGCCGCGCTGACTGTCGTCCGCGCCCGGGCGGAAAAACTGGGTATCAATGGCGATTTCTATGAAAAACGCGATATCCATGTGCACGTACCGGAAGGCGCGACGCCGAAAGATGGTCCCAGTGCCGGTATTGCCATGTGTACTGCCCTGGTGTCCTGCCTGACCGGTAACCCGGTGCGTTCAAACGTCGCGATGACCGGTGAGATCACCCTGCGTGGTCAGGTCCTGCCTATCGGCGGGCTGAAAGAAAAGCTGCTGGCGGCACACCGCGGTGGTATTAAAGTGGTGCTGATCCCGGACGAAAACAAACGCGATCTGGAAGAAATTCCTCAGAACGTGATTGCCGATCTGGAAATTCATCCGGTCAAACGTATTGAGGAAGTGCTGAACCTGGCACTGGAAAACGCGCCTTACGGTATGCAGGTAGCTACCGCAAAATAGTGATTAATGGCATAAAGCGTTAAAAAGCCGCGCTGGCAACACCAATTGGTGCTTGCCAGCTTTTTTTTGTCCCGCTAATTTAGGTGGCTGCTGAAGCGATGTTATAAGAGGATTACCGTTGTTTCGGCATATAAGGCTTGATATAACTTGCTGCGCGTTCGTGCCCGACAGGAAGCGTGGGTACGATGTGAAATAATAAAGAGGGGATGAATAGAGTGAATAAGTCACAACTGATCGATAAAATTGCTGCCGATGCCGACATTTCTAAAGCAGCAGCAGGACGTGTTTTAGATGCATTTATGGGCTCTGTTTCTGACGCGCTGAAAAGCGGAGATGAAGTGGCGCTGGTAGGTTTCGGCACTTTCTCAGTACGTGAGCGTGCAGCGCGCACCGGCCGTAACCCACAAACCGGTAAAGAGATTACTATCCCGGCAGGTAAAGTACCGGGTTTCCGTGCAGGTAAAGCACTGAAAGACGCTGTCAACTAATGACAACGCCACCACTCAATAACACATTTTCTTGAGTGGATTAGAGGACGGTTAACGCGTTCTCATGTAACATACGGGCACATCAATAAGATGTGCCTTTTTTACATCCGGAGAGGCGGTTTAAGGTTGCGAGACTTGTCTCAACAGGATGCATGCTGCCAGCCAGACTTGCAGCGGAGTAATGCGTCGGGAAGATGGCGTTATTGCGGCAGGGCTTTACATTCACACTACAGCGGAGTGTTGTCATACCATGATGGACAATTTACGCGCGGCGTCGAACCATGTCGTGCTCAAGATTATTTTGGGGTTGATCATTCTCTCCTTTGTGCTGACCGGCGTTGGCAACTATCTGATTGGCGGTAACAACGATTATGCGGCCAAAGTTAATGGCCAGGAGATCAGCCGTGCGCAGTTAGAGCAGGCGTTCAACAACGAGCGCAATCGTCAGCAGCAGATGCTGGGTGATCAGTTCTCGCAGCTTGCGGGCAACGAAGGTTACATGCAGCAGATGCGCCAGCAGGCGCTGTCTCAGCTGATTGACCAGGCATTACTGGATACCTACATAAAAGATCTGCATATTGCCATCAGTGACGATCAGGTCAAACAGGCTATCTTCAGCCAGTCTGCGTTTCAGACCAACGGCAAGTTCGATAATGCTAAATACAATGCGATGATCCGCAATATGGGATTCACGCCGGATCAGTATGCCGAAGCGTTGCGTAAACAACTGGCCACCCAACAGCTGATCAATGCGGTCGCGAATACCGATTTTATGCTGAAAAATGAAACCACTAAGCTTGTGGATTTGGTGGCGCAAAAGCGTGATATTCAGACGGCTACCCTCGATGTGAATGCTCTGGCTGCAAAGCAAACCGTCAATGACGACGAAATCAACCAGTATTATCAGCAACATAAAAGCAGCTTTATGGCCCCTGAGCAGTTCCGCGTAAGCTATATCAAACTGGATGCCGCCAGCATGCAGGAAAATGCCAGCGATGCGGATATTCAGGCCTGGTACGATCAACATAAAGCGGACTACACGCAGCCCCAGCGCGATCGTTACAGCGTGATTCAGACCAAAACCGAAGCCGATGCCGACGCTATTCTGGCGCAGCTGAAAGGCGGCGCGGATTTCGCGGAACTGGCAAAAACCAAATCCATTGACCCAATCTCTTCCCGTAAAGGCGGCGATATGGGCTGGCTTGAGCCGTCAACGACGCCAGACGAGCTGAAGAATGCGGGACTGAAAGAAAAGGGTCAGCTTTCCGGTGTAATCAAGTCTTCTGTGGGTTTCCTGATTGCCCGTCTTGACGACATCAAGCCTGAGCAGGTTAAACCGCTGGCGGAAGTACGTGATGAGATCGCGGACGCGGTCAAACAGGATAAAGCACAGGCGGAATTCTACAAACTGCAGCAGAAAGTCAGTGAAGCCGCGAGCAATGATAATGAGTCGCTGGCTGGTGCAGAGCAGGCGTCAGGTATGAAGGCCACAGAAACAGGCTGGTTCAGCCGTGACGATGTGCCTAAAGATCTCGACTTTGATGCCGTTAAGCAGGCCATCTTCAATGGTGGGTTAGTGGGACAAAACGGTGCGCCCGGAAATAACTCTGACATCATCAATGTCGATGGCGATCGTGCCTTTGTGCTGCGTATCAGTGCGCATAAACCCGAAGCGGTGGAACCCCTCGACAAGGTAAAAGCGCAAATCACCGAGACGATCAAGCATGATAAAGCGACGCAACAGGCAAAAGCCCAGGCTGATAAACTGTTAGCCGAGCTGAAAGCCGGTAAACCGGATGTGCTGAAAGCCGCAGGTCTGACGTTAAGCGCCAGCAAAACGGTTGACCGTAACACGCAGGATCCCGTTGCTCAGGCTGCCTTCAACCTGCCAGAGCCAGCGGATAACAAACCGTCATGGGGCGTGGGTGAGGACATGCAAGGCAATGTGGTGCTGATCGCGGTGAATAAGGTTACAACCGGTAGCCTGCCTCAGGCGCAGATTGACGAGATGGTCAAAGGCGTCACGCAAAACAACGCGCAACTGACCTTTGAAGCCTTACTGCAAAACCTGCGTAAAGCGGCCAAAATCAAATACGGTGCCGCTGCTCAAATGCAGTAATCCTCGCAAATTTCAGGTAACAGCTGAAATGACTAAAGGCCGCTTATGCGGCCTTTTCCATTTTAGAACGTTGCCCTTTGAGTCTGTTTAGCGGACATGACACGCTGAGCCTGCTGTTTAACACAAGGAGAAACACAGCATGGCTAAAACCCACTTACATGCCTTTTATCTTTCCCTCGCCCTGTGTGGCGCCCTCGTTCAAACGCCACTGGCAGCGGCGGAAACCCCCAGTGAGACACAGGCTGCACAGGTTTCAATGCCGCATCAGGAGCAGGTCAGTATCAATGAAGCCACGGCGGAGCAACTCTCGGCGGTGATGAATGGCGTTGGTCTGAAAAAGGCGCAGTCTATCGTCAGCTATCGTGAAGAATACGGGCCGTTCACGGCGGTGGATCAACTGAAAGACGTGCCTGGCTTTGGTCACGCGCTGGTGGAGCGAAATGCCTCACGGTTAAAATTGTGAAGTGAAGCGCAACTCTGATGCTTAACCTGCTGTCAGGGCGGGACTCTGCTAGAGTGAACAGGTCCAACCAGTCAATAAGCAGCAGGAGAAGGATCATGCAGACCACGATAAAAGTGCGCGGCTACCATCTGGATGTTTACCAGCATGTTAACAATGCGCGTTATCTGGAATTTTTAGAGGAAGCGCGCTGGCAATGGCTGGAAGAAGCAGAGGCCTTTACCTGGCTGCTTGAGCAAAAACTGGCTTTTGTGGTGGTAAACATCAATATCAATTATCGTCGCCCGGCCGTATTGGGCGACGTACTGGAGGTCAGCAGTGATATTAAGCAACTCAATGGGAAAAGTGGCATCATCACTCAACACATTTTGTTAGCGGGCAGTGAAACGGTGGTCGCGGATGCTGCACTGACGTTTGTGTGCATTGATCTTCGCACGCAAAAAGCCGTTCCGCTCGAAGGAGAACTGCGGCAGCGACTGGAAAGATTAATGAAGCCGGCCTGATTGAGGCGGCGACACGCCATCGTCGCCGCAAAAGTATTATTCCAGACCTGTTTTGGCCTTCATGGCGGCCATAATGCCAGCGCGATCCTGCTGATAGGCCTTCAGGCCATTGGCCCGCAGATGGCAGGCGGCACAGTCGCCGCAACCATCGCCTTTAATGCCGTTGTAGCAGGTAAGGGTGTCTTCGCGGATTAAGGTGAGCTGCTGCCAGTAATCGGCCAGCGCCCAGGTTTCGGCTTTATTAAGCCACATCAGCGGTGTTTCAAAACGAATGTTACGCGCCATGCCCAGGCTGACGGCATGGTTGAGCGCCTTGACAAACTCATCGCGGCAGTCGGGGTAGCCCGAGAAGTCGGTCTCGCAAACGCCTGTGATGACCGCTTCCGCTTCAACCTGATAGGCATAAACTGATGCCAGGGTCAGAAACAGGATATTGCGGCCGGGGACAAAGGTGCTGGGCAGGCCGGTTGCAGTCGGGTCATACGATGGCACCGGGATGCTGTCACGTGTCAGGCTGCTCACCGCCAGCGCATTCAGCATCGTCACATCCAGCACTTTATGAGCACGGGCACCCAGCTTCAGGGCCAGGTCGCGGGCAACGTCAATCTCTTCACGATGACGCTGACCGTAATCAAAGGTCACACAGTGCACTTCATCATAACGTTGCAAAGCCTGAACCAGACAGGTGGTGGAGTCTTGCCCACCGCTAAACACCACAACAGCGCGTTTCATGAGATATCCCAGTTTAAACATTTGCGCTTATGGTAATACCTGAGTGCGCCGCTGAACAGCTGCAGGCGGCGATCACATCAGGTTATATCTGCCTGGCGGGGTGAAATATTATTCCAGTTCGCGCTGCCAGGGCGTGATATCACCAATATGTTGTGCGACCCAGTCAGGCTGGTAGTAAGTGTCAGGATAGCGCTCGCCGCTGTCGCACAGCAGGGTAACCAGTGAACCCTGTTGGTTATTGGCGCGCAGGCGTTTGGCCACCTGCATCATGCCCCAGAAGTTTGTGCCGGTAGACGGGCCCGGTTTACGCCCCAGCAGGGTTTCCAGCTTAAGCATGGCGGCAATCGAGGCTGCATCCGGGACTTTGATCATTTCATCAATAACGTCGGGCATAAACGACGGCTCCACGCGCGGACGTCCAATGCCTTCAATCATGCTGCCGCGCTGACCGGTGAGCAAGGCATCACGGTTTCGCCAGTAGTCGTAAAACACGGAATGCTCCGGATCAACAACCAGCAAACGGGTATCGCATCCCTGATAGCGAATGTAGCGGCCAAGCGTTGCGGAGGTCCCACCGGTTCCCGCACTCATAATCAGCGTATGAGGAACAGGAAAAGGCTCATTCGCCATCTGGCGGAAAATACTCTCGGCAATGTTGTTATTGCCGCGCCAGTCAGTTGCCCGCTCTGCATAGGTGAACTGATCCATGAAGTGGCCATTCAGTTCCCGCGCCAGCCGTTCTGATTCGGCATAAAGCTGACAGGGATCGCTCACAAAATGACACTGTCCACCATAGAACGTGATTTGTTCGATTTTACGTCGGGCCGTACTGGCTGGCATCACGGCGATAAAGGGCAGGCCCAGCAGGCGGGCAAAATACGCCTCTGAGACGGCGGTGCTGCCCGATGACGCTTCAATCACGGGCGTACCCTGTTTGATCCAGCCATTAGCGAGAGCATAAAGAAACAATGACCGCGCCAGACGGTGTTTCAGGCTGCCGCTGGGATGCGTACTTTCGTCTTTCAGATAGAACCCGATTCCCGGGAAATCGGGCAATGCAAAGCGGATCAGATGCGTATCCGCAGAGCGTTGAAAGTCAGCATTGATTTCGTTTATCGCGTGGCGTATCCAGCATGAAGACATAAGGGTTATTTCCGACCGGGTGAAAGCCCCTATTTTAAGGCACGTGCAGGAAAAAGAGCTTGCAGCTTTTGCAGTAAGATCGGCGTAATGGAGAAAAAATTTCTACCGGAGTGCGCATGTTAGATAAAATCGACCTTAAACTGCTGGCGATGCTGCAGCAGGATTGCACAGTTTCGCTCCAGGTACTGGCGGATGCGGTTAACCTCACCACCACGCCCTGCTGGAAGCGCCTGAAAAAGCTGGAAGAAGATGGCTTCATCCGCGCACGCGTTGCCCTACTTGATAATGAAAAACTCGGCCTGTCACTTACCGCCTTTATGTTTGTGAAAACCACCCAGCACAGCAAAGACTGGTATCAGGAATTTGTGTCGGTAGTGCAAAGCATGCCTGAAGTGATGGGCTTCTATCGCATGGCCGGGGAGTATGATTATCTGCTGCGTATTCAGGTTGCCGACATGAAAAGTTATGATGCCTTCTATAAGCGTTTAGTTAATGGTGTAACAGGCCTGATCGATGTGACCTCCAGCTTTGCGATGGAAGAGATCAAATACACTACAGCCCTGCCGGTTGCCCCCTGATTACCTGAGATTGAGAGCTGCCTTGTGCGATTATTCAGCCAGTTAAGTTGGTATTTTATCCGTGAGTGGCGGCGTTATCTGGGCGCCGTCACTTTATTAATCATCATTGCCGTGCTGCAACTTCTGCCGCCGTGGGTGGTTGGCGTGGTGGTTGACGGCGTAACGCATCACAGCATGAGCGCCAGCCGCATTATGATGTGGATTGGGGTGATGCTGCTGACTGCCGTCGTGGTTTATCTGCTGCGTTATGTCTGGCGCGTGCTGTTGTTTGGCGCGTCCTATCAACTCGCCGTCGAATTACGCGAGGACTTTTACCGTCAGCTCAGCCGACAGCAGCCCGCCTTTTACCTGCGCCATCGCACCGGCGATCTCATTGCCCGTGCCACGAACGATGTGGATCGCGTGGTTTTTGCTGCCGGGGAAGGCGTGCTCACGCTGGTGGATTCGCTGGTGATGGGATGTGTTGTGCTGATTGCCATGAGTACCCAAATCAGCTGGCAGTTAACGCTGATTTCGCTTATTCCGATGCCGTTTATGGCACTGGTAATTCACCGCTATGGCGAGCAACTCCATAACCGTTTCAAACTGGCTCAGGCCGCCTTTTCCAGCCTGAACGATCAAACGCAGGAGAGCCTGACCAGTATCCGTATGATCAAAGCATTTGGACTTGAGCAGCATCAGTCCCAGCAGTTTGCCGATATTGCACGCGATACCGGCGAAAAAAATCTGCGCGTTGCCCGGGTGGATGCGCGTTTCGATCCCACCATCTATATTGCCATTGGTTTTGCCAACCTGCTGGCGATAGGCGGCGGAAGCTGGCTGGTGTGGCACGGAGACATGACCTTGGGCCAGCTCACCAGCTTTGTAATGTATCTTGGCCTGATGATTTGGCCGATGCTGGCGCTGGCATGGATGTTTAACATCGTTGAACGTGGCAGCGCAGCCTGGAGCCGCATCCGCGCATTATTATCCGAAGCGCCAGTGGTGGAAGACGGTGATCACACCTTGCCTGAGCCGGCGGGAACGCTGCAGGTGGCTATCCGCGAATTTCATTATCCCGCCAGTGCCGGTGCGGTATTAAGCAATGTCACCTTCCAGTTAAAACCGGGCGATATGCTGGGGCTGTGTGGCCCGACCGGCAGTGGTAAAACCACGTTACTGAGTCTGATTCAGCGTCATTTCGACATTCAGCAAGGTGATATTCGCTACCATGCCATCCCGCTGCCGTCGCTGCGTCTGGACAGCTGGCGCAGTCGCCTGGCCGTGGTGAGCCAAACTCCGTTCCTGTTCTCGGACAGTGTGGCCCGTAATATTGCGTTGGGTAAGCCCAACGCCACGCAGGACGAGATTGAGCAGGCGGCGAAAATGGCCTGCGTGCACGAGGATATTCTGCGTCTGCCGCAGGGCTATGAAACCGAGGTGGGCGAGCGCGGCGTCATGCTGTCGGGTGGTCAAAAACAACGCATTTCCATCGCCCGTGCCTTGCTGATGAATGCGGAAATTCTGGTGCTTGATGATGCACTCTCGGCGGTTGATGGTCGCACTGAACACGACATCCTGCATAATCTGCGGCAGTGGGGCAGAGGGCGAACGATCATTATCAGTGCGCATCGTTTGTCGGCGCTGACAGAGGCCAGCGAAATTCTGGTGCTGCAAAAAGGCACGGTGGCACAACGTGGCGATCATGCCGGGCTGGCAAATATGCCTGGCTGGTATCGCGATATGTACCGTTACCAACAGCTGGAAGCGGCACTGGACGACGATGAGAGGGAAGAAGAGGTGGCACATGGCTAAATCACAACGTATGTGGCCAACGCTCAAACGCCTGCTCAGCTATGGCAGCCCGTGGCGCAAGTCATTGTCTCTGGCCGTGTTGATGCTGTGGATTGCGGCCGCGGCAGAAGTGACCGGTCCGGTTCTGGTGAGCTATTTTATTGATAATCTGGTCGCAAAGCATCAGATGCCGTGGGGCACGGTGGCGGGACTGGTCGTAAGTTTTATCCTGTTGCAGCTTCTGGCTGCCGCTTTGCATTACTGGCAGGCCTTACTGTTTAACCGGGCCGCCATTGGTGTGGTACAGCGCCTGCGTACCGACGCCATGAATGCGGCACTGCGCCAGCCGCTCGGCGCCTTTGATACGCAGCCGGTCGGGCAAATTATTTCCCGGGTCACGAATGATACCGAAGTTGTTCGGGATCTGTACGTCACGGTGGTGGCAACGGTGCTGCGTAGCGCCGCGCTGGTCGGTGCCATGATGGTGGCGATGTTTAGTCTGGACTGGCGCATGGCGCTGGTGGCGATGTTAATTTTCCCGATGGTGCTCATTGTGATGCTGATTTATCAGCGCTACAGCACGCCGATAGCCCGTCGTGTACGCAGCTACCTGGCAGACATTAATAATGGCTTCAATGAAGTCATCAGCGGAATGAGCGTGATACAACAGTTTCGCCAGCAGGCGCGCTTTGGTGAACGCATGCTGGAGGCCAGCCGTTCACATTATCTGGCGCGCATGGAAACGCTCAGACTGGATGGTTTCCTGCTACGACCGCTGCTGAGCCTGTTCTCCGCGCTGATACTCTGCGGATTACTGTTGCTGTTCAGCTTTTCGGTGCCGGGTGTGTTTGAAGTTGGGGTACTTTACGCCTTTATTACCTATCTGGGGCGCCTCAATGAACCGCTGATCGAACTGACCACCCAGCAGTCGATGCTGCAACAGGCGGTCGTGGCGGGCGAACGTATTTTTGAACTCATGGATGCGCCACAGCAGCATTACGGTCATGACGATCGGCCTCTGCAATCGGGGCGCATTACGCTGGAGAACCTGAGCTTTGCCTACCGGGACGATCGTGAGGTGCTGAGTAATATTGATCTCGACGTGCCTTCGCGGGGCTTTGTCGCCCTGGTGGGACATACCGGCAGCGGCAAGAGCACACTGGCAAATTTGCTGATGGGCTATTACCCCGCCACGCGCGGCGAGGTGCGCCTGGACGATCGTCCGCTTAACCAGTATTCCCATGAGGCACTGCGTCGCGGTATCGCGATGGTACAGCAGGATCCGGTGGTGCTGGCCGACACGCTGTTAGCGAATGTACGGCTGGGTCGGGATATCAGTGAAGAGGCGGTCTGGTCGGTACTTGAACAGGTACAGCTGGCCCCGCTGGCGCGCGCCTTGCCTGACGGTATCCATACCCGACTGGGAGAGCAGGGTAATAATCTCTCGGTAGGGCAGAAACAGTTACTGGCCCTGGCTCGGGTGCTGGTGCAACTGCCGCAGATTTTAATACTGGATGAAGCTACCGCGAATATTGACTCCGGCACGGAGCAGGCGATCCAACACACGCTGCGCACCTTACGTCAATATACGACCCTGGTAGTGATTGCTCACCGCCTTTCCACTATCACCGAGGCCGATACGATTCTGGTTTTGCACCGTGGCCGCGTTGTCGAGCAGGGGAATCATCAGCAGCTGCTGGCCTTGCAGGGCCGTTACTGGCAAATGTACCAGCTGCAGCAGGCAGGTGATCGGCTCGAATCGGATGAGGTGCTGACCAGTGCCGGATGATTTGCACCTTTTTTGCGCATTTTTTCCTTGTTGACCCGTTTGGATGCACGTCTTTGTGCTTAACAGCACCAAAAGCGTGCATCCGCTTCGCTTAGTCATCCCGTCACTGCGTCCTGCTTATTTATTCTGCGTTTCCTAACCCTGATTCTATCGCAGCCTGAATAGTGATTTTGCCCACTGATTATATCTGGCACAGGCTTTGCTTAAGTCTCTCCGTGTCCATGAGACCGACCTATTTTAATCCTTAAGGAGAGGCTATGAAGCTGGTTACCGTCGTGATTAAGCCGTTCAAGCTGGAAGATGTGCGAGAAGCATTGTCTTCAATTGGTATTCAGGGACTGACCGTCTCCGAAGTTAAAGGTTTTGGGCGTCAGAAAGGACATGCTGAACTCTATCGCGGGGCGGAATACAGCGTAAATTTTCTGCCGAAAGTAAAAATTGATATCGCCATTGCCGATGACCAACTGGACGAAGTAGTGGACGTAATCAGTAAAGCGGCTTACACCGGAAAAATTGGCGACGGCAAGATTTTCGTTGCTGAACTGCAGCGCGTGATTCGCATACGTACCGGCGAAACCGACGAAGCCGCACTGTAAACAAGACTCAGTAATGTGATGGGATGGAAAAAAATGAATAAAATGCTGACCAAGTTGGGCCTGACCAGCCTGGCACTGTTACCGTCGCTGGCGATGGCGGCACCTGCCGTAGCGGACAAAGCCGACAACGCCTTTATGATGATTTGCACCGCACTGGTGCTGTTTATGTCAATTCCTGGGATTGCACTGTTTTACGGCGGCCTGATCCGCAGTAAAAACGTGCTGTCGATGCTCACACAGGTTGCGGTGACCTTCTCGCTGGTGTGCGTACTGTGGGTGGTTTATGGCTACTCACTGGCCTTCAGCGAAGGCAATGCTTTCTTTGGCAGCTTCAACTGGGCCATGCTGAAAAACATTGCACTGACCGCCGTCATGGGCACCTTTTATCAATATATTCACGTCGCGTTCCAGGCATCCTTTGCCTGTATCACGGTCGGTCTGGTCGTCGGTGCGCTGGCGGAACGTATCCGTTTCTCCGCGGTGCTGATTTTTGTCGGTGTCTGGCTGACCCTGGCTTATCTTCCCATTGCGCATATGGTCTGGGCGGGCGGCTTACTGGCTCAGGATGGCGCACTGGACTTCGCGGGCGGCACGGTGGTGCACATTAACGCTGCGGTAGCCGGTCTGGTTGGTGCTTACCTGGTGGGCAAACGTGCCGGTTTTGGCAAAGAAGCATTCAAACCACACAACCTGCCGATGGTGTTCACCGGTACTGCGATTCTGTATGTTGGCTGGTTTGGTTTTAACGCCGGTTCAGCTTCCGCTGCGAATGAAATTGCTGCTCTGGCCTTCCTGAATACCGTGGTTGCGACGGCGGGTGCGGTGCTGGCCTGGACTTTTGGCGAGTGGGCGCTGCGTGGTAAACCGTCTTTGTTAGGTGCCTGTTCTGGCTTTATTGCTGGTCTGGTTGCCATCACGCCGGCTTGTGGTTATGTCGGTGTTGGCGGCGCGCTGATCATCGGTATCGTGGGTGGTCTGGCAGGTATCTGGGGCGTGACAACGCTGAAAAAATGGCTGCGCGTTGACGATCCCTGCGATGTGTTCGGTGTCCACGGTGTCTGTGGCATCATCGGTTGTATCCTGACCGGCGTGTTTGCTTCATCTTCACTTGGCGGCGTGGGTTATGCGCCTGGCGTGACCATGGGCCATCAGGTTGCGATTCAGTTGCTGAGCGTGGGCGTTACCATTGTCTGGTCTGCCGTCGTTGCCTTTATTGGCTTTAAACTGGCCGATATGATCGTCGGTCTGCGCGTACCGGAAGAGCAGGAGCGCGAAGGTCTGGACGTCAACAGCCATGGCGAGAACGCTTACAACCAGTAACTTGTCAGTCTGAATAAATAAAAAGGGGCGATGATTCGCCCCTTTTTGCTATTCGCTGCGCTGACGCATAACGCCTTCCTGCACGGTAGACGCGACCAGCTCACCCTGTTGATTGTAAAACTCCCCGCGAACAAAGCCGCGTGCACCCGATGCTGAGGTGCTTTCCACGCTGTAAAGCAGCCAGTCATTGAAGTTCAGTGGCCGATGGAACCACATAGAGTGATCAATGGTCGCCACCTGCATATCGGCTTCAAGAAAACCTTTACCATGCGGTTGTAAGGCCACAGGCAGAAAGTTGAGATCGGACGCATAGCCAAGGAGATACTGATGGATACGCACATCGTCGGGCAGGGTGCCATTGGCCCGAATCCACACCTGACGCTGCGGTTTATCGACATGGCCTCTTAACGGGTTGTGGATCTGTACCGGGCGGATTTCCAGCGGGCGTTCAGCGACAAATTTTTCGCGTAATTTTTCCGGCAGCATATGCGCCATTTTTTGCGCCATTTGCTGCTCGTTGGCCAGGTTTTCCGGTCCTTTAACCTGCGGCATCGGTTTTTGATGTTCAAACCCGCTTTCCGGAGACTGGAAGGATGCCGTCATATAAAAGATCGGCTGACCATTTTGGATGGCACTGACGCGGCGCGCGCTAAAACTTTTGCCGTCGCGCAGACTTTCAACATCGTAAATAATCGCCTTTTGGCTGTCGCCGGGGCGAAGAAAATAGCTGTGAAAGGAGTGAACGCCCCGATCCTCTGGAACGGTCTGTTTGGCCGCAAAGAGAGCCTGTCCAACGACCTGACCGCCAAATACCTGACGCAGGCCCAAATCTTCGCTCTGGCCGCGAAATAACCCCTCGTCGAGTTTTTCCAGATGAATAAGATTAAGCAGATTTTCGAGTGCCTGACTCATGGCGCTATCCTGAGAAAATGTATTTTGTTAAGTGTGAAAGATCCGACCAGTTTCCGTCAACCACACTTTTGGACTTTCATCCAACCAGGCAAACTTTTGATTTTGTGCCAACATTAAAGCTATACGGCGAGTGAAACGCTGTAATAAAGATTCACTGCTAAAAATCATTCTGATCAAAAGGAGACGACATCGATGAAATTCTGGCATGTGTTAAGTGGCGTCGCGATGGCCATGGCTCTCGCAGGTTGTGCCCATAAAGGAAAACCAGTACCGACACCGACATTGGGCTCTGCGGTCGCAGGACAAACGGCGACCATCGCTCAGCCTAATGTAAGCGGGGCGGTTTATATTCGTCAGCGTATCGCGTTACCGCCTGATGCAGCCCTGACAGTGACCCTGTCTGATGCATCGGTGGCAGATGCACCGTCCAAAGTGTTGGCACAGCGCGTGGTTCGCACCGACGGGAAACAGGCGCCGTTCCATTTCATACTGCCGTTTAACCCAGCGGATGTTCAGCCAAATGCACGCATTTTGTTGAGCGCAGCAATTACGGTTAATGGCAAGCTGGCCTTCGTTACGGAAGAAGTGAAACCGGTCGTGAATCAGGGCGGCACCAAAGCCGATCTGGTGTTAGTGCCCGTGCCTTCTGTACCGATGAAGACTCAGCCTGGCGCCGTCACCACTGTGCCACCGACATCCCCCACGCAGGTTACGCCGTCCGCCGCCGTGCCGGCACCGACAACGATGTAAGGCTCTGAGGCAGGGCGGCGCGCTGTGCCGCCCTGCAGTATTAAAACTGCCAGCGAAACTTAGCCAGATCGATCTGACCTGCCTCCGTAACTTCCACGCCTTCCGCTTCCAGCGCTTCACGCTGACGAAAAAAACGTTCGCCCTGGAGCGAAAGCGTACCGTGACGGTTAATCACCCGATGCCAGGGAAGCGTACTGCCTTCCGGTAAGCGGCTCAGAACGCCGCCCACCTGGCGCGCCGCGCGGGGCGAGCCTGCCAGTAATGCCACATCGCCATAGGTGGTAACCTTGCCGGGCGGAATGGCGGCCACAATTTGCCAGATACGTTGTTTAAAGCCGTCAGTGGTTGAGTTCATAGGCTTACCTGCCAGTAAAAGAACCATAATGCTAACATAAAGGGGGTAATTTACAGGGATCGTACAAGAAACCAACGGTCATCCGTGCCAGGCTTGCAATTGCCATAGGCTTCCCCGATAATGCCTGCGCTCTCGATATGAGGGCTTGTCAATGGGGGCCCTGTTGGTTCTCCCGCAATGCTAGCTTGTGAACTCGGTCAGGTCCGGAAGGAAGCAGCCGCAGCAGGTGACGCGTGTGCCGGGATGTAGCTGGCAGGGCCTCCACCATTTTGTCTCCACCCGATTCCTCTCTTGTCACTCGCTTTTTTTGACACGCCTCTTTCTTCGCAGGCAGGCAAAGCTCGCCTGGGCCGATCCATTGCCGGCAGGCGAGTCGAACAGAAACGGGCGGGTTAAATCAGATTAAACGTAACGCAAAAATTAACTCAGCGTACAAATTTCCATACTGACACGGGGACTTTGTCATACAGTTTGTTCATCGTCAGTTCAGCCAGGCGGTGATCGGCTGCGGAGTAAAATACGGCTAATTCATCATCGGACAATTCATACTTATTTTTCTCAATCACTCTTTCGAGCGTGTCAATTGAGCGACAACGTCTCAGTCGCATCAAATAATCAGTTTTAGTCAGGGTTTTGTTCATAAATAAACCGTTCTCACGTCAGTACTATAATGAATGGCTTGGCTGTTGAAGATAAGCGCACTCTTCTTGAAACAGATTAAATAAACGTTTTGCTGAACGTTGCCAGCGCTGCAGATCCTGAGTGTTAACGCTATAGTTGCTAAATAGCATAAAAGTATCATCAAGATATTCATCGATTTGGGTAATCAGCGCTTCGTCTTCTGCATGCTTAATTTTGTAATTCATAGTGAAAGAGGCGATATGCTCTATCAGATCGTTCAGCTGTAAATTACCATCGGCAGTAGGGTCATTTACCCAGCCATGATGGCTGTCGGTTAATGTTGCCATACTGGCGTCAAACAAACTCTCACACACGTATTTAAGCTGGGCAATATCATGCCGTTTCGGTGAGTATTCGTCCATCTTTTTCCCCTCCGTAGCTAGCAAAGTTACCGCAATGCGGCCAGGTTCGGTGAAGCGGCCAGGAAGTGGTGGTTGGGCTTATAATTAACGGACTGCATTAAGGATAGTGTAAAATCATTAGTTCTGCTCACCTCCATTACTAAATATTACAATTCATCTCCGGGTGAGGGACGGTGATTCTCAATGGGCTCAAACACAAGCGCGGCAGGGCCGATATGAAAACTGACTTGTTCATTTTGCGTAATGGTTTCATTTAAATCCAGACAAGGATTAAATAAATTCCACTGGAAATCGTAAAGTAACTTAAATCTATTCGGTCCGGTCATCTGAACATCAATAACTTTTAAACTGTCTGGTACTAACTGAGCGTTTGCGGAATACCATTGCAAATCGCCAACCAGAGATTCTGTTATTTTGAGAATATTCCGTTCAATGATTGTAGCTAATTTTACGCAATCCGTTTCATTCTGCGCAACATCACATTCAATGCTTACTGACATAGCGTACTCATAATAAATGTCTTCAGACCCATCATTGATGTTCTTTTGTCGCTTTGCAAGTCCCCCTCTTCAGCAATATTGCTCTGTGATGCTCTCATTTAAGCAAGTGATTGATTCACTGCTGCTTCTTATTGGGCCTTATACGGGCAATTTGTGCCCTGGTTTATTTTTTGAAACACATTGCCGTGCCAGTGGGCGGACAACATCGGGTATGATGGTTGTTATGTTATAACATTTTTGGTGTAGTGATGAATCAAAGTGGACTGCTGATGTCACTCGGTGGACGGCTGTTGGTGGCATTGATGTTAATCGCCGTACTGGCGCTGGCGATGTGGTGGGGAATGCAGCCGTGATAACGTTCAGGCATTTGCAGGCAGGTTATCAGGGACGCGCGGTCACGCCCGTTGTGACAACAGAACTGGCGCAGGGCAGTATGACCGCCTTAATCGGTGCCAACGGCAGCGGTAAATCTACCCTGATAAAGACGATCGCCGGATTATTACCCCCGGTAAGCGGGCAGTGTGATGTGCGGATCTCGCGCCGTGAAGTGGGCTGGTTGCCGCAACGTAGCGAACTGGAAACGCGTTTCCCGCTCACCGTGTTTGAGCTGGTTTCTATTGGCTGCTGGCCGCGCTGTGGCTGGTTTGGCGGCATTAACCGGGCACTGCGCAATGAGATAAACGCCGCGCTGGATGCGGTGCAGATGCGTGATTATGCGGATGCTCAGCCCGCGACATTGTCTGGCGGCCAGCTACAGCGTGTCCTGTTTGCCCGGCTCATGCTGCAACGTAGTCGCTTGTGGCTGCTGGATGAGCCTTTTAACGGCATTGACAGCAAAACGGTGGCGTTACTGATGTCAATTCTGCAGCAGCAGCAGCAGGCGGGCACGACGCTGCTGGTCGTGTTGCATGACCGTCCGTTAGTTGAACGTTATTTTACGGATGTGCTGTCAATGGATGAGGGATCGCATCAGCGCAGTGCGGTTGCTATGACGCCGTTACGGAGCATTGCCCCGTGACGCTTATTCAACCTTTTATTGAATTCAGCTTTATGCGCAGGGCGCTGGTGGCCTGTATTGCTCTGGCATTCAGTGCCACCCCGCTGGGCGTCTTTCTCTCCTTACGGCGTATGAGCCTGATCGGTGATGCGTTATCCCATGCCGTACTGCCCGGTGCCGCCATTGGCTATTTAATCTCAGGCTTATCCCTTGTTGCGATGGGCGTGGGTGGGCTGATAGCGGGGCTGGCGGTGGCGTTATTGTCCGGTGCAGTCAGCCGTTATACGCCACTGAAAGAAGATGCGAGTTTTGCCGGCTTCTATCTGGGTTCGCTGGCGCTGGGCGTGACGTTAGTGTCACTGCGTGGCTCCAGCGTGGATCTGCTTCACGTCCTGTTCGGTTCATTGCTGGCGGTGGACAACCCGGCCCTGATCGTGGTGGGCAGCATCGCCGCGTTTACCCTCTTGATGCTGGCGGTGATCTATCGCCCTCTGGTTATTGACGCTTTTGACGCGGATTTTCTGCGTGCGCAAGGTAAATGGAGCGCACCGCTGGTGCACGGTATTTTCCTGACGCTGGTGGTGCTTAACCTGGTGGCGGGTTTTCAGGTGCTGGGCACGCTGATGTCGGTCGGGCTGATGATGTTGCCTGCCGCCAGCGCGCGATTCTGGAGCCGTCATCTGGTACTGATGCTGGGCGCGGCCATGTTGATGGCTGTCCTGTCGGCATTTACGGGGTTAGTCCTTTCCTGGCACTTTTCACTGCCGGCCGGACCGGCGGTGGTGTTGAGTGCCGCAATGTTGTTTTTTCTCTCCATCTTAACAGGGCCGTGCGGTGGCATTCTGCGCCGCCATTAATCAGAGGTAGCGATGAAGATATTACCCATTAGTCTGGCAATCGGTGCATTAGTCGTCAGCCCCTTCACCATGGCGAAAACGATCGATGCGGTGGCGAGTTTTACCGTGCTGGCCGATATCGTCAAACAAATTGGCGGCGATCATGTTCATGTTAAAAGCCTGGTCGGGCCCAATGGCGATCCCCATACTTTTGAACCGACGCCGCAGGACAGCGAAGCGCTGGCAAAAGCCGATGTGGTGTTTGTCAGCGGACTTGGTCTGGAGGGCTGGATGAACCGTCTGGTGACGGCCTCAGGTTATAAAGGGGAGCCCGTAGTGGCCTCGACAGGGATTGAAACCCGCACGATGGAAGAGGATGGCAAAACCATTACCGATCCCCATGCGTGGAACAGCATGTATAACGGCACCATTTATGCCAAAAACGTAATGAATGCGTTAATCAAGGCCGATCCCCAGGACGCTGAAGATATCCGTCAGCGCGGCGAAAAATATATTCAGCAACTGCAAAAGCTGGACGCCTGGGCCAAAACCTCTTTTGCCGCCATTCCGCAGCAAAAACGTAAGGTGCTGACCAGCCATGATGCTTTCGGTTACTTTGGGCAACGCTATGGCGTCACGTTCCTTGCGCCGGTTGGTTTCTCCACCGAAGCGGAAGCCAGCGCCAGCGATGTAGCCAGTTTGATCACCCAACTTAAGCAGGAGCATATCAAAACCTACTTTATGGAAAATCAGACCGATCCCCGTCTGGTGAAGCAGATTGCCAGCGCGACAGGCGCGAAGCCGGGTGGTGAGCTTTATCCGGAAGCGCTGTCCACCGCGTCCGGACCGGCGCCGACCTATGAAGCCGCGTTTAAACACAACGTTGACGTGATGCTCAAGAGCATGCGCTAAGCATAAAAAAAGCCGGAATGGCTCGAAAGAGACAGTCCGGCTAAGGTTCACGACACATCAACGTTTTTTCTTTCTTCCCTGCACGGCTTTAAAGCGCGGATTCGTTTTGCAGATGACATAGATACGGCCTTTACGCCGAACGACTTTGCAATCCCGATGGCGACGCTTTGCGCAACGGAGTGAGCTGAGTACCTGCATGTTGCCCTCGCTTATTTCCGACCCAGAAAACGCCCAAAACGCTGATTAAAGCGCGCGGTACTGCCTTCTTTGGCAAAGTCTTTCTGCTTACCGGTGTAAAACACATGAGAGGCCGAGGAGACATCAAGCGTCACATACGGCAGGGTTTCGCCTTCAAACTCAACGGTACGGTCGGTTTTGATTGTTGAACCGATTTTGAAAAAGACATCAGCCGAGGTGTCATGGAACACCACGGCACGATAGGAGGGATGAATATTCGTTTTCATACTTCTCACCAATGCAATGTTATAATATAACAATATTATGCGCCGTGGCCGATATGAATGCAACCCTGTAAAACCCAGGGGAAACAGCGGGGCGGCGATGGCGGGCAAACCGTGCAACGGACAGCACGCTGTCGCTGACTGAGAACAGGCGCAGGGCAGACCGTGCTTCAGGCAGACAGGAAAGAACAGATTTGCGCTGCCACAAAGACAAAGTGGCTTCAGACACGCTTGTCAGCCGCGTGACACGTCAGCGCAGTCTGACGAGAGGGTAAGAAGCCGGGCAGAGACAAGAGAAAGAAGCGGGTGTGAAATCAGCGTGAACCGGTTAAGACCGAAAAGAAGCAAAGTGACTCGTCAGGTCATCCGGGATCGCGCCGGACGTGACCAGCCTGAATGTAAAAGAGGGTGAGGAAGGCAGCGTTCACCCCGAGTGAACAGGAAGTTATCGCGATAATACAAGCCAGCGTCATCGTGGCAGCGGTTAATCCCTGCGGCTGTCAAAAAAGAGACGGCGTGAGGCATTAAAAAAGGCCGCTGATGCGGCCTTTAAGTTTACAGATTAATGCGAGTGGTCAGGATGATCGACGGGATGACCCTTTTCGATCTCGGCTTTGTTTTTACCAAAGCGACGACGCACCACCACAAAGAATACCGGTACGAAGAAGATGGCCAGCGCGGTCGCGGTCACCATCCCGCCCATGACGCCTGTACCGACCGCATTCTGTGCACCAGAGCCGGCACCGGTACTGATGGCCAGCGGCAGTACGCCCAGAATAAACGCCAGTGAGGTCATCAGGATAGGACGCAGACGCATACGGCAGGCTTCAAGCGTGGCTTCCACCAGCCCTTTGCCTTCTTTCTCCATCAGGTCCTTCGCAAATTCCACGATCAGGATGGCGTTCTTCGCCGAGAGGCCAATAGTGGTCAGTAACCCCACGACAAAGTAAACGTCATTGCTCAGTCCGCGCAAGGTCGTAAAGATCAATGCACCGACCACGCCCAGCGGAACCACCAGCATGACCGAGAACGGAATGGACCAGCTCTCATACAGGGCCGCGAGGCACAGGAACACGACGATCAGTGAAATGGCATACAAGGCAGGTGCCTGGTTACCCGACAGACGTTCCTGATAGGACATCCCGGTCCAGTCAAAGCCAATGCCCGACGGCAGTTTCGAAGCCAGTTCTTCCATCAGGTTCATGGCATCACCGGAGCTCTTGCCAGGGGCTGCCTGCCCCAGGATTTCCATAGACGGTAAACCGTTGTAACGTTCCAGACGCGGTGAACCATACTGCCAGCGTGCTGATGAGAAGGCAGAGAAGGGCACCATCTCGCCGTTGCTGTTTCGGACATACCACTTATTGATGTCGTCAGGCAGCATACGCGCATCAGCTTTACCCATCACGTAGACTTTCTTCACACGACCGCGGTCAATGAAGTCATTAACGTAAGAGCCGCCCCAGGATGCGCCCAGCGTGGTATTGATATCACTGAGTGAGACACCCAGCGCCTGGGCTTTCTCCTGATCGATATCCAGTTTGAACTGCGGCGTATCTTCCAGACCGTTGGGACGCACACCGACCAGCGTATCCGGATGTTGTGCGATCATGCCAAACAGCTGGTTACGTGCCTGCGTCAGCTTTTCATGCCCCAGGTTACCCTGATCGATAAGTTCAAAGTCAAAGCCGGTCGCGTTACCTAACTCGATAATGGCAGGCAGGTTAAACGCAAAGACCATACCGTCTTTAATTTGCGCCAGCGCTTGCATTGCACGTCCCTGGATCGCAGGCACTTTCATGTCGCTGCTGGTACGCTCATCCCACGGCTTGAGGCTGACGAAGGCAATACCGGTATTCTGTCCACGGCCCGCAAAGCCAAAGCCCGCAACGGTAAAGACAGATTTCACCGAGTCTTTTTCTTTCGTCAGGAAGTAATCAGAAACCTGATCCAGCACTTTCTGCGTGCGCTCTTGTGTAGCACCGGCAGGGAGCTGAGCCTGAGCCAGTAACAGGCCCTGATCTTCTTCCGGCAGGAACGATGAAGGCAGACGCAGGAACAGAAACGCCATTCCCAGCACAATCAGCAGATAAAGCAGCAGATAGCGACCCGTACCGCGAACGATGTGACCTACGCTGTCAACATAGTGATGCGTACTCTTGTCAAACAGGCGGTTGAACCAGCCAAAGAAGCCTTTGGTGGCACCGTGATCGCCTTTTTTTACCGGCTTGAGCATAGTGGCGCAGAGTGCGGGCGTCAGAATCAACGCAACCAGTACTGACAGCGCCATGGCCGACACGATGGTGATGGAGAACTGACGATAAATCACGCCGGTCGATCCACCAAAGAAAGCCATGGGAATAAAGACCGCTGACAGCACCAGGGCAATACCGACCAGTGCGCCCTGAATCTGCTCCATCGAGCGCTTGGTCGCTTCTTTCGGTGGCAGTCCTTCCTCCACCATGACGCGCTCGACGTTCTCGACCACCACGATGGCGTCATCCACCAACAGGCCGATGGCCAGCACCATCCCGAACATCGTCAGGGTGTTTATCGAGTAACCAAAGGCGCCGATAATGGCGAAGGTCCCCAGCAACACAACCGGGACGGCAATAGTCGGAATCAGCGTGGCTCGGAAGTTTTGCAGGAACAGATACATCACCAGGAACACCAACAGAATCGCTTCCATCAGTGTTTTCACCACTTCGAAAATAGAAATTTTAACGAACGGTGTGGTGTCGTAAGGATAAACGACCTTCATTCCCGCCGGGAACGTTGGCTGCAGCTTAGCCAGTTCGGCTTTAACGGCTTCGGCGGTATTCAGGGCGTTAGCGCCAGTCGCCAGTTTGATACCGATACCGGACGCAGGCTTACCGTTATAGCGCGCAATGATCTCGTAGTTTTCACCACCCAGTTCGATCTGTGCCACATCGCGCAGACGCACCTGAGAGCCATCGTTATTCACTTTCAGCAGAATGTTGCCGAACTCTTTGGTGGAGGTCAGACGCGTTTGCGCAATAATTGAGGCGTTCAGCTGCTGTCCCGGTACCGGCGGTGTTCCGCCTAACTGACCGGCAGCCACCTGGGCGTTCTGGGTTTTAAGCGCATTGATCACATCAACCGGCGTCAGCTGATAGTTATTTAACTTACTCGGATCCATCCAGATGCGCATCGCGTACTGCGCACCAAAGACCTGGGTATCACCCACGCCAGGCGTACGGCTGATAGGATCTTTGATGTTAGAGGCAACATAGTCAGCAATATCGTTCTGCGTCATGCTGCCATCATCGCTGATGAAACCCGCTACCATCAGGAAGCTACTGGAGGATTTTTTAACCTGAATCCCCTGTTGTTGCACTTCCTGAGGCAGCAGTGGCATTGCCAGCTGCAGTTTGTTCTGCACCTGAACCTGCGCGATATCCGCGTCAGTCCCTGACTGGAAGGAGATAGTCAGCGTCAGAGCACCCGAGGAATCACTGCTTGATGACATATACATCAGGCCATCAATACCGTTCATGTTTTGTTCGATGACCTGAGTCACCGAGTCTTGCAACGTTTTCGCGTCAGCACCAGGGTAGTTGGCCTGAATCTCAATGGCCGGTGGCGCAACATTGGGATATTGCTCAATCGGTAATTTAATAATCGATAACGCGCCCGCCAGCATGACGATAATAGCCAGCACCCACGCAAAGATTGGGCGATCGATAAAGAACTTAGCCATGTATCAACGGCTCCTGTTAGGACGATGTTTTAGCAGACTGGGCCTGAGAGGGATCACCTTTTGCGGCTTTTGCATCGTCTGTGACTTCTTTAGGTGTAACTTGTGCACCCGGTTTTGCACGCTGCAGACCTGTAAAGATCACACGCTCGCCCGCTTTCAGACCTTCTGTTACCAGCCATTTATCGCCAATAGCCTGGGCTGCTTTGATCTTACGTGCTTCAACTTTGTTGTCCGCGCCGACCACCATGACAGAGGCGTCACCGGTTGGTGTGCGCGTTACCGCCTGCTGAGGAACGAGCAGGGCGTTTGGATTGGTGCCTTCATCCAGACGGGCACGTACAAACATCCCTGGCAGCAAGGCTTTATCAGGGTTAGGGAAGATCGCGCGCAGGGTGATCGAGCCGGTGGTTTGATCAACGGTCACATCCGAGAACTCCAGCGTACCCGGCTGAGCATAGTTTTTACCATTCTGCATCAGCAGGGTAACGTTGGCTTTGCCATCGTTCTGTTTCAGCTGACCGGACTCCAGTTCTGAACGCAGACGCAGGAAATCTTCACTCGACTGGGTAACATCGACATACATCGGATCCAACTGCTGCACCGTGGCCAGCGCTGTGGTTTGCCCGCTTTGTACCAGCGCACCTTCTGTAACGGATGACTTACCAATGCGGCCACTAATAGGCGAAGAGACTTTTGTGTACGCCAGGTTAATGCGTGCGGTTTCTACGTTAGCCTTCGCGGCCTGAACGGCCGCATTGTTTTGTGCCGCGGTGGCGACGGCATTATCGTAGTCCTGCTGACTGATATATTTGGTGCCAAGCAGTGGCTTATAACGATTGACCGTCAGTTGCGCTATACGTGCATTAGCCTCTGCTTTCGCTAAATCGGCTTTGGCGCTGTCATAGGATGCCTGATAGGTCGCGGGATCGATCTGATAGAGCGATTCACCGGCTTTAATCTCACTGCCTTCAATAAAGTTACGCTTCAGAATGATACCGGAAACCTGCGGACGCACTTCGGCAATACGGTAAGCCAGAGTACGTCCAGGCAGTTCGGTCGAAATTTTTAGGGGTTCACTTTTAACGGTGACAACACCGACTTCCGGCGGCTGTTGTTGGGCGGCCTGGTCGGATTTATTTCCGTCACATCCTGTTAACACAAAGCTGCCTGAGAGCATCAGGACGGCCGCCAGAGGCGTTAACCCTCTGAATTTGTTCATAAATAAACCTCTAGAGTCCGATATCAAATGATCAATGGATCACAAAGCCATGAACCCATTGCTGCGTATTATTTTAGCTCGTGCTATGGTACATACATTCACAAATGTATGTAAACTTACCTGTTTGTAAAAAAAGTCCCCTATGGCACGAAAAACCAAAGCGCAAGCTCTTGAAACCCGGCATCAAATTCTGGACGCCGCCCTTGCTCTGTTTTCGAAAGAGGGGGTTTCAGCCACCTCCCTGGCGGACATCGCTTCTGCAGCCAGCGTAACCCGTGGCGCTATCTACTGGCATTTCAAAAACAAAGCCGATTTGTTGAACGAAATATGGCTTCGCTGCGATGCCGGGCTTAATGAAGTGAAACTTGAGTATCAAACAAAATACCCCGGTGATCCACTCTCCATTTTACGGGCGATGCTGGTCTATATCTTTCAGGCGACTGCGCGCGATCCGCAGCGCCGTGCGTTGATGGAAATCATCTTTCATAAATGCGAATTTGTCGGGGAAATGGCTGCCGTAAAAAGTATCCAGCAAAGTCTGTTGCTTGAGCGTTACAACGAAATAGAAGACGTACTGCGTCAGTGCATTGATGCCGGGCAACTTCCAGAAACGTTCCAGACCCGACAGGCGGCGTTAATCATGCGCAGCTATGTCAATGGCATGATGGAAAGCTGGCTTTTTACGCCTGGCAAATTTGATCTGGTTGCCGATGCGCCCGAACTGGTGGATGCCCTGATTGATATGTTGCGCTTAAGTCCGACGCTGGCAAAAAAGGCTTAGTCTTTGCGCTGTTCGTCGCGTTTCTTTTCGTAATCGCGCTGAACAATGGCCAGGGCGGACAACACCGTTTCCACCGACAGTTGGTGTTCTTCAAACAGCTGAATCAAATCTACCGCCAGTTTGACCTCTTCGGGGGCCGTTTCCAGGGACATCATTCCTCCTGCGACGTTGTATCATGGGCCTGATAAGCGTGCCATCCTGCGATGGCGGTCTTGCAAAGATAGCGCATTAACTGCTAAACGGGCTGTCTGACAGTGACATTGCCCACTCCACCGAGCGGATCGCCTGCCGGCAGCGTGCCATACGGCCTTCCAGTACCTCCAGGTCTTTTTTCAACTGCTGCTGAACGGCAAAGGTTTCTGCCAGCGCCAGCCGTTGCTCCCGCTGGTCGATCATCGCCTGTAGTCGACGCTCATATTCCCGGTATTCCAGATATTTTTGCTGACGGGCGGAAGGCCGGACACGTTCTGCGCGGCTACGAAGTTGCTGGGTACTGGCTTCACGCTGCAGGGCGGCGATTTGGTCCACCAGATGACCCGCCAGCCACTGGCTACGTTCCACATCCTCGCCGGCCTGACAAAGGCGCTGATAGTTGTGCTCAATCTCCTGCAGATAATCGGCCAGTCGGGTCCCTTTCGTCGTAAAAAGTTGGTTGTCAAAACGCGGCGAGCGACACTCGCCGTCGGGATGGCTGTGGATGGCCTGGCGCAAGGTGAGAAGGCAGTGATGCAGCCTTTGCCGCGTCGGATGCTTACTCATTGCGCCCAACGCAGGTATGCTAAAGTCATGCAACGGAAAACGCATTGGGTGGCAGGTATGCAACGCATTGTCTTATTAACCCTGGGTTGGCTGGCGATAGTGCTTGGCATACTGGGCATTGTATTACCTTTATTACCTACAACGCCATTCATGCTGCTGGCAGCGTGGTGTTTTGCCCGTTCTTCACCACGTTTTCATCACTGGCTGCTCTGGAAATCGCCCTTTGGTCGCTATATTCGCCACTGGCAACAGCATCGTGGCATACCGCCAGGGGCAAAAAGCCGCGCCATCGTACTGATTGTGGCGACATTTGCGTTATCCTTGTGGCTGGTGCCTGTGCTGTGGGTACGGATCATGCTGGGCATCATGTTGTGCCTTCTGTTGCTGTTTATGTGGCGGATGCCGGTGGTGGCAGAAACACCAGACGACAGTTTACCTCCGCGATAAAGTTGCAATTAGCCGGCCATTTGCTTAGATTTGGGCCTCTTCGTGTGCGGCTTCCCATTATGAATGTATTTCCGCTGAACCTTTAATCAGGTATTGGCGCTATTGAAGCTGCGCAAAACAGAATTTTTTTACCAGGCTTAAGATTATGACCGACACTGCGCAGCAGCTTGAACTGATTAAAAACAGTATCAAAAGTATTCCTGATTACCCGAAGCCGGGTATTCTTTTCCGTGACGTCACCAGCCTGTTGGAAGACCCGAACGCCTATGCAGCGTCCATCGCCCTGCTGGTTGAGCGCTACCGTAATAAAGGCATCACCAAAGTTGTCGGCACAGAAGCGCGTGGCTTCCTCTTTGGTGCGCCGGTTGCCCTGGGGCTGGGGCTGGGTTTTGTCCCGGTGCGTAAACCGGGCAAACTGCCACGTGAAACCTACAGCGAATCCTACGAGCTGGAATACGGTACCGACCAACTGGAATTGCACAAAGATGCGATCCAGCCGGGCGACGTCGTGCTGGTGGTCGACGATCTGCTGGCGACCGGCGGAACGCTGGAAGCCACGATCAAACTGATCCGTCGTGCAGGCGGTGAAGTGAAAGATGCTGCTTTTATTATTAACCTGTTCGATTTGGCAGGGGAAGCCCGCCTCAAGGCGCTGGGCGTTGACAGCTACAGCCTGGTCAATTTCCCCGGCCACTAAGCCTCGCTTCTGGCCTCGCGCACCTGTGGGGCCATTCCGCTTTACCGCTTCAAGATAACGAGTGATAGGTGAAAGCGTAGCTGTTAGACTACTGCAATCATATACAGGGGTTGCAGTGCGTCTGCGCTCACATTTCCATCCAAATTCGTCGAAACCACATGAGCTATCAGGTACTTGCCCGAAAATGGCGTCCACAGGCGTTTGCTGATGTTGTCGGTCAGGAACATGTTCTGACGGCGCTGGCGAATGGATTGTCTCTGGGACGCATCCATCATGCTTATCTCTTCTCCGGCACACGGGGCGTAGGGAAAACCACGATTGCCCGTCTGCTGGCAAAAGGCCTTAACTGCGAAACCGGGATCACCGCCACGCCCTGTGGCCAGTGCGATAACTGCCGTGAGATCGAACAGGGCCGTTTTGTCGATCTCATCGAAATTGATGCCGCCTCGCGCACCAAAGTGGAAGACACGCGCGATCTGCTTGATAACGTGCAGTATGCGCCCGCCCGCGGCCGCTTCAAGGTTTACCTTATTGATGAAGTGCACATGCTGTCGCGTCACAGCTTCAATGCGCTGCTGAAAACGCTGGAAGAACCGCCTTCACACGTTAAATTCCTGCTGGCGACGACCGATCCGCAGAAACTGCCGGTGACAATCCTGTCCCGTTGTCTGCAGTTTCACCTTAAAGCGCTGGATGTTGACCAGATCCGTCAGCAGCTCGACAACGTATTAGAACAGGAGCAGATCGCCCGGGAACCGCGGGCGCTGCAACTGCTGGCCCGAGCTGCCGATGGCAGTATGCGCGATGCGCTGAGCCTTACCGACCAGGCCATTGCGATGGGCGAGGGCAGCGTGACCAGCGCGACCGTCGGGGCGATGCTCGGGACGCTTGACGATGAACAACCCCTGGGGCTGCTTGAAGCCGTAGTCGACGGCAACGGAGAACAGGTGATGGCGTTGCTGGCGCAGGCAGCTTCGCGCGGGGTTGACTGGGAGGCATTGCTCGTTGAGATGCTGCGCCTGCTGCACCGCATTGCCATGGTACAGTTACTGCCTGCCTCTCTTAACGACGATGAAGAAAGCAATGCGTTGCGCCTGCGGGAACTGGCGCGCGTCGTGCCGCCTGCCGATCTGCAGCTTTATTATCAAACCCTGCTGATGGGGCGCAAAGATTTACCCCTTGCGCCCGATCGTCGTATGGGCATTGAGATGGCCTTATTGCGCGCGCTGGCGTTTCATCCCAAAGCGGCCGTCGCGGAGCCGATCGCGCGGCCCACGCTGACCGCGCAGTCAGCGCCGGTGCCGGTACAGAACGTACCGCCGTCGCCAACCGAATCGGCGCCCGCTGCCAGGCCACAAATGGCGGCACCCGAACCCGCTTCGGCACCAACCGCGCAGTCTGTCTCGCCAGCGGCACCCGAACCGTCACTGTCCAGTTCCACCAGCCAGCTCCTGCAGGCGCGCACCCAACTGCTGCGCCAGGGAGCAAACAAAGCAAAAAAGAGTGAGCCGGCAGCGCCAGGTGCGCGGCCGGCCAGTTCTGCCCTTGAGCGACTGGCCTCGGTGACCGAGCGCAGTCAGCAGCGTGTGCGTGAGCGCGCCCCTGAAGCGCCGGTAAAAAAAGAGGCGTACCGCTGGAAAGCGCTGACGCCCGTAACCGAAGCGGCCGCGCCCGTCGCCACGCCAAAAGCCTTGCGTTCTGCGCTGGAGCATGAGAAAAATCCTGAGCTGGCCGCACGGCTGGCTGAAGAAGCCCAGCAGCGTGATGCCTGGGCGGCTGAGGTGGCCGGTTTGCCGCTGCCTAAACTGGTTCAACAGCTGGCGTTGAATGCCTGGAAAGAGACCACCGAGCAGGGTATTTGCCTGCATTTACGTTCCAGCCAGCGCCACCTGAATTCGGCCTCCGCGCAGCAGGCCCTGACCGCCGCATTGAGTCAGGTTGCCGGACACCAGGTTGAACTGTCGGTTATTGAAGACGATAATCCTACGGTATTGACGCCACTGGAGTGGCGTCAGGCCATTTATGAAGAGAAGCTGGCGCAGGCGCGTCAGTCCATCTTGAGTGACAGCCACATTCAAACCCTTCGTCGCTTTTTCGATGCCGATTTGGATGAGGAAAGCATTCGACCCGTTTGAACACGCTGCAACGTTATGAATAAACCGCGTTGTAGCCTCAGCAGAGAGAGAAAACTATGTTTGGTAAAGGCGGATTGGGCAACCTGATGAAACAGGCCCAGCAGATGCAAGACAAAATGGCCCAGGTTCAGGAAGAAATTGCCGCCCTGGAAGTCACGGGTGAATCAGGCGCAGGCATGGTCAAAGTGACCATCAATGGTGCCCACAACTGCCGCCGTGTGGAAGTCGATCCCAGCCTGCTGGAAGATGACAAAGACATGCTGGAAGATTTGATCGCTGCCGCCTTCAACGACGCGGCGCGTCGCATTGATGAAGCGCAGAAAGAGAAAATGGCGTCTGTCTCTTCAGGCATGCAGTTGCCACCAGGCTTCAAGATGCCGTTCTGATGCAAACCAGCCCACTGCTAGAGTCCTTAATGGAGTCATTGCGCTGTTTGCCGGGCGTTGGGCCGAAGTCGGCGCAACGGATGGCGTTCCAACTGCTACAGCGCGATCGTAGTGGGGGAATGCGGCTGGCACAGGCGCTGACCCGGGCAATGTCGGAAATCGGTCACTGTGCCGATTGCCGCACCTTCACCGAGCAGGAAATCTGCACTATCTGCGCCAATCCCCGGCGTCAGCAAAACGGTCAGATCTGCGTGGTGGAAAGTCCGGCAGATATCCATGCTATTGAGCAAACCGGGCAATTTGCCGGCCGTTATTTCGTTCTGATGGGCCATCTTTCGCCCCTGGATGGCATTGGCCCGGCAGATATCGGTCTCGATCGGCTGGAACAGCGTCTGGAGAAGGAAGCGATTCAGGAAGTGATCCTGGCGACCAACCCCACCGTGGAAGGCGAAGCGACCGCGAACTACATTGCAGAATTATGTGGCCAGTATGGCGTTGAAGCCAGCCGCATTGCGCATGGCGTTCCGATGGGCGGCGAACTGGAAATGGTGGATGGCACCACGCTATCCCACTCACTGGCAGGCCGCCAGAAGATTAAATTTTAAACGCTTGCCGGCGTTGTGAAAAACGCCGGCTTGAAAATCCTGCATGTACCCCCACATCCTCCTCAACGTTCGTTAAATCTGATTCTGTTGAGGTAGCAATGACCATGAAAGGACAAGAGACTCGTGGCTTTCAGTCAGAGGTAAAACAACTTCTGCACCTGATGATCCATTCTCTCTATTCAAACAAAGAGATTTTCCTGCGTGAACTGATTTCCAACGCCTCGGATGCGGCGGATAAACTGCGCTTCCGCGCGCTGTCTGATGCCAGCCTGTACGAAGGCGATGGTGACCTGCGCGTGCGTCTCTCTGTCGATAAGGATAACCGCACCATCACGCTGAGCGATAACGGTATCGGCATGCGCCGTGATGAAGTGATTGAAAACCTTGGCACTATTGCGAAATCCGGCACCAAAGCCTTTCTGGAATCCCTGGGCTCCGATCAGGCCAAAGACAGTCAGCTGATCGGTCAGTTCGGTGTGGGTTTCTACTCGGCCTTTATCGTTGCCGACAAAGTCTCGGTGCGCACGCGCGCGGCGGGTGCCGCCGAAGACGAAGGCGTGTTCTGGGAATCGGCAGGTGAAGGTGAGTATACCATCGCTGACATCAGCAAAGCCGATCGCGGTACGGAAATCACCTTGCACCTGCGTGAAGGCGAAGATGAATTCCTCGACAGCTGGCGCGTCCGCAACATCATTGGTAAATACTCCGACCACATTGCGCTGCCGGTTGAAATCGAAACCAAAGATGAAGAAAGCGGCACCACGACCTGGGAGAAAATCAACAAAGCTCAGGCGCTGTGGACCCGCAGCAAGTCAGAGATCAGCGACGAAGAGTACAAAGAGTTCTACAAACATATTGCCCATGATTTCAGCGATCCGGCGACATGGAGCCACAACCGCGTAGAAGGGAAACAGGAGTACACCAGCCTGCTATATATCCCGGCTCGCGCACCGTTCGACATGTGGAACCGCGACCATAAACATGGTCTGAAACTCTACGTGCAGCGCGTGTTTATCATGGATGACGCCGAGCAGTTTATGCCGAACTACCTGCGCTTTGTGCGCGGCCTGATTGACTCTAACGATCTGCCGCTCAACGTATCGCGTGAGATTCTGCAGGACAGCCGTGTTACCCAGAATCTGCGCGGCGCGTTGACCAAACGTGTTCTGCAGATGCTGGAGAAGCTGGCGAAAGAGGACAGCGAAAAGTACCAGACCTTCTGGAAAGAGTTTGGTCTGGTCCTGAAAGAGGGCCCCGCTGAAGATCACGCCAACAAAGAGACGATTGCCAAACTGCTGCGTTTTGCCACCACACAAAGCGAGAGCGCGGCGCAAACCGTGTCGCTGGAAGATTACGTCAGCCGTATGGTCGAGGGTCAGGAGAAGATCTACTACATTACCGCCGACAGCTATGCTGCAGCGAAAAGCAGTCCGCATCTGGAGCTGTTCCGTAAAAAAGGCATTGAGGTCCTGCTGCTGTCCGATCGTATCGATGAATGGATGATGAGCTATCTGACCGAGTTCGACGGTAAGGCCTTCCAGTCCGTCAGCAAAGCGGATGAAGCGCTGGATAAGCTGGCTGACGAAGAAACGGAAGCGCAGAAAGAAGCGGAAAAAGCGCTGGAACCTTTTGTTGAGCGCGTGAAAACGCTGCTGGGCGAACGTGTGAAAGAAGTCCGTCTGACGCACCGTCTGACCGATACGCCTGCGATTGTGACCACCGATGCAAACGAGATGACCACGCAAATGGCCAAACTGTTCGCGGCGGCCGGACAGGACGTGCCGGAAGTGAAATATATCTTCGAGATCAACCCCGATCACCAACTGGTGAAGCGCGTGGCAGATACCCAGGATGAAGCCCGCTTCGGTGAATGGATTGAGCTGTTACTGGATCAGGCCCTGCTGGCAGAGCGCGGCACGCTGGACGATCCTAACCAGTTTATCCGTCGGATGAACCAACTGCTGACGGCGTAAGACGACGAAACCGGTGAGATCCTCACCGGTTTTTTTTGGCTGCAGTCTTCCTGCCTGCTTTCCGGCACCCATATTTGTTGCGCAACCGCCTTAAAAGCCCCATTGCACCCGCTACCAGTCCGAAAATGCCTTTTCACTGACATCGCTCACTGCGATCGCTGGCTAAAGTCAGTACACTGATCTGCGTTGATCCGCCCCTTCCTTGTGGTGCGCGGATCATAATGGTATGTTCTTCCGCTTCTCAGATTCATCAATGCGATTCGCAAGGGGATTTACGCAATGCGTATTATTCTGCTCGGAGCTCCGGGCGCAGGTAAGGGGACTCAAGCCCAATTCATCATGGAGAAATACGGCATTCCGCAGATCTCCACTGGCGACATGTTGCGTGCAGCGGTTAAAGCGGGCACCGAACTGGGCAACCAGGCGAAAGCCATTATGGATGCCGGCAAGCTGGTTACTGATGAGCTGGTGATTGCGCTGGTTAAAGAGCGCATCGCCCAGGAAGATTGCAAAAACGGTTTCCTGCTTGATGGTTTCCCACGCACCATTCCTCAGGCTGACGCAATGAAAGAAGCCGGTATCAAAGTGGACTATGTGCTGGAGTTCGCTGTGCCGGATGAACTGATCGTTGAACGCATCGTCGGTCGCCGTGTTCATGCGCCATCAGGCCGTGTTTACCATGTCAAATTCAATCCACCGAAGGTGGAAGGCAAGGATGACGTGACCGGTGAAGAGCTGACCACGCGTAAAGACGATCAGGAAGAAACGGTGCGCAAACGTCTGGTGGAATACCATCAGCTAACCGCACCGCTGATTGCTTACTACAGCAAAGAAGCCGAAGCGGGTAACACTGAGTACCACAAAATCGACGGCACACGTAATGTGTCCGACGTGAGTGCAGAGCTGGCTAAAATTCTGGGCTAAGCAGAGAGGGGCCGGCACGACTGGCCCCTTTTGCTGTAGTGAATCTACCCATACTTTCCTGCGTTTTCCTTCTTCGTTGTCCTCTGAACGCCAGCCGCGCTTGTCGCAGACCGTTTTCTGGCCCTTGCTGCCTGACAGGTACGGAACCGCATTACTGTCGTGCTGCATCCTCCTACAGGCTGTCATGAACCTGCAGGCGCCACGTCCCGGCGTTCATCAGATGGCCTGCCAGTAATATACGCTGATACGTCAGATGCGCCGGAGTCTGGCAGGGCGGGATGGGCGAGCTACGGATTCGCGCGCAGCGTTAAAGTCGTCGCAGAGAATATGATATGCTTCTCTGCCTGTTTTTCCTCACGGCAGTCACCATGAAATTTCCCGGCAAACGTAAATCCAAACACTATTTTCCCGTCAGCGCGCGCGATCCCCTTCTCCAGTCCTCGTCATTCGATAACGAAGACGGCAGTTGGGTAGTGGGCATCGATCAGACGTTGGTCGATATCGAAGCGAAAGTCGATGACGCCTTTCTGGTCCGCTATGGTCTGAGTGCCGGCCATTCGCTGGTCATTGACGATGCCGTGGCAGAAGCGCTGTACGCTGAACTGATGCGTGACGAACTGATTACTCACCAGTTCGCAGGCGGCACGATTGGCAACACGCTGCACAATTTCTCCGTGCTGGCGGACGACCGTTCCGTATTGCTGGGCGTGATGTGCAATAACATTCAGATTGGCGGTTATGCGTATCGTTACCTTTGTAATACGTCGAGCCGCATGGATCTTAACTATCTTCAGGGTGTGGACGGAGCGATTGGCCGCTGTTTCACCCTGATCGGCGATCAGGGCGATCGGACCTTTGCGATTAGCCCTGGCCAGATGAACCAGCTCAAAGCGGAAAGTGTGCCTGAGGACGTAATTGCGGGCTCTTCCGCGCTGGTTCTGACCTCGTATCTGGTGCGTTGCAAAGACGGTGAACCGATGCCACAGGCGACGCTGCAGGCTATCGAGTATGCAAAGCGCCACAACGTGCCGGTGGTGCTGACGTTAGGCACGAAACACGTGATAGGTGACAATCCTCAGTTCTGGCGTGATTTCCTGCGTGACCACGTGTCGATTGTGGCGATGAACGAAGAAGAGGCGCTGGCGCTGACGGGCGAGGCCGACCCGTTACTGGCCTCGGACAGGGCGCTGGAGTGGGTGGATCTGGTGCTGTGCACGGCAGGGCCGACCGGTTTATATATGGCGGGCTATACCGAAGACGAATTTAAGCGTAAAACCAACCATCCTTTGTTACCGGGCGCGATTGCTGAATTCAACCAGTACGAATTCAGTCGCGCAATGCGTAAACAGGATTGTCAGCAGCCGTTACGCACTTTCTCGCACATCGCGCCCTACATGGGCGGCCCGGAGAAGATCATGAATACCAATGGAGCAGGGGACGGCGCGCTGGCAGCGTTGCTGCATGACATTACGGCGAATAACTACCATCGCCGCAACGTACCTAACTCCAGTAAACATGCGCGTGCTTATCTGACCTATTCGTCGCTGGCGCAGGTCTGCAAATATGCTAACCGGGTCAGCTATCAGGTCCTGAATCAGCATTCGCCCCGACTGACGCGCGGTTTGCCTGAGCGTGAAGACAGTTTGGAAGAGTCCTACTGGGATCGTTAAGGCCGACAAGTCAGACGCCCCGCTGAATCTCTGAGAGTTCAGCGGGGCGACAGCCGTTTGGGATGGATTAGTGCTGACCTTCGCTGACGGTTTTTTCTTCCTGCAGCGTTAGCTTTTCCTGTAACTTCTGAATAATACTGGCGGCAATTTCCCGCTCACCCATAACGACGTGGTTTGCACCGCGCTCCAGAATATACTCCACTTCATCGTCATAATGGGCATGCACGATAATATCGATATCAGCCTGCTTCTGTCGTGCTGCCGTCACAATTTCGCCTACCTCGTAGCCGTTAGGGATAGTGACTAACAGCCAGCTGGCACAGTCCACCCGGGCCAGCGCCAGGGTATTGGCGCGGGCGGCATTCGCCAGCACCGCTCTGATCCCCTGATCCCGTAAGGCTTTTACGCGCGGGATGGAGCTTTCTACCACCACCACCGGAATATTCAGTTTGATCAGTTGCTCACACAGCAGGTTGCCGACGCGACCATAGCCAACGATGACGGCATGGTTGCAGACATCCACAGGAATCTCTTGTTCTTCTTCCAACGCTTCTTCCAGCGTCTGCTGCTCCATCGTTTCATTTTTGGCGAGGTAACGCCCCAGCAGCGTAAACAGAACCGGATTGAGCATGATAGAAAGGATAGCGGCCGCCAGGACCAGATTTCGGCCCTCTTCATCAAGCAGGCCAAGTGAAATGCCCAGACCGGCAAGAATAAAGGCAAACTCGCCGATTTGCGCCAGACTCACCGAGATGGTCATCGCTGTCCGACGCGAATGACCCAGCAGCGAAACCAACAGCCAGGCGGCGGCGGATTTGCCGATGACGACAATCACCAACGCACCCAGCACGGCCAGCGGCTCTTTCACCATGATCATGGGATCAAATAACATGCCGACAGAGACAAAGAACAGCACTGCAAAAGCATCCCGTAACGGCAACGTGTCACGGGCAGCGCGCTGACTTAACTCCGATTCATTCAGCACCATTCCGGCAAAGAACGCACCCAGCGCAAAAGACACGTCGAAGAACTCGACGGCGCCAAATGCGATGCCCAGCGCCAGCGCCAGGACAGACAGCGTAAACAGCTCGCGTGAACCCGTGGCCGCACTTTTCGCCAGAATCCAGGGGACCGCACGGCGGCCTACCACCATCATCAGCACCATAAAGGCGGCAACTTTGCCGATGGTCCAGAGCAGATCCCAGATTACCAGGCTGGCGCTGGCGTTGCCCTGTTCCATCATGCCCGCAATGGCGGGCAGCAAGACCAGCGTAAGCACCATCACCAGGTCTTCGACAATTAACCAGCCGATAGCAATTTGACCGCGCTGGCTTTCAATCAGCTGCCGTTCTTCTAACGCACGCAGCAACACCACGGTACTGGCGGTAGAAAGACACAAGCCAAACACCAGGCCGGTCATCCACGACCAACCCATCGCCCACGACATCAGCATTCCCAGCAAGGTGGCTACCGCGATCTGTGCAATCGCGCCGGGAATGGCTATCCGCTTTACCGACATCAGGTCCTTCAGTGAAAAGTGCAGACCGACGCCAAACATCAGCAGAATCACGCCCAGTTCGGCCAGTTCCGGCGCCAGATTCGTGTCTGCCACAAAGCCGGGTGTAAAAGGGCCAGCCATAACGCCAGCAACAAGGTAACCCACCAGCGGAGAAATTCGTAACCGGTTAGCCAGCATACCAAGGAGGAAAGCCAGAACCAGTGCCCCGACAATAGTGGTGATCAGCGGTGTGGTGTGATGCATGCCTGTCTCCTTGGATGTAAATGTATCCGGTTGTAACAAATGAGTTTAATGCATATCAGGCGGCATCGCTGAATAATTTGTGGGATTATCAAAAGAAATTAGGGAAATACGCGAAAAGCGCAAGATGAAGGCTGTTTTTCTCACTTATCGCGGTTATGGGTCGATACAACGGTCTGTTGCGTACGGTCAGGAAGGAGTTTATTCATTCTAAATGACACAAGCGTGACGATAATGAGGTGAAAATGTGTTGGTAACAGCCTACAACCGCACTCAGGCAGCGATTTGCCTGCTCCCTTTGCTTCGTTGGCCTCTGTGCGTCGGAGCGGCCGGATAGGCGGCTGACCTGATGGCATGAAAGCGGATGATAAAAAAGCAAACAAATCAGTCTGTTATTTAGCATTGGCTCAGCCAGCCTTGTCTGCGCGCGCGAAGGCCATCTTGACGAAATGCACTGTTAAAAACAGAGTAATACATAAATTTAACACAGGGCGAATCACACCAGCGAAAGTAGCTAAAAATTAACAAGCTGATCGTTCCTTTTGCTTAACATTGCGCCTTCATGCATAACAGTGATGACGAAATCAGACCCTGTCCTGCGCTGAACAACCTGCGATAATGACCGGACGACGCGCGATAAACTTGAGTTAGCACAGGGAATGTGCGACACAGAAGGGCGCTGACGATCGGCAAGAATCATTATTCAAAGGAGAGAGGCTGTGGTGTTATCTCGATGGGCGGGTGCGGGTCTGACCGGAGCGATGTTGCTCTCATCACTGTTTACTCAGGCCGCCGTGCCTGACCGGAGTTACCGTTTCAGCATTTTGCACACCAACGATCTGCACGGCCATTTCTGGTTTGATGAGCAGGGCGAGTACGGTCTGGCGGCACAAAAAACATTAATAGATACCGCACGCTACGATATTCAGGCCAAAGGCGGTGGTGCACTGATTTTGTCGGCCGGAGATGTCAACACTGGCGTGCCGGAATCGGATGTCCTGGATGCCGAACCTGATATTCGTGGCATGAACCTGATTGGTTACGATGCCATGACGCTGGGCAACCATGAATTCGATAAACCCCTCGCCGTGCTGCGGAAACAGGAAAAATGGGCAAAATTCCCTTTTCTGGCCGCGAATGTTTATCAAAAAAGCACAGGTAAACGTCTGTTTAAGCCCTGGGCGATGTTCCGGCGCATGGGGCTGAAGATTGCGGTTATCGGGTTAATCACGCCGGATACCGCCCGCCTGACCAACCCTGAACAGTTAACGGATATCGAATTCCGTGACCCGGTAGCCGAAGCCGTAAAGGTTGTGTCTGAACTACGCGCCAAAGAAAAACCGGATGTGATCGTGGCGCTGGCCCATCTTGGTCATTATGACGACGGCAAACACGGCAGTAACGGGATTGATGATGTGACGCTGGCGCGCAGGTTGCCTGCGGGCACCCTCAATATGATCGTAGGGGGGCATTCGCATGACGCGGTCTGTATGGAAAAAGAGAATGTGAGCCGCAAAGATTACCAGCCGGGTCAGCCCTGTCAGCCTGACCGGCAAAATGGCGTCTGGATTATGCAGGCGGAAAAGTGGGGAAAATATGTCGGACGTGGCGATTTTACCTACCGCAATGGCGAGGTTACCCTGGCGTCGTATCAGCTCATCCCGGTTAATCTCAAACATAAAATCAAAAATCTCGATGGCAGCGAATCCTGGCTGACCTGGCAGGAAGAGATCCCCAAAAACACGGCTATGATGAAATTACTGACGCCGTTTCAAAAACGCACTGAAGCGACGTTGCAGGTGAATGTCGGGCGCGTCAACGGGGTGTTTTCCGGCGAAAAAGAAACCGTGCGCGTTCAGCAAAGCAGCCTCGGGCAGCTCATCCTGCGGGCGCAGATGGCCGCGACCCAGGCCGACTTCGCCGTGATGAGCGGCGGCGGAATTCGGGCCTCGCTCAAACCAGGGCCCGTAGCGTGGCGCGATTTGCTCCAGGTCCAACCCTTTGCCAATCAGGTCGTTTCCGTCACGCTGAGTGGGGCGGAAATTAAACGCTATCTGGCGGTGGTGGCGAATATCGAACCGGGTTCAGGCGGTTATGCCCAGTTTGCAAATGTCAGTCTGACCGCGAATGGCAGCGGCGTGAGTAAAGTCACGATCAACGGACAGCCGCTGGATGACACCAAAACTTATCGGATGGCGACTAACAGCTTCAATGCGGCAGGCGGCGATGGCTATCCCCGTATTGATTCACTTCCGGGTTATGTCAACAGTGGCAACGTTGACGCCGTGGTGCTGCGTGACTGGGTCAGTAAACATTCGCCGCTGAATGCCAGCGACTACGTGCCTCGCGATAAGGTGATTTACCAGACGGCAACGGCCCAGGATACATTGAAAGACGCGAAAGAAACGGTGCCCGCGCGTCGTTATCCCAAAATGATTTTGGCATGGATACAACACTGGAACGGGGAACGTGCAGCACCGCGTTAAATCACCGGGGAGGCGCTTCGTCTCCCCAGTGCCTTGTCAGGCGCGGCAGGCCTTACGGTTGAACCAGTGCGACCGCAGTTTATCCCACACCAGGTTATAGACGAAGGTGTAGGGCAGAAAGAACAGAAAAAACGCCACTTCGATCATAAAGGCCTGCCATAACGAAATCTCCAGCATCCAGGCGGCCAGCGGAAGCCCTATCAGGATAAAGCCGCCCTCAAATCCCAGAGCATGCAGCACACGAACCCACGCACTGCGTTTCTGACGAGGCGGATACCAGCGATCAAACACGCTGTTGTACATCATATTCCAGAGCATCGCGACCGTGGACAACATGATGGCCAGTGCGCCCATCTGAAACAGCGGTTTATCCATCATCCAGGCTGCCAGCGGGGCAATGGTGAGGATGGCCAGACCTTCAAACAGGCTGGCATGTAAGATGCGCTCGGTGAGTGAACGGGTTTGCATGTCAGTCTCCTTAGTTCAGGTGCCTATTTTCCCATGGCATCATGCTAAGATAAAATGATCATCTATCGATAAAAGCGATGGTTCACATGCGTTACTCTCCTGAATCCCTGGAAGCCTTTGTGCAAACGGTAGCCAGTGGCTCGTTTTCTGCCGCCGCGCGCGCCTTAAACAAAAGCCAGTCCACCATCAGCGTGGCTGTGGTTAACCTGGAAGACGATCTGGGTTTTGCCTTATTTGACCGGCGCGGTCGTCAGCCGCAACTGACCGAACAAGGGCGACGCGTCTTACCGCAGGTTCAGCAGATTCTTGCCGCCAGTGAGCGACTGGATGCGCTGGCAACGCGCCTGTCCGAGGGAATCGAACCACGGCTCAGCGTGGCGGTATCTGACTTCTGGCAAACGCACTACCATCAGCGCCTGCTCAGGCAATTTGACAGGCGCTATCCGGAGGTGGAGCTGGAAGGCATTGCCGCAGAAGATGACGATGTCGTCGAACTGTTGCAAACCGGGCGCGCGCAGATCGGCGTGATTCGTGCCCAGCCGACGCTCCCGGCTGACATCGCGGTCGCCCGCCTGCAGGTCGATGCTGAGTTAGGGATTTACCTGCACCGGGATCATCCTCTGGCGCAGGAAGCGACGGTGAATGAAAGCCAGCTTGAACCCCTTCGTCACCTTCGTCTCAATACCTGGACCGAACGCCGCGCCCCCACTTTTCAGGGCAGGGCCTGGTCTGCTCAGACATATTATGTGCTGCTTGAGATGGCGGAACAGGGCTTTGGCTGGAGCATTTTGCCGCGCTGGCTGGTGAAACAGTTTGGACATGGTGTCTTAAAGGAATTGCCTGTCGCCGGGTGGCCGCAGCGCATCGCCGTAGAAGTGGTCTGGTCGCGCCGCCATCCGCCCGGCCCGGCCGGGCGCTGGATGATTGATGAACTCTGCGCTCTGCAACCGGCTTAATCGCGTCGGGCAATGTCTGCCAGCGGGGCATCCAGAAGACGGGACAAATCCTGCGGGCTGAGTTCAATATCCAGTCCGCGTTTACCGCCAGAAATGAACAGCGTGGCAAAGTCGTTGGCTGAGTGGTCAATCACCGTCGGCAGACGCTTTTTTTGCCCCAGCGGACTGATGCCGCCGATCAGATAACCCGTAATCCGCTGCGCCAGCAGGGGCTCGGCCATCTCCGCTTTTTTTGCCCCGAGAGCCTTAGCCACCTTTTTGAGATCAAGCTGCGTTGCCACGGGCGTCACCGCCACGGCCAGCTGCTTTGCATCGCCGTTCAGCGCTACAAGCAACGTTTTATAGACCTGGCGGGCGTCCAGGTTAAGCTTACGTACCGCTTCATCGCCAAAATGCGTTTCGCTTGCGTCATGCTCATAAGGGTGCAGTGTGAAGCTGACTTTTTGTTTTTGCAACAGTTTTACCGCAGGCGTCATAATGGCCTCTGATTCAGAAAAATCTTATTACGTTTTATTGAAAGATAAATGTGGCGAAATAATGTGCTTTAGGCGAGAATTGCCACGCGCCAGCAACTGGGTTGTTGAGCGATAACTAAAATCATTAACACATTCCTCTTTGAAGAGCCGATATGACTGTCGGCTCTCTTTTTTTATCCCTGATTACTCCGCCCGTAGCAGGGCTGGCAGATTGTTCTCGCCATATAAATGCAGTGCGCCGACGGCCACCACATAACGTCCCGCGGGCAACGTTTGTAATCGCCCGCGCCACTCACGGTTGCGCTGGCTAATCAGCGTGTCATTGAGCGTCTGACTGAACGTCGCCGGTAAGGCGATTTGCGGTTCGCGGGGCGGGCTTTCCAGCCACCAGCTCACCATCGTCTGCAACATACGCGCGTTGGTGTGCCAGTGCGTCAGCGTATCCTGCAGCAGCGCCATACCGTTATCGGGCAGCGACTTTAACAGGGTGATTTGCGCGTCTGCGCCCTCCAGCTCAATCACGGGTTTTTGCAGTGAACGTGCCGCCTGAAGCAACTGATAATCAATGCCGTAATCCGGGCGCAATCCCAGCCGCTGGGCCTGACGGGCCTGCAGCATCAACGCAATTTGCCAGGCCGGTGACGTATCAAACTGCGTCAGGGACAAACCGGTCTCATTGCATAACGCGTCCAGCTTCGCCAGCGTGCCTTCATCCATACGCACCGACAGCGGCGGGCATACTTCGGTGTCATCAAATGGCGAACCGCCCTGGGTAATATCCGCTTCCACTACGAGGGCATCGGCATTTTGCAACTGTTGTAGCAGCCGCACTGGCAGAGGCTGCATATCGCGCGTGCCCATATGAATGCTTCCCACCAGATGAAACTGGCATGCTCCTGACCGGATATCGACGGCCGGCCACCGGTAGCTGGTGGGAAAAAGGGGCGCCATCCAGTTACGCAAACGTTGCCAAAGGCTCGCAGTCATTCCCTGTCCTTACTGTGTTAAAGACACCATGCTAGCGGGATCCGGCGGCGAAAAACAGAGGCGGCCGTTAAGGCTTTTTGCGCGGTGTGAAGCGCAGTAGCCGGTTAGCATTGCTGACGACGGTAATCGATGAGAGTGCCATCGCCGCGCCGGCAACAATCGGGCTGAGTAACAACCCCGTGAAGGGATAGAGCACGCCCGCAGCCAGCGGAATACCGATAATGTTGTAGATAAAGGCACCAAACAGGTTCTGACGGATATTCCTGAGTGTGGCGGATGCAATCGCTAAGGCATCTGCCACGCCATGCAGGTCGTCACGTAGCAACGTTATCGATGCGCTTTCCACCGCCACATCACTGCCGCCGCCCATGGCTATGCCGACATCCGCCTGGGACAGCGCGGGTGCATCATTAATCCCATCGCCGATCATGGCGACCTGACGGCCTTGCTGCTGCAACTGGCTGATCGCATCGGCTTTACCTTCCGGCAAAACACCCGCAATCACTTCATCCATGCCCACGTCATCAGCAATAGCGCGGGCGGTATTCTCATGGTCCCCGGTCAGCATAATCAACCGGTAACCTGCCTGATGCAGCCGTTGCAGCGCTTCACCCGCCTCCGGCCGCAGAGTATCACGCAGGCTAATCAGGCCAGTAAGCTTCCCGTCTTCAGCCAGTAAAACCGGCGTTGCGCCCTGGTGGGTTAGTCTCTCCGTTTCTTCCTGTGCCGCCTGGCAATCCACACCGTGCTCGCTTAACAGGCTGACATTACCCAGGACAAGTTGTCTGCCGTTAAGAATGCCACTCACCCCTTTGCCGCGTATTGTACGAAATTGCGAAATCTCAGGCTTCTCGCCAGCGCCGGCCTCTGCCACGATAGCTTTCGCCAGTGGATGCCCTGACGCCTGTTCCAGTGCCGCAGCGGCAGAGAGCACGGCATCGCGGGTGCTGCCCTGCCAGGTGATAACCTCGGTGACCTGCGGGGCACCTTGGGTAAGCGTGCCCGTTTTATCAAACACCAGCGTGTCGATATGACTTGCGCGTTGCAATGCATCGGCATCCCGCACCAGCACACCGTATTCAGCAGCGCGTCCGGTGCCCGCGATAATCGACATCGGTGTTGCCAGACCCAGCGCACAGGGACAGGCGATGATCATGACGGTGGTGGCCACAACCAGCGCATAGGCCAGTTGGGGCTGTGGACCCACCAGGTACCAAATCAGCGCACTCAGCAAGGCAATAACCACGACCACCGGTACGAAGACCGCAGAGATACGATCCGCCAGACGGCCAACCTCAGGTTTGCTGCTCTGCGCTTTACGTACCAGCTGAATAATTCGTGCCAGCGCGGTATTGCCGCCAGTCGCCTGCGCAATAAAGCGAACGGTCCCGTCCTGCACCAGCGTACCGGCAAACAGGCGATCGCCCTGTGTTTTGGATTGGGGAGCCGCTTCGCCAGTCAGCATTGCTTCGTCACACCAGGCTTCGCCTGACTGAACCTCGCCGTCTACGGGGATACGATCGCCTGCGACCAGTCGCAGGATCATACCGGGCTCTACCGCGCTGACGGGCATAAGCGTCTCACCTTGTTCCGTGATGACATTGGCCTGTGCGGGCGTAAGATCCAGCAGCCGCTCCAGGGCGCGTGAGGCACGCTGGCGCGCGCGTTGTTCAAGCGCATGGCCCAGATTGATCAGGCCCAGAATCATCACGCTGGCTTCAAAATAGAGATGACGCGCCTGCGGCGGGAAAAAGTCAGGCCAGACGACCACGCTGAAGGAGTAACTCCAGGCGGCCGCCGTTCCCAGCGCCACCAGCGTATCCATGGTGGCGCTGCGGTTAAGGAGACTGCGCCAGGCGCTGCGGTAGAAATGGCCACCCGCCCCGATCATTACCAGCAGGGTGAGCATCCCGAGGACCAGCCAGGTGGTTCTGTTCGCGGCAGTGAGCATCATATTGTCGCCCATCATGCTCCATACCATCAGCGGTACGCCCAGCAGCAGCGCGACGCCCGCCTGCCAGCTAAAGCGACGCAGTGCGCGACGGGCGCTGGTTTGCTGCTTTTCACGTCGTTGCTGCTCGTCGTCAACCACTTCCGCACCGTAACCGGCCGCATCCACGGCAGCGACCAGCTGCTGTGGCTCAACATGACCCATAACCAGCGCGCTTCGCTCGGCAAGATTAACGCGTGCCTGCTGTACACCGGCAACCTGTTCAAGGGCTTTTTCAACCCGGCTGACGCAACTGGCACAGCTCATGCCGTCAATAAGCAGGACGTGAGCAGGCAATGCTTCGGTTGCCGGCAGAGAAGAGGACTCCGTTGTCAGCGCCTCCGGCGGCGGCTCTGATGCTGTCAACGGCTCAGGCTTTGGGCGCGCGCCTTCAGGTTTCAGCGTTGCATGATAGCCCGCCTGTTCGACAGTGGCGATGAGCGAAGTGACCTCGGCGCTGCCAGAAATGCTGGCTTCCTGTTGGGTGACCTCGGCCTGTTCAACATCGTCGCGCTGCTCAAGCGCCTCTTTTACGCGTTTAACGCAATGGCCGCAGGATAATCCTTCCAGTGCCAGGATAACCGTATTTGACATCGTTGACTCCTTGGTTGGTGTGGCGGAGTGAGTAGTCAGAAGTGACTGTGACTAAGGATAAACCTTCCATCAAGGGGAAGGTCAAATACAGGCTGTTAAAAGGGACAGAATGCCAGAATGGGTGGGTAAAAAATGTGCAGCCCGTGTCGCGGGTGGGGGTGGAAAAGCAAAAGCCCCGGGTTATCCGCGGGGCTTTTATGCATCGTTTCGGCGTCAGACGAGCTGTGTAACAACTAACCCGAATCGGATTATCTGAGCGGCGAGCCTTTGCCGGGGTTGCGCAGCAGGGCGCCTTCAGGGCCTGTCCGCTTCACTGTCAGACTTAATCGTTAATGATGGTCACGATACAGGGTTTTTTACGCGTTATCGCGGGGTGACGCACTGGCGCATTTAACGCAAAAAATACTGTACAACACCGCTGTGACGTCCATCATCCCTTCGGTCTTGTGAAGAGGACCAGTATGCCCAGAATAATGTCGCCAATCACCCAAATGCCGCCAATAGCCATGACACCTAAACCGGCACCGATCGCAGCACCCGCTCTTTCCGCATCAGAAGCCGCGTTGTTGACCACCTCGCCGCTTCCACTTAATCCGGCAACAAGGCAGTAGATCATGAGAATGTTGAACAGGATGAAAGCCCATTTGATGACTTTGCCAAAGAACGAACGGCGTGGTTTTCTGAGCTGTTTGGCACATGACGGACAACGTAATGCTGAATCACTTACTTCCTTATGACACTCAGGGCAGCTGACTAAAGCCATAATCACTCCTTAATTTATGTGATTAACAGTTACAAATGTGCGGCATTTTATAAGATTTTTACGCATTGACAAGATTTATATGGCTGTTTTTATGGCTTTGATTTAAGTGCCGTGCTTGTGCACGGGCAGCCTGGGGCAGAGGAAGAGCTGCCAACGTAAGCAACATAAGGGAAACAGGAATCAACGCGCGGCCCCTGAAGCCTGACGATGAGCAGGCTCAGACCTCAGAAACGGGATGATGTGCGCTATAGTTTCTCAGGAAAGCGGGTCAACATAGTGAAGTGAAACCAGGGTGATAAGGCAGAGGCTAAACAGGTAAACTGAGTATTAAGCCAGCAGCGTGCGAACGTTGTTTTCATCATCCCGCTAACTGTTAAGGGGAAGGGCAGGGAATCCATTATGAATATTAGTGCCGTAGCGAAAAAGACCGGACTGACCAGCAAGGCTATTCGTTTTTATGAGGAGAAGGGCGTCGTGACGCCCCCGTTGCGCGGGGATAATGGTTACCGGCATTACAATACGCATCATCTTGATGAGCTGAATCTGCTGCGCCAGGCGCGCCAGGTTGGTTTTACGCTGGATGAATGCCGCGAACTGGTTGCGCTGTTTAACGATCCTGAACGTCACAGCGCCGATGTGAAGGCGCGTACGCTGCAAAAAGCCGATGAGATTGCTGCGCATATTGAAGAGTTGCACGCCATGCGCGCACGTTTGCTGGCGCTGGCGGCAGCCTGTCCGGGCAACGACAGTGCAGACTGCCCCATCATTAATGACCTGGCAGGTTGCTGCCGTCAGGCTGACGGCAAACGTGGCTGAATACGTAGCGTGATGCCTTCAACGGCCACGATGACCACTTCGGTTCCGGCAGGCAAATTGTGTTCGGCCTGAACGCGCCAGCTGCTGTCACCGATGCGCACATGTCCGATACCGTTTTGCAGCGTCTGTTCCAGCGTCAGGTGTAAACCAATCATCTGGCTGCCGCGCTGATTCAGTGAACTGGGCTGCTGCTGACGTTCGCGGTAGCGCAGCCAGCGAGACCATAAAAATACGCTGACCAGTGTGAACAGGGCAAACAGCATCCCTTGTGCGGCCCAGTTCATGGGGAGAAACCAGACTACAAGGCCAACCTGCATCGCGGCCAGCCCGCTCCAGAGCAGATAACCACTGGTACCCAGCATCTCAGCCGCCAGCAGTAAGCCGCCCAGCGTCAGCCAGAATCCGTGCGGATGCGCCACAATTTCGCTGAGCATCAGCGCGTTGACTCGCTACGGGTTTCTTTTAACAACTCACTGATACCGCCAACGGCGCCCATCAGGCTGCTGGCATCCAGCGGCATCATCACCACTTTACTGTTGCTGGATTCGCCAATTTTTTGCAGCGCGTCGGTATATTTCTGCGCCACAAAGTAGTTCACGGCCTGGATATTGCCTGAGGCAATGGCGTCCGACACCATTTTTGTCGCACGGGCTTCCGCTTCGGCCTGGCGCTCACGCGCTTCTGCCTGAAGGAAAGCTGACGTTCTTTCCCCTTCCGCTTTCAAAATCTGGGCCTGTTTCTCTCCCTCCGCGCGCAAAATCTCTGCCTGACGCACGCCCTCCGCCGTTAAAATATCGGCACGTTTGGTACGTTCGGCCTTCATTTGCGCATTCATAGCACCGATCAGCTCCTGCGGCAGCCGGACATCGCGGATTTCGATACGGGTGATTTTTACGCCCCAGGGATTGGTGGCTTCATCCAGAATATGCAGCAGGCGCGTATTAATGCTGTCACGCTGGGACAGCATCTCGTCAAGTTCCATGCTGCCCAGCACGGTGCGCATATTGGTCATAGTGAGATTGAGGATAGCCAGTTCAAGATTACTGACTTCATAGGCAGCCCGTGCCGGATCGATAGCCTGAACAAAACAGACGGCGTCGATGGTCACGTTCGCATTATCTTTGGAGATGATCTCCTGGGAGGGAATATCCAGCACCCGTTCCATCATGTTGATCTTATGCCCGATACGATCCATGAAAGGCACGACCAGACTCAGGCCGGGCTGCAGTGTACGGGTATAACGACCAAAGCGTTCAACTGTCCACTGGTAACCTTGCGGCACAATTTTCACGCCGGACCAGACAATGACCAGTGCGACCAGAATAAGAACGGGAATAACCGTGAACATATAACCTCCGGGTTGTCAGCGTGACGGGCCAAGTCGTTCGGCCCGTTTTCTGCTTATCTCAGTAAAGCAGGGAGTAAAGCTGGCGGCGGTAGCGCGCAGCGAGGGCGTCGCCGGTGCCTAATGCAGCCAGAATCTCCTGCAACATTTTACGCGCCTGGCCATCTGCAGCATTCAAATCGCGCTTGATAAAGCTGAAGAGCAGTTCCAGCGCTTCTTCATTGCGTCCGACCTGATGCAGCTGAAGCGACAGTTTGGTTGCCAGTTCGGCGTTTTCCGGATCACTTTCCAGCTGCGACTGCAACTGCTGAATTTCTGGCGTGTCAGCGGCCTGTTTCAGCAGGTCGATCTGCGCGACCAGGCTTTGATAACGGGTGTCCTGATCCTGCAGGGGAACAGCCTTTAAGACGGTTTCAGCTTCGTCGCTACGATTTAACGTAATCAGCACTTCTGCCAGCAGAAAGCCGATTTCGCTGTCTTTATTACTGAGCTGCCAGGCGTCTTTCAGCAGCGGCAGCGCGTCCAGCGGTTTGCCTTCCTGCATCAGCGCCATCGCCTGTTGGGCTTTTAGCTCTTCTTCGCGCGGCAGCACTTTTTCCAGCAGGGCGCGCACGGCCTCTTCTGGCTGCGGCCCCTGGAAGCCATCGACGGGCTGGCCATTCTGGAACAGGTAAACCGTGGGAATGGAGCGTAACCCAAACTGTGAGGCAACCCGTTGTTCCTTGTCACAATCCAGTCTGGCAAGAATAAACTGGCCTGCATATTCCTGCGCCAGGCGTTCCAGCAGTGGCGTCAGTTCCTGACAGTGTTGGCTGCGATCCGACCAAAAGTAGAACAGCACCGGAATCTGCATTGACTGCTCAAGGGTCTGATGCAGGTTGGATTCGTTAATGTCGATAATCGAAGCGTGTGGTGACATGACTAAGTCTCTTTGCAGAAAATGTTTAAAGAATATGGGGCCGACCGACCCGGCTTCAAGTTGTATTCGCGGATTCGCCTCACTGACTGCGAATTATGCGATCCAGTATCCAGCCAGGCAGCAGACGTTTCAACAGGCTCATGATATGCGCGACCAGCGTCACCGGATAACGCAGGCGAGGATGGTTGCTCTCCAGTGCGTGGCGCAGTTTGGGTAAAATGGCCTCAGGTGGTAATGTAAAACGTGCCGCAAGGCCCGGATTTTGCACCGGATTATCCTGCTCACCCTGAGTAACATTATCCGTGAAGCGGGTATGAATGGGGCCCGGTTCGATTAAACTGACACGCACGCCACTGGTATGCAGTTCCATACGTAACGCGTCGCTCCAGGCTTCCAGCGCGTATTTACTGGCCGCATAAGCGCCACGGCCCGGCGTCGAAATAATGCCCAGCACCGAGCTGGTATTAATGATTCGGGCATTGCCCCAGGCCTTTAAGGCCGGGAGCAGGCGCAGGGTGAGCTGATGAGTGCCGAACACATTGCTGGAAAACTGCTTTTCCAGTTGCTGGCGCGTCAGGGTATTTAAGGGACCATAGGTGCCAAATCCCGCATTGTTAAACAGCGCAAACAGTCGGCCATGCGTCAGCGCCAGTACCCTGTCGGCAGCGCGATCAACGCTGTCAGGATCGTCCAGATCCAGCTGCAGCCCTGTGAATCCCAGGCTGTCCATCCGTGCGACATCGTCGGCTTTACGACAGGCTGCGATGACGTGATAGCCGCGTGCCAGCAGATCTTTGGCGGCGACCAGACCAATCCCGCTGGAGCAGCCCGTTATCAAAATGGTTTTTTGCATGCGTTACCTTTTTTGCACAACTACTGCTTAACTAAGGGAGCCAGCTCTTTTGCCATCAGGTCGGCGATAAACGGTTGGGCATCAGGATTGGGGTGAATCCCATCCTGCTGCATCCATTCCGGTTTCAAATAAACCTGCTCCATAAAAAAGGGCACTAAAGCAATGTCGTACTGTTTTGCCAGTTGCGGATAAATATCGCGGAAGGCATCAGTATAACGGCGGCCATAGTTCGCGGGTAAACGTATCTGCATCAGAATCGGTTTTGCCTTTGCGGCTTTCACCTGATCGATGATGGTGCCCAGCGTTTGCGCCACGTCTTTGGGAGGAAAGCCGCGCAGACCGTCATTACCGCCCAGTTCGATTAACACCCACTGCGGCTGATGTTGTTTTAATAGGGCAGGTAAGCGTGCCAGCCCTTGTGCGGCGGTATCGCCACTGATACTGGCATTCACGACGCTGGGCTGCTGCTGCCACTGTTTATTCAGCAGGCTGGGCCAGGCCTGACTGGCTGACATTTGATAGCCTGCGCTCAGGCTGTCACCCAGCACCAGCAACGTATCGGCCGCAGCAAGACGGGACACCAACAGACAGCACAATAACAGGAAAGGATAATGCCAGCGGAAAACATTCTTGAAGTTCATCATCTTACTAAGTCCGTGGGTCAGGGAGAGCATCAGTTAACCATCCTTACTGGAGTTGAGTTAGTTGTCAAACCAGCAGAAACGATAGCCCTGATTGGCGAGTCAGGATCCGGTAAATCTACCTTGCTGGGCATTCTGGCCGGGCTGGATGACGGCAGCGAAGGTGAAGTGCATCTGTTGGGGCAGCCGTTACATCACATGAACGAAGAACAGCGTGCCGCGTTGCGCGCGAAGCAGGTCGGGTTCGTGTTCCAGTCATTTATGCTGGTGCCCACGCTCAACGCGCTGGAAAACGTCCAGTTACCTGCACTGCTGCGCGGTGAGAGCGATCGGCAGAGCCGCGATCAGGCGCGCGATCTCCTGACGCAGTTAGGCCTGGCCGGGCGTTTACAGCATCTGCCTGCGCAGTTATCCGGCGGCGAACAACAACGCGTTGCGCTGGCGCGGGCGTTCAGCGGCCGTCCGGGGCTGCTGTTTGCCGATGAACCCACAGGCAATCTGGATCGCCACACCGGCGATCGCATTGCCGACCTGTTATTTTCCCTCAATCGCGATTTTGCCACGACGTTAATTCTGGTTACCCACGATGCGCAGCTGGCGGCGCGTTGTGACCGCCGTTTGCGTCTGCGCGAGGGAAAATTATGGGAGGAAAAATGATCTGGCGGTGGTTCTGGCGTGAGTGGCGCTCGCCCTCATTATTGATCGTCTGGCTGGCGTTAACGCTGGCTGTCGCCTGTGTGCTGGCGCTGGGATCGATTAGCGATCGCATGGAAAAGGGGCTGAGCCAGCAGAGCCGGGATTTTATGGCAGGCGATCGCACGTTGCGCAGCAGCACGGCGGCGCCGGCGGCATGGCTGGATAAAGCCCGCGAAACGGGGTTATTAGTCAGCCGACAGTTAAGCTTTATGACCATGACTTTTGCCGGTCAGACACCGCAGTTGGCTGCGGTGAAAGCCGTAGAAAACACTTATCCGATGTTTGGTGAGCTGAAAACGCAGCCGCCAGGCCTGAAGCCCCAGCCCGGTACCGCGCTGGCCGCGCCGCGTTTAATGGCACTGCTTAATCTGCACGTCGGCGATGAACTGGATGTGGGCGATACCACGCTACGTATTACGGGTGAGATTATCCAGGAGCCAGATGGCGGTTTTAATCCGTTTGAGATGGCCCCGCGTTTACTGATTAACCTGGCTGACGCGGATAAAACCGGTGCCATCCAGCCCGGCAGTCGCCTCACCTGGCGCTATAAATTCGCAGGCAAGCCTCAGCAACTGGACACGTATGACCGCTGGATAACGCCACAGATTAAAACCGGGCAGCGCTGGATCAGTATTGAAAATTCGGAAGACGCGCTGGGCCGCTCCATGCAGCGTGCCCAGCAGTTTTTGCTGTTATCTGCTCTGTTAACGCTGATGCTCGACATTGCCGCGGTGGCGGTCGCCATGAGTCACTACTGCCGCAGCCGCTACGATCTGGTGGCCGTGCTGAAAACGCTGGGTGCCACGCGCGGCGCGTTACAACGATTGATCATCGGTCAGTGGCTGGCGGTGTTGCTGCTGGCCGCCCTGGCCGGTGGCGCAGTCGGTCAGGTGGTTGAAGCCATCCTGATGGCGATGTTGAAACCGGTGCTGCCGGCGTCTCTGCCAGCGGCCAGCCTGTGGCCGTGGGTGTGGGCAATCGGTTCGCTGTTTATGATTTCCCTGCTGGTGGGATTACGTCCTTACCGCTTGCTGCTGGCGACACAGCCGTTACGCGTGTTGCGACGCGATGCCGTTGCCGCCGTCTGGCCGCTGAAAATCTATCTGCCCGCGATGGGCTTACTGGTGGTGGCGCTGCTGGCGGTACTGGTCGGCGGCAGCAAAATGCTCTGGGCACTGCTGGCGGGCGTGATGGTGCTGGCAGGGCTGCTGGCCCTGCTCGGCTGGGGCACATTACTGCTTCTGCGTCGTTTGTCCGTACGTAATCTGGCGCTGCGGCTTGCCATTAATCGTTTACTGCGTCAGCCTGCTATGACGCTGAGTCAGCTTGCCGCCTTTTCCCTGTCGTTTATGTTACTGGCGTTGCTGCTGGTGATGCGGGGTGATCTGCTGGATCGCTGGCAGCAGCAGTTGCCCGCAGACAGCCCGAACTTTTTCCTGCTCAACATCACGGCGGAGCAGATTCCGCAGGTGCGTGAGTTTCTGCAGTCGCATCAGGTTAAACCTGAAACCTTTTACCCGATTGCGCGCATGCGCCTGAGTGAGATTAACGGTCAGCCTGCCGATCCCGCACGGGACAACGCGCTGAACCGCGAACTGAATCTGACTGCGCTGGCAACGCTTCCCGATCATAATCCGCTTGTCGCGGGGAGCTGGCCGCCGAAAGCCGGAGAAGTGTCCATGGAGGTGGCGCTGGCCGATCGCCTGGGGGTAAAACCGGGCGACAGTTTGACCTTTGAGGGCGATACGCAGCGGTTCAGCGCCAAAATCACCAGTCTGCGAAAAGTGGACTGGGAAAGCCTGCGCCCCAATTTCTTCTTTATTTTTCCCCCCGGCGCGCTGGACAGCCAGCCGCTGACCTGGCTGACCAGTTTCCGTCTGGACAACCGTGCCGCATTACTGGCGCAGCTTAACCGCACATTTCCCACGCTGAGTCTGCTGGATATCGGCAGTATCCTGCGTCAGATTGGACAGGTTCTGACCCAGGTCAGCCAGGCACTGGAAATCATGGTAGTGCTGGTCACGGCCTGCGGTGTATTGCTGCTCATGGCGCAGATTCAGGTGGGGATGCGCCAGCGCCGACAGGAGCTGGTCGTCTATCGCACGCTGGGCGCGGGCAAACGTCTGCTGCGCACTACGTTGTGGTGTGAATTTGCGCTGATTGGCGTCGTCTCGGGCATTGCGGCGGCGCTCGGTGCTGAGGCCGCACTCTGGGCATTGCAGCGTAAAATCTTTGATTTTCCGTGGCAACCCGACTGGACATTGTGGCTGGCCTTACCGCTGGGCGGCGCGCTCTTACTGTCGCTCTGTGGTGGCTGGCTGGGCGTGCGTTTGTTGAAAGGCAATGCGTTGTTCAGGACGTTTGACGCGACGTAAAACCGACCGGGCGCGATGATACTGCGCCCGGTCGTGAACAGATTTACAGCTTGGCTGCTGCCCAGCGAATACCGCTGGCATACCCGGCAGGTAACAGCGGCAACAAGGCCTGCAAGGCGGCAGCGAGACGGCTCTGGTCGCTGTCGGTCAGGTTGAGGTGACCGACTTTGCGTCCTTCACGCACCGCTTTGTCGTACCAGTGCAAATGCACCAGCGGCTGCTGGAGCCAGTCAGTATTTAACGCTGTGCCAATCAGGTTAACCATCACTGAGGGCGCAATGACCACGGGCTGTGGCAGAGCCAGACCCAGAACAGCGCGCAGGTGAAGTTCAAACTGACTGATTGAGGCCCCGTTCTGAGTCCAGTGCCCGCTGTTGTGAACGCGAGGCGCCAGTTCGTTAATCAGCAATCCCTGCGGCGTGACAAAGCATTCCATGGCCATGACGCCGACGTAGTTCAGCTCGTGCAGGATGGCGCTTAACATCGCCTCAGCCTGCTGTTGCTGCGCGGCATCTGCCTGCGGGAACGCAACGCTGGTACGCAGAATGCCTTCTTCATGCAGATTATGTGTCAGCGGATAAAATACGGTGCTGCCATCATGGCCGCGCGCGCCGACCAGCGACACTTCCCCCGAGAAGTTAATGCCTTGTTCGACAATGCATTCACCATAACAGTCGTCGGGTAACGTATCGGTTTCACCGGCACGTAACCGCCATTGACCACGACCGTCATAACCGCCCGTGCGGCGCTTAACAATAGCCAGTTCGCCCAACGTTTTGAAAACGTGCGGCCATTCACCTTTATCCGCCAGCAGTTGCCAGGGGGCAGTCGCCAGACTGAGCTGATCCAGCAGCTGTTTTTGCGTCAGACGGTCGGCCAGCCGCGGGAAAATATCGCGATTCACAAAGGCCGGGTGGCTCGCGAGTTCGCGCGTCAGTGCCGTCTCGGGCCAGCGTTCGATCTCAGCCGTAATCACGCTCCCGGCGATAGGCAGGGCAGCAGGGTCGGCATCCAGGCCAACCGGATGCACGGCAATGCCCATAGGCTCGCCCGCCTGACGTAACATACGGCCAAGCTGTCCGTTACCCAGTACGCAAACCGGCTTCATGCTTCCTCCCGCGGGTCCGGATTGTCCAGTACCTCATCGGTCTGTGACTGACGCCAGGCGGCCAGACGTGACGCCAGCGCGCTGTCATGAATCGCCAGAATCTGCGCCGCCAGCAGGGCTGCGTTAGCGGCGCCCGCTTTGCCAATGGCCAGCGTGCCGACCGGAATGCCGCGTGGCATTTGCACAATCGAGTAGAGGCTGTCGACGCCGCTCAGCGCGGCGCTCTGTACCGGCACACCGAGTACCGGCAGCAGGGTCTTGGCAGCCAGCATCCCTGGCAAATGCGCCGCGCCACCGGCACCGGCAATAATCACCTGAAAACCGTTGTCCGCTGCGGTTTCCGCAAAGCTAAACAGTTTATCCGGGGTACGGTGCGCTGACACCACTTCCACATGGAAGGGCACGTCCAGGCTGGTAAGGATTTCCGCAGCGAACTGCATGGTGGACCAGTCACTTTTGGAACCCATAACAACTGCGATGCGGGCCGGGGCGGCATTCGACGACATGCGGTCAACTCCTGTGAATAAAAACACACCTGACCAGGCGGACAGGTTTTGAAGGGCACAGAGAATACCATGAGAAAGGCGCAAGGAAAACGGTTGCGTCGGGCGGGTTAGCGTCAGACGATAAGCTTATCGCATCAGGAATGCATACGGCCTGAGTGAGACAACTCAGCTCACCGCAGGGCGGGGAAGGCAGGCGGCAGGGCGTGAACGCGTTTCACTATGCTGGCCTGCCGCCCGTTCGCACAGTCCCCGGGTACCTTGCGCCGCTCGACGGGCCTCAGCGCAGGTGTGCAACGCGATGTCACCGGACGACTAAAAATCGAAGTCGATGAGCTGGATGCCGTTTGCATCCAGTTGGATCATTGATCCCCGGCTGTGCCAGGCACCCAATACCGCGCGCTGTGCGGGGGCTCCGTTCAGCGACACATCATGGATAGCGGGGCGGTGCGTATGACCATGAATCAGTAAAGGCACCTGCTGACGTACCATCGCATCGACCACGGCCTGTTGATTGACATCCATAATCTCCAGCGACTTATGCTGGTTGGCCTGTTTACTGTTGGCGCGCATCCGTGCCGCAATCCGTTTACGAATAAACAGCGGCAGCGTCAGGAACAGACGTTGAATCCAGAGATTATGCACTTTCGCCCGGAACTGCAGATAACCCGCATCGTCGGTGCACAACGTATCGCCATGCATAATCAGAAGTCGGTGACCATAAAGCGTCAGAACCTGCTCCTCGGGCAATAAGGTCATGCCGCTGGCGCGGGCAAAGCGTTTGCCGATCAGAAAATCGCGGTTGCCGTGAATAAAAAAGACCGGCACGGGCAGGGCATGAAGGGCGCTGGCAACCTGTTGATGCAGCGGATTCGGATCGTCATCACCGATCCAGGCTTCGAACAGATCGCCCAGAATATAAAGCGCGTCGCAGTGAGGCGCTTCGCGCTGCAAAAAATGCAGAAAACCGGCGGTAATCGCCGGTTCTTCCTGACACAGATGGAGATCTGCGATAAACAGCGTGCGCGACATTACTCGCTAACGGTCACTTTCTGAATGATGACGTCATCTTTCGGTACGTCCTGATGCATACCGCTGCGACCAGTTGAAACCGCTTTGATTTTCTCTACCACGTCCATCCCTTCAACCACTTCAGCAAATACACAGTAACCCCAGCCCTGCAGGCTTTCGTCACGGAAGTTCAGGAAGTCGTTGTCCGCCACGTTGATGAAGAACTGTGCGGTCGCAGAGTGCGGCGCAGAGGTACGGGCCATGGCCAGCGTGCCTTTGGTGTTTTTCAGACCGTTGTTGGCTTCGTTACGGATCTCTTCTTTGGTGGCTTTCTGCTTCATGCCAGGCTCAAAACCGCCGCCCTGAATCATAAAGCCGTTAATCACACGGTGGAAAATGGTGTTGTCGTAGAAACCTTCACGGCAGTAATCCAGGAAGTTCTTTACGGTTGCGGGCGCTTTGTCATCGAAGGTCTTGATCACGATATCGCCATGGTTAGTCTGGAAAGTTACCATTTTTTTCGTCCTGTAAAGGTTGTCGTCAGTAGCATAGGGTGTGCTTTTAAGCGCACACGCCTTTTTCTCGAACGTTCTTATATCATAATTTCCGATAATACGTCAGCCAGGCAGCGCAGTTGGCTTGCTTTGCGTCGCGTGACAGATAAAAATACGGCACAATGACAGGATACTCAAAACGGTGCGTTACGCACGCCTCACTACGGAAACCCCAATGCTGAAGATTTACAACACCCTGAGTCGACAAAAAGAGGAATTCACCCCTATTCATGCTGGCAAAATCGGCATGTATGTCTGCGGCATCACGGTGTATGACCTCTGTCACATTGGGCACGGGCGCACGTTTGTGGCCTTCGACGTGGTTTCGCGCTATCTGCGCTACGTCGGTTATGACGTCAATTATGTGCGCAACATTACCGACATTGATGACAAAATCATCAAACGAGCCAATGAGAACGGCGAGAGCATCGAAACGCTGACCAACCGAATGATCGGCGAAATGCACAGCGACTTCGATGCGCTGGGGATTTTACCGCCGGATGTGGAGCCGCGTGCCACGCGCCATATTCCTGACATCATTGCGCTGGTGGAAACGCTGATTGCCCGCGGTCACGCCTATGTCGCGGATAACGGCGATGTCATGTTTGATGTCCTGAGCGATGTTGATTATGGCGCACTGTCGCGTCAGGATCTGGAGCAGCTACAGGCAGGTGCGCGTGTAGAGGTTGCCGACGTGAAACGTAACCCGATGGATTTCGTGCTGTGGAAAATGTCCAAAGCGGACGAACCTTCATGGCCATCGCCGTGGGGCAACGGTCGTCCGGGCTGGCACATTGAATGTTCGGCGATGAACTGCAAACAGCTGGGTGCGCACTTTGATATTCACGGTGGCGGTTCTGATCTGATGTTTCCCCATCATGAAAACGAAATCGCCCAGTCGACCTGTGCCCACGATGGTCCGTATGTGAATTACTGGATGCATTCCGGCATGGTGATGATTGACCGTGAAAAGATGTCGAAGTCACTGAACAACTTTTTCACCGTGCGCGATGTGCTACAGCATTATGATGCCGAAACCGTGCGTTACTTTCTGATGTCGGGCCACTATCGCAGCCAGCTAAATTATGGTGAAGATAACCTGAACCAGGCACGCGCCGCGCTGGAACGCCTTTACACCGCGCTGCGTCATACTGACCGCACCGTAGCGGCCAGCGGTGGCGAGGCGTTCGAAGCCCGTTTCCGCGAAGCAATGAACGACGATTTCAACACGCCAGAAGCCTATTCGGTGCTGTTTGATATGGCGCGTGAAGTGAATCGTCTGAAAAGTGAAGACATGACGGCCGCCAGTGCGCTGGCAGCAAAACTGCGTGAAATCGCCAATGTATTGGGGATTCTGCAACAGGAGCCGGAAGTGTTTTTGCAAAGCAGTGCCCAAGGCAATGACGATGAAGTGGCTGAAATTGAACGCTGGGTCAAAGCCCGCGCCGATGCGCGTGCGGCGAAAGACTGGGCGCAGGCGGATGTGGCACGCGATAAGCTCAATGCGCTGGGCGTGATTGTGGAAGACGGCCCGCAGGGTTCCACCTGGCGACGTAAATAAAACGCAACACAGGAGAGGGCGAGCAATCGCCCTTTTTTGTCGATGACGATAAAGCAGATTCACATTCGCGGTTTCCGTTCGGTACGCGATCTCACGCTTCCGCTGCACCCGCTCAACGTGGTGAGCGGTCCCAACGGCTGTGGTAAATCCAATCTTTATAAAGCGGTGCGGCTGCTGCACGAGGCGGCTAACGGACGGCTTGCGCTGGCGCTGGCCGAAGAGGGCGGGGTGCAAAAAGTGATGTGGGCGGGCGGATTGCGCCGTGGCGACCGCCGACATGATCCTAAGCGGCTCATCCTGGCCGTGACGATGGATGATATGGATTACCAGCTGGAAACCGGTTTTCCTGAACCGCTATCAACCAGCCTGTTTAACCTGGATCCGCTGGTTAAAGAAGAACGCATCTGGCTGAGTGGCCAGCAGCGCCGACCGTCTTCCTGCATTATGCAGCGCACTAATCAGACCGCCTTTCTGCATAACATCGACGGAGAGCGCGTCAGTTATGCTGGCGTACTGCATCCTGAAGAATCCCTGTTTGGACAACTGGGGGAGCCGCACCGCTATCCCGAACTTTCCCGGATGCGTGAACGCCTGAAAGCATGGCGCTTTTATCATGAGTTTGCCGTCTGGCCAGGTTCACCGATTCGTTCGCCGCAGATTGGCGTGCGCGCACCCATTCTGGCCCATGATGGCAGTAATCTCGCCGCAGCATGGGCAACGATAGTGGAACGTGGGCATCATGAACTGTTGTATAAAGTGATGAAAACAGCCTTCCCGGACACTGAGTTTCAGGTGGATGTGCAGAACGGACGTTTTCAGATGCTGATGCAGCGCCAGGGCATTTTGCGCCCGCTGGAAAGCGCCGAATTTTCCGATGGTACGCTGCGCTTCCTCTGCCTGGTCGTGGCGCTGCTCAGCCCGCGCCCGCCTGCCTTTATGGCGCTGAACGAGCCTGAAAACAGCCTGCATGAGGATTTACTGCCTGCCCTTGCCGCCCTGATTGCCGAGGCCAGTCAGTTCAGTCAGTTATGGATCACCAGCCATTCGCCCCGGCTGGCGACGCTGATTGCACAACATGCAGAGGTCAGTCACATTGCGCTGGAGCTGGTTAACGGTGAGACGCGGATAGTGGGAGAGGCGCGGATTTAAGGTGCCCCGCCTGGGGCACCAGCGGATCAGGCAACAACGGTAACGCGCTGCCCGGCAAACTCGACCGTTTGCCCCTGAAAGATTTTGCAGCGCTTACGGGTTTCGACTTCGCCGTCGACCCGCACCTCGCCGTCACCGATCGCCACTTTAGCCTGTGCACCGCTTTCTACCCAGCCTTCAAGTTTCAGCAGATCGCAGAGATCAACGTGGGGAAATTTGCCCAAAGAAAACGTAGCCATTATGCCTGCTCCCCATCATGAAACGCTTCGCATGCCTGCAAGGTATTTTGAATAAGTGTCGCCACGGTCATTGGCCCTACGCCACCCGGAACCGGGGTGATATAAGAAGCACGTTCAAAGGCAGCCTCATAATCCACATCCCCGACCACTTTGCCGCTTTCAAGACGGTTAATACCGACATCGATGACGATTGCGCCCGGTTTAATCCAGTCGCCCGGAATAAAATGGGGTTTACCGACCGCGACAATCAGCAGATCGGCGTGTTCAACATGGTGGCGCAGATCGCGGGTAAAACGGTGCGTGACGGTGGTTGTGCAGCCGGCTAACAGCAGTTCCATGCTCATGGGACGGCCCACAATGTTTGATGCACCGACAACCACCGCATTGAGCCCGTAAGCATCAATGTTGTAGCGCTCCAGCAGTGTCACAATGCCGCGCGGGGTGCACGGGCGCAGTTTTGGCGCACGCTGGCACAGGCGACCAACGTTATAGGGATGAAAACCATCAACATCTTTATCGGGCGTGATGCGCTCAAGCACTTTGACGTTATCAATGCCGGCTGGCAAAGGCAGCTGCACCAGAATGCCATCGATCGTGTTGTCGCTGTTAAGAGTGTCAATCAGCTGCAGCAATTCCGCTTCACTGGTGGTGTCGGGCAGATCGTAAGAGCGGGAGATAAAGCCGACTTCTTCACAGGCGCGGCGTTTGCTGCCGACATAAATCTGTGAGGCAGGGTTCTCACCTACCAAAACTACGGCCAGACCCGGTGCACGTTTACCGGCGGCCAGGCGTTGTTTCACTTTTTCTGCAACCTCAAGCCGTACCTGCTGCGCAATCGTTTTACCGTCAATAATTTTTGCTGCCATCAGAGCGTAAATCCACTGTGTTGAGTTTGAATCGGGAATGGCGCCTATTTTGTCAGAAGCACGTCCGGCTGTCAGGTAGAGATTCTGACCACAGTGTGGTTACCGACATTTCGCCGTGACGAAAGTATGGGTTAACGCTTATGATGCCAGACAGAGAAATGAAGGGAAGACGTAATGATTTGGTTAATAATCGCCACCTTAGTTGTCGTGTTTGTTATAGGCTTCCAACTGCTGACCGCCGGTTCGCGCCATGCCGCGCAGGCGCTCAGTAAGCGTCTACAACTCCCGCCGGTTCACATCGAATCCATGCTTTCCCTGATGGGAAAGGAGGCGGCAAAAGAGTTTACCGACTACATCAGCGGTGATAATGAAGCACATCTGAATAATGGTGCGGCAGTGCTGGTAATCTGGCAGGTGATGATTGTCGATGGCAGCGATGAAAATCTCTGGCGCTGGCACGGCGCACTCAGCCGGGCAGGCTTTACCGCGACGATTTCCCGCCAGCAGTTGTTGCTGGCGTTGGGCTTTTTGCGCCAGCTGGAGCCGGATAGTCATGAGCTTAATGCGCTACGCGAGCAGTATAATACGCGCGTGACTCAGCAAGGCGTTGAGCTGGAAGGTGAAACCGCCGAGGTGAGTAACCTGGTGTCGCTGAGCGCCTGGCGAGACAAACATTAGCGAAAATTGGTCATTACCTGGGCACTCACCGCGTCGGCGCGGCAAAAACGTTGACGTAACAGCGTTCAACCGTATAATTCGACCCAACCTCTCCGCGCCCTTAGCTCAGCTGGATAGAGCACCGGCCTTCTAAGCCGTAGGTCACAGGTTCGAATCCTGTAGGGCGCGCCACTTTCTCTTCTGTTTACATCTCTTAAAGTCTACTTTTCCCTTAAAAATCAGAATATAAATCTTCTAGCTGGTCCATTTCGGTCCAGGGTCACCTATTGCGTTCTTAACCAATATGGGGGCACGATAGGGGGCATCGACAGGTTCAATGGAAATGATGCCCCCAAATGAAGCTAACAGCCCGACAAATCGACTCCGCGAAGCCCAGGGAAAAGTCATACAAACTTTCCGACGGTGGAGGTATGTATCTTGAAATATTTCCAAACGGAGCCAAAAGCTGGCGACTCAAATACCGTATAGCTGGTAGAGAGAAGCGGGTAGTGTTTGGGACATATCTGTTACTGAGCCTCGCAGAAGCCAGACAGAAGCGCTCAGAAGCTAAGAAGCTTCTGCTGGAAGGCGGAGATCCAAGTCAGCAGAAGCAGGATATCAAGGCAGCAAAAATTCTGGCTGTGAACAATAGCTTTGAGCTTATCGCTCTTGAATGGCATGAGCATAAGAAGCCATCATGGTCTAAAGGTTATGCTACAGACATCCTGGAATACCTGAAGAAGGATATTTTTCCTCACATTGGCAAAAGACCTGTTGCGGATATCAATGCAAAAGAAATGCTTGATGTCTTTCGCAAGATGGAAAAACGGGGAGTTCTCGATAAGCTAAAGAAAACCCGTCAGGCATGTCGCCAGTTTTTTATCTATGCAGTGATTTCTGGCAGGGCTGAGCATAATCCCGTATCAGATTTACTTTTCAGTAAAAAACCTCAAAATTTCCCCTGGTACGATGAAGAGAAGAAAATCAAATATTCAAATGGTTTGTGTCTTTTGTTTGAGGGGCAATTTTTCACAAAACAAGCAAGCATTTGAAACCTTTATTCAGACCTACAGCTCAGTTTGTTAGACGGGATATTAATGCTTTTACGAGTATCATAGGCACTACAAACCTGTTTAAAAGACACGGTTATATTAACGATGATGGTATCCCATATTCGATTAGGACCCATCAGTTAAGACATCTACTCAATACGTTTTCTCAAATCAATGGCATGGACGAGTTTAGCATCGCCAGATGGTCTGGAAGGAAGCTGGTCTCACAAAATGTTTCCTAAGATCACCGATCACACTTACAAATGATCAATCTCATGAAAGATAAAACTTCAATCGGGGTCGGTAACAGTCATAGAAAAAATAAATAGCTGTTATGGACATAACTGATTTCGATTTATTGAATGATGGAGCTGTGCTCGTCACTAAGCATGGCTACTGCATGCACTCATATGCTTTTGACCCATGTGGTTATTATCTAATACAAGACTCCGGAAAGGATGATGAACGACTAATAGTAATACATAAAAAATTATTGAAATAACGCATCATGATAAAAATAGTGGTAATATCAATGCTGATAAATTGTATGCTTTGCAAACTAAAATAATAAAAGGAAAATAAATGGCTAAACATGTTACTGGTTATGATGAAAAATTCATAATGAAAGTTATCAATACCTGGAATGACGATGAGAAGCTAACCTGGGAGGCTTTACGCGACGAGTTGATAAAGATCATTGAGAAGAGACCTTCAAGGCAATATTTGAATAGTCATTTTAAAATTGCTGATTGTTTTAATTTAAAAAAGATGCTTATCAAGTCTGGTGTGACAGAAATATGTGTTGTTAACCCTGCTAATTTAAAAATTGCTTGCCAGAGAATAAAAAGGCTCGAAACTGAAAAACGAAGCTTTGATAGCTTTGAATAACAAATATTTAGAAAAGTATAAGATATGGCCATATAATTCTCATTTAAAGCAAATGACAGCCGAAGAGCTTAATCGTCCTTTACCTAAAAAAGATATTCAAATAGAAATTGATAGGCTTTAACTATTGAAATGATTGAATAATATGCTATTTCTTTAAGTGTTAGGATGACATTCACAATAGCAAAGATGCTACTATGAATAAATTAAACAGACATTTATCAGATCAAAAGTTTTTGATGCTCCTTAATGGTCCATTCTTAGATACAATGAATCAGACTGCAATAAAGAAAAAATAATAAAAGTGCCTACCTGTTCTGTGTAGGATACTTTTTAAAGTATCAGCACGACTGTCAGAATCCCTATCTGAAGGGATCAAGCAACATTATTGCAGTTTTGAGTTCGGCTTTGCTCAGTCCAAACTTCTATACAATACCTTCAACTGTCAGTCTCGCACGAGTGCTGTATTTCTACAAGTTTATTATTGAATACATTATCTGGAATGAGTATGAAGTTGAAAGAATATTTGCTACCCAAAAACAGAGCTTTACGCCTTCACCAGAGCTTAAATCAGATGGTTTCAAAATGAAGAAAAGGGTTTAGAATATACTTTTTATTCAGTATGGCGATACAATAACTATGCCATATGATCTTTACACTTAACTTAGGGCGAGTGTTCTGCAAATGGATCATATGGCATCTCAACTTTAATGTATGATATATTTTCTTTTATCTTATGGCTTTTCAGGATGATGAAATGAACGATTTTGAGCATAAGCTCCTTCAGAATGGATTTTCAGTGAAGGATATCCGCAAGCTTAATGAAATTCTTACCCGAGATGAGAACAAATCAGATACACTTCAGTCTCTCATTCAGGAGCTGAGCAAGCGCTTTTGGGCAGGTATAATTTCCATGCTCATTATTTTATCAGTTTTCATTTATGGTATAGCGAAAGGGCATAAAGAAAGCCTGATTTCTTTTGCAATCGTCCTTATCATCGGTGCCATAATCGTTTACTTTGTCATACCAATGAATCTGGCCTGGAAAGCACACAGGTTTGTCAAATAAGAGTAAAACTTACCAATATGAAAGCCGCTTTTGAGGTTAGTGTTTAGAGAAACGAGTGAATATCAAAAAATTTACAATTTTCATTTTTGCACTAACCATGTTTACATTTTTTTCAACCATCCTAAAGTCCTTGCCATTCACGGTTCTGGTTCTTATAAAGAATTGTTAGTGAAAAATATGCCTTTCACTGATAGTGATAAAATTAAGTGGTGGGATAACAATAGAGATAAGTTCATATCTTCCCCTAAAACTTATAATGTTTCACTTTGGAATTTTAATTGCGGTTATCAAACGCTTGCTCCTAAGGATTCTGGATTTTTTCCGGACCATGATAATGATTACTTGCTATGCTTTGACGATATGAAAAAAGAAGAAAATTGTATTGATAAGTCAAACTGGCTCATGGACATATCCAAAACAAAGGATGGCTACATTCATTATCGTCTTAATGGCGAATCTTACTATCGGAAACCCTCTGGTGAACTCATTAAAGGGGATAGATTTATGGTAACCATCAAACCTATAAGCTAAACGGGGGATATACTAGGTAGCATGAATTCAATGCTGTATGGAGATCGGCAGGCCCTAGCCTTAAAATTTGACTGCTCTCTATTAGTTAATTGTTTTGACTATGCTTCATTATCCATGTTTACAGACTGTGAATAGTAATATCGAGATCTTTTAAACCCGTGACGATTTATTTTTCTATTAGAAACATACCCCATGATAGCTGGAGTTACCTTGTCAATCGGTGCTTGTGCACTTAGGTCAAGATATCTCACTTTACCAGCACCGCCAGCAGCACTAATGGACATGTGTCTGGGCTGACTCGCACTCCATGTGAACGAATGAATGTTTATCTATCCAGCATGATTACTGTCTTTTGCCTCTCTAGTGATAGCATCGATTTTCAGGTGGATGTCCGTATTGATTGCAGCTTCCTCTTTTCGTTTTTAACTCAATCTGCTTAAATATATTGCAGGATCTATAAACACAAAGGGCAAATGTATGGACAATTACCTCGATAAAAACAGGCTACTGAATTACTTCTTAGTCATGGCAAATGCTGAGGCTAATCAGTTAATTAGCCAAGCAAATTTTATCTCTGCGATACATCTTAAGGATGGTTTAGCCAGATTGCAGTTTCACAATGAAATCAAAAAATTTATTGATAACCAAGTCTATACAATACGGAATTCAAAATCTGAAAAGGAGTGCCAGGAATGTGTTCAAAATCTGAAGATTGAACAAGATTACTTGTCAATCCAGGATCGTATGCTCAGAAGCGGTGAAGCTGTAGTTCATGCTTCAGTAGAATTAGTCAGAGGTTATCAGAACGAACTGGGTTATATAATCAATGGAATAGGAGTGGTAACTGGAGCTTTTCAGGTTGTAACAGGTGTTGGAATCTTCGTAGCTTCCTTCGTCACAGGTAATGTTGTTGGAGCTGGAGCTGGGCTGTTCCTGGTTATGCACGGGGCCAACTCTGTCGAGGAAAGTGTTTACTCACTAATAGGCCAGAAAAAACATACTGGATTGGTTAAAGAGGGTTATATCGCTTCCGCTGAATTCCTTGGTTTCGATGCAACTACTGGTAGAGAAGCTTATACAGCAATGGATGTAGGACTCTCAGCATACGGACTATTGAAGTTTACTGTTAAGCCTGATGCTTGGAGATTGTTCAGAAACATTCCAAGCGATTATGCCCGTCACTTTAACAATATAAGTAAAGCTTCTCTTGCTTTAAAAATTGTCAGTAATGGGCCTAAATTGAAGCTGATGTATGACATTCATACTGGAAAAAATGAAAATAATTAAAGAGGTTTTTTCTTTATCTTTAAATATTTCATTGCTTTGTAGCCAAATTGCATTGGGATCAAAAAAATTACGGATGCATATACAATAATAGAAGCCACAATGATACCTATAAAATGCCCATTGTCATAGTTGATGATGGATACCAATAAAACGATAGTCATCAAAGATACTAAGAATATTCCGGCATAGAATCGTTTCTTCAGTTCTTCAAGAAGAGTTATGAAAGGCTTGTTATCCTTGTCTGAGTATTCCTGCAAGATATTGACTTGGTTATCAGTAAATCCATGTCTTTTAAGTTCTTCTCTCGTGATTGTTTCTTTCATAGCTATCTCCTTCATCGCTTACTCGGATTATAACCTATAAAAATTTATGAAGGAATTCATCTTTTACTTACTTTTTTAAAAGCTAAGTTGGGAGTTCATAAGTAATTATCGGGGCGTGGAAATTCGATTTATTTATTTATAATTTAGTAACAACACCAGTTAAATCAATTGCAGTAATAAAATATGGCTTTCTGTATGTAATGTGTAGGATGTTTTTTGAGGTCTAAGCAAGAATATGACAACCCTTCTCTAACAGGGGGGCATTAACATTATTACTACCATAATATAGGTCTTGTTAAGTCCTGATTTGCACACTATTTCAGCAAAAATAATTCTAAAACGAGTGCTTTATTTTTACAAGCTTATAATAGAATATGTCATTTGGAATAATTTTGTTTGCGGAAATATTAATAAAATGCAAGTTAAATTATGAGAAATTTGATATTAAAGGAAGTTGCCACCTAAGGTTTAACAAATAAAATTTAAAAATTAGGAACATAATTATAAAGAAAGCTACGATCCTTTCTTTTATTTAATTTATATCATTCCACTGAATGATTTTGTTTTTATCAAAAACAAAACATGATTGCATTTTTCTATCTAACTCCTTCAAAATGTTTGTGTCAAAATTTGGATCAAATATTGAAAATTTCCTTGCTTCTTTGTATGTTTTTTCAATGCCTAATGGACATACTAAGCTAACATTTTTATAAGCGAAAAAAGTGACACCTTTAATTGTGTATTTCTTTTCACTTTTATCAAGGCCTTTTTTCCAAACTGGGTTGTTAAAAATCTTTTCAGAGTAGTCAACTGGATTAACTGAATAATTATGTTCTCTATAATCAGTTAATCCTGCTAATTTCATAGTTATGTCTATAATCATTATAGGTATTGGTTTTATAACAAAAGAAATAGGGATTAATAGTAGCAGCGCAAATCCTATAGCCAAACATGCTCTTTTAAAAGATGATATTTTTTTGTCATCTCTCAGAAAAATAGTTGCAGGTATCTGAGAGAACATTATCACAACAACTGAGATCATTACGACACTCATAAAGCTAAGTGGTGATGTTTCATTATTTATTTTCAATAACGGTATAAAAAGTGCCAGTGCCGTCATTGGAGCGAGTGAAATAATCGTAATTGATACAGGTGTTATTAAGAAATAGGCCTTGAGCTTTCTCATGGGACTGATGCTATTTAGTTTTATTTCCTTCCTTTTGGTTAGGTAAAGGGAGGCTAAGTTGATTGTTATTATGGCTATGAAAAATAATAGCATTTCCGTTTGTGTGGGATTTAAAGAAAAAAAGTAAGTGCCAGTTAAAACTACACCTACAGTCAAAAGTGAGGTTATAAATACAGCTTTTATAGAATACTCAATTGTTTCAGGGTAGCCGTCTTTTTTATAAAATTTATTATTAAAAAAAACCACCATAAGCAACGATGGGGTGTAAAAAAGTAATAGAAAAAGAAAAAGCGATATAAAAAGAGATGTTGTGATTATGTCAAATGATTTTTCACCTTCTAATGCTGCATGAAAAACGTCAAGTCTTCCTAATCTGTCAAAGTATATCCATAAACATGTGACACCTAATGAATATATCAGTCCAGCGATTGGAACTAGGTTTAATAATTTTAAAAATAACGAATAAAATTTTTCATTATTTGAATCTACATTGCTAAGCATTTCTAACATCCTTATTCAATTTTTCATTGCCTGTTTTTAATCAAAGGACTATTTTCAATGAAGGTTTTGCGAGCAACATTTCCAACAATATTGGTTGATACACCATCGAAAGTGCCTCCTATGATCCCGCCTACAACAGGTATCATCTTGCCCAGGTTTATCGCCCCTTTTTCACCAAACTTTGTCAGCAGCCTAAAACCGACCTGCTTGTTAATGGCAAAAATGGTTTCTTTTGAAATACTTTTGATCAACTGAGTAGACATTTTGGAGCCAATGATAATTCCTGTGCTTTTGAGTATGTCTTTTGCGGCATTCCCTGCAAGGCAGCTATAGACAATGGTTTTTACGCGATCATCTTTTACATCATATCCGCCCATGAGAGCGATAGCCGTGATCATGCGGATTTGAACGTAAATGACTGTAGCTATGCTTGCAGGAATTGCTACAGGGAGGGTGATGATTCCCCCAAGACCGGAGACAAATCCTGCTGTGGCTGATTTAGTGTTTTGCCAGCGAATGAGAGAGTTTACTTTTTCAACTAAAGTGTCATCGCCTTTTAGATAGCTTTCTGCCATTTCATAAGCAGAGTCTGTTCCTGGTATGCTTCCATCCAGAGCCTTATCGTAGGCCCAGTTCAGAGCCTGCATGATTTTACCTTCGTTTAACGCTTCAGCCATTCTAAGTCCCTATTGAAATTTTGTTAAAACATAGAACTTATCGGATTGGTTAAGTTTATCTTTACAGTTAAGAGGTAAAAAAAAACCAATCAGATGATTGGTTTTTTTAACTTTTTGATAAATAAAATATTAAAATTTATCTGTTAATTGCGTTGTCAAAAATATGCATCCAGCGCTTAAGTTGCAGTTCCGTATCCCGGATGCCTTCTTGTGAGTTGAAGTCACCTTTTTGAGGAAACAACATTACTCTCCATTCTGGATACTGAACATCGTCTACTGCGATGTAAAAGCCTGATTCTCTGAAATCATGAGTGCGGTCGAGTTCTTTGTTGATACCAGCCCGTTCTCTCGTAGTAGACAAATTATATCGCCACTCCTTGACTGCAGATAACAGGTATGTTTTTTGTTTATTCTCTTCTTTGAGATGGATTAGTCCCAGTTTTACATTGAGCTTCATTGCTGTGGGACCAAATTCATGACTCCACATACCCTCATACTCTCCTGACCTGCCCACAGTATTAGGTACAACGCTCAGTTAGTAATGTCGGTTTGTTTACCTTCTAATTTTCTGTTTCTCCAGCTTGCTGCAAATTCAGCCGGCGTCTGGTATTTCAGCGATGAATGAGGTCTGGACTCGTTATAGTCCTGCCACCAGTCATTAATAATTTTCCGGGCATGAAGAATATCGCTGAGCCAGTGTTCATTCAGGCATTCATCCCGAAAGCGGAATTGAAACTCGCAATAAATCCGTTCTGCGTTGGCTTACCTGGCTGGATAAGTCGCAACTCCACACCATGCTCAAAGGCCCGTTGACCGAGTGCGCGGCAGGTAAATTCCGGGCCCTGATCCGTTCTTATCGTCGCTGGATAGCCCCGAAAGAGCGCGATGCTGTCCAGAATACACGTGACCTGAACGCCTGAAATACCGAAAGCAACAGTGATTGTCAGATACGCCTTCGTGAAATCATCCACACAAGTCAGGCATTTAATCCGACGGCCGCTGGCAAGTACATCTATGATAAAATCCATCGACCATGTCAGGTCCGGCGCATCCGGGCGAAGAAGCGGAAGCCGCTCAGTCGCCAGACCCTTACGACGTCGTCTGCGCTTCACACTCAGGCCGTTAAGATGGTAAATGCGGTATACCCGCTTGTGGTTGACGAGAAGACCCTCCCGACGCAATCACTGCCAGATGCGCCGGTACCCAAAACGCCTTCGTTCGGGCGCCAGTTCTGTGATACGGCTTGATAAATGTGCATCAGCCGCCGGACGCTGAGCCTCATAGCGGCAGGTCGACAGGGATAAACCTGTAAGCCTGCAGGCACGATGTTGCCACAGACCGGTCGCATCACACATAAACTCAACTGCTTCCCTCTTCTGGTCTGTCGTCAGTGCTTTCGCCCCAGAGCCACCTGAAGTGCTTCTCTGTCCAGCATGGCTTCGGCAGGCAGCTTTTTGAGTCTGACGTTCTCTTCCTCAGGCAACTTCAGGCGCTTAAGCTCGCACACCGCCATACTTCTTACGGCAGGCATAAAAGGTGGCGTCGGAAATGGCGTGCTTACGGCAAAGTTCACGGGCAGAAACCCCGGCTTCAGCCTCGCGGAGAATACTGATGATCTGTTCGTCGGAAAAACGCTTCTTCATGGGGGTGTCCTCATGTGGTTTATGAAGACATTACTGACATCGCGGTGTGTTAATCAACGGGGCGCAGATCAAAGCCTCAGTCGTTGCATTTTCTGTTGTCACATCGTTTTCCGCTATGGCGGGCTGGCAACCTTATAAAACCGTCACTTTGGATGGATATAACAATACCATTCCCGGTGGGAGTTTTTACAATGAAACTAATGTGGCTTCTGGAGTGTATCGTTTTCGTATTGACCCGGAATCAGCCGGCGTCGATTACGCAACGGGGCAGGCAGGAAACACACGTTCTAAATCTGCTGCTTTAATGATCTACGATCGCACTACTACTTCTGATAAATCTGCTGCTTTAATGATCTACGATCGCACTACTACTTCTGATAAATCAGCCGCTGTAAGTTTTTATGGCTTGAATGATGATGGGCTTGAGGCTTCATCGCTTATGCATGCTTTTCCACAAGGTGGTGGATTTGATTTGTATCTACAGGACTGGCAACGTGCAGATAATTCTGGCTCTCTAAGCGTAATTATCGAAAAGTGGCAAAATTAACGTTGCTCTGAAGCGTAAATAGCATCAGGCGCTCTGTATCCAGAGCGCTAATTTATTTGTCGTCTTTTATATCGCTTTGGTTAAATTATAAATATTTCATGTGGTTATAAAAGTGAATTATGAAGATCGCGACCTGGTCTACCAAAGATTACCACTAAAACAGGTCATTAATAGCAGGATGTTACATTAAAGCGGACCATGCTTATCTTTAAATGGAAATTAATAATTTAACCTAACTCTTATACAATTAATGGGTTGATAAATTTATGCCGGGTTTTCCGTCTGTTGATGTGCTAAGGATAATCCACTCAGGCTGATGAGCACGGAGAATGCGCCACTATCAAGATTCACCTCACTTTGAATGAATCAGATTTGTGACAGGAGTTAAATAACATTATGGTGCCGTTAGTGCGATTTACCCTGTTAGTGCTGTTATCGCCATCGTATTGTCATATGGCCATGCTCATACTCATCCGTACAGGGAACATCATAATGCTACGGCAGTGCACATAGTTGCATGCTGCTCATGATGAACTGTTCGATGCTGGTCTTAGCAAAAAATGTTGAGAAATGAACAGGCGGACAGGTAATTTTTCTGCTCATAAGTATAAACCCGTTATCAGGTTTTAACGATTGTCACATCGTTATTATCTGTAGTCGATGCGGAAAGTTTTTATCACCTACAATTACTATCGTAGGGTCAGTACTAAGGACCAGTGCTTTTAGCTAATGACTGAAGGTAAGGGTAAAAAAAATAAGTACTGTTTCTGGGCGCAGTCCACCTGAAAGATTTCGAAAATGGATGCGTCTTTCTGACCGTTCGGTTATGCGGTTTCTGTGGGGCAGAGATAGAGCGACTTTTGGCATCAGGTCTTTCATCGCCGAACGTATTTCAATGGCGCCAGGCCTTAGGTATGGAGAAAAACGTAATGCAGCCATTAAAGAGTGAGAACCGGCCAAAGCTGACCCCCGCAATGCTGTTACTGCCATTCGACATTTTAATGCTGTCTCAGCGTTTCGCTAAAACGGGTCACAATAAGCACGTATCAAAAGACCGTAATTTACTCGCTTCAATCAGAATGTCTCCGCGAGTGATAAACGTGGTGCTTTGTGTCGTTCTGCTACTGCTTACGGGCTGTACCGGCACGCTGAACTGAGATGTATAAGGATTTTGACGGGTCAGGCAGCACTATACCCGGTTTTACTGGAGGGATTTCCAGCGTTATTCAAAAAGCAAGCCGTGAAAAAACACCTACTGACTGTCGTTGCGTGTATAAAAACGCGGTTAGCGTCTCGATCGTTAAGATCGCAGTCAGCAGGCAAAGAACAGAATTACTCTGGGTCGGAGACCGAAGCGGAAGGCTTCAGTTTAACGACAAAGTGTTCTTTTTTTAGAATTTTTGCCCCTTTATCACACCAGTGATCGGTGAATCTGAAAAACTCATCCGTGGTCAATTCAAAACACAACTCAACATTCTTAGCCAGTCCTTTGGACAGTAATTCATTAGCCTGTTCTAAAGAGTGGGCTTTTGTCGTTTTCATGTAACAACTCCAGTGCGTTTAAGAAGAGCGTGTATAACCCCTCAGAGAACCTATCACAGGATGATGACAATTATACGACGATGTAAAACATACGTGGGTCCGGCGGAAGAGAATTCAGTGAAACCAGGAGAAGGGGTGAACTGGCACCAGGTGCTGTACGTGGAAGGGCAGATCGGCTCAGCTTACAGCGCAGCATACTTGGTTAGTATCAATTTTTATGATGGTTTTATTCTTTCCGGGGGCAGGGAATCAGTCTGAAGGCGTTTGGAAACGACGTGCTTGCAGAGCATAATGCTGCTCAGGTGTTTGTGTGGTTAATTAAAGGTGATGAACAAAAAACTCAAGCGCAATCCGAAGTTAGCTTGAGAGGGTTCTCGCTTATGCATCTGATTACAAAGTGATAAAGCTCACTTTGCTATCCTTTAGTATAGTTTTTTTTGATCTAAAGTCTAGTTGTTATGAAGCGGGTTAAGGTTCAATATAATTTATGATTTAAAAAAGAAACCCCCACACCACCAGTGGCCTCGGAAACCTCAAGGGTTGATGTGAGGGTGGCTAACACAGCCAACACCAGGGAATACTCCGCGCTCATCATACACTTTTTATAAGAAATAGATAAATTTTTTTGAATGGTTATCAGCCCTGCTCGTTACAGGGCTTTTTTCGTTTAAGCGTCTCATAATGCTTCTTAGTCAATGGGCGACTTGCCTCGCTCTGGCTCATATCTGCACCTTTTCAGAAAGGCGTTAGATCCTGTGATCGTATTGCGGCACAGGGCACTTAGAGACGTTCGTCTTTGGGTCCGAATAATAGGTGATTTAATGGTGCCTCAGCTGACTTATTGACGGGAACATTTCGTGCATTTCGTGCTTTCTTTAAACGGAAACACTATGCCAGATGCTTCTGCTTTAGTGACGCGTTTAACACATCTATCATGATCAGATCCCGTAATTGAACCGGACCCATAAGTCATTATTCCGTTCTTTACATTCATCTTTTTAGATTTGGTGGTGGCTCCTCATCAGTTCTTATCCTCAATGTCAGTCTGGGCTAAGCGTTTAAACTCAAAGCGCAGAATGTTTATTTCTCGTTTACTTCCGCTTCTTTATCTTATTAACAGTGAATTTTTTGTAAGCCCGGAGCTCCGGATGTTCAAATCCTCGCACTAATAAGCGCTTATAAACTTCAAAAAGTGCTGAGCGGATAAAGGGATTCAGCATTTTGCTTAAGAAGCACATTTTGCATCTTTATTGGGCCGTTTCTGTAAAGATTTTTGCGAACAGACATAGAGCTTATACACCGTATTTTTACTCTAAAAGTCGGTAAGACAAGCGAGTAACGCGTGAACACAAAACATTTTCAGGTTATTTTTCCTGCAACACGGGCCGCTGCCCCGGATGCATTTATACCTCTGACATCCACAGACAGCAGCGATACTCGCACGCAGCGTATTACGACTCTCTTTCCTCTTGCGCAGCAAATTCCCTTATTTTTATGCTTTATTATTTTTAGCTGCTGGTTATTACCAGGATTGGTAGGACATGAACCCTGGAAGCCTGACGAAGCTTATACATTTGGGTTAATTCGCCACATCGCGCAGACCGGTGACTGGGTAGTGCCTACGCTGGCAGGTGAGCCTTTTATGGAAAAGCCGCCGCTCTATTTTGTGGTGGCGTCGTTTTTCCTTCGGCTGTTCAGTCCGTTATTAGGCGAGCCGGATGCAGCGCGTCTGACTACGGGCTTCTTCATCCTGATCGCCTGTTACGCTATTGCACTATCTGCCAGAGAGTTACTGGGTAAGGGCGCCGGACGCTGGGCTGTTCTTATTCTCTTTGCCTGCGTCGGCTTTCCCATTCGGGCGCACCAGATGATTACCGATACGGCTTTGCTGGCGGGCGGCGCCATCGGCATTTATGGATTCGTGTTGGGGATTCGACGCCATGTTGCTGGCGGAATTGTATTGGGCGTGGGCGCTGCCGTTATGTTTCTCTCAAAGGGGCTACTGGGTCCCGGGATTCTGGGAGTAACGGCGATGGGGTTGCCGTTGCTCAATACTGAATTTCGCAGCAGGCGCTATGTCATCTTTTGTGCCATTGCTTTTTTGGTTTTCTGCCCACTGGTCGCGCCCTGGCTTTACGCGCTCTGGATGCGTTCAGAAAAACTGTTTTCAACCTGGCTTATGGTGAATAACTTTGGCCGATTTGACGGTACCGCCAGACTGGGTCCGAAAGCGAAGCCGTTCTTTTATCTTAAATTGCTTCCGTGGTATGCATTTCCAGCGCTTCCTATGGCGGTATGGTGGTTATGGCGCTGCGGGGCAAACGGCATTAGCCCGGCAGTCAAAGTCCTGTTGACGTTTTTTGTGGCGGGGTTTGCTACATTGTCTGCCGCCGCAGATGCACGCGAACTCTATGCCATGCCGTTGTTGCTGCCACTGGCAATATTAGCGGCGGGGGCGTGTCAACGAAAAGCGGAGTGGGCTGAAAAATTGCGGCCCTGGTCTCTGGGCCTGTTTTGTCTGCTTCCTGCGGTGATGTGGGGCGCGGGGATTATACTGATAACCGGTTGGCCTGTCCCGTTATGGAATAAGTGGGTGGCGCCAGGCGCACCTGGATTTATGCCTGAGTTCCATCCGCTTATGTTTAGCGTGGCACTGCTGGTTACCCTGATGATGAGTGGCATCGTATTTTTCCATCGGGCAGCGCGACAAAGCCCCTTATATATCTTCACCAGTTGTATAACCCTGTGCTGGGTGTTGGCCATGACGCTTGGCATGCCTTATCTGGATTATACGAAGCGTTATTCAGACGTCTTTATCCCGATGCGAGCCTGGCTGCCTAAAGATGAGTGCGTAGCCAGTCGGCACCTTGGCGAGCCACAGCGCGCGTTACTGGAGTATTACGACGGCTTAGTCACGCTAAGGGAAGGAAAGCACAGAGGTGCCTTTCGCTGTCACTGGCTTCTGGTACAGCACGATAAAAAGCATCCGCAGGAATTTGTGGATGGCACGCTTGTCTGGCAGGGAGAAAGACCAGCAGATAAAGAAGAAAGCTATCAACTTTATCAGCTTGATGGCCAGGACATTTTTTCTTTAGCGCCAACGGTGCCTGGGATAGTCTCACAGGCACAGTGATATCACCTACGGCATCCTGTTACGTTTGTCTCAGGGAAGGGACAGATGCACCTCGTTTTCCTTAGGTGCCCAGTCTCTGTCTGAAAACTCATCAAGGGGATAAGAGACATTTCGCAGTCCCTGCGTGCCCAGAAAGTTTCTGACGCCTTCCTGTAGATTGCCATCGCGAAACAGTTCTGCGATGACAAAAAGTGCATCAGAAAGTGAAAGGGTTCTGATTTGTGCCGGTAACCAGTTCGTGCGCGTAAAGATCAAATGATAAAGCGCTTCTTCGCCGGATAACGGGAAATAACGCGTGCCAAATTGTTTACGATGTTTATCCAAAATGATTTCAAGAATAAATATCTGCGCGGTGCGTTGTTTCACCTGGTTAACCATCAGATTATCGGAATGGCTCATATCCAGCGTTGAGGCATCATTGTTCTGCTTAACGCGCGTTTCGATAGCATTCCAGAGGTTGTCATACTGATTCATAGCTTGCCTTGTCTGAAGTTAACGTTTTCATAACAAAGTTAGCAGAAGTCAGACGCAGGGCAAAGATCGTTGACCTTAACATCGCAGACCTTCCGTTAAAATTTTCAGGTCGTTGCACGTTCAGATACCGCTTAGCGCTGTGACTCTGCAACGAAGAGATAAGGCAGAGCCGGTAGAGGGCGTTATGATATTGACCAAAATGGCCACGAATGGCCATATCGTGGATTTCCCGCGCAGCTAATGGATGACACCGGATGTCGTCAGGCAAAGGGCACAAAAAGCAACGCTGAATGCAGCAAAACCAACCAGACCTATTACGACGAAACCGAAATTTCTCATATCGACCTCCACCGTGTCCACATGGCACCTTGCAATCATAAGTCTGGTGGGAAAATAAGTATATACTGTAAAAAAAGACATAGAAAATGGCATTGAGAGGGAGTAGATTTCATTCTTAACAGCTTAATGATTTATTGTTAATCATCTATTTTACTGATTTCGGCACGTGTTTTTTGTCCCGGGTGTGATATTAACTTTTATTTTGTAATGCGGTTGTTTTATTAGTGAGGGGGCTTTATTTTAATTAGTGCTGGTTTTATCTTTTTTTAGTTGATAATTTTAATTGAAATGGATGTCAGGGATGGATTTTATGATGAAGTAAACGATTACTCTGCAGGCTTCAGCTTACCTGCTAAAAAAGTCAGGCATTTTATTTATACTTTTAAAAATAGCAAACCCAGCCTGGTGGCTGGCTTTGTTTTTTAATCACACATTTCATCTGTAGAATATATAATTTCAATTTTCAGGAGATTTTCTTTGAAATAAAAAATCAAGATTATCATGCTTTATTACTCTTCACAGAAATACAGATGGATTTCTCTGAGGAGCAAAAAAACAACCCAATTCAGGCTCACCGTGATGTAAGGTGCGTCTGCCCGGGCGGTCGTCATGCCGTACATTCTCACGCACTTCCTGACTGTGGCAGATTTCCCGAGGCAGGCGATAACGGGTAAATTCACTGACCAGTTACTGATTAAAGCGAATGGTGTTGACGTGGCGGGAGCTGTGATGCAGCCACGTGAGCTGCTGTTCTCCTGGCAGGGTAAGGTGAATGAGGTTGCCGGGTGGATCCCGTCATAGCAGATTAGCGCGCGTATTAAAATGTCCGCGCCGCGTACGGCCAAGGCGATCGGTCAGGATGATCAGTAAGCCCAGCGTGTTATCGGCCGGCGCACTTCGTCTGCCAGCGGATCGTGTCATACGCTGAGTTGTCAATTTAAGTTCCAGTGCAGTATTTCGCAGTTGTCGCGCGCATCTGGCAACACAGGTGTGAATGCCAGAATGATTTTGATTAGGGAAGCAGGACGGCTTCATGAAGAGACCGTCCTGGGTTCTTTAGCCGTGCGGGCCACCGCCCGGACCACCACCGGGTCCGCCGCCCGGTCCCATATGCCCTGGGCCGCCACCGCCCGGTCCCCAGAACGGCCAGACACAGCCCGACAGCGCCGAGACGCTGGCTAACGCAATCACTAACAGGATGACTTTTTTCATACAGGCTCCAGATTGATATCCCATTACTCTATCAATTTGGCTGTGTCGAGGTGTGAAGCGGGTGAAAAAGGGTTGCTGGCATAGCGTAAAAGTTCTGTTAATCGCAACGGGGCAAACGGCACAGCCCGTTTGTCGTTTTGCATCAAAACTGTGCAGTGATAACGCTTTTTACCACCTGACCTTTGGCAGACTGGCGCAGTACAGCGCCTCGCCTCTGGCCCATAAATTGCAACATTGCTGGCGCGAAGTCACATAATAATTTATCCAACAGGAGTCAGACGAATGCCAGTAAGCCGTTCATATGCTATCCGTTTATGTGGGCCAGTTATTTTTACAGGGCTGCTATCTTCCTTTCCCGCCATAGGGGCAAATGTGCCAGCGGGAGTAACGCTGGCTCCCTTACAGGAAATCGTGCGCGGTAATGGTGCTGAACCTGCCACACTGGACGTCGAAAAAGCGGAAACGAATGATGCTTTTTCAATTCTTAACGATCTGTTTGAGGGGCTGGTGCAGACCACGCCCGACGGTAAGGTGGTGCCCGGGCTGGCAGCCTCATGGGAAACGGCGGATAACAAAGTCTGGACCTTTCACCTTCGCCCGGATCTGACCTGGTCCGATGGATCGCCGTTGACCGCACAGGACGTTGTATTTAGCTGGCGTCGTCTCACCGATCCCAAAACGGCTTCGCCTTATGCCTCTTTTGCCAGCTATGCCCACATCCTCAATGCGGATGCGGTAACGGGCGGAAAAAGCCCGACTGACAGTTTGGGGGTTAAGGCACTGGACGACCATACTGTTCAGGTCACGCTCGATCAGCCGGTATCGTATTTTTTGCAGTTTGTCGCTCATCCTTCCCTGTTCCCGATTAGCGAAAATAATGTCAAAAAGTTTGGAGAAACCTGGACACGGCCCGGCAATATGGTCAGCAGCGGAGCGTTCAAACTGGACCAGTGGGTGGTAAATGAAAAAATTACGCTCGTCCGTAACGATCGCTATTGGGATAACGCACATACGGTAATCAACAAGGTCACTTTTTTACCGATCAACGATGTATCCGCAGAGCTTAATCGCTATCTTGCGGGCGGCATTACCATCACGGATAACATCCCTGCCGTTGACTTTCCTCGTATGAAAAAAGAGCGGCCAAAAGAGGTGCGCAGCACACCGATATACAGCGTGTTCTATTTTCAAATTAATAACCGCAAGCCGCCCTTTACGGATGTGCGTGTGCGGCAGGCGCTCAACCTGGCGCTGGATAAAACCATTATTGCTGATAAAGTCATCGGTATGGGCCAGCGACCGGCCTGGGCTATGCTGCCCTTATCTATGGGGGAGGTGACGCTCAAGGCACCAGCATGGGCGGGCTGGACGCAGGAACAACGGGTGAAAAAAGCCCAATCGCTGCTCAGTGAAGCCGGTTATTCCGCCAGCCATCCTTTAACTTTTACTCTGCTCTACAACACCAATCAGGATAATCAACGTATCGCGATCGCTGCCGCGTCGATGTGGGGGAAAGTGCTGGGCGCCCGGGTCACCCTGCAAAACCAGGAGTGGAAAACCATGGTGGATAATATGCATCAGGGGCAGTTTGATCTGGTGCGCTATACCTGGGTCGCCGATTACAGCGAACCGTCCACCTTCCTTAACACCTATCGTACCGGCGACAGTCAAAATACGGCGGGTTATGCCAGCCCGGCCTTTGATGCCGCTGTAAAAGCCGCAGGCATGGATACCAGCCTGGATGCCGTGACCCGGGATTATCAAAAAGCCAGCGATATTATTGCTAATGATACGCCAGTCATTCCGGTCTTTTACGGCGCTCTGAATCAGATGGTCAGTCCAAAAGTAGGCGGCTACGCGCCGTCGCATCTGCGTTTCTACTATACCAAAGACCTGTATCTGGTTAAGTAACGTAGTCTTTGTGTCTGATGTTCTCAGCACGACGAAAATGTCCGGGGTCGCTCATCGACCCCGGCGAATGTAAGCGACATGAAGATAGCGAAGGTGGCAGCCCGGTCCCGCACATACTGAAAACCATAACAGCATGTCCGATATTCACTGTTGGTCAGTGCGATTTTTATACAAATGAAAAAAGCCCGGCATCCGGGCTGGTGGTGATACGATAAAGAGGGCGGATTGCTGCCCTCAGGCGAAAAACCGTCTCGCCGCGCCATGATAATCAGACCCGGAAGGTTTCCACCATGCCCCGAAGCGCATGGGCCTGAACTGACAGGGACTGTGACGCGGAAGAAGACTCTTCTACCAGTGCTGCGTTATTCTGCGTCACGCTGTCCATCTGGCTGACCGCCACGCTGACCTGAGAAATACCCTGCATTTGTTCTGAAGAGGCCAGCGACAGGTTGTCCATTGCGCTGGCAAGCTCTCCGACCATGCCGACAATCTTCATGATGCTTTCGCCCGTGCCTGACGCCACTGCAACACCGCTTTCAACCTGGCTTACGGCCTGTTCAATTAACGTTTTGATATCGCGGGCTGCGGTAGCGCTGCGCTGCGCCAGCGTTCGGACTTCGCCCGCCACCACGGCAAAACCGCGTCCGCCTTCTCCGGCGCGTGCCGCTTCCACTGCCGCGTTGAGCGCCAGAATATTGGTCTGAAAAGCGATGCTTTCGATTACCGCAGTGATGTCCCGCACTTTGGTCGCGCTGATAGCAATCGCGTTCATGGTATCCGACATGCGATTCATATCCGTTTCGCCGGAACGGGCAAGTCGGGCGGTTTCGCGCGCGGATTCAGCCGTCTGCTGCGCACCAGCGCTGTTGCTTTTCACCGTGGCTGTGAGTTGCTCCATGCTGGCGGCAGTTTCCTGCAGCGCGGCGGCCTGCTGCTCGGTGCGTGAGGACAGTTCGGTATTGCCCTGGGAAATTTCATCGGCGGCCTGAGCAACAGTAGTAGAGGCATGTTTAATCTGCGACACCAGGCCGCGCAGATTTGCCTGCATGGTATCCAGAGAAGCGAGCAGACTGCTCCTGTCGTGGCGGCGTAACGTAACGGACGTAGTCAGATCACCCGCCGCAATCGCGGCGGCCAGCTGCTGGGCCTGAGCCGGCTCTCCACCCAACTGCGCCATCAGTTTCCTGCTCATTAATACACAGATCACGGCGCCAGAAATCAGGGACGCCAGAACCAGAAAAATAAAGATCTTAATGATGCGGCTGACAGAGTCATTGCTCTTCTCTGCCGTTTGCTCTGCAAAGGCCCGCTGCATCTCGGTCAGTTCATTAAGGCTGCCAATAAGGATTTGCTGGGGCGGGCGGACAACATTGGTCAGATAGTCCGCCAGTCCGGTCAGTTGCCGCTGTCTGCCCATTGTGGCCGCTGTCGCCAGGGTGGTAAGCGCGGCGTTTTCATTTTCCTGCACTTTTTTAAGCAGACCGAGCTCTTCGGGGTTTTTGTTGATTTCAATCAGCGAGGCCAGTTCAGCGCGCTTTTGTGTATAAACGGCCTTCTGGCCCTCGAAACGGCCCCATTCATTCTCGATGGCTTTGGGATCAGAAAACAGGGCCATGTTCCTGACTTCGACCAGCATATTTCGCAGAGCCGTTCCCGCATCATTCGCCAGCGTGACTTTTTTCAGATTAGTGTTGACGATTTCGTTGATATTTTTTCGGGCTTCAAGCAGATGATTCAGTGCAACCCCAGAGCTAATGACAAAAAACAACATTAAAAAAGCAAATCCAGCAGATAATCGCGTCGATACTTTCATTTTTCACCCCAGTTAAGATTTTATATCGCCCATGATGTTTTCGGCAAAAGCCTTCCGGGCATAAGCGGTAAATGGCGTGAAATTTGTTGCAGAATGAAACTTCATCGCACGCGCGTGCGACGTGGGTAGCCAGCACAGGAATACAACGTCTGTCCGGCGCAGCAGGGTAAAGAGACATAAAATTTTAACAGTCTTTGCGCGCCCCTTTCCGCTGCTGATATGCAGCCACCTTGCATGACGGCGTTCGTTGCCTGCTTCGTGCAGCGCAATAAAAACGGTCATGTTTCGGCATTATTGTCATAAGCCCGTGAGGCCACACTTTTCAGGCGTGGACGATCATGTTGTGCGGCGCTGTCTTTTGTTGTGCGAAGCACGCGCGCCTCAAACGCAGGCATTTATCCATTGATTAGGGCAGAAGCTATGTCAGAAGTGCTTGAGTACGACGGCTGGAAAGAGAATGCTATCGGTGAAAAATTTGCGGCTGATGGTGCATATTTGCCTTTCAGAGGTAACACGCTCATTTGCCAGTTGGATCAGGGAAGCGAAATCGTTAGCGTGATCTCTGAGATGGTGGAGGCCATGAAGGCGGAAGGACTGGCACGGTGTTATACCTTTCTGCCGTCGGCGAGCTACCACATGACCGTCTTTAATGGTGCGAATGACAGGGCGCGTTATTTGCCGGCCTGGCCCGCAGACCTGAGCCTCGATGCGCCCATGTCGGCGTGCGATCGGTTATTTGCCCAAAAGCTGACCGACTTTAGCGTAACTGAATTTCCCGTAAAAATGCGGATTGGTGCTGTTGTATTAAAGCGCGGCGTCTCGATCTCGTTGGCGCCAATGAATCAGGCGGAAGAAATAAAAATTCGCGGGCTGAGAGATCGTCTCAGTCATGTCCTGCGCTGTAGACGACATAATCATGATGTTTACGAGTTTCATATCAGTGTGTCATATCTGATTAACCCGCCGGTCGCCGAGGAGTGCCGCCTCCTTCAGAGGTTAAGAGCGGTTTATCTGGAAAAGCTTATGCGAGTTTCTCCGATCATTGAACTGAATGCACCGGCGTTTTGCGTGTTTGAGGATATGGCGGAATACAGACCGGTTTTCCGGCTGTCGTCGTCCATTCAGTAGGGCAGGAGAGGTTGACGTTAAAGCGGACTGCCATGGGGGTTGTCAGTTCGTTGCGCGTTATTGAAATAATCATGTATTGAGATACCGTGTTCGCGCCAGGTCTTATATTGCCTGAAAATGCTTTCGTTATCGTGTGCCACAGATATGACGGGGATTATATCCCGTATCCGGTGTGACGATACCTTTAAACGCGGTGTGAACCCACATTGTGCAATTGTTACAGCACGCAGCAATATGACCATTGCCGTTAAATACTACGCAGGAGTAATGTCGCGGATGATGGTTACGTGCATAAAGTTCAAGCCACAGGTGGGCTTCTGCGCAGACATAAAAAAAACCGGCACATGGCCGGATTTTTTATGCCTGCGGCTGACCAACCGGCCCTTTGCCCAGTGGACCGCCAGGCACTGACTGACCGCTTGGCGCATGCGGGCGACCATCGTTGCCGACGGCGCTGCTGTCCTGCTGACAACCCGACATCATTAAAAGACTGGAAACAATTAACAGACCGCTCAAAATGCTTTTCATCTCTTTCCCTCGTGATTAACACACTTAAAAAACAGCTCGCCTGATAAGTCTGGTCGGTATTTTCGCTAAGTCAATGTAGCGAAAAAAAAGTGCGTGATATCAATGCTTTTGTGAAAGCGGATACGTGCAGCGCCATCCCACGAGGGGAAGCCGCTGTGCTTACCCGCTTTTTGTGAGCCAGACTTAGTGTTCGGTTTGCTAACCAGAGAGGCCTGTATGACAGAAAGACCAGTAGAGGGTGATCATCCGGATTATCAACCGGGGAAAAAAAGCCCGTCACAAGGCGGCACCGACGGCGCGGAAGATGATGTAACCCACGCGCCTGAATCCGGCGATAAACAGCCAGATTAAGTCTGCCGGCCCACCTGCGTGAAGTGGGCCGGAATATATCCGCTGTAGAAAGTGCTGTATTTCCCCGCTCGTCTGGCTATGCTGTGGACACCTCGTTCAGGGACATTCAGGAGAGAAGGTGAAAAAGGCGGCTTATTTTGACGCTCTCTATGCAGACCGAAACAGTGAAACCCTGCGGCTGTGGCAACAGGAAAACAGGCAAGCGCATCACCATGCTGAAAAATTCTTTTACCCTGACGGGCTTAAAGCGCTGAGCTGTGGCATTTTGCCTGACCTGAATCCCGACATCCTTGCTCTTCTTGACGACATCCGCCGTTTAACCCGCGATGACCCACTTGCAGAGGTTATGCAGGCAAAAAACTTTCATGTCACCTTCCTGCCGCTTACACCTGCCCGTTATCACGAGCGCCAGCAAATCCCGATGATAAGCGAAGTGACTGGCACCTTCCGCCAGTGCGTAACGGATTCATCACTCAGGGTAGAGGGATTGCGTTTGGTCGCGCTTCCCGATCAGCTGTTGCTGGCAGGTTTTCCTGACGGCAGCGCAGTCGCGCAGAGAGCTGCGTTCTGGAATGCGTTGATGTCATCAGCGACGTGGCGGGATTTACTGCTCGAAAGGCACAGTGGAAAAACGACCCCGCCTGAATTCTGGCATACGACAATACTTCGCTATCGCGCTGCCAGCTTGCCCGACTCGCTTAAATCGTATTTTATTGACAATATGCACCGTAGGTATGGGAGCGTAGCTGGCGATATCCGGCTGGTCTTTGCGGTTTATAACTGGGCTGATCCAGAAACGATAACGGTGTAAACAGGTCGGGTGGTCATGAACGATTATAAGCGTTCAGGTTGAAAGCCATGACAGAAATACGAAAATTTAATCGTAATCCTTACTTTCATAATGAGGTGAATAACGCTCATCAAGCACTTCCTGAATCAGAAGCAAGATGAGAATGAGCAGTAATAATAAAATGATGCCGGTCATGACTAATTTCCTGTGTTCACTTTTCTCCGTAACTGAAGCACGTATTCACGGCAGCCTGTTCTGGAAACGGTTTAAACGATCATTCAGTAGATCAGGTTATGCTCAGAGCTCAAACAGGACAGTCATTAAAACAGGTTGAACCAAAACGGCGCACACCATTTCCTTCGTCCTGTCATATCCTGATAAACGTTATGCATTTTGCTGAGCAGTATTGTATTTCCGTAGTGCGGCGAATAAACCCTCGACAACGAAATAAGCCTGGAACGAGATTCAAGCGGGCGAGTCGTGGCTGGCTTTCATTATAAAGGGGGATTCTGTTATGAAGGGTGTCTGGGCGATACATCATATCGTCAGACCGGTTGCGGCCAGGGCAGATTTTTAGCGATGTTGACAGCGCTTTAATTCATATACTGCGTCAGTGGTGAAGTATTGCAGAGTGTCTGCCGGACCTGAACAGTCCGCCGCATTAAGCGGCCCATCAATGGATTGTTTTACACATTATCGCCAGAAAAGACGTGTAGCAATATTACGTCATAAAACGAAAAACAGACGCTCACTCTGTCGATGAGATCTCCATCACACTTAGAGTGAGATCAGTAAAATCGTCCATATCCAGACCTTATTTGCCCTCATCGCCCGCTGTCTCTGCTTTATATGCTGCATGGACACTACATGTTGTGTGAGCGGAGCTTAATGATGTCTCATGTAAATACTTTCAATCTTCAAAGCGAACATAAGCAAAAAGTTCGCCGTATGAACCTGTTTATCTCTGTTTCCGCTGCGTTAGCAGGACTGCTGTTTGGACTGGATATTGGCGTGATTTCAGGGGCACTGCCGTTTCTCACCCATCACTTTAATCTGAGCAGCCATGAGCAGGAATGGGTGGTGAGTATCATGATGCTGGGTGCCGCAATAGGGGCAGTATGTAATGGCTGGGTATCACATCGTCTTGGCCGCAAATACAGTCTGATGGCGGGCGCAGTGCTGTTTGCTATTGGATCGCTGGGTTCAGCCGGTGCAACCAGCGTTGAAATGCTCTTGATCTTTCGCCTCTTGCTGGGCCTGGCTGTGGGCGTAGCCTCCTATACCGCACCGCTTTATCTGTCTGAAATGGCAACCGAAAACGTCCGTGGCAAAATGATCAGTCTGTATCAACTGATGATTACATTGGGCATTGTACTGGCCTTTGTATCGGATACGGCTTTTAGCTACAGCGGTAACTGGCGAGCCATGCTGGGCGTCCTGGCTATCCCCGCCGTCGTACTGTTTGTCATGGTTATTTTCTTGCCGAACAGCCCGCGCTGGCTGGCTGCAAAAGGCATGCATGTTGAAGCAGAAGATGTCTTGCGGATGCTGCGCGATACGTCTGAAAAAGCCCGTCAGGAACTGAACGAGATTCGGGAAAGTCTGCGCATGAAGCAGGGGGGTTTTTCGCTGTTTAAAAGTAACAGGAACGTCAGGCGTGCGGTCTTTCTGGGCATGTTATTACAGGGCATGCAGCAGTTTACCGGGATGAACATCATTATGTATTACGCGCCGCAGATTTTTAAAATGGCGGGTTTTAAAAGCACACAGGAGCAGATGATCGCCACGGTCATTGTTGGCCTGACCTTTATGTTTGCCACTTTTATTGCTGTTTTTACCGTAGATAAAGCGGGCAGAAAACCGATTCTGAAAATTGGTTTCTCAGTCATGGCGTTTGCTACGCTGGTGCTGGGCTATTGCCTGATGAAAGCGGGACAGGGAGAGATCAGCCATGGGTTATCCTGGGTTTCTGTGGGCATGACCATGTTGTGTATCGGTGGATATGCGATGAGCGCAGCGCCTGTCGTCTGGATCCTGTGCTCTGAGATTCAGCCGCTTAAATGCCGCGACTTTGGTATCACCTGTTCGACGACCACTAACTGGGTGGCAAACATGATTATCGGTGCCACCTTCCTGTCCCTGCTGGGCAGCATTGGCGCGGCGGGCACGTTCTGGCTTTATACCGGCTTTAATCTGGTGTTTATCGTAATAACGGTTTATCTGGTGCCGGAAACCAAGAATGTCACGCTGGAGCGGATTGAGAAGAATTTGATGGCGGGTGAGAAGTTGCGGGATTTGGGGCGCTAGCACTTGTGTAATTGACGATTTATCCTCAGCATCAAAAAAGCCAGCGTTAGCCTGTAACGCTGGCTTTTTTTTCCTGTCTTTTACCGTAATTAACAATCCTGTGTTTTATTACTGTTATTAATAACTATTATTTATCTCATCAATGCCATTGATATTACCTCTCGCAATAACATTAAAGTTTTTATAGCGTGCTTAAGTGTTGAGATGCAGTTGCATAAGGCATTATTTTAATAATAAATTAATGGGTGCATGAAATTACCCTTTGCCGGGAGTTTGTGTAAGTTTTAAAGAAAAAGTGGGTTCCGTCTCTTTTGTATTTTTTTCACTAATAAATAAGTCGATAACTATGCCGCGATTGTCTTTTGATTGGTTTTTTGAGCTATTTTAAAAGGTTTTTAACTTAATAAGACGCTATTAATGTAACCATGTGCGATATTTTGTACTTCTTATATGCTTTTGTTTGGTTTTATTATCTTTATTTTTATTTGGGCGTGGAGCAAGATGAGTAAATATCTCGTTGTTATAGTTTGCATGATTTTTTCTGGCTGATTAATTCAGGTCGGTATTATTATTTATTCCGTTCAGAAGCACATAGGTTCTCTTCTGCAACCATGCTTTTCATTAAGCGTGTGAGCGATGAATGCGTATTTCGCATTATAAAAAATCTAAGTTTAAGGGATTGTTGTAATGAAATTGAATAAAGCGGTTAAATCAATCGGACTGTGTGCAATGATGGTTACATTTGGCGCTACTGCAGCTGACCAGGGTCATGGCGAAATCAACTTCAAAGGTTCAATTGTTGATGCACCTTGTTCGATCACTGCAGAGTCTGCAAATCAGACTGTGGATTTAGGTGAAGTGACCAATGCTGCGCTGAAAAATGGCGGAAAATCAGCACCTAAAGCATTTAGCATCAAGCTTGAACAGTGCGATACAGCAACCTCTAACAGCGTAACGGCAACATTTACCGGTGCAGCTTCTGCAGGTAATAAAGATCTGTTAGGTATTACAGGTACAGCCAGTGGTGCATCAATTGCTATCACCAATGGTGCCGGTCAGATCATCAAACTGGGTGAGGCTTCACCTGCACATGATATTCAGGATGGGACTAACACCCTGGCATTTTCTGCATACCTGCAGGGCGACGGTGCTTCCGCAACTATTGTCCCAGGTGATTTCACCTCTGTAGCAAACTTTACTCTGGCTTATAAATAAGACAGAAAGCGAACGTTAATATTATACATTAGCCTTCGATTGCATGAGCAGCGTGATCTGCTCATGCCTTTTCAGGAAAGGCATCTTTTATGGAAATAATATTGAAAAAATTTTTATGGATGCTGCCTTTCATACTGACATTATGCGTGCCTGAATCTGGAATTTGCCACTCGCAGGAACATGGACAGGGTGTTGTCGGTATGCAAGGCAGCATTCTTGATGCTCCCTGTGCCATAGAAGTCAATGACAGAGAGCAGCTTATTGACATACCAGCGTTAACGACAGGTGAACTCATTCATGATGGCGCAGGCTTCACCAGAAATTTTTCTATTCATCTTATTCATTGCTCGCTTTTTGATTCCAATACCACTGGCGGAGATAAAACCCACTTCCAGGTGACTTTTGATGGAATCCCCGATGGAAAATTATTTGGTGTCAGTGGTGCCAGCGGTATAGGCATCGAAATTAAAGACATGGCTGGTAATTATGCTTTTCCAGGTAAACCGATGCCATTTGGTCAGCTCACGCAAGGCAGACAAACACTCGATTATCAAATGAGGATTGTTGGAGATGCGCACCATATGCATTCGGGGAAATTCCGTGCTGTTGTGCGTTTCAAAGTTGATTATTACTAATTTTTCCCTGACATAAAATATTATGAGAAATCAGAATTATAAAAATCGCAATCTCACGTTATCCATTTGTCCTGTCGCCTTTGCCGTATTCATCGCATGTTTTATGTCTGAAAGTGTTATCGCGGCCAGCGATGAGGTGGAATTTAATATTGACGTGCTCGACGTTAAAGAACGTAATGAAGTCGATATTAATCGATTCTCACGCGCGGGTTATTTGATGCCGGGTGAATATCTATTCAATGTTGTTGTTAATAAATCTGAATTTCCAGAGGAAAAAGTTAGCTACTTATCCCCTCAAGATAAACCTGATGATTCTTTAGCGTGCCTTTCTCCTGATTTAGTCAGCCGCTTTGGTTTTAAAGAAAATGAAATAAGAAAAGCAGGCTGGTGGCAGGATGGCCAGTGTCTGGATGTAAATTCATTGCCGGGCATGACAGTCACGCCTGATTTGGGGTCGGGTATATTAAAAATTAATATACCGCAGTCTCTGCTGGAATATACCTCTGAAAACTGGGAGCCACCTTCTCGCTGGGATGACGGCATACCGGGATTTATTCTGGATTACTACTTGAATGCGAGACACACTCAGTCGAAATCTAGTTCGGATGCACAGTCATTAAGCGGTAATGGGGTGGCAGGATTTAACATAGGCCCCTGGCGCTTACGCGCAAACTGGCAGGGCGATTATGAACGTGAATCTGGTAAAGATGGTACTTTAAGGAAAAATTTCAAATGGGACCGGTTTTATATTTTTCGCGCCATCAAATCGCTCAAGTCTGAACTGACAGTAGGGGAATCTTATTTACCCTCAACGATATTTGACTCATTTCGTTTTACAGGTGCCAGTTTAACGTCGGATGATGCGCAACTTGCTCCAAACTTACGGGGCTATGCGCCAGAAGTTGTGGGCGTGGCCAAAAGCAACGCTAAAGTAACAGTAAGTCAGCAGGGCAGCGTTATTTATGAAACGACAGTAGCATCCGGGCCATTCCGCATTCAGGATCTCAATAATGCGGTAATGGGCAAACTGGATGTCACTATTCAGGAACAGGATAGCACCAGACGTACATTTCAGGTCGATACTGCGACGATTCCCTACCTGACCAGGCCAGGGAGTGTGCGTTATAAACTGGCAATAGGTAAGCCATCGGATTACGAACACCACACACAAAATATTCATTTTGCTACGGGTGAACTGTCGTGGGGGATCTCAAATGGCTGGTCAGTCTATGGTGGTGGGCTTTTTGCCAATGATTACCTGACCGTTGCGGCAGGTATGGGACGAGACTTATTAGCATTAGGCGCCCTTTCTCTGGATGTCACCTCAGCGCGGGCTAAATTAAATGAGCATGTTACCCGAAAAGGAAACTCTTACCGTTTAAGTTATTCCAAACGGTTTGATGATTATGATAGTCAAATTACCTTTGCAGGCTATCGGTTTTCTGACCGCAACTATATGACGATGTCACAGTTTTTAAGCTCAAGAACGTCGGCTTACAGTAATCCGGGAAAGGGTAAAGAGTTATATACCATTACCATTGCAAAACAACTCAGAAAGCTTAATGCAGGAATATACCTGAGTTATAACCACCAAACTTATTGGGAGCGTGCTGCGAGTGATACATGGAATCTTTCACTTTCCAGCAATTTTGATATGGGTCGCTTCAAAAATGCCAGTCTGAGTCTCACCGGCTATCGAACACAATATGATCACACTAATGACGATGGTGTTTATTTAAGTCTGTCTCTGCCTTTTGGCGAAGGTACCTTGTCCTACAGTGGTCAAACTTCAGGCGGGACGCAAAGCCAAAACGTGGGTTGGCGTGACAACCTTGGCGATAACAGTGATTACAACGTCGATATTGGCACGTCTTCGGATGGTGAACATTCGATTAATGGCTATCTCGACTACACGGGCAGTATAGCCGAAATGACTGCCTCCGCCGGATTTGAAAATAATGGATATCGTACACTGGGTCTGTCTGTAGAAGGGGGAATGACAGCAACAGCACAAGGCGCAGCACTCCACCGCTCATCCGGGGTTGATGGCACCCGACTGATGGTAGATACGGCAGGGATCAGTGATGTTGCTGTCTCCGGGGGCGGAAACGATGTCAAAACCAATTACTTTGGTAAGGCCGTGGTAACAGACATAAATAGTTACTATCGCAGCAACGTTAATATCGATCTGGATGAATTACCAGATGATGTTGAAGCGACGCGTTCTGTTGTTGAAGATACCCTGACTAAGGGCGCTATCGGCTATCGCAAATTTGGTATTTTAGCCGGACAAAAAGGAATGGCTATCGTCAAACTCGAAGATGGTTCTGTTCCGCCTTTTGGTGCGATGGTAAAAAATGAAGATAAAATCCAGACGGGTATCATTGCTGAAAACGGAAGAGTCTGGCTATCTGGTATGAAACCGGGTGGAAAAATGGATGTAAGCTGGAACGGCAAAGAACGATGTATCTTTATTCTTCCTGAAAAACTAGACGAAAAGACTGCTAGCTTATTACTGCCTTGTATTAATGAGTAATGTTTATTATTGGCTTGCGTTAACGCAAAACCACTATTTTTAAACGCCTTTAAACATTACTTCCTGTGAATTGCTATATTAGAGGTTTATATGCTTACGAACAACAGAAAGTTTCTATTGCTTTTTATAACGTCAATCATGGTGATGACTATTCCTGCAGCAAATGCTGCTGTAGGACTCGATCGCACGCGTCTGATTATTAACGGCGATAAAAAATCTGAGACATTAACGATTACTAATCACAATAAAGAAGCCCCTTATCTGGCACAGTCATGGGTTGAAGATAATTCGGGCAAAAAACTTGAAAACGAGTTTATTGCGCTCCCCCCTTTGCAACGTATTGAACCCAATTCAAAAGGTCAAATCAAAGTACAGACCATGGCGGGAAGTTCACATCCTCAAGACAGAGAGTCACTTTACTATTTTAATGTCCGGGAGATCCCTCCTAAAAGCAAAAAACCGAATACGCTGCAGATTGCATTGCAAACACGTATAAAAATGTTTTACCGACCAGAGGCGCTTAAGTTAGCAAGTGGAGATGTACCTCAGACAGCATTAACATTGCGTCGTGAAGGCGACCGTTACCGTATTATCAATCCAACGGGATACTATATTACGATAGTCAACATGAGTGCTAATAACGCTGCCAGTAACAATGATTTTAAATCGGTAATGATTGCACCGAAAAGTAGCGAAATAGTTGAAATGAGTGCGGCAAAATTAGGAGCCCAACCCGTATTGACTTACATAAACGACTGGGGGGGAAGACCAAAATTAATTTTTAGTTGCTCAGGTAATGCTTGTAAGGTCACCGAGCAGAAAGCAGGTTAAATATTTTGTTCAACGTTCTCCTGAGACATCTAAAAAGTAGACTAGTACCCGGGTGTTATGCTGGTTGTCTTATTCTTTCTTCATTTTTTGTAAGTGCCACATCGAAAGTAGATGATACCTGGCAGGTGGAGGGAGAGCATGGCCAAATTGTTGTGAACGGTTTACTAAGCGAAGGCGCGTGCCGTCTGGATCTTAATTCGGTTTTACAACAAATTGATTTAGGTGTATTAAATGTGGCTGAGCTTGAAGAGCCAGGAAGTGAGACGACACCAGTAAGGTTTAGTATCCGGCTGACTGATTGTTATCGTTCATTTAAAGATCAATCAGAGATGCCTGGGAAAAAAAATCTGTTTTCATATATAGAACCATTAGCCACGATTACATTTTCAGGATTAGCTGATGACGACTTCACTTCGTTGCTGAAAGTACAGGGGGCCAAAGGGATTGCGTTAAAAATAAGCGACAAAGATATGAATATGGTCTCATTAAATCAGCGGGGCGGTAAGTACTTTATCTCTCATAAAACAGAGCGGTTTGTTTTTTTTGTATCGGTCGTTAAAACGAAATCACAAGTTTTATTTGGTGATTTTTGGGCGGTAGCCAATTTCAAGGTCGATTATGAATAACATGTTTATTTATCGTCACTTAAAAATTATTGCAATTATCATTCTTTTTACTGCGGGTTTTTTATTATCTGTAAAGACTTCTGCAAGTGATGAATTTGTTGACATTGATAATATCAATGTTTCAGGAAAACTTGTTATATCGACCTGTGAAGTTATTGATGCTAGTGAAGATCATCTGGTTGATTTTTCAGAGGTGAACGTAAAAGACATTTATTCATACTCGCCTGATTTAGCGAAGGAATTTACTATCACTGCGAAAAATTGCCAGCCGGGGAATGAATTGACCATAGATTTCAGTGGAGTAGAAAGTGAAACACTTCCTGGTTTTCTTCATATATCCGGGCAGGCCGAAGGCATTGCAATAGGTTTAAAGTCCGGAGGTGTTAATGGTTCCCCCGTTTTAATTAACAGTCATTCGCCTGTTCGGGGCTCTGTCAATAATGATGATGTTTTTTTCGTATTGGGTGCTTATATACAAGGTGAACCTCAGGCGGTAAAAAATAAAACTGTAATGCTTGGTGATTTCACAGCAACAGCAAACTTCACTTTGAGGTATGAATGATGTTAAACACCTCTCTAAAGAAAATGAATTCGACTTTGATGATGGCTGCGTTATGTGTCTTTTTTTATGCTTTTGATGCTATTGCTGGTGAAACGTTTAAAACTAATATTTATTTTGATGGCAATATCGTTACCGATCCCGGCATGTGCTATTTTAACGTTGAAGGACTTAATCCCGGACCTGGTGATGCACTAAGCGGTCTTGTCGAAAATGATAACGTCTATAATTATAATTTTGGTGAAGTGGTATTTAGATCATACAATGGCCGCTATATATTAGACAGAAAATATCGTAAAAATTTCAACGTCGAATTTACCTGCACTGGCGAACTGGCACTGGAAAGTTACATGCTGGTTCAGGTGTATCCTGTCTACGGTACCGTCAAGGGACAAAAAAACAGTGTAATGAGTCTACTGTCTCTCCCTCTATTCAAGTATGTAAAATCTTTAGGTTTACAACTTTTGTTTAATGGAAATCCTGTGACCACTCAGCGGCCTCATTGGATGCGTGTAGGAAAAAATACAGGTATGGCGTTTCAGTTAATTCAGTTGGATCCGTATGGTGCTGACTTAGAGGATAATATGTCATTATTTGCCGTCGTCAATGTGATTGTCCAACCTAATTAATGTGTTCAATAATATGAAAAAAAACAGGATATTCTTTTCAATTGCCATACTCATAGTATGCATATCCTCTCATTTTGCGTTAGCCTTTTACGACGGTAGTAATGATGGTTGTCAGAGCGAGGTAGATGATAATGGTGAAGTAACGGGATCTTGTGGTTTTTCCGCATTTGTATTAATGCAGACCAGACTCGATACTTCTCCCTGGTGCATCATTAATAACAACGAATCTATGGATGTTGTATTTGATGCGGTAGATCCCAATAAAATCTCATCCGGGAAATATAAAAAATCGTTGCAGTATGAATTTATTTGCTCGGATGCTACGCCGGGCTATAACGTTTTTTTTGAATTAGAAGGTAATAAAGCTGCCGGATTCGATGATGAAAAAACGATTGAAACCAGCATTAATGGCTTAGGAATGCAAATTCTGATGGACGGTGCACCAATGACGATTCATGAGAAAAAAAGGGTTAATTTGGCTTCACCGCCTCAACTCGAAGTAATATTAGTTAAACAGTTAACCAAAACACTGGAAGGCGATGACTTTTCCGGTTCTGCCAGCATGACGGTGGTATATAATTAAGCATTACTATTTAAAATACCTTTCAGGAATAATTTTTCTTTTACTCATTGGGCTTCCTGTTACTTCCCTGGCGAATGTTAAAGGCATTCCTTTACCCAAAAGTTGTCCTAAGGGATCAAAACATATGACGGATGGTTTGCTGGGTTTTGGCGACTGCCATCCAACTCAGGAAGGGCTTGAATCCGGATTTTTGATAGGTGAAGGATGGTCTATGCCCACAGGGACTAACCATGTCACTGAATTAGACGGCTACAAAGTTTATCCACAGTATAGTGGAAACTATAGTGCAGTGTTGTTTTTTTGTCAGAGCAAAAAGGCAGTAAAATGTACAATTTCAACAGCTAATTTTCAATTGCATACACGGACAACTAACACTCTCAATACAACTAAAACGATATCCAAATCGAAGCCTAACTTTGGTGGGGCTGCCAGTGCATTACAAAATCAGCCATCAGCATCATTTTGTGTTGCGTTGCAAAATATGGATGGCACGGATAATGCTTATTATGTCGATCCCAATGAATCTTATTCATGCAGTGACGGTGTACCACTACCGGTCGAAGCAGCGACCTGTTACATTAACCGGGGCAGAGATATTCATGTTCGTTTCGGGAATGTTACAAGAACAGATCTAACTACCAGCCCAGAAGATCCTGCCGCAATTTATAAAGAGATTAATATCCCTGTTACCTGTACGCGTGACGCGGGTATCTCTTTAAAAATGGAGGTTCTGCATAATTCAATGGTAGGGAAATATCGTACTATCTATACATCCTCCAGCGGCGTCGAAATTGTTCCTTATATTGATGGACACTTTGCGCAGGAGGACGCACAGAGCATAAGTACTGTTTATCAAAATGGTATTCATGAAAAAACCGTGAGGTTTTATCTTTTCCGCAATCCAGACGTAAAGGTCAAGGATATTCGATTAGGTGCTTTTAGTGCCAGTTCTGTGGTTGTTATGTCAGAAGATTGATTTTATAAATTTATTTTTCTTATAAGAACGCATCCTGCGATAAATACTATGAAAGTTTTAACTAATAAAAAGATGATGCCTAAAATACATATGTATATATCAGGTGTTATCATGTGTTGGTTGTGTGGTGGATTCTTATATGTTTTGCCTAATAGCGGCGGCTCAGGACTTTCACTGCCGCAAAATTTATTGACATGGCTTGTTATCGCTCTTGTTTTATTGTTTTGTGCTTTTTCTAAACAATTTGAAGGGGTCAAAATATCCTCGCTTTCAGGCGGAGAGAGAGTGATTTTATTGGGCGTGATTTTATGGTGTTTCCCCCTTTTTCTTACCCGAGATCTTGATTGGTTTCAAAATGCTTTACCACGAGTTGTTGCTCTGATTGTATTAATTTTTCTCTATTTTACCCTTAACCACACGTTATCCTACCGATTAAAATCTCGTTACTTATTTTTGCATGTCATTGTGAATGCGTGTTTACTCCAGGCTGGTTACGTCATTCTACAATTGATTTTTTCGCCGGGTGAAAGGCCTTACGGAAGTTTTCAGCAAGTTAATGTGCTTTCTTCTTTTTTGGCAACAGGTCTGGTATGTCTGTTATTCGTTTTTAACAGGAATAAAACAGAACAGAAAACGATATTACGTTATTATTATGGTTTTAGTATCGCATTACTGGCGGGCATAATCGTCGTGCTTCAATCCCGAGCCGCTTTTATTGGTGTCATTGGCGGTGCAGGTATTGTTCTGTGGAAGGGGTTCACAGAAAAACGTACCAGATCTTATACTGCTCTTATACTGTTGCTGACAGGCACTGGATGCGGGCTTTTCATCCTGTATGTTTTACCCATTTTTTTCCCTGGCCCGCTTCTGCCCGTTATCGTTAAAACCTCATCGAATAGCGCCCGTTTTTATATGATGCGGTTGACAACAGAATTAATCATGCAGTCACCTATTACAGGGCAGGGTTATGGCAGCTTTGAGGCGGTTTTTGGTCAACTGGCCTCGACTGTCTGGCCCGGTCTTGAAGCCGCTACGGTAACGCATCCTCACAACGAATTACTTTTTGCCTGGGTAGAAGGTGGAGTCATCGCTCTGTGTGGGGGAGTGCTAATCGTTGCTGGTGTCATCAGGCAACTATGGGAACGAGGGGCACTAAAGTGGTATGGTGTGGCGTTTTTATTGCCTGTAGCAGTACATATGAATCTGGAATATCCTCTTTATCAGTCGGCAGCTTATGCTCTGGTAATAGTGCTATTACTGCTCGCTGCTGGCGTGGCTGCATCACCTGTTAAAGAAGAAATAATGAAGAATGGAGTGCAAATAAAACCGAGATTTTTACGGGCAAGAATCTTTTGGGGATCAGTGTCCCTTTTTATGATTTATTTTTCGTTCACCGGTTTGATAACGCAGCAAAAGTTGACACAAATTGAAAAAAATGGCCTGCAGGCATTTGTGGTAGAGCCCGAAAAAACGATGTCGGCCTTTCCAAATCGCTATAGCCAGCGAGCACGCGTTGATTTTGATTATCATGTGGCTCTGCTTTTAAGATTTAATAAAGATCGCGATCTCACAGTGCTGTATGCTTTTCAAAAATGGGCAGACGATTTCTTAAAAACTCATAATGATCCAAATATTTATAACAGCATGATTAGAATAGCGCTTCTTCAGCAGCCTTCGCAGTACCGTTATCTCTGTAATGAGGCTCATGGACGCTGGCCGAAAGATAAAAGATTTATTTGTGATCATTCGGGTGGGAAATGAAAAAATCTCTTTCATAATTAATTTATCAAAAACTATGGGCCTTAAATGCTTAGTGATGTTGAGGGAATCAGATTCCAACCTCTTGTTGCTCTCAAAACTGGAGAGATTATTGCTTGTGAAGTATTGTCAAGCATCAAAAACAGTAACCCTGAAAAATGGTTCTCACAACTGTCTTCTGGTAAGGTTTTTTCTTTATTTCTATGGCAGATGGAATATTTAGCAAAATTTCCTGGTGAGTACTGGCTTAATTTACCCGTGAAGATATTTTGTAATACCCATAAGATTAAGCAACTTGTAAACATAAATCATGATAATCGTATTATTTTGGAGGTTCAGGATCCCGAAAACCTGCCCCACCTTTCCTGGGATGAGCTTACCGCTTTTAAAAAAGGCGTTGATGTTCTCAGACAGGCAGGATGGCGTATCTGGTTGGATGATGTCACTTCTACGCTTATCCCTTTAATCAGCAGGATGCCTTTACAAGTAAATGGGATAAAAATTGACCGAAATGAAATTAAAGATTCAGGCAGAATCGTTGCCCTCATCTCAAAAGCTTCTGTAATTTACCCACAGATTCTGGTTGAAGGTATTGAAACGCAGCAAGAAAGACAACGTATTCTGCTTACACATGCGCAGTACGGGCAAGGTTTCCTGTGGCCGGAAAGAAAGGTATTACTCAATGTGCCCAAAAAAATGTATTAATTCAAAATCAGAAAATGTGCCGATGACTTCGTTAACTGTTTTCATTCATGTATTGCAATGTCTGGCATACTTCGGACAGGTCTTAAGCTGTCTTCAGACATGTTTAATACTCAGTAAACTTGCATGAACAGTTTTGACTGGCAGCCGGTGGACCTGGCATCTTCCCCTTTTATCCATCGATGAATCTACACGTTACCCTCTTTTGTCGTTTATCTGAAAACTCAACGTAACAAACGTGTAGCGGCGTTTAGGTAGTAATCAGTCAGTAAGTGTTAATAAAAAAAGCTTTATTAAACTGCTACAAAAACTTACGATTGATAAGAATTTTTTTAGGATAAAACCCATATGAAAAAAGCAATCGCAGTCGTTTTGTTAGCATTCGTCCTCACTGGATGTGGAGAGCCTAAGATCGATGGTTCTTCCGAAGAGGCTTTTCAGACATCGCTTCAAAAAGTTCGGGAGTCACTTGCAGAGGATAAGCGCGCCGCGTTTAACGATGCTATTCAGGTTGTCGCCTTCAGCCAGGTCAGCATGAAAGAGCTGATGCAGGCGGGCAGCGGTGATGAAGGTGGACGTGCGCTGATTGATAAAAAGATCAAAGGCGCACTGGCCGGTAAGACCGGCGAAGAAGTTATTGAGTACGCAGATAAGATTAAAAAAGAGCGCGCAGCCAACTAATCTCAGCGTGTTTGTTTCTCAGCCCGGCTTATTTACGGTCTGATTAATCTGTTACTACACTATGAGGCATACTTAGTATGCCTCTTTTTTACGCCATCTTTACAGGAATCTTGATGCCTACGGTCTACAGGCGTTTTGTTGGCATTGAACTGCCAACCGCGTCGGGCAAAAAGCGGTAAGTATTCGGGTAAGGGCAATCCGCACCAATACGATGACGGGCTGCACTAACTGGAAGCCTTGTGGCACACAAGCGTTGCATGATCCCACCACGAATTCTGATTAACTGAAAAATAACGGATGTTAAAACCGGCTGCTGTGATTTCTGCGGTCAGGTCGTCCAGCGGTTTCAGCGTGCGCCAGGGAATGCCGTCTTTCAGTAACAGGTGCTGTCCAGGGTCATAACGCAGAGATTCGCTTATTTGTTTAGGCGAACCACACATGCTGCTGATAATTAACGCGCCGTCACAGGCCAGTACACGGCGCACGGCTTTAAGGCAATGTGTACGTTGTGTTCCCACCAGACAATGAAAGCAGCTGCCGTCAACGATGACATCGAACTGAGCATCTTTATAGAGAGAAAGGTCGCATACGTTGCCTTGGTTAAAATGACCGACCAGACCTGCTTCCCTGAAGCGTTCCCGGGCCCAGCAAATCGCCACGTCTGAGATATCGACCCCGTAAACGATGAATGATTGTCGGGCAAAATAATGTGATGCCATGGCACCATTGCCACATCCGAGCTCAAGAACAGTCCCTTTGTCAGGAAGCCATGCTGCTTCTTCAAGCTCATAAAGCACCTCGCTGAGCCGCTGACGGGCTCGCGAAAAGCCGCTTCCTGTCCAGGCTTCATAGCCCTCATTTTTGAGGCGCCGATAGATATCGTCATAGCTTTCCACGACCACCCATCTCCTCCTGCCGTCACTGAATCCTCTTCTGACGCATTTTATACAGGCTATGCGTGATCCGTATCTGACTTTTCGGTCCTCGTGTCGTTTCTCACATGATGAAATGCCGCCATGGCCAGGTGCGGATTAAACGGGTTTCATTTCTCAGCAGGAATAATCGAAATCTGCCCGTTACTTTCCAGAATGGCATAGCGAATTTCATCGAGTTCGCACAGCCCATGATTTTGTCGCGCGACCAGCAAAATATCATCCTCGCTGACGTTCACTTTTTTCATCTTATCGGGAAAAGGCTGGCCGTTTTCAACCAGGATGGCCGGGCTGCCATCAATCAGTTGTTCAAACCCTTTATGTTTCCTCTTGATGTAACCAAACAGCATATCCATCACTATCAGTGTGATAATGGTGATCATTGCGCCGGTGACGGAGAAATCGCTTCCCAGTAGCGCCTGTTGAGTTGCCTCACTGATGATGAGGAGCAGGATCAGATCAAAACTGGTCATCTGAAGCAGGGCTCTTCGCCCGGCAATTTTGAACACAAGGAGGAGGATCAGGTATATCGCAGCGGCTCTGAGGACCATTTCCATAAAGGTTACCTACGGATAAATAAACTGGCTGAAATGGATTTCGGGTTCATTGTTGACCTGCAGGGTATTACTAAAAGCGCCCGGCTTCCTTGGGGTAAGGGCCAGCCAGACTGAGAAGGTCGGCTGTTTGTCGGCGTGGTTATAGACCAGGTAGACATAACCCTTTTCGCTGTACATCCGGTCAGGCTGAGGTTTAATGCTGCCAATCTGAAATTCGTCCAGAAACGTTTTTCCAAAGCTGAGAATATAGTCCGGTGCGTTGAGCTCTTTGATGGAGACTTTGATTTCGTTTTCGCTGGTCAGGCGGCCAAACCGATCGTAATCGAGACGTAAGGTGTGCGTTTTATTCTGCAGGTGCTGCTCGCTAAACAGGCCGTTAGAAAATAACCCCAGCACTGCCGCCACAACAATACTTGTCAGTAAAATAAACCCTGCACGACTAAACTGATATTCAAAATTAAGGTTTTTTATATTTTCCTTAATACGGGGTTTTCTGAGCATCATGCATCAATACCTCAGCGTTTAATGGCCGCCCGGCCTCGCGAAGGCTGCCAAAAATCAGTCGGTTATATGACAAGAAGCGTAGCACTGGCCCTGGTGCTGTCAAACCCATCCCTTGGGCGAATAAAGGTCAAAATCCGCTGTATCCAGGCTGTGGACGGCGGCATTTCAAAGGGGAAAACGAAGCCATCCCGCTTTTATTTCGCTGACCCCTGCGCATCAATTTAACATTTTGACCACTTCCGGCGACGGGCTCATTTTTCTGCTTTACCTGCCAGGAAGGACTTGCGTATTGTGAAGGCCTGTCCCTCTGTCGCCCCTTTCACTATGACTGACCTGATTGTGACGATGTATCGCTCTCCCTTTGTTCTGTTAGCCCTGATTGTTGACCTGGCGATCAGTTTTACCGCTCAGGCACAAATGGGCGATCGACGAACGGTAACACAACCGGTTTATCCGCCGGTCTGCCAGCGTATTCCGGCCATGGATCAATACACTGTCAGTCAGACTATTCAACAGGCGCTGGATAGCTGCCCGCCCGGCAAAATGGTGCTGTTAGTACCCTCAACCCGTGCGAAGGTATTTTATAGCGGGCCACTGTCTTTGCCTTCGGGTGTCAGTCTGGGCATTGATAAGGGAGCGGTGTTGCGCGCACTTCCGGATCCACGATTGTATGATAACGGGCGCGGAAGCTGTGGCACGCTGGATTCGCAGGGCAACGGTTGCAGGGCGTTTATTACTCTCAGTCATGTCCGCGGTAGCGGGATATACGGGCAGGGCATGATCGACGGGCAGGGCGGAGCCTCTGTCACCGGTAAGACGCAAACCTGGTGGCAACTGGCGGCCAGCGCCAAGAGTGATGACGCAAAGCAAAATGCGCCGCGGCTGATCCAGGTTGATCACGCCCGGGATATCACGCTGTATCAGATCACCCTGAAGAATGCGCCAAACTTTCACGTGGCTGTCAGTGACAGTGAGGGCATTACGCTATGGGGCATCACCATCGACACGCCCGCGACGGCACGAAACACCGACGGGGTGGATCCCATGGGGTCCAGCGATGTTACGTTAATCAACAGTCGGATCAGTACCGGTGATGACAATGTGGCGATTAAAGCCGGAAACGCACCGGCCTCGCATATTTCCATCGTGAATAACCAGTTTGGCTCTGGTCATGGTATGTCGATTGGCAGTGAAATAAACCGAGGCGTCAGCGATGTGCTGGTGAACGGGCTGACGTTAACCGGCACGACCAATGGCCTGCGCATCAAAAGCGACCGCTCGCGCGGTGGTCAGGTGCGGGCGGTTCGCTACCAAAACATTTGTATGCAGGATGTGGACAATCCCGTGGTCATTGATACGCATTATGATCCGCACGCCAGCGGCACGATGATCCCCGATTACCGGGATATCACCTTCGACAACGTCAGGACAGGCAACGGAAAAATTACGCTGGACGGGTACAGCGAGACGTTTCCGCTTGAGATGACGATAAAAAATGTCTCTATCGCTGAGCAGGCCACGGTAGTACAACGCTTTGCCATTATTCATGGTCAATTTACGCGGGCGCCTCAGACTGCGTGCCGTTAAACAGGTCGAGGGTTGCGCTATTCCCTGAGCGCTTTTTTCTCTGCCGCAGTGCCAGCATCGCTGCTATCCGGCTCACCGTACAACTGGTTTGCCGTATCATTCGGCCAGGACTCAATGGCACCGCAGGAATAGGTGTAACTGCCTAACGCCAGTGTATAGCGCAGCACGTTCTTATCGTCTTTTGCTGCGCCCCAGATCACCTCCAGCACAGCGTTATGCGTTTCGATAAAGTGCTTCGACAACTGATCGAACTTCACGGGCACGAAGCGGGAATAGCTATTGTCTGCAGTAAACGGGCTGCTGGACATGAACAGATCGGTTTCGCCACTTTCCCGGTTTTTCAGGCCCATAAGCATGATGTTATCGGTCGTTTTCAGCAGTTGCAGTGTGATGTCCTGTCCACAGCGCTGGTGTGCGCTGGCCTGCAAATTTCCCAGCAGCGGTGCGCGTAACGGCTGAGCGAGCACATTGCCAGCCAGCTATCCTGTCGCTGTTAACGTCAGTAATGCTTTAGAAATCGGTTTCATACTCTTAATAAATGAGTCGGTGGAGGGAGCGCAAAGCATGAAGCGTTGCGCAGCGTGGTACCTTGATCTGCCACAGAGTAGGGTGCAACGGGCTGAAAAGTGAGGCGATTACTGTTTTAGCGAGGGGTTTTATCGCGGCGTTCGGATCTGACGAGATAAAATATGCTCTCCTGACGATGTTCTCTGATGCTGTTGCTATGAACAGCGTGAAGCGGGGCAGCAGAGGCCAACACAACAGACGCGAACACAGCCTGATAAGGTGCGGCATTGTTGTCGAAACAGTCTCTCTATGGCGGTAAGTAGCAGAACAGAGGGAGACAGGCCACGCCAGCCGAAAAGGCCATCCGGCTTCGCGCCGAATGACACAGTAATAGCTTCTACCCTCTCGTGAAACAGAGTCAGGCAGACGGAGGTCTACGTCGCTGAATTAGCGCTTGTTTCCTTAACGAACTCAGCGAATGATAGAGCCAATCGCATCGTATCTGAGTGAACATTATGTTGATCAGCACGGAAACCGAACGGACGCATATCGCGGACAGCCGTCTTGCCTGCACGCTTGCCGCTGTCGCCGGCGCGTTAAACACGGCTGCCTTTGAGATAGTCGGTTTCTTCTCGGCCAATATGACAGGCAACGTATCCTCACTGTCGGATTATCTGGCCAAAGCCAATGTGCATCAGGGCATCTTTTTCCTGCTGATTGTCTGCATGTTTATTTTTGGCGCGATGGTATCGACGCTGATTATTAATGCCGGACGCCGACGGCAGATTCGCACAATCTACGCTGTGAATATTCTGCTGGAAGGTGCGGCGCTGGTGGCGCTGGGCATAACCGAAGCCCATTACACGCTGGCGTCGTCCGGCGCGCTGTTGATTCTGAGCCTGAGTTTTTTGATGGGCCTGCAAAATGCGGTGGTGACCCGCATCTCCAATGCGCGCGTCAGAACGACACATGTCTCCGGGACCTCCACCGACATTGGAATCGAGCTGGCGATGCTGTTTGATGTGCTTCGGCGTAAGGCGTCGCCAAAAGACGCGCCGCTGTATGTTGAGCGCCTGCGGCTGCATACCTACACGATCCTCTCTTTCCTGGCGGGCGGGATCGCCGGCATCGGGCTCTGGCATTTACTCAATTACTACTTCCTGGTGCTGATTGGGCTGGGGCTGGTCATCCTGGCGCTGAGCGCTATGCGCAAGCGCCCCGCACTACCTGTAAGCTCTTAAGGCTTTTCCCTGCCGGAGGGGGCGGGAGCCAGCACCCTCAACGCATCATTAAGCAGGCGGAAATGGGCTGGCGTTTGCCCGATGATCTCACCATCTGCATTAATAAAGTGTGGCCGACGCGTTTGCAGTGTCAGGGCGGTCGTGCTGAACGTGCGGACATTGCGCCAGCGGCCATGAGTGCCGCGTCGCAGCGAAGGAAACAGCAACAGCAGTTGCCAGCTGCGTTTGATTTCGAGGCTGTAGACGTCCAGCAAGCCATCGTCAGGCGCGGCGCTTTGCTGTACGGTCATTCCGCCACCATAAAAGCGCCCATTGCCAACCGACACCTGCACGGTTTTAATGGCGGTTGCCTTGCCGCCATGAATCAGCGTGGCGCGGAAAGGCCGACTTTGCCGCAGAATGCGCAACGCGGCAAAGGCATAACCCAGCACGCCCCAGCGCTTTTTCGCCTGTGCCGTAAGATTACAAGCCAGCTCAGCCGAGAAACCAATACTGGAGACGTTGAGAAACAGGTGACCATTGACCTCACCGAGATCCACAGAGCGCGTATGGCCCTGGCAAATGACACTGACCGCCTGTTCCAGTTGAGTGGGAATCCCCAGCGTTCGCGCAAAATCATTGGCGGTGCCCAGCGGAAGAATCCCCAGCGGCAGCCCGGTGCGCATCAGTCCCGGCGCTGCCGCATTGAGCGTGCCGTCGCCGCCGCCCACAATCACCCAATCGATTTGGCCGGCGTAAGCAGAAATAAGATCGGGGTAACTACGTCGATCGCCCGGGGCGGGCAGGATCAGATCAATGCCCGCCTGCTGCAGCAGTTCTGTGGCGCGGGCGGCATCAATGCGGCCCTTGCGTGAACGTTGATTGATCAATAACAGCGCAGTCTTTACCCTGTGCGGCATGCTTAATCCGTTTAAGAGATGACGTGTTAACGAGACGATTAGCAGAAAGTACACATGCGGGATTCTCTGTTACAACCTTGCTTGCGCTACTTTACGTAACGGCAAAAAAGCACGCGAGTGACTACACTGCCAGTAAACCCAATGACAGACGAGGATGCCGATGACAGAACATCAATTCAGAACGCTGCTGGCTGAGAAAGGCTTTGCAGAACCGGTCATTGTCGAACGTGAAGCCCACAGTGAACTGGACCAGCACGATCATCCTTTTGAGGCGATGGCGCTGATTCTTGAAGGGGATATCACCCTGTTTACCGAAGACGGTGTCCGTACCTACCAGGTAGGAGACATTTTTCATTTGCAGGCCGGGCAACCGCACCGCGAGACGTTTGGCGCGCAGGGCGTACGTTATCTGGCAGGAAGAAAGTTGTCGTGATCGTTAAGACAGAGAAGAACAATGTTTGAGGACCTGTTTGCGCGTCTGTCGCGCTCGCCTTTTCGCCAGCGTTTTCGTCTGGGTCGTAAAGAATACGATTACTGTCTTGCGAAAGGGCAGGCCGGGGTGCAACAGCACGCCGCCGGGTTTATCCACCAGCGTCTGTCCGCCGCCCATCCGGTGAATGACGGCAAGCAAACGCCGATGCGCGGTCATCCGGTCTTTATTGCTCAGCATGCGACGGCGACCTGCTGTCGCGGATGCCTGGCAAAGTGGCACGGTATTGCGCAACATCAGACGCTGACTGATAATCAGCAGGCTTATGTGGTAGCAGTGATCATGGACTGGATTCACCAGGCTATGCAGCAACCCCCTCCTCCACGTCGCGTGCGCAAACCTGCGGCACCGGACCCGTCGCCTCAGCAACTCGATTTGTTATAGGCAACGATTATACCTCTGGTGTCCTTTTAACCAGTCAGGTTCGCTATATTTCATTTCAGGTCTATTCTTAAATCGTTCTTTGGTCTCCTGTGCCAGGATAATTACGCAAGACGACAAATTTCACACAAGAGGGAATTACGATGAAGAAAGCAATTATTGCACTGTCTGCTGTTTTACTGGCCTCGCCAGTTTTCGCTGCTACCACAACGGATGAAACTGTCGCTGAAGCGCATAAAGGCGCAGATACCGCTAAAGAAAAACTGCATCAGACGCAGCACAAAGGCCAGGAGCTGAAGCTGAAGTCTGAGCATGCAGCGGAAGGTAAGAGCAATGCCACCTCAAGCAAAATCTCTGAAGGTGCGCAGAAAGGCTGGCACAAAACTAAAGAAGGCACCGAGAAAGGCTGGGATAAAACCAAGCAGGGTGCCGAAGACCTGAAAAACAAAGCGACCAACTAAGCCGCTTTTGTGTAGAAAAAACCCACCGCTGGTGGGTTTTTTTATTCCCTATTTCTGTTCGGGGTCGGCCGGAACGGTCTTAGCCTGTAAGGCTTCGGCCTTTGCCGCCTCTGCTTCTGCGGCATCCTGCTGCGCCGTATCAGACTGTTTTTTCCCCTCTTCGATAAACTCTTCATCGATTTCCTCGATGTTTTCGCGGTTATCGCGTCCGGACAGTAAATTCCAGCAGGCAATGAACAGGGCAGCAATCACCGGGCCGATGACGAAACCGTTGATGCCGTAGATTTCCATTCCGCCCAGGGTGGCGATCAGGATCAGGTAATCAGGCATTTTGGTGTCTTTGCCGACCAGCAGTGGGCGCAGGATGTTATCCACCAGCCCGACGATGACCACAAAGAAGCCCACAAGAAACAGCCCCTTCCACAACGCCCCGGTTGCGAAGAAGAAAATCGCAGCGGGCACCCAGATAATAGCGGAGCCGACGGCAGGAATAAGCGACAGGAAACCCATCAAGGCCCCCCAGAGCAGGCTGCCATCAATATCGGTAATCCAGAAGGCCAGCCCACCTAAAATCCCCTGTACCACACCGACCACGACCGTGCCTTTTACCGTCGCGCGCGACACGGCGGCAAACTTCTTAAACAGATGATGTTTTACATAGGTAGACAGCGGCAGCGCTTCCAGAATCAGATGGACCAGATACGACCCATCTTTCAACAGGAAGAACAGCAGATAGAGCATGATGCCGAAGCCGACGGTGAAGCTGAATGTCCCCTTACCGATGATAAAGGCGCTACCGGCCAGGTACTGGCCGCCTTTGAGGGCAAAGGCCGACAGCTTTTGCTGAATCTGCGTAGCATTGTCCAGGTTGTTTTCTGCAAGGTAATGTTTGGCCCAGCCTGGCAGATGTTGCAGCAGATCGGCGAAAACGACCGGGAACTGGGCCGAGTTGGTTTGCAGCTTGTGGTAAACCGTATTCACTTCGACCACCAGCGATGACGCAATAATCGCTAAAGGCGTAAAGACGATCAGACAGATGCATAACAGCGTCAGCAGGGCGGCAAGCCCGTTACGATCGCCCAGCTTGCCTCGCAAATACGTTTTCAGCGGATGGAAGATCACGGCCAGCACGGCAGCCCAGAGAATCGGCGAGAAGTAGGGCGCTAATACCTCGAAAAAAGCCACCGTCGCGATGGCCAGTATCAGCAGGAAAAACCCGATAGTAAGTCCTTTAAAGCGCATAGGATAACCTCATGTAAACATCCCTTGATAAGCACGTATGCCGATGCGGGCATTGGCCACCCGAAAGTGTATGAATGTGGCATCGGGAATCAACGATCAATTCTGTTTTTATTTTCTCCTCACGCTGCTTTCGCCAGCGCATTCTTCAGTCGCAGACAACCGACGAGAGACAGGCCATGTCGCGCCCCCGGCCGCGGCCGCGAACGATGCCTACCTTAGCGTAGCGGGTTCGGGCGGTTTTGCTGGCGCAGCGCGACAGATTTCTGAGATAAGCCTGCCACTGACGGCTGACGCGCGGCCCAGGCTTGCGAAATAAAACTGTCATACAGCAATGCTAGCGTGACAACCGGCAAGGTCAGAGAAAAAAGGAATAATAATGAAAATGCACATTACCCTGATTGCGGCGGCGCTGTTCGTGACGCAACAGGCGCAGGCAATCCCGTTGTCTGAAGCCAGTGCGCTGGCGAACAAAACGTCTCAGGGCTCATCCAGTCCGGTATTCAATGCGCTTGAACTGCAGGCGCTGGCGGCAGAGCGCACGGCCATCCAGAACGGTGCACCTACGCTCAGCCGTGACCAGCTAAAACAGGCGAAACAAAGTGACAAACTCGCCGACTATCGCTGGCTGAAAGCCAGTGGCTACAATTTCCAGACCCAACCCCTGCAACAGGCGGGCATTGCGCTGTTATCGGGATTCAGTACGCTGCCGGATAACGTGATGAACGCTAACCGGGCCACAGTGACATCAATTAATCTTAATGCCACGCAGGGCGAACGCCGTCAGGCGCTGGCGGACGCCGAAGGGATTAGCTATCTGTATTTCCTTGCCGATGCCCTGGGACCGCGCTTAGGTAAAGCTTTTCTTGCGGCCTATGAAAAAGGCGAGCTGAGTAAAGCTGCCGCGCTGATAAAAGCCAGTGAAGTCAGCACCAGCGCGGCAAAAAAACACTTCGACTATCCACGTCCTTTCCTGCACAAAGGCAATACGATTCATCTGGTGCCGGATGACACGGTGATCAAAGATAACCAGCCTTATACGGCCGATGGGGGGGCTTTTCCCAGCGGACATACCAATACCGGCTACACCGATGCGTTATTGCTGGCTGAGATGATCCCGGAACGTTTTGATGCGTTGCTGCAACGGGGCGCGCGTTACGGGTATTCGCGGCTGGTTCTGGGCGTACATTATCCGCTGGACGTGATGGGATCGCGCATGGTGGCCCAATATAACGTTGCACATTATCTGAATGATGCTGCTTACCGGACGTTATTCGCAGAGGCTCGCCAGCAACTGCGCAGTGCGCTGGAAAAAGAGTGTGGTACCACATTAGCGGTGTGCGCAAAACCTGCGGGACAGGATGATCCCTATGGCACTGGCAGCATGAAGCCGTTTTACCGTTTCACCATGAGCTATAACCTGCCGAAGGTGGCAGGCAATAAGGCCAGGTTAACGGTTCCCGACGGCGCAGAGGTGTTGCTGGAAACCGCCTTGCCTCAATTGTCGGCGAAGCAGCGCCGTGCGCTGATGGTGAAAAGCGCGTTACCCGCCGGTTACCCACTGGGTGGGCCGGGCGCGGATCAGGCATTCTGGCAGCGGCTGGATTTAGATGCGGCCTACGCCCAGGCGAAGCACCGTTAACCTGTAACGGGCGGGAAACCCCGCCCGTGTTTGCTACAGCGTCGCCTGGGTTGGCGTCATGCCCGGCACCAGAATTACTTTTCGGCACGCTTCTTCCCGTTTTTCAAAGATGGCATAGCCCCGTGCCGCATCCTCCAGCGGCATATGGTGCGTCACAATCTCTTCCGGGGTTAAATGCCCTTTTTCGATGAGGCTGAGCAGGTCGGGCAGATAAGCATGAACATGCGTCTGGCCCATTTTGAAGGTCAGGCCCTTGTCAAACGCATCGCCGAACAGGAAGCCGTGAATAAAGCCGGCGTACACACCGGGCACGCTGACAATCCCGCCCCGGCGAACAGCCGCAATACACTGACGTAACGCTTTCCCGCTGCTGCCTTCCAGTTTCAGGTTAGTTAATACCGTTTCTGTCAGGCTGCCCTTGGCTTCAAAACCAACGGCGTCAATGACCGCATCCACGCCGCGATGGCCCGCACTGTGTTCAATGATCCAGGCGGCGGGATCGTCAGTTTTATCGAAATTAATCGGGATCACACCATAACGTTCCCTCGCAAAGTCCAGCCGGTAGTCATTATGATCGATCATATAGATCTGTTCTGCGCCCTCCAGGCGGGCGCAGGCGGCGCTGAGTAAGCCGACGGGGCCTGCACCAAAGATCGCGACGCTTGAACCCGGCTTGATCTCAGCGTTTTTGACCGCCTGCCAGGCGGTCGGCAGGATATCAGACAGAAACAGCACTTTCTCGTCCGGGAGCGTTGCAGGCACTTTAAACGGACCGGTATTCGCTTTGGGAACACGGACATATTCCGCCTGACCGCCGGGGATACCGCCGTACAGTTTGCTGTAGCCAAACAGGGCCGCGGGTGGCGTAATTTTTTTGCGGTTTAGGATCGCGCCTCTTCCGCTGTTGGTGTTTTCGCACGCGGCATACTGATGCAGATGACAAAAAAAGCAGTCGCCGCAGGCAATCACAAACGGAATCACCACCCGATCACCTTTTGCCACGGCGGTCACTGCGCGACCTGCTTCCACCACTTCGCCCATGAACTCATGGCCAAAAATGTCGCCATGATCCGTACCCGGGATTTTTCCCCGGTACAGGTGCAGATCTGAGCCACAAATAGCCGTGGCGGTAACGCGAAGAATAATATCATCGGCCGCTTCCAGACCGGGATCGGCAACATTATCAACGCTGACTTTATGCGGACCATGCCAGGTTAAGGCTTTCATGTAGTTGACTCCTGTAAACCGGTGAAGGACAGCAACGGCGCGGTCGGCGATACCAGCCCGACAACAGTCGTCGCCAAAATTTGTAAGGGTGCTTGAAGTGTAGTGAGGGAAAAACGGGTAAGCAGAGCGGTGGGGTGAAACCAGGAAACAACCACGGCCTGTAAAGCCTTTCCTGTAGGGGATGATGCGCATAACCCGCCCGGAATCTGCAAGATATGACGCATTACTTGAACTCAGGTCGTCAGATAGTGTAAAAAAACGCACGCGCAATCGATTACGCAGCGGCAGCCTGAGGCATTCCTGTCGCCCGCGTTTACCTGTTCCCTCTGAGAACGGCCACACTTTTACCCGCAACTGGCCGCCTTTGCGGCTGATGCATACTCTGGAAAAGCTAATGAAAACCTCGCACACCCGCCCCCTGGAATCTGCCCGCATTACAGAAGAAACGGGCTGGCGTAAAACGGATACCGTCTGGATGCTGGGGCTTTACGGCACCGCAATCGGCGCAGGCGTCCTGTTTCTGCCCATCAATGCGGGGATGGGCGGTCTGTTGCCGCTGATAATTATGGCGCTGCTGGCTTTTCCGCTGACATTTTTTGCCCATCGCGCCTTAACGCGTTTCGTGCTGTCAGGCAGTCATCCGGCGGGCGACATCACGGATGTGGTGGAGGAGTATTTTGGGGCTGGCGCAGGCAGGTTGATCACGCTGCTCTATTTCTTTGCTATCTACCCCATTTTGCTGATGTACAGCGTGGCGATGACGAATACGGTCGAAAGCCTGATGGTCAATCAACTTGGGTTGACTGCGCCCCCGCGCGCCTTACTGGCGCTGCTGTTAATTGTGGGCATGATGACGGTGGTGCGCTTCGGCCAGACCATGATTGTCAAGGCGATGAGCGTGCTGGTTTATCCCTTCGTCGCGGTGCTGATGTTGATGGCCGTCTGCCTGATTCCTCACTGGCACGGCGCTGCACTGCAAACGTTGCACAGCGGCGGCGGCAACCTGTGGAGCACCTTGTGGCTGGCCCTGCCGGTGATGGTCTTTTCTTTTAATCACTCGCCGATTATCTCATCATTTGCGGTTGCCAAACGTCAGGAATACGGCGCCCAGGCTGAGCAAAAATGCTCACGGATTCTGGCCTGCGCGCACCTGTTAATGGTGCTGACCGTCATGTTCTTTGTGTTCAGCTGTGTGCTGAGCCTGTCCCCTGATGACCTGCGGTCAGCGAAAGCTCAGAACATTACGATATTGTCCTATCTGGCGAACCATTTTAATGCGCCGCTGATCGCCTGGACGGGGCCGGTAATCGCCATGGTCGCAATCGCTAAATCCTTTCTCGGGCACTACTTAGGGGCACGCGAAGGGTTTAACGGCATCGTTAACAAAGCGCTGCGTAGCCGGGGCAAGACGATTGCGCCTCAGCGGCTGAATCGCCTGACGGCAGGCTTTATGCTGCTGACGACCTGGTTGGTGGCGACGCTCGATCCTAATATTCTGAGCATGATTGAAACCTTGGGCGGCCCGGTGATTGCGGTCATTCTGTTTTTAATGCCGATGTACGCTATTCATCGTGTTCCTGCCATGCGTCAATACAGCGGCAAGCTCAGTAATGTCTTTGTGGTGGCCAGTGGGCTGATTGCCATTTCCGCTATTTTCTATTCGCTTTTGCAGGCGTGACTGACGGGCGGCTGGCAACGCCGCCCTGTGTTTCTGCCGGACAGCGATCCTCTGTTCACGGCTTCAGACGTATTCGTTAAAAAAAGTTTTAAATTTTTTACGAATTTGCATGTTAAAGTTAACGAGAATAATTCTTATTCCTTAACAGGGTTACTAAACATGAAATTCGGTATTTTTGCAGCAACATTGTTGGCCTCAACCGTCTGTTCGGCAACGACGTATCCTGTCACCGTCACCGACATGGATGGCCAGCGTATCACGCTGCAGAAAGAGCCCCGGCACATCATTTTGCAGGACGGGCGCGACATTATGGCGCTGGCGTTGCTGGATCGTGATAATCCGTTCAAACGCGTCGTGGCCTGGAACAATCTGCCCAAAAAGCAGGACACGCAAACGTGGGCGCTGCTGGAGAAAACCTGGCCGCAGGCTGCCAGTATTGTGGATATGGGATTCAACGATCAGGGACAGGTAAACCTTGAAAGCGTGCTGGCGCAGAAGCCGGATCTGATGATTGCGCAACTGCGTGCCAAACCGGCGCTGATGCAATCTGGGGTACTGACCACGTTGAAAAGCCTGAATATCCCGGTCGTGTTTGTCGATGACGAACTGCATCCTAAGCAAAATACGGTGCCAGGGATAACGTTGCTGGGCAGCGTGCTGAACCGTGAAGCGGAGGCGAAAGCCTATACAGATTTTTATCAACAGCGCTGGCATGCGCTGCAAACGAAAATCGATCAGGTCAAAAACAAGCCTACCGTCTTTATTGAACCGATCGCCGGTAACAGCGACAGCTGCTGTTTTACCCACGCTCACAGCGGCTGGGGCGGGCTGGTTGAGGCGGTCGGCGGCAAAAATATTGGCTCGTCACTGCTGCCCGGTAATGCCGGTTTTGTGTCGCTGGAGAAGATCATCGCCATGAAGCCGGACGTTTACATCATGACCGGCTCGAAACGGTCCAACAGCAACGTGTTGCCGCTGGGCTACGGGGCGAATAAACAGGATGTCGCCACCACTTTTACCACATTACTAAAACGCACAGGGCTGGCGCAGATTGAGCCGGTGAAACAGGGAAAGACCTACGGGATTTATCACCACTTTTATAACCATCCCTACAACATTATTGGTATGGAAATTCTGGCAAAAGATCTTTATCCAAAGCAGTTTAGTGACCTGGATCCTACCGCGGATTACCACAACATTATCCGCCAGTTTACTAAATTACCGGATGCGCCCGTCATGCTGAGTTATCCCTGATACCTTTCCCTGAGGCGCGAACCTGTTGACCGCCGCGTGCAGGCTGAATTATGTGTTGAGTCAGCCTGCATAACGCGCTGCGGTTGAGGCTGATCCGCTTATCGGAAAGGATTCCGTTACGTTGCCGATGACCGCGCGCCTCTGGCTGACGCGCTTTCGTGCCGTTTAACATCATGGTCGGGCTGACCCTGCTCGCCTGATTACGCGTGAGTCTCTGCTGTCACCCTGTTGTTCTTCCACCTGCGGCGTCGTTCAGCGCGTCCTGAGACACGGCGCTTTCATCTGCTGACTTTTAAGAGTTTTGGCGATACTTATTGTGACGCCTCATGCCGATAGTAGTCATAACGGCGCGTCGTCGCCGTTACACTGGAGGCAGTACCATGAAAAAAATAAAATCAGTTTTAGTGAGTGTCCTTTTAGCATACAGCACCCTGTACAGCCTGCCGGGACTGGCGGATGGCCCCGGTGGTCCTGGTGGCCCATGGCATCATCCGGGACGCGGTCCTGATGGTTTCGGCCCGCCGGGCCTGCGACGCGAAGGACCGCCGGGACCGGGTGGACCGCCATCGCCTGATGCGCGTCGTGACTACGACCACGATCGGTTTGCGTGGGAAGGGCATGAATTCCGGCGCGGCCGACCCGTTCCACGGGAATATTGCGGCGACAGATACCGGATCGATGACTGGCGTGAGCGCGGGTTGAGAGAGCCACCGGAAGGGCAGCACTGGGCGGATATCGATGGTAACTATGTGCTGATTGCAGCGGCCACCGGCATTATCACCTCACTCATCCTCAACAACGCGTTTCATTGATCACCATACAGGGATGGCAGATGCCATCCCTTTTTTATGCCACATACGCTGCATTATCAGGCTATTCTGACAGTGAATCCTGAACGTTTCCCTGCTAAGGAGTTCTGATGACCACGGTAAAAATGGTTGCCGTTGATATGGACGGCACCTTTCTGGATGACAAAAAGCAGTACAACCGCGCCCGTTTTCTTGCCTGTTACCACCAGCTCAGCCAGCGAAACATCAGGTTTGTGGTCGCCAGTGGCAATCAATACCACCAACTGCGGTCGTTTTTTCCTGAGATCGCCAGCGAGATCGCGTTCGTCGCTGAAAATGGCGCATTGATTATCGACAGGGATGAAGAGCTGTTCTGTGGCGCGTTCTCACGCAGCGACATTGATGCCGTGCTCGATACGTTGAAAAACGGACACTATCCCGACCTGCGTTATCTGCTTTGTGGACGAAACAGCGCCTATTATTTTGAGGGAATGGATGAAACGTGGCTGGTGAAGATGCGTCACTACTGTCACCGGCTTAAGCCAATACGTACGCTTGATGAGGTGGCTGACGATCGGATACTGAAATTTGCGCTGAATCTGTCAGACGATTACGTCGAGCCTTTAATGGCGGATATTGGTCGCCTGCACGCAGGATCGGCAGCAGCCACATCCAGCGGTCACGGCTCGGTAGATTTAATCGTGCCCGGTCAGCATAAAGCCAATGGCCTGAACCTGCTGGCACAGCGCTGGGACATTTCCCACGATCAGGTGCTGGCCTTTGGTGATGGCGGTAACGATCTGGAAATGCTCCAGCAGTCCGGGTACAGCTTCGCCATGCGCAATGCGCCGCAACGGGTAAAGCAAACGGCGCGTTTTTTGGCTCCCGGAAACAATGAGGAAGGTGTCCTGCAGGTGATTGAACAGATGCTGGCAGGGGAAGCGCCGTTCAATACAGCGGCAGCGCAGCAGAGGTAGTGGCCTGATGCGGGCGGGCAAAACGCCCGCCCGTGGGCTACGCGGTGACGGTCCAGGCACGAACAAGCATGTCGTGCATCTCATCTTTACTGTAGCTGATCAGACTGTTTTTACTGTTCGCGCGGGCCAGAATCCAGGCCACGTCCGCTTCGCTCAGCGTCGGGCCATCCAGCCAGAATGCGGTAATCGCGGTACGTTGCAGCCAGGCTTTCAGGTCACGTGCCGGAGAGTCCGTTTGCGTGCCAAACAGCTGCTGATGCATGTCGGCCATCAACTGACGTTGTTCAGGATGCTGGCTCACGGCCAGATGGTCCAGAAACGTGAATAACAGCCTGCCGCAGACTTCGCCATGATGGAAAGGCTTTATCGCCCCCAGCTCGCCCGCAATACCGTGAATCACGCCCAGACCGGCAGTGCTCAGGCTGACACCGCCCAGCCAGGAAGCCATCATCATCGCCTCACGCGCCCGATCGCCTGTTTCATCCAACTGGTTCAAGGCCGGCCAGGCCTGGATAAACTGACGCAGCCCACTCAAGGCCATCTGACGGGTAAAGTGGTTGCCCTTGCCAGACAGGTAGGCTTCAAACAGATGTGTGAAGGCATCGATCCCGCAGGTCGCCAGCACAGTATCGGGGGCGCCTTTGAGTAAGTCGGGATCCAGGATGGCGACCTGCGGCACAAATACCGGATGACGCAGCGACGCTTTGATCTGGATATCCTGCTGGTCGGTCACCACCGCGTTTTGGGTAACTTCGCTGCCGGTGCCCGCCGTGGTCGGAACGGCGATGAGGGGAAGGGTAACCGGGTTGACCGCCGTATCGCCGACTTTTTCCAGATAACGGGCCGTGGAGAGTGGATGCTGAATCATGGCGCTAAAGGCTTTAGCCGCATCCAGTACGCTTCCGCCGCCTATCGCGACGACCCGATCAACATGCCCTCGCCAGCGGGTGACCCAGCCATCAATATCCGCCGGGGAAGCCTCATGGCTGACAATTTCATAACCCACAATATGATCGTTCAGGGTGGTTTTGATACGTGCATAAGCTTCCCCCTGCAAAAATGACCGGCCGCAAAAGAGCAGAGTGGCCTGGGGTTGGGCAGCCAGCAGAGGAATCAGCTTGCTGAGGCTTCCCCGGCCAAAAAGGGTATGTTGATTGCTGTACAGCTCACTCAGATTGTCACTCACCCGCGCATCCTTTTGTCTCTTCGCTAAGCTTTGAGTGTAACGAAAACCCAACGTCAGGCCTTAAGAAACTTTCTGATAGCGGTCGGTTAAAAAGTTGATCACCTTCGCAAAACGTAAATTCATCCCTGGCGGGGTGATGCGCGAGTCGGGATGTTACCCTTAACATGTTATCGGTAACAGGGTGTGTCAAAACATAAATGTCACGACATTTCCCTGATTTTAAGCGTCCTCCGGGACCACGATAACCAAGCGGCACTGACATCATTCAGGGCATCAGGTGGAGAAAAATTATGCCATTACTCTATGTGGCGATTGGCGTGGCATTACTGTTACTGCTGATGATTCGCTTTAAACTTAATGGTTTTATCGCGTTGATTCTGGTTGCGCTGGCGGTGGGCGTGATGCAGGGCATGCCGGTCAACAAAGTGATTATTTCAATTAAAAATGGCGTGGGCGGCACGCTGGGCGGTCTGGCGCTGATTATGGGTTTTGGCGCGATGCTCGGTAAACTGCTGGCCGACTGCGGCGGTGCGCAGCGTATTGCCACCACATTGATTGCGAAGTTTGGCACGCGGCATATTCAGTGGGCGCTCGTGCTGACCGGCTTCATCGTGGGGTTTGCGCTGTTTTATGAAGTCGGTTTTGTCTTAATGCTGCCGCTGGTGTTTAGCGTCGCCGCATCAGCACGTGTCCCGCTGCTGTTTGTGGGCGTGCCGATGGCCGCGGCACTGTCCGTAACCCACGGTTTTCTGCCTCCCCATCCGGGCCCGACCGCCATTGCGACGCTGTTCAACGCAGATATGGGGAAAACGCTGCTGTTTGGCACCTTACTGGGCATTCCAACGGTGATTCTTGCGGGGCCGGTTTATGCCCGTTTCCTGAAAGGCATTGATAAACCGATTCCGGAAGGCCTGTACAACCCCAAAACTTTCACGGAAGCGGAAATGCCGGGCTTTGGAGTCAGCGTCTGGACATCGCTTGTGCCTGTAATACTGATGGCGCTGCGCGCGGTGGCCGAAATGGTTCTGCCTAAAGGGCATGCCTTGCTCCCTTATGCTGAGTTCTTTGGCGATCCCATCATGGCGACACTGATTGCTGTGCTGATTGCTATCTTCACCTTCGGTCTGAATCGTGGTCGCAGTATGGAACAGGTCATGGATACCCTGAGCGACTCCATCAAGATTATCGCCATGATGCTGCTCATCATTGGCGGCGGCGGTGCCTTTAAACAGGTCCTGGTGGACAGCGGCGTGGATAAATATATCGCCGGTATGATGCATGCAACCAGTCTGTCGCCTCTCTTCATGGCATGGTCAATCGCTGCTGTGTTACGTATTGCACTCGGATCCGCTACCGTTGCGGCCATTACGGCAGGCGGCATTGTGGCACCACTGATTGCGACCAGCGGTGCCAGCCCTGAACTGATGGTCATTGCGGTGGGCTCGGGCAGTGTGATTTTTTCACACGTTAACGATCCGGGGTTCTGGTTATTTAAAGAGTATTTTAACCTGACGATAGGCGAGACGCTTCGCTCCTGGTCTGCGCTGGAAACCATTATTTCGGTGTGTGGGCTGGTGGGCTGTTTGTTGCTCTCTTACGTGGTATAGAAATCAGAGTGTAGAAAACAAAAGGGCCGCACAGAACGGGCGGCCCAAAAGGTTAATCTGCATCTTCAAAACCCGCTTTCACCATTTCTTCTCGCAGTGCGCGGGCAATCTCACGGTTACCGCCCGTAACCGGATAAATCACATTGTTGACCACATCATCAAGGTAATGCTCCGCAAACTCTTGTCGGGTCAGTTGCGTGCCGCCTTCATCATTGATGGCGAAAAAACCTTTGATTTTGTCGCCGCTGTACTTTGCCTTAAGGCTGTAGCGGCCCATACTGGTATTAATACTGCTCATAAGGTCTCTCCCTGCTCTGCATTTGGACTGTCAACATTCTCGGGCTTTCCTGTCGGCATAAATTTTAGCCAGGAATAATCTGCAAAACGAAACGGCAGGCCGCACTAAAGCCACGCGATGCGATACTTCTCACAGAAAGAAACCGCTAAAACCGATTATTGCCTTCCGGTATGCGATCACGGCTGGCAAAAAGCAAACGGCAAAATCTCGCCTATACTGTCAGGGGATTGTTTTATTAGGTAAGGGATATGAAATGAAAATAATTTTGTGGATCATCGCCATCATTTTTATCGTCGGACTGCTGACGCTGACAGGCGTGTTTAAGCTCATCTTCTGATCGTGTTTTTTCGGGCATCCAGACGGGTGCCCGATGCCTAAAATTTTCCTGTGTGTTGTTTCTCTCCCCTTCGTATTTCAGCCTGCATCTCTGCGTCATCCCGACAAGGCTGTGCCATCCCCGGGTACGTTGTGGCCGCAATCGCTGTTCTTCTCATCAAGGCCCTCGTACGCCCGCACAAGCAGGATCAGCGCCCGGTTTCATAGAGGAGTAGGACAGGGACACACCATATTTTAGCGGGCTTCTCAGTAAGCCCGGTTGCCTGTAAGTTGCTGTTTCGCTGGCTGAAGGGCAGGTAAGCGGCTATTTGCCCTTGCCGTTTGGGATGTGTTCAGATTTTTTACGTTAAAATTTCCCCACTTTTCCGTAACATGAATGATAATTACATGCTGAAAATACCCGGAGAGGGACACGTATCCGGGATTGAGGCGTTTTTCCGTTACTGAGTTTCAGTGTGGAATACTGAATTTAATCGAAACGATACAGGTAGCATTGACGTGAATAAATCTCTTTTTTCAGGCCCTTTTTTGGCCCTGTTTGTCTCTTTTTCCCTCCAGGCCGCCACATTTACCCAGCAAATCAAATCCGGCTGGAACATCTTTAGCGATAATGTTCAGCAAACCTGGGAACAACCGCAGAGCATCGATCTTTATGTGCCTGCCATCACCTGGCACAACCGTTGGACCTATGACAGAGAGCATATTGATCGCTACAACGAACGTCCTTGGGGAGCGGGCGGTGGCGTTTCCCGTTACGACGAGAAAGGGAACTGGCATGGCCTTTATGCGATGGCGTTCAAAGACTCCTTTAATCATTGGGAACCCTTTACAGGCTATGGCTGGGAAGCGACCTGGCGCCCGCTCACTAATCAGGCATTTCATTATGGACTGGGCTATACGGTTGGGGTAACGGCAAGGGATAACTGGGGATATTATCCCATCCCGGCTATATTACCTCTGGCATCAGTAGGTTACGGCCCAGTGAACTTTCAAATGACTTACATTCCAGGGACTTATAACAACGGGAACGTGTATTTTGCCTGGGTGCGCTGGCAGTTTTAACTGTCCGCGCCAGTGAATAAGTCACCGAAGGGTAAATAAAATGGATATTTATCACTTTTTCATCAAATCAGGCTGGACAAAACCTTCAGCAATTGCTGTACTAGATGACGACACAGTTTAGTGTCCATTTTTCATGTAAAGGTAATATAGATGTCTAAGATTAAAGGTAACGTTAAGTGGTTTAATGAATCTAAAGGATTCGGTTTCATTACTCCTGAAGATGGCAGCAAAGATGTATTCGTACACTTCTCTGCGATCCAGAGCAATGGCTTCAAAACTCTGGCTGAAGGTCAGCGTGTAGAGTTTGAAATCACTGACGGCGCAAAAGGCCCATCTGCTGCTAACGTTATCAGTCTGTAAGTTAACAGTCAGAATTCTAAAAACCCGCCTTCTGGCGGGTTTTTTTATGCCTGCGTTAATCTGATTTTTGCTGCGGCGAGAACCCTGCTTGCGGTGTTGCTCACTTTAACCACACGAACTGCTGCTTTCCTGCTGCCTTTCTTAATCCAGCCAGCCGCTTATCCGCCGTCAGGACGGTATTTCAGCGCATAAATTGCGCTACCAGTCACAGATAGCTCCTGTAACATAATTATAACAACCTCCCGAGGCAGCATTTTCGGGCTGATCGGGTTATAACTACCTTTCTACATCGCAGAGGAAGAGGTGACAGGATGAATATTCGCCCCGCCCAGGCCAGGGACAGTTTCGTGTTGAGCGCGCTGTTAAGTGAATTAGGTTATGGCGGCACAGAGTCGTTTATTGAACAGCGCCTTGCCCAGTTGATAACCGATCCCAGTGAAACGCTGCTGGTGGCCGAACACGGTAATCAGGTGCTGGGTTTTCTCTCTATGCACTTCATCCCACAACTGGCCCTGGCCGGTGATTTTGCCCGCATCAGCTATTTTTGTATTGCCGATGGTGAGCGCAGCAAAGGGGTGGGACAGACGCTGCTTAAGCAGGCTGAAGCGCTGGCGGCGCAACATGGCTGTGATCGCATGGAAGTACATTGTCATGCGTCACGCCTTAAAGCCAACCAGTTTTATGGCCGCGAAGGGTATGTTGAATCACCACGCTACCATGTGAAAGCCTTACAGCCATTATAAGCGCCACAGCAGGGCTGCTGTCGGCAGGGAGGATGACGAATGAAAGTCGCGCTGGGTCAGTTTGTCGTTAAACGGGAATGGCAGGAGAATGCGCAAGCCTGTATAAACATGATGGCACAAGCCCGGGAAGCCAGCGCCGATCTGCTGGTGCTACCGGAGGCCGTGCTGGCCACAGATATGACCAACCCTGACTGGATACGGGAAGCGGCCCAACCGCTGAACGGCCCGTTTCTGACCCAGTTACTGACCGCCAGCCAGGGGCAGGCGCTGACGACCGTGTTCGGGATGCATGTGCCGGGCGACAGCCATAAAGTCTTTAACGTTCTGGTGGCCATTCGCGACGGCAAGATTCTGGCGGAATACCGCAAGCTGCATCTGTACGACGCCTTTTCAATGCAGGAATCGGCGCGGGTTGAGGCCGGTCAGGACGTGCCGCCGTTGGTGCCCGTGGCGGGCATGAACGTTGGGCTGATGACCTGCTATGACGTGCGGTTTCCGGAAATGGCACGACGTCTGGTGCTGGATGGTGCTGACGTGCTGGTCGTGCCATCAGCGTGGGTCAGAGGACCGCTAAAAGAGATGCACTGGGATTTACTCACCCGAACGCGAGCGCTGGAAAATACCTGTTATGTATTGGCGGTGGGCGAGTGCGGCGCACGTAATATTGGCAACAGTATGGTGATCGATCCGCTGGGCGTACCCATAAGTCGCGCCGCGGAGTCGCCTGCTTTGATCGTTGCCGATCTGGACCCACAGCGCATTGCGGCGGCGAGGGCTATGCTGCCGGTGCTGGAGAACCGTCGCTTTGCCCGGCCAGAGCTGGATCCGGCGCGTTGATCCCCGAGGCGCGGGGGGAACGGGCAAAGCGTAGCGCATAAAATGCGTCGGACGTTTTCTTACTCTGTTACAGATTCCGCTTGAGGTTGCCCCTAAACTGCGCCTAAATAGTCATTACCGTTATTCGTCAGATTATAAGGTTAAATATGGAAGGTATCAGTATTGCCAAGCTGCTGATTATCGGTGCGCTTATCGTACTGCTTTTTGGCACCAACAAGTTACGTTCTCTGGGTGGCGATCTGGGCTCCGCAATCAAAGGCTTTAAAAAGGCTATGAAAGACGAAGATTCCAGTGCAGCACGTACCTCAGCGGAAGAAACCCCTGCAGAACGCGTTTCTCATAAAGAGTAAGACCGCGTCAGAATGACAGAAGTGTTACTTTTTATTTCTGACTGCAGAAAAAAACCAGATTGCGGACAATCTGGTTTTTGTTTTTTCTGCACCTGACACAACGGCAAATGCTTATTTCACTTCCAGCCCTTTTGCCTGCATATCCGCATGATAAGAAGAACGCACAAAGGGTCCACAGGCCGCGTGGGTAAAGCCCATCGCCAGCGCTTCTTCTTTCATTTCATCGAACTCCGCCGGGCTGACATAACGCTGAACAGGTAAATGGTGACGGCTGGGCTGTAAGTACTGTCCCAGAGTAAGCATTGTCACACCGTGACGACGCAGATCGCGCATGACCTCAATGATTTCAGCATTGGTTTCACCCAGACCAACCATTAAACCGGATTTCGTCGGTACATCAGGATGCGCCTCTTTAAAACGCTCCAGCAGCTTCAGCGACCATTCATAGTTGGCACCCGGACGCACCTGACGGTATACACGCGGCACGTTCTCAAGGTTGTGGTTAAACACATCTGGTGGGGTGGCGGTCAGAATCTCGAGCGCACGATCCATGCGACCACGGAAGTCGGGTACCAGCGTTTCGATCTTGATATTAGGGCTTTTTTCGCGGATGGCGGTAATACAGTCCGCAAAATGCTGAGCACCGCCGTCGCGCAGATCGTCGCGGTCCACGGAGGTGATTACCACATAGCGCAATGCCATGTCGGCAATGGTCTGTGCCAGCTTACCGGGTTCATTCGCGTCGGGCGCGTTGGGGCGACCGTGTGCCACATCGCAGAACGGGCAACGGCGGGTACAAATTGCACCCAGAATCATAAAGGTGGCGGTACCGTGGTTAAAGCATTCGGCAAGGTTAGGGCAGGAGGCTTCTTCACAAACAGAGTGCAGACCGTTTTTACGCATCGCCGCTTTAATGCCCTGAATACGACTGGAGTCCGCAGGCAGTTTGATTTTCATCCACTCCGGCTTGCGTAAGATTTCTTGCCGGTCAACGGCCACGGTTTTCACCGGGATCAGCGCCATTTTGTCTGCGTCACGGTATTTGACGCCGCGTTCCATCTGAATTGGTTTACTCATAAATCAGCAGGTTCCGGTCGGATTGCGATTTGAAAGCTGTCTCACTCAACCCGAGAAGGCGGCTTTCAACTTTATTTGAAAAAAGTGCAAAAATTATATCATCTCAGCGGCCAGGAAGCAGCCACAGACGTGCGTGATAAGTTACATATTTGTAAATACGCACGCACCGTCAAGGTAAGGCCGGTTCCGTCTCATGCCATTCCACCTGCTGATAACCTAACTGGCGGGCGAAGGTCTCGGCAAGCCGTGGGCGGACATCCGCCAGCGTGACCTCCGGGCAAAAATGTTTTAACTGCGTCATGTGCATGCCCGCGTAACCGCAGGGGTTGATACGCAAAAAGGGGCTGAGATCCATATCGACATTGAGAGCCAGCCCATGAAACGAGCACCCTTTGCGAATGCGCAGGCCCAGCGAGCAGATTTTTTCTTCTCCGACATAAACGCCGGGTGCATCGGCGCGCGCCCGAGCCGCCACACCAAAGCTGTCCAGTACGGCGATCACCGTTTCTTCTAACGCGGTGACAAGCTGACGCACGCCGGTTTTGCGACGTTTAACATCGATCAGCACATACATGATCTGCTGACCCGGACCGTGATAGGTCACCTGGCCGCCGCGATCGCTCTGTACCACCGGAATCGAGCCGGGCATCAACAGGTGCTCGGCTTTGCCTGCCTGGCCCTGGGTAAAGACCGGCGGGTGTTCAACCAGCCAGACTTCATCACGGCTTTCGGCGTCGCGCTGGTCGGTGTAGCGATGCATCGCGTCTGAGGTTAACTGCCAGTCACATAAACCAGGCTGGCGAATAAGGAGCGTTTCAGCTGACAAAACGAATATCCGTTAAGAGGGCAGAGGCTGAGTATAACGCCGGCCGCGCGGAAGTGAAATGATGAGCGTAAAAGGAAGGCTGAGACATTTTCCGCCGCACCGGCGCGGTCTGCAAACAAAAACGGGCCATTCGGTAGCACCGACATGGCCCGTTGGCAGTATGACTGACAGTGTTACAACACCATGCGCACGATTTCAATTTTGCCCAGTTCTTCATACAGGGTTTCAACCTGTTCGATATGTGTCGCATTAATGGTGACGTTGACCGAGTGATAGTTACCCTTGCTGCTCGGTTTCACCTCAGGGCTGTAATCGCCGGGAGCATGGCGCTGCACCACTTCAAGCACCAAATCAACCAGCTCCGGTTGTGCCAGCCCCATCACTTTATAGGTAAACGGGGTCGGGAATTCGAGCAGTTCATTCAGTTTGGTTTTCATAATCACTCCGGTACTTAAAAAACAGGCTCCCGCCGAAGCGTGAGCATCATATTAACCTGTAATGGGGGCGAGGTGGCGGTTTTTCAACCGCCGCCATGCACCTTTAACCAAACCAGTGATGGAACATCAGTTTGATGTAGTCAACGATACGGCTAAAGAAGCCGCCTTCAGAGACTTCGTTCAGCACCACCAGAGGGCGTTGATCGATGGTTTTGCCATCTAACTGGAAGTTGATGCTGCCCACAACCTGATTTTTCTTCAACGGCGCATGCAGTTCAGTATTGCTCAGCACATAGCTGGCTTTCAGGTCTTTCATACGGCCACGAGGAATGGTCAGATACGCATCTTTTTCCACGCCCAGCTGTACGCGATCGCTGTTACCAAACCACACGGGCTCAGAGGCAAACTCTTTGCCGGCTTTCAACGGTGCAACCGTTTCAAAGAAGCGGAAGCCCCAGGTCAGCAGCTTTTTGCTTTCGGTTTCACGGCCCTTAAAGGTATGTCCACCCATTACGGCGGAAATCAGGCGCATCTGACCTTCTGTCGCAGAGGCAACCAGGTTATAGCCCGCCGCTGCGGTATGGCCGGTTTTGATCCCGTCAACCGACAGACTGGTATCCCACAGCAGACCATTACGGTTCATCTGGCGAATGTTGTTGAAGGTAAACTCTTTTTCTTTGTAAACCGCATACTCTTCCGGCACATCGCGGATAAGCGCCTGACCAATCAACGCCATATCACGGGCGGAGCTGTATTGGCCTTCGGCGTCCAGGCCATGGACGGTCTGGAAGTGCGTGTTCTGCAGACCCAGCGCTTTCACGTAGTTGTTCATCAGCCCTACGAAAGCATCCTGGCTGCCGGCAACATAGTCCGCCATCGCGACGCAGGCATCATTGCCGGACTGCAGGACGATACCGCGCGTTAACTGAGAAACCGGTACGCGATCGCCGGGTTTCAGGAACATCAGTGATGATCCTTTAAAGACCGGATTGCCCGTTGCCCAGGCATCCTGACCAACAGTCACCATGTCGTCCTGATGAATTTTCCCGGCTTTCACTGCCTGACCGATCACGTAGCTGGTCATCATCTTTGTCAGACTGGCAGGATCGCGGCGTGCATCGGCGTTCTTTTCAGCCAGCACTTTGCCTGAGTTGTAGTCGATTAGAACGTAGGCTTCCGCATCAATATCCGGAACGCCCGGAATCATGGTCTTAAGATTGACATCATCAGCAATGGCGGCATGGCTGAGAGAGAAAGCGATCAGTGATCCCACTGTCAGGCGTTTTAACAAACGAGAAGGTTTCAGCGTGTTCATGTGTGGGACGACAACATCCATGGGTTTAGGGTTAAAAAAAGTCATTCATCATAACAAATGCCTGATTAACAGGCATCCGGCTTGATAACTGGGTTGTTAACAGACGTTACCAGTTATGAGTAAAGCTGTTGTTTAACGACCTGCGGTGGTCACAAAAGCCGCGCTCTGGCCCTCACGGCTCAGGCGCTGCTGTAGCGCCACAGCTTCGGCACGGGTTTTGTAACCGCCGAGCTGTACGCGATAGACGTTGTTCCCCGCGTTTTCCACTGCGCCGGGTACGCCGAAGCGCTGGCGCAGACTGCTGAGCAGCTGGCGCGCACGTGCAGCATCATTGATAGCGCTGACCTGGACGACATAGCCGGACAGCGAAGCGCTGCTGCTCTGGCTGGCTGAAGCGGCGTGAGGCGCGGCGGCGCTGGCAACCACCGGTGCGGCAGCGGCGGGGGCCGCCTCTGGCTCACTGCCTTCCAGAACACCGCTCGGTAAGGGCTGAGGGGCCCCCAGGAAACCACTGCTCTGAACGGGCGCGCCCATGGCATTGTCCGTTTTCAGCGTCGCATTACTGATAGGCGACACGTCCTGTGCGGCAGGTGCCGTTTCCATTGCCGGTGCCGTTTGCGTCTGACCGCCGCCGTTCATGACGGAGGGCGAACTCATGACGGGGCCGTTCAGATCGGGACGCGCGGGCAGGGCGTAACTCTGTTTTGCCACAACAGTACCGATAGTACCCGGACCCGAGAGCGTGCCATCTGGCGCGACGCTGATGTAATCCACGCGGACGCGGGTGTTATTGGAGATGTTCAGACGATCGCCGGCCGCACGCGACAGATCGATAATGCGTCCTGGCGTGTAAGGGCCACGATCGTTAACGCGCACGACAATCTGACGTCCGTTGGCCAGATTCGTGACGCGCACATAACTTGGCAGCGGCAGTGTCGGATGCGCGGCGGTCAGGGCATCCGGATCAAAAGCCTCGCCGATGGCGGTACGGCTGCCCTGGGCTTCGTCGCCATACCAGGCTGCTAATCCGACTTCACTGTAGTTAGCCGGATTTTTGATGATGTGATAAGTCTTGCCATTGACGCTGTAGTCCTGACTGGTCGACGGATTGACCGGCTCATAACGCGGCTCAACGCCAGGAATTTCCACCACCGGGCCATTGTAGGCGGGCTGGGGTGGAGCACTCTGCTGTTGCGGTTCCTGGGTAGAACATGCAGCCAACACCATTGAAGCCAATACAACGCCAAGCCAGTCCTTACGCATCTGCGACCTCTTAAACACTTTTAGATAACATTTTTCGGTGTGTGTGGATCGACATTACGATGCCAAATCCCGCCATAAGCACAATAAGCGCCGAGCCGCCATAGCTGACCAGCGGCAGCGGAACGCCAACCACCGGTAAGATACCACTAACCATGCCAATGTTAACGAAAACATAGACGAATAAAATCAACATTAATCCGCCCGCCATGACGCGCCCAAAGGTGGTCTGTGCCCGGGCGGCGACGATCAGGCCGCGCATGATTAACAGCAGGTAGAGCACCAGCAGTAACAACACGCCGACCAGACCCAGCTCTTCGGCCAGCACGGCAAAAATAAAGTCCGTATGACGTTCCGGCAAGAATTCCAGCTGTGACTGAGTACCGTGCAGCCAGCCTTTACCGCGCAAGCCGCCGGAGCCAATGGCGATTTTTGACTGAATGATGTGATAGCCCGCGCCCAATGGGTCGCTTTCCGGATCAAGCAGCATCATCACGCGGTCTCGCTGATAATCATGCATCAGGAAGAACCACAGGATAGGAATAAAGGCTGCGACCAACAGGACGGCAATGCCAATCAGTTTCCAGCTCATGCCCGACAGAAACAGCACAAACAGCCCGGACGCGGCGATGAGAATTGAGGTGCCGAGGTCAGGCTGTGCGGCCACCAGCAGTGTGGGAAGAAAAATCAGCACCAGCGCAATTGCGGTATTCTTCAGGGTAGGTGGACAGACATCGCGGTTAATAAAACGCGCCACCATTAACGGCACCGCAATTTTGGCGATCTCGGAAGGCTGAAAGCGGACAAACCCCAAATCCAGCCAGCGCTGTGCGCCTTTACTGATTTGCCCAAAAGCATCCACCGCGATCAGCAGAATGACGCAGATAATATACAGATAAGGTGCCCAGCCTTCATACACTCGCGGCGGGACCTGCGCCAGCACCAGCATCACCACTAATCCCATGGCGATCTGGCCCAGTTTACGTTCCATCATGCCGGGATCCTGGCCGCTGGCACTCCAGATAACAATGGCGCTGTAGGTCAGTAGCGCAAGGATGATCAGCATAAACAGCGGATCAATGTGCATGCGCATCCAGATCGTCCGCTTCTGCGGGCTGTCATTCATCGACATGATTATTCACCTTCATAGCCAGGTGGTGTAGGCGCAGCATCCGGCAGGACAGTATTGTTATCGCCTAACATAATGTGATCCAGAATCTGGCGCATGACCGTGCCCACTGCCGGACCGGCCCCGCCGTTTTCCAGAATCATGGTGACGGCAACGCGTGGTTTATCGTAAGGCGCGAAAGCGGTCATCAGCTTATGGTCACGTAAGCGTTCAGCGATTTTATGCGCATTATACGTTTCGTTCTCTTTCAGACCGAAGACCTGTGCGGTACCGGACTTCGCGGCAATTTTGTAAGGCGCATCGGCAAAGCTTTTGTGGGCCGTGCCGTTTGGTCGGTTGGCGACGCCGTACATGCCGTCTTTGGCAATTTCCCAGTAGCCAGAGTGGATATCGCCAATCGGCTGGGAAGGCGGCTGACGATAAGGCACCAGCGTACGGCCTTCACGGGTCGCGCGCAGCAAATGCGGCACTTTGATGATGCCGTCGTTGATAAGAATCATCATCGCTTTGTTCATCTGCAACGGTGTCGCTGTCCAGTAACCCTGACCGATGCCGACTGGAATGGTATCGCCTTGATACCAGGGCTTTTTAAAGCGACGCATTTTCCAGTCACGCGTCGGCATGTTGCCAGCGCTTTCCTGAGGCAGGTCAACGCCGGTGCGCATGCCATAGCCAAATTTCGTCATCCACTCCGACAGGCGATCGATGCCCATGTCATAGGCAACCTGATAAAAGAAGGTATCAGCGGACTCTTCCAGCGATTTGGTGACATTCAGGCGACCATGTCCCCATTTTTTCCAGTCACGGTAGCGTTTCTCGGAGCCGGGGAGTTGCCACCAGCCAGGATCGAACAGGCTGGTATTGCGGTTAATCACCCCCGCACTCAGGGCGGAGACGGCAACATAGGGTTTAACGGTAGAAGCAGGCGGATAAGCGGCCTGAATCGCGCGGTTATAGAGTGGGCGATTTTCATCGTTCAGCAAGCCGCGATAGTCTTTGCTGGAAATGCCGTCAACGAACAGGTTGGGATCGTAGCTGGGGGTCGACACCATCGCCAGAATCTCACCGGTGCGCGGATCGCTGACCACGACCGCTGCACGACTACCGGCCAGCAGCGTCTCGATATACTGCTGCAGTTTGAGATCGATAGTCAGATAAATATCACGACCGGCCTGGGGCGACTGCTCGTGCAACTGCCGTATGACCCGGCCACGGTTGTTAACTTCGACCTCTTCATAGCCGGTTTTGCCATGCAGCAGGTCTTCGTAATAGGCTTCGATACCGAGTTTGCCGATATCATGCGTTGCCGCATAGTTGGGCCATTTTCCCTCTTTATCCAGACGGGCCACGTCGCGGTCGTTAATTTTCGACACATAGCCCACAACATGAGTCAGTGTCTGGCCATAGGGATAATAGCGGCGCTGGTAGCCTTTCACTTCTACGCCAGGAAAGCGATACTGATTCACCGCAAAGCGCGCCACCTGCACCTCATTCAACCCGGTTTTAACCGGAATCGACGTGAAGCGGCGCGAACGTTTACGCTCTTTTTCAAACGCCTCGATATCCTCATCGGTGAGTTCGAGGACCGGACGCAAATTTTGCAGGGTTTGTTTCAGGTCATCGACCTTTTCCGGCACCAGTTCCGCCTGATAAATGGTCCGGTTCAGGGCCAGCGGCGTACCCGTGCGGTCATAGATGATGCCGCGGCTGGGCGCGACCGGCACCAGTTTGATTCGGTTTTCGTTGGAGCGGGTACTGTAATCGTCGAAACGTAAAATCTGCAGGTGATAGAGATTAACCACCAGCACGGAGGAGAGCAGTAAGACGCCGACAAAAGCAATAAAAGCCCTGCGGACAAAGACTTTTTGTTCGGCGCTGTAATCGCGAAAGGCGTTGCTTTGTAATTTCATCCGCTACTTGTAATGTCTGGAGTGAGCTTATCGGTTATTCACGATGATAAGGATGATTTGTCGTAATGCTCCATGCGCGATAGAGGCTTTCGGCAACCAGCACGCGCACCAGCGGATGAGGCAACGTTAAGGCCGAAAGCGACCAGCTCTGTTCCGCCGCCGCTTTGCAGGCTGGCGCTAACCCTTCCGGGCCGCCAATCAGCAGGCTGACATCGCGGCCATCCTGTTTCCAGCGTTCCAGCTGTTGGGCCAACTGTGGGGTTTCCCAGGGCTGTCCGGGAATATCCAGCGTGACAATCCGGTTGCCTTTACCTGTGGCGGCCAGCATCGCTTCACCTTCCTTTTCCAGGATGCGTTTGATGTCGGCATTTTTACCCCGTTTGCCCGCCGGAACTTCCGTCAGTTCAAACGGCATGTCTTTGGGAAAACGACGCAGGTATTCCATAAAACCGGTCTGCACCCAGTCAGGCATTTTGGTGCCGACGGCAACAAGCTGCAATTTCACCGCTTAACCCCAGAGCTTTTCCAGTTCATATAACTGACGGCTCTCTTCCTGCATCACATGCACGATGACTTCACCGAGGTCGACCACAACCCAGTCAGCGGCCGTCTTGCCTTCAACGCCCAGCGGCATCAGGCCGGCGGCGCGGGATTCTTGCTCAACGTGTTCAGCGATTGAGGTAACGTGGCGCGTCGAGGTGCCGGTGCAGATGATCATGAAATCAGTAATGCTTGATTTACCCTGAACGTCGAGGGTGACGATGTTCTGACCTTTCAAATCATCAATCTTATCAACAACGAACTCTTGGAGTGCTTTACCTTGCAAAAGGTTCCCCTTTAAAAACTGGTGAGAGCGGGCTGGCTGACGCCCGGGATACAGCCGAAAAATTTAGCGGCGTAGTATATCACGCCCATATCAGTCGCGATATAAGCCGGCGCGGTCGATATAGTCGATTACCGAGGCGGGCAGTAAATCGTCACAGGCGAGATGCTGATGACGACGCTTGCGAATTTCGGTAGCTGAAATGGCATAGCGCGGGGTTTCTGCCAGCCAGATGCCGCCGGCCGGACGCTGCTGCAGTTCCTGAGGATCGTGGATCACGTGTCTGTCCAGCCAGTCCTGCATGTCCGGCGTCGCCATTTCAGTCGGATAGCCTGGTCGCTGGCACACCAGCAGATGACACAGGCTCAGTAAATCCTGCCAGCGATGCCATTTTGCAAGCGTCAGTAATGAGTCCTGACCGATAATAAACCCTAACGGCTGATCGCCACGTTCAGCCCGTATGGCTTCTAACGTATCGACAGTCCATGAGGGCGTGTCCCGTTGCAGTTCGCGCGTATCGATATCAAAAAGCGGCAGATCGCGAATAGCGCACCGCAGCATCGCCAGGCGCTGTTGCGGACTGGCTTCCGGCTGCGGTCGGTGCGGCGGCACATTGTTGGGCAACAGGGTAACCCGGGCCAGACCAGTTTGCTGCGCCAGCGCTTCTGCCGGGCGTAAATGGCCGAAATGGATCGGGTCGAAGGTGCCGCCAAACAGGGCGTGTAAATCAGACATGGGCAAAACTCGCGGGAAAAGCACGGTTGGCAATCAGCATCGACAGCGTTTGCAACTGTGGCCAGACCGATTGTCCATAATCCTGTTTCAGCGTAATTTCGATTTGCGTCAACAGATGGATTGCCTGTTGTAAGCGCGCTGCATCAAGGCGCTGCAACGCCTCAGTAAAGAGAGGACGGCGATTTTGCCAGATGCGCTGTTGATCCATCAGTGTACGCAGAGGTTGCTGTGTCTGATGACGTTGCAGGTGCAGCAGGGTCATCAGATCGCGCTGCAGCGTCCGCAGCAATATCGTCACTTCGCTGTCTTCACTTTCCAGCTGTTGCAGGATATGCAGTGCGCGACGGCTCTTGCCTGCCAGTAGCGCGTCGACCCAGTGATAAGGCGTAAAGTGCGCGGCATCACTGACTGCGGCTTCAACGCGCGGTAGCGTGAGCTTGCCATCGGGCCACTGAAGAGACAGACGTTCAAGTGCCTGCGCCAGCGCCAGCAGGTTACCTTCGTAGCAGTAACAGAGTAGCTGGACCGCCGCATCGTCGATCGCGAGCCTCATCGCTTTGGCCCGGCTGGTGACCCAGCGCGGCAGTTGCGCCTGCTCCGGCGTCTGGCAGGGGACCAGCACCGCATGGGCTGACAGCGCTTTAAACCAGGCGCTGTTTTCCTGCGCTTTGCTGAGTTTCGCCATCCGGCAAATCAGCAAAATATCCTCATGAAGCAGCGAGGCGAGCGTGATCAGATGTTCGGCGATGGCGGCATTGGGACCATTTTCAGGAAACTGCAATGTAAGCGTCTGTCGCTGAGTAAACAGGCTCATTGACTGGCAACTGACAAACAGGCTGTCCCAGTCTGTTTGTGCATCCAGGGTAAAACTCACATGTTCTTCAAAGCCCTGCGCCACGGCGCTGGCGCGAATGGCATCCGCACTTTCCTGTAACAACAGAGGTTCATTGCCGGTTAATAAATAACAGGCGCGCAGCCCCTCACGGAGCTGCGCGCTGAGTTGTTCCGGATAAATCCTGATCATTGCGTCAGGGGTGCCGCGGAAGAGGCCGTTCCCGCAGCAGAGTGAACCGGTTTTGCCACCGTTGACGAAGAGGATGTCTGCGGGCTGTCCATCTGGGCCGCATGTACCGCCAACAGCTTACGAACCAGTTGTTCGGCTGCACGTTGACGCATCTCCTGGGTGATCATGTCCTGTTCCGCATCTTTCGCCAGGGCCGCGTTCGGGTTATCAAAGAACGAGCGATAAACGGTCGTGCTGATAGGGTAGATCCCTTTGTTGGGAATCAAGACCTGAGCCGTAACCACCATCGTCATCTGATATTCAGCCGCAGTGCCGCTGATGAAGACGGATGCGGTGCTTCGACCCTGAGATTCCCCGCCCAGACGCAGGGTCGGTACGACCATGCTGTTTTTCTGCGTCGCTTCAACGATGTTAACGTTGTTGATTCGCAACTGCTGGCGCACCACGCGCGTCAGCGGCCCGTAAGGATCGCCCGTTTCTAAGACCAGCGTTCGCAGTTCCGTCGGCACCTGAGTGGTGCCGCGCGGGTGAAAACCACAGCCAGCAGTGATTACCGCCGCCAGCATGACAAACAACCTGATAATCGGATGTCGCACAGTTCCTCCTGAACTTAACCCACAACCAGGTTAAGCAGTTTGCCCGGTACATAAATGACTTTACGAATGCTCACACCATCAAGGTATTTCGCCACCAGGGGCTCCTCAGCAGCGCGCGCCTGAACCTGCTCCTGTGTAGCCTCGGCTGCCACAGTAATTTTACCCCGCACTTTACCGTTGACCTGCACCACGACCAGCAGAGAATCTTCGACCATTGCGGCGTCATCCGCCACTGGCCATTCCGCATTGTCGATAGTGCCTTCGCCGCCCAGCGTCTGCCACAGCACGTAGCTGGCATGCGGGGTGAACGGATACAGCAAACGCGTCACGGCCAGTAAGGCCTCCTGCATCAACGCACGATCCTGCTCGCTGTCCTGCGGCGCACGCGCCAGCTTGTTCATCAGCTCCATGACTGCCGCAATCGCGGTGTTAAAGGTCTGGCGACGACCAATATCATCCGACACTTTGGCAATGGTTTTATGCAGGTCGCGGCGCAACGCTTTCTGATCGTCATTCAGGCTGGCGACGTCCAGGGCAACCGTTGCACCTTTCTGTGAATGATCGTAGACCAGTTTCCATACACGTTTCAGGAAGCGGTTTGCCCCTTCCACACCGGATTCCTGCCACTCCAGCGTCATATCCGCAGGCGAGGCAAACATCATGAACAGACGGACGGTATCGGCACCATAGCGCTCAACCATCAGCTGGGGATCGATGCCGTTGTTTTTCGACTTGGACATTTTGCTCATGCCCGCGTAAATCACCTCGCGGCCCTGAGTATCTACGGCTTTAACAATGCGGCCTTTCTCATCGCGCTCGACGGTCACGTCAACCGGCGAAACCCAGTTACGTTCGCTGTTAACGCCCAGATAATAGAACGCATCCGCTAACACCATGCCCTGGCACAGCAGACGTTTGGCTGGCTCATTCGAATTCACCAGGCCTGCATCACGCAGCAGTTTATGGAAGAAGCGGAAATACATCAGGTGCATGATGGCGTGTTCGATGCCGCCGACATACTGATCTACCGGCAGCCAGTAGTTTGCTGCAGCCGGGTCCAGCATACCGTCCTTATAGTCTGCACAGGTATAACGCGCGTAGTACCACGACGATTCCATAAAGGTGTCAAAGGTATCGGTTTCGCGCAGCGCAGGTTGACCGTTCACGGTGGTTTTTGCCCAGTCCGGATCGGCTTTAATCGGACTGGTAATGCCGTCCATGACCACGTCTTCCGGCAGAATCACCGGTAACTGGTCTTCTGGTGTCGGCATGACGGTGCCATCTTCCAGGGTTACCATCGGAATCGGCGCGCCCCAGTAACGCTGACGAGAAACGCCCCAGTCGCGCAGGCGATAGTTGACTTTACGCTCGCCAACGCCTTTTGCCGCCAGCGCATCTGCAATGGCGTTAAAACCGGCACTGTGATCCAGGCCGCTGCACTCGGCAGAGTTAAACAGCGTACCTTTGTCGGTCATCGCGGCGGCGCTGACGTCAGGCTCGCTGCCGTCCAGATTGAGGATAACCGGTTTGATCGGCAGATCGTATTTGGTCGCAAATTCCCAGTCGCGCTGGTCATGCGCCGGCACGGCCATGACCGCACCCGTACCGTATTCCATCAGGACGAAGTTCGCGACCCACACAGGAAGACGTTCACCCGTTAACGGATGCACGACAGACAGGCCTGTCGCCATGCCTTTCTTTTCCATGGTGGCCATATCGGCTTCGGCTACCTTGGTATTGCGGCATTCTGCGATAAAATCAGCCAGAGCAGGGTTGCTGGCCGCCGCCTGTGCCGCCAGCGGATGACCGGCGGCGACAGCGACATAGGTCGCGCCGTAGAAGGTGTCCGGCCGCGTGGTATAAACCGTCACTTTTTCGCTGCTGTCTGCCACGTCAAAGGTGATTTCCACCCCTTCAGAACGGCCGATCCAGTTACGCTGCATGGTTTTGACCTGCTCAGGCCACTCTTCCAGCGTATCCAGATCGTTTAACAGCTCTTCGGCGTAATCAGTGATTTTAATGAACCACTGTGGGATCTCTTTGCGCTCGACTTTGGTGTCACAGCGCCAGCAGCAGCCATCGATAACCTGCTCGTTAGCCAGTACGGTCTGATCGTTCGGGCACCAGTTCACCGCCGAGGTTTTTTTGTACACCAGGCCTTTTTCATACAGTTTGGTGAAGAACCACTGTTCCCAGCGGTAATACTCCGGTTGACAGGTCGCCAGCTCGCGGCTCCAGTCATAGCCAAATCCCAGCAGCTTAAGCTGGTTTTTCATGTACGCGATGTTGTCATAAGTCCAGGGCGCCGGCGCGGTATTGTTTTTGACCGCCGCGCCTTCCGCAGGCAGACCGAAGGCGTCCCAGCCAATTGGCTGCAGCACGTTTTTGCCGAGCATGCGCTGATAACGCGCAATGACGTCGCCGATGGTGTAGTTACGAACGTGGCCCATGTGCAGGCGGCCAGAAGGATAGGGCAGCATAGACAGGCAGTAGTACTTCTCTTTGCCTTCCTGCTCAGTCACTTTAAACGTTTCGTTTTCATCCCACTGCTGCTGAACGCGGGATTCAATCTCTTCCGGGCGGTATTGCTCTTGCATGGCTGCCTGTGGTCCTTAATAGATGACACTTTGCTGACTTTACGATCCGCATAGCATACCCATAAGGCCGCACATCAACAACACTTCCCACTTTTACGGGGGCGATTTATCGTCAACGCATCCCTGCTTTCACTCTTTTACGCTTCCTTACCCAGCGAGCCGGGCAAATGTGACAAAGTAGCTAAACTTAGTACAGGTACTGAGCGCAAAAAGGAGAATAAAATGAATAAAGTGGCCCAGGAATATCACGCCTCACTGGCGGTATTAACCGAACGTCTTCGCCACGGCGATCGCGATCTGGATACGTTAGTCGACGATCGGCGCCGTCATTTACAAGCGCACTCCGATCTGACGCCGGACGAAATCGATCGGGCGCTGACGTCGGTGCGTCGCGATCTGGCAGAGTTTGGCCGTAACTATGCAGAGGCGGAAGAGCCGGTCGCCGACTCCGTTTTTATGCGCGTGATTAGGGAAAGCATCTGGAAGGAGCTGGCAGATATTACGGATAAAAGCCAGTTAGAGTGGCGTGAGGTTTTTCAGGATTTGCAACATCACGGTGTGTACCAAAGTGGTGAGGTGGTAGGCCTGGGCAATCTGGTCTGCGAAAAATGCCACTTCACTCGCGCCATTTATACGCCGGAAACGCTGTCACGTTGCCCCGAATGCAATCACGATCAGTTTTATCGTCAGCCTTTTGAGCCGTAGAAGAAACAGGCGGGCTTTGTGCCCGCCTGACGTTTAGTGCAGAATTTTTGCCAGGAAATCCTTTGCCCGCTCAGACTGTGGATTATTAAAGAAGTCATCTTTATGGGTGTCTTCGATAATTTTCCCTTCGTCCATAAAGATCACCCGATTGGCCACCTTCCGGGCGAAGCCCATTTCATGTGTCACGACCATCATGGTCATGCCTTCCTGGGCCAGTTCGACCATAACGTCCAGCACTTCATTGATCATTTCGGGATCGAGTGCGGAGGTCGGCTCATCAAACAGCATGGCAATCGGATCCATACAGAGTGCCCGCGCAATCGCGACACGCTGCTGCTGACCGCCCGAGAGCTGGCCGGGAAATTTATCTGCATGCGCTGACAGGCCCACGCGAGTCAGCAATTTGAGGCCTTTCTCGCGGGCGGCGGTTTTGTCGCGCTTTAAGACTTTGACCTGCGCCAGCACCAGGTTATCAATAATGCTCAGGTGAGGGAACAGTTCGAAGTGCTGAAACACCATGCCGACCTTACTGCGCAGCTTGGCCAGATTGGTTTTTTTGTTGTTTACTTCAGTACCGTTTACCGTAATGCTGCCCTGTTGCACAGGTTCCAGGCCATTCACGGTTTTGATCAGGGTCGATTTGCCCGAGCCTGACGGCCCGCATACCACAACCACTTCACCGGTCTTGACTTCGGTAGAGCAGTCGGTCAGCACCTGAAATTGACCATACCACTTAGAAACGTTTTTCAGGCTAATCATTTAAACCGTCCTTTTTCTTTTTAGATAGCTGACCAACAGTGACGCGCTCAGGCTGATCACGAAGTAGACCAGACCGGCAAACAACACCATCTCAACCTGGGTACCGTCACGCTCACCGATGGTGGAGGCGGTGCGGAAGAAGTCCGCCAGGCTCAGCACATACACTAACGAGGTATCCTGGAACAGGACGATGCCCTGGGTCAGTAACAGCGGAACCATGGCACGAAACGCCTGAGGCAGAATCACCAGGCGCATGGACTGCCACTGCGTCATGCCCAGCGCCAGCGCCGCGCTGGATTGCCCACGCGCAATACTGATGATGCCGGCGCGAATGATTTCCGAATAATACGCCGCTTCGAACAGCGAAAAGGCGACCATTGCCGAAATCAAACGAATGTCGGTTTTAGGGGAAATACCCAGCACCTGCTGCAGGAAACTCGGCACCACCAGATAAAACCACAGCAGCACCATAACCAGCGGTACCGAACGGAACAGGTTAACGTACAGTTTGGCAAACCAGCTGATGGGCCTGAAGGTCGACAAACGCATCACCGCCAGCAGCGTGCCCCACAGGATGCCGAAGACCACCGCCGTAAGGGTGATTTTAAAGGTAATGACCAGACCATTAAGCAGGTAAGGCAGGCTGGGAGGAATGGAACTCCAGTCAAACGCGTACATCACTTGCCTCCCATATTGCCGGGCAGACGCACTTTGCGCTCAACCAGGCTCATCAAAAACATAATCACCAGGTTGATGGCAATGTAGGCCAGCGTAATGGCCGTAAACGATTCATAAGCGTGTGCGGAATAGTCCAGCAGCTTGCCCGCCTGCGCAGCCATGTCCACCAGGCCGATCGTCGACGCAATCGCCGAGTTTTTAACCAGGTTAAGCATTTCTGACGTCATTGGCGGCACAATTACGCGGTAAGCATTAGGAAGCAACACGTAGCGATAGGTTTGTGGCAGCGTCAGGCCCATTGCCAGCCCGGCATTCTTTTGTCCCCGCGGCAAAGACTGAATCGCCGCGCGCACCTGCTCGCAGACGCGTGCGGCGGTAAACAGGCCCAGACAGATCACCGACGAGATAAAGAACTGCAGGTTGGGATCCAGCTCCGACTTAAACCACATGCCAAGCTTCTGACCAACCAGCTCTGGCGCCACCAGATACCAGAAGAAGAACTGCACGATCAGGGGGATGTTACGAAACAATTCCACATAGCAGGTGCCAATCGTTGCCAGCAGCCGATTAGGCACGGTACGCAGAATGCCAAAGAATGAACCTACGCAGAAAGCGATAATCCAGGCACAGCAGGAGACAGCAATTGTCACCTGAAAACCGGACCACAACCAGCCGAGATAGGTGGTATTTCCGAACGGGGCCTGTTCGAGAAAAATGCCCCAGTTCCAATCGATACCCATAACGAACTCCGGTAAAAAAGGGTAGCAGAGCTACCCTGAAGATTGATGAACGGCTTAATGCGCCTGAGTCAGGGGAACGACCCGATCAGGCGGTCTGTCCACGCCGCGGTTTCAGCAATCGAGAGGGCGACAGCGCCGCCCTTGTTATCGTTGTTAATTCAGCGCTTTATCATTCGGCGTTTTGAACAAGGCTTTCATGTCATCAGACAATTCAAAGTTCATGTTCAGGTTTTTAGGAGGAATAGGCTGTTTAAACCAGGTGTCGAACCATTTTTCTGCCTGGCCGGAGGTCTGGGCTTTTGCAATGGTGTCATCAACCAGCTTTTTGAACTGCGGATCGTCTTTGCGCAGCATACAGCCATAAGCTTCTTTAGACTGTGGCGTACCGATAATGACCCAGTCATCCGGTTTTTTCGCTTTAGCGCGTTCGCCAGCCAGCAGGGCGTCATCCATCATAAAGGCCACGGCACGACCGGTTTCCAGCGTACGGAACGAATCACCATGGTCTTTGGCGCTGATGATGCGCATATCCATCTTTTTCTCGTCGTTCAGTTTATGCAGCAGCACTTCTGACGTCGTACCTGAGGTCACCACGACAGTCTTGCCTTTCAGATCGTCAAAATCCTTAATTGGGCTGCCTTTTTTAACCAGCAAGCGGGTACCGATAACAAAAATGGTGTCGGAAAAGGCCGCCTGTTTCTGGCGCTCAAGGTTGTTGGTCGTTGAGCCACATTCGTAGTCATAGGTGCCGTTTTGCAGCAGCGGAATACGGTTCTGTGAAGTAATCGGGATCATTTTGATCTGCAGATCAGGTTTATTCAGCTTCGCTTTAATGGCATCAGCAATCGCGTTTGAATAAGCCTGTGAATAGCCAACGACTTTCTGTTGGTTGTCGTAATATGAAAAGGGAACTGACGATTCGCGATGCCCGATAACAATGACGCCACTGTCATTAATTTTTTTCAGGGTACCGCTGAGATCTTCCGCCTGGGCCGCTCCCGCTGCTGCGCTCAACAGCAAAAGAGATAATGCCACTTTGCGTAATTGCATGTTCCAACTCCTTCGTGTGGAAATTGCACAGGATCAACCCTGTACTGAGTGTGATGTTGTGTGTATTTTGCACTGCTTTTCTTATTATTCCCTCGCGCGTCTGCGCTTAAGAATATTCACTAACATAGCGGATTGTTAACCTAATGAAACAAAAAAGTTTCTTTTTTGCGATGGCATTCGCACCAAAAAAAGGCAATCGCGCGTCCATGCACGCGGAAGGTGCGCAGATTGAGCGTTAATGGTGCATTACGCCCATGCCATCGTGGGTAACAAGCCCCGCGTTGCAGGAATACAGAAACATTTAGCAATCATCGTGCCAGAATAAAATGACAGTGGGGTGAACGGGCGGTTTGACTGAAGAAGCAGAAGCAGAAGCAGAAGCAGAAGCAGAAGCAGAAGCAGAAGCAGAAGCAGAAGCAGAAGCAGAAGCAGAAGCAGAAGCAGAAGCAGAAGCAGAAGCAGAAGCAGAAACAAAAGCAGTAAAAGGGGGAAGGGAAACAGCGTGCGGATTAAGACACCGCGAAAGGCTGTGGCGAAGCAGCGCTTCACCACAGCGTGTCAGCGCTGACGTCGGATGAAGGCCAGTAACCCGGCCAGCACTGTCGCTATCCATACCGGCCAGAGCCCGGCTTTCGAGTATGGCGTTTCGCCGCGGGTAGGCGTTACCTTATCCACGAGTACGCCGCGCGTGAATTGCGGCAGAACCTTTTCCACATCGCCATTGGCATTCACCACGGCGGTTACGCCATTATTGGTGCCGCGCAGCAGCGGTCTGCCCAGCTCAAGTGCGCGCATACGCGCCATCTGGAAGTGTTGCCAGGGACCAATCGAGTGACCAAACCAGGCATCATTAGAGACGGTCAGCAGAAAGTCGGTGTCCGGACGGAAGTTCGCCCGCACCTGCTCACCCAACACGATCTCGTAGCAAATCGCCGTCGTAAGGTGATAATTCGCCACATTGAGCTGAGGCTGCAAATAGGCACCGCGGCTGAAGGCAGACATCGGCAAATCGAAGAAGGGGGCAAGCGGGCGCAGCAAATCCGCCATGGGAACAAACTCACCAAACGGCACCAGATGGTTTTTCTGATAGCGGTTAGTGCTGAAGTAGTTGTAGGGCTTCGGCCCGCCCAGCACAATAACCGTGTTGTAATCATGATAACGATTCTGCTCCAGGCGCGAATCCACGATACCGGTCACCAGTGCGCTACCGCGCGCGCGGAGTTCGGCATCCAGCGAACGCAGGAACGGTTGCTGGTTACTTTCCAGATCGGTAATTGCCGACTCCGGCCAGATAATAATGGGGGCTTTTCCCATCAGCGGCTGGCTTAAATCGTTATAAATGCGCAGCGTGTTCAGCAACTGCTGCGGGTCCCACTTCATCGACTGGGGAATATCGCCCTGCACCAGCGCGACATCGACCGCCTGCTGGGGTAAAGGTTGATACCAGTGCAGATAACGCAACGGCCAGCATATTGCCAGTACCGCGAGCGCGCCCACCAGGCTTTTCACCTGACGTCGCTGCTGCGCATAAACCAGCAAACCCGCAATGACCATCAGCAGGAAGGTAATACTTTCCACGCCAGCCAGCGGCGCAATCCCCTTTAGCGGGCCATCAATCTGACTGTAGCCAAACTGCAACCACGGAAAGCCGGTTAAAATCCAGCCGCGCAAAAACTCCGTCACCTGCCATAACGCGGGAGCGGCCAGCGCCAGTCGCCACAGTGTGGGACGTGGCCAAATCCGGTTCAGGATGCCGGTAAACAGCGCCGGATAAATCGCGAGGTAAGCCGCCAGCAGGACCACCAGAAAAACGTTCACCGGGCCAGGCATGCCGCCAAAAGTGGCAATGCTGACATAAACCCAGTTAATACCGCTGCCAAACAGGCCAAACCCCCAACTGAAACCAATGGCGCTGGCCTGAGGACTGGTGCGGTTCAACGTCAGAAGTTGCAGGCCGAACAGCGAAAGCAGGGCGGCAGGCCAGAAATCATAAGGGGAAAAGGCGAGCGTGCCACAGGCGCCGCTCAGTAAAGCCAGCAGCAGACGGCCCCGCTGCTGCTGGTAAAAGGAGGCTAATGCCATAGCGTTATTCGTCATCCAGTTGAGGTAGCGCCGAATTTTCCGGGATTTTTACGTGGACCTGAATGATACGGCGGCTGTCGGCCATGGCAACTTTGAACTGGTAACCATCAATGTCGATGCTTTCACCGCGCGCCGGCAGATGACCAAAGCCCTGCATTACCAGTCCACCAATGGTATCCACTTCGTCATCGCTGAACTGGGTGCCGAACACCTCATTGAAATCCTCAATGGGGGTTAACGCACGCACCGTGTAGGTCTGGCGGTTGAGCTGGCGGATATCCCGATCTTCCTCATCGTCATATTCGTCTTCAATTTCGCCAACAATCAGTTCGAGAATATCTTCAATCGTGACCAGTCCGGACACGCCACCAAACTCATCGATCACAATCGCCATATGATAGCGCTGGGAACGAAACTCTTTCAGCATACGGTCAACGCGCTTGCTCTCAGGCACAACCACCGCAGGACGCAGCACTTTTTCGACGCTGAAGGCTTCTGATTCGCTGCTCATAAACGGCAGCAGATCTTTCGCCATCAGGATGCCTTCAACATGGTCCTTGTCTTCGCTGATCACCGGAAAGCGGGAGTGTGCGGAGTCAATGATCACATCCAGGCACTCTTCGAGGTTCTGGTTGCGTTTCAGGGTGATCATCTGAGAGCGCGGAATCATGATGTCGCGTACGCGCTGTTCTGCAATATCCAGCACGCCTTCCAGCATGTCGCGGGTATCCTGATCAATCAGGTCCTTTTGATTGGAATCACGGATAAGGCTCAGGAGCTCGTCACGGTTTTTGGGTTCACCGTGAAACAGTTGGTTGAGCAGTAGGGAAAAAAATCCCTTTTTACTACTGGGTGCATCGCTGTTTTGAGAATGGTCGTCGCTCATGGCGGTTTTTAAAGATCTCTCTGGTCAGTAAGTGATGCTGCCGGTCGGGTTACCGGCAGCAGGATGGCCTGAGTCCACAACTCAGGCGTTTTCTTTCTCCGAAATGTACGGATCAGGATAACCAAGAGCAAGCATTATCTCGGTCTCCAGACCTTCCATCTCTTCGGCTTCGCTGTCTTCAATGTGATCATAACCCAACAGATGCAGCGTACCGTGAACCACCATGTGCGCCCAGTGGGCTTCAACGCTTTTCCCTTGTTCCTGCGCTTCCTGTTCCACGACCTGACGACAGATGATCAAATCGCCCAGCAGGGGCAATTCAATACCGGGTGGCGCTTCAAAAGGAAATGACAACACATTGGTGGGTTTATCTTTACCACGATAGGTCAGGTTAAGCTCATGGCTTTCCTGTTCATCCACCAGACGAATAGTCACTTCGCTCTCCGGCTGAAACGGCGTCACCGCAGCTTCCAGCCAGCGCTGAAACTGGCTTTCCGTGGGGAGATTTTCTGTTTGTTCACAGGCCAGTTGCAGGTCGAGAATCACGTCGCTCATGGTTTCTCCTGAACGCTATGTTGGGCGGCAAGGGCTTCACGCTTACGCTCTTCAGCCTGCTGATCGCGACGTTTCTGATCGGCTTCTTCCCAGGCTTCATAAGCGGTCACGATGCGTGCCACGACCGGATGACGCACAACGTCTTCACTGTGAAAGAAGTTAAAGCTGATTTCTTCCACTTCAGACAGGACCTCAATCGCGTGACGTAAACCCGATTTTGTGTGGCGGGGCAGGTCAATCTGCGTGACGTCGCCGGTGATGACCGCTTTCGAGTTAAAGCCGATACGGGTCAGAAACATCTTCATCTGCTCGATAGTGGTGTTCTGGCTTTCATCAAGAATGATAAACGCGTCATTCAGCGTACGGCCGCGCATATAGGCCAGCGGCGCGACTTCGATAACGTTGCGTTCCATCAGCTTCTCGACTTTTTCAAAGCCCAGCATCTCAAACAGGGCGTCGTAAAGCGGACGCAGGTAGGGGTCCACTTTCTGGCTCAAATCGCCCGGCAGGAAGCCCAGTTTTTCACCGGCCTCGACGGCGGGGCGCGTGAGCAGGATGCGACGAATCTCCTGGCGTTCGAGCGCATCGACCGCGGCAGCGACAGCCAGGTAGGTTTTACCGGTACCCGCCGGGCCCACGCCAAAGGTGATGTCGTGGTCGAGGATATTGGCAATATACTGTGCCTGATTTGGGGTGCGCGGCTTGATGACGCCACGCTTGGTCTTAATATTGACCGCTTTACCGTAGTCGGGCACGCTTTCTGCCGTTTGTTCCAGCACCCGGCTTTCTTTGATCGCCAGATGAATCTGCTCGGGTTCGATATCCGGAATTTCGCCGCGCACGGGCGCGGTATCGACATAAAGTGTTTTCAGGATCTCGACCGCGGCATTCACGCACAGCACCCGACCAACCAGTTTAAACTGATTGTCCCGGCGGTTTATCTCAATGCCAAGACGACGCTCCAGCTGTTTTACATTGTCATCAAATGGACCGCACAGGCTCATCAGACGGCGGTTATCAGCCGGTTCAAGGGCGATTTCACGGGTTTCAATATTCAAACGAATCCTTTGGGTCACTCAGGGCCAGTTGAAAGGGATTGCGGGTGCATCAGATGTGTTAAGCGGATGCATCATAACGAAATTATTTATGCGGTCACGCCGGGGCGCAAGCTTACGAGGTGATATTTGGGCGGCACCGGCAGAAACCAAGTGCAAAACAGCAGAATGTGCGGCAGCCGACGGTGAGCTGCCGCACATAACGGAAGATCAGGGCTGGAAGACGCCAACGCCGATATCATTTTCTTTGCGGGTACGGGCGATAACGGAGGCCGGGCTTTCAACCACACGTAAGCCCATTTCCTCTTCAGTCCGCACCAGCTTGCCGCGCAAAGAGTTGGTATACACATCGACAATTTCAACGTCGACAAACTTACCAATCATCTCTACCGGACCTTCGAAATTCACCACTCGGTTGTTTTCGGTCCGTCCGGTCAGCTCCATCACGTTTTTACGTGAAATGCCTTCTACCAGAATCCGCTGCACGCTGCCCAGCATACGGCGGCTGATCGCCATGGCCTGCTGGTTGATGCGATCCTGCAGAATATACAGACGCTGTTTTTTCTCTTCGTCGCTGACGTCGTCAGGCAAGTCTGCCGCAGGTGTGCCCGGACGCGCTGAGTAGATAAAGCTGTAGCTCATATCAAAGTTGATATCACCAATCAGCTTCATCGTTTGCTCAAAGTCCTGCTGTGTTTCACCCGGGAAACCCACGATAAAATCAGAACTGATCTCAATGTCAGGGCGTGCAGCGCGCAGTTTGCGAATGATAGCCTTGTACTCCAGCGCAGTGTGCGCACGCTTCATCAGCGTCAGAATTCGGTCGGCGCCGCTCTGCACAGGCAGGTGGAGGAAGCTCACCAGCTCTGGCGTATCGCGATAGACATCAATGATGTCATCGGTGAACTCAATCGGATGGCTGGTGGTGAAGCGAATACGGTCAATGCCGTCAATCGCCGCCACCAGACGCAGCAGTTCAGCAAAGGTGCACACGTCGCCGTCAAAGGTTTCGCCGCGATAGGCGTTCACGTTCTGCCCTAACAGGTTCACTTCGCGTACGCCCTGCGCAGCCAACTGCGCGATCTCCAGCAGAATATCGTCTGACGGACGGCTGACTTCTTCACCGCGCGTATAAGGCACCACGCAGAACGTACAATATTTGTTGCAGCCTTCCATGATGGAGACAAACGCGGTGGGGCCTTCGGCCCGCGGTTCAGGCAGGCGGTCGAATTTTTCAATTTCCGGGAAGCTGATGTCCACAACCGGACTTTTGCTGCCGCGCACGGTATTAATCATTTCAGGCAGGCGATGCAGGGTTTGCGGACCAAAGACAATGTCCACGCAAGGCGCACGCTGGCGAATATGATCCCCTTCCTGCGACGCGACGCAGCCGCCAACACCGATGATCAAATCCGGGTTGCGCTCTTTGAGTTTTTTCCAGCGCCCCAACTGGTGGAAAACCTTCTCCTGCGCTTTCTCGCGGATTGAGCAGGTGTTGAGCAGCAGAATATCCGCCTCTTCGGCTTCCTCTGTCAGGGTATAGCCGTGCGTGCTGTTCAGCAGGTCAGACATCTTAGATGAATCGTACTCATTCATCTGACATCCCCAGGTTTTGATATGCAGTTTTTTTGTCATCGAGCTAGCCATTAAATCAGTGCAGTGAAGTGCTGGGCGCGTATTGTAATGCTTTGCTGCGGATGTGACCAGCCTGAGGGCTTTTCTGATCGTGCCTCATTTTTCCGGTACACTTTGCAGGAATACCACCGCGCTGAAAAGTGGCGGCCTAAGAGAGGGATACAAGTGATGCAGGATAACCAGTTTGATGTGGTGATTGTCGGCGGCGGCATGGTCGGAGCGGCGCTGGCCTGTGGTTTAGCGCAGCACCGCTTCCGGGTGGCGGTGATTGAGCGGGCAACCCCGCCACCTTTCGATCCCGACAGCCTGCCGGACGTGCGCATTTCCGCTGTCGGCTCCTCGTCGGTGGCGCTCCTGAAACAACTGAACGTCTGGCAACGCGTAGAGGCGATGCGCTGTGCGCCTTACCGCAAACTGGAAACCTGGGAGTGGCAGACGGCGCAGGTCAGTTTCGATGCGGAGTCGCTGGGTTTGCCTGAACTGGGTTATATGGTGGAGAACACGGTGCTGCAACGTGCGCTGTGGGAAGAGATGACGCAGCGAGGGATCACCTTGCTGTGCCCGGCGACGATGGAGGATCTTCAGCCCTGTAATGCGGGCTGGACGCTGTCATTAAGCAATGGCACGACCGTAACCGCAAAATTAGTGGTGGGGGCAGACGGCGCAAGTTCACAGGTGCGACAGATGGCGGGTATTGGGATTCACGGCTGGAGTTACGCACAGTCCTGCTTACTGATCAGCGTCACCTGCGAGCATCCGGCTGGCGATGCGACCTGGCAGCACTTTACGCCCGACGGTCCACGCGCTTTCCTGCCGCTGTTCGGTCATCATGCCTCGCTGGTATGGTATGACGCCGCCGCCCGTATCCGACAGTTACAGGCCATGCCTGTCGCGCAACTGGAGAAAGAGATCGCCCATCACTTTCCGGCCCGACTGGGCCGTTTTCATGTGCATGCAGCCGGTGGCTTTCCCTTGGTGCGTCGTCATGCCGCGCGTTATGTCCTGCCGGGGCTGGCGCTGGTCGGCGATGCGGCGCACACCATTAATCCTCTGGCAGGGCAGGGCGTGAATCTGGGATATCGTGACATCGATGCGTTAATGGATGTATTAATTGCTGCGCGTGACAACGCTGAAACCTGGTCGTCGGAACGGGTGCTGTTACGTTATCAGCGCCAGCGCCGCCACGATAATCTGCTGATGCAGAGCGGGATGGATCTGTTCTATTTTACGTTTAGCAACCGCGTCGGCCCGTTAAAGCTGGTACGCAATCTGGGATTGATCGCCGCTGAGCATTCCGGCGTGCTGAAACGTCAGGTCTTGCGCTATGCGTTAGGCTTGTAAGCCTCAGCCACGCGTCGCACGGATGTGACGCGTGGTCATGAGCCGGAAGCCAGAAACAAAAAAGCCCGCTATTGCGGGCTTTTTTGCTTAATTTGGCTGGGGTGCAGGGATTCGAACCCCGGAATGCTGGTATCAGAAACCAGTGCCTTACCGCTTGGCGACACCCCAATGGTGTCAAATCAAATTGTCTAAAATGGCTGGGGTGCAGGGATTCGAACCCCGGAATGCTGGTATCAGAAACCAGTGCCTTACCGCTTGGCGACACCCCAAGAAAATGGTGGCTACGACGGGAATCGAACCTGTGACCCCAGCATTATGAGTGCTGTGCTCTAACCAGCTGAGCTACGTAGCCAAATTGTATTGCCTTTCGATGATGGCTGGGATACCTGGATTCGAACCAGGGAATGCCGGTATCAAAAACCGGTGCCTTACCGCTTGGCGATATCCCATTCGTCCACTCGCAGCCGCGAGATACATCGAAATTGGCTGGGGTACCTGGATTCGAACCAGGGAATGCCGGTATCAAAAACCGGTGCCTTACCGCTTGGCGATACCCCATCCATGCTGCCGACTCGTGAAATGGTGCGGGAGGCGAGACTTGAACTCGCACACCTTGCGGCGCCAGAACCTAAATCTGGTGCGTCTACCAATTTCGCCACTCCCGCAAAAAAAAGATGGTGGCTACGACGGGAATCGAACCTGTGACCCCAGCATTATGAGTGCTGTGCTCTAACCAGCTGAGCTACGTAGCCATCTTTTTCGCGCAACCTTCATCGGCGTTGCGGGGCGCATTATGCGGAGTTGACTACACAGCGTCAACAAGTTTTTTGCCGTTTTTTGCCTTCAAACGCCTGTTTGTCTGGCTTATAACCAGGGTGGTGCTTTATTCGGCAATTTTTCAGTGAATACAACGGCCACTCCACAAAAAATGGGCCATTACTGGCCCATCTGTTCACTCAGTATAGCACTTATTTGTAAGCGGACTGGTGCACGCCCACGGCACGTCCTGAAGGATCGTCCATGTTTTTGAAGGCTTCATCCCATTCAATGGCTTTTGCCGACGAACAGGCAACAGACGGCCCGCCCGGCACGCACTCGGCAGCACTTGGCAGCGGGAACAGTTCTTCAAAAATTTCGCGATAGAGATACGCTTCTTTCGAACCCGGCGTGTTATACGGGAAGCGGAAATGCGCCGTCGCCAGTTGCTGATCGCTAATCTGCTTAGCCGCCACTTCTTTCAGCGTGTCAATCCAGCTGTAACCTACGCCGTCAGAGAACTGCTCTTTCTGACGCCAGGCAACGCTTTCAGGCAGATAGGAAGAGAAACATTCGCGCAGAATGTGTTTTTCCATTTTACCGTTGCTGCCGCACATCTTGTCCTGTGGGTTGATACGCATGGCGACATCCAGGAATTTCTTATCCAGGAACGGCACGCGCGCTTCTACGCCCCAGGCGGACATCGCTTTGTTGGCGCGAGCACAGTCAAACATGTGCAGAGCCAGCAGCTTACGCACGTTCTCTTCATGGAATTCTTTGGCATCAGGCGCTTTATGGAAATAGAGGTAGCCACCGAAGACTTCATCTGCGCCTTCGCCTGACAGCACCATTTTAATGCCCATCGCTTTGATCTTACGCGACATCAGGTACATCGGCGTGGAGGCACGAATGGTGGTCACATCGTAGGTCTCAATGTGGTAGATCACGTCACGAATAGCATCCAGACCTTCCTGCACCGTGAAGTGGATTTCATGGTGAACCGTACCCAGGTGCTCGGCAACCAGTTTGGCTGCTTTCAGATCCGGTGAGCCTTCCAGACCGACGGCGAAAGAGTGCAGTTGTGGCCACCAGGCATCGCTTTTGTCCTGATCTTCAACGCGCTTAGCGGCAAAACGCTTGGTCACGGCTGAGATAATAGAAGAATCCAGACCGCCAGACAGCAGCACGCCATAAGGAACGTCTGACATCAGATGACTTTTTACCGACTCTTCCAGCGCATGTTTCAGGCCAGCCGCGTCAGTCACGTTGTTTTCTACGTTTTTATATTCCATCCAGTCACGCTGCCAGTAACGACGAATTTCACCGTCAGTACTGGAAAGGTAGCTTCCCGGTGGGAATTCTTTAATGGTGCGGCAAACCGGCACCAGCGCCTTCATTTCAGACGCCACAAACAGGTTGCCGTGCTCATCGTTGCCCATATACAGCGGGATGATACCGATATGGTCGCGACCAATCAGATACGTTTGCTTCACGGTGTCGTAAAGGATAAAGGCAAACATGCCCTGCAACTCGTCCAGGAAATCGACGCCTTTTTCCTGATACAGCGCCAGAATGACTTCGCAGTCCGAACCGGTCTGGAAACTATAACGATCGCTTAACTCTGCGCGCAGGGCCTGATGGTTGTAGATTTCACCGTTGACGGCCAGAACGTGAGTGTGATCGGCGTTATACAGTGGCTGTGCACCGTTGTTGACGTCGACAATTGAGAGACGTTCGTGAGCAAGGATCGCGTGGTCGTCAGCATACACACCTGACCAGTCCGGCCCACGGTGACGCATTAAGCGTGAGCTTTCCAATGCTTTTTTACGTAACTCAACGGGATCGCTTTTCAGATCCAGCACACCAAAAATAGAACACATATCTGACTCCTGAACTCACCTGCGGCGATGTAATTTTACGTTTGTCCGGCAGCCGTTCGCTGCGTGATGTATAAGAAAATGCGTTATTTCAGGTACACAATGCAAGAGGAATCGTGTTTCACTGATAAAAAGGTTGTTGAATAACCCTGGATATTGAATTTTATCTAATGAAAGTGTCTTTTTATTGATGAATCGGCAATGAAAAGTGATTTTGGGGTGTTTTTTGAACGATATCAAGCCAGCAGAGAGGGGCAACGAAGGGGGATGCACTGCCTGAGGCGGCAGTGCGTCATAAGCTGAACGTTTAGAAGAGATCGATATCGGCCACGGAAGGGAAAATCCAGTCAGGACGGAAAGGCATCGCGTCAATATCGCTCAGGATTGACACCCCAGACAGGACAAGAATGGTTTCCAGTCCGGCCTGAAAACCGGCCAGAATATCGGTGCGAAGGTTGTCACCCACGATCACCGTGTCCTCTGAGTGCGCCTGCATTTTATTCAGCGCGGCACGCATGATATACGGGCTGGGTTTGCCGACATAAAACGGCCTGCGACCGGAGATCTTTTCAATACCGGCACACAAGGCACCGCAGGCGGGCACGAATCCCCTGGCGTGCGTGTCGGGGTTGGTGGCAATGAAACGCGCCCCGTTTGCCACAAAGAAAGCCGCCTTATGCATCATGTCCCAGTTAAATGACCGGGTTTCGCCCACGATGACAAAGTCTGGGTTAACGTCAGTGATGGTAAAGCCCGCTTTGTAGAGTTCGTGCACCAGCGCACCCTCACCAATGACATAGGCTTTTTTGCCTTCCTGACGACGCAGAAAGTCAGCGGTCGCCATGGCTGAGGTGTAAAACACCGAATCCGGGATGTCGATGCCCGCGGAGGAGAAGCGATTGGCTAAGTCCCGCGCCGTCTGGGAAGGGTAGTTGGTCAGCACCACTAATGGCATATCTTTAGCCAGAATGCGCTGCAAAAACTCTTTTGCACCGGGCACCGCGGTATTGTCGTGCATCAGCACGCCATCAATGTCACAAATTACATTTTTAATCGTCATAAATGTGTTCCGATGCGCGCTGTCAGAAAACAGGCTGCGCTTAGTCTTCCAAAAGATGTTGCAGCAGGATGCCGTTTAACATCGCTCGTTTCGCCAGCGCAAAGGCGCCGATCGCCGAGCGATGATCGAGTTGTGAACGCACCACAGGCAGATTTTTACGAAAGGCCGCCAGTGTCTGCGTATTAATGCAACTTTCAATCGCGGGTAGCAAGACACGTTCTGCTTCGGTGATCTCGCCTGCCAGCACGATTTTTTGCGGGTTAAACAGGTTGATCGCAATCGCAATCGCCTTACCCAGATAACGCCCCACATGCTCGACAACTTCGCAGGCTAACGCATCGCCCTGATTGGCGGCCTGGCAGATATGCTGCATCTGGCACGCCGCCTGAGTCAGGATGCTCGGGTAGCCTTTATTCAGTAGCTCGCTTACACGATGTTCAATGGCGCTGTTTGCCGCAATGGTTTCAAGGCAGCCAAAGTTGCCACAGTGGCAGCGTTCCCCCAGGGGATCGACCTGAATATGACCGATTTCACCGACATTGCCATTACTGCCCAAAAAAATCTGCCCGTTGGCGATAATGCCTGCGCCGGTTCCCCGATGCAGGCGCACTAATATCGAGTCGGCACAATCGCGCGTTGCGCCAAAATAGTGCTCAGCCAGCGCCAGGCTGCGAATATCATGGCCCACAAAACTGGTGACGTTAAACCGGTGCTTTAGATTAGCAACCAGCGGCCACTGATTCACATGAATATGCGGCATGTAGCGGATTACGCCATTAAGCGGATCAACGAGGCCGGGCAAAATCACGGAAATCGCGATTAGCTCGCGAATTTTCGCTTCACTCTGCTGGATAAAATGCGCAATGGCATCGAACAAGGCCTGTTCGAGTGCTTCCTGCGTGCGCTGGGGCAGGGGATAATCCTGCTGAGCCAGGGATTTACCGCTTAAATCGAACAGGGTTAGCGTGGCATCATTGCGGCCAAGGCGCACACCGATGGTGTGAAAGTGGCGGGTTTCCGTCACGATAGAAATGGCGCGGCGACCGCCAGTGGACGCCTGCTGGTCCACTTCTTTAATCAAACCGCGCTCAATAAGCTGACGTGTAATTTTGGTGACACTGGCGGGAGCAAGTTGGCTTAAATCCGCAATCTGAATACGTGAAATCGGCCCTTGCTGGTCGATTAACCGGTAGACGGCCGCGCTATTCAGTTGTTTGACAAGATCGACATTTCCAATTTGAGTCTGGCCGCCAGTGGTCATTCAGTGCTTACTCGCTCAGGACGTTATCTCCATTGACTAACGTCTTAATAATTTTAAAGTCGCGTGTAAAAACCGTCAGGTTGGCGAGTTTCCCTGCCTGAATCGTACCTGACTGTTTTTCAACGCCCATTGCCTGTGCGGGATAAAGTGATGCCATGCGCAGGGCTTCATCCAACGCAATGCCCGCATGCTCAACGCAGTTTTGTACGGCTTCAATCATTGTCAGTGCTGAACCGCTTAGCGTGCCCTGCTCATCCACGCACAACCCGTTACGATAATAGATTGTTTTACCAGCAAAAATAAACTTATCGATAGCAGCGCCCGCCGGTGCTGTCGCGTCGGTGACCAACACCAGTTTGTCACCTTTGATGCGTTTAGCATTGCGGACGTTAGCGTAATGGACATGTAAACCATCTGCAATAATGCCGCAGTATACATCAGGCGCATCAAACAGCGCACCGATGAGGCCGGGCTCACGTCCGGCAAAGGCAGGCATCGCATTATAGAGATGCGTGGCGAACGTAATGCCCGCCGCAAACCCCGCTTTTGCCTCTTCATAAGTGGCACTGGAATGCCCGGCTGAGACCACGATACCCGCTTCGCTCAGTTGGCGAATCACCGCGCTGCCCACCACTTCAGGTGCCAGCGTAACTTTGCTGATCACGTCTGCGTTGTCGCAAAGGAATTGCACCATCTGCGCATCGGGCTCACGGATCAGGGCAGGGTTATGTGTGCCCTTTTTCGCCACACTCAGCCAGGGGCCTTCCAGATGTAAGCCCAGCATAACGTGAGGATACTTCTGCAAAAAGGCGCGCATTGTTTCCACCGCGCGCACCATCAGCGCGTCACTGCTGGTAATCAGCGTAGGCAAAAAGCTGGTGCAGCCCGATTTCACATTGGCGCGATGCATGGTTTCCAGCGTTTCCACGCTGATGGCGTCTATATCGTCATTAAACTGGACGCCGCCACAGCCGTTAAGCTGCAGGTCGATAAAGCCGGGCGCGATAATGGCGCCGCTTACGTCCTGCTGTTCAATGCCTGACGGCAAGGCAGTAACAGCGCAAACCCGTTCAATGCGTCCGTCAGCGATCACCACGGCATGGTGATCCAGAATTTCGTAGCCGCTGTAGATTCGGCCATTGACTAATGCGTACATCTTCTTCTCCCGGCTTACCTGCCGCTCGTGCATCTGACAGCAGGTGACGTAATAACGGTATTAAACGCCCTGCATATTTTCCGCTTCCATTTCACGGAAGTACTTCACCGTTTTAACTTTCAACTCCATGGTCGCGGGCTCGTCGCAGACCACCACGGATTTAGGATGGAGTTGCAGGCAACTGATTGTCCACATGTGGTTCACGTTTCCTTCCACGGCAGCCTGCAACGCCTGTGCTTTAACGTGACCAGTAACCAGAATCATCACTTCTTCAGCGTCCAGCAGCGTGCCCACGCCAACGGTCAGGGCATATTTCGGCACCTGATCAACATCACCGTTAAAAAAGCGTGAATTTGCCACACGTGTGTCGTGAGTCAGCGTTTTGATACGAGTGCGTGAAGATAATGACGACGCGGGTTCGTTAAAGGCGATATGGCCATCATTACCGACGCCGCCCATGAACAGGTGGATTTTGCCCAGAGACCGAATTTTATCTTCATAACGGCGACATTCTGCGTCAATATCGGGCGCATTACCATTCAGCAAATTGATGTTTTCGGGTTGAATATCAACGTGGTCAAAGAAATTACGATGCATAAAGCTGTGGTAGCTTTCCGGATGCTCTTTCGGCAGCCCGACATATTCATCCATGTTGAAGGTAATGACATGTCTGAAGCTAACCTGGCCCGCTTTGTGCATATCGATCAGGTGCTTGTACGCTTCCAGAGGCGTACCGCCCGTAGGCAGTCCCAGAATAAAGGGCTTGTCAGCGCTGGGATTAAACGCATTAATACGGTTCACTATATGGCGCGCTGCCCATTTGCCGACCTGAGTGGGAGTAGATAAAGGAATCAGTCTCATGTTGCACCTCAAATGTGAGTGAAGGATTCGACGCGCAGCAAAGCCATGTTGCCGGTGAGGACAGGCGAACGGGAAGGAAACGCGCGTCTCGATATTTCGCATCATAAAATAAGTGGGCGTTCATAGCCAGTCATGTCGACGTTAAAAATCAATTTTTGGTGATTTTTGTCACAAATGGCTGCTATTAATTTGTAGAGCGAATTAATTTGTTATTACACTCCTCAGCACTGAGTGTAATGCCGTCAGAAGCGGGCTGCTGACATAACAACATTAAGCGGCAGCCATGCAATAAGTCAGTTTCAATGGGGGAAAAGGTCAATGTTAAGTTACTTACAACGTGTGGGGCGGGCCCTGATGGTGCCGGTCGCTACGCTGCCCGCAGCAGCAATTTTAATGGGAATAGGGTACTGGATCGATCCTGACAGCTGGGGTGCAGGCAATGCCTTTGCCGCGTTGTTAATTAAATCCGGTGGCGCGATCATCGAAAATATGTCGGTGCTGTTCGCCATTGGCGTTGCATACGGCATGTCAAAAGATAAAGACGGTGCGGCTGCACTGACCGGCTTTGTGGGCTTCCTGGTCGTCACTACGCTGTGTTCACCGGCTGCTGTAGCCATGATCCAGAAAATCCCGGTGGCGGACGTGCCGGCGGCGTTTGGAAAAATCAGCAACCAGTTTGTCGGTATTCTGGTAGGCGTGCTGTCCGCAGAAGTCTATAACCGTTTTAGCCATGTAGAACTGCCCAAAGCGTTCTCATTCTTTAGCGGGCGTCGGCTGGTGCCTATTCTGGTGTCCTTCCTGATGATTCTGGTGGCATTTATCCTGATGTACATTTGGCCTGTCATCTTTAATGGTCTGGTGAGCTTCGGTGAGCATATACAAAAACTGGGATCGGTTGGTGCGGGTGTTTACGCCTTCTTTAACCGTTTGCTTATTCCGGTTGGCTTACATCATGCGCTGAACTCCGTTTTCTGGTTCGACGTAGCAGGCATTAACGATATCCCTAAATTCCTCGGCGGTGCGCAGTCACTGGCAAATGGCACTGCTATCCCGGGCATCACTGGCCGCTATCAGGCGGGTTTCTTCCCAATTATGATGTTCGGTTTGCCGGGCGCGGCGCTGGCAATTTACCATTGCGCTCGCCCTGAAAACCGGGCAAAAGTGGGCGGTATCATGCTGGCGGCCGCTTTCGCAGCATTCTTTACCGGTATCACCGAACCGCTGGAATTCTCCTTTATGTTCGTGGCACCGGTACTGTATGTCATCCATGCTGTACTGACCGGCATCTCGGTCTTTATCGCTGCCAGCATGCACTGGATTGCCGGCTTTGGCTTCAGTGCGGGATTAGTGGATATGGTGCTCTCTACCCGTAATCCCCTGGCGACGCAATGGTACATGCTGATTCCGCAGGGCCTGGTGTTCTTCGTGATTTATTATCTGGTCTTCCGCTTTACCATCAAAAAATTCAACCTGATGACCCCAGGTCGTGAACTGGCGGTAGCGGGGGATGAAGCGGACGGTTATGACGTGAACGTTGATACCACTGATAATGGTGAAAGCGCCACGGAATCACTGGCACGCCGCTACATCGGCGCGGTGGGCGGTTCAGACAACCTTACCGCCATTGATGCCTGTATTACCCGTTTACGTCTGAACGTGAAAGATGCGGGCCAGGTTAACGAAGGTGTGGCAAAACGGCTGGGTGCGTCGGGTGTGATTCGCCTCAACAAGCAAAGTGTCCAGATTATCGTGGGTACCCAGGCGGAAAGTATCGCCACGGCCATGAAAAAAGTGCTGGTGAAAGGCCCGGTTGCTGGCGCAGCCAGCAGTGGCAGTGCGCCAGCCCCCGCTAACGAGGCCAAACCCCAGGCCGTCCTGAACAGTGAAAAACGCGTTATCGCAACGCTGGTGGCCCCGGTGAGCGGTGAGGTTATCGCACTGGATGCGGTGCCGGATGAGGCTTTCGCCAGTAAAGCCGTGGGTGATGGCGTGGCGATTAAGCCGAGCGACAAGCGCGTCGTTGCGCCTGTAGCCGGTACGGTGGTGAAAATTTTCAACACGAACCATGCTTTCTGTCTGGAAAGTGAAAACGGGGTAGAGATCGTCGTGCACATGGGGCTGGATACCGTGGCGCTGGACGGTCAGGGCTTTACCCGTTTAGTGGAAGAGGGTGCACAGGTCACAGCAGGCCAGCCGGTGCTGGAGATGGATCTGGACTATCTTAACGCCCATGCCCGCTCAATGATCAGTCCGGTGGTGGTGAGCAATATTGAAGACTTCGCCGGTTTAACGCTGCTGACGCAGGGCCAGGTCATCGCCGGTGAAACCCCGCTGTATGAAGTAAAAGGCTAATTCCCTGTATCCTCAACAAAAGGCAGGAAGCGATTCCTGCCTTTTTTTATTTTAATCGCCCAACAAACGGTTGTTTCTCTGCAACGCTTTGTGGATCATACCCGGATATTACGTGGTATAAACCACCCATTCTATGCGTTGAGGATTTTGAGATGAGTGAGGCTGAAGCCCGCCCAACGAACTTTATTCGTCAGATTATTGACGAGGATTTGGCGAGCGGTAAGCACAGCAGTGTGCATACCCGTTTTCCGCCAGAGCCAAATGGTTATCTGCATATCGGCCATGCTAAATCAATCTGCCTGAATTTCGGTATTGCACAAGATTATCAGGGCGAGTGCAATCTGCGTTTTGACGATACCAATCCGGTCAAAGAAGATATGGAGTTCGTCGAATCCATTAAGCGTGACGTGCAGTGGCTGGGTTTTACCTGGAGCGGCGAGGTTCGTTATTCATCTGACTATTTCGACCAGCTTTATCACTATGCCGTTGAACTGATCAACAAAGGCCTGGCCTACGTTGATGAACTGACGCCAGACGAAATTCGTGAATACCGCGGTACCTTAACGGCACCGGGTAAAAACAGCCCTTACCGCGACCGCAGTGTGGAAGAGAACCTCGCGCTGTTTGAAAAAATGCGCAATGGCGAGTTCGCAGAGGGCAAAGCCTGTCTGCGCGCGAAAATCGACATGGCTTCCAGCTTTATCGTCATGCGCGATCCGGTGCTGTACCGCATCAAGTTTGCCGAGCATCATCAAACCGGCAATAAGTGGTGCATCTACCCGATGTACGACTTTACTCACTGCATTTCGGATGCGCTGGAAGGCATTACGCACTCCCTTTGCACGCTGGAATTCCAGGACAACCGCCGCCTGTATGACTGGGTGCTGGATAACATTACTATTCCTGTTCATCCGCGTCAGTATGAGTTTTCGCGCCTGAATCTGGAGTATGCGGTGATGTCAAAACGCAAACTGACGCAGTTGGTCAGCGAGAAGCATGTTGAAGGCTGGGACGATCCGCGCATGTTAACCGTGTCGGGTTTGCGTCGTCGTGGTTACACCGCGGCCTCCATTCGTGAGTTCTGCCGCCGCATTGGTATCACGAAGCAGGACAACATCGTTGAAATGGCTTCGCTGGAATCCTGTATCCGCGACGATCTTAACGAAAATGCGCCGCGGGCGATGGCGGTGCTGGATCCGGTGAAAATTGTGCTGGAAAACCTGCCTGCCGGGCACAATGAAGTGCTCAGCATGCCAAATCATCCTAACAAACCGGAAATGGGCACACGCGATGTTCCCTTTAGCCGCGAGATCTGGATCGATCGTGCCGACTTCCGCGAAGAGGCGAATAAGCAATATAAGCGCCTGGTGCTGGGTAAAGAAGTGCGTCTGCGTAATGCCTATGTCATCCGTGCGGAACGGACCGCGAAAGATGAAGAAGGCAATATCACCTGCATCTACTGCACCTGTGACGTCGATACGCTGAGCAAAGATCCCGCTGATGGTCGTAAAGTCAAAGGGGTTATCCACTGGGTCTCTGCTGAACATGCGCTACCGGCAGAATTCCGTCTGTATGACCGTCTGTTCAGCGTCCCGAATCCGGGTGCGGCGGATGATTTTCTGACGACAATCAATCCGGATTCGTTGGCGATTAAACACGGGTTCGTTGAACCCGGTCTGCGTGACGCAGAAGCCAGTGCGCCTTATCAGTTCGAACGTGAAGGCTATTTCTGCGCTGACAGTGTGTATTCAACACCGTCGCAGTTAGTGTTTAACCGTACTGTTGGTCTGCGCGATACCTGGGCGAAAAACGGCGAATAATTTACGCCGCATGGTCATCAGATGATCGGTAAAGGGCGAGCAATCGCCCTTTTTTATTGGGTGGATTTTTTTTAGCGCCGACATTTGTCCTGAACCCGTTTAATTCGATTAATTTTACTTCTGTGGAATCGCTCTCAGTTTAATTTTTTTAATAACTTTCCCGGTGTGAATTATTTTTTTTCAGGTACGCTAACCCTCTGTAGTCTTTGTTTGCGGGTTAAAAAGGAAAAAAATGACAGTTTTCGCACAGGAAGCCAAACACAGCGTTGTCGTCTTACATCAACTCATTGAACATATTTTTAACCACAGCCGTGACAGTGGTGACAGCTTTCATCTGCTGCTTTCTCATTTTCATCCTGACTTCCAGATGGTCACGCCACAGGGCAAGATGCTGAACCTCAATGAGGTTGAAGAACTCTTTCGCCGCTTACAGGGCGCACGGGAAGGGATGCGCATCGCGACCAGCGAACATGTGATCCTGTCAGAGCACGCTAACGAGGTCACCATTCAGTATCGGGAAGTGCAGATGATGAATGGGGAAAATAAAAGCCGCATTTCCGTTGCGATTCTGGACTGCTCCACCTCGGTGCCCCGCTGGCGCTACCTGCAGGAAACGCTGGTGGCGTGACTGACAGGCACAAAAAAGCCGATGCAGGCATCGGCTTTTTCTTTACCGTCTGACAAACGTTACTTGTCGTGCAGTGTTTCGTCTTCGCGGCAATCGCCCAGGGCACAGTGACCATACAGGTACAGGCTGTGGTTGGTGAGCTTAATACCGTGACGGGTCGCGATATCACGCTGACGCGTTTCAATAGACTCATCACTAAATTCAATGACTTTACCGCAATCCAGACAGATCAGGTGATCGTGATGGTGCTGCTGCGTCAGCTCAAACACCGATTTACCGCCTTCAAAGTTGTGGCGGGTCACAATGCCGGCATCGTCGAACTGGTTCAGTACACGGTAAACCGTGGCCAGTCCAATCTCTTCGCCCATATCAATCAGGCGTTTATACAGATCTTCCGCGCTGACGTGATGGCATGCAGGTTCCTGAAGCACTTCCAGAATTTTGAGTCTGGGCAGGGTGACTTTCAGGCCAGCCTTCTTTAATGCGGTGTTGTTGTCAGTCATGCGGATATTGTCCTGTTACTTTGGTCACTCTTGTGGCATGTAGCCTGTATGTCGATCGACCGCCATTCTCATTTGCGTCTCATTATAGAACTGATGCGCTGAAATGAAAACCGATGCTGCCTGCGATGAAACCGTGGCGATGTTCGCGGTACAAAGCATGGAGGGCGGGCTGGCTACCATTTCGCGTTGTGTCATCTCAATTCCAGGGAAATAAGCAGATGATCGATGCGGGTATTCTACAGACTAAATGCGGAAAGTTACAAAAATGTAGCTATTATTTTTATAGGAAAAGCCATTGATGCAGTGTGGACCAGCGCCCACACTGCGCTCATGGCTATCAGGCTTCGATAATTTCTTTGAGTTGCAGTTCATCGAAGATCTGCTTAACCCACTTGTCGACGCGTTCGTTCGTCAGTTCTGGCTGGCGATCTTCATCAATCGCCAGGCCCAGGAAGTGGTTATCGTCTGCCAGACCTTTTGAGGCCTCGAAGTGGTAGCCCTCGGTTGGCCAGTGGCCCACGATAATGGCACCGTTAGGTTCGATGATGTCACGAATGGTGCCCATCGCGTCACAGAAGTACTCGGCGTAGTCTTCCTGATCGCCACAACCGAACAGCGCCACCAGCTTACCGTTGAAGTCGATCTCTTCCAGCGTCGGGAAAAAGTCATCCCAGTCGCACTGTGCTTCACCATAGTACCAGGTCGGAATACCCAGCAGCAGGATGTCAAAGGCTTCCAGATCTTCTTTAGTGCTTTTCGCGATGTCGTGAACCTCTGCAACGTCTTTGCCCAGTTGTTTCTGGATCATTTTTGCAATGTTTTCGGTGTTACCGGTATCGCTGCCAAAGAAGATGCCTACGATTGCCATGGGTAAAATAACCTCTTAAATCCTGATGATAGAATGAATGCCTGAGCATATTCAGCAAATGATAGCAGACCACGCAAAAGGGCGGAACTTGTAAAGCCACGACATTTGTTTCTGTGTGCGGTTTACGTGCGTTAGTCCAGTTTGAGTTGCGCCAGCAGCATTTGTTCAATTAATTCACTGCGGCTGAGATTACGCTGTTCAGCCAGCGTATTAAGCGCTTCTACCGCCTGGCTGTTCATTTTGAGTTCGACACGGCGAAGCCCGCGCCCTTTGTCACGTTTCAGTTGATTGCGTTTATTGATACGCAGTTGTTCATCACGCGTAAGCGGACTGGTTTTAGGGCGACCAGGGCGACGCTCGTTAGCGAACAGATCGAGCGTCGTGCGGTCAGTGTTTTCTTTTGCCATGGCTTAGTACAACTGAATGGGCGCAAACGGATCGTGCCGCTGCGCAGATTAAATTACTGGCTTTTACCGTGGATACGCGCCCACGGCAAAAATTTAGCGCGCCATCATACTCCAGGCTAACCATGGACGCCAATCCTAAACTTTTACAGCCAGTTAAGCGGGTTTATCGTGCAAAAAACCGGCGAATGCTGCGTAAAACAGCATCAGGTTTTTCGGCGTGGACCCAGTGACCTGCACCGCCAATCACGTGCGCCTGCGCGGCGGGAAACTGTTGCAGTATCGCGTCACGGTACTGATTGTCCAGATAAGGGGAGTCACCACCGCGAATGAACAACGCCGGGTGCGGCCACGCGGGCACCGTTTCCCAGCCGGTGATATGCGCATAGTTGTCCCAGAGCGCTGGAACGTTAAAGCGCCATTCACCGCTACTGAACGATTTCAGGATAAACTGAATCACACCTTCTTCATTAAGATGCTGACGCATAATTTCGGCCGCCTCACTGCGCAGCGTCACGCCCGCGTCGGTGACGGCTCGGATCGCGGCAAAAATTTCGTCGTGGCGGCGCGTCTGATAGTCGACGGGCGCAATGTCGATCATCACCATCTGTTCTATCCGCTCAGGGGCCAGGGCGCTCATCGTCATGGCAATTTTACCGCCCATGGAGTGACCAATGACGGAAAGGCGCGCAATGCCCTGCGCATCAAGCGTGTCCAGCATATCCTGGGCCATAACCTGATAGGTCATCTCGTCAGCGCGCGGAGATAAGCCATGATTACGCACATCAACCTGGATAAGCGGATGGTCATCTTTCAGACCGCGCGCCAGAACGCCGAGGTTATCAAGACTGCCAAACAAACCGTGAATGAGCAGAACGGGTGTGGAATCAGCAGAAGATTGTTCAGTTTGCAGACGGGCATTCAAAATCATAGCAAAGTTCTTAAGTGTGAGACCTGCGCTTAGGTTATCATGGTTTCACCTTTTCAGGTGCGCTGCTTCCGGTGGCATTAGGACATATTCTGACTTTTGCCCCTAAACCGTTTGAATGCTATCAGCCTGTCTGAATTTAACTTTATAATCTTCATGTTAGAACCTGCACACGGCCTGAAACCCCGGTGTTTACCTCTGGATTTTCAGAAAATCGCGGGTTCTGTCGTGAGTCAAAACCGTACGGAATAAGATGAAAACGATCGAAGTTGACGAAGAGCTCTACCGTTATATTGCCAGCCACACGCAACATATTGGCGAAAGCGCATCCGATATTCTGCGCCGTATGCTGAAGTTTACTGCGGGTCAGACAGCCACCGCGACCGAAACACAGCCTGTTGCCGCCTCGCAGCCGTCTAAAACGGCACAGTCGGCAGGGAATGAGTCACGCCCTCAGGATCGTGTTCGTGCAGTGCGCGAGTTGCTGCTTTCTGATGAATATGCAGAGCAGAAGCGGGCGGTAAATCGCTTTATGCTAATCTTGTCAACGCTCTATCGTCTGGATACGGCCGCGTTTGCTGAGGCGACCACCTCCATGCAGGGCCGTACGCGCATCTATTTTGCAGGCGATGAGCACACGCTGCTGCAAAGCGGCACCCATACCAAGCCGAAGCATGTGCCCGGTACGCCGTACTGGGTCATTACGAATACCAATACCGGTCGTAAACGCAGCATGATCGAACACATTATGCTGTCGATGCAGTTCCCATCGGAACTGGCTGAGAAAGTTTGCGGCACCATTTAAACTGAAGCGTCAGGGAGAAGCGCCAATGGCCAATCACCCCCGTGCCGGGCAGCCTGCCCAGCAGAGCGATTTGATTAACGTTGCACAATTAACTTCACAATATTATGTCCTGCAGCCCGATGTGGCGAATCCAGAACATGCGGTGAAATTTGGCACATCAGGCCATCGCGGTAGCGCAGGACGTCACAGCTTTAACGAAAAGCACATTCTGGCGATTGCGCAGGCGATTGCGGAAGAGCGTAAAAAGAACGGTATTACCGGCCCGTGCTATGTGGGTAAAGATACGCACGCGCTGTCTGAGCCCGCGCTGCTGTCCGTGCTGTCCGTGCTGACCGCAAACGGGGTTGATGTGATTGTTCAGCAGGATAACGGTTATACGCCAACGCCTGCGATTTCGAACGCTATCCTTGAACACAACAAATCCGGCGGCCCACTGGCGGATGGCATTGTGATTACGCCGTCGCACAATCCTCCGGAAGATGGCGGCATTAAATACAATCCGCCAAACGGTGGTCCGGCAGATACCAACGTCACCAAAGTGGTGGAAGACCGCGCGAATCAGCTGTTGAAAGACGGCCTTAAAGACGTTAAACGTCTGTCACTGGATCAAGCCTGGGCCAGCGGCCACATCCATGAAAAAGATCTGATTCAGCCTTACGTGGAAGGTCTGTCACAGATCATCGACATTCCTGCGATTCAGAAAGCGGGTCTGAAGATTGGTGTCGATCCGCTTGGCGGTTCCGGGATCGCTTACTGGCAGCGTATCGCTGAGCACTACAAGCTGGATCTGACGCTGGTGAATGACGCTGTCGACCAGACTTTCCGCTTTATGCACCTGGATAAAGATGGTGTGGTGCGCATGGACTGTTCGTCCGAATGCGCCATGGCGGGGCTGCTGGCCTACAAAGACAAATTCGATCTGGCCTTCGGAAACGATCCGGATTATGACCGTCACGGCATTGTTACCCCTGCCGGGCTCATGAATCCAAACCATTATCTGGCCGTTGCGATCAACTATTTGTTCCAGCACCGTCCGCAGTGGGGTCAGGACGTTGCCGTGGGTAAAACCCTCGTGTCCAGTGCGATGATTGACCGGGTCGTGGACGATATTGGCCGCAAACTGGTAGAAGTCCCGGTGGGCTTTAAATGGTTCGTGGATGGCCTGTTTGATGGCAGCTTTGGTTTTGGCGGCGAAGAAAGTGCGGGCGCGTCATTCCTGCGCTTCGACGGCACACCCTGGTCAACCGATAAAGACGGGATCATCCTGTGTCTGCTGGCGGCAGAAATTACGGCCGTAACGGGCAAGAACCCGCAGCAGCACTATGATGAACTGGCTGCACGCTTCGGTGCGCCAAGCTACAACCGTCTGCAGGCACCAGCAACATCAGCGCAGAAAGCCGCATTGTCGAAGCTGTCACCTGAAATGGTCAGTGCAGATACGCTGGCGGGCGATCCGATTACCGCGCGCTTAACGGCCGCTCCCGGTAACGGCGCGTCTATCGGTGGACTGAAAGTCATGACGGAAAACGGCTGGTTCGCTGCGCGTCCATCGGGCACCGAAGACGCGTATAAGATCTACTGTGAAAGCTTCCTGGGCGCAGAGCACCGTGCGCAGATCGAGAAAGAAGCCGTCGAGATTGTCAGTGAAGTGCTGAAAAACGCCTGATAAATCTGTTAAATAAAAAAAAGCGCCGCTGGCGCTTTTTTTTATGGCATGAACCGATAGCCGATACCGGTTTCCGTCAGCAGGTGAACGGGTTGGGTCGGATTGGCTTCAAGCTTTTGACGCAGATGGCCCATATAAATGCGTAGATAATGGCTGTGTTCGACAGCGTTGGGTCCCCAGACCTGATTCAGCAGCTGACGCTGCGTCAGAACTTTCCCCGCATTATTCAGTAAGGTGGTCAGCAAACGAAATTCGATGGGCGTAAGGTGAACTTCTTCGCCCGCGCGCAGCACACGACGTGCGGCAATATCGACGACCACGTCGGCGAAGCTGACCTTCGGATCGGGGTGCTTCCCGGCATGACGCCGCAGGGCGACCCGAACACGCGCCAGCAGTTCACCAATCCCAAAAGGTTTAGTCAGGTAATCATCGGCACCAGCATCCAGTGCGTCAATTTTGTCCTGCTCGTCAGTACGGGCAGAGAGAACAATAACCGGCAGCGTGCTCCACTGACGGAGTTCACCAATAAACGTCTTGCCGTCGCCATCAGGTAAACCCAGATCAAGGATGACTAAATCGGGCTTTCGCGTGGCGGCTTCGATCAGCCCACGTTGCAGCGTCTCAGCATCGAAAACCTTCAGGCCTTCACTTTCCAGCGCGAGGCGCACGAAGCGGCGAATTTCTTTCTCATCTTCAATGATTAAAACCGTGGTCACACCAATCCTGCCATTGCCTGAAAAGGGAAAACACACTGTATCAACTTTTCTGGCGTTCGTCCGTGTTGCCATGAAATCCGTTGAAGGATCACCTCTGTAACTCATAATTAACCTGGGTATAACGGCCAGATAAACTTACCCGTGCAGAACAAAAAAGACGCAAATTTAGTGGTCAGATGAGTAGTAAAATCATCCAACCCGGCGTAATATTAGACGCAGATCACATTTATGACGTTTTTTTACTCAGGAGGCTGCTATGTACCGCACCTATCCACTTCACAAAATTATTTTGCGCCGAACGCTGGTCATCCTGTCAGGTCTGCTCGCTCTGCCGGTTATGCTGTTTCGTCAGGATCGGGCGCGCTTCTACAGCTACCTGCATCGGATGTGGTGCAAAACCAGCGCCAAACCGGTCTGGCTGGCGCAGTCTGAAGCAGCGGCGGGTATTTTCTGGTAAGTCCCTGCTGTGCGGTTGATTTTACGCCGCGCAGGCAGGGGGACAAATCCCGACAGAGGGGATTGCCAGCGTTTTCAGACGTGCTTATCTGTTTCCACCTGAAGTGTGCTGTGGCCCGGTGTTAAGGGCGACACAGCGCCTCTTTTTTCCCTGTTCGTTCCGTCACGTAGCTTAGTTGCGCCTTAGCTTTGCGCCAGTGAAGCAGGAAACCTTCTCAGTGTCCGGGCAAGCCGCCCCGTCCGCCAGTGCCCGTTCACGGGCAACCCTTCCTTATTATCTGACCGGCGGCCCCGACGGGCAGCGCACTTTACGCGCTTCAGAACCCGCTGCAATATCGCCCACAGGCAGAAGCACTGACGGCAGACCGCTAGCGTTTAGGCACCGGCGGGGCAAACTGCAGCGCGCCTGCGATACGGTTCCAGGCATTGATCGCGGCAACAGCCGAGGTAAGAAACGCGATTTCCTGTTTATCGAAGACGCGGCTGACCTCAGCATACACCGCATCAGAAACCGGCTGCTGAGCCATTAAGGTCAGGGCCTCTGTCCAGGCCAGCGCCGCACATTCCCGCTCCGAATAGATACCGGCTTCGCGCCATACGGCGACCAGATCCATTTTTACCGGACTCAAATCGGTCTTACGCGCCAGATTGAGATGGTACTGGAGGCAAAAAGCGCACGCATTCAGCTGTGAAGCGCGCAGTTTGATCAGCTCAGTGAGCGATTTTTCCAGCCCGGAATCGTCAACGGCTTTGCCCAGCATCGCTAAGGCTGCCACCACATCGGGTGCGGTATGTTCGAACGAAGACCAGTCGCTGCGACGGTGATTAAGCGATGTCACGATATACCTCATCTGTTAATATAAGAATTCGAACAACAATATACGAACTCTTATATTATGCGCAAGTCAGATCTGCAGAGCACCATCATCCCCGAACCCGGTGAAGGAAAACGCGGTGAGTCAGGCCATATTGGTTATCTGCTGCGGCAGGCCCATGCGGCTCATAAAATCAGAATGGAAAATGCGCTGAAGGATAAAGGCGTCACGTTGCCGCAATTTTCGGTGCTGACCATGCTTGCGGCCTATCCCGGCGCATCGGGTGCCGACCTTGCGCGTCTGTCGCTGCTGACGCCACAGACGATGAGCATCATTGTGGCGAATCTGGAGCGGGCCGGAATGATTCGTCGTCGTCCGCACGCGGTGCACGGCAGAATTCAGGTGATTGAGATTGCTGACGCCGGGCGTGAGGTTCTCGCGCAGTGCAAAGTAGCGGTTCAGTCGGTTGAGGCCAGCCTGCTTTCGGGTGTCACGCCTGAGGATGAAAAGGTGATTCGGCGCTGGCTGGTCAGCGTGGCAGTGGGAGAATAAACCGTTAAAAAAGACCACGGGCTGGTCATCTGAAAGGCTTCGCGGCGTTCACTTTTGCTACACAGAATCTGTACCATCCCGGTCGTTTTACGCTACACTTAAACCTCTACAAGTTTTCGGAGGTTGTACAAGTATGAGCGAAAAAATTCCCGTTGGGATCAGCGCTTGCCTGCTTGGTGAGAGCGTCAGATTTGATGGCGGCCACAAGCGGCTCGCGTTCGCCACTGAGCAACTGACGCCTTTTGTTCGTTTCGAACCCGTTTGCCCTGAAATGGCGATTGGGCTGCCCACGCCGCGCCCGGCGCTGCGCTTAGTTAAGCAGAGCGACGACGATGAACTGCACCTTTGCTTCAGCAAAGAGGGCGGCGATGACATCACCGATAAGATGCGCGACTGGTCCGAAAAACGCGTGAAATCGCTGCATCACCTGTGCGGCTACATACTGTGTGCAAAATCACCCAGTTGCGGGATGGAGCGCGTGCGTATCTACGAGCCCGCTACCAATAATAACCGTAAAGCGGGAACCGGTATATTTACCCGTTTTCTGCAACGTGAAATGCCCTGGTTACCGCTCGAAGAAGACGGGCGTCTGAACGATCCGACATTACGTGAAAACTTTATCGGCCGGATTTGCGCGCTGCACGAGTTTCATGAAATGTGGAAAAAGGGGCTGACCCGTCATGGCCTGATTGCCTTCCACAGCCAGTATAAATTGTTACTGCTGGCGCATTCGCAAAAAAAATACCGTGAACTGGGCCCCTTTGTTGCCTCGATGAACCAGTGGGAGTCACTGGATGCGTTTGCCTTCGAGTACCGCAACCGCCTTATGGATCTGATGTCACAACCGGCCTCACGCACTAACCACACCAATGTGTTGATGCATGTTCAGGGTTATTTCCGCAGTCAACTGAGTTCGCCGCAACGTAGAGAACTGACGTCACTGATTGATTGTTACCGTCAGGGCACGCAACCGTTACTGGCGCCGATTACGATTCTTAAGCACTACATGGCTGAATATCCTCATCCGTGGCTGACGCAGCAGCGCTACTTCGATCCTTACCCGGAAGCGCTGCGCCTGCGCTACGGACAATGAGTCGGGAGCATGATGACGACCCATCTTGTCTGGTTCCGTAATGACCTGCGCATCAATGATAACCTTGCGCTGCATGCCGCCTGCAGCAAGTCAGATGCCCGTGTCATAGCACTGTTTATTGCCACGCCGGGACAGTGGCAGCAACACGATATGGCCCCCCGGCAGGCCGCGTTTATTCACCAGAATCTCTGCAGCCTGCAGGCATCACTGGCCGAAAAAGGCATCCCGCTGCATGTTCATCAGTGTGATGATTTCGCTGCCAGCGTGGATTTTCTCGTCACGTTTTGTGAACAGCAAAACGTTGATCAACTGTTTTATAACTACCAGTATGAATTTAACGAACGTCAGCGCGATGCGCAGGCGGAAAAGCGGTTAGATGAAGCGGACGTGATCTGTCAGGGGTTTGATGACAGCGTACTTTTGTCGCCCGGCAGTATCCAGACCGGCGATGGTGAGATGTACAAAGTGTTTACCCCGTTCAGCAAAGCCTTTATTCGTCGCCTGCAGCAGGGGTTGCCTGAGTGTGTACCGGCGCCTAAAGCCCGGGATGGCGCGCCCCTGAACACACCAGAAGCGATTTCGCCGTTTGATTACGACCATGCTGAGGTTGATGATGCGCTGTTTCCGGCTGGTGAACAGGCGGCGATTAAGCGGCTACGTGCGTTTGCGCAACATACCGTGCTGGATTACCCAAAGCAGCGTGACCTGCCTGCGCGCGACAGCACCAGCCGGTTATCGGCTTACCTGACCATCGGCGTGCTTTCACCGCGCCAGTGTCTGCATCGGGTGTTGCATGAACATCCCGGGGCGCTGGAAGGCAGCCCGGCGGCCGTCTGGATCAATGAACTCATCTGGCGTGAGTTCTATCGCCATCTCATCGTTGCGTTTCCCCGACTGTGTAAGCATCAGCCTTTTGTCCACTGGACGCGGCATGTCGCGTGGCAACGAAACGAGGCGCATTTTGACGCCTGGAAAGCCGGGAAAACCGGTTATCCCATCGTCGATGCGGCCATGCGACAGATGTTGCAGACCGGCTGGATGCATAACCGGCTTCGCATGATCACGGCCAGTTTTCTGGTAAAGGATCTGTTAATCGACTGGCGTGAAGGCGAGCGCTATTTCATGCAGCAGCTTATCGATGGCGACCTGGCCGCCAATAACGGCGGCTGGCAGTGGGCGGCGTCCACGGGGACCGATGCCGCGCCGTATTTCCGCATTTTTAACCCTACGACGCAAAGTGAGCGTTTCGATGAACAGGGTGATTTTATTCGTCACTACCTGCCCGAACTGAAAGACGTGCCGGACAGTGCGATTCATCAGCCGCACGAATGGGCGCGGAAAAACAACAAGACACTCGATTATCCAACACCGATCGTGGAACATAAGGATGCACGTAAAAAGACACTCGACGCCTTCGAGCGCGCAAAAAATGCGGCCTGAGGTGGCAAGGAGCAGAAATGAATCACTATGCGTTAGAAAAAATCGTTAACGATCAGCTGGCAACCCATACCTTCAGCGATTATGCGCCAAACGGGCTACAGGTCGAAGGCCGACCTGAAGTGAAAACGATCGTTACCGGCGTGACCGCCTGCCAGGCGCTGCTGGATGAAGCGGTGGCGCTCAAAGCCGATGCGGTGCTGGTACATCACGGTTATTTCTGGAAAAGTGAACCGGCGGTGATTAAAGGCATGAAACGCCAGCGTCTGCGCACGCTACTGGCAAACGATATTAACCTTTACGGCTGGCACCTGCCGCTGGATGCGCACCCTCAGCTGGGCAATAACGCGCAGTTGGCTAAGCTGCTGGGTATTAACGTGATGGGCGAGATTATGCCGCTGGTGCCCTGGGGTGAACTGACTCAACCTGTGAGCGGCCATGCGTTGGCACAGCGTATTACTGAGGTGCTGGGACGGGAGCCGCTTCACTGTGGTGATAATGCGCCAGCAGCGATCCGTCGTGTTGCCTGGTGCAGTGGCGGCGGTCAGGGATTTATTGATAATGCGGCCGCCTTTGGCGTAGATGCCTTTATTACGGGCGAGGTCTCTGAGCAAACCATTCACAGCGCCCGTGAACAAGGCCTGCACTTTTTCGCCGCAGGCCACCATGCCACCGAACGCGCGGGTATTCGGGCGTTGGGTGAATGGCTGGCGGAGCATCATGGCCTGGATGTCACGTTTATTGATATTCCCAATCCCGCCTGATCCCCCTGGGTTCTGACATCTGCGCAGAACCCAAACCTGTTGACACATTACCGTCACTTTCGCATAACTACCTTCCTGGGTTGTAAAACACATTTGGCTTTTGCGCGCCAGAATCCTGTCTGAGCACCGCAAAGCTGTTTACCAGGAGGTACGTGTTGCAAAAAACACGATGCTATATGCTGGGCGAGCGCGCGGTGGTACTGGAGTTGTCTCCGCCCGTTTCGCTGGCCAGTCAGCAGCGAATCTGGCATCTGTGCCAGCGTTTGCAGTCACACGACGCGACCCGGGAAGTGATTCCCGGCATGAACAACCTGACGCTGCTGTTACGGGAGCCGCCCAGAGATGCCCGACAGGCGACGGCGCAACTTGAACAGTGGTGGCAGGAAAGTGAGGCGCAGGACACAGAGTCGCGCCTTGTGACCTTACCGGTCATCTATGGCGGCGAGGCGGGGCCGGACTTGCGTCAGGTGGCCGACCACGCCGGCATGACGGAAAAGCAGGTCGTCGCGTTACACAGCAGCACGGATTACGCGGTTTTCTTTATTGGTTTTCAGCCCGGCTTTCCTTACCTGGCCGGCCTGGATGCGCGCCTGCATATGCCGCGCCGCGCCGAACCGCGCGTTGCGGTTCCGGCTGGATCGGTGGGCATCGGCGGCAGCCAGACCGGTGTTTATCCGCTGGTCTCACCAGGCGGCTGGCAGTTGATTGGCAGGACGCAGGTCGCGCTTTTCACACCCAGCCAGCAGTCGCCAACCTTACTTCGTCCGGGTGACAATGTCCGGTTTGTGCCGCAAAAGGAAGGGATATGTTAAACATTCTTCGCGCGGGTCTGGCAACCAGCATTCAGGATTTCGGACGCTATCACTGGCGACAGTATGGCATCGGCGTCAGTGGTGTTCTGGATCAACCCGCCATGATCACAGCCAATCTGCTGGCAGGCAATCCGCCGGGCAGCGCCGTGCTGGAGATTGTCCTCGGACAGTTTAAAGCGGAATTCCGTCGGGATGGGTGGTTTGCACTAACGGGAGCGGGTTGTCAGGCCGAACTGGATGGCAAGCCTGTCTGGACAGGCTGGCGTTTACCGGTAAAAAAAGGGCAGGTCCTGGTGTTGAAGAAACCGATTCACGGCATGCGCAGCTACCTGGCTGTGCACGGTGGATTCGCTATTCCGCCAGTGCTGGGCTCATGCAGCACCGACATCAAGGCCGGTTTTGGCGGCTTTGAGGGGCGGACGCTGCAGGACGGCGACGTCATTCCGCTAGGCAAACCGCAACAGCACTTCACGAGCAAAAAAGGCGTGCGCCAGTTGCTCTGGGGTAACCGTATTCGGGCGTTACCCGGACCGGAATACCATGAATTCAGCGAAGCGTCACAACAGGCGTTCTGGCGAGCAGCCTGGAAGCTGAACCCTCAAAGTAATCGCATGGGCTACCGTTTGCAGGGCCCTGCTTTGCAACGCGACGTGCCGCGCGAGTTGTTATCGCATGGTCTGGTGCCCGGCGTCATTCAGGTGCCTGGAAACGGTCAGCCGATCGTCCTGCTGGCGGATGCACAGACCACCGGCGGCTATCCACGTATCGCCTGCGTCATTGAATGCGATCTTTATCATCTGGCGCAGATTCGTCTGGGCGAGCCGATTCATTTTATGCCCTGTACGCCCGAAGAGGCGCTGGCGGCAACGCGACAGCAGCAGCACGTATTGGGGCAAATGGCCTGGGGACTGGCAAATGAAAATTGATTTAAACGCCGATCTGGGCGAGGGGAGCAGCAGCGATCGTGCGCTGTTGCAGCTGGTGAGTTCCGCCAACATCGCCTGCGGCTTTCACGCAGGCGACGCGCAGATGATGTTGCAGGCCATTCGCTGGGCCAGCGAATTTGGCGTGGCGATTGGCGCGCATCCCAGCTTTCCCGATCGTGAAAACTTTGGCCGCAGTGCGATGCAACTGCCGCCGGAAACCGTCTATGCGCAAATCATCTATCAGGTTGGTGCGCTCAAAAGTCTGGCGGAAAGCGAAGGGCAGTCGCTTGTTCACGTTAAGCCTCACGGTATGTTGTATAACCAGGCGGCGGCGGATGCCACGCTGGCCGAGGCGATTGTGCGAGCCGTCAAAGCCGTCGATGCCCGGCTGATCATGGTAGGGCTGGCTAACAGTGAGTTGATTCGCGCGGCGGCCCATCACGGCCTGAAAACCCGGGAGGAGGTGTTTGCCGATCGCGGCTATCTCAGCAGCGGCGCGCTGGTGCCCCGTGGCCAGCCCGGCGCATTGATTGAAGAGGAAGACCAGGCGATTCAGCAAACCCTGATGATGGTGCGACAGGGGCAGGTCATCAGTGTGACCGGTGAGGCGGTTCAGGTGAACGCAGAAACCGTCTGCCTGCATGGTGACGGGGCGCATGCACTGACGTTTGCGCAACGTCTGCGTGCCAGCTTTGCCAGCCATGCTATCACCGTCACCAGTCAATAAAAAAACGGCATAACCAGCCTGAACGTCTCGGGCTTACTATTTCACGAGGGGAAAAGTATGGACAGCGTAGTAAATCTCTGGCCGCTGCTGGGCATTGCTGCCATCGTCGTTGGCTTCGTTTTGCGTTTTAATCCGGTGCTGGTGGTCATTGTTTCAGGCTTCGTCACCGGTATCGCTGCCCTGATGCCGCTGGGCGATATTTTACAAAAGCTGGGTGAGGGATTTCTGAATACCCGCAACCTGCCGTTGATCCTGCTGCTGCCGCTGGCGGTTATTGGCTTACTGGAACGCCATGGTCTGAAACAGCGCGCGCAGGCGTGGATTGCCCAGATCAAAACGGCGACGGCGGGACGGTTGCTCATTGTCTATCTGTTTGTGCGTGAGGTGACTGCGGCCCTCGGGCTGACCAGTCTCGGCGGTCATCCGCAAATGGTGCGCCCGCTACTTGCGCCGATGGCCGAGGGGGCCAGCGAAAACCGCTACGGGGCCCTACCGCCCGAGGTCCGTCATCGTCTGCGTGCCATGTCCGCTGCCACCGACAACGTCGGGCTGTTCTTTGGCGAGGATATCTTTGTCGCCTTTGGCGCCATTATTTTTATGCATAATTTTATGCAGGAGTCCGCCGGTATCCAGACTGAGCCACTGCATATTGCCCTGTGGGGCATTCCCACGGCGCTCTCAGCCTTTCTGATTCATTCCGCCCGCCTGATCAGGCTGGACCGCCAGCTGGCACGAGAACTGCGCGTCATCAACAGCGAGGCCATGAAAGCCAAAGGAGAGCCGTCATGATTCAGCAACAGTATCTGATGTGGCTGGCTGGCCTGATTCTGCTGGTTGTCGCGGTTTTATCCTGGCGCGACAGCGCAAATCCGCGCCGTTTCACCACTGGCTTATTTTGGGGACTCTATGGCCTGATTTTTCTGGTGGGTGACTGGACAACCGCCCTGATGACCCAACTGATGGGCTCTGTCGAAAGCGGCACACGTATGTTGCAAATTAGCGTGGGCGTAGCGGTGGTTATCATGGGGATCCTTGCCGGTTGTGGTGGGGTAAAAATGGGCCGCTATCACCAGCGCAGTGAGGCGGAAAAACAGGGCAGTGCCCAGCGTCTGGGCAACAAACTTTTCCTGCCAGCCCTGGCGATCCCCGTCGTGACAGTGATCGGTGTGTTAGCGTTTAATAACCTTCCCGGTCTGCAAACGTGGGTGTTCGGCGCGGGCAACCATTCCACCCTGATTACGCTGTTTTCCATGGCCACAGGCTGTCTGCTGGGCTGGCTGATCGCCATGAAAATGACGCGTGAAACCCCAGTGCAGTCGATGCAGGAAACCCGACGTTTGCTGGACTGCATCGGCTGGGCGTTTCTCCTGCCGCAAATCCTGGCAACCCTGGGGCTACTGTTTACGGCCGCGAGCGTCGGTGGTGCGATCTCTCATCTCACCGAACATTATCTTGCCGTGGATAACCGCTTCATTGCGGTCACGGTTTACGCGGCAGGGATGGCACTGCTCACCATGGTGATGGGGAATGCGTTCGCGGCGTTCCCGATTATTACCGCGGGCATCGGCATTCCCATTCTGGTGTTACAGCATGGCGGTAACCCGGCGGTCATGGCGGCAATCGGGATGTTTTCCGGCTACTGCGGTACGTTAATGACGCCGATGGCAGCAAACTTCAACATTGTGCCTGCTGCCTTGCTGGAGTTACCGGATCGCAACGCGGTCATCAAAGCTCAGGTGCCAACCGGTGTGCTACTGTTAATTGTTAACATTTTCTTACTCTACTTCCTGATGTTTTTGTGAGGCAGCATGAAAACGGTATTAATGACGGCATTTGAGCCCTTTGGCGGCGAATCCATTAATCCCTCCTGGCAGGCGGTCAGTGCCCTTGAAGGCCAGACTATTGCCGGCGCACGCATCGTGACGCGCCAGTTGCCCGTCGTATTCAGCGAGGTGCTGGACGTGCTGTATCAGGCGCTGGAAACGATCAGGCCCGATGCCGTTATCGCTGTCGGGCAGGCAGGCGGTCGCAGCGATATCACGGTAGAGCGAATTGGTATTAATGTGGATGATGCGCGCATCCCGGATAATGCGGGCAGGCAACCCGTGGACGAACCCATCGTTCAGGATGGCCCGGCCGGATATTTTTCACGCCTGCCGATCAAAGCCATTGTGGCCGCGGTGCGGGAAGCGGGCATTCCGGCATCGGTGTCGCAAACCGCAGGAACCTTTACCTGTAACCGGGTGATGTATGGTCTGTTGCACTGGCTTGAAAGCAACGGCAGCCCGGCACGGGGCGGTTTCATTCATATTCCCTACCTGCCTGAACAGGCGGTGCATCACCCGGGTGCACCCAGTATGCCCGCCGCAACCGTTATTGAGGCGCTGAAAATTGCCGTACAAACGACCCTGACCACCGCTCAGGATGTGAAGGAAGTGGGTGGCGCAACGCATTAAGAGGACGAGTGATGCCTGAAGGACCGGAGATTCGCCGCGTGGCGGATCAGCTTGAAGTGGCCATCGTCGGCCAGCCCCTGACCGACGTCTGGTTTGCGTTTCCCGAATTAAAGACCTATGAGCCCGCATTGCTGGGAGAACAGGTGGCGTCGATAGAGACGCGCGGTAAAGCGTTGCTGACCCATTTCAGTAACGGCCTGACGCTGTATTCGCACAATCAGCTGTACGGCGTCTGGCGCATCGTCCCGCCAGACATGCAGCCCGAGCCAAAACGGCAGTTACGTGTGCGTCTCGCGACGGCCAATCAGGCGATATTGCTTTACAGCGCGTCGGATATTGAACTCCTGAATGCGGAAACGCTTGCCCGTCATCCGTTTCTCAACCGCATCGGGCCGGATGTACTGAATGCGGAGTTGACCGTAGAGGCGGTCAGGGAACGGCTGTGCTCGCCGCGTTTCTGTCGCCGCCGGTTCAGCGGACTGTTACTGGATCAGGCTTTTCTGGCCGGACTGGGCAACTATTTACGTGCTGAGATCCTCTGGCTGGCCCAGTTGCTTCCCCGGCATAACGCACAGTCGCTGAGTGAGGCGCAACTGACGGCTTTCTGCGAAGCGCTGTTGTCCGTGCCGCGTCATGCCTATCGCATGCGCGGCACCATGAAAAAATACCACAGCGAAGCGGCATTTCGGTTTGAAGTGTTCCACCGCCAGGGCAAGACATGTCGCCGCTGCGGTGAAGTGATCGAAAAGGGCGTCCTGTCCGCCCGACCGTTTTACTGGTGCCCTGGCTGTCAGAGATAAAAACGCTGGCCTGTCCCGTCGTTGCACGCGGGCCATGTCACTCGTCAGCGAAGGATATCGTCACCCGGTTTTCTTCACAGCATAAGGAATCATCATGACACCTGAGATTGTGACGGAAAGGCTGCGCTTAAAACCCCTGTCGCTGGAGGATGCCGATGCCATGCAGATCGCGTTTCCGCGCTGGGAAATTGTACGCTACCTGATCGATTCGGTGCCCTGGCCTTATCCCGAGGGCGGGGCACGAGACTATATTGCTAATGTCGCCTTACCGGCGGTCGCGGCCGGGACGGGCTGGTACTGGACATTGCGGCCTAAAGCGGCGGAACAGCAACTGATTGGCGTTATTTGCCTGATGGAGACGCCGGATAATAACCGGGGCTTCTGGTTGGTACCGGAGTGGCAGGGGCAGGGCTATATGACAGAAGCCTGCCTGGCCGTGACGGATTACTGGTTTACCGATCTAAAAAAACCGCTGCTGAGAACGCCAAAAGCGGCACTGAATCAGCGATCTGTGAACATTTCTGTCAACAGTGGGATGCGCTGTATCCGCACAGAGAAAAAACAGTACGTTTCAGGCACACATGACTCGCAATTATGGGAAGTGACGCGAGAAGAATGGCAGGCCTTTCGGGCATCTCAAACGTCCGCCGTTCATCCTCTCACTAAGATTCGCTCACGCTGACCGGCGGCGTCAGTAAAAAAAAGCGGCGGTGCCCGTTAAGGACACCACCGCTTTTCGCCTTACCGCCCGTTGCCGGACAGCTTATTTATCCAGCTTCGAGCTGAACTCGCGTTCGGTGTAACCGGTATACAGCTGACGCGGACGGGCAATTTTCATGCCTTCGTCGTGCATTTCTTTCCAGTGCGCGATCCAGCCAACGGTACGCGCCATGGCGAAAATCACGGTAAACATGGACGAAGGGATGCCCATGGCTTTCAGGATGATACCGGAGTAGAAATCCACGTTTGGATAGAGTTTGCGCTCGATGAAGTACGGGTCGTTCAGCGCAATGTGTTCGAGTTCCAGCGCCACTTCCAGCAGATCGTCTTTCATGCCCAGTTCGTTCAGCACTTCATGGCAGGTTTCACGCATAACGGTCGCGCGCGGGTCATAGTTTTTATAAACACGGTGACCAAAGCCCATCAGGCGGAAAGAGTCATTTTTGTCTTTAGCACGGCGCACAAACTCAGGAATGTGCTCGACGGTGCTGATCTCTTCCAGCATACGCAGACAGGCTTCGTTCGCGCCGCCGTGTGCGGGTCCCCACAGGGAGGCAATACCGGCCGCGATACAGGCAAACGGGTTAGCGCCTGACGAGCCAGCGGTACGTACGGTAGAGGTCGAGGCGTTCTGTTCATGATCGGCGTGCAGAATCAGAATGCGATCCATGGCGCGTTCAAGCACAGGGTTAACCTTGTATTCTTCACACGGTGTTGCAAACATCATGTGCAGGAAGTTACCGGCATAGGAGAGGTCGTTACGGGGATAGACGAACGGCTGACCGATTGAATACTTGTAACACATCGCTGCCATGGTAGGCATTTTCGACAGCAGACGGAAAGCGGCGATTTCACGGTGGCGCTCGATGTTTACATCCAGCGAATCGTGATAAAACGCAGCCAGTGCGCCGGTCACGCCGCACATCACCGCCATCGGGTGTGAATCACGACGGAAACCGTGGAACAGACGGGTAATCTGCTCATGAATCATCGTGTGGCGCGTAACCGTTTGTTTAAACTCTTCAAACTGGGCTTTCGTGGGGGCTTCACCATTTAACAGGATGTAGCACACTTCCAGGTAGTTAGAGTGGGTAGCCAGTTGGTCAATAGGGAAGCCGCGGTGAAGCAGAATGCCTTCATCACCATCGATAAAGGTGATTTTTGATTCGCAGGACGCTGTAGACGTGAAACCAGGATCGAAGGTAAACAGGCCGTTGGAACCCAGTTGACGGACATCGACGACATCCTGGCCCAGCGTGCCTTGCAGTACACCCAGTTCAATGGACGTTTCATCTGATAGGGTTAGCGTCACTTTTTTATCTGTCATTTTCGTCTCCATAGCGCCTTAGGCAGGTAAGGATCTTTCGACACCTGAAACGCGTGCATGTTGCAATTTGGCAGTACTTCACGGTGTCACTCTGCATTATAAGCAGTGAAGGGTACAGAGTGAGAGGCGCGTTCCACTGGAAATGTAAAGCCGTGACATGTGCATATCGCGGTTGTTAAAGATCCGGTCAGGACATAACTTCTTTGTAACCAATAACCTGATGGTATTTAAAGCGGTTACCGACAATGTTACATAACTTCAGCTTAGGAGAAAGTGTATCCCCATAACTTTTGTGCATCATAGGATTTTATCGGACTAGTTTGTAACTGAATTGTTGAACTATTGTCAAATCAGATAATTAAATTTGTATGAATTGTGAAAAACGTGAGTGGGATCACTGTTCCATCGAAAATTCTCCAAAGAGTTTGTAGGGGAATTGTAATCAGAATGTGATCGTCCTATACTTCCGGCCAGGTCTCCGGAACACCCTGACACCAGGAGCCACCCAGCGTTTGTACCACGTCATTTAACACTGGATGTTGCTATTTTGGTGACGGATTAAGACTGAACCTTTTTTTCGGGTTTGGGCCTGTCTTCCGGAGGAAGCAAAATAAAAAAGAGCTGTGTGGGCAAAACCGTGAAAAAACAAAGACCTGTCAACTTGGATCTCTCGACGATCCGGTTTCCCGTTACTGCAATATCGTCCATTCTCCACCGTGTCTCCGGCGTCATCACTCTGGTTGCTCTCGGCATCCTGTTGTGGCTTCTCGGTCTTTCTCTCTCCTCTCCTGAAGGTTTTCAGCACGCGGCATCTATCATGAGCGGCTTCTTTGTGAAGTTTATCATGTGGGGCATTCTGACCGCGTTGGCCTATCATACGGTGGGCGGGATACGTCATATGTTAATGGATTTTGGTTATCTGGCGGAAACGCTCGAAGCAGGTAAGCGTTCTGCGCAGGTGACGTTTGGTATTACTGTCGTGCTTTCAATCTTAGCAGGAGTCCTCGTATGGTAAGCAATGCATCCGCGTTGGGTCGCAATGGCATTCAGGACTGGCTGTTGCTGCGCGCGTCGGCAATCCTTATTACGCTTTACATCATCTACATGCTCGGTTTCGTGGTGATGACAGACACGCTGACGTATGACATCTGGCGTGGCTTCTTTGCCTCAGCATTTACAAAAGTGTTCACGCTCCTGACGCTGTTTTCCATCCTGATCCACGGCTGGATTGGTATGTGGCAGGTCTTAACGGACTACGTGAAATCGCTGGCGGCGCGTTTGCTGTTACAGCTGGTTATCGTGGTGGCACTGTTGTCATATGCAATTTATGGGTTTGTTGTGGTGTGGGGTGTGTAAATGAAGTTACCAGTCAGAGAATTTGATGCCGTGGTGATCGGCGCAGGTGGCGCGGGTATGCGCGCGGCACTGCAAATCTCCCAGTCGGGCCAGACGTGCGCCCTGCTGTCCAAAGTGTTCCCAACCCGCTCTCATACGGTATCCGCGCAGGGCGGTATTACCGTTGCGCTGGGCAATACCCATGACGATAACTGGGAATGGCATATGTATGACACCGTCAAAGGCTCCGACTATATCGGCGACCAGGACGCGATTGAATACATGTGCCACGTCGGTCCGGAAGCGATTCTGGAACTGGAACACATGGGCTTACCTTTCTCCCGTCTTGATGACGGCCGCGTTTATCAGCGTCCGTTTGGTGGTCAGTCAAAAAACTTCGGTGGTGAGCAGGCGGCGCGTACTGCCGCGGCAGCTGACCGTACTGGCCACGCCCTGCTGCATACGCTGTATCAGCAGAACCTGAAAAACAAAACCACCATCTTCTCCGAATGGTATGCACTGGATCTGGTCAAGAATGACGACGATGCGATTGTGGGTTGTACCGCTATCTGCATGGAAACCGGTGAAACCGTCTACTTCAAAGCCAAGGCGACCATTCTGGCGACCGGTGGTGCAGGACGTATCTATCAGTCGACGACCAATGCCCACATTAACACTGGCGACGGTGTTGGCATGGCGCTGCGCGCAGGTGTACCGGTGCAGGACATGGAAATGTGGCAGTTCCACCCAACCGGTATCGCAGGTGCGGGTGTGCTGGTCACCGAGGGCTGCCGCGGTGAAGGCGGCTATCTGCTGAACAAACACGGTGAGCGCTTCATGGAGCGCTATGCGCCAAACGCCAAAGACCTGGCAGGTCGTGACGTGGTGGCCCGTTCTATGATGGTGGAAATTCGTGAAGGCCGGGGCTGTGATGGTCCATGGGGCCCGCACATCAAGCTGAAACTTGACCATCTGGGTGCCGAAGTGCTGGAGTCACGTCTGCCAGGAATTTTGGAACTGTCCCGTACCTTTGCGCACGTTGACCCGATTAAAGAGCCGATTCCTGTTATCCCAACCTGTCACTACATGATGGGCGGCGTGCCGACCAAAGTGACCGGCCAGGCGCTGCGCGTCAATGCGCAGGGCGAAGATGAAGTGATTCCGGGCCTGTTCGCTGTGGGTGAAATCGCCTGCGTATCTGTTCACGGCGCGAACCGTCTGGGCGGAAACTCACTGCTGGACCTGGTGGTCTTTGGTCGCGCGGCGGGTGTTCATCTGCTTGAATGTCTGGAAGAGCAGGGCGAACTGCGCGAAGCAAGTCAGGAAAACATCGATGCTGCCATGGCGCGCTTCAATCGCTGGGAGAACAACACCACGGGTGAAGATCCGGTTGAAATCCGTAAAGCGTTGCAACGCTGCATGCAGAACAACTTCTCGGTCTTCCGCGAAGGTGATGCCATGCGTGAAGGTCTTGAAGAGCTGAAAGTGATTCGTGAGCGCCTGAAGTCTGCGCGTCTGGATGACCGTTCACCCGACTTCAATACACAGCGTATCGAGTGCCTTGAGCTGGATAACCTGATGGAAACCGCCTATGCCACAGCGGTTGCGGCTAACTTCCGTACAGAAAGCCGTGGTGCACACAGCCGCTTCGACTATCCGGAACGTGATGATGCGAACTGGCTGTGCCATAGCCTCTATGTTCCGCAAACGGAAAGCATGACGCGCCGTGAGGTGAACATGCAACCGAAACTGCGTGCGGCCTTCCCGCCAAAAGCGCGTACCTACTAATTGCGGAGATCATCATGAGACTAGAATTTTCGATCTATCGTTATAACCCGGACGTCGATGATAAACCGCGCATGCAGGATTACAGCCTGGAAGCGGAAGATGGCCGTGACATGATGCTGCTGGACGCGTTGATCCGTTTAAAAGAAAAGGATCCTACGCTGGCTTTCCGTCGCTCGTGCCGTGAAGGTGTGTGCGGATCAGATGGCCTGAACATGAACGGTAAAAACGGCCTGGCCTGCATTACGCCGGTTTCCGCTTTAGGCAACGGTAAGCAGAAGATTGTGATTCGTCCTCTGCCTGGCCTGCCTGTGGTGCGCGACCTCGTGGTAGACATGAGTCAGTTTTATACGCAGTATGAGAAAATTAAGCCTTTCTTGTTAAACAACGGTGAAAACCCACCTGCGCGTGAGCATCTGCAGACGCCGGGCGAGCGTGAGCATCTGGACGGCCTGTATGAGTGTATTCTCTGCGCCTGTTGCTCAACCTCATGCCCGTCGTTCTGGTGGAATCCCGATAAGTTCATCGGGCCTGCGGGTCTGCTGGCGGCATACCGCTTCATTATTGACAGTCGCGACACCGAAACCGATGCGCGTCTGGATAATCTGAGCGATGCATTCAGCGTGTTCCGCTGCCACAGCATCATGAACTGTGTCAGCGTGTGTCCTAAAGGTCTTAACCCCACGCGCGCCATCGGCCATATCAAGTCGATGCTGCTGCAACGCGGGGCATAGTGATACAGCCGGGAACCTCAGGTTCCCGGTGTTTTACGGAAGCCTCTTTAAACGCGGTCCCGACCACGTTTACAAAGGTTCCCTTACGGGCCGGGCGCGCGCTGCGCACAGTGCTCGTATCGCTGAACTCACTACGGCAAACCGCGAAAGCGGCAACAAATGAAACCTCAATAAAGCATAACATTGCTTAAGGGATCACAATGCAGAACAGCGCGATGAAGCCCTGGCTGGACTCCTCCTGGCTGGCCGGCGCGAATCAGTCTTACATAGAGCAACTCTATGAGGATTTCCTGACCGATCCTGACTCTGTGGATGCAGTGTGGCGCTCGATGTTCCAACAGTTACCAGGCACGGGAGTGAAACCCGAGCAGTTCCACTCCGCGACCCGCGAATATTTCCGTCGCCTGGCGAAAGACGCATCTCGTTACACCTCCTCAGTCACCGATCCGGCAACCAACTCCAAGCAAGTGAAAGTGCTGCAACTGATCAACGCGTTTCGTTTTCGCGGCCATCAGGAAGCAAACCTGGATCCGCTTGGCCTGTGGAAACAGGACCGTGTTGCCGATCTCGACCCTGCTTTTCACGATCTGACCGACGCCGATTTTCAGGAAAGCTTTAACGTAGGTTCTTTTGCTATTGGCAAAGAAACCATGAAGCTGGCCGATCTGTTCGAGGCGCTGAAGCAGACTTACTGTGGTTCGATTGGTGCAGAGTACATGCACATCAACAACACCGAAGAGAAACGCTGGATTCAGCAGCGTCTCGAATCCGGTGCTGGCCACTGTTCGTTCAGCGGTGAAGAGAAAAAAGGTTTCCTGAAAGAGCTGACTGCGGCAGAAGGCCTTGAAAAATATCTGGGCGCAAAATTCCCGGGTGCCAAACGCTTCTCGCTGGAAGGCGGTGATGCACTGGTGCCTATGCTGCGTGAGATGATTCGTCATGCAGGTAAAAGCGGCACCCGCGAAGTGGTGCTGGGGATGGCGCACCGTGGCCGTCTCAACGTCCTGATTAACGTGCTGGGTAAAAAGCCACAGGATCTGTTCGACGAGTTCTCAGGCAAACATAAAGAACACCTGGGCACCGGTGATGTGAAATATCACATGGGCTTCTCATCGGATATCGAAACCGAAGGCGGTCTGGTACACCTGGCGCTGGCCTTTAACCCGTCTCACCTGGAAATTGTCAGCCCGGTGGTCATGGGGTCGGTGCGTGCCCGTCTGGATCGTCTGGCTGAGCCGGTCAGCAATAAAGTGCTGCCCATCACTATTCACGGTGATGCGGCGGTCATTGGTCAGGGCGTGGTGCAGGAAACCCTGAACATGTCTCAGGCCCGCGGCTATGAAGTCGGTGGCACCGTGCGTATCGTGATCAACAACCAGGTGGGTTTCACCACCTCGAATCCGAAAGACGCGCGTTCTACACCGTACTGTACTGACATTGGTAAAATGGTGCTGGCACCGATTTTCCACGTCAATGCGGACGATCCGGAAGCGGTGGCCTTTGTAACCCGACTGGCGCTGGACTATCGCAACACCTTTAAACGCGATGTGTTTATCGATTTGGTGTGCTATCGCCGCCATGGTCACAACGAAGCGGATGAGCCAAGCGCCACGCAGCCGTTGATGTACCAGAAAATCAAAAAGCATCCCACACCGCGTAAAATCTACGCCGATCGTCTGGAAAGCGAAGGTGTCGCGTCGCAGGAAGATGCCACCGAGATGGTCAATCTGTACCGTGATGCGCTGGATGCCGGCGAATGCGTGGTGCCAGAATGGCGTCCGATGAGCCTGCACTCCTTCACGTGGTCACCGTATCTGAATCACGAGTGGGATGAACCTTATCCGGCTCAGGTGGACATGAAGCGTCTGAAGGAGCTGGCGCTGCGTATCAGCCAGATCCCTGAAGAGATTGAAGTCCAGTCTCGCGTCGCCAAGATCTATAACGATCGTAAGCTGATGGCCGAAGGCGAGAAAGCGTTTGACTGGGGCGGCGCTGAAAACCTGGCGTACGCCACGCTGGTCGATGAAGGCATTCCGGTACGTTTGTCGGGTGAAGACTCCGGCCGTGGCACCTTCTTCCACCGTCATGCCGTGATCCACAATCAGACCAACGGTTCAACCTACACGCCACTGCACCATATTCATAACAGTCAGGGTGAATTCAAAGTCTGGGACTCCGTCCTGTCTGAAGAAGCCGTGCTGGCCTTTGAATACGGTTATGCCACCGCAGAGCCGCGCGTGCTGACCATTTGGGAAGCGCAGTTCGGCGATTTTGCTAACGGTGCGCAGGTGGTGATTGATCAGTTCATCAGCTCCGGCGAGCAAAAATGGGGCCGTATGTGTGGCCTGGTGATGCTGCTGCCACACGGCTATGAAGGTCAGGGCCCTGAGCACTCCTCCGCCCGTCTGGAACGTTATCTGCAGCTCTGCGCTGAGCAGAACATGCAGGTCTGCGTACCCTCAACACCGGCTCAGGTTTACCACATGCTGCGTCGTCAGGCGCTGCGCGGTATGCGCCGTCCGCTGGTGGTGATGTCACCGAAGTCGCTGTTGCGTCATCCTCTGGCGATTTCCTCGCTGGATGAACTGGCAAACGGCAGCTTCCAGCCAGCGATTGGCGAAATTGACGATCTGGATCCGCAAGGCATCAAGCGCGTCGTGCTGTGCTCCGGTAAGGTCTACTACGATCTGCTGGAACAGCGCCGTAAAGACGAAAAAACCGATGTCGCTATCGTGCGTATCGAACAACTTTACCCGTTCCCGCATCAGGCGGTACAGGAAGCGTTAAAAGCGTATTCCCACGTACAGGATTTTGTCTGGTGTCAGGAAGAGCCACTGAACCAGGGTGCCTGGTACTGTAGCCAGCACCATTTCCGTGATGTGGTACCGTTTGGTGCAACGCTGCGTTATGCAGGTCGCCCGGCATCGGCTTCACCGGCCGTGGGTTATATGTCCGTACATCAACAACAGCAGCAAGACCTGGTTAATGACGCACTGAACGTCAATTAATTAAAAGGAAAGATAATGAGTAGCGTAGATATTCTCGTTCCCGACCTGCCTGAATCGGTTGCAGATGCCACAGTAGCAACCTGGCACAAGAAACCAGGCGATGCAGTCAGTCGCGATGAAGTCATCGTCGAAATTGAAACCGACAAAGTGGTTCTGGAAGTGCCGGCGTCTGCGGACGGCGTGCTGGAAGCCGTACTGGAAGAGGAAGGGGCAACCGTTACCTCTCGTCAGATTCTCGGCCGCCTGAAAGAAGGCAACAGCGCTGGCAAAGAAAGCAGTGCGAAAGTCGACAGCAACGAATCCACACCAGCCCAGCGTCAGACCGCTTCTCTGGAAGAAGAGAGCAACGATGCGCTGAGCCCGGCGATTCGTCGTCTGATTGCCGAACACAACCTTGATGCCTCACAGATCAAAGGCACCGGCGTGGGTGGACGTTTAACGCGCGAAGATGTTGAAAAACATCTGGCGAACAAACCGCAGGCAGACAAAGCCGCGGCACCGGCATCTGACGCGCAGCCTGCCCAGCAGCCTGTGGCTAACCGCAGCGAAAAACGTGTGCCAATGACGCGCCTGCGTAAGCGCGTCGCGGAACGTCTGCTGGAAGCCAAGAACAGCACCGCCATGTTGACAACTTTCAACGAAATCAACATGAAGCCGATTATGGATCTGCGTAAGCAGTACGGCGAAGCGTTCGAGAAGCGTCACGGTGTGCGTCTGGGCTTTATGTCGTTCTACATTAAAGCCGTGGTGGAAGCGCTGAAGCGTTACCCTGAAGTCAACGCCTCAATTGATGGCGAAGACGTGGTTTACCACAACTACTTTGATGTCAGCATCGCCGTTTCTACCCCACGCGGCCTGGTGACCCCTGTTCTGCGTGATGTGGATGCGCTGAGCATGGCTGACATCGAGAAGAAAATTAAAGAACTGGCAGTAAAAGGCCGTGACGGCAAGCTGACGGTTGACGATCTGACGGGCGGTAACTTCACCATCACCAACGGTGGTGTGTTTGGTTCACTGATGTCAACGCCAATCATCAACCCGCCACAGAGCGCAATCCTGGGCATGCACGCCATTAAAGATCGTCCTATGGCGGTGAATGGTCAGGTTGTGATCCTGCCAATGATGTACCTGGCGCTCTCTTATGATCACCGTTTGATCGATGGTCGTGAATCTGTCGGCTATCTGGTCGCAGTGAAAGAGATGCTGGAAGATCCGGCGCGTCTGCTGCTGGATGTCTGATTCATCACTGGGCACGCGCTGCGTGCCCAACCTCAATACTCTTTTCAGATCTGAATGGATAGAACATCATGAACTTACACGAATACCAGGCTAAACAGCTGTTTGCACGGTATGGCATGCCAGCACCGACCGGCTACGCCTGTACTACACCACGTGAAGCAGAAGAAGCGGCATCGAAAATCGGTGCAGGCCCGTGGGTAGTTAAATGTCAGGTTCATGCCGGTGGCCGCGGTAAAGCGGGCGGTGTGAAGGTAGTTAACAGTAAAGAAGACATCCGTGCTTTCGCTGAAAACTGGCTGGGTAAACGTCTGGTGACCTACCAAACTGACGCCAATGGCCAGCCGGTAAACCAGATTCTGGTTGAAGCGGCGACCGACATCGATCAGGAGCTGTATCTGGGGGCCGTGGTCGACCGTGCAACGCGTCGCGTGATCTTCATGGCGTCAACCGAAGGTGGCGTGGAAATCGAGAAAGTGGCGGAAGAAACCCCGCACCTGATCCACAAAATGGCGCTTGATCCGCTGACCGGTCCTCAGCCTTATCAGGGCCGTGAGTTGGCGTTCAAACTGGGCCTGACCGGCAAGCAAGTCAGCCAGTTCACCAAAATTTTCATGGGCCTGGCGACCATGTTCCTGGAACGTGACCTGGCGATGGTTGAGATCAACCCGCTGGTCATCACCAAACAGGGCGATCTGATCTGTCTGGATGGCAAACTGGGTGCCGATGGCAATGCCCTGTTCCGTCAGCCAGAGCTGCGTGAAATGCGCGATCCAAGCCAGGAAGACCCACGTGAAGCACACGCAACGCAGTGGGAACTGAACTATGTTGCGCTGGAAGGCAACATCGGTTGTATGGTTAACGGCGCAGGCCTGGCGATGGGCACCATGGACATCGTTAAGCACCACGGCGGTCAGCCAGCAAACTTCCTGGATGTCGGCGGCGGCGCGACCAAAGAGCGCGTAACGGAAGCCTTCAAAATCATCCTGTCTGACGACGCCGTGAAAGCGGTTTTCGTTAACATCTTCGGCGGCATCGTGCGTTGCGACCTGATCGCAGACGGCATCATCGGTGCAGTGGCAGAAGTGGGTGTGAACGTACCGGTTGTGGTACGTCTGGAAGGTAACAACGCTGAGCTGGGCGCTAAGAAACTGGCGGACAGTGGTCTGAACATCATTGCAGCAACCAGTCTGACAGACGCGGCACAGCGTGTTGTTGCTGCTGCGGAGGGTAAATAATGTCCATTTTGATCGACAAAAACACCAAAGTCATTTGCCAGGGTTTCACCGGCGGACAAGGGACGTTCCACTCTGAGCAGGCGCTGGCTTACGGCACGCAGCTGGTCGGCGGTGTGACGCCAGGCAAAGGCGGCACCACTCATCTGGGCCTGCCGGTGTTTAACACCGTGCGTGAAGCGGTTGAAGCCACTGGCGCAACGGCTACCGTCATCTACGTTCCGGCTCCGTTCTGTAAAGACGGTATCCTGGAAGCGATCGATGCCGGCATCAAACTGATCATCACCATCACCGAAGGCATCCCGACGCTGGATATGCTGACCGTGAAAATGAAGCTGGATGAAGCGGGCGTTCGCATGATCGGGCCAAACTGCCCGGGTGTGATCACCCCAGGCGAATGTAAGATCGGTATTATGCCGGGCCACATTCATCAGCCAGGCCGCGTCGGTATCGTATCGCGTTCAGGTACGCTGACGTATGAAGCCGTTAAGCAGACTACCGATATCGGTTACGGCCAGTCTACCTGTGTCGGTATTGGTGGTGACCCGATCCCGGGTTCTAACTTCATCGACATCCTGAAAATGTTCCAGGACGATCCACAGACTGAAGCGATCGTCATGATCGGTGAAATCGGGGGCAGCGCGGAAGAAGAAGCGGCTGCCTTTATCAAAGATCACGTGACCAAGCCGGTTGTGGGCTACATCGCAGGCGTGACCGCGCCGAAAGGCAAACGTATGGGCCATGCAGGCGCCATCATCGCCGGCGGTAAAGGTACGGCAGACGAGAAGTTTGCTGCACTGGAAGCGGCGGGCGTGAAAACCGTACGCAGCCTGGCTGACATCGGTGATGCTGTTAAAGCCGTTCTGCCAGCGAAGTAATCGCATCCACTGAAAAAGCCACCTTCGGGTGGCTTTTTTTATGGCTGGCAAAACATTGCCGCACAGCCACAAGGCCGGTCACGAACGTGGGTAGTGAAAAAAGGGCGCTGGCCGGACGGGCAGGGCGGATTGCAGGCAGGATGATTGCCTGTCACTCACTTAAAAAATACGCTGCCCTCAGGCCCGTTTTTAGATATTGAATAAGAACGTGAAATAACCATTAAATTAATTTAAGTATTGCCCCGTTTATTTGCTATGATGAATTCAGCCCACCGCATCGTCGTCGCGGATCGTTAAGTTATTAAACAGGGATCAAAGTTAAATTTCTTTATAATTAAAAATTAATAAGAGACAATTTTTTAACAAAGAACGTTTAAGAACATATTTTTATCTTTGCTTCATTATTCCAGATCAACTTCCCCTTATATATAACAAACTTTACCGCTAGCAAAGCCTACCGTTAAGCGCTTAAATTGCGCTGCATCAATCCAGCCTTTTAAAAAAATAAACAAACGTTTGTTCAAATACGGGAAAGCATCAATTTTTATTTATCCCCCGTTAAACGTTTGAACCACGCCGCTGCGTTGATGTTTAACCAGGTTAGATTAACCGCTACTCCCTCATCTCAGGCCGCACAGCGTTATGACCTGCCGATGATAAAACTGGAATCAATAATCAGTCGTTCCTGACGCTTATTCGGCCCACACGGATCAGGCGTTCATGCGAGGAGCAAGGAGTTTTTATGCTAGATATCGTCGAACTGTCGCGTTTACAGTTTGCCTTGACGGCGATGTACCATTTTCTGTTTGTGCCATTAACGCTCGGTATGGCGTTTTTACTGGCCATCATGGAAACGGTATACGTCCTGAGTGGTAAACAAATCTATAAAGATATGACCAAGTTCTGGGGCAAGTTGTTTGGTATTAACTTTGCCCTGGGCGTGGCCACCGGACTGACAATGGAATTTCAGTTCGGCACCAACTGGTCTTATTATTCTCATTATGTTGGCGATATTTTTGGTGCGCCGCTCGCGATTGAAGGCTTAATGGCTTTCTTCCTGGAATCCACCTTTGTGGGCCTGTTCTTTTTCGGCTGGGATCGCCTGGGTAAAGTGCAGCATCTGGCGGTGACCTGGCTGGTCGCAATCGGTTCGAATATGTCGGCACTGTGGATTCTGGTAGCGAATGGCTGGATGCAAAACCCCATCGCCTCTGAGTTTAACTTTGAAACCATGCGCATGGAGATGGTGAGCTTCTCTGAGCTGGTATTAAACCCGGTTGCGCAGGTGAAATTCGTGCATACCGTGGCGGCAGGCTATACCACAGGAGCCATGTTTATTTTAGGCATCAGCGCCTGGTATTTACTGAAAGGCCGTGACATGGCGTTTGCAAAACGCTCTTTTGCCATCGCGGCCAGTTTCGGCATGGCGGCGGTGCTGTCGGTGATTGTGCTGGGTGACGAATCCGGTTACGAGATGGGCGACGTACAGAAAACCAAGCTGGCCGCTATTGAAGCGGAATGGGAAACCCAACCGGCACCGGCCGCCTTTACGCTCTTTGGCGTGCCCGATCAGTCAGCACAGCACAACAAGTATGCGATCCAGATCCCTTATCTCCTAGGGCTCATTGCCACGCGGTCGACCGATACGCCGGTGACCGGACTAAAAGAACTGCTGGCGCAACACGAAGTGCGAATTCGTAACGGTATGAAGGCTTACGCGCTGCTGGATGAACTGCGACAGGGCAATACCGATCCGGCCGTCCGCGATGCCTTTAACCACAGCAAAAAAGACCTGGGTTATGGCCTGCTGTTAAAACGCTATACCGCGAACGTGTCGGATGCCAGTGAAGCGCAGATTAAACAGGCCACGCAGGATTCGATTCCTCGCGTCGCACCGCTCTACTTTGCGTTCCGTATCATGGTGCTTTGCGGCGTGCTGCTGCTCGGCGTCATTGCACTGTCATTCTGGAGTGTGATTCGAAATCGCATTGGTCAACAGCGCTGGTTACTCAAAGCCGCACTGTACGGCATTCCGCTGCCGTGGATTGCGGTAGAAGCGGGCTGGTTTGTGGCGGAGTACGGTCGTCAGCCCTGGGCGATTGGGGAAGTCCTGCCCACCGCGATTGCGAACTCCACGCTGACCGTGGGCGATGTCCTGTTCTCAATGATACTGATCTGCGGACTGTATACCCTGTTTCTGGTGGCCGAGATGTACCTGATGTTTAAGTTCGCGCGTCTGGGGCCCAGCAGCCTGAAAACAGGGCGCTATCACCATGAACAGATCGTTAAAAACGCTCAGCCGGTGCGTGGATAAGGAGAAGCCCCATGTTTGATTATGAAGTTCTGCGCTTTGTCTGGTGGCTGCTAATCGGCATTCTGCTGGTGGGCTTTGCCGTCACCGATGGTTTCGATATGGGCGTCGGGATGCTGACGCGCGTATTAGGCCGGACCGATACCGAGCGTCGTGTGATGATCAATTCTATCGCGCCGCACTGGGACGGCAATCAGGTCTGGTTGATCACCGCCGGTGGCGCACTGTTTGCCGCCTGGCCGATGGTGTACGCCGCCGCGTTTTCCGGCTTCTACGTGGCGATGATTCTGGTGCTGGCCTCGTTGTACTTCCGTCCGGTAGGCTTTGACTATCGCTCAAAAATCGAAGATACACGCTGGCGCGGTGCCTGGGACTGGGGCATTTTTATCGGCAGCTTTGTCCCGCCACTGGTGATCGGCGTCGCCTTTGGCAATCTGCTGCAGGGCGTGCCTTTTCATGCCGACGAGTACATGCGGCTGTATTACACCGGAAACTTTTTCCAGCTGCTGAACCCCTTTGCACTGCTGGCCGGTGTGGTGAGCGTTGCCATGATACTGACGCAGGGTGCGACCTATCTGCAAATGCGCACCACGGGCGAACTGCACCTGCGTTCACGCATCACGGCGCAGATTGCCGCGCTGGTGATGATGGCGTGTTTCGCGCTGGCTGGCGTCTGGGTAAGGTACGGTATTGACGGCTATGTGGTGACCAGCACGCTTGATCACTTCGCTGCTTCTAATCCCCTGGGGAAAACCGTGGTGCGCGAAGCGGGGGCCTGGATGGTGAATTTCCAGCAGCATCCTGTGTTGTGGTTATTCCCGCTTCTGGGCGTGGTGTTGCCCTTACTGACCGTAATGTGTTCGCGCGGAGAGAAGGGCGGCTGGGCGTTTCTCTGCTCATCGCTGACGCTGGCCTGCGTCATCATGACCGCCGGCATCGCGATGTTTCCGTTCATTATGCCGTCCAGTACCGTTCCCGGCACCAGCCTGACCATGTGGGACGCCACCTCCAGTTTGCTGACGCTGGAAATAATGACCTTCGCGGCGATAATTTTTGTGCCGGTTATTCTGCTCTATACCAGTTGGTGTTACTGGAAGATGTTTGGTCGTATCACTAAAGAACATGTTGAGCGCAACAGTAACGCACTCTATTGATAAAGGAGACGACATATGTGGTATTTTGCCTGGATTCTCGGCACCCTGCTGGCCTGTGCCTTTGGCATCATCACCGCGCTGGCGATAGAACATATCGAAGACAGCGCCGACGCGGAACGCCAGTCGTAATGCGCACAGGCATTCAGACAGGTTATCGCCTGATGGATAAGGGCCCGCTCCGGGCCCTTTCTCTGATACTCGCCTTATGGCTGGCCGGCTGCCTGTTATGGGACCCCGCGCGCTATGCAACCCGCCCGGAAGGCATCCTGCTATGGCAGGGCATCGTACTGATTTGGGCGGTCTGCACGGGGGTTATTCACGGCAGCGGATTCCGTCCGCGCCGTTTACGCTGGCGTGCGTTCTTTGCGCCATTGCCCGCCTTACTGGTACTCTTCTGGGCGCTGAGTCATTTTTATCGCTGACGACCTGTCACCCTTCACCCCAGGCGCGTGAGTTTACTTCAGCGTCTGGTCAAGAAACCTCCATTAATGACGTCCGGTTGTAACCAACTGATAATTATTTTCTCCTGGCTCTGACAGCCCATTCCCAACCCTAATTGTCTTGCGTATAGTAGCAACGTTTAAAACGAGGCCGGGATGTAGAGTGAGTACAACGCTGTTTCGCTGGCCGGTTCGGGTCTACTATGAAGATACCGATGCCGGTGGTGTGGTTTATCACGCCAGCTATATCGCTTTTTATGAACGAGCACGTACCGAAATGCTGCGTCAGCACCATTTCAATCAGCAGGCGCTGTTAGAACAGCAGGTTGCTTTTGTGGTACGGCGCATGACGGTGGACTATCTTTCGGCGGCACGTCTTGATGACCTTCTGGAGATCCAGAGCGAAGTGACATCAATGACGCGGGCGACGATGACATTCTCCCAGCGTATCGTGAACGCAGAAGGCAAAGTGCTCAATGAGGCAGAGGTCCTGATTGCCTGCATCAACCCACACCTAATGAAGCCGATTGCGCTTCCCAAGTCTATTGTCGCGGAGTTCAAGCAGTGACTGACATGAACGTTCTTGATTTGTTCCTGAAGGCGAGCCTTCTGGTCAAACTTATCATGTTGATTTTGATCGGCTTTTCGATTGCCTCCTGGGCAATCATCATCCAGCGCACGCGAATTCTGAATGCGGCGGGAAGGGAAGCTGAAGCCTTTGAAGACAAATTCTGGTCCGGCGTTGAACTGTCTCGCCTCTATCAGGAAAGTCAGGGACGTCGTGAAGAGCTGGCGGGTGCCGAGCAAATCTTCTACGCCGGCTTCAAAGAGTTTGCCCGTTTACATCGCGCGAATAATCATGCGCCTGAAGCGGCTGTTGAAGGCGCGAGCAGGGCCATGCGCATTTCCATGAATCGCGAACTCGAAGCGCTGGAAACCCACATTCCTTTCCTGGGCACGGTGGGCTCAATCAGTCCTTATATCGGTCTGTTTGGTACGGTCTGGGGGATTATGCATGCGTTTATTGCCCTGGGGGCGGTCAAACAGGCCACCCTGCAGATGGTGGCACCGGGGATTGCAGAAGCATTGATCGCCACCGCGATCGGTCTGTTTGCTGCGATTCCTGCCGTAATGGCGTACAACCGACTGAACCAGCGCGTCAATAAACTGGAGCAGGGCTACGACAACTTTATGGAAGAGTTTACGGCTATCCTGCATCGTCAGGCTTTCTCCAGCGACAGCGCTAAGTAAACAGAGGTAAATGATGGCCCGAGTGCGTGGTCGCGGTCGCCGCGAGCTAAAGTCGGAAATTAACATCGTTCCACTGCTGGACGTTTTGCTGGTGCTGCTGCTGATCTTTATGGCAACGGCCCCCATCATCACGCAAAGCGTGGAAGTGGATTTGCCCGATGCAACAGATTCTAAGACGGTTTCCAGTGATGATAACCCACCCGTGATTGTTGAAGTGTCCGGCGTGGGACAATACAGCATGGTCGTCGATCACGATCGTTTGCCGCAGTTGCCGCCAGAACAGGTGATTAGCGAAGCGCAACGTCGTCTGGAAGCCAATCCGAAAACCGTCTTTTTGATCGGTGGTGCCAAAGAGGTACCTTATGATGAAATCATCAAGGCGCTGAACCTGCTGCATCAGGCAGGGGTTAAATCTGTCGGTTTGATGACGCAGCCGATTTAAAGTCGAACCGTTTTTGGGAACCGAGTGTGTCGAAGGCAACCGAGCAAAACGAAAAGTTAAAGCGCGCGATAATCATTTCGGTGATTCTGCATATCGTGCTGATCGCCCTGCTGATATGGAGCTCGTTTAATGAGCACATTGAGGCCAGCGGCGGCGGTGGCGGTAGCGATATAGAAGCGGTCATGGTCGATCCCGGTGCGGTGGTTGAACAGTATAACCGTCAGCAGAATCAGCAAAGCGACAGTCAGCGTGCGGAGCAGCAGCGCCAGAAACAGGCCCAGCAGCAGGCCGAAGAGCTTCAGCAGAAACAAGCGGCTGAACAGCAGCGGCTGAAAGAGCTGGAAAAAGAGCGACTGCAGGCACAGGAAGACGCGAAACAGCAGGCGAAAGCGCAGGCTGAACAGCAGAAGGCCGCCGAAGCCGCAGCGAAACAGGCCGAGGCGCAACAGAAAGCCGCCGAAGCGGCCGCGGCGAAAGCGAAAGCCGATGCGAAAGCGGAAGCGGATGCACAGGCGAAAGCCGCGGCAGACGCAAAGATGAAGGCGCAGGAAGAGGCGAAGAAGGCCGCAGCAGAGGCGAAGAAGCAGGCTGAGCAAGAGGCGAAAGCCGCAGCCGCAGAAGCGAAGAAGCAGGCCGAGCAGCAGGCGAAAGCTGAGGCTGCCGAAGCCGCAAAACAAGCTAAGGCCGAAGCGGCGAAACAGGCTAAAGCGGAAGCCGCGAAAGAAGCGAAAGCGGCTGAAGCCAAAGCCGCAGCGGAAGCGAAAGCCGCAGCCGCCCAGGAAGCGAAAGAGAAAGCGGCCGCCGCAGCGAAAGAAAAGGCCGCCAAAGAAAAAGCGGACGCCGCCGCCAAAGCGAAAGCGGAGGCTGCTGCCAAAGCAAAAGCGGATGCGAAGGCAAAAGCCGAGGCGAAAGCGAAAGCGGCCGCTGATGCCGCCAATGACAGCGACGTCGATGACCTGCTGGGCGGCTTAGCGTCCGGTAAGAATGCACCGAAAAGCGGCGCGTCGGGTGGAGCAGCAGGGCAGGGTAATCAGAAGAAGGCGGGTGCTTCTGGCGCAGATGTGAATGCGTATCTTGGGCAGATCACCAGCGCAATTCAGAGCCGTTTCTACGATGCGGACCTGTATAGCGGCAAAAGCTGTGACTTACGTATTAAACTTGCTCCTGATGGCATGCTGATTGATGTTAAATCAGAAGGCGGCGATCCGGCGCTGTGCCAGGCCGCTATCGCGGCGGCGAAGCAGGCACATATTCCGAAACCGCCTTCACAAGCGGTGTACGAAGTGTTTAAAAACGCCCCGATGCGTTTCAGACCGCAATAATGCAGTAACCTGCGGCAGGTTGATCTATGGTTAGCTTGCCGTACTCTAGTTGTACTCGTGGTTTTCAGGAACAGTGCCAATTATCGCGGACTCAGGTTCAGATAAGGGAGATAAAATGAAGCAAGCTCTTCGCGTAACGTTAGGCTTTTTTATCCTGCTGTGGGCAGCGGTGCTGCATGCAGAGGTTCGCATTGAAATCACCCAGGGCGTCAACAGCGCGCGCCCTATCGGTGTGGTTCCGTTTAAATGGTCTGGCCCAGGCGCGGCACCGGAAGATATCGGTGGTATCGTCGCAGCTGACCTGCGTAACAGCGGTAAATTTAACCCGCTTGATCGTTCACGTCTGCCGCAGCAGCCGACCAGTGCTCAGGAAGTGCAGCCAGCTGCATGGAGCGCACTGGGTATTGATGCCGTGGTTGTTGGACAGATTCAGCCGAATGCTGATGGCAGCTATCAGGTGTCCTACCAGCTGGTGGATACCGCAGGTGCGCCAGGTACCGTGCTGGCGCAAAACTCCTATAAAATTACGAAACAGTGGCTGCGCTATGCGGCGCACACCGTCAGTGATGAGGCGTTCCAGAAACTGACCGGCATTAAAGGGGCGTTCCGCACCCGTATCGCCTATGTGGTACAAACCAACGGTGGTCAGTTCCCGTATGAACTGCGCGTTGCCGATTACGACGGTTACAACCAGTTTGTCGTGCACCGTTCACCGCAACCGCTGATGTCGCCTGCCTGGTCGCCCGATGGCAGCAAACTGGCATATGTAACCTTTGAAAGCGGCAAGTCAGCGCTGGTGATTCAGACCTTGTCTAACGGCTCTGTCCGTCAGGTCGCTTCATTCCCGCGTCACAATGGTGCGCCAGCCTTCTCACCGGACGGCACCAAGCTGGCCTTCGCCCTGTCTAAAACCGGTAGTCTGAATCTCTATGTTATGGACCTGGCCTCCGGGCAGATTCGTCAGATTACAGATGGTCGCTATAACAGCACTGAACCAACCTGGTTCCCGGACAGCCAGACGCTGGCGTATACCTCTGACCAGGCCGGTGCGCCGCAGATCTACAAAATCAGCATCAATGGTGGTGCATCACAGCGCATTACCTGGGAAGGCGCTCAGAACCAGGATGCGGATGTAGCCAGTGATGGAAAATCAATGGTGATGATTAGCACCAGTGGCGGTGCTCAACACGTCGCCAAACAGGATCTGGTAACGGGAGCCGTTCAAACGTTAACGGACACGTTCCTGGATGAAACGCCGAGCCTGGCTCCAAACGGCACCATGGTAATCTACAGCTCGACTCAGGGCATGGGTTCTGTGTTGCAGTTGGTTTCAACCGACGGTCGTTTCAAAGCGCGTCTTCCGGCAACTGATGGACAGGTCAAATTTCCTGCCTGGTCGCCGTACCTGTAATGTCTGAGCTTTCTGACATTACAAAAAAATAAACAATAATGGGAATTTTCAAATGCAACTGAACAAAGTACTGAAGGGTTTAATGCTGGCTCTGCCAATCATGGCAGTTGCGGCGTGTAGCTCACACAAAAATAACAACAACGACCAGTCTGGCGCAGGTGCTGACGGCGCTTACGGTGCTAACTCTGGTATGAACAACGGCAACATGTCTTCTGATGAGCAGGCGCGTCTGCAGATGCAACAGCTGCAACAGAACAACATCGTTTACTTCGGTCTGGACAAATACGATGTTCAGCCTGACTACGCTCAGATGCTGGATCAGCACGCTAACTTCCTGCGTAGCAACCCGTCTTACAAAGTGACCATTGAAGGTCATGCGGATGAGCGCGGTACGCCAGAGTACAACATCGCCCTGGGCGAGCGTCGTGCTAACGCCGTTAAGATGTACCTGCAAGGTAAAGGCGTGTCTGCGGATCAGATGTCTATCGTATCTTACGGTAAAGAGAAACCAGCTGTTCTGGGCCACGACGAAGCGGCTTACGCTAAAAACCGTCGTGCCGTACTGGTCTACTAAGAGAATCACATGGTTAGTAACTTCAGACATCACCTGTTGAGTCTGTCGTTACTGATTGGCGTAGCGGCCCCCTGGGCCGCTCATGCCCAAGCGTCAATCAGTAGCGTTGGCTCCGGCTCGGTCGAAGACCGTGTCACCAGTCTCGAAAGAATCTCCAATGCCCAGGCACAGCTGATGCAGCAACTGCAGCAGCAGATGAGTGATAACCAGCGGGATATCGACTCATTGCGTGGGGAAATCCAGCAAAATACCTATCAGCTGAATCAGGTTATTGAGCGCCAGAAGCAGATCTATCAACAGATCGACAGTCTGAGCAGCAATAACAGCAGCAATGCCAGTCAGCCTGCCGCGGGTGCCGGTGACAATGCGGCTGCGGGCGCTGCGACAGCGGGCAACGATGCAGGTGCGGCCGCAGCCGGCAGCAGTGCACCTGTTCAGAGTGGCGATGCTAACAGCGATTACAATGCTGCTGTTGCGCTCATTCTGGAGAAAAAACAGTACGATCAGGCCATCACTGCGCTGCAGGCGTGGGTGAAGCGTTACCCGGACTCGACGTATCAGCCGAATGCCAATTACTGGCTGGGGCAGCTGTTTTATAACAAAGGTAAAAAAGACGACGCAGCGTATTATTACGCCACGGTGGTGAAGCAGTATCCAAAATCCCCCAAGGCGGCTGAAGCGTTGTTTAAGGTTGGCGTGATCATGCAAGAGAAAAACGACACGGCAAAAGCCAAAGCCGTTTATCAGCAGGTGATCAAACTTTACCCGAACACCGAATCTGCTAAGCAGGCACAAAAACGCTTGTCTGGTATGTAATTTGTGCAGGTTTGACCGGATATCGATGGATTTCTGGTCTTGCCGCATGAAAGGTAGGCAATTGAACCCCTTAACAGAAAATAAGGGTTGCGCTACCTCGGTAAATCAGTAATATATGCCGCCGTTGCCGGGACACATTGCAAATGTGTCTGGCAAGCCTGAAGATGGGTCGTTAGCTCAGTTGGTAGAGCAGTTGACTTTTAATCAATTGGTCGCAGGTTCGAATCCTGCACGACCCACCATCTCCCGCAGGACGCTGTTCCCCAAGAGAACCTTCAGTATTGCTTCACAACCATTAAGATGGGTCGTTAGCTCAGTTGGTAGAGCAGTTGACTTTTAATCAATTGGTCGCAGGTTCGAATCCTGCACGACCCACCATCTTATTCTCAGGCAGCATGCAGGCATGTGTTTGAGCGGTTGTAAGCCCCGAGCGGGTCGTTAGCTCAGTTGGTAGAGCAGTTGACTTTTAATCAATTGGTCGCAGGTTCGAATCCTGCACGACCCACCAATACAGAAAAGCGCGCCCACGGGCGCGCTTTTCGTTTATGGAGCAGTACAGTCAAACGTGCATGATGAGAACCTGCAGCAGGTTCGACTGAATCGCGGTGCGATTCAGGCTGATGCGTCAGCATCACCCGCAGGGCGAGGCCCACGGGGCCGAAGGCCATCCTGCACGACCCACCAATACAGAAAAGCGCGCCCACGGGCGCGCTTTTCGTTTATGGGGCATTACAGTCAAACGTGCATGATGAGAACCTGCAGCAGGTTCGACTGAATCGCGGTGCGATTCAGGCTGATGCGTCAGCATCACCCGCAGGGCGAGGCCCACAGGGCCGAAGGCCATCCTGCACGACCCACCAATACAGAAAAGCGCGCCCACGGGCGCGCTTTTCGTTTATGGGGCAGTACAGTCAGGCGTGCATGATGAGAACCTGCAGCAGGTTCGACTGAATCGCGGTGCGATTCAGGCTGATGCGTCAGCATCCACCCGCAGGGCGAGGCCCAGGGGCCCGCAAAATCTGTCGTACTCCCGTCAGGGCCCAACAACCTGCGTCCGCACTGTTCCTGTCCGGCAGCGTGCCGTTGAACGGGCGTCACGCAGGCGGATCTAATCATCTGCCATAAAAAAAGCGCCCGACAGGCGCTTATAGGGCGTAATACGTCAGCCGGATTAGCGTGCGGCTGTCTGACCGGGTTCCAGGCTAAACTGTTTGACCAGCGTTTCAAGTCGGCGCGCCTGATCTTCCAGTGCGGTGGCTGAAAGGGCAGAGGCAGAGACCAGCGAGGCGTTTTGCTGGGTGGTGCTGTCCAGTTCTGAGACCGCACGCGCAATCTGCTCAATGCCACGGCTTTGCTCATCCGAGGCGGAAGAGATCTCACCCACGATATCATTCACACGGGAAATCGCCTGAACCACCTGTCCCATTCTCTCGCCCGCGCGCGCAACGCGGTTATTGCCTTCCGCGATTTGACTGACCGATGCGCTGATCAGCTGATCGATATCCTTCGCCGCCTGCGCACTGCGCTGCGAAAGGTTACGTACTTCGCTGGCGACGACCGCAAACCCCCGGCCATGCTCGCCAGCGCGTGCCGCTTCCACGGCGGCATTCAGAGCCAGGATATTGGTCTGGAAAGCAATACTGTCGATAACGGCCGTGATCTCGGCGATTTTCTTCGAGCTGGCAGAAATATCGCCCATGGTTTGCACGACTTCCGTGACGGCGGCACCGCCTTGCTCCGCCGTTTTAGACGCTTCAGCAGCAATCTGGCTGGCGTGGCGCGCGTTATCTGCGTTGTGCTTCACCGTAACGGTTAACTGTTCCATGCTGGCAGCCGTCTGCACCACGGCGGCGGACTGCTGTTCTGTGCGTGACGAGAGCGTGTGGTTGTCGCTGTTAATACTGCTCGCCGCCTGCGACAGCGTGAGCACGCTGTCGCGGACCTCCAGAATCATTGTCCGCAGACGCTGATTCATCGCGCCCATCGCGCCAGCCAGTTTGCCCAGCTCATCACGGCCCGCCGGTTTGATATCGGCGCTTAAATCGCCCTTAGCAATGCGCTCCGCCAGCCATAAATTCTTTCTGACGGGATGAGTAATCTGTCGGCCAATCAGCCAGGCAATCAACATGCCCAGCAGCACAGCAAGGCCAACCGTCAACAGCGTCAGGTTAACAGAACTCCTGGTCAGGTCGCTGTTTTCTACCTTCATCTGCTGCAGAAGCGTTTTGAGGATAGCACTGCTCTTATCGCCATCGACCTTCACCGCGTTCTCCGCCTGACTGAGGGCCAGAAAGCCTGCCGCGTAACGTTCACTGAGTTGCTTAATCTCAAGGGTTGCATTCCACAGCGCGTTGAGCTGCGTCTGAGCATCGGGAGGTAATTGCGGTAACAGAGTGGTGAGGGCGGTCTGGATGGCGTTGACCTGCGGTGTGAGCTGAGACTGAATCGCGCTGGCATGAGCGGGATCATAACGGAGTAACTGAAGCTGATCGCGCAGCTGGCTGATTGCAAGCAGTTGCTGAAACAGTGCACTGGCATCGGTCATCTGGGTTTTAATCAACGCTTCGTACAGCGTTGACTGGCTCTGCATGTTGCGCTGATCGAGCTGCTTACCCGTTTCTGCCAGAGACTGCATGGCCTGGGTCATTGCGCTGATGCTGGCCTGAAAGTGGCTGAGCTGGCTGGCGATATCCTGGAGCTGTGTTTCCTCCTCGGGCAGCCATCGGTACTGTTGGGCATCATGCGTCAGCTGAGCGGCATGGGCGATATAATCCGCCATCACTTTCCCCGCTTTCTCATCGCCATACAGCAGTTTCAACCGGTTAACCTTAGCCTGAAACACGTCAATATTAATGTCGTAAATCAGGTTGCTCTGTTCATAAACGTCATGGATAGTTTTAAAACGCGCGATGCTTACCGCGCCCGATCCCACCACCAACAGCAAAACGAGTCCAAATCCTAAACTGAGTTTGTGCGAAATTTTTGTATTTTCTAACCGCAACCCCATGACCTCTGCCTCCTGCCCATGTCAACGATGTTAAGCCAAATTGGTTATCGGTTGAGCAGGCCAGGAGTTTAGAGGCGAGGCGTGATATTTCTTTTCAGGACAACGGGCTGCTTACTTCGCACTGGCCGGTGACAGGCTTTTCCAGATATGCATCACGGCGTAGCTGCGCCAGGGACGCCATACCTGTGAGCGCGCGTCTGCCGCTTTGGGTGTTAATCCCCCCAGATTATTGCGCACGGCGATATCCTCTTTCGGGAAGGCATCCGGCCAGCGCAGCGCCCGCATGGCAATGTAGTGGGCGGTCCAGGGGCCAATGCCCGGTAAGGCCACCAGGCGCGCCATGATGTCGTCAGGCGAAAGCGTCGCATTGAAACGCAGGCTGCCCTCGTTACAGGCGGCCGCAAAGGCCAGAATCGCTCTGGCGCGCGCGCTGACAATGCCCAGGCGGGCAATCTCATCGACTGTGGCCCGAGCAATGCGCTGGGGTTGCGCAGAATAGCGCGACAGATCAGGGAACGGCGTGGTGCAGGGTTCACCAAATGCCTGAGCAAAGCGGCTGCTGAGCGTCGTGGCGGCTTTAACGGTGACCTGCTGGCCCAGAATGGCGCGTACGCCCATTTCGACACTGTCAAATGCGCCGGGGACACGCAGGCCGGGGTAATCCTGAATACTTTGCGCCAGCAGGGGATCCTGTTGCAGGTGTTCGGCAATGCGCTGCGGCTGAGCATTCAGGTCAAACAGGTCGCGCAGCCGACGCAGCAGGGCAGGCAGCACAGGCGTGAGAGAGCGGGTGAATTCCACCTGAAGCGCCTGCTTTGCCGGGAGATGCGAAATGCTGACCCAACCCCGGTATTCGCCCAGCGCCACCGTCCGGCGGTAGGTTTCACCATCAACGGCTTCAATGTCGTTCATTAACCGCAGGCGTAAAAAGTCCAGCATCGCCTGCCAGTCGTAAGGCGGACGATAGCTGAGGCGTAACCGCATTGTGTCCGTTGCAGGTTGCGGCGACAGGTTGCCGCTTTTGCGCAGTGCGCCCGGCGTCATGCGATAGCGCGCCTGAAACACGTCATTAAAGCGCCGTAAGCTGCCAAATCCACTGGCGTAAGCGATCTCGGTTACCGGCAGCGTGGTTTCGGTCAGAAGCTGCTTAGCCAGCAGCATACGACGTGTCTGTTTAAGCTCCAGTGGCGTGACGCCCAGCTCCTGCTGCACAATGCGCCGCAGCTGACGGGCGCTGATGCCAAACTCTGCAGCAATCGCATCCAGGCCGCTGTGGGCTTCCAGCAAGCCCTCTTCAATGCGCTGCACCAGTCGGTCGGCCACGCGGTGGGCGTTGTCCACGGGGGCGTTGCCGGGTGCCAGCTCCGGACGACAACGCAGACAAGGGCGAAAATGCGCTTTCTCTGCCGCCTCAGCGCTGTTGAAGAACAGACAGTTTTTCTGCATTGGCGCTTTCACCGGGCAAATCGGGCGACAGTAAATGCCGGTTGAGGTCACGCCGACAAAAAACACGCCATCGAAGCGCGTATCACGCGAGGTCAGTGCCTGGTAAGCGGTATCTGAATCAAACATGGTTTTTCTCCGGCAAAGAGCGACAGCGTAGCGCGGGCATTGGATATTGACTGGCTGTTTTCGGACAGCACAACAGTTTATTGTAATGACCGAAAACAGCCAGTTTCACGTGGCGAAAATGCGATAATGCCAGACAGCAATGTGATGGAGGGAACAGCATGTATTACTGCAAACCTGTGATAACGCCGGTGGGCGAACTGACCCTGATCGCCAGCGATCGCGGTCTGGCGGCCATTTTATGGCAGGACGAAGTGCGCAGACATCCCCGGTTGTCGCCGCGTGAGCGCGACGATAATCATCCTGTTTTACGCGAAACCGAAACGCAGTTACGTGAGTACTTTGCCGGCACTCGGCGCGTTTTTGACTTACCGCTGGATATGGACGGCACAGCATTTCAGAAAAAAGTCTGGCAGGCGCTACTTTCTATTCCGTTTGGCGAAACCCGCAGTTACCGCCAGATCGCCGAGCAGATTGGGCATCCGGCAGCGGTACGTGCCGTCGGTGCTGCTAACGGCAGAAATCCGTTGTCCATTGTGGCACCGTGTCATCGGGTCATTGGGGCCAATGGAAAACTGACGGGATTTGCCGGTGGACTGACGGTCAAAGCCTTTTTGCTTCAACTGGAAGCCCCTCAGCCCGGTCTGGTGGGGCTTTCTGCATCGTCATGACCAAATAAAACGCGACAGGCTGCTGCTTTTTCGCTATCGTGTTTAGCATATAAAACACGATGGCGGTATTTACGTCCTGTTAAGCCAGAAATGGCTATTTTCGTTAATTTTACAGAACGAGAGCGGTGTCATGAGCGCAATCTTTGATCCTGAACATGCGGTGTATCCTTTTCCTCCTAAACCCGCCCGGCTGAGTGACGAGCAAAAAACGCTTTACCGGGAAAAAATTAAAGCCCTGCTGAAAGCCCGTAACGCCGTGATGGTGGCGCACTATTACACGGATCCTGACATCCAGGCCTTAGCCGAAGAAACCGGCGGTTGCGTCTCTGACTCGCTCGAAATGGCGCGTTTTGGCAGCCAGCATCCCGCCACTACGCTGCTGGTGGCCGGCGTGCGCTTTATGGGCGAAACCGCCAAAATTCTCAGCCCGGAAAAAACCGTGTTGATGCCGACGCTGGAGGCCGAATGCTCGCTGGATCTGGGCTGCCCGATTGAGGCGTTTACGGCCTTCTGTGATGCGCATCCTGACCGGACGGTGGTGGTATACGCCAATACTTCTGCGGCGGTAAAAGCGCGCGCCGACTGGGTTGTCACCTCCAGCATTGCCGTCGAACTGATTGAACATCTGGACAGCCTGGGGGAAAAAATCATCTGGGCACCGGATCGGCATCTCGGGCGCTATGTTACGCAAAAAAGCGGGGCCGACGTGTTATGCTGGCAGGGCGCCTGCATCGTCCACGACGAATTCAAAACTCAGGCGCTGCAGCGGATGAAAGCGCTGTATCCGGATGCGGCAGTGCTGGTTCATCCCGAGTCGCCGCAGGCGATTGTGGATCTGGCCGATGCGGTAGGCTCAACCAGCCAGCTGATTCAGGCGGCAAAAACCTTGCCACATCCGCAGATGATCGTCGCCACCGATCGCGGCATCTTTTACAAGATGCAGCAGGCGGTTCCTGACAAAATATTGCTGGAAGCGCCCACCGCCGGTGAGGGCGCAACCTGCCGAAGCTGTGCGCACTGTCCCTGGATGGCGATGAACGGACTGCAGGCCATTGCCGAGGCGCTGACGTCGGGTGGGCGGGCTCATGAGATCCACGTAGACGCGGCGCTGCGCGAGGCCGCGCTGGTGCCGCTAAACCGTATGCTATCCTTTGCAGCAGACCTCAAACATAACGTGAAAGGAAACGCGTAATCCGCGTCGTTGACAGGTGCCTGATATGGATTTTTTTAGCACGCAAAACATTTTAGTTCACATCCCGTTGGGCGCGACCGGGTACGATCTGTCCTGGATTGAAGCCGTTGGCACCCTGGCGGGCCTGTTATGTATCTGGCTGGCCAGCCTGGAGAAAATCGCTAACTACGCGTTCGGCCTGATAAACGTGACGCTGTTTGCGGTGATATTTTTTCAGATTCAGCTCTATGCCAGCCTACTGTTACAGCTGTTCTTTTTTGCGGCCAACGTTTATGGCTGGTACGCCTGGAGCCGACAAACCATTGATAACCAGGCGGCGTTAACGATTCGCTGGCTCCCGCTGCCCAGGGCCATTGGCTGGGCGGCGGTTTGCGTTATAGCGGTGGGGCTGATGACGATCTACATCGATCCGGTGTTTGCCTTTCTCACCCGTACCGCGGTGGCCCTGATGAATGCACTGGGTTTTACGGTGGCGATGCCGGCGTTGCAGCCGGACGCCTTCCCTTTCTGGGATGCCTGCCTGATGGTGCTGTCGATTGTGGCAATGGTGCTGATGACGCGGAAGTATGTTGAAAACTGGCTTTTGTGGGTTGTTATCAACGTGATCAGTGTGATGGTGTTTGCCCGTCAGGGGGTGTATGCGATGTCGCTGGAGTACGCCATTCTGACGTTAATTGCGCTGAACGGCTCACGCATGTGGATCATCAGCGCACGCAAACAGGGTTCGCGTGCGCTCTCGGCTTAGTGATGATGGCTGTGATGATGAACGTGGTCACTGTGGTGAGGTGAATGATCACTGTGCTGATGGGACGTTTCAGCAGCATGATCCGAATGCCCGCCATGATGATGGCCCTCTTCAATGACCTGTCCGTTCAGCTCACAGTCAGGGCCCACGCAGGGCTGAAACTCCATCTGTACCGTAGCATGCTCAATCTGATAATGGTCATGCAGGTACGTGTGGATGCGGCGGAGCAGGCCATCATGATCGCGCGGTGGAATGACCTGGACGTGCAGCGTTAAGATCGGTTGCTCGCCCACCTGCCAGACATGTACATGATGGACATCGCGCACCTCGGGAATATTTCGCTTCAGATCGCGCCGCAGTTTCTTCACATCCAGCGACGCAGGCGCGCCTTCCAGCAACTCATGTAAACTTTCCCGCAGCAGCGACCAGGCGCTACGCAGCACCAGCATCGACACGACGATGGATAAGATGGGGTCAATGGGCGTCCAGTTGGTAAACAGAATAATCACCGCGGCGACAATCGCGCCCACCGAACCAAGCAAATCCCCCATGACGTGCAGCGCAGCCGCCCGCACATTCAGGTTCTTTTCTTCACTGCCGTGATGCAGCAACCAGAAAGACAGAATATTCGCCAGCAAGCCGGCAATCGCAATGCTGAGCATCAGGCCGCCTGTGACGGGTTGCGGATGGGTAAACCGTTCCACCGCTTCCCAGACAATCAAAATGGTGATGCCGATTAAGGCGAGGGCGTTTACAAACGCGGCCAGCGTGGTCAGACGTAGCAGGCCAAAGGTATGACGTTCATTGGGTTTGCGTTTGGCAAACTGAACCGCCAGTAAGGCCATTAACAGGGCGGCGGTATCGGTCAGCATGTGACCGGCATCGGCCAGCAGCGCCAGCGAGCCCGACAGCCAGCCGCCAATCACTTCTGCCACCATAAAGAGTGCCGTCACGGCAAACGCGGCCATCAGCCGCGTACGGTTAGTGTCCTGACCGCTATGAGAGTGGGTGTGTGCCATACGTGTCCAGTTTATGTAGTAATCTTTCGGTCAATGATATCAGCAATTGCCACTCTGCTGAGATGTTGTGATGCTGTCTGGCGCGATCGGTCAACTTCTGACAAAGCGCTACGCCCTCATCAATGCCAATCAGCAGCCAGCTTCCTTTCAGGCGATGCGCGGACTCGGCTAACTGTCTTTCGTCACCGCTGGCAATGGCCGCGCGCAGTTGTGCCATGTCTTTCTCCACGGTAGCACGTAAGGTTTTGCCCAGTCGGCTAAGATAGTTCTCGTTTTGCTGCGCCAGTGTCCACAGGTTGTTATCCAGCGCGGCCAGCGGATCGTCATGGAAGGCGGTCAGCAGGTCGCTGATATCCTGTAGCTGTACCGGTTTAATCAGCACCCGTTCATGCGGCTCAGTCTGTACATTCAGTAACTGCGCATCAGCAGAGCACAGCACCCGCAACGGCCTTCCGCCTCGCTGACGCTGGCGACGACGCAACACGCGCAGCAGGAGCATACCGTCCGGGCGCGGCATCATCTGATCGATAAACAGCAGGTCGTAAGGGCGCCGGGCATCGGCCAGCAACAGGTCGCGGCCCTGCTCAAAACAGTCCGCCTGAATCGCAAAGCGCGCCAGCTGCTGCTGCATTACGATCAGGTTTGTCGGATGATCATCCACTACGGCCACGCGCAGTTGCGGAAAACCTGGCAGCGTGGCCGGATCGCCCTCAGGGACGCTATCGCAGGGAATCAGCGGCAGGATAAGTGTGACCTCGGTACCTTTGCCGGGCTGAGAATGCAGGTGAATCTCACCGCCCATGCGCTGCACCATTTCCCGACAAATAAACAGCCCCAGGCCACTGCCCTGAACGGAAAGCGCTTTGCCCGACGGGGCCTGGTACCAGGGATCGAACAGTCTGAGCTGTTCTTCAGGGGGAATCCCGCTGCCGTTGTCGCTGACGGTTAACTGCAATTTGTCTGTAGCCGACAGCGTCAGGCGGATGAGGCCGTGCCGGGTGAATTTAAAGGCATTGGTCACTAAGTTGTTGACGATCTGCTGCAGGCGGTCCGCATCCAGCATCACCGCGTCAGGCAGCGGCGTCAGGGCCTCTACCTGTAAATGCGGGCCATCCGGCCGCATCAGCGGATGATAGAAATGGCGCTGCTGCGCCAGCCAGGGTGCCAGTGCCAGCGGGCGGGGCGACAGGGTGAAACTGTTGTTTTCAATGCGCGCGTGATCCTGCAAATCATTCAGCAACGTCATCAGGGACTGCGCGCTCTGGTACAGAAGCTGCAGGTTTTCACGGCTGCTTTGCTGTTTTTCCAGCTCCAGTAGCCCCAGGATCGCCTGCATCGGCGTTCGCAGCTCATGGCTGACCGTCGCTAAAAACTGGCTCTTCATGGCATTCGCGTGTTCCGCCTGTTCGCGCTGTTGGCGATCCCGCCGTTGCTGCCAGTAACGCCGGGCCAGTAACAGCAGTAACACGACAATAGCAACGCCTGCCGCCGCCAACACCGCGACGGGCAGCACGCGCATCGCGCCCACGCTGCCGGGCTGGGGCGGCATTGACCAGCGATCGCGCATCTGGTTTTGCGTATCGACGGGAATCTGCTGTAACGCGCGATCCAGCAGCCCACGCAGAACAGGCTCATCAGGTGCCACTCCGATGGCCACAGGCCAGGCGATATCGCTGGCCGCGAAAGCCAGATGAATGTGGGGATCGTTACGGCTGGCAATGCGCCAGCGCGCAGACAGGACGTTATCGACCAGCGCGTCAATCTGACCGGTAGCCAGCGCGTCGTACAGGCTGTTGCGATCCGCAAAGCGTTGAACCGGGATGGTGTCAGGGACGAGGCGCTGGGCCAGATCATCCTGCAGGATACCAATACGTTTGCCTGCCAGATCGCTCCAGTGAGAGCCGGCTGCGGGCTGGCGGCTGTAAATACCCCAGAGTGCCCGCCAGACGGGCAGGCTGGTGCTTTGGGTTTCACCGTTGAGCGGTTGCATCAGCTGTAACATCACCTGATGCTGTGCCAGCAGCGTGGCCGCCTGTTGCGGATTACTGACCCAGTGCGGCGTAAAACGTAAACCGGTGCTCTGTGCGACCGCATTGAGCAGATCGATACCGTAACCGCGGGGCGTGCCGTTGCTGTCGCGATAGCTCCAGGGATAGTTATCGGCTTCAGCGGCGTAGGTAACCTGGGGATGGGCTGCTATCCATTGCCGCTCGCTGGCGCTCAGCATCAGCGTTTGTGTGTCCTGATACCGCGGCAGGCTGCTGCTCCAGCGCGCCTGTAACGTGCTCATCAACTCTGCGGGTAACTGGCGCAGGCTCTGATTCAGCCACGCAATCAGCGCGGGATCGCGGGAAACCGCGCGCAGAGTCAGTTGCCCGGCATCAATCCCCGACGCGATTTGGTAAATTTGTCCCTGCTGTAGCTGACTCAGCAAAAATCCCGCGCTGGTTTCATCGGCGACCACATAGTCGTTTTGCTGATTGAGCAGCGTGTAGAGCGCCTGAAGATCGCTGCCGTAGGTGCGCCAGTGATGGCGGGCAGCCAGCGCAGGCGGAAGCTGTGCCAGGGTTTGCTCGCTGATCGCCAGTTGTGCATTATCACTGTTAAACATGACGGCACGCTGGTTCTGCTGATTACGGTAAATACGTAACGGGCTGCTAAACCAGCTGTCGCTGGCAACGGCGCCCGCGGGAAAGGGCGGGGCCAGCATGCCTAACGCAAAATCAATCTGCCCCGCCTGCAGGGCGCTCAGCAGAGCCGGCTGGGTGGCATAGAGGTGAAGGGAGAACTGCGCCCCGGTTAACTGGTGCAGCGCCGCCAGATAATCGGCGTCAATCCCGTACAGATCGTTGCCCACATGCATGGCCCAGGGCGCCGTATTCTCATCCAGCAGGCCCACACGCACCACTTTGCCCTGCATCAGCTCTGCGCCTTTTACCGGCATCATCATAGGCAGATTGATACTGCTGACCGGACGCACGTCGGCCTGGGCCAGCGGCGCCAGCAGGAGCAGGAGAAGTAACCAGCGTATCACTGCTGTGCTTTCCACAGATCGGCCAGCTCGACAACAGAACGCGCGCCGGTTTTCTCCAGAATATTCTTTTTATGCGTACTGACGGTTTTATTACTGATATGCAACTGTTCGGCAATTTGCAGGTTGGACAGGCCGCTGGCCAGCAACGCCAGCACCTGGCGCTCTTTACTGGTTAACGGTAATTCGGGTTCGCTGCTGTGGCCTTCAGGAAAGGCTGACTGGCCGCCCAGTACGGCAAGAATGGCACTGAGTAAATGCGCCATCCGCTGGCTTTTCACCACATAACCCGCCGCCCCCAGCGCCTGCGCACGCCGGATGTAGTGGCTGCTTTGCTGGGCAGAATAGATCAGTACAGGACAATCGGGTAAGTGCACTTTCAGGCGGCGCAGAATCTCCAGTCCGTCGCCATCGGGCAGGCCGATATCCAGCACAATGATATCCGGAGGAAGCTGGAGATAAGGGCGAGCGGCGTGCTCGCTGCTGGCCGAAATAAGCTGAATGGGGACAGGCGATTGCGAGAGTGCCGCGTCCAGCGCCACTTCAACCAGTGGATGATCGTCAATCAGAAGCAGTGAGGCCATGAACATTTCCCTGTAAATTTCACAGGCTCAGCATAGCGGAAGTCGCAGCGGGATAAAATAAAGGAGAGCCGCGGCTCTCCTCATAATGCACACAGTATACTTTACTGCGTCGTGCCGTCAGTTTTGGTATTGACGTGGCCGCCACCTTTTTTGGTGTGCACTTTTTTGTTGATATCAGGACATTTGCCATCTTTACACTGGCTGTTCTGATCAATTTCGTTCGCGGTCATATGCTTGCTGCTGGAGGTGCTGTCTCGGGTTGGAGACGACATCTCAGTACCGGTATTGTTAATTTTGCTGTTATCGACTTTATTCGGTGGCAGGTTCTCATTCGCCCCGCCCGCAACGGCACCTGCTGCTGCAGCCTGGTTAGAGTTTCCGTTGGCAGCCATTGCTGCGCCGCTGCCCAGAGTCATCGCTGCCGTCAGAAAAATTAGTGCAAACTTATTCATCATTATGCTCCCGTTAATCAATGATATTTGCTGTCTCTAACCCGCTGTCAGGTTTCAGACAAAAAGCGACCTGAGCGAAATAAAATTTCGCTGGTTAGCTTAAAGACAGGTATTAATAAACGTAAGCCACCGATCCTCAGTAGTTACCCTTAAAAGTCTAGACGCATAACCCATTTATGCAAATTTTACACATGCATTTTACATGGATTCAGAATTTACACCCTGTGCGCTTCCGGCTACATTGGCTGGGTTGAGCCCGGCGCGCGCCGGGCCAGAAATTATATGGAATCAGTATGAATTACCAGAATGATGATTTACGCATTAAAGAGATAAAAGAGCTGTTGCCCCCCGTTGCCCTGCTGGAAAAATTTCCTGCAACCGAACGTGCCGCGCAAACCGTTTCTCAGGCGCGTCAGGCCATTCACCAGATCCTGAACGGGGCCGATGATCGGCTGCTGGTGGTAATTGGACCCTGCTCTATCCACGATACCGAGGCCGCAAAAGAGTATGCCGCACGTCTGTTAAACCTGCGTGAGCAGCTGAAGGGCGAGCTGGAAGTGGTAATGCGCGTTTACTTTGAAAAACCGCGTACCACCGTTGGCTGGAAAGGGCTGATCAACGATCCCTATATGGATGGCACCTTCCAGTTAAATGATGGCCTGCGCCTGGCGCGTAAGCTGCTGCTGGAGATTAACGATTCTGGCCTGCCTGCGGCGGGTGAGTTCCTGGACATGATTACGCCGCAGTATGTCGCTGACCTGATGAGCTGGGGCGCTATTGGTGCCAGGACGACAGAGTCGCAGGTGCACCGTGAACTGGCTTCCGGTCTTTCCTGCCCGGTCGGTTTTAAAAACGGGACCGATGGCACCATTAAAGTGGCGATTGATGCGATCAACGCAGCCGGTTCACCGCACTGTTTCTTGTCCGTGACCAAATATGGCCACTCTGCAATTGTGGAAACGCGCGGCAACAGCGACTGTCACATCATCCTGCGCGGCGGAAAAGAACCTAACTACAGCGCCAGCCACGTCAGTGCCGTGAAGGCCGGACTGGAGAAGGCTGGCTTACCGCAGCAGGTGATGATCGATTTCAGTCACGCAAACAGCAGCAAGCAGTTCCAGAAGCAGATGCAGGTGGCTGATGATGTGGCACAGCAGATGATCAATGGCGAGCGCGGCATCATTGGCGTGATGATCGAAAGCCATCTGGTGGAAGGCAATCAGAGCCTGGAAAGCGGTGAACCGCTGGTTTACGGTAAGAGCGTGACCGATGCCTGTATCGGCTGGGAAGATACCGAAAAGGTATTACGTCAGCTGGCCGATGCGGTCAAACAGCGTCGCGGTTAACCGTGAGGCCATAAAAAAGGGCCAGACATCGCAGTCTGGCCCTTTTTACAGGTCAGTACATTACTTCGCTTTACCCTGGTTTGCCACGGCCGCCGCTTTCGCTGCGATCTCATCGGCGTCACCCAGGTAGTAGTGTTTGACGGGCTTGAAGTTCTCGTCGAATTCGTAAACCAGCGGAACGCCGGTAGGGATATTCAGCTCAAGAATCTCGTCTTCGCTCATGTTATCCAGGTATTTCACCAGCGCGCGCAGTGAGTTGCCGTGTGCGGCGATAATCACTTTCTCACCACTTTTAATGCGTGGCAGGATGCTTTCGTTCCAGTAAGGAATAACGCGATCAATGGTCAGTGCCAGACTTTCCGTGGTAGGCAGTTGCTCAGGGGACAATGACGCATAACGCGGATCGTGTCCCGGGAAACGCTCATCACTGCGATCCAGCTCCGGCGGAGTCACGGCGAAGCCACGACGCCACTGTTTGACCTGCTCGTCACCATATTTAGCGGCGGTTTCGGCTTTATCCAGCCCCTGTAACGCACCATAGTGACGCTCGTTCAGACGCCAGGATTTTTCAACGGGCAGCCAGGCCTGATCCAGCTCATCCAGAATATTCCACAGGGTATGGATGGCGCGTTTCAGCACGGAGGTGTAGGCGAAATCGAACACGAAACCTTCTTTCTTCAGCAGCTGTCCGGCTGCTTTAGCTTCGGTACGGCCTTTGTCAGAAAGGTCTACATCATACCATCCGGTGAAGCGGTTTTCGTTGTTCCACTGGCTTTCGCCGTGTCGCACCAGAACCAGCTTAGTTACAGCCATAGCTTAACTCCTTAATACTTGATGTTTCTGAGATAATGGAAACCTGTTGTCGCCAGCCCGCTGGCCGACCATTGCGCTCTACCATAGCGGAAAACAGCGCACTGCGTAAGTCTGTCTGTGACGCACTGTGCGTTTTTCACCCGGCGGCTCAGTGTGAGGTAAAACGATAGCGCGTAACGGATTCCCAACGATCCCCCGGCTGCAGCCAGCAATCATCCTGTGGCCACTCGGGATGATTGGGCGAATCCGGTAAAAACTCACTCTCCAGCGCAATCCCCTGGTAAGCAGTATAGCTTTCCTGCTCCCGGGCGCGCGTGCCAGCCAGATAGTTGCCGCTGTACAGCTGCAGGGCAGGGGCCGACGTCGTTACACTTAACTGCAGCTTGCCGTCCTGCGACCATAACGCTGCTGCGGGCTGGCTCGCATCGCCCGCGCTGTTAAGTAGAAAGGCATGATCGTAGCCTTTAACCGCCTGTTGATCGGCATCGGCAAGGAAATCCTGCGCCAGGCTTTTGGCCTGACGGAAGTCAAAGCTGGTGCCGTCCACGGCTTTCAGCGGGCCGTTGGGAATACCCTCGCTATCGACGGGCAGATAACGATCGGCGTGCAGTTGTAAGCGATGCTGGCGCGCATCGCCATGATGCGCATCAAGATTAAAGTAAGCATGGTTAGTGAGATTCACCGGACAGGGTTGATCGCACCGGGCTTCATAGTGGATGGACAGGCAGTTATCGTCATCCAGCACATAGCGCAAATCCGCGATCAGATTTCCCGGATAGCCCTGATCGCCGTCAGGCGAATCCAGACGATAATGCACTTCGCTTTCTGACTGGCTGATAATCTGCCAGCGGCGTTTATCGAACCCGTCCGGACCACCGTGTAACTGATGCTCACCCTGGTTGGCGAGCAGTTGTCGGTTGAGGGTATTGAGTTTTGCCCCGGCGATACGGTTAGCGTAACGGCCAACGGTCGCCCCCAGATAGGCATCCTGATGCAGATAATCGGACGGCGTGGCACAGCCTAAGAGAGCCTCGCGCACGCTGCCGTCCTGAAGTGGCACGCGCGCCGACAGCCAGGTTGCTCCCCAGTCCATAAAGGTGGCCACCATTCCGTGCGCATTACGCAGCACGGTGATGCGCCATGGTTGACCATCCGGCGCATGGGAATTGACATCGCTTAACATTGACCTGCTCCTTCTGAAGCTTTACACACGTAGAAGGTCTCCTTGATGCCCGTTTTAGCTTCGTACTGGCTGGCGACGGCGGCCTGCACCTGATCAACCAGCTCAAGCGGCATCAGCGCAACGATACAGCCCCCGAAGCCGCCACCGGTCATACGGACACCACCACGATTGCCGATCTCGGCTTTAACAATTTCAACCAGCGTGTCGACAGGCGGCACGGTGATTTCAAAGTCATCACGCATTGAGGCATGCGATTCCGCCATCAGTTCCCCCATGCGCGTTAAATCGCCACGCGAAAGCACCTCTGCGGCTTCCAGCGTACGGGCATTTTCGGTAATGACATGGCGCACGCGCTTCGCGACGTCAGGATCTAACTGCGCGACCGCCGCCTCAAATTCCGCCAGGCCGACATCGCGTAGTGCTTTCTTATTAAAGAAGCGCGCACCGGTTTCACACTGCTGGCGGCGGGTATTGTATTCGCTGCCCACCAGGTTTCGGCGGAAATTAGAGTTAATGATCACCACGGCCACGTCTTCCGGCAGGGAAACCGGTTTGGTGCCGAGTGAGCGGCAATCCAGCAGCATGGCATGATCTTTTTGCCCCAGCGCGGAAATCAGCTGATCCATAATGCCGCAGTTACAGCCCACGAACTGGTTCTCCGCCTCCTGACCGTTTACCGCAATGGCGGCGCCATCCAGCGGCAGGTTGAACAACTGCTGAAAAACGGTCCCGACGGCCACTTCCAGCGAGGCAGAGGAGCTGAGGCCCGCGCCCTGAGGCACGTTACCGCTAATCACCATATCCACGCCGTTAAAATCAGGCGCGCGCTTCTGTAAATGCTTCACCACGCCGCGCACATAGTTTGCCCACATCGGCTCGCTCACGCTGGTAATGGGATCGTCCAGTGAGAAGCTGTCCTGCGCCTGATCGTAATCCACGGCCACAACGCGTACCTGACGATCGTCGCGTCTGGCACAGGCGATAACGGTTTGGTAGTCAATGGCACAAGGCAAAACGAAACCATCGTTATAATCCGTATGCTCGCCAATCAGGTTGACGCGGCCGGGTGCCTGAATCGTGTGAGTGGGCGCATAGCCAAAGGTGTCGGTAAAGACCTGCTGCGTGATGGTTTTTAAGCTCATTGTTGTGCCTCACGGAAATGAATGTCACTCACGGCGCGCAGACGTTCTGCTGCCTGCTCCGCAGTTAAATCGCGTTGGGTTTCAGCCAGCATCTCGTAGCCGACCATAAATTTGCGCACCGTGGCTGAACGCAGCAGCGGCGGATAAAAATGGGCATGAAGTTGCCAGTGGGCGTTTTCCTCGCCGTTAAACGGCGCACCGTGCCAGCCCATGGAGTAGGGGAAGGCGCACTGGAACAGGTTGTCATAGCGGCTGGTCAGCAGCTTAAGGGCTTTCGCCAGATCGTTGCGAAGCGCCTCGCTCAAATCGGTCATGCGTTTCACGTGCGCTTTGGGCAATAGCAGGGTTTCAAAGGGCCAGGCGGCCCACCACGGCACCACGGCGATCCAGTGCTCGGTTTCCACTACGGTGCGGCTGCCGTCTTGTTGTTCACGCGCACAGTAATCCACCAGCAGCGGCGAGCCGGTTTTTGCAAAATACTGACGTTGATGGTCATCTTCGCGCTGGGCCTCGTTAGGCAGGAAGCTGTTGGCCCAGACCTGGCCATGCGGATGCGGATTCGAACAGCCCATGGCGGCGCCTTTGTTCTCAAACACCTGCACCCACGGATAATGCTGGCCCAGCTCTGCGGTCTGTTCCTGCCAGGTGCGCACGACCTCTTCCAGCGCGCTCAGGGACATTTCAGGCAACGTTTTACTGTGATCGGGCGAAAAGCAAATCACGCGGCTGGTGCCGCGCGCGCTTTCGCAACGCATCAGGAGATCATCGCTTTCGGGTGCATCCGGCGTATCCGTCATCAGCGCAGCAAAGTCATTGGTGAAAACGTACGTACCTTTGTAATCCGGGTTCACATCGCCGGTAATGCGCGTATTTCCTGCACACAGAAAACAGTCTGGATCGTGTGACGGCAGGGCATTTACCGCGGGCGTTTCCTGCGCACCCTGCCAGGGACGTTTGGCCCGGTGAGGTGAAACCAGAATCCATTGGTCGGTCAGGGGATTGTAACGGCGATGGGGATGATCGGCCGGGTTAAATTTTTGCATGTCGCATCCTGGTCAGCGTCAAAATAAAAAAATCATCGCTAAAAAATAGCACATCAAACGGCATGAAAGCGTGATCGAGTCTGAATAAATGGTATCGTTTACACAAGATGACTATTCTTATTTAAAGGCGAAAAGGCACATTATGGTCATGGAATGGGGTTTTAAATGGTAACGTTTACATTGCAGGTAATATCCCCGCCGTTTGCACGGCAGGGTTGTGTCAGATCACATCTTGCTGATAACGGTAGCCGCCTGTGCCATCAGGGAGAAAATGCAGGCGATGCGTAATACAGTGCGGGGCATCTTCGGCATGATGCGAAACAAACAGCAGCTGGGTCCGGCCTTCCCCAATCAGAATATCCACAAAGCGGCGCACCAGTTGCCGGTTAAGCGGATCCAGCCCCTGCAAGGGCTCGTCAAGGATCAATAACGTGGGATGCTTAACCAGCGCGCGGGCGATTAAGACCAGCCGTTGTTGCCCCCAGGACAAACTGTGGAACGGCGCATTCGCCATCGCATTATCCATCCCTGTCAGCGCCAGCCACTGTTGCGCCAGCGCCATCTGGCGGTCAGATACAGCCTGATAGAGACCAATCGAATCGAAAAAGCCCGATAAAATCACGGTGCGCACATTCACGCTGACCCGGTAGTCCAGATGCAGGCTGCTGCTGACATAGCCGATATGCTGCTTGATGTCCCAGATGGTCTCGCCGCTGCCGCGGCGAATGCCGAACAGGGTCAAATCATTGCTGTAACCCTGCGGATGATCGCCCGTCACCAGGCTCAGTAAGGTGGATTTACCCGCGCCATTGGGGCCAATGATGTGCCAGTGCTCACCGGGATTCACCTGCCAGTTCAGGCCGTTGATCACGGGCTGATCGTTATAGGACACCACCGCGTTGCGCAGGATCACGCGCGGCGCATCATCCGCCAACGCGGGCAACTGATCGGGCACATCGGCCTCCGGCAACGCCATACTGTCCAGCTGTTCACTGCGAGCCAGCTGGGCGACCAGCGTCTGGGCCAGAATGGTCTCGCGTGGCCCGACCTGCGTCAGGCTGCATTCGGCCAGAACGCCCACCTGATCGACATAATCCGGAATATCGTCAAAGCGGTTCAGCACCAGCACCAGCGTGACGTCAGCCGCATGCAGCGTTGCTAAGGTGGCCGTCAGATTCGCGCGGGAATCCACATCCAGGCCGTCAAAAGGTTCATCCAGAATCAGCAGATCAGGCTGTGCCATCAGCGCCTGGCACAGCAGCGTTTTTCGCGTCTCGCCTGTCGACAGGTATTTAAAGCGGCGACTGAGCAGACTACTGATGCCAAACTGCGCCGCCAGACGTTCACAGCGTGCGGCATCTTTCACCGCATCCTGAATAATTTCCGCCGTGGTGCGGCCGCTGTCGTCCTCACCTTCGCTGAGTAAATCGGTATTGTTACGTTGCCATTCCTCGGCGACCAGCTTCTGTAGCTGCTCCAGCGACAGGCGCCACGGGCGCTGAAAATCGTGCGTCACCTTACCCGATAACGGGGGAAGCTCGCCAGAAAGCGCGCGTGCCAGCGAGGACTTGCCGCTGCCGTTTGCGCCAACAAACGCCCAGCGCTCACCCCGGCGAAGATGCACATCGGCCAGGGACAGCACCCGGGTATCATTAAGGTGAAATGTGCCTTGCGAAATTTGCAATGAAGCCATGATTTGTTCCATTTTATGCAGCGTTAACTGACGTTTTAGCGACTGCAAACAGGGATGTCAAACCGGACGGTGAAAATCACCGCAGTGAGGCAACAATCGCATGACTGGCGCTGAAGCTGGCGATAACATTCATGCCGATGTGAAGCTGACGCTGTTCCGTTTCACGGTTATCCAGCGTGGCACACAACGTTTCGCCACTGGGTAAGGTCATCAGCACTTCACTCACCTGCTGGCCTTTTTCGATAGCGGTCAGCGTTGCGGCAAGCTGATTCTCGGCATCAGTGGGCGCGGTATGCACACTGACCCACGGGGCCTTGATTAATACCAGCACCTCTTTTCCGGCGTGCAAATTCAGCCGTTCTGCGCTGCGCTCGGTAAGGGCAATGTTGAGCCGCGTCACGCCATCGGCAAGCAGAATCGTCAGATGCTGTATCACCTGCTGAGCATCATTGTGCACGACGGTACCAAACAGTTGATTACGTGCACTGGTTTGCAGGGAGGAGCGGGCGATAGCCGCGAGTAAGCTGTCGAGCGGCAGGGTATCCTGCTGCAGCGCATCGAAGGCATGTTGCTGAATCTTTTCCATCAGGCCAAACAGCTGTACCAGTCGTTCACCGTAGCGGGTTAACTGCGCGCCGCCACCGCCTTTGCCCCCGGTCGCGCGTGCCACGACTTCCTGCCCGGCCTGGTGGTTCATGTCGCTGATGGCATCCCAGGCGCTTTTGTAACTGATGCCCGCCAGTTTAGCGCCCTGACTGATGGAGCCGGTTTGCTGCACGCGTTGCAGCAAGGCAATGCGGCGGGGATCGGCAAACAGTTTCTGCTGCAGGCGAATATGAAGGGTGAGGTCGGCTTGCATGGTGGCTCCTGCAAAGGGTAAGTCGCGTGATCGGGCTGATGATAACGAGCTTTGCGCCTCAAAGTAAAAGCACGAAAAGGTCTGCGCAAATTTTTACTGAGCCGTTACAATCTCTTTTTTATCCGCAAAGTGGGACTTTCCATGCTGGAACTCATTAAAAGCCTCGCCGTGGCAGTGATTATGGTACCTGTGGTTATGGCGATTATGTTAGGCCTGATTTACGGTCTGGGTGAAGTGTTTAACCTCATCTCTAAAACGGGTCGCCGCGACAACACTAACGCCCGCTCTCAGCATTAATCCTCCTGCAACGTCCGTCTCAGCACGGACGTTGCTGTTTTACGTCCACGCTTTTCTTCCTCTTTTAATCATTTTGTCTGGCTGTCAGGCCGTTCGCTGTATTATTTTATATATAACGATCACTGGAGAAAAATCATGCGTTTAACCTTACTACGTTCCGCAACTGTCGCCGTAATTGCCCTGTCACTGGCCGTTCCGGCGCTGGCAGCCGATAAAATCACCGTCTTTGCGGCGGCCTCACTGACCAATGCGCTTAACGAGATTGCGGCACACTATAAGAAAACACATGGGACAGAGGTGGTGTCGTCATTTGCCTCGTCGTCAGTCCTGGCCCGTCAGATTGAGCAGGGCGCGCCCGCCGATCTGTTTATCTCAGCCGATCAGCAGTGGATGGATGATGCGGTCGCGAAAAAAAGCATGATCGACACAACCCGCTATACCCTGTTGGGCAACGATCTGGTTCTGATAGCGCCACGTAGTGAGAACGCCAGGCCGGTAACGATTAACGATAAAACCGACTGGAAACGTCTGTTGAAAGGCGAACGTCTGGCGGTCGGCGATCCCGATCATGTGCCGGCGGGCATCTATGCCAAAGAGGCACTTGAGAAGCTGGGTGCCTGGTCTTCACTGTCACCTGTGCTGGCGCGCGCCAACAATGTCCGTGCCGCCCTGGCGCTGGTGGAACGTAATGAAACGCCTTACGGCATTGTGTACGGCTCTGATGCGGTCGCCAGCCAAAAAGTCCAGGTGGTCGGCACCTTTCCGGAAGACAGCCATAAACCGGTCGAATATCCTGTCGCGATTGTTAAAGATCGCGACAACGCGGCCGTTAAGGCTTTTTATAACTACCTGAAAGGGCCGGAAGCGGCCGCAGTGTTTACCCAATACGGATTCACGCCTAAAAAATGATACTCAGTGATGTTGAATGGCAGGCCGTGATGCTCAGCCTGCAGGTCTCCGGCATTGCCGTCCTGTGCAGTCTGCCCTTCGGCATCCTTATGGCATGGGTTCTGGTCCGCTGCCAGTTTCCGGGTAAAGCGCTTCTGGACGGTGTGATTCACCTGCCGCTGGTGCTGCCGCCGGTGGTGGTCGGTTATCTGTTACTGATTGGCTTGGGCCGACGCGGCTTTATTGGTGAAAAGCTGTATGAATGGTTCGGCTTTAGCTTCGCGTTTAGCTGGCGCGGTGCGGCACTGGCGTCGGCGGTGATTGCCTTTCCGCTCATGGTGCGGGCCATTCGCCTGGCGCTGGACGCCGTGGATATCCGGCTGGAACAGGCGGCCCGGACGCTGGGCGCGGGCCGCTGGCGGGTCTTTTTTACCATTACGCTGCCGTTAACGCTGCCCGGTATTATCGTCGGTACGGTGCTGGCCTTTGCCCGCTCACTGGGGGAATTCGGTGCCACTATTACATTTGTTTCCAACATTCCTGGCGAAACGCGCACGCTGCCGCTGGCGATGTATACGCTGATTGAAACGCCCGGGGCAGAAGGGGCCGCTGCGCGTCTGTGCGTTATCGCGGTGGTGCTGGCACTGGCCTCCTTGCTGGTGTCTGAATGGCTGGCGCAATGGGGCCGGAAACGGATGGGGGCCGGATGCTGACGCTCGATTTCACACAACGGCTGGGCGAACACGAGCTGGAGATCAACGTGACGGTTCCCGCCAACGGCATCACGGCAATATTTGGCGTGTCGGGTGCGGGTAAAACCTCGTTAATCAACGCGATTGGGGGGCTGACCCGGCCGCAGCGCGGGCGCATTCAGCTGCATGACCGTGTGCTGTTTGACGCCGAACAGCAGATTGCCTTGCCGCCTGAAAAGCGCAACGTGGGTTACGTTTTCCAGGAGGCGCGACTGTTTCCGCACTATCGTGTCCGGGGTAACTTACGCTATGGCCTGGCAGCCAGTATGAAAGGGCAGTTTGACACGCTGGTGGACTTACTGGGACTCGAACCCTTACTGGACCGTTTTCCGCTCTCGCTCTCGGGCGGCGAAAAGCAGCGGGTGGCCATCGGGCGGGCGTTGCTCAGCGCCCCTGATATCCTGTTAATGGATGAACCCCTGGCCTCGCTGGATTTGCCGCGCAAGCGTGAGCTGATGCCATATCTGCAAAAAATGGCAAAGCAGGTGGATATCCCGGTGCTGTACGTTTCTCACAGCCTCGACGAAATTCTGCAACTGGCCGAGACGGTGCTGGTTCTGGATCACGGCAAGGTGAAGGCCTTTGGCCCGCTGGAGCGGGTCTGGAGCAGCAGTGCGATGCGCCCCTGGCTGCCGGTCAGCGACCTGACCAGCGTACTGCGCGTTCAGGTGCTAGAGCATCATCCAGATTACCCGATGACGGCGTTATCGTTGGGCGATCAGCATATCTGGGTCAGTCGGGTAAATCAGCCGGTCAAAACGCCGTTACGGATAAGGATAGCGTCGGCCGATGTTTCGTTGACGCTGCAACCGGCAAAACACAGCTCTGTTCGCAATGTGCTGCCGGCACAGGTGGTGGAGTTAATTGAGGTGGGCGATCAGGTGGAGGTTAAGCTGCGCATCGGTATCAGCGAACTCTGGGCGCGCATCTCTCCCTGGGCCCGGGACGAACTTAACATTCGCCCGGAGCAGTGGCTGTACGCGCAGATTAAAAGCGTCTCTGTCACACCGGAATGACCCGCTGAAACCGTGCTCATCGGGTCAGTGAAACTTACAGAACGAGCTGATAAAGCGTCTCGGCAATGCCGGTTTCCAGATTCGTACCGATGACCCTCTTCGCCCGGGCTTTAATGGCGTCATCCGCATTGCCCATGGCCACGCCCAGCCCCACCGTTTCCAGCATGCTCAGATCGTTGTAGTTGTCGCCAAAGGCAATGACGTCCTGCATTGTCAGCCCGATGGATTCTACCCACTGCGCCAGGCGCTTGCCTTTACTGTTACCGCCGCGGGCAACGTCGACCTGATCGTGCCAGGACCATTCGCAGGCCAGACCCAGCTCGTCTTGCGCACGCTGCGCAAACTGCTGCAACGCTGCTGTGTTGTCGTGAGACAGGGCAAACTTCCAGATCGACTGCGCCTCTCTGGCGGCCTGCGCCAGGCTGTCCACCTGTCTGAACACCGGACGCTGATGTGGAGGTAATGACTCACTCCATTTCAGCGTACGAATCACATGGCCGGTCGGCGTTTGATAGAGCATCGCATCGTCCACATACAGCAGACCGTGAATATGATGTTCATCCAGCATCTCGATCACACGTACCGCAACGTCGGTATCCAGCGGATCGGCAGCCAGGACTTTTTTCGCCGGATAATCGTACAGGTAGGTCCCGTTACAGCAGATGGCGGGCGTATCCAGATTGAGCGTCTGGTAGAAAGGATGAATGGCACAGTGATGGCGTCCGGTCACGATAATCACCTTGATGCCCGCTTTGCGCGCCTGGGTAATCGCTTCTGTGGATTGGGGCAGAATGGTTTTCGTCGGGGTCAACAGCGTGCCGTCAAGGTCGAGGGCGATTACACGATAGCTCATTAATCCTCTCATCTGGATAGGTTAGCGAAACAGCAAGTCTACACCTGACTGTGGCCCGGAAACAAAAATCAGGGTACAAATCATTCCAGCGAGACAGAAAAAAACGCGCTACAGTGACCTGCAGAACAACATGAGTCAGCGAAAAAGGAGAATACATGAAGCAGGTTGTCTACACCGCCAGTCCCGAGAGTCAACAAATCCATGTCTGGCAGTTGAACGATGAGGGCACCTTGACGCTACTGCAGGTAACGGATATCGCCGGTCAGGTTCAGCCTATGGTGGTCAGTCCGAAAAAAGATTTCTTGTATGTGGGCGTGCGTCCGGATTTCCGCGTGCTGGCCTTTAGTATTGCGCAGGATGGCACCTTAACGGAAGCGGGTCAGGCGCCGTTGCCGGGCAGCCCCACCCACATCTCCACCGATCACGCTGGCCGTTTCCTGTTTTGTGGCTCCTACAATGATGCCTGCGTCAGCATCAGCCCCATCGGCGCTGACGGTGTGCCCCAGGCTCCGAGCCAGGTGATCGACGGTCTGGCAGGTTGTCACTCTGCGAACATCGATAATGCCGACAGCACGTTATATGTGCCCGCGCTCAAACAGGATCGCATCTGCCTGTTTAACCTCGGGGCGGACGGTCAGTTAACGCCGCATTCCCAGCAACAGGTCACTACGGCAGAGGGCGCGGGCCCGCGTCATATGGCGTTTCATGCCAACGGCCAGTACGCCTACAGCGTTAATGAACTTAACAGCACGGTCGAAGTCTGGTCACTGAAGAATGCACACGGCAAAATGGAATCGGTGCAAACGCTCGATATGATGCCGCCTGATTTTACCGGCACGCGCTGGGCCGCCGATATTCACCTGACGCCGGACGGACGTTTCCTGTACGCCTGCGATCGCACCAGCAGCACCATTACGGTGTTCAGCGTGAGTGAAGATGGCGCGCTACTGACGGTGCAGGGCTTCCAGCCGACCGAAACGCAGCCGCGGGGCTTCAATATCGACCACACGGGCCAGTATCTGGTGGCGGCAGGACAGAAGTCGCATCACATTGAGCTATACCGCATTACTCAACCGCAAGGGCAACTTGAACCTGTCGGCCGTTATGCCGTTGGACAGGGCCCAATGTGGGTTGTGGTACATCAGCTGGCTTAACGTTCAGCGTTGCCGCTCCCGGGCGGGAGCGGCAGAAGAGCACGCGCAGTCAGACGTAATGAACGGTCAATGACGCGCTGGCTAATACGTGAAAATGCACGTTGAAGCCCACCATCGCGCCGCTGGCGCCTGCATCGACCTCAATGCTCTCCACATCCAGCGCATGGACGCTAAAAATGTAGCGGTGCGTTTCACCCGCCGGTGGCGCGGCCCCGCCGTACCCGGCCTGGCCGAAATCTGTGCGGGTTTGCACGGCACCTGCAGGTAAGGCGGCTTTACCGGAACCCGCACCCTGCGGCAGCGATGTGGTATCGGCCGGAAGATTGGCGACCACCCAGTGCCACCAGCCTGAGCCGGTCGGGGCATCAGGATCGAAACAGGTCACGACAAAACTTTTTGTGCCTTCCGGCGCGTCTTCCCAGGCAAGATGCGGTGACACATTTTCGCCCTGATAGCCCATCCCGTTGAAAACATGCTTTTCCGGCATTTTGTCGCCGTCGTGTAAATCCTGACTATAAACTCGCATCACATCTCCTTGGGTTTATGGTGACTGCGTCTTCATCTTAACCAAAACCGCCTGGACGTCCAGCCTTCAGGGCTCAACGCAGAAAATGGCCGGGGTTCGCCAGGGCTGCGGCCATGGCCTGGATCAGCGTATCCAGTGCTTCAGGCGCGATGATATAGGGCGGCATCAGGTAGATCAGACGACCAAAGGGCCGAATCCAGACGCCCTGACTGACGAAAAACTGCTGCAGGGCGGCCATATTCACTGGACGGTGAGTTTCTACCACGCCAATCGCGCCCAGCACACGAACATCGGCTACCGCTGGCGACTGGCGCAGTGGCGTCAGTCCCGCCTGAAGCTGACGCTCGATAGCGCTGACCTGCCCGCGCCAGTGGCCTTCCTGTACCATTTTCAGGCTCTCCGTCGCGACGGCGCACGCCAGCGGATTGCCCATAAAGGTTGGGCCATGCATAAAGCAGCCCGCCGGACTGCGGCTGATGGTATCGGCGACATCACGTGTGGTCAGCGTGGCGGCCAGGCTCATCGTGCCGCCGGTCAGGGCTTTGCCGACGCACAGGATGTCCGGTGTGATCGCCGCATGTTCGCAGGCAAACAGCATGCCGGTGCGGCCAAAGCCCGTGGCGATTTCATCAGCGATCAGCAGGATGCCGTAACGATCGCACCACTCGCGTACCCTCTGCAGGTAGCGGGGATGGTAAAAACGCATGCCGCCCGCGCCCTGTACGATGGGCTCCAGAATCACCGCGGCCAACTGATGCTGATGCTGTTCGATCAGCCGGGCGAAATCCTGAAAATCTTCTTCATTCCAGGCCGCGTCAAAACCACATTGCGGCGCCTCGGCAAAGTGGTGCTCGGGCAGATAGCCGCGCCACAGGCTGTGCATGGAATTATCCGGATCGCACACCGACATCGCCGCAAATGTATCACCGTGATAGCCACGCTTAAGGGTTAAAAACTGCTGACGCGTTTCTCCCCGACCCAGCCAGTACTGCAACGCCATCTTCATTGCCACTTCGACGGCAACGGAGCCGGAGTCTGCAAGGAATACGCACGCCAGCGCGTCAGGTGTCATCGCCACTAACTGACGACACAGCGCCACCGCGGCGGGATGCGTAATCCCGCCGAACATCACGTGGGACATCTGGGCCATCTGCTGCTGCAGGGCCTGGTTCAGGCGTGGATGGTTGTAACCATGAATCGCCGCCCACCAGGAGGACATCCCGTCTACCAGTGTGCGCCCATCCGCCAGCTGCAGCGTGTAACCCTGTGCCGCCACGACCGGGTAACAGGGCAACGGTTGCTGCATGGAGGTGTAAGGATGCCAGATATACTGGCGGTCGAATTCGGCGTCCTGAAGCGTAAACATCGTAGTTGTAAACCAAAATAAAAAGATTTAGTTTACAAGTATAACCACGTTAACTGTCGGGATGACACCTTTTTTGGAGTACGTAATGTCACAACGTTGGACGCTAGCCCAGGCACAGGCCCTGTTTGAACGCCCGTTTCTTGAACTGATGTTTGAAGCACAGCAGGTACATCGCCAGCACTTCGATCCGCGTCAGGTTCAGGTCAGCACGCTGCTGTCGATTAAAACGGGTGCCTGCCCGGAAGACTGCAAATACTGTCCGCAAAGTGCCCGCTACAAGACCGGGCTGGAATCAGAGCGCCTGATGGAGGTGGATGAGGTCCTGCGTTCGGCGCAAAAAGCGAAAGCGGCCGGATCCAGCCGCTTCTGCATGGGCGCGGCGTGGAAAAACCCCAGCGATCGCGATATGCCTTATCTGGAAAAAATGGTCGAAGGCGTGAAAGCAATGGGCATGGAAACCTGCATGACGCTGGGAACGCTGAGCGACAGCCAGGCCCAGCGTTTAGGTCGCGCCGGGCTGGACTTTTATAACCACAACCTGGATACCTCGCCGGAGTTTTACGGCAACATCATTACCACGCGCAGCTATCAGGAACGACTGGATACGCTGGGCAAGGTGCGCGAGGCTGGTATCAAGGTCTGCTCGGGCGGGATTGTTGGCCTGGGCGAAACGGTTAATGATCGCGCCGGGTTGCTGGTGCAACTGGCCAACTTACCGACGCCGCCGGAAAGCGTGCCGATCAACATGCTGGTCAAGGTGAAAGGCACCCCGCTGGCAGACAATGACGATGTCGAACCTTTCGATTTTATCCGCACGATAGCCGTCGCCCGCATCATGATGCCTGCCTCGCACGTGCGTCTGTCGGCGGGCCGCGAACAGATGAATGAACAAACCCAGGCGATGTGCTTTATGGCCGGGGCTAACTCGATTTTTTACGGCTGCAAGCTGCTGACCACGCCAAACCCGGAAGAAGACAAAGATATGCTGCTGTTCCGCAAGCTCGGACTGAATCCGGAACATACTCAGACCGCCCATGGCGATAATGCGCAACAGCAGCAGCTCAGTGAGCAACTGCTCAATGCCGACACAGAAAAATTCTATAACGCGGCGCTGTAATGGGCTGGCCGCAACGCATACAGCAGGCGCTCGCGCAGCGCCGTGCTGAAGAGGGCTGGCGCGAACGGCGCGTAGTTGACGCCAGTCAGACGCGCCTGATCCGCTATGCAGGCCGGGATTATCGTCACTTTTCCAGTAATGATTATCTTGGGTTAAGCCAGCACCCGGCGGTGATTGCCGGATGGCAACAGGGCGCGGCACTGGCCGGGGCGGGGGCAGGCGCATCCAGCCATGTCACCGGTTTCCAGGCTCTTCATGCCACCCTGGAAGCGCAACTGGCCGGGTGGCTGGGTTATCCCCGGGCATTACTGTTTATTTCCGGCTTTGCCGCCAACCAGGCGGTCATTCACCTGCTCGCCGGGAAAAACGATCGCATTCTTGCTGACAAGCTGAGCCATGCCTCGTTGCTGGATGCTGCAAGTCACAGCCCTGCGCAACTGCGTCGTTTCGCCCATAACGATCCGGACAGTCTGGCTGTGCGACTGAGTGCGCCCTGTGAAGGGCAAACGCTGGTGGTCACGGAAGGGATCTTCAGCATGGATGGTGACAGCGCGCCGTTACAGACGCTGGCGGCGCAGTCGCGTGAGGCCGGGGCCTGGTTACTGGTTGACGATGCGCACGGCATTGGCGTCACAGGTGAGCAGGGGCGCGGCAGCTGTTGGCAACAGGGCATTAAGCCCGAACTGCTGGTGGTCACCTTCGGTAAAGCCTTTGGCGTCAGCGGCGCGGCATTGCTGTGTGATGACGCGACGGCAGACTATTTTGTGCAGTTTTCGCGCCACCTCATCTACTCAACCGCCATGCCGCCAGCACAGGCCAGCGCGTTACTGGCCGCCCTGAAACAGGTGCAGGCAGGCGATGGACTGCGCCAGCGCCTGAGCCGCAACATTGCTCATTTCCGCCGGGGCGCCTCCTCCTTGCCCTGGTCGCTTATGCCGTCATCCAGCGCCATCCAACCGTTACTTGTTGGCGATAACGCCCAGGCGATGGCCTTGTCGGCCCGTTTAGCCGAAGCCGGTTGCTGGGTCAGCGCGATTCGTCCGCCTACCGTACCGCCGGGCACGGCACGTTTGCGCATCACGCTGACCGCCGCACATCAGCCAGACGATATTGATGTCCTGCTGGAGGCACTTCATGACGCTGCACATTGATAAACGTGCCGTAGCCAGAGCCTTTGGGCGCGCGGCGTCGTGTTACGACAGGCATGCCGAACTGCAACGGATCAGCGGGGATGCGCTGCTGGCATGGGTGCCTGCTCAAACCGGTCCACAGGTGCTGGATGCGGGCTGTGGCACCGGCTGGTACAGCCGGCTATGGCGCGACCGGGGGAAACAGGTCATGGCGCTGGATCTGTCGCCGCAGATGTTGCATCAGGCCCGGCAAAACGCGGTGGCGCATCATTATCTGGCGGGCGACATCGACGCACTGCCGTTAGCCGATCAGAGCATTGACCTGTTATGGAGCAATCTGGTGGTGCAATGGAGCGACGATTTGCCGGCCGCGCTCAGACAGTTTACGCGGGTGCTGAAACCCGGCGGCTGTATGCTGTTTTCAACGCTGAGCGCGGGATCGCTGCATGAGGTTCACGAGGCCTGGTCGCATCTTGACGCGCATGTGCACGCCAACCGCTTTCTGCCGGCGCAGGCGATCGCCGCGGCCTGTGCTACACAACGGCTGCGCTGTCACGCGCAAACCGTCACCCTGCATTTTCCCGATGCGCTCAGCGCCATGCGCTCTCTGAAGGGCATTGGCGCAACGCATCTGCATGCCGGACGGGCCGATTATGTGCTGACGCGTCGCCGTCTGGCACAGCTTGAAGCTCACTGGCCACGGGACGAACAGGGTTTCCGTCTCAGTTATCATTTGATGTATGGAGTAAGTGAATCATGACACGCTGGTTTATCACCGGTACCGATACTGAAGTCGGTAAAACCGTTGCCAGTAGCGCCCTGCTGCAGGCGGCGAGCGCAGCAGGCTACCGCTGTGCGGGCTACAAACCGGTGGCCTCGGGCTGTACGTTAACCGCAGAAGGCATCCGTAACAGCGATGCGCTGGCGCTGCAACGTTACAGCAGTGTGCCGCTCTGCTATGAGCAGGTGAATCCGCTGGCCTTTATGGAGCCGACATCGCCGCATATCGTTAGCGCAGAGGAGGGCAGGCCAATTACCTTTTCAACGCTATCGGCAGGGCTTCGCGAGCTGGAGCCGCTGGCTGACTGGATTCTGATTGAAGGCGCGGGCGGCTGGTATACGCCGCTGTCTGAGACGCAAACCTATGCCGACTGGGTTGAGACTGAACGGCTACCGGTGATTTTGGTGGTGGGTGTAAAACTGGGCTGTATTAATCATGCCATGCTGACCGCCGAGGCGGTAAGGGCGCGTGGACTGCGACTGGCTGGCTGGATTGCCAACACGGTTCAGCCGCCCGGCCAGCGTTATCAGGCATACCTTACGGCCCTGAAGGAGCGCCTGCCCGCGCCTTGTCTGGGTGTCATTCCCTGGTTAGCGGATGACAGCCAGCAGGCGGACTGTGGTCACTATCTGACGCTACCGGATTAATCACGCCATCGTCAGCCATTTATCGAGCGTACCGTCATCCAGCAGGGTGACGTTACCCTGCGCCACATTACGCCCGCGATGCAACAGCAAAAAGCTGTCAGCGACGCGCCGAATCAGGGAAACCCGCTGCTCCAGCAGCAGAATCGTCAGGCCGTAATCCCGGTTAAGACGCCGAATCAGGTTACCCATCTCTTCTTCCAGCCAGGGCGCCATGCCATCGGCGGGCTCATCCAGAATCAGCAGGCGTGGCTGTAATACCAGCGCGCGGGCAAGGGCCAGTTGCTGCTGCTGGTAAACCGGCAAATCCCCGCTGCGCTGTTGACGCAGTGAATAGAGAGCCGGCAGAAGATCAAAAATCATTTCCGGGATAGGCCGGTGATTTTCGCGCGATTCAGCGCCTGCCAGCAGGGCAATCAGTAAGTTATCTTCTACGCTCATCTGCGTGAAAATATGTCGTCCCTGTGGCACGTAACCAATGCCCTGACGTGCACGTTGATCGGCAGGCTGCGACAGCAGGTCCTCTGGCGGCGAGCCATCCTGCTGCCAGCTAATCGTGCCGCTGTTGATGGGAAGCTTACCCATGATGCAGTTCACCAGCGTGGTTTTTCCCATGCCGGGACGTCCCAGTATGCCGGTACAGGTGCCGGGGGGCAGGTCAAGGTCCACATTCCAGAGAATATGATTTTTTCCGTAAAACTGATTCACCGACCGTAAACTTAGCATCTGACGCGCTCCTTCCAGATAATTAACCTGAATGTTTTGCTGCTCATAACGGGTAAATCGCACTAACAGAATAGCAGGGCTATGACTGCTGCTGTGGCGCATGACATCCTGATCACAGAGCATGCAATTACCGGGCCAGAGTCGGAGTGAACGAAGTTTGCGCGCTTAACATGCGGAATTTTGACGGTTTAAATATAAGTAAAAGTGAACAATTGACGGGCGGGACGACTGCGCAGCGCGATGAGGGTGCAGGAAAAATGAGCGTCAGGTGCAGTTGCCCATAAATGGCGCAGGCAGTCTGCTGTAAAAAACAGCAACCTGAAAAGCCAGACGATCAACGTTGAATGCGCGCCATGCATCGCGCTAAAACAACGCTATTGGCGTTAAAAATTTCGCTAAAAAAAATTTTTTTTCATCAAAACGCGGCGGCAGAAAAAATTATGCACAGCCGATATTCCAAGGCCTCTCATCAGTTATCCACTATTCCTGTGGATAACCTTGTGCATTAGATAATGAAAACAGGTTAGAAGCGAGGAAATACGCGGCCTGGTCACGTAATGATGACAATCTGGGCTTTTTTTACTTACTATTAAAAATCAGTGTGTTAGTAAAAAACAAGCCTGCCGGATTGGACGCGATTCATCAAACTGCAATTTTATGACACAGGCTTGACAAATGTTAAATCAATACGTGGCTTGGGGATAACCTTGCGCAACAAAAACGGGTGTTTGCCTAGGCAAAAGTGCCAGAGTCAAGTAAAACCTGGCGACAATACTGTGCATCATCACTGGTATTATATCCAGTATTTTTTTCTGGCAAAATTGCCATAGCAGAGTAAAATAATGGGCTGCCCGCCGTCTTTCTTCTGCAGGAACCGCATTCATGAGTAAAGATTTTAAACTGAACTCCGCTTTCAAGCCTTCTGGCGATCAGCCGGAAGCGATCCGCCGTCTGGAAGCCGGACTGGAAGACGGCCTGGCGCACCAGACGCTGTTAGGCGTAACCGGATCGGGTAAAACCTTTACCGTTGCTAACGTTATTGCCGACCTGAATCGTCCTACCATGGTGCTGGCTCCTAATAAGACGCTGGCGGCGCAACTGTATGGCGAGATGAAGGAGTTCTTTCCCGAAAACGCCGTAGAGTTTTTTGTCTCGTACTATGACTACTACCAGCCCGAAGCTTACGTGCCCAGTTCGGATACCTTTATTGAAAAGGATGCGTCGGTTAACGAACATATCGAGCAAATGCGCCTCTCCGCGACGAAAGCGTTGCTGGAACGGCGCGACGTGATTGTCGTGGCCTCCGTGTCTGCCATCTACGGCCTGGGCGATCCCGATCTGTATCTGAAAATGATGCTGCACTTAACGCGCGGCATGATTATCGATCAGCGCAGCATCCTGCGTCGCCTGTCGGAGTTACAGTACACGCGTAACGATCAGGCGTTTCAGCGCGGGACGTTCCGGGTCCGGGGCGAAGTCATTGATATCTTCCCGGCCGAATCTGACGATATGGCCCTGCGAGTTGAATTATTCGATGAAGAGGTGGAGCGGCTGTCCCTGTTTGACCCGCTTACCGGTCAGGTCGAATCGGTGGTGCCGCGCTTTACCATTTACCCTAAAACGCACTACGTTACGCCACGTGAGCGTATCCTGCAGGCCATGGAAGACATCAAGGTTGAACTGGCCGAACGGCGCAAGATCCTGCTGGAAAACAACAAACTGCTGGAAGAGCAGCGTATTACCCAACGGACGCAGTTTGACCTCGAAATGATGGGGGAGCTGGGATACTGCTCTGGTATCGAAAACTACTCCCGCTATCTGTCTGGCCGCGGACCGGGGGAAGCGCCGCCGACCTTATTTGACTATCTGCCGGCGGATGGCCTGCTGGTCGTCGATGAGTCGCACGTAACCATTCCGCAGATTGGCGGCATGTACCGCGGGGACAGGGCGCGTAAAGAGACGTTAGTCGAATATGGCTTCCGCCTGCCTTCGGCGCTGGACAACCGCCCCATGAAGTTTGAAGAGTTCGAGGCGCTGGCCCCTCAGACCATTTATGTCTCCGCCACGCCAGGCAAATACGAGCTGGAAAAATCGGGCGATGAGGTGATCGATCAGGTGGTGCGTCCGACGGGGCTGCTGGATCCGATCCTTGAGGTGCGGCCCGTGGCGACTCAGGTGGACGATTTGCTGTCAGAGATCCGCCAGCGCGTTAACGTCAATGAACGCGTACTGGTCACGGTGCTCACCAAACGTATGGCCGAAGACCTGACGGAGTACCTGGAAGAACACGGTGAAAAGGTGCGCTATCTGCACTCTGACATCGATACCGTCGAGCGCATGGAAATTATTCGCGACCTGCGCCTGGGCAAATTTGATGTGCTGGTAGGCATCAACCTGCTGCGTGAAGGGCTGGATATGCCGGAAGTCTCGCTGGTGGCCATTCTGGATGCCGATAAAGAGGGCTTCCTGCGTTCCGAGCGCTCCCTGATCCAGACCATCGGGCGCGCTGCACGTAACATCAATGGTAAAGCGATCCTCTACGGCGATAAGATCACGCCTTCCATGGCGCGCGCCATTGAAGAAACCGAGCGCCGTCGTGAGAAGCAGCAGCGCTACAACGAAGAGAATGGCATCGTACCGCAGGGCCTGAATAAGAAAATCACCGATATTCTGGAACTGGGCAATAACGTGGTGAAAACGCGGGGTAAAGCCAAACCCGGCAAGCGCAACGCCGCCGAGACAGAGACGGATTACCTGGCGTTGTCACCGCAGGCGTTGCAGAAAAAGATTCACGAACTGGAAGGGCAGATGCAGCAGCATGCGCAAAACCTGGAGTTCGAACAGGCTGCTGGCCTGCGCGATCAGCTCCAGGAACTGCGCACCTTGTTTATCGCGGTGTCCTGAGTCAGTTAAACCGCTGGATGGCGTGCTCCAGCGCGCCGCGTAGCAGCTGGCGGTCGTGACGATATTTAATATCTGCGGCCTCCAGCGGCTCCTGGATGATCAGGCGGTTGTCGATCAGACTGACGTCCGTGGCCGGTCCGACAACCACAGCGTCGATGACCCGTTTACCAATCGCCTCTTCCATTATTCGCAGCTTATCCGCCACGGTCAGCGCCGCCGCCGCCGGACTGAGTTCACGGCCCAGGTTGCCGATAAACACCATGTTCGCGGGCGTGCGGCGCAGCGCCTGCGCCATCTCTTTCATTAACAGAATGGGCATCAGGCTGGTGTAGAAACTGCCTGGCCCAATCAGAATCAAATCGGCTTCTGCAACGGCATCGAGCGCTTCGCGCGTCGGTTGCACCACAGGATGCAGCATTAACGCCTGTGGTGGTGCGCGCATCTCATCAATGGCGGTTTCACCATAAACGGCATTGCCTCCGTCATCTGTTGCCATCAAATCCACCGGATGTTCAGACATCGGGATTAAAAACGCGTCAACTTTTAGCAGATTTCGGATGATATTGACCACTTCCAGCGGACGCACGCTCAGATGATCCAGCGCTTTCAGTATTAAATTGCCCAGATTGTGCCCGGCCAGTTCGCCATTGCCGGTAAAGCGGTATTCGAACATCGCGGACGCGACGCTGGGCTCGGTAATCAACTGGTTAATGCAGTTGCGCAGATCGCCCCAGGCGATACCGCCTTCAGCCCGACGGATGCGGCCGGTGGAGCCACCGTTATCAGTGGTGGTAACGATGCCGGTCAGGCGCGAACCCAGTGGTGACAAGGCCGACATCACGCGACCTAATCCATGTCCGCCGCCCAGTGCCACGACGCGATCCAGGTCCGCCAGTGTTCGATTCATATTTCTCCTTTTTCGCGTCTGCAGAGGCGTGAAACGCGCAGGGTGCAAACGAGGATGATGTGTGTCAGTTTATGACCGGCAGTTTACCGTATCCCGGGCGCGAAATACGGTGAAAGTTAACGTTACTGCGCACACAGAGTAAAAGCCGTGGATGGCGCATTTACCCTAATCGCGCTACCATCTGTATACCGCGTTAATCAGCCGGTTAACGTACACTCAAGCCTGAATGCCTACGTCTGCGGATAGGGGATTCAGGCCGTAGCCTCCGCGCTGCCAGGGTGCAGGAAGAAATGACTGCATCTCCCGAACTGGAAAGGTGTTCTCTGGTGTCACAATTTACTGATGCATTTGCGCGTAAGTTTTATTACTTGCGCCTCTCGGTCACGGATGTCTGTAATTTCCGTTGTACCTATTGCCTGCCGGAGGGTTATCAGCCAAACGGTATCCGCAATAAAAGCTTTCTCTCACTGGATGAAATTCGCCGTGTCACGCGCGCCTTTGCGGCGGCGGGCACTGAAAAAGTGCGTCTGACCGGCGGTGAGCCCTCTTTACGTCGTGATTTCACCGACATTATCGCCGCGGTTAACGAAAATGCTGCGATTCGCCAGATTGCGGTCACCACCAACGGCTATCGACTGGCGCGCGATGTTAAGCAGTGGCGCGACGCGGGACTGACCGCGTTGAACGTCAGCGTGGACAGCCTTGATGCACGTCAGTTTCATGCGATTACCGGTCAGGACAAGTTCCACCAGGTGATGGCCGGGATTGACGCGGCTTTTGAGGCGGGTTTTAGCCAGGTCAAAGTCAACAGCGTGCTGATGCGCGATGTCAACAGCCACCATCTGGCGACCTTTCTTGACTGGATCCGTACGCGTCCCATCCAGCTGCGTTTTATCGAACTGATGGAAACCGGCGAGGGCGGTGCGCTGTTTCGCCAGCAGCATGTATCGGGCGAAGTTATCCGCGATCAACTGATTGCTCAGGGCTGGCAGCGTCGTATCAGCGGCCGCAGTGATGGCCCGGCCCAGGTGTTTTATCATCCGGATTACGTCGGTGAAATCGGGCTTATCATGCCGTATTCCAAAGATTTCTGCGCCAGCTGCAACCGTCTGCGGGTTTCCGCACAGGGAAATTTGCATCTCTGCCTGTTTGGCGATGGCGGGATCCCTTTACGCGATCTGCTGGCCTCTGACGACCAGCAAGATGAACTTCAGGCACGCATTGCCAGCAGCCTGGGCCAGAAGAAGCAGACGCATTTCCTGTTACAGGGAAATACCGGTATTACACAAAATCTTTCTTATATTGGCGGTTAACTGCAGGAGCAGACATGGGCAAATCAGCCAGCACGTTTCAACCGTTACAGCTCGCTATGCTGACGGTCTCTGACAGCCGTGATGCCAGCAGCGATACCTCCGGCGATTATCTGCGTGAAGCGGCAGCCGAGGCGGGCCACAGCGTGATCGATCACGCCATTGTTCCCGACAATGTTTACCGTATTCGCGCGATTGTGTCGCGCTGGATCGCCAGTGAAGATGTCCAGGTGGTCATTATTAATGGCGGCACCGGCTTCAATGCGAAAAACAGCACGCCTGAGGCGCTGCTGCCGTTGTTCGATCGGGAGATTGACGGCTTTGGCGAGCTGTTCCGCATGGTGTCTTACGAAGACATTGGCGGCTCGACATTGCAGTCCCGTGCGGTGGCCGGTCTGGCTAACCAGACGTTGATCTTTGCGGTCCCGGGCTCAACGTCAGCCTGTACCACCGCGTGGGAACGCATCATCGCTGACCAACTGGATGCGCGTACGCGTCCCTGCAATTTTGTCACTCATTTAAAGAAGCTTTAAGCATGTCACAACTTACCCACATCAACGCCGCGGGCGAAGCCCACATGGTGGATGTTTCCACCAAAGACGATACGGTACGCGAAGCGCAGGCCGACGTGCTGGTACTGATGAAGCCAGAAACGTTACAGATGATCATGGAAGGCCGTCACCACAAGGGTGATGTGTTCGCCACAGCGCGCATTGCCGGTATTCAGGCGGCAAAACGCACCTGGGAACTGATCCCACTCTGTCATCCGCTTATGCTGAGCAAAGTGGAGATCAACTTGGTCGCGGAACCCGAATTGAACCGGGTTCGCATTACCTCGCTGTGTCGGCTGACGGGGAAAACCGGGGTAGAAATGGAAGCCCTGACGGCGGCTTCCGTGGCGGCGCTGACCATCTATGACATGTGCAAAGCCGTCCAGAAAGATATCGTGATTGATCGGCTGCGCCTGCTGCATAAAAGCGGCGGCAAAAGCGGCGATTTTCAGGCGGCAGCCCATGATTAAGGTGCTGTTTTTTGCGCAGGTGCGGGAGCTGGTGGGCACGGACTCGCTGACGCTGGCCGCCGACTATCCCGACGTCGCGGCGCTGCGGACAGCGTTGTCTCAGCAGGGCGAACGCTGGGCGCTGGCGCTCGACAGCGAACGATTACTGGCGGCGGTTAACCAGACGCTACGCCCCATGACGCACCCTTTACAGGACGGCGATGAAGTCGCCTTTTTCCCACCCGTTACCGGAGGATAAATGGACACGCAAATTCGGGTCGGTCCCGCGCCCTTTGCGATGGCGCAGGAATACCAGTGGCTGGCAGGGTGCGACGCAGACGGCGCGGTTGTCACGTTCACGGGCAAAGTGCGCAATCACAACCTGGGCGATGATGTTGCGGCCCTGACGCTGGAACATTATCCCGGTATGACCGAGAAGGCACTGCAGGAAATTACTGACGAAGCGCGCCAGCGCTGGCCGCTTCAGCGCGTCTCTGTCATCCACCGCATTGGTGAACTGTTTCCCGGCGATGAGATTGTCTTTGTCGGCGTCACCAGTGCGCACCGCAGCAGCGCCTTTGCCGCTGCGGAATTCATCATGGATTACCTGAAAACCCGCGCCCCGTTCTGGAAACGGGAAACCACCGGGCAGGGCGATCGCTGGGTCGATGCACGCAGCAGCGATCACGAGGCTGCGCAGCGCTGGGATTAAGGCGTACCTCGCTGTTCGGCGGGAGCAAACTGCGTGTTGCCGTGCGCGTGTTCACCGCCGCCTTGTCCTCGCCGAAGCTGAATAACGTCACCGTCCTGCCAGGCATTGGCGCCGGGCACCACGGGATGTGCGACGATATCCGCCCGTTCAGCACGAATTTTTTGACTGTCGATGTCAAAACGGCGGTCGCGATCGGCCAGCAAGCGCGCATCCATTTGCCCGTCGGCGGTAAAGCCCATCATCAGCGCCGGAATGCCAATGGGCAGTTGCTTGTCGCGGTCGGTGTGCCAGGTATGCCAGGTTTTCCCGTACGTGTTGACGATGCGCGTCATCAGCGCTTTTTCTGCGACGGCCGGCAGGCCGGGCGCGACCAGTGAACCGGATTTCACCTCGTACTGATGACTGTGCCACAGTTTTTTCTCTTCGGCGGGCAGGGTGCGGTACAGACGCTCACTGATAATATATTCCACGCCCATCAGGCGCGCATCGCGCGTATTACCGTCATAAATCACCGCCTGCATCACATCATCATTCAGGACCGTCACATAGTGATGGGCTTCCATCTGGCCGTTCTTGTCGCCGTTATAGAAATGAAAACCATCCAGATAGGCATTGATCGCATCAATGGGCGGGCGGGACTGCAGCACGGCCGCGCCGCTGTCCAGCGCTTTTAGCGTCGGTGAAGTGGGGGCGCCCGGCGAACTGACCTGAGCCGGTGTGTTATTGCCGCCGCAGCCGGCCAGCAGCAGGCTCAGTGCGATAAGTGTCCAGCGTTTTGACATAAAACATCCCTTTTTCGTGAAAAGAGATAACCTTAGTTCATATAATCGCATCTGCCCTGCGAAGCGGCGCAGTGTTAAGCTACTCTTTTTGCCTCAGAGGACAGGTATGTCATTCATTTCATTCCCCAAACGCCTGACGTTGCTCGCTATCCTGATACTGGCGGGCTGTAGCAGCAAAAAAACACCAGAAGCGCCCGCCAGGCAACCTGAGGATGTCAAAGCGCAGATTCAGCGCCTGCTGCCCGCCGGTGTCAGCGATAAATCAGGCTGGGCTGACGATATCTATACGTCGTTCCGTACCCAGGGCCTGACCGCCAGCGACAGTAATTTGTGCGCGGTTATTGCGGTGGCGGGTCAGGAGTCAGGATTTGACGCCAACGGCACCGTACCCGGTATGGCAAAAATCGCCTGGGAGGAGATCGACCGCCGGGCGGCGAAGGTGCATGTTCCGGCGTTTTTAGTGCGCACCGCGCTGTTAATCAAGTCCAGTAATGGCGAAAGCTACGCTGCGCGGCTGGATAAGGCGAAAAGTGAAAAAGATCTGAGCGCCATTTTCGACGACTTTATTGAGATGGTGCCCATGGGGCAGAAGCTGTTTGGCAACCTCAACCCTGTTCATACCGGCGGACCGATGCAGGTGAGTATTGCGTTTGCAGAAGCCCATGCCAAAGGCTATCCATGGCCGGTTGACGGTTCCATTCGCCGTGAAGTTTTCACGCGTCATGGCGGCGTCTATTTCGGCACAATGCACCTGCTGGGCTATCCGGCTGACTACAGCAAGCCGCTTTACCGGTTCGCGGACTACAATGCGGGCTGGTACGCCAGCCGCAATGCGGCGTTCCAGGCGGCGGTAGCCCGCGCGACAGGGATGAAGCTGGCGCTGGATGGCGATCTGATTCAGTATGGTTCGGACACGCCAGGATCGACGGAGCTGGCGGTGCGGACGCTGGCGAAACGCATTGATATGAGCAACCGCGAAATCCGCCACGATCTGGAGCGGGGCGAAAAGGAGGACTTCAGCGACAGCGATCTGTGGAAGCAGGTTTTTACGCTGGCAGACAAGATGGCCGGAAAGCCTTTGCCACGGGAAATGTTGCCGGGCATCAGACTTGAAAGTCCTAAAATTACCCGCAATTTAACCACGGCGTGGTTTGCTCAACGCGTCGACAGTCGTTATCAGCAGTGCCTGTCACGTCGATAAGTACGGCGTTGTGGCACAGTTGAACAGAGCTGTGCCACACTTACTCAGACAGCCCGTTTTGGGGCACAACACATTTGTTTAACAAGAGGTGCATCATGGACCGATATCCACAGAATGATTCAATAGTTCAGCCTGCATCTCGTGGGTTGCAGGCTTATATGGCACAGGTTTATGGCTGGATGACCTGTGGTTTGTTACTCACTGCCTTCGTCTCCTGGTTTGCCGCGCGCACACCGGCGGTGATGGAGCTGGTGTTTGCAAATCGCATCACCTTCTTCGGCCTGATCATTGTGCAACTGGCGCTGGTGTTCTTCCTCTCAGGTATGGTGCATCGCCTGAGCGGGGCCGTGGCGACGGGGTTATTCATGCTCTATTCGGCCCTGACCGGGCTGACCATGGCCAGTATCTTTCTGGTGTACACCTATTCGTCCATTGCCAGCACGTTCTTCGTCACGGCCGGGATGTTTGGTACCATGACGTTCTACGGCTACACCACAAAACGTGATTTAAGCCGCCTGGGCAGTCTGCTGTTTATGGCGCTGATTGGTATTCTGCTGGCCTCGCTGGTGAACTTCTGGCTGAAAAGCCCGGCATTGATGTGGGCCATTACCTACATCGGTGTGGTGGTGTTTGTCGGTCTGACCGCGTATGACACGCAGAAACTGAAAAATATCGGTGAGCAGATTGATGCGCGTGACACGGAAAACCTGCGCCGCTACTCAATTATGGGCGCGCTGACGCTCTATCTTGATTTCATCAACCTGTTCCTGATGCTGCTGCGTATTTTTGGCAACCGCCGTTAAAAAACAGGCTGCTCTGGTGAACCAGAGCAGCCGTTTACTACGATTTTTGTAGCTTCTGCTCATTCTTATGGCGCATATGTTTCGCGCGGCTCTCCAGCCCCAGATACAGCACCAGTGCCAGGAGCAACGGCAAAATGAAGTACAGCACGCGGTAAGCCAGCAGCGCGGCGATGATGGTCCCGTGTGAAAGGTTCTCGCCGCCCAGCAGCGCCACGAATACCGCTTCTAGCACCCCAATCCCCGCCGGAATATGAATAATTACGCCTGCGATACTACTGATTAACAGTACGCCCAGCACCATGGGATAACCGGCATCCCGGCCCAGCAGCAGCCAGATAATCGTGCCCATAACCAGCCAGTTGGCGCAGGAGACGGCAAACTGAAACAGCGCCATGCGCAGGGAAGGCAACTGCAGGGTTTGCCCTTTCACTTTCCAGCGACGACGTTTAGAAAACGCGCACGCCCAGAGATAAAACGCGACGAGCACCAGCAGCGCGGCACCAATAAGCCGTAGTGTGGTTTCGCCGATAAACCAGCCGCCGGGAATCGGGACCAGGCCTGCGCTAAAGATCACGCCCGCCAGCAGGATGTAGCCCAGCCAGTTAGTGGCGATGCTGAGGGAGAAAATGCGCGTAATCGTCGCACTGTCCAGGCCGAGCCGCGAATAGAGCCGGTAGCGCATAGCGACACCGCCAACCCAGGTACTGAGCGTCAGATTAAAGGCGTAGCAGATAAATGACACCAGCATTACCTGACGTTTGGCCAGCTTATGACCACAGTAGGCCCGACCAATCAGGTCGTAGCAGCCGTAAACCAGATAACTGACGATAACCAGTGCCGCCGCGGTCAGCACCACAAAGCGGTTGTAGTTAACAATGACCTTATAAACGTCATCCCAGTTCACTTTGCGTGCATAGATCACCAGCAGCACAATGACGGCGACGAAGAAGAGCCCGGTCAGGATTTTTTTTGCCAGTTTCCAGCGTGGATGCGTGTTTGCCATCAGGAATTGGCTCCTTCATTGTTGGCTTCGACGCGATCTTGCGTCTCCATTTCGGGCTGAACCGGCGGATCCACCTGAGCCAGCTTTGGCGTATGCGCCGGTAACCAGCCGGCGATAGCCGGGAAGTGACGCAGAAAGTGGAACACGACAACGCCTTTCGTCAGCTGCCACCAGGTGCGTGGTGGTAACTTATCCTCTTCGACGCGCTGACAGTCTTCAGCCAGTAAATGCTCAAGATTATCACGTAATGTCTGGTTAAAGTTGCGATCGTGAATGATCAGGTTGGCTTCAAGATTGAGGGACAAACTCAAGGGGTCGAGATTGCTTGAGCCAACGGTAGCCCACTGCTGATCTTTCACCGCCACTTTGCCATGCAGCGGTCGGCGGCAATATTCATAGACTTCCACGCCTGCATCCACCAGATAGTTATAAAGCAGCTCAGCGCCCACTTTCACAATCGGCATATCCGGCTCACCCTGCACAATCAGTCGCACGCGTACGCCGCGCTGTGCCGCATTGCGCATCTCCTTAAGCAAACGGTAGCCAGGGAAAAAGTAGGCGTTGGCGATAATGACGTCCTGTTTGGCGGTGCGCAGCATGTCCAGATAATGCTGCTCGATATCATCCCGGTGCTGATCGTTGTCGCGATAGACAAACAGGACCTGCGCGTCGCCGGGCAGGGTGTTTTTGGCCGGACGATGTGAACGCTGTCCCCACCAGCGGCGAGTGGTGGCCTGACTGCCAATCGCCTCTTGCAGGTAGCGGGTAATGTCGGCGACCACCGGACCTTTGACCTCCACGGTATAATCCTGTTTGGCTTCCGGGCCAAAATCCGTGTAGTGCTCGGCGGAAAAGTTGATGCCGCCGACAAAGGCGATAACGCCGTCCACGACCACAGTTTTACGGTGCAGACGGCGAAAGACGTTAGTTCGCATGCCCATGATCAGCGGACGCGGATCGTAATAGATAAAGCGCACGCCCGCCTGCGTCAGACTGTTGACATAACTCTGGGACAGCTCGGAGGAGCCGTAGCCATCGACCATCATTTCGACCTTGACGCCGCGCTGCGCCGCCGCCAGCAGCACCTTGTGCAGGGCGTTGCCCACATCGTCTTCGAACAGAATGAAGGTTTCCAGCAGTACGCTGTGTTCGGCACGTGCAATCGCGCCAAATACCCGGGGGAAAAATGCGTCCCCGTTTTCCAGCAGGCGCAGTTTGTTGCCGTCTTGCCACTCAAAATTCATAGATGGATCTCCACCGCCAGCGGCGCGTGATCGGAAAGGTGTGACCAGGGTTTACGCGGCAATGCCCAGGGTTGACTGATCGTCGCATTGCGCACGTAAATACGATCCAGTCGCAGAAGGGGAAAGCGTGCCGGAAACGTCCGCGCAGGTCGTCCGCTTTTCAGGCTAAAGACCTCTTTTAGTCCCGCCCCTTTTTGCAGTATGTTGTTGGCTCGCCCCTGCCAGTCGTTAAAGTCACCGGCGACGACGACAGGTGCGTCAGCGGGTAACGCCATCACCATGTCGTTTAACATCGCCAACTGGGCACGACGGTGCGCCTCTTTCAGCCCCAGGTGCACACAGATGACATGCAGCGTGCCCCGGCCATCGGGCAGGGTAAGCTGGCAATGCAACATGCCGCGATTTTCGCTCCCGGCAATTGAAACATCGCGATTGTCGTACTCAGCAATGGGAAAACGCGACAGCACGGCGTTGCCATGATGTCCTTCCGGGTAAACCGCATTGCGCCCATAGGCAAAATCGTTCCACATCGTGTCGGCCAGAAACTCGTAGTGGGAGGTATCAGGCCAGTTTTCATGTTGCAGAGGGTGAATGTCATGGGTTCCCATCACCTCCTGCAAAAAAACGATATCTGCTGACGTTGCGCGCACCGCTTCACGCAATTCGGGCAAGATGAAGCGTCGGTTAAACGGGGCAAAACCTTTATGGGTATTAATCGTCAGGACTTTAAATGAAAATCCTTGCTTGATTTGTGGCATACTCGCGACGCGCTCCTTTTCATCTTCATCAACAACAAAGTGTAGTCTTTGTCACAAATGGAGGGTGAAGAAGAGGAATAATTAGGGCGTTATCTGAAATTTGCTTTACATTGAGAAACCGTCCCTGGCCGGTTACGGTTGCATTTGTGCAACGTGCCAGGTCTGCAGGAGAGAGAAATGAAATTGTCGAATCGCTTTCAAATTATTACCGGTCAAACCTGGGCCCACATCGCGATGCACCTGCTGGTGATTGCCGCACTGGTCTGGGGCTGGAAACATAAAGCACTGGTCGAAGTGTGCAGTACCCTGGTGGTGGCCTATGCAGCGGTGTTTATCGCCATGCTGATCACGCAGCGTAGTGCCCGTTTACGTACCCTGGGTGATTACCTGGAAGAAGCGACCACCACGTACTATTTCGGTGCCGCGATGATGACGCTGTTCCTGGTGTCGCGCATTTTCCACAACAACTTACTGTTAGCCAGCCTTGGCGTGGTGATGTTGTTGGGGCCCGCGCTGGTGTCGTTGCTGGCGAAAGAGCCGGCAGGACGCATTGAGAAAAAACGCAGCTGAATCAGGCTGTCGCGCTAAAAAAGCCACCGCAAGGTGGCTTTTGTCGTTGAGAGATATGTAATCAATTGTGAGCTATCTCGCACAGGGGCGGTAAAGCTGTTACACTCCGCCGCTTATGCATCGTAGTTTGCACCCTTTTCACGCGTCAGCCTCAGCTGGCGTCACTATCCCTCTGAAAACTACACCGCCAAACGCGGTCAGAGTGGACCGGAGTAATACTCGTCATGTCTTTTGACTCTCTCGGCCTGAGTGCCGATATTCTGCGTGCGGTAGCTGAGCAGGGCTACAGCGAACCGACGCCTGTTCAGCGCCAGGCGATTCCTGTTGTGCTGTCCGGCCGCGATCTGCTGGCAAGCGCCCAGACCGGCACCGGCAAAACCGCCGGGTTTACCTTACCTTTATTACAGAAACTGTCCGAGAATACCGGAACAGTGCGTGGCCGTCGTCCGGTGCGCGCGCTGATTCTGACACCGACCCGTGAACTGGCCGCTCAGGTCGGTGAAAACGTCAGCGACTACAGCAAATATCTTCCGCTGCGTTCGCTGGTGGTGTTTGGCGGCGTCAGCATCAACCCGCAGATGATGAAGCTGCGCGGCGGCGTCGATATTCTGGTGGCCACGCCGGGCCGTTTACTGGATCTGGCTCATCAAAACGCCGTTGACCTGTCTCAGGTTGAAGTGCTGGTACTGGATGAAGCGGATCGCATGCTTGATATGGGCTTTATCCACGATATCCGCCGCGTACTGGCCAAACTGCCAGCTAAACGTCAGAACCTGCTGTTCTCGGCGACGTTCTCAGATGAGATCAAAACCCTGGCAGAAAAACTGCTGCACAACCCGGAGCAGGTTGAAGTCGCGCGCCGCAATACCGCGTCTGAGCAGGTTTCTCAGCAGGTGCATTTTGTTGACAAAAAGCGCAAGCGGGAACTGCTGTCTCAGCTGATTGGCGAAGGTAACTGGCAGCAGGTGCTGGTCTTTACCCGCACCAAGCACGGTGCCAATCACCTTGCCGAACAGCTGGGTAAAGACGGCATTACGGCCGCCGCCATCCACGGTAACAAGAGTCAGGGCGCACGTACCCGTGCACTGGCCGACTTCAAATCCGGCGCGATTCGTGTGCTGGTTGCGACGGATATCGCGGCCCGCGGTCTGGATATTGAAGAACTGCCGCACGTCGTGAACTATGAATTGCCAAACGTGCCTGAAGACTACGTACACCGCATTGGGCGTACCGGTCGTGCCGCCGCAACGGGTGCAGCGCTGTCGCTGGTTTGCGTCGACGAACACAAACTGTTGCGTGATATTGAGCGCTTGCTGAAGCGTGAAATTCCACGACTGGCTGTGCCGGGCTATGAGCCGGATCCCAGCATCAAAGCGGAACCGATTGTGAACGGCCGCCAGTCACCGTCTTCACGCGGCCGTGGTCGGGGGCAGGGCGGACAAGGTGCCGGCGCGGCGCGTCCTCAAGGGGACAAGCGTGCGCAGCCGCGTCGTCAGGGACCCGCAGCGGGCCAGTCTGACAAGCCTGCGTCTCGTCCACGTCGGCCCGCGCCTAAACGCAGCGGAAACGTCTGATCATGCGGGTTTTACTGGCACCCATGGAGGGCGTACTGGATTCTCTGGTGCGCCAGCTGTTGACGGACGTCAACGACTACGATTTGTGCATCACGGAATTTTTGCGCGTCGTCGACCAACTGCTGCCGGTAAAATCCTTCTATCGCCTTTGTCCCGAACTGCATCATGCCAGCCGGACGCCGTCGGGTACGCTGGTTCGTCTGCAACTGCTGGGGCAGCATCCCGAGTGGCTGGCGGAAAACGCGGCCCGCGCGGTTGAGCTGGGCTCGTGGGGCGTGGATCTGAACTGCGGTTGCCCGTCGAAGCTGGTCAACGGCAGCGGCGGCGGGGCGACGCTGTTAAAAGATCCCGACTTAATCTACCGCGCGGCCAAAGCCATGCGGGCAGCTGTACCTGACTCCTTGCCCGTTACGGTTAAGGTGCGCCTGGGCTGGGATTCCAGCGCCCGCAGCATGGAAATTGCGGATGCGGTAGCGCAGGCAGGTGCCAGCGAACTGGTCGTCCACGGCCGTACCAAAGAAGACGGCTACCGTGCTGAGGCTATTAACTGGCAGGCGATTGGCGAGATTCGTCGGCGACTGTCTATTCCGGTTATCGCGAATGGCGAAATCTGGGACTGGCAAAGCGCCCAGGATTGTCTGCGAATCACAGGCTGTGATGCGGTGATGATTGGGCGTGGTGCGCTTAACGTGCCTAACCTGAGCCGGGTCGTCAAATACAATGATGCGCCCATGGCCTGGCCGGAGGTGGTGGTACTCCTGCAACAATATACCCGGCTTGAAAAACAGGGTGATACGGGCATGTACCATCTCGCACGTATCAAACAGTGGCTGGGCTATTTGCGTAAAGCCTACGTCGAAGCGGGTGAGCTGTTCGCTGAGATTCGCGCCTTAAAAACCTCAGCCGATATTGCTACGGCGATTGACCGCTATGCGGCATTACAGCGGCAGACCTGTCAGTTCTCTTCAGCCTCACCGGAAGTGAGAGCGGGACAGCGCGGCGCTTAGCCGCGCACGCGATCAATACTTTTCTGGCACGATCATATTTTCCGGCACCTCGTTGCGGTGGTAGTCCTGTGAGCGTTCACGCGGCGGCAGAATGATTTCGTCGTGTGGGGCGGCTTCATAAGGCACCTGCTGCAAAAGGTGGCTGATGCAGTTAAGGCGCGCCCGTTTCTTGTCTACGCCCTGAACAACCCACCAGGGGGCTTCCTGAATATGGGTGCGGCTCAGCATCTCTTCTTTTGCTTCCGTGTAATCTTCCCAACGGCGGCGGCTTTCCAGATCCATTGGGCTGAGCTTCCACTGCTTGAGGGGATCGTGGATACGGCTCATGAAGCGCAGCTCCTGCTCCTCGTCCGTGATCGAAAACCAGTACTTAATGATTTGAATCCCGCTGCGGGTCAGCATTTTTTCAAACTCGGGCACGCTGCGATAAAACTCCGCCACGTCGGCATCACTGCAAAATCCCATGACGCGCTCCACGCCTGCCCGGTTGTACCAGCTGCGGTCAAACAGCACCATCTCGCCCGCGGCGGGCAGATGCGCGATATAACGCTGAAAGTACCACTGGGTTTTTTCACGATCGTTGGGCGCGGGCAGCGCAGCCACCCGGCAGGTGCGCGGATTAAGGCGTTGCGTAATGCGCTTAATCACGCCTCCTTTACCGGCCGCATCGCGGCCCTCAAACAGAATGACCAGCCGATGGCCGGTGCGCATTACCCAGTCCTGTAGCTTCACCAGCTCACCCTGCAACTGCAGCAGCTCGCGAAAATAACGACGGCGCCAGGCTTTTTCATCGCTGCCCGTGGGCGCGGCCTCGCTAAAGCGCAGATCGTCCAGCTCCAGCTCCAGCTCTTCGTCGTAGCTGTCATAGAACTCCTGCATTAAACGCTGATTAAAAGCGTCGCGATTGAAACTGTTGTCGTGTGTTGCCATGACAATTCACCTGGTCAGATATGAATGAACAGCCCGTAGAGCAGGGCAGAAAGTAAAATCGAGACCGGCAGCGTCAATATCCAGGCGACGGCAAGATTGCGCAGGGTGGACATCTGCAGGCCAGAGCGGTTCGCCGCCATGGTGCCCGCCACGCCGGATGAGAGCACATGCGTCGTGGAGACCGGCAGACCAAAGGCATCGGCCGCGCCGATGGTCGCCATCGCCACCAGTTCGGCGCTGGCCCCTTGCGCATAGGTCAGATGGGTTTTGCCGATGCGCTCACCCACGGTGACCACAATACGTCGCCAGCCCACCATGGTGCCCAGCCCCAACGCGATTGCCACCACCACCTTCACCCACATCGGAATAAAGCGTGTGGCGCTGTCCAGCTCTGTTTTCACCGCCTTCAGGTTACGTGCCGTCTCATCGGGGAGCGAGACATGGGCGGTTTGCAGGTGCTTGATCGATTCTGCGGCCAGGTACATTTGATTGCGGGTATTGGTCACGGACTGGGCCGGAATATTGTCCATCGAGCCGTAGCGGCGAATCTGGTCGCTGATATCCCGTAACGTCATGCCAAGCGCGGGCAAGACGTTCGGATTGACCGTGTCAGTGCTGACAAAGGCCGTCAACACATTGCGTGAATCCGGGGCGGGCGTGGCGGCCGGTTGAATATGCAGTAACTGGCGCGCCGTCACGTCACTCAGTGCGGCAACGCGCGGGATTTGCTCGGGCGGAAGTGAACGGTTCAGTGCATAGGCGATGGGCATGGTGCCAACCAGGATCAGCATGATGAGTCCCATCCCTTTCTGCCCGTCATTCGACCCGTGAGCAAAGGAGACGCCGGTGCAGGTCAGAATCAGCAGGCCACGAATCCAGACCGGCGGCGGTTCGTTGCTGTGCGGGGCTTCGTACAACTGGCGGTTACGAATCAACAGCTTCATGGCCCACAGCAGCAGGGCGGCGCAGACGAAACCCACGACGGGCGAGAGCAGTAAGGCATAGCCGACCTTCAGCGCCTGATCCCAGTCAACGCCACTCAGGCCACTGCGACCATGCAACATCGCATTCGCCACACCCACGCCAATAATCGAGCCAATTAAAGTATGTGACGACGACGAGGGCAGGCCAAAGTACCAGGTGCCCAGATTCCAGATAATCGCCGAGAACAGCAGGGCGTAAATCATGGCAAAGCCGTTGCCGCTGCTGGCCTGCAGGATGAGTTCGACGGGCAGAAGCGAAATAATGCCAAACGCGACCACGCCGCTGGAAAGCATCACGCCAAGAAAGTTGCACAGCCCTGACCAGACGACGGCCGCACCGGGCGTCAGCGAATGCGTGTAGATCACCGTAGCGACCGCGTTGGCGGTATCGTGAAACCCGTTAACGAATTCAAAGCCCAGCGCAATCAGCAGCGCCAGGCCGAGCAGAAAGAAAGGCACATAACTGGTGACGGGCGTGTTAGTTTTTTCCACATCGTGAAACAGATTAAATCCGGCAAAGGCCAGACCGGCTATTAACAGGACATAAAAAGCCGTTTTGGTTGCGCGGCTGCCTTTGCCGTTGAAATCGGGACGTCCCTGCGTCGTGCCTGAAGAGGATAAACTGTTTTCGCTCATGCCGTACCTCTTAGCGGATGCAGATGCGGAGTTACATCTGGTTAACGCTGTGTGATACCCGCTTTTTATGACAAAAAAATGATCCAGGCGGCACAGGTCATTTTGCTGTAACAAAACTTCAGCAGGCTGTGGATCTTAATTGATGATGCTGACAGGATTGCCATGGCGACAGACGTTGTTCTCACCCCACAAAAACGTGATTTTGATGATGATGTGGCCGGACTCATCCATGGTTATCGCTTTTCTCCTGATGCCCTCCCTCAACGCCTGAATGCCCGTGAAGCGGTAAAACTCGGTGAACACCCTCCTGAAGAAGGCTTTCTCTGGTTACATATCAATCTGAATCACGCGCGGGCACAGCACTGGGTGCAGGGCCACTTTCAGGTTGATGATGATTTTTTTGACGAGATCCATTCCGCCTCGCCGCGCACACGGTTAGCGGAACAAAGCAATGCCCTGCTGGCGGTACTGAACGACGTCACGCTGAGCCAGGAAAATCGCAGTACGCAAAATGCGACCCTGTGGATCTGGTGCCGTCATAATCTGGTCGTGAGCGCACGTTATCGCTCGTCAGTGATGATCGAAAAGATGCAGCAGGGGCTGGCGAAGCATAATTTTCCCAGTGCGGAGGCCCTGTTACTTTACCTGCTCGGTGAACAGGAGTTGCAGCTGGAACTGGTGGTGCGTCGCATCAGCCAGGTAGTCGATAACATTGAAGAGCGTTTATTAAGTCCGGCAATCAAGGCCAACCGCAGTGAGCTGGGGCATTACCGGCGCATGCTGCTGCGCATTCAGCGCCTGCTGGCACCCGAACCGGCGGCGCTGTTCCGGTTGCTTAACCGCCCACCCGCCTGGCTCAACCGCGACACGCTCCGCGAGCTGCGGGCGTTCACGGAAGAATTTAGCGTGGTGCTGAACGACCTGGCCAGCCTGATGGAGCGCATCCGTCTGCTGCAGGAGGAAATTGCAGCACGGTTGATGGAGCAGAGTAACCGGACACTTTATCTGCTGACCGTGATTACGGTGCTTGCGCTGCCGATTAACATTGTGGCGGGATTTTTTGGCATGAACGTGGGCGGCATTCCGCTGGCGTCGAACCCGCACGGGTTTTTACTGCTGGTTCTGATCGTCCTGGCCTTCACGCTGCTGGCCGGCTGGCTGAGTTTTCGCCGTCCGTCCAGATAGTGGTGTTGACAGTGGAGCCCGTGACCAATAAAAAAGCCAGCGTGGCTATCGCCAACGCTGGCTTTTCACTGACCTGACGACCGGGCCTGAATGGCTGGCCCGTAACAGGCGAATGTTACTGCGCCGGCTGTGGCTGGGCAGGTTGCGACTGCTGTGGTTGCTCTGGCTGCGGCTGCGAAGGCTGCACAGGTTGAGCCTGTTGCGGCGCGGGCTCTGACTGGACCGCGACCGGGTTAGCAGGCTGCGACATCACTGGCGTCATGGGCTCTTCTTTCGGCTCAGCATCTTCACCTTCATTGAAGGGAACAGGCGCAGGGGCCACGCTGTTTTCTGGCGCATTAACCTGTACAGGCATACCAGAGCGGTTCTGGATGGCCTTATCAACCTGAGACTGATTCACGCTACCGTCTACCAGTACTTTGCCAACCGCCTGAGTCAGCGTAATCGGCACCAGTTCACGAGAGTTAAACTGCTCTTCCGTGGTCGACAGCGGATTATGCACTTCCATCCAGCGTGAACCGTCTGGCTCAACAGACGCTTTCACCGGCTGGTTGATAAACTGCACGCGCGTGCCAACTGGCACGTGATCGAACAGCCATTTGATATCATCGGCACGCAGGCGGACACAGCCGTGGCTGACGCGCAGGCCGATACCAAAGTTGGCGTTGGTGCCGTGAATGGCGTACAGACGCCCGATGTAGAGTGCATACAGCCCCATTGGGTTATCCGGGCCTGCCGGGAACACGGCCGGCAGATTTTCGCCACGTGATGCATATTCAGCGTGCATCGCTTTGGTGGGCGTCCAGGTCGGGCCATCTTTTTTACGTTGAACGGTTGTGGTCCAGTTCAGCGGCGTATCTTTACCCAGCTCACCAATACCGATAGGCAGAACGACCACGGTTTTCGTACCTTTCGGGTAGTAATAAAGACGCATTTCAGCACTGTTAATCACGATGCCTTCACGCGGGGCGTCAGGCAGGAGTAACTGCTGAGGGATAATCAGTTTGCTGCCAGGCTTAGGCAGATAAACGTCAACACCCGGATTGGCTTCCAGCATATTGCTGAGGCCCATCTGGAACTGTGCTGCAAAAGCTTCCAGAGGCAGTTTACTGTCCTGAGGAATCGTAATCTCAATGTTTTGCCCGGTCAGACGGCTGTTCGCCGGCGGTAAGGGATAAACAACCGCAAGGGCTGACTGACTGAATGCCGCCAAAGCCAATGCAAGTGAAGCGAACGCGCGAATGCTTTTTTTCATATTTTACAAGTCTTTATCGCCATGTTTCAGGCTTGTCAATGTATCGAACCCATGCTGGTCACTATGACCTGCTGCGCATTATATGTTCATTAAACTGATGTTGTGAATCAGGATTTTTACCGCATCGAAATACTTTACCTGACTTACCTGCGTTATCTGCCTTTGTTCATTAACATTTTGGGCGAAAAACGCCCTCTACGGCTGCCATAACGTGACATCTCCGTTTAGCTTGCGGTTCAGGAAAAAGGCGGCGCTAATCAGGGCGAGATGCGTCAGCGCCTGCGGCATATTGCCTAGTGCCTGGCCGTGGCTGTCGAACTCTTCGGCATATAACCCCAACGGATTAGCGTAGCTCAGTAATTTCTCGAACTCAAAATGGGCTTCGCGTACGCGTCCGGCACGTGCCAGACATTCGACGTACCAGAACGAGCAGGCACCAAATGAACCTTCTCCGCCAGTGAGCCCGTCCGCCGGGGTTTCATGGATGTTATAGCGGCGCACCATCCCATCGCTGACCAGATTCGCCTTGATGGCATCCAGCGTGGCAATCCAGTCAGGGTCGGTTGCGCCGACAAAACGCACCAGCGGCATCAGCAGCATGGAGGCATCCAGGTAATCGCCATGGCGGGTCGAAACAAAATGGCCGCGTTCGCTGTTCCAGAAGTTTTTCCAGATATCGTCGCGAATCTCGCGCCGGGTACGGTCCCACCGCTCATAAGGCATCGGCAGGGAACGTTTCATGCCAAGACGCAGCCCGCGATCCATGGCCACCCAGCACATCAAACGGGAGTGCAGGAAGTGCTCCGGTTCACCGCGCATTTCCCAGATGCCCGCATCCGGCTGATGCCAGTTATCACAGAGCCAGTCCAGCATCTCTGAGACATGGTTCCAGCCCCGTTGAGAGATGGCTTCACCATATTTATTGGCAAGGTAAATGGCATCCATCAGTTCGCCATAGATATCCAGTTGTTTCTGTTGCCAGGCATCGTTGCCTATCCTGACCGGGCAGGAATCGGCATAGCCGGACAGGTTGAGCAGCGACATTTCCTGCAGTTCCGTGCTGCTGTCCAGGCGATACATCACCTGTAAACGCATCTCGTCATGATGGCTGTTCTCCACACAGCGACCAACCCATTCGGTGAAGTGCTTGGCCTCATCCACGTAGCCCAGGCGCATCAGCGCGTACATGCTGAAGGACGCATCGCGTATCCAGGAGGCACGGTAATCCCAGTTACGTTCGCCCCCCAGCTCCTCCGGCAGGCCAAAGGTTGCGGCGGCGGCAATGGAGCCGTGCTGCCAGGAGGTCAGCAGCTTCAGCACCAAGGCGGAGCGCTGGACCATTTCCTGCCAGCGGCCACGATAGGTGCTGTGGCAACTCCACTCACGCCAGTAGCTCAGCGTCTCTTCGAAACAGTTCGCGGTCGCCAGTTTTTCAACGTGTGCGTCATTTACGCTGCCGAATTCAAATTCGGCGTGTTCACCCGCTTTTAACTCGAAACTGGCGGTGGCGTTATTACCTTCCAGGGTCATCACGACCGTGGCGGCCAGCCGAAGCGAGGGCTGATCCGTCGCATGAAAATCGATACAACCGCGCTGAATCTCGGCGCGGGTTTCCGCGCGGGCGTAATCATGGCGAGGCGAACAGACCATGTTAAACCGGGCCTGACCCCGCACCATTTTCACCCGGCGGATAATGCGTGGCAGTTTGTCCTGACGATCGCAGATGGGCATGTAGTCAGTAATTTCGGCCACGCCTTCTTCGGCCAGCCAGCGCGTTTGCAGAATATTGGTATCCGGCAGGTAAATTTGTTGCCGACGGGCGTTTTGCCACTCGGGTGCGATTGAAAACAGGCCCGCTTCGTCACTGTCCAGTAAGGCCGAAAACACCGACGGACTGTCCAGCTCCGGCCAGCAGAGATAGTCGATCGTGCCATCGTTTGCGACCAGCGCACAGGTGCGGAGATCACCTATGACACCATGATCGTCAATCTTGCGTTTAACCTTACTCATCGCGTTCTCCCTGTCAGTGTCTGACTTAACTATAGCCAGGTACCTGCATACCGCTTCGTTCGGGCACAGATCGTTAACCTGGCGAGCCCATTGTCCGCGTCCGGCACAATTTTCAGCCCGGTATATACTTTTCATACACTTCCAAAGGAGACCGTTATGACAGCACCCCAACGAAAAGTGGCCATTGTGACCGCATCGGATTCGGGCATCGGCAGCCGTTGTGCTGAGATGTTAGCCGAACAGGGCTTTGATATTGGCATCACCTGGCGTTCAGACGAGGAAGGCGCACAGCGGACCGCCCGTCGGGTAGAAGAGACCGGACAACGGGCAGAGACGATTCAGCTCGATCTGGCCGATCCGCCAGAAGGCGGCAAGGTATTGCAGCAGTTGATCGACAAACTGGGCCGTATCGATGTGCTGGTCAACAATGCCGGGGCAAATTTTAAAGCCGACTTTATGGACGTGACCTGGGAAGACTGGCGTAAAACCTTCAGCGTGGATGTCGATGGCGTCTTTATCTGTGGGCAGGTGGCGGCACGTAACATGATCAAACAAGGGCAGGGCGGACGCATCATCAACATCACCTCTGTGCACGAGCATACGCCCTTGCCGGGCTCAGTGGCCTATACCGCGGCAAAACATGCGGCAGGCGGCCTGACCAAATCGATGGCGCTGAGTCTGCTGCCCCACAATATTCTGGTCAATGCGGTCGCCCCGGGGGCGATTGCGACGCCGATGAACAAGATGTCCGACGCGGATGCGCACAACGTAAAAATGCCGGAAATTCCTGCCGGCCGCCCTGGCGATACGCACGAAATTGCCAGTATGGTAGCTTGGCTGAGTTCCGAGTGGGCGACCTATACCACCGGTCAGTCGTTTATTATCGACGGCGGCTTTATGCTGGCCAACCCACAGTTTAAAGGCTACTGATCGGCCCGGTGATGATTCCAGCGGCGAATCGCCCAGCGCAGCACAAACGCAAAGACCACCGCCGCGCCCAGCCATAGCAGGTGTTTAAAGTGTTGGTCGAGTTTGTGCAGCCAGGGGGCGATAATGCCGCCTGCAAAATAGCCGAGCGTAACAAACAGCAGTGCCCAGACAGCCGCCCCGGTGACGTTGAGGAGAAAAAACTTCAGCGGCTTCAGGCGGCTTGCGCCAATAATGATTGGCCCAATAATACGAAAGCCATACATAAAACGTGCGCCAATCACGAACAGGCTGGGACGACGCTTAATCAGGCGGTTCGCCTTCACCACTTTATCCTGATGTTTTTTAAAGCGTCGCAAAATGCGGGTACCAAAACGCCGGCCAATCCAGTAGAGCATCTGATCGCCCACCACGCCGCCCGCCATCGCCGCCAGTACGACGCCACTGTAGTGCAGTAGCCCTTCGTGAGCGGCAACCCCGCCCAGCAGCAAAAACGTTTCGCCCTCGGCAATACAGCCAATAAACAGCGCAAGATAGCCGTACTGCGTAATTAACCCATTGATATCCAAATGCAAGGCTGAACTCCCTGTGTGAAGATTTTTCTTTCAGTCTATACCCGATTTGCCAGGACAGCGGATTAAGACCCCGTAAGCGATCTTTTTCGCCGTTTTTTTGCGCAGAGGCCCCAGAAATTATCCTGCCGATTATACTCAAATGACTGCTGCCCCCTTGTGGAAATGTTAACAGATCGGGTGGCCCAATCGGTCAGAGGAGTAAGCGTATGAACCATGTCTGGGGTTTGTTAGCGCATCCGAACCAGGAAATGCGCACTATCAAGCAAGAGAACGAAACGGTTTCGCACCATTACACTCACCACGTGCTGCTGATGGCCGCTGTGCCGGTGATCTGCGCCATGATTGGCACCACTCAGTCAGGCTGGAACCTGGGAGAAGGGCAATATGTGCAGCTTAATTTGCTGACGGCGTTGGGCCTGGGGATTCTGTTCTATCTGGTGATCCTGGGCGGCGTCGCCGTTATGGGGCGGGTGATTCACTGGATGGCGCGTGACTATCCCCATCGTCCCAGCATGGGGCGCTGCACCGTATTTGCGGGCTATGTCGCTACGCCCCTGTTTTTGAGCGGCCTTGTCGCGCTTTATCCGCTGGTCTGGCTATGTGTGCTGGCGGCAGCGCTGGCGCTCCTGTATACCGGGTATCTGCTGTATGTCGGCATTCCGCTGTTTCTGAATATCGACCGTGACGAAAGTCTGCGTTTTTCCAGTTCAACACTCGCTATTGGTGTGCTGGTCTTCGAAGTGCTACTGGCTCTGACCGTGGTGTTATGGGGCTATGGCCCGCGTCTGTTTTAACCTGCCGTTGCCGCCTACAGGGCGGCAACCTTTTTTTAACGCTCAGAAACAATCTCACCAGGAAAATTCCCTGACTTCAGCGTATGATGCTGCGGCCAGCCCGCGCTCTGCCTGTTCAGGCGTTGGCGGCCTGTGTTTACACAGCGCACAATCTTAACCGGGTCTTTTTTCCACGATGCCTGCAAAAATTCGCTTTTCACTGTTGTCGCTGGCGCTGCTCGTTTCCGGGCAGGTTTTTACCCTTCCAGCACAGGCGACCACCACGTTGTCGCAGATGGCCCCGATTGCTCAGCCGCAAATCGCCTCAGGGAGCGCCCTGATTGTCGATCTGACCAATGGTAAAGTCCTGTTCTCCAGTCACCCGGATCGGGTGCGCCCCATCGCGTCCATCACGAAGTTAATGACGGCCATGGTGGTACTGGATGCGCACCAGCCGATGAACGAGATGGTGAAGGTCGATATCAGCCAGACCCCCGAGATGCGTGGTGTGTTTTCGCGCGTCAAACTGAACAGCGAAATTAGTCGCCGCAGTATGCTGATGCTGGCGCTGATGTCCTCGGAAAACCGCGCGGCAGCCAGTCTGGCTCACGCTTATCCGGGCGGGTACGATGCTTTTATCCGGGCAATGAATGCCAAGGCGCGCGCGCTCGGCATGATGCACACGCATTACGTTGAACCCACGGGCCTCTCTATCAAAAACGTGTCCAGCGCCCAGGATCTGGTGAAGCTGCTGAAAGCGACGCGTGAATATCCGCTTCTGGGTGAGCTCAGCACGACCAAAGAAGAAACCGCCGTGTTTGCCCATCCGAGTTATGCGCTACCGTTCCGCAATACCAATCACCTGGTGTATAAAAATGGCTGGCATATCCAGTTAACGAAAACGGGTTACACCGATCAGGCGGGGCACTGTCTGGTCATGCGGACGATGATTAAGAACCGCCCGGTCGCGCTGGTGGTACTCGATGCGTTTGGCAAATATACCCATTTCGCCGATGCGAATCGTCTGCGCGACTGGCTGGAAACCGGCAAGGCTGCGCCGGTTCCGGCGGCTGCACTGGCCTATAAAAAACAAAAAGCGGATGAGGTTGCCAGCAACGCAGCCAATGGGGCCGCTGTAGAGTAATCCTCTGCCGGGGCGCTACGGTTCCCCGGCTGAGATTGACCTGTATTCCTATAGTTTCATGGCAGACGAAAATCTAAACTACCCGCAAATGGCGAGGGTGATTCGCCTGATTACTGTGCCGGAATCTCATTGATATGCTCAAGTTACGTTCATTTAGTGTTCTGATTTTTTTCGCGTTGATGACGCTCGCACCCGCGCTGAGTTTTGCCGACGATGCGACGCAAGCCACGCAGCAAACCGACGACAAACCCAAGGTGGATGCCTCTGTCGAGCTGCCGAAAATGCAGAAGATCCTCGATAAAATTAAAAGCCAGGTCTCCGTTGAAAGCGACGAAAATAAGCTCAGTCGTCTGAATGAGATGGCGCTGGAGTTATCAGGCAATACGGATACGCTTGCGCAGGCGTTACAGCCCGATCGTCAACAACTGGAAGCGCAGCTGGCCGTGCTCGGTCCGGCACCCAAACCGGAAAGCGGCGTCAAAGAGACACCGGACGTGACGCGCAAACGCAGCGCGCTGGAAAGTCAGAAGAGCAAGCTTGACGATCAAATCAAGCAGGCGGAAGGCATTAAAAACAGTGCACTGATGCTCTCCTCACAAATCGTCAATCTGCGCCGCGACCAGCTAAAAAATAAACTCGCCCTGAATTCAGGCAGTATTCTGGGGCCGCGCTTCTGGGCGCCCGTGTTAAGTAGTCAGGATCTGGACGCGGAAAAAATTGGCGATTTTCTCAATGAGCTGAAAGACACGGCCGCACTCTCCTGGGAGCCGGGCTGGCGCATTGGCACGGTTGGCTGGTTGCTGGCCGCGGTGCTGGTGATGACGCTCGGCCGTCGCTATGGTGAAGAGTTCCTGGCCTGGGTCAGTATCAATAAATTGCCTGAAGGGCGTTTGCGCCGTAGTTTTCTGGCAACTGCCGTGGCGCTGACCAGCCTGGCGGCCGTTGTCCTGACCTTCGTCTTTATTTCGCAGGCCTTTACGCGCCGCGATGAAGTCTCCAGCGATGTGCAGGACTTTATTTACCGTCTGGTCGAACTCAGCGTCTACTGCGGCCTGATTGCCGGGCTGGGTCGTGCCTTTTTATCCACGCGTCGTCCCAGCTGGCGTCTGCCGACGATTTCGAACGAAGTCGCCATCGCGCTTAAACCGTTCCCGCCGATTACGGCCCTGCTGGTGTTTATCTTTCAGATGGTCGAGTCCTTTAACTACACCGTCGGCACCAGCCTGAATACCAGTATTTTTGCCAACGGCCTGACGGCATTACTTATCGGCACTACGGCACTGGCGATCAGCATGCGCACCAAGCGCGTTCGTCGTCGCCTGGCGCAGTCGGGTACGCCGCCGGAAGCGCGTTCTACCCTGGTTGGATTGATTCAGATGGCGCTGACGATCACCGCGCTGACCATCCTGGCCTCGCTGGTGATCGGCTACGTCACGCTGGCGCGTTTTCTCAGCTATGAGCTGGTGTGGTGCGGCATTTTGTTTGGCTCATTTTATATTCTCAGTCATCTGGTCAACGACGGCTGTGAGAGTCTGTTCTCGATCAGTAACACGACAGGTAAACGCATCCAGAGTTCACTGAACATTGATGAACGTCATCTGCAGCAGGTGGCTACCATTCTGGCGGCGATAGGTAAAACGTTCCTGGTGCTGTTTGTGGCGCTGGCGCTGCTCAACGGCACCTTTGCCTCGTCCACGCCGATTGAGTTGTTGCAGAAGGCCATCGAATTCTGGGGCGGTAAAGGCCTGGAGTCGCTGAATATCGTTCCGGCGCACCTGGTAAATGCATTGCTGTGCCTGATTGTCGGGATTTACGTCTTGCGTTCAGTGCGGCGCTGGCTGGACAACGACTTCCTGCCCAAAACCACCATGGACAGCGGGATGCGGGTGTCCCTGGTGACGCTGTTCAGTAACGTGGGCTATGTGCTGATTATCCTGCTGACCCTGTCGATTATGGGGCTGCAATGGAACAAGCTGGCCTGGATCGTCAGTGCATTATCTGTCGGTATCGGTTTCGGCTTACAGGAGATCGTTAAGAACTTTATTTCGGGTCTGATTCTGCTGACTGAGCGCCCGGTGAAAGTGGGCGATCTGGTAACGATCAGCGGCGTGGAAGGGGATATTCGTCGCATCAACGTGCGTGCGACGGAAATTCAGCTGGGCGATAAATCTACGGTGATCGTGCCTAACTCGCAGTTTATTTCTCAGAACGTCCGTAACGCGACCATGGGTAACGCGCAGGGCGTGGTGACGATTACCCTGACGTTCCCGCTCAATATTGACCCCGTGCAGGTACGTGAAATTCTGCTTAAGGTGTATGAAGAGAATGAGCGCATTCTGGAGACGCCGGAACCGTCAGTGTCGTTTAAAGATCTTACCGCGCAGGGCATAGTACTCAGCGTAACCGGTAACGTGGCCAGCCAGCGCCAGATTGCAGGCGCAAAAAGCGATCTGCTGTTTGATATTCTGACGCGATTACGTAAAGAAGGGATCGTCCTGTCGACGCCGCAGACCATGATTATCGAACGTCGCCAGCTGCTGGCCTCGGATGTCAGCGATGACGTAACGGTCACAGAGCAACCGCGTTAATGAAACAGGCAGCCCTATGGCTGCCTGTTTTTTCATGGCCTTTTGAGACGTCAGGGCTGCCTGACCGCCCAGCCTTTCAGCTTACTGGTTTTGCCAATACCGGGGTTAAAGCTGTTGGTCGGATCGAGCTGACGATAGAACGCGGCCAACTGCGGCTGGGCCTGATAGAGATGGCCGACGTTATGCTCTGCCGGATACTCCGCGCCGCGCGTCTTCAGAATCGCCAGCATTTGCGCTTTCAGGGCATGGACATCCACCCCTTTTTTAACGATGTAGTCCTGATGGAAGACATGGCAGAAAAAATGGCCGTAATACAGCTGATGACTGAGCGACTGCGTTATCCCGGCAGGCAGGGTTTCGAACCAGTCTCTGTCATTGCGGCGCAGCGCAATATCCAGCGCCAGAATATCTTCAACCTCTGTGGCGTGAACAGCGTGATAACGCACTGCCGCACCGGCAGCGGCAAAGCGGTGCAGGAAAGCGTGCGCGCCTTCTTTGCCTTCGCACTCAAAAAACTCTCCGCCACCTTCACGGAAAAACTCCCGCAGGTAGTTGCGCGCCTCTTCGACGCCGTCACCCGACATTTTCAGCATTAAATGATGCTGGTATTTATCGCGATACTGCTTCATGCGTTTCGGCAGATGCGCCGGAAACAGGCGACTCAGCCGTTGCAGCAGCCGGTCAGTCAGATGCGGTTTTATGAAAGACAGTTTATTAAGCCAGCCGTCAACCCGACCTTTAAGCGTAAAAAACAGGGGCATCTTGTCGGTGCCCAGCTTGTCAATCATCAGGAACGTATCTTTGCCGTACACTTCGGCGATATCGTAGATATCCCGGTGCATATATTCCGCGGCAACGGGCAGGTTTTTAAAATGGGCCAGCATATGGCAGCGCAGGTCGCTGAGCACGGCGGCATCGTTAGTGCCGATATAGAACACCTGCTGCTGCGGTTCCTGCTCAAATGTGTCCAGGCGTACCGCGAAAACCGCCAGCTTGCCTGCGCAGCCGGACGCTTCAAACAGACGACGGGCATCCGCGTTAAAACGGGCGGGCGTATCGGCATTCACATCGCGCACGCGGTCAGCATAATCATGATCGGACGCGTGACGGCCATCATGCAGGACATCGTCCGGCTGCCAGCGATCGTCATCCAGGCGTCCCAGAATCTCTTCCGGCGAGGTGCCCAGGTCAATGCCCAGATGATTGACCAGCTTCAGCCGCCCCTGGGCATCAATCTGAGCAAACAGCGCCATTTCACTGTAGGCCGGGCCGCGTTTGATCAGCGAGCCGCCAGAGTTATTACAGATGCCACCCAGCACCGACGCACCAATACAGGAAGATCCAATCACCGAGTGCGGCTCACGGCCCAGCGGCTTCAGGATCTTTTCCAGTTGATACAGGGTACTGCCCGGAAAGGCCAGGACCTGTCGGCCCTTATCGATGAGCTGTAGCTTATCCAGCTTCAGTGTGCTGATAATCACCAACGGACGATCGTAGTCGTCGCCCTGCGGCGTCGAGCCTTCGGTCAGGCCGGTATTGGCCGCCTGCATCAAAATGATTGCATCCGCAGCGACCAGCGTTTGCAGTACGCGCCACAGCTCCAGCAGCGTAGCCGGAAACACCACGGCCAGCGCCTCGCCTTCACCAGAACGAAAGCCTTTACGATAGCGAGCCGTGTGCGCGGCCTCAGTCAGAACGTTACTTGTGCCAACCAGACGGCGCAGATCGGCAATCAGGACAGACGATGTCATCATGGGCAATTCCCTTGTCGTATGCATGCGTCCTTACTGTAGCACGTCAGTTGCGTCGGGCGCAGTGTGATAGCCGCAGGCGACATGCTATGCTCTGATGATGCCATCCTGCATTTAGTCGATATTGCGCAGTTACTTAAGAGAACCCAACCCGATGAAATGGATTTGCGCTGTTAGCCTCGCTGTTTCCCTTGCGCTGCAACCTGCACTGGCCGGGGAGCCCACCGTTCAGCATCCGATGACCGAAAAGGCGCGTGATGCCTACGTCAATAATCTGCTTAAAAAGATGACGCTGGATGAGAAAATTGGCCAGTTGCGTTTAATTAGCGTGGGACCGGATACGCCAAAAGAAGCCGTGCGTGAGATGATCCACAAGGGGCAGGTGGGCGCGATTTTTAATACGGTTACGCGCCCGGATATCCGGGCGATGCAGGATCAGGTGATGCAGCTCAGCCGGCTGAAAATTCCGCTGTTTTTCGCCTATGACGTCGTGCACGGTCAGCGGACGATTTTCCCGATTCCGCTGGCGTTAGCCTCCAGCTGGGATCTGGATGCCGTTAAAGAGGTTGGGCGCATTTCAGCTTATGAAGCGGCAGACGATGGGTTAAATATGACCTGGGCGCCGATGGTTGACGTCAGCCGGGAGCCGCGCTGGGGACGCGTGTCCGAAGGCTTCGGCGAGGACACCTATTTAACGTCCGAAATGGGACGCACCATGGTGAAGGCGATGCAGGGCAAAAGCCCGGCAGACCGCTACAACATTATGACCAGCGTAAAGCACTTTGCGCTGTACGGTGCGGTTGAAGGCGGACGGGATTACAACACCGTGGACATGAGTCCGCAACGCATGTTCCAGGACTATCTGCCGCCGTATAAAGCCTCTCTGGATGCCGGCAGCGGCGGCGTCATGGTGGCGCTCAACTCCATTAATGGTGTGCCCGCCACGGCCGACAGCTGGCTGCTGAAAGATCTGCTGCGTCGTGACTGGAAATTTAAAGGGATCACCATCAGCGACCACGGTGCGATCAAAGAGTTGATTAAACATGGCGTGGCGAGCGATCCCCAGGATGCGGTGCGTATTGCCCTCAAATCCGGTGTCGATATGAGTATGAGCGATGAATACTACAGCAAATACTTACCGGACCTGGTGAAACGCGGCATTGTCAGTCGGGCGGAAATCGACGATGCGGCGCGCCACGTGCTTAACGTGAAATACGACATGGGGCTGTTTAACGATCCCTATAGTCATCTGGGGCCGAAAGAGAGCGATCCCCAGGACACCAATGCGGAAAGCCGCCTGCATCGTCCCGAAGCCCGGGATGTGGCACGCAAAAGTATGGTGCTGCTGAAAAACCGCCTGAATACGTTACCGCTGAAAAAATCCGGCACCATTGCCTTGATCGGGCCGCTGGCAGACAGCCAGCGCGATATCATGGGCAGCTGGTCAGCGGCAGGTGTCGCGAAACAGTCTGTTTCGCTGTTGCAGGGGATGCAAAATGCGACGCAGGGTAAAGCGACGCTGCTGTATGCCAAAGGATCCAACGTGTCAGACAACAAAGGTATTCAGGACTTCCTGAATATGTATGAACCTGCCATCGTCGTCGATCCGCGCTCCGCACAGGCCATGATCGATGAGGCGGTAGAGAAGGCAAAACAGGCAGATGTCGTCGTGGCCGCCGTGGGGGAAGCGCAGGGCATGGCGCACGAAGCGTCCAGCCGTAGCGATCTGATGATTCCACCTGCGCAGCAAAAATTACTGGCTGCGCTGAAGGCAACAGGCAAGCCGCTGGTCATCGTACTGATGAACGGTCGTCCATTGGCGCTGGTCAACGAAGATCGTATGGCCGATGCCATGCTGGAAACCTGGTTCAGCGGGACAGAAGGGGGCAATGCCATTGCGGATGTGCTGTTTGGCGATTACAACCCGTCCGGCAAGCTGCCGATGTCCTTCCCGCGTTCCGTGGGACAAATTCCCATCTATTACAACCATCTGCCGACCGGCCGGCCTTATAACTTTGCCAAGCCAAACAAGTACACGTCCCATTATTACGATGCGGAAAATGGCCCGCTCTATCCGTTTGGTTACGGCCTGAGCTATACCACGTTTACCGTGTCGCCGGTGACGCTGTCCGCTGAAACCATGCCGCACAACGGCAGTGTTGAAGCCAGCGTGACCGTAACAAACAGCGGTAAAGTTGACGGGGCCACGGTCGTCCAGCTGTACCTGAACGATCCGGTAGCCAGCATGAGCCGGCCGGTAAAAGAGCTGCACGGGTTCAAACGGATCATGCTTAAAGCCGGGGAGTCGCAGAAAGTGACCTTCAGGATTGACGTTGATGCACTGAAATTCTGGAATCAGCAGATGAAACACGTTGCTGAACCGGGCAAATTTAACGTCATGATTGGTCTGGACTCAGTACGCACCCAGAACGCCCAGTTTACCTATCAGTAAGCCCCGGCACGAACCGCGCGTCCGGTTCGTGCTGATTAACGCTTCCCCGTTCCGGGGAAGCGCATCCCGTTTCTGCTTCAGCCATCCTGCCCGGACCTCCCCACTTTGAGAGTTTTACCCTTGTCTGACATGGCGACAGGCATGATCCTGCTCTATCCTCGGGGAAAATGGATTCCTCAAGCACGAATGAGGCGCTATGACGTACCAAACACTGATTGCCGAAGCCTACAATCAGCAGCGCACCCTGACGGCCATTGTCGAACAGGATGCGCGTACTGCTTATTTCTATATCTGGCCCACTGACCTGTTTCGTAGCCAGTTTGCGGTGCGGGGCTGCTGGTTACGTAACCTCCTGCCCGCGCCGGTTGAGGACGATCACCAGGCGATGGCGCAGGGCATTGCCCCCCTGTTAAGTGCCGAATACTGTCGTAACCTGGAAGCGGAGCCGCCGCTGGATCCGGCCGGGCTGCAAATACTCTGGGAACCGGGCGACGCGGGCGCAGCACTCTGGTACTACGGTCAGCTTCTTGCCGTGATCCCGGGCTGGAGTCTTTATCAGGATAAGCAGGTCAGTTTTTCTGCAGGCTGTATTAAAAAGAACCGGCTGACCGCACCCCTGGGTTCGGCGTCCACTAACCATTATTACGCCCTGGCCGAACAGCAACGGCAGTTCTGGCGTGAATGGCATGACGGCAGCGAATGGGACAAGGTACAGCAGGATCTGATGACCTGTTATCAGGCGCAGTTTGGCGAGTCGGTAAAATACTACGCGATCGATCAAGGCAACTGGCCGCCAATGGCGCTGTCGCAGCATTATCACAACGGCATCTGGTATTTTCTGACGCTGGGGATGAGTATTCGTCCCATGCCGCAGGTGGATTTTCTGTTTGATGAACTGGCACCGCACTATCGCCGGGCAGAGCTGGGGATGGCTGTTGATGGCGAGGTGATGACGGAGAGCAATGCGGTGCAAATGGCCAGTGCGCTGGCAGAATTTGTGCATTTACCATGGGCGCGCCTCACCTGGCTCGGCGAAGGCCATACGCTGGCTTCGGAAGTAGCTCCTGTGCGATTTGAAAGCTATCTGTTAGCCAACGAGCTGGCACCGGAAAGCGCGCAGTTTGTCCTGCCGAGGCGCGATGGCGACAGGCCAACGTTACTGTGGGCCACGCCGGTAACCGAAGCGGAGCGTCAGTTTGCTCAGGCTGAACCCCAGGGCGGGCAACAACTGCGTGAACGCCTTTCCGCTGGCGGAAATACCCATATTTTCCGGCCACGCGAGCAGGTCGTCGAGGCGGGATAAGCCGCGCAATCGGGTGCGCCTGCCGCCAGGGGTAAGAAAGTTACGCACCTGGCGCAATTAAATATCTTTGTTGTTAAATGACTTGTTAAATTTGTGATCTAGTCTACTCAAGTTCCCCTTTGCTGTGCCGTTAACCCGGATCAGGCAATGGCGCCACAAAAGGTCAGGGGAACAATGATGTTAAAGACCACGCAATCCCGCTTCACCGCAACACTTATCGGCTTCTTTGTTGCGTTAATGTTGGTCACTATCTGGGTAATTAATCAGTTTGTTGCGCCTCAACTGGTGGAAAATGAAAGCCGCCTGATTCGTTATCAGGTGGATTCACTGGCTACCGGCATTGTTGAGCAAATGAACCGTGTGCAGGCGCAGCAACGCGCCATCACCGAGGCTGCGGCCGTTATCGACAGCGCGGCGATCGACACCTTATTACCGGCGCTGGTCAACCAGTATCAGGACAGCAACGTCTTTGGCGGCGGTATCTGGCCCTTACCTAATCGTCGCGAAGCCGGAAAAGAGAAAGACAGCAGCTTTTTCGCGCGCGATGCCAGCAATAAGCTGCAGGTGAATACCTACTGGAACTCTGAGGCGGCTGACAAGTACTGGGAGCAACCCTGGTACAAAGACGGGATGGCTGCACCAAAAGGGCAGTGTGCCTGGGCTAAGGCTTATCAGGATGCCGCCAGCCCACAGCCGCGTACCAACTGTGCGATGGCCATCTACCGCGACGGTTCCGTCTGGGGCGTCTCAACCATCGACGTTACGTTGGGTTTTTTCAACCAACTGGCTAAAAAAATGGGCGAGGCAATTCATGGAGACGTACTGATCGTTGAGTCTGACGGCAAAGTGGTCGGCAACGCAGCGCTGGCGAACGGTACGCCAAAACTTGAAAACCTGAGCGACCTGCAGAATCCAATGGCTGGGCCATTGAAAACCCTGCTGGCTCACGCAGGCACCCAGCCGACAGAAACCACTTACAATAGTCATGACGGTGAACAGACGCTGTTTTTACAGGCTATTCCGGGCAGCCCGTGGTATCTGGCCAGTAGCGTTCCGAGCAGCCTCCTGAAAGCACAGTCCCACAACATGCTGATGCGTCTGGGCCTGGTACAGATCCCGCTGGCAGTTATTCTGTTACTGGTGCTGTTAGGCTTTGTCCGCGCGATGATGAAGCGTCTGAGAATGCTGAATCAAAATATTGAAGCCTTGTCGACAGGCGGTGCGGATTTGACCCAGCGCCTGCCGGCCAGCAACAGCCCGGAATTCAACGCGGTGGCACAGAGCTTCAATAATTTTATCAGCTACCTGCAAGGGTTAATGCAGCAGGTTGGCAGCAGCGCACTGGCCATTTCAGCCGCATCACGTGAAATTGCCAGCGGTAATACGAATCTGTCGTCACGGACGGAAGATCAGGCCAGCTCGATTGTTGAGACGGCGGCCTCAATGGAACAGCTGACCGGCACCGTGCGTCAGAACGCCGATAACGCCACACATGCGAACCAGCTGGCCGGTGAGGCGTCACAGGTGGCGGCACGTGGCACAGAGGTGGTTCGGCAGGTCGTCAGCACCATGGGTGAAATCCATCACTCTTCACGTAAAGTCGTGGATATCATTAGCGTGATCGACAGCATTGCCTTCCAGACCAATATCCTGGCGCTAAACGCCGCCGTTGAAGCGGCGCGTGCCGGAGAACAGGGCCGGGGCTTTGCCGTGGTGGCATCAGAAGTCCGTAACCTGGCGCAACGTTCCGCTAACTCCGCCCGTGAGATCAAAAAACTCATCGAAGAGTCCGTAGCCAATATCGATGCGGGTAGCCAGTTGGTCGAGCAGGCCGGGCAGACGATGGACGAACTGGTGCAGGGCGTCAGCAGCGTGACCACCCTGATGAGCGAGATTATGGCGGCCAGCCGTGAACAGAGCATGGGCATTGAGCAGGTCAACGTGGCCATCAACCAGCTAGACAGCACCACGCAGCAAAACGCCGTGCTGGTTGAAGAAGTCTCTTCAGCCGCCCAGGCGATGGAAGCGCAAAGTCTGCAACTGGAGCAGGTTGTGAAAAGCTTTAAACTGTAACGCCCATCGGGCCAGCCTCCGCTGGCCCGACATTTTTGCCGATCGGCTTCACCCTCTGACAGATTTGTGCATAAACAGCACAATTTTATCCCCTCAACCTCGCCGATCTTGTGCCAGAATGATGAGGAACACATTCAAGGAATCCTCATGTCTGCTATTGAAGTCATCCTCGTCGACCATCTTGATCGCCCCACTGGCAAAATGGAAAAGCTGGAAGTACATGAAAAAGGATTACTGCACCGTGCCGTGACGGTGTATGTTTTTAACGCCCGTCAGGAATTGCTGCTTCAGCGTCGCGCCAGCGATAAATACCATTGCGGCGGCCTCTGGAGTAATACCTGCTGCGGCCATCCTTATCCTCATGAGTCGACTAAAGACGCGGCTGAACGTCGGTTACGTGAAGAAATGGGCATGACCTTGTCGCTGACGCCGATCTTCGAACTGAGCTACAACCTGCCCCTGAGTAATGGTCTGACAGAGCATGAATACGGCCATGTGTTTTTTGCGGTCAGCGATGAGCTGCCCCAGCTTAATCCGCAGGAGGCCGACGCTTTCGACTACCGTTCGATGCAGGATATCGCCCGGCAAATGCAGCAGCAGCCGCAGCAGTTTACGCCCTGGTTTCTTCATACGTTCCCGCGTATTCCTGCCTACCTTGAGCATTTCACTTTCCCGGCATAACGATCTCGCCCTGGCTGATGTGGTCAGGGCCGGTTTCGTCACAAAACCGATCGCGCAACGCTGTTGCCAGGCTACGCTTTTATTGCAATGAATAAAAACGGTGGGGTGCCCGTGCGCGTTTCGCAGTGCTGACAACCAACGGCGACTCCAGGTGAATAACGTGATAAGGAAAGCAACATGGCAACTATTCGCGGTTGGGCGGGCATCGGTGCAGTAGTGTTTAGTCTCGGGATGGCGCATGCGGCCGAACCGGTTCGTGTCGGTTCCAAGATTGATACCGAAGGCTCACTGTTGGGAAATGTGATTCTGCTGGTGCTGGAAAAGCATGGTGTCAAAACCGTGAATAAAATCCAGTTGGGCGCCACCCAGGTGGTACGCGGTGCCATTACGGCGGGGGAACTGGATATCTACCCGGAATACACCGGTAATGGCGCGTTCTTTTTTAACGACGAAAAAGACAGTGCCTGGAAGAATGCCCGTCAGGGTTATGAGAAGGTCAAAAAGCTGGATGCAGAGAAAAATCACCTGATCTGGCTGACGCCCGCGCCCGCCAATAACACCTGGACCATTGCGGTGCGCAATGATGTGGCCGAAAAAAATCAGCTTAATTCACTACAGGACCTGAGCGCTTATCTCAAAAAAGGCGGTACGTTTAAGCTGGCTGCCTCGGCGGAATTTATTGAACGCAGCGATGCGTTGCCGGCCTTTGAAAAAGCCTATGACTTTACGCTTAAGCAGGATCAACTGTTATCGCTGGCAGGCGGCGATACGGCGGTGACTATCGGTGCGGCCGCCCAGCAAACCTCCGGGGTAAATGCGGCCATGGCCTACGGCACGGATGGCCCGGTTGCCGCGCTGGGCCTGAAAACCCTGAGCGATCCCAAAGGCGTGCAGCCCATCTATGCGCCCACACCCGTTGTACGTGAAGCGGTGCTCAAAGCCTATCCGCAAATGGATGCCTGGCTAAAACCGGCGTTCAGTGCACTTGACGAAAAGACATTGCAACAGCTCAACGCCAAAATTGCTGTGGAAGGGCAGGATGCCAGCAGTGTGGCAAAAGCGTGGCTGCAACAGCAAAAGCTGCTGTAACGGTGTCGCTTACGCGGTCGGTCATCAGCTGGCCCTGGCGACAGCCTGTGGCTCTGGTCCTTGTTTTGCTCCTGAGTCTGGTGCTGGGCGGGCTGCCGTTTGTCATTGTGGCGGCCAACCGGCTGGTCAGCGGCCAGTCCCTGATGCTCTGGCAAACCGCACACGGCAGCCTGGTGCTCCCGCTGTGGCTGATGCTGGTGGCACTGTTATGGATACGATCGTCTTCCCTGCGCAGCGCCCTGCAATTCCTCACCGCCGCCCTGCTGTTGGCGGCGCTGACTGGCGTGTGCGGCGATCAGGCAACATGGGTGGCGGAGCAGGGTAGCCGGCTCGCGCGTACCCGGTTTGCCAGCGGCATGTGGTGTGCAAGTGCCATTACGCTACTGCTCATCACGGATACGGTGCGTCAGTTAACCAAACATAAGCGCTGGCAGCTCGTGCTGAATCTGTCGGTCTGGATCATCCCCCTGTTTCTGCTGTTCAGCGGTCAACTTTCACAGCTGTCTCTGCTTAAAGAATATGCCAGTCGTGAGGCGGTGTTCGATGCCGCTTTACTGCGCCATCTGACGTTATTAGTCGGCACCGTTCTGCCTGCCTTACTCATCGCGTTGCCGCTTGGCATAGCGCTCTACCGACGGCCTGGCTGGCAAAGCAGTGTGTTTGGCGTACTGAATGTCGTTCAGACAGTGCCCTCAGTGGCGTTGTTTGGTTTACTGATTGCCCCGCTGGCGGCGCTGGCAAAACGTGTTCCCCTGGCAGGTGAATGGGGCATCAGCGGCATTGGGATGGCGCCCGCGATCATCGCCCTGGTGCTCTATGCGCTGTTGCCGCTTGTGCGCAATGTGGTGACCGGTCTGCAACAGGTGCCTCCGGACGTGCGCGAAACTGCGCGCGGCATGGGACTGAGTCGCCGCCAGCAGTTCCTTACCGTTGACGTCCCCCTGGCGTTGCCAGTGTGGCTGGCAGGATTACGTGTGGTGGTGGTGCAGACGCTGGGCATGGCGGTGATCGCGGCGCTGATTGGCGCAGGCGGATTCGGCGCTATTATTTTCCAGGGATTGCTGAGCAATGCGCTGGATCTGGTGCTGTTAGGCGTGATCCCGGTCATTGCGCTGGCGGTCATGCTGGATGCGTTATTTCGGGTAGTGATAGCCCTGCTGGAGCGAAGCGATGATTGAGTTTGAGCGCGTCACAAAATACTTTGCGGGCCAGGCGGCGGTGAAAAATCTTTCTCTGACGCTTGCCGAGGGAAGCTTTAGCGTTCTGTTGGGTACGTCGGGTTCCGGCAAGTCGACCACGCTGAAAATGATTAACCGCCTGGTGGAGTACGATCAGGGCGATATTCGCTTTCGGGGGACGTCGATTCGTCAGCTGGATGCGCAGGCCCTGCGCCGACAAATGGGCTATGCGATTCAGTCGACGGGGTTATTTCCCCACTGGACGATCGAAAAGAATATTGCCACCGTGCCCGCCTTGCTTGGCTGGCCGAATGCACGCCGCCAGGCACGAATTGCGGAACTCATGACGCTACTGAATCTGGATCCGGCCTTATTGCGTCGCTATCCGCATCAGCTTTCCGGCGGGCAGCAGCAGCGCGTCGGGGTTGCCCGGGCGCTGGCAGCCGATCCCCAGGTGTTACTGATGGATGAACCGTTTGGTGCACTGGATCCGGTAACGCGCAGCGCGCTACAACAGGAAATGTTACGTATCCATCAGGTCTCCGGCTGCACGATTGTGTTGGTGACGCATGATATTGATGAAGCCCTGACGCTGGCCGACAACATCGTGCTGCTCCATGACGGTGAGATCGTTCAGCAGGGGAAACCGCTGACGTTGCTGACCCGGCCAGGCAACGATTTTGTCCGGGATTTTTTTGGCCGCAGTGAAAGAGGACTGCGGCTACTGGCGCTCGGACAGGTCGGCAGCGTGGTGCGTCATGGCGAATGGCTGGAAGCAGAACCGCTCAGGGCAGATCTGACGTTACGTGAGGCGCTGTCGCAGTTTATCAGTCGCGGCACCGATAAATTGCCGGTAGTCGATGGCGATCACCGCCCGCTTGGTGTGCTTCACTTCGCTGACCTGCTGCATCATGCGGAGACGGGCCGATGCGACGGTTAGCCGATCCGCTACTGTGGCTGGTGCTGCTCTATCTGGGACTGCTCTGGGCGATGCCCTACAGTGGGCCGCTGTTTGCCGCCTGGTTCCCTGAACTTGCGCGCCCACTCTACCAGCAGGACAGTTTCTGGCAACTCACCCTGGCGCACCTGTTTTTAGTGGTCGTAGCCAGTCTGCTGGCAACCGTTATCGGCGTCGGCTGTGGCGTGCTGGCGACGCGTCGCAGTGGTCGCGCTTTCCGCCCTCTGCTGGAAACCATTGCGGCAGCCGGTCAGACCATCCCGCCTGTGGCCGTGCTGGCCATTGCGATCCCGGTGATGGGATTTGGCGCCTGGCCCGCGATCGTGGCATTACTGCTCTATGGTTTGCTGCCCATCCTTCAGGGCACCTTAGCGGGGCTGGACAACGTACCTGCCAGCAGCCGGGAGATTGCCGTAGGGGTGGGAATGAGCCGTTGGCAGCGCTTATGGCAGGTGGAGCTCGCCCTGGCCGCGCCGGTGATTATTGCGGGAATGCGCACGTCAGTGATTATCAATATCGGTACGGCAGCCATCGCCTCTACCGTAGGGGCAAAAAGCCTGGGATCGCCCATCATTATTGGATTAAGCGGCTTTAATACCGCCTATGTGCTGCAGGGCGCTTTACTGGTCGCACTGTTGGCGATTGTCTGCGATCGCCTGTTTGAACGGCTACAGCGCAGATTTAGCGTGAATGGACGATGAGCGAATAGCCAACCAGCATCAGCCCACTGGTTCCGCCAAGCGCCAGAATAGCAAACAGCGTGGCGAAAAAGGTTTTTTTCCAGTTCATAAATAACCTGAAGGTGTTGATGGGAAGGCGGGGATGATAGCGCGCGCAAGGCAGCCGTCATAGTGCCGAGCGTGCGTTTTTGTGTCAGTGAGCCTCATGCAAAAGAACAGAGAATCCCTGCTCCTGCCAGTGCGACAGTTGTTCCTGCTGACGACGCGTCAGTTTTTTCCCCGTAAAAACAAACATATTCAGCCCGGGAAACAGCTCCGGTCGCGGAACATCCAGCGGTTCTGACAGCACATCAATCCGCCAGCCATGCTGGGATAACCGCCAGCCTTCCAGCCAGATGCGGGTTCGATCCTCAATGCCCCAGCCAATGATCAGCGCTTCCTTGCCTGCCTTTTTGCGATTACTGGCAAGACAGAACGCCACATAGTCGATCAGAATGCCGTCCAGCAGGCTGCACATCGTGCGGGCCGTATTCTGATCAAGGCTGAGTTTTTGCCTTACGGGCATAAAAACATGATCGATCAACGAATCGACTGCATATTCGCGGCCAATTAAGGCGATTTTATTGCGTAGCTTTGCCGGTCTTACATGGCGCAGTATGCTGATAAGCTCGTCCTGCATAGCCGTCCAGCCATCATGCGTATCAACATCGCCGCCTTCCAGTAGGGCTTTTACCTTGCCTACCGGGACTCCACTCTCAATCCAGCGCATAATTTCCTGGATGCGCTGAACATCTTCTTCATCGAACTGTCGATGACCGCCTTCAGTACGTTGTGGTTTCAATAATCCATAACGTCGTTGCCAGGCGCGTAAGGTAACCGGATTTATGCCACAGCGCTCGGCGACGTCGCCGATACTGTATAATGTCATATTTACCTCTTTCACTGACCTGAATGAAACCACCATAGCGAAGCCTGTTAAGTTGTACAACCAATTTTTAAATGTACAACTTGACGGCTGCGCTTAAATGGTGTCCTATCTCAATTGTGAGAATTAAATTTCATAATAGAGATAAAAATGGCTGCTGATAATACTGAACAACGCCTCGCGGCTCGCCTGGCAGAACTGCGCATAAAACAGGGCTGGTCACTGGATGAGTTATCCACCGCAACAGGCATTAGCCGGGCAACATTATCGCGTATTGAGCGCGCTGAAACCAGTCCAACGGCTGCTCTCCTGAACCGCTTATGCGTCGCTTACAGTTTAACAATGTCACGCCTGTTGAGCGAAGTTGAAGAAGGTAACGATCTGCTGATTACGCGCGATCGCCAACCGGTCTGGCAGGACGAAGCCAGCGGTTTTATTCGCCGTAACGTATCGCCGCCTGCGGCCACCTTCCGATGTGAGCTTATTGAGGGAACGCTGCGACCGGGTGCCCGTATTGATTACAATGCGCCGCCCGTGCAGGGCATGGAGCAGCATATCTGGCTGCGACAAGGGCAACTGACGGTAACGATGGGCGCGCAGAGCTGGACACTCGGTCCGGGCGACAGCCTGCGTTTCCATCTTACGGGCGCATCCGGCTTTCAGGCGCATCTGACTGAAGGTGCGCGTTACCTGCTGGTGGTATGTAAACCATGACACTCTATGAATCACTCAGTGCCGGTGCGGCGCACCAGGCGTTAAGCGAGCTGGTCGAGGTTTTACAGGCCTGTGTCGCCGACGGGGCCAGCGTCGGGTTTATCGAGCCCGATGACCGGGCGGCCATTCATCAGTTCTGGCAACGTCAGCTTGCCGGACTGGAACAGGGCCAAAGTGAGCTGCTGGTCGCCCGTCAGCATGGCGCGGTTGTCGCGACGGTTATGCTGAACGCGAGCGCAATGCCGAATGGCCGACACCGGGCCGAGATCAGTAAATTATTAGTGCATCCCCGCGCGCGGCGGCAGGGCATTGCACGCCAGTTAATGCAGCAGGCAGAGCAGCGGGCACGCCAGCAGGGGAAACGCTTACTGGTGCTGGACACGCGGCGTGGCGATGTCGCCAGCGAGCTTTACCTGGCGCTGAACTGGCAGGTGGCCGGATTTATTCCTCTCTATGCGGAATCCATTCACGGTGAGATGGACGCGACCACGGTGATGTTTAAGCTGCTGACGTAGCGGATGTGCTGCGAGAGTGCGCCGGGTCAACGGGATCGGCAATCAAACATGCACTGCGCCGCGCGGTTTGTCCGGTGCTCAGCCCGCCCGCCTCGTCACTCGTTTCTGAAGCGGGCACGAAAAAACAGACCTGAAAGCTGACGACACCGCAATACTGTGTAAAAATACAGGCCAATGAGTAACACGGTAATCTGAACATGGCCCTGACAGCAGCAATAAAAAGCCAGATAGCACAGTGGTACAAAGCGCTGCAGCAACAGGTGCCCGATTTTATTCCTCGCCCGGCCCAGCGTCAGATGATTGCTGAGGTGGCAAAATGCCTGTCGGGTGATGACGGTCGTCACCTGGCCGTGGAAGCGCCCACGGGTGTGGGCAAAACCCTTTCTTATCTGATCCCCGGTATCGCCGTCAGCCGTGCCGAAGAGAAACGGCTGGTGATCAGCACGGCCAACGTAGCCTTGCAGGATCAAATCTTCAGCAAAGACTTGCCGTTGCTGAAAAAAATCATTCCGGATTTAACCTTTACGGCGGCCTTTGGGCGGGGACGTTACGTCTGCCCGCGTAACCTGGCTGCGCTGGTGGCGGATGATCATCAGCAGGCTGATTTGCTGTTCTACCTGGATGATGACGCGGTCAGCAGCACCAAAGACGAGCAGATCCTGTGCGGACGGCTGCAAAAGTCACTCGATCGCCATCAGTGGGATGGCCTGCGCGATCACAGCGATGAAAACGTCAGCGACAGCCTGTGGCAGCGCCTGTCGACGGATAAAGCCAGTTGTCTGGGCGTGCATTGTCGCTGGTATCGGGAGTGTCCGTTTTTTATCGCGCGACGTGAAATCGAGCAGGTCGATGTGGTGGTCGCCAACCACGCGCTGGTGATGGCGGCAATGGAAAATGAATCGGTATTGCCGCCCGCCAAAAACCTGATGCTGGTGGTGGATGAAGGCCACCATCTGCCCGACGTGGCGCGGGATGCGCTGGAGATGAGCGCGGATATTACGCCGGGCTGGACCAGCCTGCAGCTCGATCTGTTTGTCAAACTGGTCGAGGCGATAATGAGCCAGATGCGGCCCAAATCGCCGCCTCCGCTGGCCAGTTCTGAACGCCTGAAAGCGCACTGTGATGAACTGCGCGAGTTACTGACCGTGATAAGCGATGCATTAAGCCCGCTGTTACCCGCGCATAATCAGCCCGGCGAGTTTCGCTTTGTACTGGGCGCGTTGCCTGAGGATGTGCTGGCGCTGTGCGCGCGTCTGTTTAAGCTGAGCGATGCGCTGCGCGGGCTGGCGGAGGGACTGATCAACGCGCTGAGTGAACAAACCGGCAGCGTTGATCTGGTCCGTCTGCATCGCAATTTATTGCAGCTTAACCGCCACTTTGGCTGGTTTGAATCGGTCAGCAAACTGTGGCGGCTGGCCGCGATGGAGAAAGCCTCTGGCGCACCCGTCTCCAAATGGATTACCCGCGAGCTGCGTGAGGGGCAGGCACATCTCTTGTTTCACTGCGCAGGCATTCGCGTCTGCGATCAACTGGAAAAAATGTTGTGGCGAAAGATCCCGCATGTGGTGGTGACCTCTGCGACGCTGCGCTCATTAAACAGTTTTACCCGCCTGCAGGAGATGTCCGGGCTGAATGAAAAGGCCGGGGACCGCTTCGTGGCGCTGGACTCGCCGTTCAGCCACGTCGACCAGGGTAAGCTCGTTATCCCGCAGATGCGCTACGAGCCGCTGATGGCGAATGAAGCAGCCCATATCGCCGAGATGGCGGCCTTTTTTCGCCAGCAAATGCAGACCGATAAACACAAAGGCATTCTGGTCCTCTTTGCCAGCGGTCGGGCCATGCAGCAATTTGTCGAGGCGTTGCCCGAGTTGCGCCTGATGATGCTGGTGCAGGGCGATCAACCGCGTAGCCGGCTGATCGCCCTGCACCGTAAGCGGATAGAACAGGGCGAAACCAGCATTCTGATTGGTTTGCAGTCCTTTGCCGAGGGGCTGGATTTAAAAGGCGAGCTGCTCAGCCAGGTGCACATTCATAAAATCGCTTTCCCGCCCATAGACAGTCCGGTAATTTTAACCGAGGGAGAGTGGCTAAAAAGTCTCAAACGCTATCCGTTTGAAGTGCAAAGCCTGCCCAGCGCCTCCTTTACGTTAATTCAGCAGGTCGGGCGCTTAATTCGCAGCCACCAGTGCTATGGCGAAATCGTGATTTACGATCGCCGTCTGCTGAGCAAAGCTTACGGTGCCCGGCTGTTAGCCGCGTTGCCCGTGTTCGCCATTGAACAACCGGTGACGCCTGAGCCTGAAGCCCTGAAGGCCCGATCCAAACCTGGCGCGCGCCAACCGCGTGCGACGCGGCGTTAAGTCGGTACCACTGAACGGAAACGAGTGATGGAACTGAATAAAATTATCAAAGAAGTCGGGCGTGGTAAGAACCATGCACGTGATATTGATTTCGACAGTGCCGTTGCACTTTACGGCGCTATGCTGGACGGCAGCGTACCGGATCTTGAAATGGGCAGTATTTTAATTGCCCTGCGTATCAAGGGCGAGGGCGAGGCGGAGATGCGCGGATTTTATCAGGCGATGCAGGCGCGTATGCTGCGCCTGCAGGCACCCGCAGGCCGTCCGATGCCCGTGGTCATTCCCAGCTATAACGGTGCGCGTCGTCAGGGCAATCTGACGCCCCTGCTGGCGCTGGTGCTGAACCGGCTGGGTTTGCCGGTGCTGGTTCACGGCGTCAGCGACGATGCGACGCGCATAACCAGCGAAGCGGTGTTTGCGGCGCTGGGCATCATGCCGGTCACCACTGCAGAGCAGGCGCAGACGTTGCTCGACAAGGGCGAACTGGTGTTTATCACCATCGATCACCTCTGTCCACCAATGGCAAAACAGCTGTCGCTGCGCTGGCGCATGGGCGTCCGCAACAGCGCCCATACGCTGGCAAAACTGGCCACCCCGTTTGGCGAACGCGAGGCGCTACGCCTGTCGAGCGTCTCGCATCCCGAATACGTGCCGCGGGTGGCAACGTTTTTTAATGATATCGATGCCCCGGCTATTTTGCTGAATGGCACAGAGGGCGAGGTTTACGCCAATCCGCAGCGCTGCCCGTCCATCAGCTACGTGGGCGGTGCTGGACAGCAGGCCGAGGTCTGGGTGGAGAGGCAGCCGGAAATCAGTGTAGCGCTGCCCGCGGACAAATCGGCAGAGGAGACCGCGCGCTGGACGCAGGAGGTGCTGAATCAGCAACGTCCACTGCCCGCCTCGCTGCGTCTGCAGATTGCCTGCTGCCTGCGTGCCAGCGGTGAGGCGGCGACGCTGCAGGCCGGTCTGGACAGGCTCGCGGCAGCGGGTTTTTAAGCGCGCGTCTGTGGCAGAGCCTGTTCCACCAGGTTCTGCCAGAACTGGATTCCGGTCGGAATCAGCGCATCGTTGAAGTCATAATGGGCATTGTGCAGCGGTGCGGAGGGCGTTGCGCCATCGGCACCCAGCCAGAAGTAGGCGCCAGGGCAGGCTTCCAGCATACAGGCAAAGTCTTCCGAGGCCATGGACGGATTCACCTGCCAGCGCACCTGGCCTTCGCCGAAGGTACTAACGGCAACGTCATGCACCTGCTGAGCCGGGCCAGCATGATTCGCCGTTACCGGATAGCCGGGCAGCCAGTGAATGGCCCCACACACGCCAAAAGGTTTCGGCAGCGTCGTCACAAAATCATCAACAAGGGCATGAACCCGTTTGCGCACGTCGTCCTGCAGACAGCGCACCGTTCCGCGCAGAACAATCTGTTCCGGAATCACGTTAATCGCCTCACCGCCCTGAATCTGGGTGACGCTGACAACCGCAGATGACAGCGGCGACAGGCGACGTGAGGGAATAGTTTGCAGCGCCAGGATCAGTTCGGCGGCGACCACCATCGGATCGGCACCGCTCTCCGGCATGGCCGCATGGCAACTCTTACCGCTCAGGGTGATTTCAAAGGCGTCCAGCGAGGCCATCATTGCGCCGGGATTGACGGCCAGCGATCCCAGCGGTAAGCCCGGCCAGTTATGCATCGCGTAAACGGCATCCATCGGGAAGCGCGTAAATAAGCCCTCTTCGACCATTTTGCGTGCACCGCCCAGATTCTCTTCCGCCGGCTGAAAAATGAAATGCACAGTGCCGCTGAAGCGACGCGTAGCCGCCAGATGTTTTGCTGCCGCCAGCAAAATTGCCGTGTGACCATCATGGCCGCAGGCATGCATCACGCCGGGCGTGGCAGAGCGCCAGGCCGCATCACCTTTCTCGTTGATCGGCAGTGCATCCATATCCGCACGCAGGCCGATAACCGGTCCGGCGCCATTTTCCAGCGTGCCCACCACGCCGGTGCCAGCCAGACCGCGAAACACCTGCAGGCCTGCAAGTTCCAGCTCCTGAGCGACCTTATCGCTGGTCTGATGTTCCTGATAACCCAGTTCAGGTTCGCGATGAAACTGATGGCGCCAGCGCAGCGCTTCGTCAAGCAGGGCAGGGGAAAGAGTCATGCAGTATCGCGCTCCATATCATTCAGGAAGCTTCACTTTAGAGATCTGACAGCGGTACGTCTATTACCGAAAAGCCGAAATGGGATGACAGGCTAAATCAAAATGGAATAAGTAATAAGCAAGTGTACAAAAATGCAGTCGTTTATGCCGGTTCTCGTTTCACGCACAGAAAGCCAATACCGATAAGGCTGTCTTAGCAGGACGGATCGGCCAGCAGGGGCACGGCACAGGCTCCCGGTAAGATCCATCGTACTCTGGCATTCGATGACGCCGTGGGTTCAACACGGTTTATGGGCGTATCATCCGGATTGTCCTAGGTTCATTACCGTCTGACGTGGCTCGATGTGACAGCAGGCTGGGGCTGTGCGGTTCCGGCATGGTGCTCGCCGGAACCGCGCGTTTTGATACCGTTATTGCATCGGTAAGTTCAGTCCGTGCTTTTGGGCACAGGTCTGCGCCAGTTCATAGCCGGCATCGGCATGGCGCATCACGCCAGTGGCGGGATCGTTCCACAGCACGCGGCCCAGACGCGCATCTGCCGCTTCACTGCCGTCACACACAATCACCACGCCGGCGTGCTGAGAGAAGCCCATGCCCACACCGCCGCCGTGGTGCAGACTGACCCAGGTCGCACCGCCCGCCGTGTTAAGCAGGGCGTTCAGTAATGGCCAGTCAGAGACCGCGTCCGAACCGTCTTTCATCGCTTCGGTTTCACGGTTGGGCGAAGCGACGGAACCGCAGTCGAGATGATCGCGGCCAATGACTATCGGCGCTTTCAACTCGCCGGTGCGCACCATGTCATTAAAGGCCAGCGCCGCAAGATGGCGTTCGCCCAGCCCCAGCCAGCAGATACGTGCCGGTAACCCCTGGAAAGCGATGCGTTCCTGCGCCATATCCAGCCAGCGATGCAGCGTTTTATGTTCAGGGAAGAGCGCTTTGAGTTTAGCGTCCGTTTTATAGATATCTTCCGGATCGCCAGACAGGGCCACCCAGCGAAACGGTCCTTTGCCCTCGCAAAACAGGGGACGGATATAGGCGGGCACAAAACCGGGGAAATCAAACGCGTTGCTGACACCTTCATCCAGCGCGACCTGGCGGATATTGTTGCCATAATCCACAGTAGGGATGCCCATGTGACAAAAGTCGAGCATCGCCTGCACATGCACCGCCATGGAGGCGCGGGCGGCTTTTTCTACGGCTTTAGGATTCGCCTTACGTTCCTGCTCCCAGCGCGACACATCCCAGTCAATCGGCAGATAGCCGTTGACGGGATCGTGCGCCGAGGTTTGATCGGTCACGATGTCCGGCTTCGGCCCACCGGCTTTGGCGCGTTTCACCAGCTCCGGCAGGATTTCTGCCGCGTTGCCTAACAGACCCACGGAGATTGCCTTCTTCGCCTGCGTGGCCGCGTGGATTAACGTCAGGGCTTCATCCAGCGAGGTGGCTTTGTGATCGACATAGCGGGTGCGTAAACGGAAATCGATACGCGATTCCTGACATTCAATGGCCAGCACGCAGGCCCCGGCCAGCACGCCGGCCAGCGGTTGGGCACCGCCCATGCCGCCTAATCCGGCCGTCAGGATCCAGCGTCCACTTAAATCATTGTTGTAATGCTGACGTCCGGCCTCGACAAACGTCTCGTAGGTGCCCTGTACAATCCCCTGCGCACCGATGTAAATCCAGGAACCGGCGGTCATCTGGCCGTACATCATCAGCCCGGCCTTATCGAGTTCATGGAAGTGATCCCAGTTGGCCCAGTGCGGCACCAGATTGGAATTAGCCAGCAGTACGCGTGGCGCATCCGCATGGGTGCGAAACACGCCAACCGGCTTGCCCGACTGGATCAGCAGGGTTTCGTCGGGTTGCAGCACCTGTAGCGAACGTAAAATTTGCTCAAAGCATGCCCAGTTACGCGCGGCTTTACCAATCCCGCCATAGACCACCAGATCCTCCGGGCGCTCTGCCACATCGGGATCGAGGTTGTTCTGAATCATGCGGTAGGCCGCTTCAATCAACCAGTTTGCGCAGTGCAGTGTATTTCCACGCGGCGCACGAATCTCGCGTGCTACCACTTTTGCCAGGGTTTCGCTCATGACGGATTCCTTATTCAACTGAATGGGTGCCCATGCTGGGTAACAATGCGGTGAGTGCCTGCGGCCAGTCGCAGCGGCTTGCCCACTGGCGCATCGCTTCGATGTCCGGTGCCAGCAGGCGGTCTTCCTCAAGGAAGGCGACGCGTTCGCGGATCGTGCCAATGGCCTGTTCTATCAGTGCAGAACTTTGCAGGGGACGATGAAACTCAATGCCCTGGGCCGCTGCCATGGCTTCAATGCCGACTACCGCCGCGCTGTTAAAGCACATGTCGCCCAGTCGGCGGGCGGCATAGGTGGCCATCGACACGTGATCTTCCTGGTTAGCCGAGGTAGGCAAACTGTCGACGCTGCCGGGATGCGCCAGCGATTTATTTTCGGAGGCGAGCGCCGCCGCGGTGACCTGAGCAATCATAAAACCGGAGTTCACGCCGCCGTCGCGGACCAGGAAAGGGGGCAGACCGGACAAACCGGTATCCAGCAGCAGGGCCAGTCGACGTTCAGAGATGGCGCCCACTTCGGCGACGGCCAGGGCAATAATGTCTGCGGCAAAAGCCACGGGTTCAGCATGGAAGTTGCCACCGGAGATCACATCACCGGTTTCGGTGAACACCAGCGGGTTATCGGACGCGGCGTTGGCTTCAATCTGCAGGATGCGGGCGGCATGGCTGAGGTTATCCAGGCACGCTCCCATGACCTGGGGGACGCAGCGGACAGAGTAGGGATCCTGCACGCGCCCACAATGGGTATGAGAACCCAGGATCTCGCTGCCTTCAATCAGGGCGGTGACGGCGGCCGCCACGGCAATCTGGCCATGCTGGCCACGCGCCTGATGAATACGCGCGTCGAACGGTTTTAATGAGCCTTTAATCGCTTCCAGCGACAGCGCGCCCGCCATTAAGCCTGCGGCAAACAGATTTTCCGCTTCGAACAGGCCGCGCAGGGCCAGCGCAGTCGATACCTGGGTACCGTTGAGTAAGGCCAGCCCTTCTTTGGGACCCAGCACAAACGGCGTCAGGCCCACTTTTGCCAGACCTTCCGTCGCCGGAATGCGTTCACCGTTGACCCGTACTTCACCTTCACCCAGCAGCATCAGCGACATGTGCGCCAGTGGGGCCAGATCGCCAGAGGCCCCCACCGATCCTTTGGCGGGAATGCACGGCATCACGCCCGCATTGAACAGGCCCAGCAACGCCTCCACCAGTTCAATCCGCACGCCAGAATGACCACGGGAAAGGCTGATGATTTTGCTGGCGACCACCAGGCGCGTCACGTTATCGGGCAGAAGTTCCCCCAGGCCGACGCTGTGAGACAGCACCAGGTTTCGCTGCAGATCGGCAAGACGGCTGGCGGGGATTTGAGTCTGCGCCAGTTTACCGAAACCGGTATTGATGCCGTACACCACGCTACCGGAGGCCACAATCGCTTCAACGGTTTGTTGCGCTTCAGTGATGGCGCGGCGAGCGCCGTCATCAAGGCTGAGTGTGACGTTGCCTTGATATATTGCGCGCAACATCGCGAGATCGACCTTGCCTGGCACCAGACGTAATCCCTGAGACGAACCTGACATACTTTGCTCCTGTCTATACAAGGGTTGGCTTATTCGCTGGCCGTTCTGTTGACCCGAATAGCGGAATAACGCGAGTGAAACATAACTGTCTATTCTTGTCTATACAAGTTGCAATCGGCATGCCAGAACGATCACAAAATTGATCAGGCATTAACAGAGGGCTAACGTGGGCAGCAGGCGGGTTTCCTGCACCGCTGTAAGGCAGCAGGTGCACGGTTTACGTGCCGATCTCAGGCTGGAATGTATATACATCCAGCCCGTCAGGCAGTAAACTTTGGGCATTATCAGCTTAAGGAATACGATATGGCCGAGCACACGGCAATTGCACAACTGGCAGCGGCCATGAGTGACGAACCCGCACCCATCTATCAACGGGTTAAACAGGCAATCATCAGCCAGATTCGTGAAGGCCACTGGAAAGCTAACCAACGGGTGCCTTCAGAAAGCGAGCTGGTGAATGAGCTTGGCGTAAGTCGTATGACGATTAACCGGGCATTGCGGGAATTAACCAGCGAAGGATTTCTGGTACGTATGCAAGGCGTTGGTACGTTTGTCGCGGAGATGAAAGGCTACACAGCCATGCTTGAGGTGCACAACATCGCGGATGAAATTGCGCAGCGGGGTCATCAGCACAGCTGCAAAATTCTCACGATTGGTCAGAATAAAGCCGATCCGGAGCAGGCTTCCGTTCTGGGCCTGACAACCGGACAAACGCTGTTTCATTCTCTGATTGTGCATTATGAAAATGACATGCCGGTGCAGCTGGAAGATCGGCTAGTGAATCCACAACTGGCCCCGGATTACCTGGCCCAGGATTACCACACGCTCACGCCTTATACGTACCTGATGCGCGCGGCACCGTTGACGGCGGGTGAACATATCGTTGAGGCGGTGATGCCGGATGCGCGACAGCGTAAATATCTGGCGATTGATGAGCACGAGCCTTGCCTGCTTATCCGTCGCCAGACCTGGAGCGATAACAAGATTGTGACCTATGCGCGTTTACTCTATCCCGGCTCGCGTTACAAGCTGCTGGGGCGCTTTAAAGGGCACGGGTAAGACGAATAAACAGTAACCTCGCATCCTGGCTGTCCGGCTGCAGTCGGGTGGGATGATCGACCCACCAGACGCCCTGCTGCTCCGCTAATGGCGCATCGTGAACGATGCGCCATTCTCCTGCCAGCACCCATGCCACACCGTGCTCGCTGCTGACGGCGTCGGTGACGACGTCAGCCTGTGCCCGCCATTCGCCTCGTCGTGTCATGATGTTAAAATCCTGACTGGGCGCTTTACCCTGCAACTGAGCCTCAAGTGCCTGCTCCCCCGCAAAAGCCCAGGGCTTTTCCGGCAACAGGCGATGCGCGACGTTCTCGCCACGCAGCAGAACAGGGCTGCCGTTTAGCAGAGTGATAATGCGATCGACACCGGTAAACGCCGAGAAGGGGCCGTCGCTGGCGATGGTGGCAATACTGGCGCGCCAGGCGAAGTCGTTTGCCCCGGGCGGATAGCCGATAATTACACGTGTTTCGCCACCGCCGTTGCGCCAGCGACTGACGGGTAAGCTGTCTAAAGAAAAAACGCTTCTCATCGCAACGCTGCCATTGCCTGCGCGAAACGGGCTGCACAGGCTTCTTCTTCTGCATGATGGCCATCGCTGATCACCCGGTTACCCGCCACATACACGTCGCGAATCTGCTCGCGCTGGCCAGCAAACAGCCAGCGATTGAGCAGGGCAGACTCATCCACACTGCCCAGCCAGGCGTCATCGCGTAATACCAGCCAGTCGGCGCGTTGCCCGACGGCCAGCGCCCCACTCTTTATTCCGCAGGCCTGGGCACCGCCCGCCGCGGCCTGTTGCCACAGCAGATCGCCGACTGAGGGCTGGTCGGGCAGCGTGATGCGATTGCGACGACGGTCGCGCAGGCGTTGGGCATATTCAAGCCAGCGCAACTCCTCCTGAACACTGAGCGAGACATGACTGTCAGAGCCAATGCCCCAGCGTCCGCCCTGGGCGATATAGTCCACGGCGGGAAAAATACCGTCACCGAGGTTGGCTTCCGTGGTCGGGCAGAGCCCGGCAACCGCACCGCTGGCGGCAAGGCGCGTCACTTCGCTGTCATCAAGATGCGTTGCATGAATCAGGCACCAGCGTGCATCGACATCGAAACGCGTCATCAGCCAGCTCACCGGACGCTCGCCGCTCCAGGCCAGACTGTCATTGACTTCCTTCTCCTGCTCGGCGATGTGAATATGGATGGGTAACGTGGTCTCGCTGGCGCTGAGCACGGCATGCATTTGCGCTTCACTGACGGCGCGCAGTGAGTGAAAGCAGAGGCCTGCGTTGTGCAGGGGTTTATCTTTTATCCATGTCTGAAGACGTACCTGCTGTTGCAGATAGCTGTCGGTCTGCTGAATAAAGCGCTTTTGTCCCGGCACCGGCGGCTGAGCGCCAAAACCGCTGTAGCTGTAAAGCACCGGTAGCAACGTCTGACCTATGCCTGCCGTCTCTGCCGCCGCAATAAGCTGGCGCAGCATGGCATCGTCCGCATAAGGTTTACCGTCAATATCGTGATGCAGATAATGAAATTCTGCGACCTGGCAATAGCCGCCTTTTAGCATATCGATATACAGCAGGGCGGCGATATCACCTACCTGCCCGGGCGTCAGACGCTGCACCATGCGATACATCCGATCGCGCCAGGTCCAGAAGCTGTCCTGCGGATCGCCCGCCACTTCAGCCAGACCGGCCATGGCACGTTGAAAAGCATGTGAATGCAAATTCGCAATAGCGGGAATCACGTTACCGGCTAAACGTGTCGCTTGCCTGTCATCACCGTCGGGCGTAATCGCATCAATCATGCCCGCCGCGTTGACGCTGATACGCACCTGTTTATGCCAGCCTCCGGCCAGCCATGCGCGTGGCGCAAAAAAAGTTGCCATGGTTGATCCTCAAAGGATGTAGTTGTATATACATATACATACTTTAAAGTTTGCTGTAAACGGCAAGCGCATTGTGAGGCGGGAATGGCAGAAAAACTCCAGGTAGACAGCGTGTGGAGCGGGGCAGATGTGGTAACCATGCAAAGCGGCCACTATCATCTTATCGAACAGGGTGCGCTGGCAGTAAAGGCGGGCAGGCTGGTATGGGTTGGGCCCGCCGCCGCGATGCCGGCTTTTGAGGCGCGTGAACATCATCGTCTGCCGGGCGGGATCATCACGCCGGGTTTAGTGGACTGCCACACGCATCTGGTTTTTGGTGGCGATCGCAGTCAGGAGTTTGAGCAGCGCCTCAACGGCGTGAGCTATGCCGATATTGCGGCCCAGGGCGGCGGCATCCTTTCTACCGTTCGGGCCACCCGTGATGCCAGTGAACAAACGTTAGTAGAGACAGCCCGCTGGCGGTTGAATCGCTTGCTGGCCGAGGGCGTGACCACCGTCGAGATTAAATCCGGCTACGGTCTGGATGAAGAAAGTGAATTACGTATGCTGCGTGCCATTCGACAGCTCAGTCAGGAGGTGGCTGCGGATGTGCAGGCCACCTGCCTGGCCGCTCATGCGGTTCCGCCCGAATTTAAACAGGATCCCGATGGCTGGATCACGATCATCTGTGACCGCCTGTTACCTCAGATCAGCGCCGAAGGCCTGGCGGATGCGGTGGATGCATTCTGCGAACATCTGGCGTTTACCCCGCAGCAGGTCGCCCGGGTATTTGACCGGGCAACGGCGCTGGGCATGCCGGTGAAACTGCATGCCGAGCAGCTTTCCTCTTTGGGCGGAGCGGCGCTGGCCGCCCGTTATGGCGCGCTGTCCGCCGATCATCTGGAATATGCAACGGAAACGGATGTTCAGGCAATGGCAGAACAGGGTACGGTAGCCGTGTTATTGCCCGGCGCGTTTTATCTGCTGCGGGAAACGCAGCGCCCGCCGGTAGCGTTGTTCCGACGCTATGGTGTGCCCATGGCACTGGCGAGTGATGCCAACCCCGGCACATCGCCCGCGCTGTCGCTGCGCCTGATGCTGAATATGGGCTGCACCCTGTTCGGCATGACACCGGAAGAAGCGCTGGCAGGCGTGACCCTGTGGGGGGCAAAGGCGCTGGGGCTGGAGGCAAGTCACGGTTCGCTGGAGGCGGGAAAAGTGGCCAGTTTTGTTCACTGGCCGCTGGCCCGCCCGGCGGAACTGGTTTACTGGCTGGGCGGTGAACTGCCCTGTACCGTTATCTACCGCGGAGAAGTACAATGACACCTTTTCATTTTACCCAAGGGACTATCCCGCTGCTGGTCAGTATTCCCCATGCCGGCACGATGTTAACACCGGAAGTTGAAGCCGGGCTCAGCGATGCCGCCCGTGACTTACCGGATACGGACTGGCACATTCCACACCTTTATGATTTTGTGCGTGATATGGGAGCCAGTCTGGTTATTGGCCGCTACTCACGCTTTGTTGTCGATCTCAATCGTCCCTCAGACAATCAACCGCTTTATACGACCGCCACCACCGGCCTGTTTCCGGAAACCCTGTTTGACGGCACGCCGACATTTGTTGCGGGCAAAGCCCCCACGGATGCACAGCGACAGGGATATATTCAGACAATCTGGCAGCCTTATCATCAGCAGATCCAGCAGACGCTGGCGCAGATGAAAGCGGAATTTGGCTATGCGCTGCTGTTTGACGCCCATTCGATTGCCAGTGAAATTCCACGACTGTTTGACGGTCGCCTGCCGGATCTCAATATTGGTACCAATGACGGGGCCAGTTGCAGCAATCGCGTCATCGACGGGCTGACATCGGTATGCAGCGCGCAGGATCGCTATAGCTGGGTTGTCAATGGCCGTTTCAAAGGCGGCTACATTACGCGCGCTTACGGTCAACCCGATCGGCAGATCCAGGCGGTGCAACTGGAGCTGTCGCAAATCAATTATATGGACGAGACACCGCCCTTTACCTGGCATGAAGCCCGCGCGGCAGAACTGAAAAAAGTCCTGAAGCCGCTTTTACACAGCTTTGTGGCGCAGGGCAAGGGCTGACGGCGACGTTCGTGATGCGTAGCGCCCGCCTGTCAGACGCAGGAATGCCACAGTAAAGCGCACTGGTCCGCGACGCGCCTGGCGGCAACGGCGCGAAGTCGTTACCCGCTGGCAGGACGATCGCTGGCTGGCACCTGAGATCGCCCGTGCGGTCAAAACGTTACGAACGCATTCGGCAGAACTGCTCTGACTTAGCTGCGGCGCGCATCGGGCCGCACCAGGTCAAAGCGCTGTGCTTCACTAATGCCGTAATACGCGCTGGGTCCACCGGCGCGTAAAATCGGTTCCGCTTTCGCCGTCTGATAAATACCGTTTTCCAGCAGGCTTTCGTCAATATGGATGGCAACGGCTTCGCCCAGCACCAGCCAGCTGTCGATGGCGCGCCCGCCGGCATCCTGTAACTGAATCAGTTGTGTCAGCCTGCATTCAAAATTCACCGGACTTTCCTGTACCAGACAGGCCTTGACCTGCGAGGCGGCCAGAGGGGTTAAGCCTGCCAGGGCAAACTCGTCCTGATCGGCTGGGGCAGAAATTGAGCTTTCATTCATGGCCTCCGCCAGCGGTCGGGTCGCCAGATTCCAGACAAATTCTTTTGTTTCAGCGATGTTTTGCGCACTGTCTTTCCAGCCGCTGCTGGCGAAGCCAATAATGGGCGGCTGGTAATTGAAACAGTTAAAAAAACTGTAGGGCGCAAGGTTGCGCACGCCTTTGGCGCTGGTGCTGCTGATCCAGCCTATTGGACGTGGGCCAATGATGGCATTCAGTGGATCGTGAGGCAAACCGTGTCCGGCGCGGGGCTGATAGGAATAGCGTTTATGCATCGTCATCTCCTGGATAAAAACAGAGTCTAGCCTGGCCTGTCCGCCATGCGTTAAACCGTCAGAGCCGCACCGCTTTTTTGCGCATTGTTAACCAGATTAGTCTGGTTCAGCGACAGGAGGGAATGTTCTGTACTACAGCGTTAATAACTTTAAATATCAATATCTTAATTATTTATTTGATGAGCAATCCGCGAAAAGATGTGTTTAAAAAGTAAACGAAAGTTAAACGGAATCATTTTATACATTTTGTGCTAATGAAAGTTTCGTATTTGTTTAACGAAACTGAGGCATTATGCAATCTCATCAATTGTTCTCGTGGTCGAATATGAAAAAAATTCTTGTTACAGGATCTTCTGGATTCGTTGGTGGTGCAGTCGTGGCAGAATTGCTGATGCGCCAGGATGTTGAGTTATTGCTGCTCGTCAGAGCCAGCGATGCTAACCAGGGACTGGAGAGGGTTAAAGATAATTTAACCAAGTTTTCATGTTCGGCGCAGGCGATTGCGCGCCTGACAGCAGATCAGATTCTGGTCGGCGATTTGCTGGCCCCGGAGCTTTTCCTGGATGATGCGCGCATCGATCAGATCAGCCACGTTATCAACTGCGCAGCGATTGCGTCATTTGGTGAGAATAACGATATCTGGCGCGTCAACGTGGAAGGGACGTTTAAACTGGCCGCCAGAATGGCAGCCTTGCCTGAGTTTGTTAAATTCGTCCACGTCGGCACGGCGATGTCGTCTGCCCCGGATCACGGTGAGATTGTAAAAGAAGATCTGGTGCTGTCTTCACGCGAAGATCACATTGTCGATTACACCTATTCCAAGTCGTATATCGAAAATAAGATCAAACAGGAATTGCCGCATCTGCCACTGGTCATCGCGCGTCCGTCCATTGTGGTGGGCCACTCTCAGGAAGGGTGCACGCCGTCAGGCAGCATCTTCTGGGTGTTTAAAATGGTCATGAAGCTGGAGAAATTCCTCTGCTCACTCGATGACCGTGTTGATGTCATCCCGGTAGACTACTGTGCCAAATCGCTGGTGTTCCTGATGGATCATGGCTGCACCAAGGAGATGGTTTATCACATCTCTGCCGGCGAGCGCAGCAGTAATACCTTCTCTGAAATTGATTCGGCTTTTGCCAGTGCAGAAAAAAGTGCCCCGTTGGCACCGAATTATCTGCAGGTTGATTTCAGCGAAATCGTTAAAGAGCGTAAGAACTTTAAAAAGATCTACGGACCCTGCAACGAACGTCTGATGTTGCGCGCAATGCGTCTTTACGGCGAGTTCGCCCGTCTGAATGTAGTGTTCTCTAACGACAAATTACTGCGTCTGGGCATGAGCTCACCGCCAGGATTCACCAGCTATATTGACCGCTGTGTTGAAACCACCCGGGGCATGCCGATTCAGGATTTAATGCGCGTCGATTTTAAATAATCCCGCAGACTTAACGCCCCGCCAGCATTGTTGCTGGCGGGGCGCATTTTGCTTTTTTGCTCACCTCGCTTTCCTGCAACGACGCCGTACCCTCGCGATTTCGCACGTCCGCAACGTCGGCCTGCTGGCCGCTCTGTCCGAGAATGCGGTTTATTTTCTGCCCGCCACAGCGTATTGTACGCGCGCCTGAAAATATGAGAGAACGTATGAAAAAGTCTGCCAGCCCGTCCCCTTTCCATGCCCGTAACCGCCACCAGGGTGAATATGATTTTGCCGCGCTGACGGCAGCGCACCCGCCGCTGGCAGAAAAAGTCCGGCCCAACGGCTATGGCGTCATGTCGGTGGACTTTGCCGATCCTGAAGCGGTCATGCTGTTGAATCAGGCGCTGCTTAAACGGTTCTACGGCCTTGACTGGCAACTGGCGCCTGGTTCGTTGTGCCCGCCCGTGCCGGGGCGCGCTGACTATCTTCACTACCTGGCCGATTTACTGGCACTGGACAACCAGGGCAGGATCCCGCCGGCGGACATCCTGGATATTGGCTGCGGGGCGAACTGTATTTATCCCCTGATCGGCGCGGCGGAATATGGCTGGCGTTTTACCGGCACGGATATTGATGACGCGGCACTAAAAACGGCGACAAAAATTGTCGCGGCGAACCCGGGCATGCAACGCCTGATCCGCCTGCGTCGGCAAAAAAATCCCGCCGTGGTGCTGAATGGCGTGGTGAATAAGAATGAAAACTTCCATGCGGTCATCTGCAATCCGCCTTTTCACGCTTCTGCGGCAGAGGCGGCGGCCGGTTCACAGCGCAAAACGCGCAACCTGGGACTGGCACCGGCTGCACCGCTGAACTTTGGCGGCCAGCACAATGAATTGTGGTGCGAAGGGGGAGAAAAGGGCTTTGTCGGGAAAATGATCGCTGAAAGCGCCAGTCTGGCTCAGCAGGTCGTCTGGTTTACATCGCTGGTATCGCGCAAAGAGCATTTACCCGCGCTGGAGAAACAGCTGAAGGCGCTGGATACCCAGGTGGTACGTGTGGTCAATATGGCGCAGGGGCAGAAGCAGAGCCGGTTCCTGGCTTGGAGCTTTATGTCCGCCGCCCAACGCGCGCAGCGATTGTCCCGCTAACGCAGGCGCTTGCGTCAGTTCGCTGCATCATCGTGTGGCGTCGCCAGAGAAAAACGGGCCGCCTGCCGGCCCGTTCGCGCTCAGGAAACGTGCTGTAAAAATTCGCGCAGACGTTCGCTGGGCGGATCACTGATCAGACGGTCCGGATCGCCGTCTTCGGCAATGCGGCCTTTATCAATAAAGATCAGGCGCGACGCCACTTTCCGGGCAAAACCCACTTCGTGTGTGACGATAACCATTGTCATGCCTTCTTCAGCCAGATCCTGCATGACTTTCAGCACTTCGTGACGCAGTTCTGGGTCCAGCGCGGAGGTGGGCTCATCAAACAGCATCATTTTGGGTTTCACCGCCAGTGCCCGGGCAATCGCCACGCGCTGTTGCTGTCCACCCGAAAGCTCAGAAGGGAAATGGTTGGCGCGCTCGGCCAGGCCCACTTTCGCCAGCAGGCTATGGGCCAGTTTTCGTGCGTCTTCTTTGCTGGCACCGCGAACGCGAATCGGGCCAAAAGCCACGTTATCCAGCGCACTCATCTGCGGGAAAAGGTGGAACTGCTGAAACACCATGCCGGCTTCCTGACGAATAAGGCGATCGTCTACTTTGGGATCGTTAACGTTCAGGCCATCGACGATCAGTTCGCCGCTGGTGATCTCTTCCAGCTTGTTGATGCAACGCAGCAGCGTCGATTTACCCGAACCGGAGGGGCCGATAATCACGACGACTTCACCCTGATTAATCTTCAGGTCGATATTGTGCAGCACCTGGGTTTGGCCAAAATGCTTTGAGACGTTTTTAAATTCAATCACAGGATTTTCACCCTTTTCTCAATACGGCGCAGCACAAAGCTCAACACCAACGTAATCACAAGATAAATAACGGCCACAGCGCTCCAGATTTCCAGCGCGCGGAAGTTACCGGCAATAATTTCCTGTCCCTGGCGGGTCAGTTCGGCCACACCGATCACAATAAACAGCGAGGTGTCCTTAATGCTGACAATCCACTGATTGCCCAGCGGGGGCAGCATACGACGCAGCGCCAGCGGCATGATGACGTAGCGCAGGGTTTCGCGGCCTGACAGGCCCAAAGCCAGCCCGGCCTCGCGAAAGCCTTTGTTAATGGACAGGACCGCACCGCGGGTAATTTCCGCAATATAGGCACCCGAGTTAATCATAATGGTTACCACCGCGGCGGTGAACGGATCGATGCGCAAATCCGGGAACGCCATAGGCAGGGCAAAATAGATGAACATAACCTGCACGACGATGGGCGTACCGCGAATGATTTCAATAAAAACCAGGGCGATATTATTGCTCAGCCAGCCACCGTATGCGCGGGCAAAACCCGCGACCAGGCCGATGATCAATCCACCGACCAGGCCAATAATGGAAATAATTAAGGTCAGTTTTGCGCCTTCGAGTAGCGCGGGCATGGCTGGCCAGATGACGCTCCAGTCAAAATCCATGGTGAAACTCCGCTGTTGTTGCGATGGAAAAAAGCAGGGACAGGGTCCCTGCTGAAAAATAAAAAACGGGCTCAGTGATTATTTCGGTTCAGTTCCGAACCACTTTTTATAGAGTTGATTGTAGGTACCGTTCTCTTTAAGCGTTTTCAGCGCGCCGTTCACTTTTTCACGCAGTTCATCACTGCCTTTCGGGAACGCAATGCCGTACTGCTGGGCTTCAATAGAATCACCTACAGCTTTGAAACGGCCTTTACCTGCGGTGTTGATGAAATAGAGGATATTGGGCGTATCGTGCAGCACTGCGTCAGCGCGGTTGGTGCCCAGTTCCATGTAAGCGTTATCGATATTCGGGAACTGACGCAAATCTTTCGTTTTAATGTGCGCCTTCGCATAATCTACGGAACCCGTGCCGCTCTTCACCGCCACCACTTTGCCGTTCAGATCGTCAATGCCTTTGATGTCTTTCTCGTTGTTACGCACCATGACCAGCAGACCGCTTTTGTAGTAGCCATCAGAGAACTCAATGGCTTTCTTGCGCTCGTCAGTAATGGTAATGCCGGCCAGTGCCACATCAACGTTGTGCGTCTGAAGGGCAGGGATGATGCCGCTGAAGTCCATCGGCTTCAGGGTGTAATCCAGTTTCAGTTCCTTCGCAATGGCATCCCATAAATCCACGTCAAAGCCGACATATTTGTCACCTTGTTTGAATTCAAACGGGACAAAAGCCGTATCGGTGGCGACGATCAGTTTCTTTTCTGCTGCGGGAGTGGAGAGAGAGAAGGCCAGCGCCAACGCGGCCACAGAGATGTTAAATAGCGATTTCATCATTTTTCCTTATTGCGACCAGGCACAGGGCCCGGGTTTGCGAGCTATCATTTGCGGGCTATCATATGAAAAAAGTATGCCAACTTTTCAAAATGTAAAAAACATAATGATCAGGAGATCATCGCTGACACGATTCTGCAACCTGTCGCGCCGATGCACCATTATGGTGGTCCATCATGGTGCGAAGCGCTAAAGTGGTGCAGGAGTAGTGTGCATCAGAAGGCGAAAACGGGAAGGGCGCAGCGTCAGAAATGTTAACAAAGTCATAAATTATAGTAATACAGACGTAAAAAAGGCGGGTTTCCCCGCCTGGTAATAGCCTGTAAAACCGTTATTCGATATTAGACTCAATGAACCACAGGAATTTATCCAGGTCACGAGAAGCCGCGGTAAAAATATCGGCGGTATCTTCATCTTTCACTTCAGAAATCGCTTTGCGCGTATCGTTAGCCACCACAGCATAACGGTCGGCCAGCGCTTTCAGATGATCCTGTACGCTGTGGATATTAAGCGGATAGCTTTTCAGTGGCGTTTTATCGTTGACGACCTGAGTGGTACCCAGTGCTACACCACCCAGTTGCACCACGCGTTCCGCGATAGTGTCCTGATGATCGGTGATGGTGGTACGGAAACCGTCCAGCATTTCGTGCACACCGATGAAGTTCGCGCCGCGCATGTTCCAGTGCGCTTGCTTAGTGATCAGGGACAGATCGATGAACTCCACGACCAGGCGATTGAGCACCTCAATGGTGGCGCGCTTTTCGTCATCTGCCACGTCATTACGGGTATAAAGTAGATCAGAAGATTTTGTTTTAACCAGTTTAGCGGTACTCATTGTTTCAGTCCTCTCTTTCAATGGTTGTCCTATCAAGTACGAAACTAAGTATAGCAGCGATTTGCCGCCTTGCAGGATTGACTTAATCAATGGATGAAATAGCATTCACCTTAGCGTGCGTGGGTGCGCGGGTGAAATAGTTAATAAATTGTTAAAGTTAAAATTTCATAAAGCACTTTAAATACATATGGTTAAATAAAAATTCAATCGAATGATTTTTATCTGTATTAAATATTAACTTTCTATTACACATTAACTGAAATAATTATCGGCATGAGAGTTATTGTTATTTAGCCTGCCTTTCAGCAGGCGGAAACCTGTTATTTCTTTTTATTATCAGATAATTCTATTGCATTTAACTGGCGCTTTCTGGGACGCATGGTCAGGGTAGCGCCGGACGAGGCCAGGATAATCGCCAGCAGCGCCAGACACTGCACGCCAGAAAGGCTCTCATTCAGATAAAGCATGCCAGACAGCGCCGCCACCGCAGGCTCAAGACTCATCAGCGTACCAAAAATGCGCGCAGGTAAACGGGTCAGTGCCATCATTTCCAGTGAATAGGGAAGCGCCGTTGAAAGAAAGGCCACTAAAATGGCAACCGGCACGACGCTCCATTGCCAGATGCCGCTTGCGGCAAACGTCAGCCCTACGGGAACAAAAATCAGCGAAGCGATCAGGGAGCCGATGGCGACCGTTGCCGCGCCGTGCTCTGCGCCCGCGCGCTGCCCTGACAGAATATAGACTGCCCAACAGACACCGGCACCGAGCGCAAATAGTGCACCTATCGGATCGACGGAGGTAATACCGGTACTGAACGGCAGTAAAAACCACAGCCCAATGACCGCCAGTATGACCCAAAGAAAATCGAGTGGCCGACGTGAGCCGAGCAGCGCAAGCGTAAGCGGGCCAACAAACTCCAGCCCGACCGCGATGCCAAGCGGTACCGTCCGAATAGACAGGTAAAATAAAAAGTTCATCGTACCCAATGCTAAGCCATAAATAATCAGCGGCATGCGCTGTTCAGGACGAAAACGCAGTCGCCAGGGCTTGAAGATGAGGCAAAGGATGACGGTGCCAAAGCCAAGGCGCAATGCGGTGATGCCGGTGGCACCCACGGTGGGAAAAAGTGTTTTTGCCAGTGAGGCGCCGCCCTGAAGCGACAACATCGAGATAAGTAACACGACGACAGGGAGTAAAGCTGGCGTGAGCGATTTGAGTGGCGAAACTGACATCCTGTTGATACTTCCCAATCAATGAGCTAACAAGATGACCAGTGTAAAGGAAATGTTGGTCAAAAAGGGGACGTAAACTGATTTTAATTTTGTCTGTTTGCCTGCTTTTTAATCAGTTTTTCCGGCTGAAAAGTAAATTAATGTCAGGTTTTTTTAGGAATTTACTTAAAGAATGAAAATTTGTTTGGGGTCATTATTGCAAGGATATGACGGTTTTTATAAGAAAAATGAATGACATAGGAAACTCCATTAACTTTCTGTTACACCAAACACTGTGTTAGACAACAAAATGCGGGCAGAGTTTCTCGCTATTTTTTGTTATATTTTTAGCGTTGTCAGGAGAGAAGTACTTTCACATTTGAGGTGGTTATGAAAAAAATTGCATGTCTTTCAGCATTAGCCTGTGTGTTAGCAGTCGCAACAGGTTCCGCCATGGCACAGAGCACCGTAACCGGTGGCTACGCACAGAGCGACTACCAGGGCTTTGCTAACAAAGCAAACGGCTTCAACCTGAAATATCGCTATGAAGACGGTTCTAACCCACTGGGTTGGATCGGCTCATTCACTTACACCGAGAAAGATCGTACCGAAGACGGCATTTACAATAAAGGCCAGTACTACGGTATCACCGGTGGTCCAGCATTCCGTCTGAATGACTGGGCAAGCATCTATGGTGTGGTTGGTGTTGGCTACGGCAAATACCAGGCTAACGACACCACTTCACGCGACAAAGCTGACACCAGCGACTACGGTTTCTCTTACGGCGCAGGTATGCAGTTCAACCCAATGGAAAACGTTGCACTGGACGTTGGCTATGAGCAGAGCCGCATCCGTAGCGTTGACGTTGGCACCTGGATTGCTGGCGTAGGCTACAGCTTCTAAGCGAGCTTAGTCGAGATTAAAAAAACGGCCCTCTTCAGGGCCGTTTTTATTGGTAACAAAAACCCGCGCTAATAACCTGCCTTTGTCTTTGTCTTTGTCTTTGTCTTTGTCTTTGCCACCGCGACTGTCCCTGTATCTGTCTTCTCCGCGCCGCATTACGTTCTGACATTAACCCGCGCCCCGGACTTCCCTGGCAGGAAGCCTTTTTTCCAGGCCCGCACAGAATAAAAGAAGGGCGCCTTACACAGCGGCTGTATTTTGACGCTTACCTTTACAGGAACAGCGCTAAGCGCAGGGCACAGGTGACTAGATCAGAAGCGTGGATCAATGCAGGCGCGCGGCGAGGAAAGGAAAACAGGCCGCGCGTGGGTAATGAATCTGAATGTGAAAACGGATTCAGCCGCGCCAGATCAGTTTTTGGCAGTAGCGTGTTTCCGGCTGCTGGCCCAGCAGACGCTCAATAAGCATGAGGCGCAGCGTAAAAGGGGAGCGCGTCAGCAGGCACCACCAGGATTTTCCTGATGTTATTTTTTCGGCCTGGAAGCATTTGCTGCAGTCGATACAGCTTTTCAGAGTGCTCATAGCATCACCTCCCATAAAATTTAACGCAACGGTAAGCAGAGATCGTGCTTTAATGCATCACTCTGTTTACATTATCGGCAAATATAGCACTGGCTATACCGTTTAGCCAAGGCTAACGACGAAAAATTTGAGCTTATTTGCGCCTGGTTTACAATGAGCGCAGCTAAATCCACACGGAAGGGCTGGTGTGGAAAAAATAAAGAGGAAGCTGAATGAGTCGTCGTGCCAAAAGCGTGGTTTCTGCCCCGCAAGGACCACTAAAAGATATTGAAGAGCATGTCGAAGGTTTTCGGCAGGTGCGCGAAGCGCATCGTCGTGAACTGATTGATGACTATGTTGAGCTAATCTCTGATTTGATTGGTGAGTTTGGCGAGGCGCGCCAGGTCGACATGGCCGCGCGTTTGGGGGTTTCGCAACCGACCGTCGCCAAAATGTTAAAGCGGTTAGGAACTGCCGGCCTGGTCGAGCAGGTGCCTTATCGCGGCGTCTTTTTGACGCGTGAAGGGGAAAAGCTGGCTGAAGAGAGCCGCGCCCGCCATCACATCGTTGAAACCTTCCTGTTAGCGCTTGGCATTAGTCCGGAAACGGCACGCCGCGATTCTGAAGGCATCGAACATCACGTCAGTGATGAAACCCTGGCCGTATTCCAGAAATTTTACCAAAACAATTAATCCTCAGTTAAGGCGCCGGACATCATGCCCATTGTGCTTCGCTCATTTCTGCATGACCATATATTGCACTTGTTAGTCGTTGTTGGGGTTGTTCTGCTGTTTCTTGCTCATTACCACTGGGCGGATCTGCCTGCCGCAGTGGACTGGCACACCATCATCACCCTGAGTGGGCTGCTTATCCTCACCAAGGGGTTAGAAACCAGTGGGTATTTTGATGTTCTGGGCGGTCGGTTAATTGCGGGGTTTAAGCATGAGCGCACGCTGGCCCTGTTTATGGTGCTGGCGGCGGCGGTGCTCTCGACCTTCTTAACCAACGATGTGGCCCTGTTTATTCTGGTGCCGCTGACGCTGACATTGCGCAAGTTTTCCCATTTACCGATTTCCCGCTTAATCATCTTCGAAGCGCTGGCCGTAAATGCCGGTTCGTTGCTGACGCCGGTGGGCAATCCGCAGAATATTTTGCTGTGGAGCCACGGCTCGCTGAGTGTAGTCGGTTTTATCTGGCAAATGACGCCGCTGGCCGTCTGGCTGCTGTTAAGCCTGCTGGTCGTCACCTGGTTTAGTTTTGCCAAACGCGCGATTGAAAAACATGAGAACGCAGAACAGCACAGCTGGCAGAAGCCGCTGTTTGCCGTCAGTCTGGCGCTTTACGTCTTGTTTATCGCCGCGCTGGAGTGGCACCTGACCGGCTGGGCGCTACTGCTGATTCTTGTCTGCTTTTTTATTATGGCGCGCCAGGTATTGCTGAATATCGACTGGAGCCTGCTGGTGGTCTTTATCGTCATGTTCCTGGACGTGTTCTTGCTGACACGCTTGCCTGTTGTGCAGGCCCATTTTGATGCGATTGCCCATCTTGCCAAAGGGGAGCTTTACCTGTTGGCGATTGGCTTGTCACAGGTGATCAGTAATGTGCCTGCCACGATCCTGCTTTTGCAGAAAGTGCCGCCTTCAGACGTCCTTGCCTGGGCGGTCAATATCGGTGGGTTTGGCCTGCTACCGGGTTCGCTTGCCAACCTGATTGCGCTGCGCATGGCGAAAGATCGTGCCATCTGGTGGCGCTTCCATCTGTTCTCCGTTCCCTTACTCGCATGGTCGATGCTGACCGGCTGGCTGTTGCTCAAACTGGTTGCCTGACGCGAACCTGTCCTGCCCTCGTGGCAGGACGTGCGAACTTTCTCAAGTTAAGTAAAGTTGTACTGGATTTTGTCAGTTTTCGATCTAATGTTTAGTTGACTTTCTACGCCCAGGACTGAGGGCCTTAGCCAGCGACGGACACTATGAGCGAGAACAACAACAACCGCGACCCACATCAGAAAGACACAGAAAACGCGCCCGATAAAAACAGCCCAGAACACGATAGCCAAAGCGATAACGACGAGAAACCGCGTAAGCGTCCCGGCAAAAAGCCGTTAATTATTTTGGCGGTCGTCGTCGTGGTGATGTTGATCGTGGCGTTCTTCTTCTGGTTTACCACCCGTAATGAAGAAACGACTGACGATGCGTTTACCGAAGGCAACGCAGTGACTATCGCAGCGAAAGCCTCGGGTTACGTCGTAAAATTGCTGGTGAAAGACAACCAGCGCGTGAAGAAGGGCGATCTGCTGGTGGAAATCGATCCCAGCGATAACGAAGCCCAGCGCGCGCAGGCAAAAGCACAGCTTGGCCTGGCCATGGCACAGTTGCACCAGGCTCAGGCGCAACTGGCACTGTCGCGCGTTCAGTACCCGGCGCAACGCGACCAGGCGCTGGCCGATCAGGCCAAAGCCGAGGCCAACTACCTGAATGCGCAGGCGGATTACCGTCGTCAGCGCGGCGTCGATCCCCGCGCCACCAGTCAACGCAACATTGATTCAGCCTCGGCGCAGTTACGCTCCGCGCAGGCACAACTGCAAAGCGCCAAAGCTCAGGTGGAAGTCGCCTCGCAGGTGGCCCTGCAAATCCGTCAGCAGGAAACCAATGTTGAAGCGCGTCAGGAACAGGTCGAGCAGGCAAAAGCCCAACTGAATGTGGCCGAGCTGAATCTGTCTTACACTCAGGTTCGTGCTCCTTACGACGGGTTTGTGACTAAGCGAAATGTCCAGTTGGGAACGTTGGTTCAGGCGGGCAGCGCCTTGTTCTCACTGGTTTCCCCGGATATCTGGATCACCGCCAACTTTAAAGAGTCACAGCTGGAGCGAATGAATCCCGGCGACAAGGTAACCATCAGCGTGGATGCCTGGCCTGACATGAAACTTGAAGGCCACGTCGACAGCATCCAGATGGGCACCGGTTCGCGCTTTTCGACCTTCCCGGCGGAGAATGCCACGGGCAACTACGTGAAAATCGTTCAGCGCGTGCCGGTCAAGATTGTGATTGATAAAGGACTGGATCCTAACCGTCCACTGCCACTGGGCTTATCGGTTGAACCGAAGGTAACCGTGGAATGAGTGAATCGCAGAGCTGGAAACCCGCCAGTAATCCGTGGCTCGTGGCCATTACGGTAACGCTGGCGGTATTTATGGAAATCCTGGATACCACCATCGTGAACGTGGCCCTGCCACATATCGCCGGTTCGCTCTCATCCAGTTACGATGAATCCACCTGGGTGCTAACCTCGTACCTCGTGGCGAACGGCATTGTGCTGCCCATCTCTGCCTTCTTCAGTCGTTTATTTGGCCGTAAACAGTTTTTCTTAATCTGTATCGTCATGTTCACGATCTGCTCATTCCTGTGTGGTATTGCCACCGAACTCTGGCAGATCATTCTGTTCCGCGTCCTGCAAGGGTTTTTCGGCGGTGGCCTGCAGCCTGTGCAGCAGTCGGTGCTGCTCGACTACTTTAAACCTGAGGATCGGGGCAAAGCGTTTGGCCTTTCCTCGATTGCGATTATCGTGGCGCCTGTTATCGGCCCGACGCTGGGCGGCTGGATTACGGATAACTACAGCTGGCGCTGGGTGTTCTTTATCAATATCCCGGTCGGTATCCTGACGATCATGGCCATTTTGCCGCTGCTGGAAGATCCGCCATGGGAGCGCAAGTGGGCCAAGGGCAAACTGAAAATTGACTACATCGGTATCGGTTTAATTACGCTGGGCCTGGGCTGCCTGCAGGTGATGCTGGATCGGGGTGAAGATGAGGACTGGTTTGCGTCGCACTTTATTGTGTTATTCGCGGTACTGGCGCTGGTCGGCATTGTCGGAGCCGTCTACTGGCTAATGTATGCCCGCAAACCGGTGGTCGACATTCTGGTAATGAAAGACCGTAACTTCTGGGTTGCGGGCCTGCTCATGGCCGGGATGGCGATGATTCTGTATGGTAGTTCCGTCGTGCTGCCTCAACTGGCCCAGCAGGATCTGGGTTATACGGCGACCTGGTCAGGGCTGGTGCTTTCACCCGGAGCCGTGCTGATTGTGCTGACGATTCCGCTGGTGCTTAAGCTGATGCCGGTCGTGCAAACCCGCTATATCATCGCATTTGGTTTTAGCTGCCTGGCCCTGGCGTTTTTCTACTCGTCCACGTTAACGCCCAATGTCGATTTCTCCACGCTGGTCATGATGCGCAGTGCGCAGTCTATTGGCCTGGGCTTCCTGTTTGTGCCGCTGACCACCATTGCCTTCATTACCATCCCACAACGCCTGAACGCGGATGCATCAGCATTATTTACGATGTTCCGTAACGTTGCGGGTTCGATTGGCATCTCGTTATCCACGGCGGCAATTACGGAGCGGGAGCAGGCGCGTTCGGCCCACATGGTGCACAACATGACGCCGTTAAATGAACAATTTAACATTACCGTTCAGCACTGGGCGCAGGCGATTCGCGACTTTACGTCGGCGGTGGGCGATCCCGTGACGCTGGCAACCGGCCAGCTCTATAAAGAGATGATTGTCCAGTCACGCATTCTGGCTTATATCGACGTCTTTTCAGGCTTAAGTATTGTCGCCCTGATTTTGATTCCATTTTGTTGGCTGCTGTCGCCCGTCAAAAGCGAAGGCAGTGCAGGAGCACACTGACATGAAGGTTATGACTACGTATCGCCTGAATCCCTTTACCTTGTTGCTGACGTTATCGCTGGCAGGTTGCAGCGTGGGCCCGGACTACCAGGCGCCAAAACCTCAGCTGCCGGGCAGCTACCACGCGCTGGATTCTCAGGAGCGCTCGAAACCGCAGACGTCGGCAGTGGATACGCGCTGGTGGCGTAACTTCAACGATCCCCAACTGGACAGCCTGATTGCCCGCGCAATCGCGGGTAATCTGTCGTTGCAGCAGACCGTCCTGCGCATTGCGGGCGCGCGCGAGCAGTTATCTCAGTCGCAGGGCGGCTTGTTTCCCAGCCTGAACGGTTCGGCAAAAGTCACGCGTCAGCAACTGGGGCTGGAAGGTTTGCTGAAAGCGAATGGGGTCAATGACCAGGTAGACAGCACTGTCGCCAGCCAGTTGAACGGGCTGACGCAGCCCGTCACCTTATATCAGGGCAGCTTCGATGCCAGTTGGGAACTGGATCTGTGGGGCAAGGTACGACGTCAGATCGAATCAGCCAATGCACAGCAACAGGCGGCCATTGAGCAACGTAACGATGCGCTGGTGTCGCTGGAAGCGGAAGTTGTCCGTGCCTGGTTACAACTGCGTGGGGCGCAGGCAACCGTCAACACGCTGCAACAGCAAATCGCGGTGGCGGATCAGACCTGGCAACTGACACAAAGCCAGCAGCGCAATGGCCTGGCGCCGTTAACCGATGTGGAAAATGCCCGGGCACAGTTGAGCAGTTTACAGGCGCAGCTACCGCAGTATCAGGCGCAAACGCGTCAGGCGATGAACGGTCTGGCTGTGCTTATCGGTAAAACCCCCGGCGCGCTGGATGCAGAACTGCAGACGCCGAAAGCGCTGCCAGCCTTGCCGAATGCGGTCGCGGTCGGCATTCCCTCAACCTTAGCGCGTCGACGCCCGGATATTCGCCAGGCAGAGGCGAAACTCCATGCGCAAACCGCCGGGATCGGCGTTTCTGTCGCACAGCTGTTCCCCAGCCTCTCTCTTACCGGACAGTTGGGCGTGCGCAATACCGATGCCAGTTATCTGGACGACTGGAGCAGCCACTTCTATAGCGTGGGGCCTTCGCTGTCGATTCCTCTTTTTCAGGGGGGCCGGCTGGTTTCCAGCGTGAAGCTTGCACGTGCTCAGCAGGCCAGCGCGGCGCTGGATTATCGCCAGACGGTGCTGACGGCTTTGCAGGATGTCGAAAACGCCCTTGTGAGTTACCGGGCCGATCAGCAGCGCGTCACGGCGCTGGACGAAACGACCGGTGCACTGCAACGGACCTTTGATTTGGCGAGCGACAGCTATCGCCAGGGATTATCGACCTTCCTTGAGGTGCTAGATGCGCAGCGCCAGCTCGCCCAGGCCGAGGAGCAGGCAACACAGGCGCGCATGCAAAGCGGGCTGGATCTCGTGGCGCTCTACAAAGCGCTGGGCGGCGGCTGGGAAACCTATCAAAACGTTCAGCTCCCTCAGTATGACGTGTTTGGACCTGCGACCCAGGTAAATTAATCCTTCAGGCCGTGGCCTTTCGGCAGACCACGGCCTGTTATCAGACAGTGTAATACCTGCGCTTTATTATTTATCTGTTATATCGTTCAGTAAACTCATTTAATCACCCTTAAAGCTGGTGGTTTAAAAGGGTTGCTGGCTATTTAGCCGGCGCACTTACTGTGAAGCATAAATTGTCTGTAAATGTATTCAACCTTATAACGGCTGTGAAACGCCGTCGCCTTGCCTGTGCCGATGCAGCATTTTTGTCGGGGAGTGAAGGGGGACAAAGGCAATATCCCCACATTTTATTCGCCATAAAGCCGATATTATTGTGGCGAAGCGCGATAAACCTCGTACCCGACGTCAGCTATTTTGTTCACAGACCGCGTGTTCCGGGCGGAGAACGTCTGAGTCAGGACAGGCAAATTAATCCAAATTCTTCACCGGTGTTAAAAAATATTCAGCGTTAAAATTTAAAAGCGCATAGCGAATTCATACAGTAAGTGTAATCAATGAAATCGTTTACATTGTGCAAGGATAGCAGGCATTTAGTGTTAATTTGAGGTTAATTATCTCTCCACATAAGCATTCTGAATACTTCACTGACATTTAAAAAACCTATCGGAATTATCTGTAGTAATAAATTAATTTATTTTTTTATTTGAATTAGGTAATCTTGACGCTACAGTTTAATTAAACCCCTTAATCAAGGATATTGTGATGAGTGACGCATTTAAAGTTCTAAACAACATTCGCACATTACGTGCCCAGGCTCGTGAACTGCCACTGAGCGATCTGGAAGAAATTCTTGAGAAATTGACCGTTGTAGTAACGGAACGTCGTGAAGAAGCGCACGCTGAAGAACAACAGAATCGTGAAAAAGAAGAGAAGTTATCGAAATATCGCGAAATGCTGTTGGCTGATGGCATCGATCCTAATGAATTATTAGGTGCGCTGGAGCAGGGTAAAAAACGCACTAAGCGTGCGCCACGTCCGGCTAAATATTCTTACACCGACGAAAATGGCGAGAAAAAATCATGGACCGGCCAGGGCCGCACGCCAGCAGCAATTAAAAAAGCGCTGGACGAAGGTAAAAGCCTGGACAGCTTCCTGATCGATTAATCGACACAATCCTTGTAAGTGGTAGCCGGCGACATTTATGTCGCCGGCTTTTTTTATTTAAAAAACCCTGCTCTTTGCTTTATTACTCTCGCTGTCATGCACCCGGTGTGGCGTGCGCAGGTAGGGCTTCCCCTCTGCGCAGCGTCCGGTACGTTTAGCCAGCGGCTGGGTTAAGCGGCAAACGTACGGGCAGTGAAAATAAAAAGTCATGCGTTTTCAACAGACACTCATGCAAGGGTAGCCGGAGACTGGCGTGCGCTACGTCACATCTGGCATAATAGCCGCCGTTTTCCATCCACTCTCTTCACTAAGGTCAATGCCGTGTTAGTTAGCAGCAATATCACCATGCAGTTTGGCAGCAAGCCACTGTTCGAAAATATCTCCGTTAAATTTGGCGGGGGTAATCGGTACGGTTTAATCGGTGCGAACGGCAGCGGAAAATCCACCTTCATGAAGATTTTGGGTGGCGATTTGGTGCCGTCGGGCGGCAATGTTTCCTACGATCCCAATGAACGTATTGGTAAATTACGCCAGGACCAGTTCGCCTTTGAACAATATAGTGTGATTGATACGGTAATCATGGGGCACCATGAATTATGGGAAGTGAAACAGGAACGTGACCGTATTTATTCCCTGCCCGAAATGAGCGAAGAGGAAGGCTACAAAGTCGCAGACCTGGAAGTACAGTATGGCGAAATGGATGGTTACAGCGCGGAATCGCGCGCCGGTGAATTATTACTTGGCGTGGGCATCCCGGTTGAACAGCATTACGGGCCGATGAGCGAAATTGCGCCAGGCTTTAAATTACGCGTTCTTTTAGCCCAGGCCTTGTTTTCTAATCCGGATATTTTGCTGCTGGACGAACCGACCAACAACCTGGATATCGATACCATCCGTTGGCTGGAGCAGGTGTTAAACGAACGCGACAGCACCATGATTATCATTTCGCACGACCGTCACTTCCTCAATATGGTCTGCACGCACATGGCCGATCTGGACTATGGCGAGCTGCGCGTTTATTCCGGTAATTATGATGAATATATGACCGCGGCCACCCAGGCGCGTGAACGTCTGTTAGCGGATAACGCCAAGAAAAAAGCGCAAATTGCCGATCTGCAGTCGTTTGTCAGCCGCTTTAGTGCCAACGCTTCTAAATCGCGTCAGGCCACCTCGCGCGCTAAACAAATGGATAAAATAAAACTGGAAGAAGTGAAAGCCTCCAGCCGTCAGAATCCATATATCCGTTTTGAACAGGATAAGAAACTGTTCCGTAATGCGCTGGAAGTGGAAGGCCTGACGAAAGGCTTTGATAACGGTCCTCTGTTCAAAAATCTTAATCTGCTGCTGGAAGTCGGTGAAAAACTGGCGATATTAGGGGCTAACGGTATCGGTAAATCCACGCTGTTAAAAACCCTGGTCGGCGAACTGACGCCAGAAAGCGGCAGCGTTAAATGGTCCGAGAATGCCAAAATTGGCTATTACGCGCAGGACCACGCAGACGATTTTGCTGACGATCTGACGGTTTTTGACTGGATGAGTCAGTGGAAGCAGCCGGGCGATGATGAGCAGGCCGTACGCGGTATTCTTGGCCGCCTGTTGTTTTCTCAGGACGACATTAAAAAGCCCGCCAAGGTGCTGTCGGGTGGTGAGAAAGGGCGCATGCTGTTCGGCAAGCTGATGATGCAGAAGCCTAACATTCTGATTATGGATGAACCCACCAACCACCTGGATATGGAATCCATCGAGTCATTAAACATGGCGCTGGAAATGTATGAAGGCACGCTGATTTTCGTTTCCCATGACCGTGAATTCGTCAGCTCACTAGCGACGCGTGTAATGGAAATCAAGGCGGATCGCATCGTCGATTTCACCGGGAATTACGAAGACTACCTGCGCAGTCAGGGCATCGTTTAAGGCCTGCGGGGTAGCGCTGGCTACCCCATTTTCTTTCGTGCATTGCCCCGCCTTTTGTAATCGCTCACGCTCAGCGTTCAATCAGACCGGCTTTTAGCCTGTGCACTCAGAATGGCCACAGACTTCACAATTCGGATCCTGTGCGACATGCATCGTGCGAAACTCTGCGCGCATGGCATCATACATGAGCAAACGTGAGCGCGCGGGCGTGCCAAACCGGGTCAGCAGCTTTATTGCTTCCATCGCCTGCATGGCACCGACAACGCCCACCAGCGGCGCCATTACACCGGCTTCCACGCAACTGAGCACCTGAGCGCCAAACAAACGGCTGATACAGCGGTAGCAGGGCGCACCAGGCTGCCAGTCAAACACACTCAACTGACCTTCCATGCGAATCGCCGCGCCCGAAACCAGAGGCACCTTCAGTTCATAACAAAGCCGGTTAAGCTGTTCACGCACGCTGACATTATCCGTGCAGTCGACCACGACCTGCTGCCTGGCGATGATCGCCCGCAGCGCGTTATCGTCCAACTGGCCGTGGACAGGATATAACTGACAGTGGGGATTGATCTCCGCCAGGCGTGCCCGGGCGGATTCGACCTTGGCCCGACCAATATCCGCATCATGATGCAGAATCTGTCGCTGCAGGTTTGAGAGCGAAACCGTATCAAAATCCAGCAGAGACAGGTGACCGACGCCCGCTGCCGCCAGATAAGGTGCGGCTGCACAGCCTAAACCGCCCAGGCCCACGACCAACACATGGCTGGCCTTCAGGGCTTCCTGTCCGTCAAAGTCAAACCCCCGCAGGACAATTTGCCGGTTATAGCGCAGCATTTCCTCGTGGCTGAGTTCGGGCAGCATTTATCCCTCCAGCAGGGCGTTGAAGGGCTCAACATCTACCCATTCTCCCGCCTCGACATAGCCGCGCTCACGCTCCAGTACGATAAAGCAGTTAGCCTGTGAAAACGAGCTGTACACATGCGAACCCTGGGCACCCGTGCTGACGACTTCTGTTTCACCCTCAGCATTTCGCCGCAGCACACCGCGCTGAAAATCCAGACGGCCCGGCGATTTTTTCAGTGCGCTTGCTGTACGCACGCGCTGACGTGGCGGTAAAGCCGAAGCTGACTGTCCGGTCAGACGGGCCAGCAGGGGCTGCACCAGTTGATAAAAGGTCACGACGGCCGAGACCGGATTGCCGGGCAGGCCGCAGAACCAGCTGTTTGCCAGGCGGCCAAAGGCGAAAGGTTTGCCCGGTTTAATGGCCAGCTTCCAGAAGCGAATACTGCCCAGTTCCTCCAGCATCGCCTTAGTAAAGTCGGCTTCACCGACAGAGACACCGCCGGTGCTGATGACCACATCGGCCTGGCGATCGGCGTTCATAAAGGCAGCCCGCAGGACGACCGGATCGTCGCGAACAATGCCAAGATCGATTACCTCGCAGCCCAGCTTATGCAGCATGAGGGAGATGGCAAACCGGTTGGTGTCATAGATTTGCCCGTCAGACAGCGGCTGGCCCACGGGTTGCAGCTCATCCCCGGTGGAGAAAATTGCCACGCGCAGTTTGCGCAGCACCTTCACCGTGGCGATGCCTAATGAGGCCAGCAACGGCAGTTCCGCAGCACCCAGGCGCACGCCAGGCGCAAGGACCTGATGGCCTGCCCGGATATCATCGCCGATCAGGCGGATGTTTTGTCCGGCTTTTACGGGCGCATCAATAACAATCTGTTCGCTCTGCAGATGGGTTTGCTCCTGCATGACAACGGCATCACAGCCGTCCGGTACCGGCGCGCCCGTCATGATTCTGATGACGCTGCCCGAAGGCCAGTCACCCGAAAACGGCGCACCGGCAAAGGCTTTACCGGCAACCGTTAAGGGCTGACCCTCTTGCACATCAGCAAGCCTGACGGCATAACCGTCCATGGCTGAGTTGTTAAAAGGCGGTACATCAATGGGGGAGGTCACGCTGCAGGCGGTGATGCGCCCGGCCGCGTCGGTCAGGGGCACATCCAGGGATTCGGTGATGGGCGTCAGTTGCGCCAGCATCTTCTGTTGCGCGTCTTCAAGGGAAATCAGTCCGGCAGTAAAGCTTTCCATTATTGTCTCAGTCTGTCTGTTGCAATTGCTGACTATTATGGTGGCTTTTATCCTCAGAGTCACATCGGTATAAGCCACAACGAAAGGTTATTAGCGCGGGACCAGTTTCCGCTTTACAAGCTATGGCGGGCTTTCTATATTCAAAAATACGCTAACAAGACGTAAAACCATTCAAAATCAGTGTTTTTCCTTCTGATGCAACCACAGGGTAACGCAGTATGGCTAAAGCAGTGATCGCCATTCATGGCGGCGCAGGCGCAATTACGCGTGCTGCCATGAGCGCAGAGAAAGAACAGGCTTATCGTCAGGCGCTTCACGATATTGTGACACATGGCCAAACCCTGCTGGCGCAGGGCGCATCCGCGCTGGATGTGGTGACTGAAGCGGTGCGCAGGCTGGAAGAGTGCCCGCTGTTTAATGCGGGTAAAGGTGCTGTGTTTACCCATCAGGGCACGCATGAGCTGGATGCCAGCATCATGGATGGCAGAACGCTGCAGGCTGGGGCAGTGGCGGGCGTCTCCCGGCTGCGCAACCCGGTACTGGCAGCGCGTGCGCTGTTAGACCACAGCCCGCATGTCCTGTTGATTGGGGAAGGGGCCGAAGCCTTTGCGTTTGCGCAGGGGCTTGAGCAGGTTGAACCGGATTTCTTTTCCACGCCTGAACGCCTGGAGCAACTGCAACGGGCGCTGCGCAGCGATGCCGCTGTGCTTGACCACGATGGCGCCGCCCAGGGCGGCGATCCTCTTGACCCGGATCATAAGTTTGGCACGGTCGGTGCCGTGGCGCTGGATTTGGCGGGAAACCTGGCGGCGGCGACGTCGACCGGCGGCATGACCAATAAACAGCAGGGGCGCGTAGGCGACTCACCGTTGCCTGGTGCAGGCTGCTATGCCAGTAACGACAGCGCGGCGGTGTCCTGCACCGGCACTGGCGAAGTGTTTATCCGCACCCTGGCGGCCTACGATGTGGCGGCACAAATGCGTTACGCCGGGCGGACATTACAACAGGCCAGCGTCAATGTGATTCATGACAGCGTGCTGGAGCTGGGCGGCAGCGGTGGGCTGATTGCGGTTGATCGGGGGGGCAATGTGGCACTGCCGTTCAACAGCGAAGGCATGTACCGGGCTGTTGCCCGGGTGGATGACGTCGCAGAGGTCGCAATTTACCGTGAAAGCTAACAGCCAGCCTGACAGGCTCCCTCTGTCCCCCGAACAGGTGTTGGCGGTGCGCGACCTGAACGTACGTTTTCACCATGACGGCCAGGTGACCGAAGCCGTGCGTCATCTTTCACTTGATGTGTTTCGCGGCGAAACGCTGGCTTTAGTGGGCGAGTCCGGCTCGGGCAAATCCGTCACCTCACTGGCGATCATGCGCCTGTTGGCGCAGGACAGCGCAGAGGTCAGTGGCGAGATACGGCTGCGTCGACGCAGTGGTGAGGCACTGGATCTGATGCGGATGCCGCGCGGTCAGATGCGCAGGGTGCGCGGCGCGGATATGGCTATGATTTTCCAGGAACCGATGACCTCGCTGAATCCGGTGTTTACGGTAGGCGATCAGATCGCAGAATCCATTCGACTGCATCAGGGTAAAAGCCAGTCCGAAGCCCTGACGGAAGCGCGTCGTATGCTGGATCGGGTACGCATTCCTGACGCACAAAGTATGCTGCGCCGTTATCCTCACCAGCTTTCCGGCGGTATGCGGCAGCGCGTGATGATTGCGATGGCTCTGTCGTGTAAGCCTGCGCTGCTGATTGCCGACGAGCCGACCACTGCCCTGGACGTGACGATTCAGGCCCAGATCCTGCAACTGATCCGCGAGCTGCAGAAAGAGATGCAGATGGGCGTGATTTTTATCACTCACGATATGGGCGTGGTGGCGGAAATGGCGGACCGCGTCCAGGTGATGTATCGCGGTGAGGTGCTGGAAAACGCCCCTACCGCCGAGCTGTTCAGCGCACCGCAGCAGCCTTACACCCGGGCGTTGCTGGCCGCTGTCCCGACCCTGGGTGCGATGCAGGACCAGCCGCTGCCCGCGAAATTTCCTCTCCTGCTCAACGATGCGGCACCCGACGTACCGCAAAACACCGTACGTCACGATCGCCCGCCCATCCTGCAGGTGCGCAATCTGGTCACGCGCTTCGATATTCGCTCAGGATTACTGAATCGCGTAACGAGCCGGGTGCACGCGGTCGAGAACATCAGCTTTGATCTGTATGCAGGCGAAACGCTGGCGCTGGTGGGGGAATCCGGGTGCGGTAAATCGACCACCGGACGTTCACTGCTAAAACTGGTCGCCAGTCAGGGAGGCAGCATTACCTTTGACGGGCAGCGTATTAACGATCTTTCTGGAGCGGCGCTGGCACATCTGCGGCGCGATATTCAGTTTATCTTCCAGGACCCTTATGCATCGCTCGATCCGCGCCTGACGGTGGGATTTTCGATTATGGAGCCGCTGCTGGTTCACAAGGTGATGCCACGACGCGAAGCGGAACAGCGCGTGGCCTGGTTACTGGAAAAGGTTGGCTTACTGCCGGAACACGCAAAGCGTTATCCGCATGAGTTTTCGGGTGGCCAGCGTCAGCGTATCTGCATCGCGCGGGCACTGGCGCTGAACCCCAAAGTGGTTATTGCCGATGAGTCGGTGTCCGCGCTTGATGTCTCCATTCAGGCACAAATCATCAACCTGATGCTCGACCTTCAGCGTGAATTTGGTATCGCCTTTTTGTTTATTTCCCATGATATGGCGGTGGTTGAGCGCATCAGCCACCGCGTAGCGGTGATGTATCTTGGACAGATTGTGGAAATCGGCCCACGTCAGTCGGTATTCGGGCAGCCACATCATCCGTATACCCAAAAATTAATGGCCGCCGTGCCGGTTGCCGACCCGACACGTCGGCAACGCGAGCGCAGTCTGCTGGTCGATGAGATCCCCAGCCCGATTCGTGCACTGGGCGATGAACCCGAACGGGTTTCGCTGATGGAAGTGGCCCCCGGTCATTTTGTGGCTCGCTCTGCCACCAGCGCGATCTGAAATAATACGCTATCGCCACGGCGATAAATCAGACAGGGATTACAGGAGAAAACAATGCAGATAACGATGCGTAGAAGCTTACTGGCAGCAGGGATATTAAGTAGCGTCATGACGCTGCCCGCCTGGGCCGCGGGTGATGCGGTGATCGCCGTCGCCTCTAATTTCACCACGCTTGATCCCTATGACGCTAACGACACCTTGTCCCAGGCGGTCGCGAAATCATTTTATCAGGGGCTGTTTGGCTTTGATAAAGATATGAAACTGACCAATGTGCTGGCGGACAGTTACACGGTGAGCGGCGATGGCCTGACCTATACCATCAAGCTGCACTCAGGCGTGAAGTTTCAGGATGGCACCGACTTTAATGCCGAGGCGGTCAAGGTCAACCTGGATCGGGCCAGTAATCCCGACAGCCATCTCAAACGTTATAACCTGTTTAAATACATCGCCAGCACGGAAGCGGTCGATCCCACGACGGTGAAAATTACGCTGAAGCAGCCGTTCTCGGCCTTTATTAATATTCTGGCGCACCCTGCGGCGGTGATGATTTCCCCTGCCGCCCTGAAAAAATACGGTAAGGACATCGGTTTTCATCCGGTGGGCACCGGGCCGTTCGAATTTGTGACCTGGAATCAGACCGATTTTGTGAAGGTGAAGAAATGGGACGGCTACTGGAAAAAAGGCTATCCCAAACTCGACAGCATTACGTGGCGCCCGGTCGTGGATAACAATACGCGTGCGGCCATGCTGCAGACAGGTGAAGCGAACTTTGCCTTCCCGGTGCCTTATGAGCAGGCCAAATTGCTGGAGAAGGACAGCAAGCTGGACGTGGTGGTATCGCCCTCCATCATGCAGCGCTACATCAGCCTGAATGTGACACAAAAACCGTTTGATAATCCGAAAGTGCGTGAGGCGCTGGAGTACGCGATCAACCGCCAGGCACTGGTTAAAGTTGCGTTCGCCGGTTATGCCACACCTGCCACCGGCATAGTGCCTCCCTCTATTGCCTATGCGCAAACGTATCCGCCCATTCCTTACGATCCCGCTAAAGCAAAAGCGTTGCTGAAAGAAGCGGGTTATCCGAACGGTTTCGACACCACGCTCTGGTCGTCGCATAACCACAGCACGGCACAGAAAGTGTTGCAGTTTGTTCAGCAGCAACTGGCACAGGTCGGCGTGAAGGTGAAAGTGACCGCGATGGATGCGGGACAGCGCGCAGCGGAAGTGGAAGGCAAGGGCCAGAAAGAGAGCGGCGTGCGCATGTTCTACACTGGCTGGTCAGCCTCAACGGGGGAAGCCGACTGGGCGCTGACGCCGCTGTTCGCAACCGCAGCCTGGCCACCGGCGATCTTCAACACGGCGTTTTACAGCAATCCGAAGGTGGATAAAGACCTGGCCGACGCGCTGAAAACGACCGATCAGGCGGAAAAAGCCAAACTGTATAAAGATGCGCAGGACACCATCTGGAACGATCATCCGTGGATCCCGCTGGTGGTGGAGCAACTGGTGTCCGCACACAGCAAAAACCTGAGCGGTTTTTACATGATGCCGGACACGTCATTCAGTTTTGATGACGCCGAGATGAAGTAAGTCGCCGGACCTGTTCTGTCCTGAACAGGATGTGTGATGCCCGGTGCCTCGTCAGCAATGAGGCACCGGGCAGGTCAGCTGCGCTGCTGACTGTTGTGTGGGATGTCACATGGTTAACTATTTTCTTAAACGCCTGCTGGGCCTGATTCCCACGCTGTTTATCGTGGCAGTGCTGGTGTTTCTGTTTGTCCATCTGCTGCCGGGCGATCCGGCGCGGCTGATTGCCGGACAGGAAGCCGATGCGTCTGTGGTGGCATTGGTCCGTCAGGAGCTGGGCCTGGATAAACCGCTGCCGGTGCAGTTCGTGCACTTTATCGTCAATGCGCTGCAGGGGGATTTTGGTCAGTCGCTGGTTTCCCGGCGTCCGGTTTCGGCGGAAATCGCTACGCGTTTTATGCCAACCCTGTGGCTGACGCTCACCAGCATGGTGTGGGCGGTGATCCTGGGCATGGCGATCGGCATTGTTTCGGCCGTATGGCGCAATCGCTGGCCGGATCGCCTCGGCATGACGCTCGCGGTTTCGGGTATCTCTTTTCCGGCTTTTGCCCTGGGCATGTTACTGATGGACGTGTTTTCCGTCCAGTTGGGCTGGTTGCCTACGGTGGGCGCAGACAGCTGGCAGCACTATATTTTGCCCTCTCTCACGCTGGGCGCGGCGGTAGCGGCTGTGATGGCCCGTTTCACCCGGGCATCCTTTGTGGAGGTGATGCAGGAAGATTACATGCGCACCGCGCGTGCCAAAGGCGTCAGTGAGTACCGCGTGGTGATTAAGCACGGTCTGCGGAATGCCATGATACCGGTGGTCACCATGATGGGCCTGCAGTTTGGTTTCCTGCTGGGTGGCTCGATTGTGGTTGAGGTCGTGTTCAACTGGCCGGGGCTGGGACGCCTGCTGGTGGATTCGGTACAGATGCGTGACTATCCGGTGATTCAGGCAGAGGTATTGCTGTTTTCGCTGGAGTTTATTTTGATCAATCTGATTGTCGATATGCTGTATGCCGTCATTAACCCGGCGATTCGCTTTAAGGACACCTGATGAAAAACTGGCGACGGGAAGCGGCACTCAAACACATGCCACTGCTGGACAGCAACCGGGTAAGAACGCCCTGGCGGGAATTCTGGCGACGCTTTCGTCGTCAGCCGGTCGCTCTGCTGGCGGGCCTGTTTGTCCTGGTGCTGATCGTACTGGCGTTTACGGCACCGTATGTTGCGCCATTCGATGCAGAAAATTACTTTGATTACGACCGACTCAACGACGGCCCCTCACTGGTGCACTGGTTTGGCGTGGATTCACTGGGACGCGATATCTTTAGCCGCGTGCTGGTGGGAACCCGAATTTCGCTTCTCGCCGGCTTCGTTTCCGTCGCGATAGGGGCGATAGTGGGGACGCTGGCAGGACTGCTGGCGGGCTACTATGAAGGCTGGTGGGACAGGATCACCATGCGCATCTGCGACGTGCTGTTTGCGTTTCCCGGCATTTTGCTGGCGATTGCCGTCGTGGCCATCATGGGCAGTGGCATCAGTAACGTCATTATCGCCGTGGCGATATTCAGTATTCCCGCCTTTGCCCGCCTGGTGCGCGGCAATACGCTGGTACTGAAACGGCAAACCTACATCGAGTCAGCCCGCAGTATCGGAGCGTCAGACTGGACGATCATGATACGTCACCTGCTGCCCGGCACGGTATCCTCCATTGTGGTGTACTTCACCATGCGCATCGGGACCTCGATTATCACCGCCGCAAGCCTGTCATTTCTGGGGCTGGGCGCGCAGCCACCGACGCCAGAGTGGGGCGCGATGCTCAACGAAGCGCGCGCGGATATGGTTATCGCGCCGCACGTGGCGATTTTTCCGGCACTGGCTATTTTTTTCACGGTTTTAGCCTTTAATTTGCTTGGCGACGGGCTTCGTGACGCACTTGATCCTAAACTGAAGACATGAAACCTTTTGACTATGAACAAGACTTCAGCACCATCGACTTCCGCAAACATCCTGAACGTTATCAGGTCGGGCGCGGTGAGCAGGGCGTGCTGATGGTCCAGCCCTATAAAGGCGAAATCCTGCCGCACTGGCGTTTTCGTACCGTTGAGGTTGCGAAAGCCTCGGCAGAAGAAATCATGCGGCTGTTCGAAGCCTATCGCCAGCAGGATGACTTTGTGGGCATGGACATGGCGCGCAAATTTATTCAAATGGGCTACACCCGCGCGCGCCGCTACAGCAATCATAAGGGCGGACGAAAATACGATGCGGAGGGCAAGGAGTTGCCCCGGGGCAGGGACGAAGAAAAGGCCGCTGCGGCGGCCATTTTCAAAGCGTACTGGGATAAGCTACGGGCAGATGACGACTATCTGGCGCGCAAAAAAGCGCACCAGCAGAAGTATGGTTAGACGCGGCTCGCCCACAAATCGTATTCGTCAGCATGTTCCACTTTGACTCGCAGAACATCGCCCGGCTTAACGTTGCTCTCGCCATTCAGATAAACGGCACCATCGATCTCTGGCGCGTCAGCCATGCTGCGACCAATCGCGCCTTCTTCATCGACTTCATCGATGATGACCATAATTTCACGGCCGATTTTTTCCTGCAGGCGCTCGGCAGAGATCTGCTGCTGCAACTGCATAAAGCGGTCATAACGTTCCTGTTTCACTGCGTCATCGACCGGATCGGGTAACTGGTTTGCCGTTGCGCCTTCAACCGGGCTGTACTGGAAGCAACCCACACGATCCAGACGCGCTTCTTTAATAAAGTCGAGCAGCATCTGGAAGTCTTCTTCGGTTTCGCCGGGGAAGCCTACAATAAACGTTGAGCGCAGCGTCAGCGTCGGGCAGATCTCACGCCAGCGCTTAATGCGCTCCAGCGTGCGTTCCACGGCACCCGGACGCTTCATCAGCTTCAGAATGCGTGGGCTGGCGTGCTGAAGCGGGATATCCAGATACGGCAGAATCTTGCCTTCTGCCATCAGTGGAATCACGTCGTCCACGTGAGGATAAGGATAAACATAATGCAGGCGAACCCACACGCCGAGTTTCGCTAACTGCTCGCACAGGCTCACCATGCTGGTTTTCACCGGCGCGCCGTTCCAGAACCCTGTGCGGTGTTTCACGTCCACGCCGTAAGCCGAGGTATCCTGCGAAATGACCAGCAACTCTTTCACGCCCGCTTCAACCAGTCGTTTTGCTTCGTCCAGCACTTCGCCAATGGCACGACTGTCGAGATCGCCGCGCATAGACGGGATGATACAGAAGGTGCAGCGATGGTTGCAGCCTTCAGAAATTTTCAGGTAAGCGTAATGACGCGGCGTCAGCTTCACGCCCTGTTGCGGCACCAGGCTCAGGAACGGATTATGTTGGGGCTTCGGCACGTAGCGGTGCACGTGCGACAGCACTTGTTCATAGCTGTGCGGACCGGTGATTTCCAGTACCTTCGGGTGCACTTCGCGAATCTGGTCGACTTTCGCTCCCAGGCAGCCGGTCACAATCACCTTGCCGTTTTCGTTCAGGGCTTCACCGATCGCTTCCAGCGATTCCTGGACGGCGCTGTCGATGAATCCGCAGGTGTTGACGATAACGATTTCCGCATCGTCATAGCGTGGGACCACCTCATAGCCCTCGGTGCGCAGTTCCGTCAGAATGCGCTCAGAGTCGACAAGGTTTTTGGGGCAGCCAAGCGAGACAAATCCCACGCGCGGCGGCAGTGTAGTAGTAGTGGACATAAGGTGGTTTCCGGTTCAGCACAGCAATGGCGCGCGATTTTACCTGTGTTGCGATGAAAATTGTAGCGTTATCTGACCTCAGGCATAACAGTGTAAAGTCACGCAAAAAACCGTAAAGGGTTCCCGAGAGTGACAGGCGTTTAAGCCGATGATCGGAAAGGAAGAAAACCGCAGTAACCCGCCGTTTTGCAAAAGGATTTCTAATAAATAGCTAAAAATTAATTCGTTAATTTTCTTATCAACGCAGGTGATAACGCCATTTGACGGTCATATTGTTGGTTGATATTTGCTTGTTTTCATTAATAATGATTCGCTTAACAAGTGCTGAGAGCCTGGCCTTTCAGACAATGACGTGGATAATGTGAGAGCAAAATAATGAAAGAGATCATTAACGGGTTTCTGAGTTTTCAGCAGACTGTCTTTCCTGAAAGAGAGGCGCTGTTCAAAAGTCTGGCCTCAAATCAGAACCCGAAAGCCCTGTTTATCTCTTGCTCAGACAGCCGTCTGGTGCCGGAGCTGGTCACGCAGCAGGAACCCGGGCAGCTATTCGTTATCCGTAATGCGGGCAACATTGTGCCGTCTTTTGGGCCGGAGCCGGGTGGCGTGTCAGCCACCATTGAGTATGCGGTGATGGTGCTGGGCGTTTCTGACATCATCATCTGTGGCCACTCTAACTGCGGTGCGATGAACGCGATTTCGTCCTGTGCCTGCATGGACAGCATGCCAGCCGTCGAGCACTGGCTGCGCTTTGCCGATGCGGCCAAAGCGGTGGTGGAGCAGCGTGACTATGAATCACCCGAGAAAAAGCTCAACGCTATGGTGCAGGAGAACGTGATTGCGCAGCTAAACAACATGAAAACCCATCCTTCGGTGTCGGTAGGGTTACGTCAGGGCAAGCTGCGTCTGCATGGCTGGGTTTACGACATTGAGTCGGGCACCATTCTGGCGCTCACGCCCGGCGGTAAAGAGTTCATCTCGCTGGCGGATAATCCCGAGACCTTTTTCGAGTAAGTTCCGTTTGCCCGCGCCGTTCAGGTCGCGGGCCCCTTATCGCCTGTTTTTTCATCCCGTCTTTATCACGCCCACGCTGTTTAATCTTTTGTAAATCCTCAACATCATGCCGGACAGGCTGACTACGCTTAAACACACTGCCTCTGTCTGGAGAATGCTATGACCCGTGTTTCCACCCTACTGTTACTGAATGGCGCGTTACTCGTTTCCAGCCCGTTATGGGCGGATGATCTGACGGTGAAGGTGCTTCAGGATAAGCTGGACCATCCCTGGTCGGTGGCCTTTTTACCGGATAACCAGACGTTACTCATCACTGAACGCGCCGGCCAGTTGCGTAGCTGGCGACCTGATACCGGTTTATCTGAGCCGATTAAGGGCGTGCCCGCGGTGTGGGCGCAGCGACAGAGCGGCCTGCTGGATGTGGTGCTGGCCCCGGATTTTGCCCAGAGCCGTCGGGTGTGGCTCAGCTATACCAAAGCGGACAGCGACGGCAAGACGGGGGCCGTCGTGGGTTATGGCACACTCAGCGACGATCATCGCCAGCTGACCGATTTTCGTGAAGTCATCAGCCAAACGCTCCGGCTCTCAAGCGGCAACAATATTGGAACCCGGCTGGCCTTTGACCGTCAGGGGTTTGTGTGGATTGCCTTCGGGGATAATTTTGTCAGCAGCGCCGCCCAGGATCTCGACAAGCTCCAGGGAAAACTGCTGCGCCTGAACGGCGACGGTAGCGTTCCCAAGGATAATCCTTTCGTGGGCAGGCAGGGTGCCCGGCCTGAAATCTGGGCCTACGGTTTACGTAACCCACAAGGCCTGGCGCTTAATCCCTGGACACAGGTCATGTGGGAAAGTGAGCACGGCCCACGCGGTGGCGATGAGGTCAACGTGATCGAAAAAGGGAAAAATTATGGTTGGCCGCTGGCGACCTACGGCATTGATTACAACGGCAGCAAGGTTCCTGAATCGAAAGGCACGCACGTGGCGGGCACGGAACAGCCGGTATTTTACTGGAAAGTTTCACCAGCGCTAAGCGGCATGGCCTTTTATAACAGTGCCCGTTTCCCCCAGTGGAAAAACTCGCTCTTTATCGGGGCGCTGAAAGAGAAGCAACTGATTCGACTGCGTGTCAATGGTGAAAAAGTCGTTGAGGCGCAACGCCTGCTGGGTGAGCGAAACGAACGCATTCGTGATGTCCGCCAGGGGCCGGATGGGTATCTGTATGTGTTGACGGATGAAGCTAACGGCAAGCTCCTGAAGGTAGAGCTGGCGCAGGACGCCAGCGCCTCCCGCGGTTAACTTAACGCGCCCAGTGGTAAACCGGCCAGCCGCGTTTTTCGGCTTCCTGGCGTAACGGTTCCGCAGGGTTAATCACGTGAGCATAATCGGCCTGCACCAGCATCGGCAGGTCGTTCAGAGAATCACTGTAAGCCCAGGTATGTGAGTAGTGTTCATCCGGCCGCTGGGCTTTCCATTCTTCCACCCGCGTCACTTTGCCCTGCTGAAAGGTCATCGTTCCGTAGGTGTTGCCGCTGTAGCGCTCATCCACCACTTCCACACCGATGGCGAGGGCACCGCAGGCCCCTAACTGGCGGGCAATCGGCGTCACCAGATGTTCACCGCTGGCGGAGATAACAATGATTCTGTCGCCACGTGACTGATGCCATTTGAGACGTTCCCGGGCTTCAGGATAGACGCGCGGCATAATGTCGCGATGAATAAAGCGGCGGATCCAGCCCTCAACCGTCAGGGTCGCCATGCCGCTTAACGGGGACAGCGTTTTATGCATATAGTCTTCAATGGACAGCGTCCCGGCGTAATACTGGCGCATGAGCGCCTGCTCTTCCTCAATCAGCTCACTGGACGCAAAGCCTTGTGAAACCAGCCAGCGCAGCCACAGGCCGGTGCTGTCTTCACTAATCAGCGTTTCATCCAGATCAAACAGTGCCAGGTCCATACGGGTTCTCCTCGAGTGAATAGCGTCAGGTTAACCCAGTTTTGTGACGGCCTTAACTTTCTGATGAAAATTTCGGAATTTAACGCATTTTTATGGACGACACTGTTGCCGGAAAATGGCACGCGCGCGGCGGTCATGCCAGGGTTAATCTACTAAAATCTATAAAACTTTACGATTAAGCGGTTTTTTTCAGTCACGCCAGCGGGTAGCGTTCTGACAGAGGGTTTCACGCCTTTGACTTTCCGTTTTAACAAGGACAATCCGGTCAAGCTCATGACAAAAACTAGCTTCTCATCTCACCTGCGGCGCGTCGCTGCCACCTCTTTGCTACTGATTGCACCGATGACTGTATTGGCAGTACAGGCACCGGATGCTCCTCAAATTGATGCCAAAGCCTGGATCTTAATCGACTATGCCAGCGGCAAGGTCCTGACCGAGTCCAATGCGGACCAGCGGCTTGATCCAGCCAGCCTGACCAAAATGATGACCAGCTATGTGGTTGGGCAGGCAATTAAAGCCGGCAAAATTAAGCCAGATGACATGGTGACCGTAGGACAGGATGCCTGGGCGACCGGCAACCCCAAACTGCGCGGATCGTCGCTGATGTTTCTTAAACCGGGCGATCGTATTCCGGTGCATGAGCTGAATAAAGGCATTGTGATCCAGTCAGGCAATGATGCCTGTATCGCGCTGGCCGACTATGTGGCAGGCAGTCAGGACGCGTTTATCGGGCTGATGAATAACTACGTTAAAGCGCTGGGGCTGACCAATACACATTTCATGACGGTACACGGTCTGGATGCGGAAGGGCAGTACAGCACCGCACGGGATATGGCGCTGCTTGGTCAGGCGTTGATCCGCGATGTGCCGGAAGAGTACGCACTGAATAAAGAGAAAGAGTTCACCTTCAATCATATTCGCCAGATGAACCGCAACCGTCTGCTCTGGAGCACCAACCTTCACGTTGACGGCATCAAGACGGGCCATACGTCAGGCGCAGGTAATAATCTGGTCGCCTCGGCAACCGAGGGCGATATGCGACTGATTTCGGTGGTGCTGGGCACCGCCAGCGATGCCATTCGCTTCCGTGAAAGCGAAAAGCTACTGACCTGGGGTTTCCGCTTCTTTGAAACGGTTACGCCATTAAAAGCGGGTGCCCCGTTCGCCCAGCAGCGCGTCTGGTTTGGTGATCAGAGTCAGGTCAGTCTGGGCGTGGCGAAAGATGCCGCGCTGACCATTCCAAAAGGTCAGATGAAAAACCTGAAAGCCAGCTATACGCTGTCATCGCGCCAGTTAGAAGCGCCGCTGAAGAAAAATCAGGTCGTCGGCACCATTAATTTCCAGCTGGATGGCAAAACCATTGAACAACGGCCACTGGTCGTGCTGCAGGATGTGCCGGAGGGCGGCTTCTTCAGCCGGATGATTGATTTTGTGATGATGAAGTTCAACGGCTGGTTCGGGAAGTGGTTCAGCTAACAATCAGGGACGCGAGGGCGTCCCTTTTTTACGGCAGGCGGCCCGTTTGGCCCTGAAATCCACGTACGTTTGCGCCGACATCAGCAAAAGATTAACTCTGCGTCCAGCCTTTACGAATCGGTAGCGCAAACAGCAGTCGGTAAGCGGGGTTAAGAACATTCAACAGGCGTTCACCATAAAGCTGCCAGGCAAGATGCGACGCCAGACAACCCAGCATACCTACCAGCAAGCCGCCCAGCATATCCATTGGCCAGTGCACGCCCAAATAAATACGTGACCAGGCGATTGCGGTACCTACGACCATCAGGATGACGCCTGACCAGAGGCGGTGCCAGAAGAGAAAGGCCAGCGCAAAAGTAAAAATGGTGGTGCCATGATCGCTCGGATACGAGTCGTCAGGTGCGTGATGAAGAAACTGATAACCGAAACCAATGGCGAAAGGCCGCGGATGCGGTAACAGTTGACCAACGCACCAGGATATCGCCAGTGCGTAAAGCAGCGCGATGCCGGTTTTCAGCACCAGCACACGCTGTGACGCAACCTGATCGCGCGGGCCCCATAACCACAACGCCACAATCAAAAGTGGCACGATGGCAATGACGTCTCTGGCAATAAACGTGGCAAGCTGTAGTAACCAGTGAGGTGAGTCGGGCGTCGCGTTAATCGCCGTGAACAGGGTACGGTTTAATTCTTCCATTACGTGAACGGTTCCTCGTTTTACTGATGTTCAGATTTTCTCGATCCAAAAAAAGCCTGACAAGCAGGTCAAACCGGATGGAGTCTGTCGCATCTGCCAGCACACATTGCTAACAAATTAAGTCAGCTATCCTGAATCCAGATGCCCGGCGAGTCCATCACAAGGTTCTTAATCTGCACGGAGGTTGCAACGCGGTTTAACTTTTATGACTTTTTTGTGTTAAATAGGACGGGAGAAAAGCAGGCATAAAAAAACCCGCCGGGAAAAAGACCAGCGGGCTCCACAATTTGGGGATTTCAAAGAAAAGCAGTGGCACTTATTCAGACTGTGATCAAAATAAAAAGTTCTGGACGTCAGTAAAAAAATTTTATAAAGGCAATAACGGCCAGATAATGACGATTAGCGTGCCGGCCAGCGTCAGCAGGACGTTGGCAATAGCATAGGTGCCGGCATAGCCTAAAGCCGGAATATTGCTGCGCGCGGTATCACTGATAATTTCCATGGCTGGCGCGCAGGTGCGGGCACCCATAATCGCCCCAAACAGCAGTGCCCGGTTCATGCGCAGTATATAGGCACCAAACAGGTAGCAAATCACCACCGGCAGCAGGCTGACCAGCAGGCCGCACAACAGCATCAGCGCCCCGTTACTGGAAATACCGTGATCGATTCCACTGCCTGCACTCAGGCCAACCCCTGCCATAAACACCATCAGACCAAACTCTTTGACCATCGTCAGCGCACCCTGCGGAATATAGCCAAAGGTAGGATGGTTAGCCCGCAGGAAGCCCAGCATGATACCGGCAAATAACAGCCCGGCCGCGTTACCGATGCCAAAACTGAAGTTGCTGAACTGGAACGTGATCAGTCCTGTCATCAGGCCGATGATAAAAAAGGCGCAGAAAGCCAGTAAGTCGGTCATCTGGCTGTGAATAGCAATAAAGCCGATGCGATCGGCGACGCTTTTCACCCGGCGGGCTTCCCCGCTGACCTGCAACACATCGCCTTTGTTCAGCATAATATTGTCGTCGATAGGCATTTCTATCTGACTGCGAATGACGCGGTTTAAAAAGCAGCCGTGATCGGTCAGGTTAAGTTTGCTCAGCCGCTTGTTCACGGCATTGTGATTTTTCACCACAATCTCCTCGGTCACGATTCGCATGTCGAGCAAATCGCGATCAAAGACTTCTTTCCCGTTGCGGAAACTGGGATCCAGGCGCGCGTGCGCATCCGGGTAGCCCACCAGCGAAATGTCATCGCCCAGCTGGAGCACAGCATCGCCATCGGGGCTGGCGAGAATACCGTTGCGTCGGATACGTTCGATATAGCAGCCCGTCTGGCGATAGATGCCCAGCTCGCGCAGATTCTTACCGCCGCTCCATTCCACCAGCTCCGGGCCCACGCGATAGGCGCGGATAACGGGCAGAAAAACCTTACGCTGACTGTCGGCATCAAGACCGCGCTCACGCGCAATCTGTTGAGCACAGGTGGACAGATCCTGATGCTGCAGACGTGGCAGGTAACGTGCACCGAAAATCAGGCTGACCAGCCCCACCAGATAGGTAACCGCATAGCCCAGACTGAGTTGATCCTGCATGATGCCTAACTGCCTGGGGTCGCTAATGCTCTGACGCAGCGTATCGCCCGCGCCCACCAGGACTGGCGTCGACGTCATCGAACCCGCCAGAACACCGGCGGTGAGGCCGATGTCCCAGCCGAAAAGCTTGCCAAAGCCCAGCGCCAGCAGCAGAGCACTGGCGACCATGACAATGGCGACCATGACAATGGCCAGCATGAAATAATTTTTCCCGTCCCGAAAGAAAATAGAGAAAAAGTTAGGGCCGGCTTCAATGCCGACACAAAAAATAAACAGCATAAAGCCCAGGCTCAGGGCATCGGTATTCATCGAGAAGTGTTGCTGGCCTAATAATAACGAAACGACTAATACGCCAATGGAATTTCCGAGCTGGACAGAGCCAAAACGTAATTTTCCTAAGCAAAGTCCCAACGCCAGTACGAAAAATAATAACAAAATGTCATTACTTCTTAACAATTCTGCGATGTTAACATTCAACATTTTAACTTCTTGTTTACGTGTAACGTATTGAAGAGTGGTCTGTTTTTCGCTATCTTGTCCAGACCGTAAGCGTGCCGTTACGTCATCCATAATGACTGCGCGGATAACGCGGGTAATATTCTAATCAGAAAATACTTTCTCAGCCATTGGCGACTTTCATTCGTACACAAAACGACTGTTTATTTTTATTTCCACCAGGCTCATCAAGGTCAAAAGCGATGTTTTGGCGTGTTTTAAATGAGTGGGGAGTTATGCCGCAGCGTTATTATTTTTGGGCGACCTGTCTGTCAGGAGGTCTGCTTTATTGTCTGGTGTTTATTTTTGCCCAGGATTTTTGTGCCCTGGATAAACATGCGTTGCACAGTCAGCCTGCATTATTGCTTTTTTTACTGCCGGGTGGATTGATGGCGTTTATGCAGCACTCGGCACCGCTGAAAAGTACGTTGATCATGGCCTCTGTTGGCACCTTGCTGGCGGCGCTGTTGCTGCACGGTATTTTCGCTGTGCCGGCACGCTGGGACTATATTATGGTCTGGAGCCTGAGCGGGATGTTCTGGGCAGGATGCGGCGCATTAATCGTCAGACTGATGAAGCTGATTGTGGCAATCAGACAGTAAGGCCGGAACGGCCTGCATCAGAGACCCGGCACTCTGCGAACGGTATCTGATGCAGGCAACGAAGAACTCACCCGTGAGGTCAGCGCGCTGACCGGGTGAGCGAAATCAGGCCACGAAGCCCAGATTCTCTTTCGTCCATGCGGCAAACTCGGTATAACCACCAATATGCTGCTCATCCAGGAAAATTTGCGGCACGGTGCTGACCGGTTTCCCCGCACTGGCCTCTAAATCCGCTTTAGTAATGCCTTCCGCCTGAATATCTACGTATTGATAGTTGAAATCATCACGCTCAGCTTGCAGTTTATCAGCCAGTTCTTTTGCGCGAACGCAGTACGGGCAGCCGGGACGACCAAAAATAACAGCAATCATCGAAAACTCCTTGCAAGGGACGTCGTGTGAGTGACACGGAATCACGTCAGAAAAGCGGCCTATGATGCCCGCTCGTTGCGCTTAAAGAAAGCAGGAATTACCTGTTAGTCTAATGCCCGTCCCCGATGAATCCGTCGCACGTCGGCAGAGCGGAACAATCCCGACACCTCTGATGTGCAAATTTGCGGATGTTAACCATAATTGGGGGGCGATTGGCCTTGAGGCAGGAGAAACGCATGCAAAACGTCGCTAAATTGCCGAAAGCACTGCTGGTGATGGAAGCGCTGGGTGGGTTACTGATTGCCAGTGCATTGCTGGTTGTGAATCACTGGTTCCCTGGCCTGCCGGGCCGCCTGGCTACACCCGGGCTGGCTACCGCGCTGTTTATCATCGGCATTCTGCTAATGTTGCCTGCCGCCTGGCTCCTGATGTGGCGCAGTGCGAAAGCGCTTGCGCCGCAGTTGTTCAACCTTTCCGACAAAAAAAGATAAATCAGCTGGAGACTTTATGACACCGACAATCGATTTACTGTGCAGCCACCGTTCAATTCGCGCGTTCACTGACCAGCCGGTAAGCGCTGAACAGCGCGAAGCGATTATTGCTGCGGCGCAATCGGCGTCCACGTCCAGCTTTTTGCAGTGCTCATCCATCATCCGTATCACCGATCCGGCCATGCGTGAGCAGCTGGTGACATTAACAGGCGGACAGACATGGGTAGGGGAAGCCGCTGAGTTTTGGGTATTTTGTGCTGACTTTAATCGTCATCTGCAAATTTGTCCTGATGCGCAGCTGGGCCGCGCAGAACAACTGCTGCTGGGCTGTGTCGATACGGCGCTGATGGCGCAAAATGCCATGGTTGCAGCAGAGTCGCTGGGGCTGGGCGGCGTTTTTATTGGTGGCATCCGTAACAATATCGCTCAGGTAACAGAACTGCTGGGGCTGCCAAAATTTGTCCTGCCGCTGTTTGGTTTTTGTCTGGGCTATCCCGAATCGGTGCCGGATGTGAAGCCGCGTATTCCCCAGGCCATGTTAGTGCATGAAAATCGCTATCAACCAGTGGATCCGGCCGTGCTGGCTGATTACGATAACCGGACGGCGATCTATTACGAACAACGCGACAGCAACCAGCGCAGCGAAACCTGGAGTCAGTTGATTCAGCGCCTGATTATTAAAGAAACGCGCCCGTTTATGCTGGACTACCTGCATCAGCAGGGCTGGGCAACACGCTAATACAACCCAAGGATTTTAATTGATGAAAATGGCTATTCTGTCGCGCGATGGATCGCTCTATTCCTGCCGCCGTTTACGTGAAGTCGCCGAACAGCGTGGTCATTTTGTACAAATCATTGATCCTCTTTCCTGCTACATGAACATCAATTCTGCCTCGCCCGGTATCCATTACCGTGGCGAGTTGCTGGGTCACTTCGATGCCGTGATTCCCCGTATCGGTACCGGAATCACCTTCTATGGCACGGCGGTGCTGCGCCAGTTTGAGATGTGCGGCAGCTATCCACTCAATGAGTCCGCTGCGGTCACGCGTGCCCGGGACAAACTGCGTTCCCTGCAACTGCTCGCCCGTGATGGCATCGACATGCCGGTGACCGGGTTCGCCTCGTCGCCCGATGATACACAGGACCTGATCGCCATGGTGGGCGGTGCGCCGCTGGTGGTAAAGCTCGTCGAGGGCACGCAGGGCATCGGCGTGGTTCTGGCGGAAACCCGCCAGGCGGCTGAAAGTGTCATCGATGCGTTTCGTGGACTGAATGCGCATATTTTGGTGCAGGAGTTTATTCAGGAAGCGCGCGGATGCGATGTACGCTGTCTGGTGATTGGCGACCGGGTCGTGGCGGCGATTGAGCGTCAGGCAAAAGAGGGCGATTTTCGTTCGAATTTGCACCGGGGCGGTAAAGCCCGCATCGTTGACATCAGTGAGCAGGAACGTCTGATGGCCGTTAAAGCGGCGGCGGTGTTGGGGCTGGATGTCGCGGGTGTAGATATTCTGCGTTCAAATCGCGGTCCACTGGTGATGGAAGTGAATGCCTCACCCGGTCTGGAAGGTATTGAAACTACAAGTGGTCTTAACATTGCAGGTATGATGATCGATCATATTGAGCGGTACGCTACCCCCGGGCACCGTCCTAAAACCGCAGGTTGACCCGCGCTTTTCAGTGGTTTTCATGGAAACTCACCACATTTTTCCGTAAGCTAAGTCGCTTATTTATCACCCCATGGGATTTTACAATGGATTCTCTTGTCGTTCCGGATATCGACCTGCTGCGTCGTTGGCTGGATCAGCAAAATATCACTTGGTTTGAATGTGATGCTTGTCAGGCGCTGCATTTGCCGCATATGCAAAACTTCGACGGGGTGTTTGACGCTAAAATCGACCTGGTAGACAACGTCATTCTGTTTTCAGCACTGGCGGAAGTGAAGCCGACGGCGTTAATTCCGCTGGTGGGTGACCTGTCGCAAATTAACGCCAGTTCGTTAACGGTGAAAGCGTTTATCGATATTCAGGATGACAATCTGCCGAAGCTGATTGTGTGCCAGTCGATGATGATCACAGCCGGATTAACCTTCGGCCAGTTTTCGCATTTCATGAAGCAGAGCGAAGAAGAAATTTCCATGGTCATCATGGAAGCCTTCGCCAACAACCTGCTGATGATGGGTGAAGATGAAGAGCATGTTGCCACCAGCAGCATGCATTCCGTTCTTCACTGATCCTCACCGCCGTGATTAAGCCGTCTGCCAGGACGGCTTTTTTATGCCTGTCACGCTGCCTGTCCCTGGCACAGGCTTTCCTGCCGCACGCGTCATGCAATCGTTTTTTCCTTCAGCGTCAAATATTCTCAATGTTATCAATTGTGAAGGAGGTAGGTTATTTTGTAACCGTAATGTTTTATTCTGCATTAAGCCCTTAATTGCCAGATTTATGACGTTCTTTATGCCGTAAAAGCCGAACCTCATAGCTTAAACATGCATAAAATATTACGTTCAGGCGTTTTTTACGCTGAGGTATGGTTAACCCCGAACGGGGCGGCTATGCTTGCGGTGCGGCACTAACCGCAGGAATACCGTGCTGGTATAGGTTTTTACTATTAAACGTCCACTGAATAATGATTCATTGTGTCACTGATTTTTAAATCATAAAAACGCAATGTCGGATCACTGATGTGCAGCGTTGTTATAACCCGCTCAGGAGGATTAAAAACATGTTCAACCAACGTAAAAAATGGTTGTCAGGTGTGGTTGCTGGGGTGCTGATGGCTGCTTCAGCCAGTACCATGGCGGAAGATAAAACGCTGCACGTTTATAACTGGTCGGATTATATTTCGCCCGATACCGTGCCGAACTTTGAAAAGCAGACCGGCATTAAAGTGGTTTATGACGTGTTTGATTCCAACGAAGTGCTGGAAGGCAAACTGATGGCCGGCAGCACCGGCTACGATGTGGTGGTGCCTTCGTCCAGCTTCCTGGCGCGTCAGCTGCAGTCTGGCGTGTTCCAGCCGCTGGATAAAAGCAAACTGCCCAACTATAAAAATCTTGATCCGGCGTTGATGGAGAAGGTTGCCCAGCACGATCCGGGTAATAAATATGCCATTCCGTATTTGTGGGGCACCACCGGCATTGGCTACAACGTTGAAAAAGTCAAAGCCGCACTGGGTGCAGATGCGCCGGTCAACAGCTGGGATCTGGTGCTGAAACCTGAGAACCTGGAAAAACTGAAAAGCTGTGGCGTCTCGTTCCTGGATGCACCTGAAGAAATTTTCGCGACCGTGCTGAACTACCTCGGCAAAGATCCGAACAGCAGCGATCCTAAGGATTATTCCGGCGCCGCGACCGATCTGCTGCTGAAGCTGCGTCCAAATATTCGTTACTTCCACTCGTCGCAATACATTAACGATCTGGCCAACGGCAACATCTGTGTGGCGATCGGCTGGTCCGGCGATATTCTTCAGGCAAAAAATCGTGCGGAAAAAGCGAAGAACGGCGTCAACATTGGCTACAGCGTACCGAAAGAGGGCGCACTGGCGTTCTTTGATATGATGGCGATTCCTAAAGATGCCAAAGATGTGGACGCGGCTTACACCTGGCTGAACTACATCATGGATCCGAAAGTTATTGCTGACGTGTCCAACAAAATGAATTATGCCAACGGCAATAAAGCGTCTCTGCCGCTGATTAATGCCGATATCCGCAACAATCCGGGCATTTACCCTACGCCGGATGCCATGGCCAAATTGTTTGTACTGAAGGTACAGGATCCTAAACTGGATCGTGTGCGCACGCGTGCATGGACTAAGGTTAAAAGCGGTAAGTAACGAAACGGCATGTCCTGCTACAGCAACAGAGGCGCAGTCCCGGCCTCTGTTGTGCCATTTTTAGCGGCACTGTTTGCCGCGTTGTTCCGCCTGGCTCCGGAGAGATATGAGTGAACGATGCCATCCCACGCCCGCAGACTAAAACGGCAAAAGCGTTAACGCCGTTACTGGAAATTCGTAATCTGACAAAATCCTTTGACGGCCAGCATGCCGTGGACGATGTCAGCCTGACTATTTATAAAGGCGAAATTTTTGCCCTGCTCGGCGCATCCGGCTGTGGTAAATCGACCTTACTCCGCATGCTGGCAGGCTTTGAACAGCCCACCAGCGGGCAGATTGTGCTGGATGGACACGATCTGTCGCATGTCGCGCCCTATCAGCGTCCCATCAATATGATGTTTCAGAGTTACGCGCTGTTTCCCCACATGACGGTGGAGCAGAACATTGCGTTCGGGCTGAAACAGGACAAGCTGGCTAAAGGCGAAATTACCAGCCGTGTCGAAGAAATGTTATCGCTGGTACATATGCAGGAGTTTGCTAAGCGCAAACCCCATCAACTTTCGGGCGGTCAGCGTCAGCGCGTGGCGCTGGCGCGCAGCCTGGCAAAACGGCCAAAACTGCTGCTGCTGGATGAGCCAATGGGCGCGCTCGATAAAAAGCTGCGCGATCGGATGCAGCTGGAAGTGGTGGATATCCTGGAACGGGTGGGGGCAACCTGCGTGATGGTGACGCATGATCAGGAAGAAGCCATGACGATGGCGGGGCGCATCGCTATCATGAACCGGGGCAAATTTGTGCAGATCGGCGAGCCGGAGGAGATTTATGAGCATCCGACCAGCCGCTACAGCGCGGAATTTATCGGTTCGGTCAATGTGTTTGAAGGTCTGCTGCGTGAGCGTCAGGCAGATGGCCTGGTGATTGACAGCCCGGGCCTGAAACATCCGCTTAAAGTCGATTCGGACGTGTCGGTGGTCGATAACGTGCCGGTACATGTTGCGCTGCGCCCGGAAAAAGTGATGCTGTGCGAAACGGTGCCGGCGGATGGCTGTAACTTTGCCGTCGGTGAAGTGGTCCATATTGCCTACCTGGGCGATCTGTCCATTTATCACGTGCGCCTGCACAGCGGTCAGATGCTGAGCGCCCAGTTGCAAAATGAACATCGCTACCGCAAAGGGCTACCGACATGGGGCGATGAAGTCCGCCTGTGCTGGGACAGCGACAGCTGCGTGGTGTTGACGGTTTAAGGAGGCGGGATGAGCCAGATTTTTCAACGCACTAAAGCCCCTGCCAAACTGCTGGGCACGCCGCTGCAGCGCTGGGCAACGCGCGTCAAAATGCAGCACGGGCGCAAGCTGGTCATTGCCTTACCTTACATATGGCTGACGCTGTTCTTTCTGCTGCCTTTCCTGATCGTACTTAAGATCAGTTTTGCCGACATTGCGCGCGCCATTCCGCCCTATACCGAACTGGTTAACTGGGCTGACGATCAGCTGAGCCTGGTGCTCAATCTGGGCAACTACGTCACGCTCAGCGACGATCCGCTCTACATTGACGCCTATCTGCAGTCATTAAAAGTGGCCGCTATCTCGACGGTGATTTGCCTGCTGATAGGTTATCCGCTGGCGTGGGCGGTCGCGCACAGTAAGCCTTCAATGCGATCCATCCTGCTGCTGCTGGTGATTCTGCCCTCATGGACATCGTTTCTGGTGCGGGTTTATGCGTGGATGGGGCTGCTGAACAATAACGGTATTCTTAATCGTTTCCTGCTGTGGCTGGGGGTGATCGATCATCCGCTGATCATCCTCTATACCAACACGGCGGTGTACATTGGCATCGTCTACTGCTATCTGCCGTTTATGGTGCTGCCGATCTATACCGCGCTGACGCGCATTGATTATTCGCTGGTGGAAGCTTCGCTGGACCTGGGCGCGCGTCCGCTGAAAACCTTCTTTAGCGTGATTGTGCCGCTGACCAAAGGCGGCATCATTGCCGGATCCATGCTGGTGTTTATTCCGGCGGTCGGCGAGTACGTGATCCCTGAGCTGCTGGGCGGCCCGGACAGTATTATGATTGGCCGCATTCTGTGGCAGGAGTTCTTTAACAACCGTGACTGGCCGGTGGCGTCGGCACTGGCGGTGATCATCTTACTGATTTTGATTTTGCCGATTATCTGGTTCCACAAACACCAAAACCGCGAAATGGGAGAGAAGGGATGAACAATCTGCCAACGATCCGCTCTCCCTGGCGCACAGTCATCCTGGCCTGCTGCTTTTTATTTCTCTACGCGCCGATGCTGCTGCTGGTGGTTTACTCCTTCAACAGCTCGCAGCTGGTGACGGTGTGGGAAGGTTTCTCCTTCCACTGGTATCAGGTGTTGTTCCAGGACGATGCCATGATCGATGCGGTGGTGCTGAGCCTGACCATCGCCGCGCTTTCCGCCACCATGGCGGTGGTGCTGGGCACCATGGCGGCGGTAATTATCGTGCGCTTTGGGCGTTTTCGTGGGCATAACGGCTTTGCCTTTATGCTGACCGCACCGCTGGTGATGCCGGATGTGATTACCGGTCTGTCGCTGTTACTGCTCTTTGTGGGGCTCGGTAATGCGCTGGGCTGGCCAACCGAACGCGGCACGCTGACCATCTGGCTGGCGCACGTGACCTTCTGTACAGCCTACGTGGCGGTGGTGATTAACTCGCGCCTGCATGAGCTGGACCGTTCCATTGAAGAGGCGGCGATGGATCTGGGCGCGACGCCGTTGAAGGTGTTTTTCGTGATTACGGTACCGATGATTGCACCCGCTATCGTCACCGGCTGGCTGCTGGCCTTTACCTTATCGCTGGACGATCTGGTGATTGCCAGCTTTGTCACCGGGCCGGGCGCGACAACGTTGCCGATGGCGATTTTTGCCACGGTGCGTCGTGGGGTCAATCCGGAGATTAACGCCCTGGCGTCACTCATCCTGTTTGTCGTGGGCATTGTCGGTTTTATCGCCTGGCGCGTGATGGCGCATGAAGAAAAACAGCGTTTAAGCGATATTCAGAAAGCTAAACGTGGCTGAAATGCCTGACGTTTGCCAATATAGATAAAGGCTGGTTTATCCAGCCTTTTTATCGCGTGGCGGAGTCGAGGACATGTCGGAAACCCTGAAGCACAGTTCTGTTTTACCGGATGCGCCGGTGCCCGTTACGGTGGCCGGCATCGCCATTATTGCCACGCGCTGCCTCAGCGTGCTGATGCTGGTGAACGCGCTGGGCTATACCGAAATCATCAACTTTCTCCATCGCAGTGCGCAGTCCTGGGATTCCACGTTGATTTTCATTGCCAGTCAGATCATTTTTTTATTTGAGCTGCGCTGTGCCTTTACCCTGATGCGCGGGAGCAATCGCGGGCGCTGGGGATTTGTCGTGGTGCAGATTGTGGTGTTGTGCTACATGCTGATGGCCTCCACGGGCGGGATCTATCCGGAAATTTTCAGTATTGACGGCGAAAGTAATCTGCAGATCATTCACCACACCTTGCAGCAAAAACTGCCCGACCTGGCGGTATTCCTGCTGTTGTTTCTGCCCGCCAGTAGCCGCGCATTTTTTCGTAAGCGGTGATACAATCGCGCTCTGCTCACCCTCCCGACAGGCAATACAGGCTTTACCATGCAATGCGCGCTCTATGACGCTAACCGCTGCCGCTCATGCCAGTGGCTCGAAAAACCCTATTCACAGCAGCTTGATGAAAAACAGTCTCTGCTGGCCCAACTGCTGGCTGATGTTCCGGTTGCAACCTGGCTGCCGCCGGTCGCCTCGGCCCAGGAAGGGTTTCGTAATAAAGCGAAGATGGTGGTCAGTGGAAGTGTAGAGCGGCCTGTTTTTGGCATCGTGCAGCGCAACGGCGAGGCCGTCGATCTGTCGGACTGTCCGCTTTACCCTGACCGTTTTTCACCAGTGTTGGCAACCTTAAAACCGTTTATCGCGCGCGCGGGGTTAACGCCGTACAACATTGAACGCCAGCGCGGTGAGCTGAAGTATTTGCTGCTGACGGAAAGCACGCAGGGCGGCATGATGCTGCGCTTTGTTCTGCGCTCGCACACGAAGCTGGCACAACTGCGAGCTGCGCTGCCCTGGATTCAGCAACAGCTGCCGCAACTGACAGTGATCTCCGCCAATATCCAGCCGGTTCATATGGCCATTCTGGAAGGGGAGGAGGAGATTCCGTTAACGCCGACCCAGTCGCTGGCAGAAACGTTCAATGGGGTGCCCTTGTGGATCCGCCCTCAGAGTTTTTTCCAGACCAATCCTCAGGTCGCCAGTGCGCTGTATGCCACGGCGCGCGACTGGGTCCGTGCGCTTCCGGTAACCAGCATGTGGGATCTGTTCTGCGGGGTGGGCGGATTTGGCCTGCATTGCGCCTCGCCGGCCCTGCAGCTTACCGGGATTGAAATCAGCGCCGAAGCGATTCGCTGTGCAGAACGCTCTGCCGATATGCTGGGCCTGGATAATGTCAGTTTTGCCGCGCTGGATTCCACCGCGTTTGCATTGGGACGCGAAGCGGTGCCGCAGCTGGTGCTGGTCAATCCACCGCGTCGGGGGATTGGCCGTGAGTTGTGTGAGTATCTCCGTGCGATGGCACCGGATTATGTACTTTATTCAAGCTGTAATGCACAGACCATGGCGCAGGATATCGCCCGGCTCAGTGACTACAGGGTAACGCAGGTCCAGCTGTTTGATATGTTCCCGCACACCGCGCATTATGAGGTGCTGACGCTGTTGACGCATCAACGTCAGGGCGGGCCAGCCAGGTAAGCTGCTGAACTGAGGACAGTGCAGAACCGGTCAGCAGAGTACGCGGCTGGCCCATAAACCTTATTCAGGAAACCATTGCTGGTTGATTTTCTGCCAGGTGCCGTTGGCTTTAAGTGCCGCCAGTGCCTGGTTAAGTTTCTCACGCAGGCCGTCGTTACCTTTGCGTACCGCAATGCCTAAGCCTGCCCCAAAATAATCGGCGTCCGTCACATGCTCACCCACACTGGCCAGATCGCTGTTGGTTTTTAACCACTGATTGACCACCGCGCTGTCGCCAAACACGCCGTCAAGACGGCCGCTTTTCATATCCAGAATGGCATTCTGATAGCTGTCATAAGCCACCACCTTGATGTCCGGATGTTTGTCCTGTAGGTATTTCTGGTGCGTGGTGCCGTTTTCGACGCCTACGCGTTTACCGTTCAGGTCACTTATCGCGCTGAATTTGCCTTTCGGGGCAATCACAATCGCCGAGTTGGCATAATAAGGCTGGGTGAAATCGACCTGTTTGCTGCGCTCGGCCGTGATGTCCATGCCGGCAATGACGGCATCATATCGGCGAAACTTCAGCGAGGGGATCAGGCTGTCAAATGCCGTATTGGTAAACGAGCATTCCGCTTTCATCTGCTGGCAAAGGGCCTTTGCCAGATCAATATCAAAGCCGACAATCTGGTTGTCGCTGTTCAGCGATTCAAAAGGGGGATAGGTAGCAGAGGTGGCGAAACGAATTTTCTCAGCGGCCTGCGCGCTTACCGCCAGGCTTACCAGTACTGCAGCAATCATCCATTTTTTCATTACAGGCTCCCTGGCCATCAGTCACATAACATACAGCGGAGTAAGATGCCAGATAATGAATTTTTATGCAATAAATGTGACTGAAAAATTACTCAGGCAGGTTTCCCTGCCTGAAGATCAGTCGCGACGCTCGAAGGCCAGAGCGCGTTTTTCGATCAGGCGCATCAGAAGGGTAAGCAGGCCGTTAACGCACAGGTAAATCAGTCCCGCAGCCGCATAAACCGTGACATCGTAGGTCCGGCCATACAGTAACTGACCGTGTCCCATGACTTCCATCAGCGTAATCGTAAACGCCAGCGAGGTGCCCTTAAAGACCAACACGACTTCATTGGAGTAAGAGGAGAGTGCACGCTTAAACGCATAAGGCAGCAAAATGCGCAGGCTATGTCTGGGCGTCATGCCCAGCGCCTCGCAGGACTGCCACTGACCGGCAGGTATCGCCCGCACCGCACCGTAAAACAGCTGCGTGGTATAGGCAGCACTGTTCAGCGACAACGCCAGCATGGCACACAACCAGGGTTGTGACAGCAGATGCCACAGCCACGGCAGTTTTTGCAGGCTGGGAAACTGACCGGGCCCGTAGTAGATCAGGAAAATCTGCACCAGCAGCGGGGTGCCGGTAAACAGCGTGATAAATCCTTTAATCAGGGGCGAAAACAGCGGTGTTTTCAGGGTCAGTGCAATGGTAAACATCAGCGACAGACACAGCGCGACCACCAGCGACGCCGCAGTCAGTGTCAGGCTGGTATGAAGCCCTTTCAACAGTTCGGGTAAATATTGCAGCATCAGCTGTTCCCCCGTTCAAAACGGGTTGTACGGTGTTCAATACGACGCAGCACTGCCTGGCTAAACAGCGTAATCACCAGGTAAATGGCTGCCGCAATCAGGAACCAGGTAAAGGGCTCCTGCGTACGCGTAGCGATGCTTTTGGTTTGCAACATCAGGTCGTTAACGCTGATAAGCGACACCAGCGCAGTGTCCTTCAGCAAGACCAGCCACTGGTTACCCAGACCGGGCAGCGCATGACGCCACATCTGCGGCATGATGAGGCGGAAAAAGATCGCCGACCTCCTCATGCCCAGCGCCTGGCCCGATTCCCATTGACCGACCGGCACGGCTTTTAACGCACCGCGCAGCGTTTGTGACGCATAGGCGGCGTAAAGCATAGCCAGTGCAATCACGCCACACAGGAACGGGCTGACATCAAAATTTTCGATCTGCATCTTAACCGGTACGCTGAACAGACCGAAATGTAGCGTAAAACCGTCAGACAGCGTCAGGAGCAGTTGCGAGGCACCAAAGTAGATAAACAGCACCACCAGAATTTCTGGCAGGCCGCGAATCAGGGTGACCAGTGCGGTGCCTGCCCAGGCGAACGGACGCAGCCGCATTGACTCCCAGCCAGCAAAAATCATCGCCAGCACAAGGCCAGCGATGAGGGCACAAACAGCAAGGCCGACGGTCATGCCGGCGGCGCTTGCAAGCGGAATTATTTCATTCATCAGAGATTACTGCTGAAACCATTTGTTGTAGATGGTTTTGTAAGTACCATTGGCCTTGATTTTATCAAGCGCGGTGTTGAACTTGCCTTGCAGCTCGGTATTGCCCTGACGAACGGCGATGCCCAGACCGGTGCCAAAGTAGGCTTTATCCGTGACTTTCTCACCCACCGGGGCCAGATTCGCGTTTTGTTTCAGCCACTCGTTTACCACGGCGCTGTCGCCAAAGACCGCATCGATACGGCCATTTTTCAGGTCAAGCACGGCATTCTGATAGCTGTCATAAGGGACAACGGTGATGTCGCTGTGTTTGTCGGCCAGGTATTTCTGATGTGTGGTGCCGTTTTGCACGCCTACACGTTTACCTTTCAGCGCGTCAACACTGGCCACTTTGCCTTTCTGCGCCACGAAAATCGCAGAGTTATCGTAGTAAGGCTTGCTGAACAGCACCTGCTTTTCACGCTCAGGCGTAATGTCCATACCGGCCATAACGGCATCGAAACGGCGGAATTTCAGGCTTGGGATCAGGCTGTCAAAAGACTGGTTGGTAAAGGTACAGGTTGCATCCATCTCTTTACACAGCGCATTCGCCAGATCGACGTCGAAGCCCTGAATTTTGTTGTTGGCATCGACAAATTCAAACGGAGGATAGGAGGCCTCGGTGGCAATACGAATAGTTTCAGCGGCGGAGGCGCTTAAACTCAATCCGGCAAGCAGTGCAGCAAGTACGACTTTTTTCATTTTTAGCATCCTGACTTAGTGCGAAAGATAATGTGCAAACGCCTCGGTTTGCGGCTGTGTAAAGCGGCTGGCATCACCCTGTTCCACGATATGCCCGTTTTCCATATAAACTACACGGCTGGCCGTTTTACGGGCCACGTCCACTTCGTGCGTCACGATAACCTGTGTAATCTGCGTCTGAGCCAGCTCGCGGATAATACTGACGATCTGGGCGGTGATTTCAGGGTCGAGCGCGGCAGTGGGTTCATCAAATAACAGCACCTGCGGCTCCATCATCAGCGCACGGGCAATGGCTACGCGTTGCTGTTGCCCGCCAGAAAGGTGCAGGGGGAAACGGTCGCTATAGCTGGTCAGGCGCAGACGATCGAGGAGCTTGTCGGCTCTGGCGCGTGCGTCGGCCTTGCTCAGGCCCAGTACACGGCAGGGGGCTTCCATCAGGTTTTGCAGCACCGTCAGGTGCGGCCAGAGATTATATTGCTGGAAGACCATTCCGACATTTTGACGAAGCTCGCGTATCGCGGCCTCTGAAGGGGTTTTGCTGAAGTCGAAATCATTACCTGCAATGTGCAACTGGCCTGAGCGTGGGCGCTCAAGCAGATTCAGCACGCGCAACAGCGAACTTTTTCCTGCGCCGCTTGGGCCAAGCAGCACCAGCGTTTCGCCCTGCGGACATTCCAGGTTAATGTCAAACAGCGCCTGGTGAGCACCGTAGAAACAATTAATCGCGTTTAGTTGAATACTCATGCGCCAATTTTGAATAGCTATTAGTTTTGCGGATTTTAACGTCACCAAAATAGTTATGCAATTAAGGTGGCTTAAAATTTACGAATAAGCGGTAAACACACAAAAGATTAGCACAAGATATCGCGAGACAAGGCGGTGAGAAGACGGGGAACCGGAGGTGGCGCGGGATAAAAACGCACGGCCTGGCCGCCGGCGTTTTTATCTGCAGATGTCAAAAAGCGTTTATTTCTTTGTTTTTTCAAGCAGCTGGCTAAGCGATCCTCCGCCAGGATGCGGGACATCTGCCACATAGCGGACATCATCGACGACCCAGCAACTGCCCTGATGAATCATCAGCACTTCGTCCTGCCACTGTTTGTCACCGCGGCTCATTTTCACGCGCAGGGGAATGTTACGGGCATCCCGGTTAGGAATCGTGGAAGCATCGGCAACGTCAACCCCGGTTGGCCCCTGAGCCAGGCTGGAGAAGAGATCGCCGTTGCGCCACGTCGCCGCATCAGGACGTTGGCTGGCTTGCAGCAGCGCCTGATAAAGTCCATCGCTCAGGTAAGGGCGATACTGTGCCAGCGTCGCGGTATCAGGCAGGCCGGATGAAGGATGCTCGATACGCATGTCGTAAAAACGCTGGGCGACGGTGTCCGGGCCACCTTCCACGCAGGGGGCCATGCGCGGGCCATTATCCTTGATTACCGGCTCGACCGTCGTACAGGCACTCAGCAGCAGCGCAGCCGGGAGCAAAAGCGCAAAACCTTTGTTTCTCATCTCGATTTCCTTATTGTTCTCTGGCAAGGTGCTTTTTTAACATAGAGTATAGCCCTGCTTTTAGGTGAAAGAGCCTTTGACCCGTTTCGGTAACAGGAGAGTACGATGAAATTGTCAACAACCCCGACGCTGGAAGGACACAGCATCATGGAATACTGCGGCGTAGTCACCGGTGAAGCGATTCTGGGGGCCAATATATTCCGCGATTTTTTCGCCGGGATTCGCGATATTGTGGGCGGCCGCTCGGGCGCTTATGAGAAAGAGTTGCGTAAAGCGCGCGAGATCGCGTTTAAAGAGCTGGAAGAGCAGGCCAGAGCGCTGGGGGCGAACGCGGTGGTGGGCATTGATATTGACTATGAAACCGTAGGGAAAGACAGCAGCATGCTGATGGTTAGCGTCAGCGGCACGGCGGTTGTTATTCGTTGAAACGCCTCCTGTGCTGTCTGATGGCGCTGCTGCTGGCGGGCTGCCACTCAGGCATTGAATCACGATCGGGCTACTGGGTTGATTTGCGCCATCCCGCACAGGGCGCGCGTCCGCGCGTGAAGGTGGTGGTGATTCACTATACCGCCGAGGATTTCTCCTCCTCGCTGGCTACGCTGACTGACCGTGACGTCAGCGTGCATTATCTTATTCCCCGCCAGCCACCGCAGCGCAACGGTAAAGGCATTATCTGGCAACTGGTACCGGAGCAGGATCTGGCCTGGCATGCCGGCGCCAGCTTCTGGCGCGGCGCAACCCGTATTAACGACACCTCGGTGGGCATCGAACTGGTAAACAACGGCTACCGCCGGACGCCGGCCGGAGTGACGTGGCAACCGTTCCCCCCTGCGCAGATTCGCACCCTGGCGGCGCTGGTACGCGATATAACGCAGCGCTATGGCATCGCGCCGGAAAATATAGTGGGCCATAGCGATATCGCGCCGCAGCGTAAGCAGGATCCCGGCCCGCTGTTTCCCTGGCAGCAACTGGCCGCTGAGGGCATTGGCGCGTGGCCCGATTCACAACGCGTGGCGTTTTATCTGGCCGGACGCGATCGTTACGCCGCTGTGCCAGCCGCAACCCTGCTGGAGTGCTTGCAGCGTTATGGTTATCAGGTGACGGAAGGAATGAGCGCGGACGAGCAACAGAAACTGATTGCCGCCTTTCAGATGCATTTTCGTTCTGCAAATATTCAGGGCTTCGCGGATGCCGAAACCCTGGCGATAGCGCAGGCCCTGCTGGAGAAATACGGCACAGCGCAATAATCCCTCGATCACGGCGCTGTGGCGAGGTCAGCGGCCTGCGTAAGGCGAGGCGGGCAGGTTCACCGCATCCGATGCCGCATCAGGACGGTGCTGTGCCAGGAAGGCCCGCCAGTGGCCGAGCACCGTTTCAAGCGCGGGACGCTCAGCATCCAGATGGGTCACAATCCGTGTTACCGGGCCCACACTCATCAGGACGTTGTGCGCATGCATCCACTGGCCCAGCGCCGTAACCTGATCGACCGGGATGCGCACGAACAGCATATTCGTCTGCTGCTCAGCGACGTCAATCCCCATCTTTTGCAGTTCCTGTCCCAGCCAGGCGGCGTTGTCGTGGTCCGTTTGCAAACGCGTAACGTTGTGTTGCAGCGCATACAGGCCCGCCGCCGCCAGAATACCGGCCTGGCGCATGCCTCCGCCGGCCATTTTGCGCCAGCGGCGTGCACGTTCGATATAGGCTGCCTCGCCGCAAAGTAGCGAGCCTACCGGCGCGCCCAGGCCCTTCGACAGACAAATGGTCAAGGTATCGCAATAGCGGGCAATGTTTTCCAGCGTGGTTTGCTGTGCGACGACCGCATTGAAAATGCGAGCGCCGTCGATATGCAGCGCCAGTTTATGTGCTCGGGTAAAATGCCAGGCCTGCTCCAGGTAGGCAGCGGGTAACACTTTCCCATGATGGGTATTTTCCAGGCTCAGCAGCCGGGTGCGGGCAAAATGGATGTCGTCGGGTTTAATAACGTCTGCCACGACATCCAGCGGCAAACTGCCGTCTGCTGCTGCGAGAATGGGTTGGGGCTGGATACTGCCCATCACCGCCGCGCCGCCGGCTTCATATTTATAATTGTGCGCCTGCTGGCCCACAATATACTCTTCGCCGCGTTCGCAGTGGCTGAGCAGGGCCACGAGGTTCGCCTGCGTGCCGGTAGGGAAAAACAGCGCTGCCGCTTTACCACTCAGACGTGCGGCTTCGGCTTCCAGTGCATTGACGGTGGGATCATCGCGATAGACGTCATCACCGGTTTCAGCGGCCATCATCGCCTGTAACATCGCGCTGCCGGGACGGGTGACGGTATCACTGCGTAAATCGATCATCGGGCGCTCCTGGTCTGCGGAAAACAGGCGGGCAGAGAACCCGCCCGCAAGAGCACTCTGTTTTACCGTAGCCAGTTGGTTTTTGCCAGCTCCAGCACTTCGTCACCCCGCCCATTGATGATGGCACGAAGCATATAGAGGCTGAATCCTTTGGCCTGTTCCAGCTTGATCTCCGGCGGCATAGCCAGCTCTTCCTTCGCGGTGATCACATCCACCAGCACCGGGCCGTCATGGGCAAAGGCCTGTTCCAGTGCGCCATTGAGTTCTGACGCTTTTTCAACCCGAATACCTTTCACGCCGCAGGCCTCGGCAATGGCCGCAAAGTCAGGATTATGCAGATCCGTCCCGTCAGTCAGGTAGCCGCCCGCTTTCATTTCCATGGCGACAAACCCCAGCGAACTGTTGTTAAAAATGACCAGTTTGACAGGCAATTTCAGCTGTGCGACGGTCAGAAAATCACCCATCAGCATGCTGAATCCACCATCGCCACAGAGCGCCACGACCTGACGGTCCCGGTTAAGCGACTGTGCACCCATCGCCTGTGGCATGGCGTTCGCCATCGAACCGTGATTAAACGATCCGAGCAGGCGACGTTTGCCGTTCATCTTCAGATAACGCGCCGCCCACACGGTCGGCGTGCCCACATCGCAGGTAAAAATAGCATCTTCGTCAGCCAGTTCACTGATTTGCTGAGCCAGATACTGCGGGTGAATGGGCTGCCTGTCGTTCGCGGTGGCCAGCGCATCCAAATCCTTACGCGCTTCCGCGTAGTGTTTCAGCGCACTGTCGAGATGATGCTGATCGGTTTTCACCTGCAGCTTCGGCAGCAACGCGCGCAGCGTCGTTTTGACATCACCGACGTACGCCTGGTCGACATGACAGTGCGATCCCAGACTGCCGGGATTAATATCGATTTGAATGATGTTGGCTTTCTCAGGATAGAAGGCGCGATAGGGGAACTGAGTACCTAACAGCACCAGCGTATCCGCATTCATCATGGCATGATAACCCGAGGAGAAACCGATTAGCCCGGTCATGCCCACATCGTACGGGTTGTCATATTCGATATGCTCTTTGCCGCGCAACGCATGCACAACAGGGGCTTTCAGCGTTGCCGCCAGTTGCACCACTTCCTCATGCGCACCGGCACAGCCGCTGCCGCACATCAGCGTAATATTGCGGGCGTCATTCAGTGTTTGTGTCAGGGTCGCCAGTTCATCGGCAGACGGCAACACGACGGGTAGCTGCGGTGGATACCACTCTGCACGCGCAGCATCGGGAGCGGGTTGCAGCGCCACATCGCCCGGCAGCACCACCACGGAAACCCCACGGTTCAGAATCGCTTTGCGCATGGCAATGCCCAATACCTGGGGCAACTGCTCGGGATTGGAGACCAGTTCGCAATAGTGACTGCACTCGCGAAACAACTCTTGTGGATGCGTTTCCTGGAAGTAACCGCTGCCGATCTCACTGGAGGGGATGTGGGCGGCAATGGCCAGTACCGGAACGCGATTGCGGTGGCAGTCGAACAGCCCGTTAATCAGATGCAGGTTACCTGGCCCACAGGAACCCGCGCAGACCGCAAGCGTGCCACTGGCATGCGCTTCCGCACCCGCAGCAAAAGCTGCCACTTCTTCATGGCGGGTAGGCATCCACTCAATGGTGCCCATTTTGTTCAGACTGTCAGTGAGTCCGTTTAACGAGTCACCTGTGACGCCCCAAATACGTTTTACACCGGCGTTTTCCAGCGTTTTGGCCACCAGCGCCGCGACGGTTTGTTTCATCTTCATCTCCTTGGTCATTCGTTGCCATCCCGGGGAGGGCAGAATTAAACAGCTACCAAGAAGCGTAGACGAGAGTCATTCAACTCTACCGTAAAAAATTGCATCAAAAGTTGAATTTCGCGCTCAGGCTGAGAACAGCGCAATAAGCACGGGCGCGGCCAGGCTCATAATAAATCCATGCACGATCGCCGCCGGCACAATATCGGTACCGCCTGCACGTTGTAAAACGGGCAGGGTAAAATCCATTGACGTCGCGCCGCACAAGCCCAGCGCGCTGCTGCGGTGGCGGGCGATCAGCGCGGGAATCAGCATAATGGCGATAAGCTCTCGCAGCAGGTCATTAAAAAAAGCGGCACTGCCGATCACTGGCCCAAAGGCTTCTGTCATCAGAATGCCGGAAAGGGAATACCAGCCAAAGCCACTGGCGAGTGCCAGGCCGGTTTTAAGGGGGAGCCCCAGTATCAGCGCCGCTATAATGCCGCCCAGTAAGCCACTCAGCAGGACGACACAGGCAACCGTCATCCCCCGGCGATTCAGGATAATCTGACGCAGCGTCATGCCGCTGCCGCGCAGTTGAATACCGACCAGCAAGAGCAGGAAGATCAAGGCATATTCACTGGCTGCGGATGCATGGTGCAGCCAGGGCCATTGCGTAAGGCCCAGCGCAAAGCCGAGGACTACGACGCCGCACAACGTCAGCGATTCCAGCGCCATATGTAAACGTGACGGCAGTTTTTGCTGTTTATGATGATGTTGCCAGGGCATCCGCTGTTCCAGCCAGCGCAATGCCAGCAGGTTGCACAGTAAAATACAGCCCGCAGCGACGGATGCCGTATAAAAAACGGTGATCAGATTGCTGCTAAGGTTGTCCAGAAAAGCCAGGCTGATGCCCATAAAAAACAGAATGACGTAGACCATCCAGCCCAGCAGACGATTTACCGCCTTAAGAAACCTGGCCTGCCGGACGGGTAACAGCCAGCCAGCGAAGAGCGGGAGTAGAATCAGTAACAGTCCTGAATACATAATGAAAAGATCGTCCATGTTAAAATTGACGCTACGCTAACGAAAAAGCACAGGGGAGTAAACCCTGACGGTAAAGTCACCTGACCGCCAGAGCAACGCGTTCCCTTCTTCGGTCAGCTCAGAGGATAAAGCGCTATGAATCTGGAACATATCGATATCCGGGGATTTCGCGGCATTAATCAGCTTTCTCTTCCGTTAACGCGCATTAACCTGTTGATCGGCGAAAATGCCTGGGGGAAATCCAGTCTGCTGGATGCACTGAGTCTGCTGCTGTCACCGCACACGCGCGAGTATGTTTTTACGTCTGACGATTTTCATTTTACGCCAGGTGACAGGGACGACCAGGTGCATCGCCTGTCTGTGGTTTTTCATTTTCGTGAGGATGAGGCAGAAACCAGCGGACCACTTGCGCCTTTCTGGCGAGGCGCGATACCCGGACAACGCTATCTGCGTTACAGCATCCAGGCCAGACGACACGCTGGCCAGATTCGATCCTCGCGACGCTTTATCGACAGCGAGGGCCAGGTGTTGCCTGAAGCGGGAACGGCTGAGGCGATCGATGTTCTTCTGCGTATGAATCCGGTATTACGCCTGCGCGATGCGCGTTTTAGCCGCCGCCTGCGTCCCGTTGCCAGCCGGGTGGATGAACGTCTGACGACATTAAATCAGCTGACGCAGGAGCTGGATAACCTGACGCGCGATCTGGACCGTCATCCCCAACAGTTGAGCGATGCGGTCCTGCGTCAGGGCGTGCAAACGCTACAGCAGCTGATGGAGCACTATTTTCTGGTGCAGCATCCGGATCACGGGAGCCAGGCGTTCCGCGTCGATCCACAGTCACGGGATGGCGTTGAGGGCTGGCGTTCGCTGGATCAGCTTAATCATCTGATTGCTGCGACCGATGTGCGCAGCCGTCAGCTGATTTTGCTGCGGATGTTTAGCTTACTGATGCAGGCAAGGGGCAATGAGCCGTTGCTCCCGGGTGCGCGACCGCTGTTGTTAATTGAAGATCCGGAAACACGACTGCACCCCATCATGCTTTCGGTGGCCTGGAACTTGCTTGCGCTGCTGCCGTTGCAGAAGATTGCCACGACCAACTCGGGCGAGTTATTGTCGCAGGTGGCGGTAGAGGATGTGTGTCGACTGGTACGCGAACCCACGCGCGTGGCGGCGTGGCGCATCGGCCCTGAAGGATTGAGTGCAGAAGACAGCCGTCGCATCGGCTTTCATATTCGTGTTAACCGCCCCTCAGCGTTGTTTGCCCGTTGCTGGTTGCTGGTGGAAGGTGAAACCGAAGTCTGGATTATCAATCAGATGGCACGACAATGCGGTTATCACTTCGCGGCAGAAGGGATAAAAGTCATTGAATATGCGCAGTCAGGTCTGAAGCCGTTGCTGAAATTTGCCCGACGCATGGGCATCGCCTGGCATGTCCTGACGGATGGCGACATGGCAGGAAAAAAATATGCCGCCACGGCGCGCAGCCAGCTTCAGCCGCATGATAATGAAAAGCATCATCTGACCCAGCTTCCGGCGGCCGATATGGAACAGTTCCTCTACAACAACGGCTTTAGCGAGGTTTACCATGCGGCAGCGCATCTGCCGTTAAACGTGCCTGTTAATTCCAGGCGTATTATTACCAAAGCGATTCATCGCGCATCAAAACCGGAACTGGCCATCACGGTCGCTATGGCGGCCGCAGAACGCGGAACCGCGTCTGTTCCGACCTGTCTGCAAGAGATGTTTGTTCGCGTCATCCAACTGGCGCAGGGGAAGGCGGGTTAAGGCATAAAGTAAAAATGCCAGCGCATCAGGCTGGCATTTTTGACGGAGCGGTCCAACGTTGGGGATGTCAGGCCACGGCCTGCTGCGCTTCTACGGGTACAATAAGACTGGCATGGTTGCCCTTCGGGCCTTGATGAACGTCAAAATGGACCTGCTGGCCCGCTTTTAACGTCCTGTAACCATCCATCTGTATTGTTGAGTAGTGTGCGAAGATATCTTCGCCGCCCCCGATTGGACAGATAAAGCCGAAACCTTTGGCGTTATTGAACCATTTAACGGTACCTGTCTCCATGCTTTTACTTCCCTCGCAAGACATTTTATAAGTAGGTGAGGTGACGTAAGCTGTGAGTCGGGTTTGATTAAAACTCAATCAGCTTGTGAAGCTAGAATGTAGAAAAATCGCCGCGATCGTCAAGCAAACCACTGGGCCAGGTGGGGAGAAAATCATCAAAATTTGAGGTGGTTAACGCTATTTGAAATTTTGTGATACAGGTCGCGTAACGAATTTTTGGCTGACCGATTCATTAGCGGCAGTGCACTTGACACACGTGTTAAACTCTACAGATGACACCGGGTTTGATGATGACGTACTGACTCACAACGGAACACTATGGCAAACACTAAAGACTGGCTAAATTTCGAACACTTAGCCGAAGGTAAAGTACGCGAAGAGTTAAAGCCACCTTCGATGTATAAAGTCATTCTGAATAATGACGATTATACACCTATGGAATTTGTTATTGACGTTCTGCAAAAGTTCTTTTCTTATGATATTGAACGTGCAACGCAACTGATGCTGAAAGTTCACTACCACGGTAAAGCCATCTGTGGTGTATTTACCGCAGAAGTCGCTGAGACGAAAGCGGCACAGGTGAACAATTACGCGCGGGACAATCATCATCCGTTGCTGTGTACGCTTGAAAAAGCCTGAGCCTCTCTCCATACAGGAAGCAGGTCAGAGCGATTAACTGGAGGAGGTGCCTAATGCTCAATCAAGAACTGGAACTCAGTTTAAACATGGCTTTCGCCAGAGCGCGTGAGCACCGTCATGAGTTTATGACCGTCGAGCATTTGTTACTGGCATTGCTCAGTAACCCGTCGGCAAGAGAGGCACTGGAAGCCTGTACGGTGGACATTGTGGCTCTGCGGCAGGAGCTTGAAGCCTTCATTGAACAAACCACGCCTGTGCTGCCCGCCAGTGAAGAGGAGCGCGATACGCAACCGACGCTCAGCTTCCAGCGCGTGTTGCAACGCGCCGTGTTCCACGTTCAGTCATCCGGACGCAGCGAAGTCAATGGCGCGAATGTTTTGGTCGCCATCTTCAGCGAACAAGAATCCCAGGCAGCGTATCTGCTGCGCAAACACGAAGTCAGCCGCCTCGATGTGGTGAACTTCATCTCTCACGGTACGCGCAAAGACGAACCGGGCCAGGCACCTGGTGCTGAAAATCCGGTTAACGAAGAGCAAGCAGGCGGGGAGGAACGTATGGAAAACTTCACCACCAATCTTAATCAGCTTGCTCGCGTTGGCGGCATTGATCCGCTGATTGGCCGCGACAAAGAGCTGGAACGTACGATTCAGGTTCTGTGTCGTCGCCGTAAAAATAACCCCCTGCTGGTGGGTGAGTCGGGCGTCGGTAAAACCGCGATTGCGGAAGGATTAGCCTGGCGAATCGTTCAGGGCGACGTGCCAGAGGTGATGAAGGACTGCACCATTTACTCGCTGGACATTGGTTCGCTGCTGGCGGGCACCAAGTACCGTGGTGACTTTGAGAAACGTTTTAAAGCGTTGCTGAAACAGCTTGAGCAAGATAACTCCAGCATCCTGTTTATTGATGAAATTCACACCATTATCGGTGCGGGCGCCGCATCGGGTGGACAGGTGGATGCCGCTAACCTGATTAAGCCGCTGCTCTCCAGTGGCAAAATCCGCGTAATGGGATCAACCACTTATCAGGAATTCAGCAATATTTTTGAGAAAGATCGTGCCCTGGCGCGTCGTTTCCAGAAAATTGACATTACCGAGCCCTCTGTTGAAGAGACGGTGCAGATTCTTAATGGTCTGAAAACCAAATACGAAGCGCACCATGATGTACGTTACACCGCGAAAGCCGTGCGCGCGGCGGTGGAGCTGGCGGTGAAATACATCAACGATCGTCATTTGCCGGATAAGGCTATCGATGTCATTGATGAAGCCGGTGCCCGTGCGCGCCTGATGCCTGCCAGCAAACGTAAGAAAACGGTGAATGTGGCGGACATTGAAACGGTGGTGGCGCGTATTGCCCGTATTCCGGAGCAAAGTGTGTCAGCAACCGATCGCGATACGCTGAAAAATCTGGGCGACCGTCTGAAAATGCTGGTCTTCGGTCAGGATAATGCCATTGAGGCATTGACTGAAGCCATCAAGATGAGCCGCGCAGGTCTGGGTCAGGATCGCAAGCCGGTAGGGTCGTTCCTGTTTGCCGGTCCTACCGGTGTGGGTAAAACCGAAGTGACCGTCCAGTTAGCTAAAGCGCTGGGCATCGAACTGCTGCGCTTCGACATGTCCGAATATATGGAACGTCACACCGTCAGCCGTCTGATTGGTGCGCCTCCCGGCTATGTCGGTTTCGATCAGGGCGGCTTGCTGACCGATGCGGTGATCAAACATCCTCACGCCGTTGTGCTGCTGGATGAAATTGAGAAAGCGCATCCGGACGTGTTCAACCTGTTGTTGCAGGTCATGGACAACGGCATGCTGACTGATAACAACGGTCGCAAAGCGGACTTCCGTAACGTGGTGCTGGTGATGACCACCAACGCCGGCGTGCGTGAAACTGAGCGTAAATCTATTGGCCTGATTCATCAGGACAACAGTACGGATGCAATGGAAGAGATTAAGAAAATCTTTACGCCTGAATTCCGTAACCGTCTGGACAACATTATCTGGTTCAGCCACCTGTCAACGGACGTCATTCACCAGGTGGTCGACAAGTTTATTGTTGAACTGCAGGCGCAGCTGGATGCGAAAGGCGTTTCGCTGGAAGTCAGTGACGAAGCGCGTGACTGGCTGGCAGAGAAGGGCTATGACAAAGCGATGGGTGCCCGTCCAATGGCGCGTACCGTGCAGGAGAGCCTGAAGAAACCGCTGGCGAACGAACTGCTGTTTGGTTCTCTGGTCGACGGGGGATCGGTTTCCGTTGCGCTGGATAAAGAGAAGGGGCAACTGACCTATCACTTCCTCAGCGCGCAAAAACGCAAAACGGAAGGGACGGTGCACTAAGCACCGTTTCACAGAACGAGAAAAGGCCGGATAAAATCCGGCCTTTTTTTTGTCCGCCTGCGCGCACGCAGGCAGCAGCATCAACGCAACTCAGCGACTACGGAAGACAATGCGGCCTTTGCTCAGGTCGTACGGGGTCAGCTCGACAGTCACTTTGTCGCCCGTCAGGATGCGGATGTAGTTTTTACGCATTTTACCGGAGATATGAGCGGTAACCACGTGTCCGTTCTCAAGTTCTACGCGGAACATGGTGTTAGGTAACGTATCCAGTACGGTACCTTGCATTTCAATATTGTCTTCTTTGGCCATCGAATCCTCTGGGTGTACTACCTTTCAGTTGAATCGGCAAGATAATGCCCAATTCAACAAGTTATGTAAAGAACCGTCGGCAATAAAGCCAACGCATCGCCGTGCTTCGCGTGTCAACGCGAGCATGTCGGTTAAATTCGGGTGTTTATGTGACGTCTGCGGGGGATTAGCGGGCTAAGAATCTGAATCAACCGGTAACACGCGCACGATTGAAACAGTTCCGAGAGTGCGATGAGATTCCCAGCCTGGCAATTCCGGCTTGAAAACCAAGCGCGGACGACATACCAAACCTGGCTATTATATCACTTAACCGACTTTATGTGTGCAAAACATCTACGCAACTTTTAAAAAAGGGTTTGATTACGCCAGCAGCCGCTGTCAACGGCCAGGGATGTCAGGTTCTTTACCTGCTCAAGATAACGATCGCGTGCAATCTCAACCGCTCCCAGCGAAGCGGTATGGGGGTTAAGTATCTGACAATCCACTAACTGGCCCCCGTGCTTAATAAAATGCTGACAGAATACCAGTAAGGCTGTTTTTGACGCATTGGGTTGCAGGCTGAACATCGATTCGCCGCAAAAGATTTGTCCCAACGCCAGACCGTACATGCCACCTGCAAGGGTTTGATCGCGCCAGACTTCAATCGAGTGCGCGTGGCCCAGTTCATAGAGCTTCTGCCAGGCGCGTTTCACTTCAAACGTAATCCATGTACCTTCTTCGCGGCCCAGGGCACAGCCGTCAACGACATCGCCAAAGGCCTCATTCATCGTCACCCGATAAGGTGACTGCTGATGAAACCGCTTCATACTGCGACTGAGATGGAACTGCGTCGGGAATAACACCGCTCGCGGATCGGGTGACCACCACAAAATCGGATCGCCGGGCGAGAACCAGGGAAAAATACCCTGCTGATAGGCACTCAGCAGGCGTGCAGGGGAGAGATCGCCGCCCATCGCCAGCAGGCCGTTCGGCTCGCGCAGCGCGGTTTCCGGTGGCGGAAAGCGCAACGACTCTTGTGACAGTTGAACCAGTCTCATCGCGGTAATGTACCCCTCAGCGTTTGCTCAGCACTATAGCGCAAAGCGTTGCTGGAAACGCCAGTAACGTCCACCTTTTGCGACTAATTCAGAATGATTTCCCTGCTCGACGATCTTACCGCTGTCCATAAGGCAAATTCGGTCCATTTGCGCCAGGCCGCGCAGACGATGCGTTACCATAATGACCGTTTTACCCGTGGTGATCTGCTGCAGAAGGGCGAGAATCTGCTGCTCGGTGGTGGCATCAAGTCCTTCAGTCGGCTCGTCCAGAAGCCATAAGTCGCCGTTGTGTAACATCGCCCGGGCGATGGCCAGGCGGCGTAGCTCTCCACCCGACAGCGGACGGCCGCCTTCACCCAGCCAGGCATTAAGCCCTTCTTCATTTTCCAGCAGGCACTGAAGCCCGGTTTGCACCAGTGCATTTTCAAGCATTGCATCACTGGCGGTGGGGCAGGCCAGCAACAAATTGTCCCGTAGCGTCTGACTAAACACATGGACGCGCTGGGTGACTACGCTGATGCGCTGGCGAAGTTGGGCTTCATCCCAGTCCGCAAGCGGTACGCTGTTCAATACGATTTCGCCCTGTTGCGCCTCCCAGGCGCGGGTGAGCAGCCCAAGCAAGGTGGACTTGCCGCAGCCTGTGGGGCCGAGAAGGGCAATACGTTCACCGGCTTTCATCGTCAGTGAAAACTGATCCAACACCTTTTCAGGTCGTCCCGGATAACGGAAATCCAGCGCGTCAATCCTGAGTTGCAGCGCACCGGCGGGAACCGTGCTTGTGGATGGAAAGAGGATGGCAGGCGACTGATCGATAACGTCATTGACGCGTTGTGCTGCTGTGATTACCTGAGACAGGGGCAAAAAGGCGCTCGCGATCGGCGCCAGTGCTTCAAAAGCTGCCAGGGCACAAAACACCACCAGGGCAATGAGCGGTCCGGGCAGTTGCTGCTGCGCAATGCTTGTTGCGCTCAGCCAGAGCAGGGCAGTAACAGTGAGGCCACTGCATAACAGCAGCAGACTTTGCGCCAGCGCCTGTAAACGCTCCTGCTGACGTTGTGCGTCCTGCCACTGCTGCTCATCTTCGTCCAGCCTGGCCCGCCAGCGGGCAGCGTTACCATACAGTGTCAGTTCTGCCTGTCCCGCCAGCCAGTGCATTAACTGCTCTCGCCAGCGCGATCGCTGCCGGGCAATCGCGATGCCGGTGGGCGCGCCCAGACGGTAGAACAGCGGGGGAAAAAGGCAGAGCAGCGTAAGCAGAATGCCGCCCAGCACCAGCGCCAGGTGCAGATCAATCAGGCTGAGGCCGGCTGTTACCACGACGATAACGATAAACGCGCCCAGCAGCGGCGAGAGGACCCGCAAATAGAGATGATCCAGCGTATCCACATCACCAACAAAACGATTAAGCAGATCGGCCTGACGAAAGAGCGCGAGCTGGCCGGGAGAAAGCGCAATCAGGCGGCTAAACGTGAAGACACGCAGATGCTGTAAAACCCGAAACGTTGCGTCGTGACTTACTAACCGCTCAAAATACCGGGCGGCGGTACGGGTAATCGCTGCGCCGCGCACGCCAGCGGCGGGAAGCATATAGTTGAAACTGTACAGACCAGCCACACCGGCTACAGAAGAGGCGGCCAGAAACCAGCCCGACAACGTGAGCAAGCCGATACTGGCTAACAGCGTGACAATCGCCAGCACGATCCCTGACGTCAGGCGGAAGGGATGACGCAGCCATAGCCGCAGAAAGGGACGCAGAGCCGTCATCAGAAAATCTCCTGTTGCCGGTGTTGTAATAAATCACTGAACGGACCGGACGCAGTCAGCGTCTGCCAGTCGCCCTGCTGTACGATCTGACCGGCCTGCATTACCCAGATCGCATCCCATGTCTGAAGCAGATCAATTTGGTGGGTGATCATCAGTGTCGTCTGGCGCGTGGCCGCCTGATTTAATGCCTGCATCACATGATGTTCACTTTGACTGTCCAGGCTGGCAGCGGGCTCATCCAGTAACAATAACTGGGCGGGTTTATACAGCGCGCGGGCTACGGCAATGCGCTGTGCCTGACCGACCGATAAGTGATGACTGGCATCCCCCGGTTCGGTATCCAGTCCGGCAGGCAGTCGGGAAAGAAATTCATCGATCCCACATGATGCGATTAAGGCACTTAGCCGTGCGGGATCGTGCGGCGCATCCATGATGATATTGTCCCGTAACGTTGCGGCGGGTAGCTGGGGATTCTGGCCGACCCAGGCAAGATGCCGATGCCAGTCATGGCGTGCGATACGGTGAAGTTCAATACCGTTAACTTTCAGCGATCCCTGATAGGGTAAAAAGCCCAGCAGGGCATTTAACAGTGCGGTTTTGCCTGCACCGCTTTTGCCCACCAGCGCGACGCGCGTGCCTGTGCGCAGGGTGAAGGTGAGCGGGCCGCAGAGCCGATGGCCATTGGGCGCGTGCACCGTCAGATTTTCTGCCACCAGCTCTACTGGCGCCGTTGCGCTAAAGGCGTCGCTGGCGGATGCGTTTTCGGCCTCTGGCGTTTCCTGCATAAAGCGTTCAAGCGCATCGGCACCGCCAATTGCCTGCGCTTTAGCATGGTAGAATGTGCCCAGATCGCGCAGAGGCTGAAAAAATTCCGGGGCCAGAATCAGCACCAGGAAGCCGGCAAACAGCGTCACGCCGCGGCCATAATCACCAAAGTGCAGTTCGCCCAAATAGGAAAAGCCAAAATAAACGGCGACAACGGCGATGGACAGTGACGCAAAAAATTCCAGTACTGACGAAGAAAGAAAGGCCAGACGCAGAACCTCCATCGTCCGTTGACGGAAATCCGTCGTGGCGTCAGCAATCGCCTGTTTTTCGGCGTCTGCCCGATGAAACAGACGCAGGGTTTCCCGACCACGCAAGCGATCCAGAAAGTTGCCACTCAGGCGTGCGAGCGCCACAAAGTTACGGCGATTAGCCTCGGCCGCGCCCATGCCGACCAGGGCCATAAAAAGCGGGATCAACGGCGCGGTCGCGAACAGGATCAGACCTGCCGCCCAGTTTAACGGAAACAGGGTGAGCAATATGCAACAGGGAATGACCGCCGCCAGCGTCATCTGCGGCAAATAACGCGCGTAATAGGCCTGCATATCCTCGGTTTGCTCAAGCAGTAACGTTGCCCAACTGCCGGCGGGCTTGCCCTGTATCCAGGCCGGACCCAACGCTGCCAGACGATCCAGCACCTGTTTACGCAAAGCCTGACGGATGGCCTGCCCGGCACGAAATCCAGCCTGCTCCCGGGCATAATTCAGCGCGGCGCGCAGAACAAAGCACAGGATCAGAAGTGAAAATGAGGACAAAAGGGAGGCTGGAGAATGCCTGTCAATAATCAGCGCCTGCAGGAGCGACGCTAAAAGCCATGCCTGCATGATAATCAGAAGCGCGCCAGCGCAGCCCAGCAACGACGTAACGCGCAACCAGGGGCCAGCATGATGACACTGTTGACGAAGCCAACGAGTAAGATGCTGCTGACGCGATTTATTCATGCGAAACCCAATGTGGCAAAGACAAATGAAATGAGGCTGGTCCTCACACCCGGCGCCTGAATTTAGCATGGTGATAATAAAAAAGGCGACTGAAAAACAGTCGCCTCAAACAATTAAGATCAGGTTATTAACAACTTACTTATCGTTCTTAACCAATCCGTCAAGATAACGCTCTGCATCTAACGCAGCCATACAACCGGTACCGGCAGAGGTAATGGCCTGACGGTAGATATGGTCCATGACGTCACCCGCGGCAAACACGCCAGGGATACTGGTTTGCGTGGCATTACCATGCAGGCCGGACTGTACCTTGATGTAGCCGTTTTCCAGCGCCAGCTGACCATCGAAAATCGCCGTATTCGGGCTGTGTCCGATAGCAACAAACAGGCCGGCAACATCCAGCGTTTCGGTCTCTTCGGTATTCAGCGTTGAACGTAGCGTCAGGCCCGTCACGCCCATCTGATCGCCGACCACTTCTTCCAGCGTTCTGTGTGTATGCAACACGATATTGCCGTTGCTGACTTTTTCCATCAGGCGGTCAATAAGGATTTTCTCTGCGCGGAAGCTGTCGCGGCGGTGAATTAAATGCACTTCAGAGGCGATATTCGCCAGATAAAGTGCTTCTTCAACCGCGGTATTTCCGCCACCGATAACGGCGACTTTTTGGTTGCGGTAGAAGAAACCATCACAGGTCGCACAGGCCGAAACGCCTTTGCCTTTAAAAGCGTCTTCCGACGGTAAGCCCAGATAGCGTGCTGATGCACCCGTGGCAATAATCAGCGCATCGGCAGTATATTCGCCACTGTCACCGGTCAGACGGAAGGGACGGTTCTGCAGATCGACCGTATGAATATGATCGAAAATAATTTCCGTGTTAAATTTCTCGGCATGCTCATGCATACGTTCCATCAGCGAGGGACCTGTCAGATCATGCGGGTCGCCCGGCCAGTTTTCCACTTCCGTCGTGGTGGTCAGCTGACCGCCTTTTTCCAGCCCGGTAATCAGTACTGGATTCAAATTGGCGCGTGCAGCATAGACGGCCGCGGTATAACCTGCCGGACCAGAGCCCAAAATGAGCAACTTACTGTGTTTAGCCGTACTCATGCGTTCCTCAGTTTTATTCACCTGACATAACCTGCGATTGTAGGGAATATGCCGTAGCAATGACAACACTTGCGCACTTTTGTTAGCGATTGCTGCAAACGGCGTAGACGATGAATGGCTTTTTCGCCTGCCTCCTGTGCCAAAAGGGGGCAAAAATTCAGTTTACAGACCACCATCGCACGAAAATACTCATTTAAAAACAGTGACCCAGCGAAGTGTCTGGCATCTTGTCCTGAATTTAGACATTTTACTTTGACAATCGCCTGCGCATTTGCGAAAACAGTGTGAGAAGCGAATAACTTAGTCTGAACAAAACGGGTGTTGCCGCCGGGTTTTGGGCAGAGTACCGAACGAATTTTATCGTCTGATATTGGTCATGACGCATGCGGTGGACAGACAGCATGCGTCATACAAATAGGTACGAATGCGCTCAGACGCCGTTATTTCACTTCAAAAATGCCCCGAACAATGACCGTTTTCAGGGGATGGCAGGTAAAGGGAAGGAATGAAGAGAGACAATAATAATGGTAGATAATAAGAAACGCCCCGGTAAGGATCTCGACAGGATCGACAGAAACATTCTCAATGAATTGCAGAAAGACGGTCGCATCTCAAACGTGGAACTTTCCAAACGTGTAGGATTATCTCCTACACCTTGTCTTGAGCGTGTACGCCGTCTTGAACGCCAGGGATTCATCCTTGGCTATACTGCGCAACTCAACCCTCACTACCTGGATGCTTCATTACTGGTATTTGTTGAGATTACTCTGAATCGTGGCGCACCTGATGTGTTTGAGCAATTTAACGCCGCTGTGCAAAAACTTGAGGAAACTCAAGAGTGTCACCTGGTTTCTGGTGATTTCGACTACCTGCTTAAAACGCGCGTGCCTGATATGTCCGCTTACCGCAAGCTGCTGGGTGAAACCTTGCTGCGCCTGCCAGGCGTAAACGACACGCGTACTTATGTGGTGATGGAAGAGGTCAAACAGAGCAATCGTCTGGTGATCAAAACGCGCTGATGCGTGGCAGGTGCAAAGCCTGGGAAATTTCGGTACACTCCTGTGAATACATACAGGACCAGCGTCGGGTGAGCCCGACGCTGTTGTTTCTTACTTTACAGGCACCTGGAGAGATCTCTTGAGCCAGGAATACACAGAAGATAAAGACGTTTCGTTACAGTCGCTGAGCAGCGGACGCCGTCTGCTGGAAGCGTTACTTATTTTGGTGGCATTGTTCGCCATCTACCTGATGGTTTCCCTGGTCAGCTTTAATCCTTCCGATCCGAGCTGGTCGCAAACGGCCTGGCATGAACCTATCCATAACATGGGTGGCACAGTCGGCGCATGGCTGGCTGATACGTTGCTTTTCATCTTTGGTGTGATGGCCTATGCCATTCCGCCGGTCATACTGGGGCTGTGCTGGATAGCGTTTCGCCAGCGGGATAACCAGGATTATGTGGACTACTTTGCCATTGGTTTACGCTTAATCGGTGTCCTGGCCCTGGTCGTCACCACCTGTGGGATGGCCGCGCTCAACGCGGACGACATCTGGTATTTCGCTTCCGGAGGCGTCATTGGCAGCCTCGTCAGTAATGCCATTTCACCCTGGTTCAGTCCGGCAGGTGGCACACTGACTTTGCTCTGCATCTGGGCCGCAGGGATCACGCTGTATACGGGCTGGTCATGGTTAACCATTGCGGAAAGAATCGGTGGCGTGGTCATGGGCGTGCTGACATTCGCCAGCAACCGCTCACGTCATGATGAACCCTGGCATGAAGAGGACGAAGCAGACGATTATCACGAGAGCGCGCCCGTCCTTCATGCTCAGACGGACGACGACGATGACGTATTGCTAACCGCGCCGCGTAAGGCGCAGCCCGATCTGGATGCGCACGATCCACTGTTAGCCAGGGCCGCCACCGCCACCCGCGCCGCTGTTGCGGCCACAGCCGAAGTATCTGCGACCACGACACCGACAGCAACCGCTCAGGCTACTGCCACAGCACCTGCGCAGCCTGCTGCCGCAACAATGGCGGCAACGCCTGTCAGTGCGCCATCAGCTTCACCTGAGCCTGAACAGGTTGCAGCGACGCCTGAACCTGTTTCGCCTGTTGCGGCATCGCCTCATCCTGCCCCGGTGATGACGCACATTGCACCGCGCGAGCCGGTGTCACAGGAGAAGCCTCTCACTGAACCGCCGCGCTACCGCTTTGAGTTACCGGACGATGCACCGGCGGCTGCCCCGCACTTTACCGCTTATGAGGATGACGAACCCAAAATGGGTAACTGGCGTGAAGCCACGTCGGCAGCCTCGCTGAACAGCGCTGCCGTCGCCGGTGCTGCGGCAACCGCAGCATCATCAGCATCCTCACCGCTGTTTGAACCTGTCCCTGAAACGGTGTCGAATCCACAGGTGAAACAGGGGATTGGTCCGGCGCTGCCGCGGCCTAATCCGGTTAAACTGCCTACCCGACGTGAGCTGGCCTCGTATGGTATTAAACTGCCTTCACAGCGTATGGCGGAAGAAAAAGCCAAACGTGCTGAACTGCCGTCATCACAACCTACGAAAGAAGATACGTCACTCACTGACTGGTCAGCAGAGGAGCAGGATGCGCTGCAACAGGCAGAGTTGCGTCAGGCGTTCCAGTCAGAGCAGCAGCAACGCTATGGCGAAAGCTGGCAGCAGGACGACGCGCACGAGGACGATGAGCTGGCATTGCAGCAGGCCTCGCTGGCGCGTCAGTTCGCACAGCAACAGCAACAGCAACAGCAACAGCAACAGCAACAGCGCTATGAAACGGTGCCTGAAGACAATGCACCCGTTTTCAATCTGGATACGTCAGCGGCCTTCGATTTCTCCCCAATGAAGGACCTGGTCGACGATGGCCCTGTCGAGCCGCTGTTCACCATTGCAGCATCGCCGGACGTCAGCGAGGTCGCGCCACAACATGAGCCCTGGCAGCACGTTCAGGCGGCACCAGAACAGCCTGCGGCTCAGCGTGTAGAATCAGCCCAGACCTTTGCGGCCGATCACTTTGCCGCACCTGCGCAGCAGCCGGAGCCGGTCGGGGAGGCGAAGCCATCTGTGCATGACAGCCTGATTCACCCCTTCCTGATGCGTCACGAGCAGCCACTGGAAAAACCTTCTACACCCTTACCGTCACTCGATCTCCTGACCGCGCCGCCGGAAGAGGAAGAACCGGTTGATATGTTCGCCCTTGAGCAGACAGCAAGACTGGTTGAAGCGCGTCTGGGTGACTACCGCGTCAAGGCCGAGGTGGTGGGCATTTCGCCAGGACCTGTGATTACCCGTTTTGAACTGGATCTCGCGCCGGGCGTGAAAGCGGCGCGTATCTCTAACCTGTCACGCGATTTGGCCCGCTCCCTGTCGACTACGGCAGTGCGTGTGGTTGAAGTGATCCCTGGCAAACCCTATGTTGGTCTGGAATTACCCAACCGACATCGCCAGACCGTTTACCTGCGTGAAGTGCTGGATTGTCCAAAATTCCGTGACAATCCCTCGCCGCTGTCTGTGGTGCTGGGTAAAGATATTGCCGGCCAGCCAGTCGTCGCCGATCTGGCTAAAATGCCACACTTACTGGTAGCGGGTACAACCGGTTCCGGTAAGTCCGTCGGCGTGAATGCGATGATCCTCAGCATGCTGTATAAAGCCACGCCGGAAGATGTGCGCTTTATTATGATTGACCCCAAGATGCTCGAGCTTTCCGTTTACGAAGGCATTCCGCATCTGCTTACCGAAGTCGTGACCGATATGAAAGATGCGGCGAACGCGCTGCGCTGGAGTGTCGGTGAGATGGAGCGTCGCTATAAGCTGATGTCGGCGTTGGGTGTACGTAATCTGGCCGGCTACAACGAAAAAGTGGCGCAGGCGGATGCAATGGGGCGGCCGATTCCCGATCCGTTCTGGAAGCCAGGCGACAGCATGGATATGACGCCGCCAGTGCTGGAAAAACTGCCTTACATCGTGGTGATGGTGGATGAGTTCGCCGATTTGATGATGGCTGTCGGTAAGAAAGTGGAAGAACTGATTGCACGTCTTGCACAGAAAGCGCGTGCGGCGGGAATCCACCTTGTTCTGGCAACCCAGCGTCCGTCAGTTGACGTCATTACCGGCCTCATCAAAGCCAACATTCCTACCCGTATCGCGTTTACTGTCTCAAGTAAAATTGACTCGCGAACCATCCTTGATCAGGGCGGTGCAGAATCGTTACTGGGGATGGGCGATATGCTTTACATGCCGCCCAACTCATCAATGCCGGTGCGTGTTCACGGTGCCTTTGTGCGCGATCAGGAAGTACATGCTGTCGTGCAGGACTGGAAAGCGCGCGGGCGTCCGCAATATATTGAAAGCATTACGGCGGGCGAAGAAAGTGAAGGCGGGGGCGGCATTGACAGCGATGAAGAACTCGATCCGTTGTTCGATCAGGCTGTTGCCTTTGTGGTGGATAAGCGACGCGCCTCGATTTCGGGCGTACAGCGTCAGTTCCGTATCGGTTATAACCGTGCTGCGCGCATCATTGAACAGATGGAAGCACAGGGCATCGTCTCGTCACCGGGCCACAACGGTAACCGTGAAGTGCTCTCTCCACCACCCCATGATATGTAAAGCCTGAACGATAAGCTTTGAAACACAAAACACTGAGCCAGTTTCCACTGGCTCATTGTTTTTTAGCGGTTAACCCCCATAGTTGATTAGTGTTTCGGTTTTTTCTCCTGTATTAAACGCAGGACAGCGACCAGGCTTAGTCACGTGATCAACGGGAAACGATTTAATAAGGATTTAAGCAGATGAAATTACGCGTAATCGCCTTAGGCCTGCTGGCCGCTTTGGGGTCAGCCAACGTTCTCGCCGATGCGTCGAGCGACCTGCAACAGCGCCTTAATAAAGTTAACAGCTTCCACGCCAGCTTTACTCAAAAGGTGACCGATGGCAGCGGTGCCAACGTGCAGGAGGGTGAAGGCGAGCTCTGGGTTAAGCGCCCCAGCCTGTTTAACTGGCATATGACCGCACCCGACGAGAGCATCATTATTTCTGACGGGAAATCGTTATGGTTCTATAACCCGTTTGTTGAACAAGCTACGGTCAGCCTGTTAAAGAATGCGACCAGCAATACACCGTTTATGTTGATTGCCCGTAACCAGGCCAGTGACTGGCAGCAATACAACGTAAAACAGCAGGGTGACAAATTTGAACTGACGCCGAAGAAAAGCGATGGCAACCTCAAGCAGTTCACGATTGATGTGACGCCAGATGGCACCATTAATCAGTTTAGCGCCGTCGAGCAGGATGGGCAGCGCAGTAACTACCAGCTAAAGAGCCAGAAAAACGGCCCGATTAGCCCGGATAAATTCACATTCACCCCGCCAAAAGGCGTCACGGTGGATGACCAACGTCAGTGAGGTGGTAGTGGGTAACCTGTCCCTGGATTTTTCCAGTGAAGATTTTAAACCGCTGGCCGCGCGTATGCGGCCAGCAACCCTGAAGCAATACATTGGACAGCAGCACCTGCTGGCTGCGGGTAAACCGTTGCCGCGCGCGATCGAAGCGGGGCACCTGCACTCCATGATTCTCTGGGGACCGCCAGGGACAGGAAAAACAACGCTGGCCGAGATTATCGCTCACTATGGCAATGCGGACGTTGAGCGTATTTCTGCGGTCACCTCTGGTGTCAAAGAGATTCGTGAAGCCATTGAACGCGCAAGGCTGAGCAAGCAGGCGGGCCGCCGCACTATCCTGTTTGTAGATGAAGTCCATCGCTTCAACAAAAGTCAGCAGGATGCGTTTCTTCCCCATATTGAAGACGGCACTATCACGTTTATCGGTGCCACGACAGAAAATCCCAGCTTTGAGCTTAACTCCGCACTGCTGTCACGTGCTCGTGTCTATTTACTTAAATCCCTGACCACAGAAGATATTGAGCAGGTGCTTGACCAGGCGATGCAGGATGCAAGTCGGGGTTATGGCAACAGCGATATCCTGTTACCTGACAATACGCGGCGTATGATTGCGGAACTGGTCAACGGCGATGCACGTCGTGCTCTGAATACGCTGGAAATGATGGCCGATATGGCCGAAACCGACGGCACAGGCAAACGCGAGCTGACGCCCCAGTTGCTGACCGAAGTGGCGGGGGAACGGTCTGCCCGGTTCGATAATAAAGGCGATCGCTTTTATGACCTGATTTCTGCCTTGCATAAATCCGTCCGGGGATCGGCACCGGATGCCGCCCTGTACTGGTACGCTCGTATTATTACCGCCGGTGGCGATCCGCTGTATGTCGCGCGTCGGTTACTGGCCATTGCGTCTGAAGACGTCGGCAATGCCGATCCACGAGGCATGCAGGTGGCTATCGCGGCCTGGGACTGTTTCACCCGGGTTGGTCCGGCAGAAGGGGAGCGAGCGATTGCGCAGGCCATTGTCTATCTCGCCTGTGCGCCAAAAAGTAACGCCGTCTATAACGCGTTTAAGGCGGCGATGCGTGATGCACGCGACCATCCAGATTTCGATGTTCCCGATCATTTGCGCAATGCCCCCACGAAGCTAATGAAAGAGATGGGGCTGGGCGAAAGCTATCGCTATGCGCATGACGAAGCCAATGCCTATGCTGCGGGTGAAGTCTATTTCCCACCCGAAATGGCGCAAACGCGTTACTATCATCCCACTCAACGCGGTCTTGAAGGCAAAATTGGCGAAAAGCTGGCCTGGCTGACTGAACTCGATCAAAATAGCCCGACAAAACGCTACCGCTGAAACAGACGTTGCGGTAATGTGGTCAATGTTTTCAACGCATTCCAGCGGGAGTGCGTCCCCTTCTTTTAACTCATAAATACACAGGATAAGCATGCTCGATCCCAATCTGCTGCGTAATGAGCCAGACGCAGTCGCAGAAAAACTGGCACGCCGAGGATTTAAACTGGATGTGGAAATGCTGCGTTCGCTCGAAGAGCGTCGCAAAGTCTTGCAGGTTGAAACGGAAAACCTGCAGGCCGAGCGCAACTCCCGCTCCAAATCCATCGGTCAGGCCAAAGCACGTGGGGAAGACATCGAGCCACTGCGTCAGGAAGTGAACAGCCTGGGCGAACGCCTGGATGCGGCTAAAGCAGAACTGGACGAGCTGCAAAATCAGATCCGCGATTTCAGCCTGGCGCTGCCGAATCTTCCTGCGGATGAAGTGCCGCTGGGGAAAGACGACACGGAAAACCTGGAAATCAGTCGCTGGGGTGAACCCCGCCAGTTTGATTTTGAGGTGAAAGATCACGTTGAGCTGGGCGAAGCGGCTAAAGGGCTGGACTTTGCTGCGGCAGTGAAACTCACCGGCTCACGCTTCGTGGTTATGCAAGGCCAGATTGCTCGCCTGCACCGTGCGCTCAGCCAGTTCATGATTGACCTGCACACTGAACAACATGGTTATCTGGAAACTTACGTCCCTTACCTGGTTAACCATGCGACCTTATACGGTACAGGCCAGTTACCTAAGTTTGGTGAAGATCTGTTCCATACCCGTCCGCTGGAAGAAGAATCCGAAAGCAGCCATTACGCGCTCATTCCGACCGCTGAAGTGCCGCTGACCAACCTTGTGCGGGATGAAATCGTTGAAGAAGAGAGCCTGCCGCTGAAGCTTACGGCACATACACCCTGCTTCCGCTCTGAAGCAGGCTCCTATGGCCGTGATACGCGTGGGCTCATCCGTATGCACCAGTTCGACAAAGTTGAAATGGTGCAAATCGTCGCGCCTGAAACCTCTATGGATGCGCTGGAAGAGCTGGTTGGCCATGCTGAAAAAGTGTTGCAACTGCTGAACCTGCCGTATCGCAAGGTCTTGCTGTGCAGCGGTGATATGGGCTTTGGTGCGACAAAAACCTACGATTTAGAAGTATGGTTACCGGCGCAAAATACCTACCGTGAAATCTCTTCTTGCTCAAACATGGGGGATTTCCAGGCTCGCCGTATGCAGGCGCGCACCCGCAATAAGCAGGATAAAAAACCGCGTCTGGTGCATACCCTGAATGGCTCGGGCCTGGCCGTAGGACGTACGCTGGTTGCCGTGCTGGAAAATTACCAGCAGCAGGACGGCCGCATCGCCGTGCCAGAGGTATTACGTCCTTATATGAACGGCCTGGAATTTATTGGCTAAGCGTTCACCCTGTCTAAAATAACCCAGCTCAGGCTGGGTTTTTTTATCTTTACCGCGAGGCATCCTCAACACGTTTAAAATTTATCACAAATAAACATTATCGATGACGACGCGGGCAGAAAGCGTAAAAATCCAGATTATCATAGAGATAGCGCAAAGTTATCTGATGCCTGACAGATGGCTAACTTACTGAAGATAAATAATTTAAATGGTCACGCAGCAAAATGTGCTGCACCCTCATTCCTCCCGTTGACTTTACAACGCGCGATGGCAAACTGCGCGCAATTTCCTTCATTTCTTTTGGTTTTTATCTCCTATGTCGACCTGGTCACGTCCTGTGATATTGCTGCTTTGCGGCCTGTTATTAATGACAGTTTCCATTGCGGTACTGAATACGTTAGTGCCCCTTTGGCTGACGCATGATGCGCTGGCAACATGGCAGGTAGGCGTGGTGAGTTCGTCGTATTACACCGGTAACCTGCTGGGCACTTTAGTGGCTGGCTGGCTGATCAAGCGATACGGTTTTAACCGAAGCTATTATCTGGCGACCGGCCTTTTTGCGCTGTCGACACTGTGCATGCTGGCGCTGGAAGGATTCTGGGCATGGACATTGCTCCGCTTCACGGCCGGTATCGGCTGCGCGTTAGTCTGGGTCGTGGTGGAAAGCGCATTGTTATGCAGTGGAACAGTACGTAACCGTGGGCAGTTGCTCGCTGCCTATATGATCGTCTATTACCTGGGTACGGTTGCCGGACAACTGCTGGTGAGCAAACTGTCTACCGAATTACTGAGTGTGATTCCCTGGGTAACCGCCACGGTCATCAGCGCCATCTTACCGTTAATCTTCACGCAGGTTTCTGCCAACAGCGATACCGTAGAAGCTACGCCAGGCGGACGAATTTTACCTATGCTGCGTCGTCGCAGTTCTCGTCTCGGTATTAACGGCTGTATTATTTCTGGCATTGTTCTGGGATCGCTGTACGGCTTGATGCCGCTCTATCTTTCTCATCAGGGTATGAGTGATGCCAACGTGGGTTACTGGATGGCCTTGCTGGTGAGTGCCGGCATTGTCGGGCAGTGGCCGATTGGTCGGCTTGCTGACCGCTTTGGCCGCATGATGGTACTGCGAGTGCAGGTATTTGTGGTGATCCTCGGCGCGATTGCGATGCTGACAAATGCCGCGATGGCCCCGGCCCTGTTTGTGCTGGGGCTGGCAGGTTTTACGCTTTATCCGGTCGCTATGTCATGGGCCTGCGAAACCGTGGCGCACCATGAACTGGTGGCAATGAATCAGGCGCTGTTACTGAGCTACACCGTGGGCAGCCTGGCCGGACCAAGCATGACGGCCATGCTGATGCAAAGTTATTCCGACCGTCTGCTGTTCGTTATGATCGCGGCGGTAGCGCTGGTTTACCTAGTCATGTTACTGCGTAAAGCCGATCACCATGCCACGCCAGTGGCACATGCCTGATCATAACGATAACCAGGCGGTGACACTTAACCTTCGCCGTCTGGCTGCGCTGACTGTCAGACGGTTATCGTCTACTGGCTGCGGTGACGTGGCCTGTCAATACATCACTTCATGTCCGTAGCTGGCAAGAATATGCTTGATCCGTTCCATGGTCGCTTTACTGGGCGGTTTTACACCGTCGAGCTTGTACTCTTCACCCATCGCAATCCATTTATGCTTACCCAGCTCGTGATAAGGCAGAAGCTCAATCTTCTCCACATTTGCCATATCCTGCGTAAATGCACCTAAGCGATGGACACTGTCATCATCATCAGAATAGCCGGGCACGACGACGAAACGAATCCACGTCCGTTTTCCTTTCTTCTGAAGATAGCGCGCAAAATCGAGTGTGCGATGATTCGACACACCGACAAGAATCTGGTGGATGTCATCGTTCATCTGCTTGAGGTCAAGCATCACCAAATCTGTTGCATCCAGTAATTCATCAATAACGGGATCGTAGCGGCGGACAAAGCCGTTGGTGTCAAGGCAGGTATGAATGCCCTCAGCTTGACATGCGCGAAACCAGTCGCGCACAAACTCCGCCTGCAAAATGGCCTCACCGCCTGAAGCCGTCACCCCGCCACCGGACGCATTCATGAAATGGCGATAAGACAGAACGTCCGCCATGAGCGCGTCGACGGTAATTTCTTTGCCGCAATGCGTGTCCCAAGTATCACGGTTGTGGCAGTACAGGCAGCGCATCAGGCAGCCCTGAAAAAAGGTGATAAAACGGATGCCGGGACCGTCTACGGTTCCGCATGATTCAAATGAGTGGATGCGACCAATGGCAGACATTGCGATGTATTCTCCTGATGAGCCTGCGAAGCAGGTGGCGCACTCTCCGGTGCGCTCTGAACGGGAAATCAATTTTGGTGGTTATCCGTCATACAGACAGCGACCAAACCTGACTCGAAAGAAGAGGCTCCATGAAGGAGCCTCAAGGGCGAACTAGAGTGACTGGGTAAAGGTACGGGTAATCACGTCCTGCTGCTGCTCTTTGGTGAGCGAGTTAAAGCGAACGGCATAGCCCGAAACGCGGATGGTTAACTGAGGATATTTCTCAGGGTTATCCATTGCGTCCATCAACATTTCCCGGTTCATCACGTTAACATTCAGATGCTGGCCGCCTTCAATACTGGCCTCATGATGGAAGTAACCATCCATTAGTCCTGCCAGATTGGTTTTACGTACATTATCATCTTTGCCAAGCGCATTAGGCACGATGGAGAAAGTATAAGAGATACCGTCTTTAGCGTACGCAAAGGGTAATTTCGCTACCGAGGTCAGCGATGCTACCGCTCCTTTCTGGTCGCGACCGTGCATGGGGTTAGCGCCAGGGCCAAAGGGGGCGCCTGCACGGCGGCCGTCTGGCGTATTACCGGTTTTCTTGCCATAAACGACGTTAGAGGTAATGGTCAGAACGGACTGCGTTGGCACCGCGTTGCGATATGTTTCCAGTTTCTGAATTTTCTTCATAAACCGTTCAACCAGGTCGCATGCCAGGTCGTCCACGCGCGGATCGTTGTTACCGAACTGGGGATAGTCGCCTTCGATGTCGAAATCAATTGCCAGGCCATCTTCATCACGCACGGGTTTCACTTTGGCATATTTAATGGCTGAGAGTGAATCCGCAGCCACAGACAGTCCGGCGATACCGCAGGCCATGGTGCGGTAAACATCACGATCGTGCAGCGCCATGAGTGACGCTTCATAGCTGTATTTATCATGCATGAAGTGGATGATGTTCAGTGCGGTGACATACTGTTTTGCCAGCCAGTCCATGAAGTGATCCAGACGGGCCATCACGACGTCGAAATCGAGCACTTCATCCATGATTTTGGCTTCTTTCGGCCCCACCTGCATTTTCAGTTTTTCGTCCATGCCGCCGTTGATCGCGTACAACAAGGTTTTTGCCAGGTTGGCGCGGGCACCAAAGAACTGCATTTGCTTGCCGACGATCATAGGGCTGACACAGCAGGCAATGGCGTAATCATCGTTGTTAAAGTCAGGACGCATCAGGTCGTCATTTTCATACTGCAGTGACGAGGTGTCGATTGAAACTTTAGCCGCATATTTTTTGAAGTTAACGGGCAGTTTTTCAGACCACAGAATGGTCATGTTTGGTTCAGGGGAGGGGCCCATGGTGTAAAGCGTGTTCAGGAAACGGAACGTGGTTTTACTGACCAGCGTGCGACCATCAACGCCCATCCCCGCCAGCGATTCGGTGGCCCAGATAGGGTCGCCAGAAAACAGCTCATCGTATTCCGGTGTACGCAGGAAGCGGACCATGCGCAGTTTCATGACCAGATGGTCAATCAGTTCCTGTGCCTGCTCTTCGTTCAGTTTTCCTGCCTGGAGGTCGCGTTCGATGTAGATATCGAGGAAAGTCGACACCCGGCCAAAAGACATGGCCGCGCCGTTCTGTGATTTAACTGCAGCCAGATAGCCATAATAGGTCCACTGAACGGCTTCAGCCGCGTTGGTGGCCGGGCCAGAAATATCATGACCGTATTTGGCTGCCATCGCTTTAATTTGTTCAAGCGCACGGTGCTGATCAGCAATTTCTTCCCGCAGGCGAATCGTGGCTTCCAAGTTTACGCCGTTTTCAAGATCGTTTTGCAGTGAGGTGAACTGAGCAAACTTATCCGCCATCAGATAATCAATGCCGTATAGGGCAACACGACGATAATCACCGATGATGCGTCCACGACCATAAGCATCAGGCAGGCCGGTCAATACGCCAGATTTACGGCAGCGTAAAATGTCAGGTGTATAAACATCAAAAACACCCTGGTTATGCGTTTTGCGGTATTCCGTGAAAATCTTTTTCAGAGACGCGTCGAGTTCACGACCATAGACCTTGCAAGAGCCTTCAACCATTTTGATACCGCCAAAAGGAATAATGGCGCGTTTCAACGGGGCTTCGGTTTGCAGGCCAACAATTTTTTCCAGTGATTTATTGATGTAACCGGCATCGTGGGAAGTGATGGTTGAGGCAAGATCGGTATCAAAATCGACTGGTGCATGGGTGCGGTTTTCAATTTTGATGCCTTCCAGCACGCTCTCCCACAGTGTTGTGGTGGCCTCGGTGGCACTGGCCAGAAAGGACTCGTCGCCTTCATAAGGCGTATAGTTTTTCTGAATAAAGTCGCGTACGTTGACGCTGTTCTGCCATTCGCCTTCATTAAATCCCTGCCAGGCTGAAGCGAGTTTTGCATTACGTTCGGTCATAATATACCTGCCTTATTTAAGGAGACTTTTGCTCTCGGGCGTACCAGGCTGCGATATGCCGTTGAGACAGGATTAGTGCGTTTCTTTACCACCGCGTAAGTAAATTACCCAGTAGGTCAATCCGACTAGCAGGCCGCCGCCAATGATGTTACCGAGCGTGACCGGAATCAGATTGTCGAAAATAAAGTTTTTAACGGTGAGGGCCGGGAACTGTGCTGCTGTGGCCCCTGCGGCCTGCCAAAACTCAGGCCCGGAAAAGTCGCGTATCACGATCGCGAAAGGAATCAAAAACATATTGGCGATACTGTGTTCAAAACCACAGGCGACAAACATGGCCACCGGCAAAATCATAATCAGGCTTTTATCGGTCAATGTCCGTCCTGAATAGCTCATCCAGACCGCCAGGCAGACCATCAAATTGGCCAATGTGCCGAGGCAAACGGCTTCGATAAAAGTATGATGCATTTTATGGTCGGCTGTTTGCAGGACGTTTAATCCCCACGCGCCGTTTGCCACCATCTGTTCACCGGAGAACCACATGAGCGTGACGAAAAATAACGCGCCAGCCAGGTTACCGATATAAACGGTTATCCAGTTTCGTGCCAGTTGCCCCCAGGTGATGTGTCCACTGGCTTTGGCGACCACAATGAGGACGGTAGATGTGAAAAGATCGGCACCGCATACCACGACCAGTATGAGTCCCAGTGAAAAACAGATGCCGCCGATCAGTTTTGCCAGGCCATAAGGCACAGCACCGCTGCCCGTGGTAGCCGTGATGTAAAACACGAAAGCAATCGAGATGAACATGCCCGCAGTAAAGGCCAGAAAGGTCGTGGTGAGGGGATGTTTAGTGGCTTTATAAACGCCAGCATCTTCAGCCACTTTCGCCATCGCGGCGGGTAATAACAGATTAAAAGGATTGTCAGCTTTCACACTAACTCACTCCAAAAGTTGTCTGAAAAAATGATAACAAAGGCAACAGTTACAGAAGTTGATTTGGATCATGATCAGCCATGCAAGGACGGAGCGTGTTTCACTGAAAGACGGGATTTTTTTCGGTTAATTTATTGAAATATAATGATTAAAAATATTTTAAATTATGCAGTTTTTGTTTAATGGAGGGCGGAGTGCCGTCAAGACGATCTCTGCGGAGTTAACGAAATGCATCTGTTATGTTGCTTTAAATAATGATGATAAAAACGCTGAACAATACATCCCTTAAATACTTATTCTCAAAAAAAGAAAGGCACCCATTAAATAAGGTGCCTGTGAGATTATTATCGCTTTATCCTGAAACAGAGCCGCGAAAGATTAGGCGTTTTTCCAGTAAAGACGTTTCGCCTTTTGCAGCTTTTCATAGGCAGCAAGCAAAGCCTGATGAGCAGGGAAAGCCTTAAGATCGCTGTCTACCGGCTGGAGGCCATTGAAGGCCGCCTCACCGCTGATTGCGGCCGAGGCGGCGTCGACAGCGTCAGCACCATACATACGCACAAAGGCTGCGTGATACTCAAGCGGATTCCGCTCATCTTCCATCGCCAGCAGCAGCAGAGTTTGCAGACAGCGGTAATAATTTGCACGCTCCGGGCTGAATACGGAGCCATTAAATTCCATTGTCCATTCCGTCCAGATCAGCGCCTGATCGAGATCACCGCCAGCCAGGGCCAGCATGGCTTTGAGTTCGCCAATGCGCAGCGTGTACCAGCCGTTATCTTTGCCTGTCGCCAGTCCCAGCAACTCGCGGACACGCGTGAAGTCATCAAAACCTTCTTCGTCCAGCTGAGAAATTAAATCCAGGTACTCTTCAGGATTCCAGTTGCTGCCGGGCAGGGCCAGAAGCGTTTCACGAATACCTGCACCCATGCTGTTATTCGCCAGCAACAAGTCTTCAGCCGGATAAATATCTGACATACCGGGCACAATAATGCGGCAGGCATACACACCGAGGTGCTCATAATCAGCGATGTAAACGTCCTGACCTTCGGCTTTGAAAATCGCCATGAGCGTACTGAATTCCTGCTCGGTGGTGCCATCAAATTTCCAGTCAACGAAGGGATAATCCGCTGTTTCTTTAAACAGATCCCAGGAGATCAGGCCGCTTGAATCGATAAAGTGGGTTTCCAGGTTGGCGTGCTCTGCCACTTCTTCATCATCAAACGTGGGCGGCGTGAACACATCCAGATCTTTCAGGCTGCGGCCCTGAAGCAGTTCGGTAACGGTACGCTCCAGCGCGACACCAAAATCAGGGTGCGCGCCAAAAGAGGCGAAACAGGTGCCGTTGGCAGGATTAAACAGCACAACGCAGATAACCGGATATTTCCCACCCAGTGATGCGTCATAGGCAAAAATCGGGAACCCTTCGGCTTCCAGACGGGCGATGGCCTCAACCACATCGGGGTAACGCGCCATCACGGATTCAGGAATGGCAGGCAGGCTGATGGACTCGGCGATGATACGATTTTTAATATAGCGCTCGAAAACTTCTGACAGCCCCTGTACCCGTGCCTCGTTGGCCGTGTTGCCGGCGGACATGCCGTTCGACACATACAGGTTACCAATAATATTCATCGGAATATAAACGGTCTGCTGATCGGACTGACGGGTAAAGGGCAGGGCGCAGATGCCGCGTGCGCTGTTACCCGACTGGAGATCGATTAAATCTGAAGCGGAGAGGGCGTTTTCAGGATCGTAAAAGGCGCGCAGGCGCGCATCCAGGATGCCTTCAGGCAGGCTGTCGTCTTCAGGCAGAGCAAACCATTTTTCATTGGGATAGTGAACAAAATCCCCTTGGGCGATACTGTTGCCAAGCCAGAAATCAGCAAAAAAGTAATTCGTGGACAGGCGTTCAAAATATTCTCCCAGCGCCGAGGCCAGAGCGGCTTTTTTGCTGGCGCCCTTACCATTGGTGAAGCAGAGGGGGCAGTCGCGATCACGAATGTGGACAGACCAGACGTGTGGCACAGGATTCAGCCAGGAGGCTTCTTCAATATTAAAACCCAGATCCTGTAATTTGGTCTGGAAGCGTGAAATGGAGTCTTCCAGGGCGGCATCTTTGCCCGGGATAAAAGTTTGCGTCATGGTGCCGCTCTCTCTGTAAATGGGGAGACATAAAGCGCGCAATGATACGTTTTTTACCGTCTGTTCGCTATCAAGACGCCGCAATTTTACCGTCGTTTTTCTCATGCTTTGTCATCTGAGCCAAAGCCGGGACTGCATGAAAGGAAGCCGCCTCACAATATTTCGTGCCGGATTACATTAGTAATATAACCTTCGGTGCGTCATGCCGAAAAAATGTGACCGCAGTTCGATTTATGATTGCAGCCACCAGAAGGCAGTGATAAAACCGAATCGTTATTCATAACCGTTCGATATGACAGTGGTGAGGGAAATGACGCAAATTTATAATTTTAGCTCTGGGCCAGCGATGCTGCCGAGCGAAGTACTCCGCCGTGCAGAACAAGAACTGACAAACTGGCATGGTCTGGGAACTTCAGTAATGGAGATAAGCCACCGCAGTAAAGAATTTATTCAGGTGGCAGAAGAGGCTGAAGCGGACTTCCGCGATCTGCTGAAAATTCCTTCCAATTACAAAGTATTATTCTGTCATGGCGGCGCACGTGCGCAGTTTGCTGCTGTACCGGGCAATTTACTCGGCAGTGCGACCAGTGCGGACTATGCAGATGGAGGCTACTGGGCTCACAGTGCCATTAAAGAAGCGGAAAAATATTGCTCACCGCGAACGCTGGATGTCAAAACGACCCAAAAGGGTAAGCGCGCCATCCTGCCGATGCGCGAATGGGATGTCAGCGACACGGCCGCCTATTTGCATTTTTGCCCAAATGAAACCATTGACGGTCTGGCTATTGACGAAGAGCCTGACTTTGGTGACAAGGTTGTGGTCGCCGATCTTTCCTCCACGATTCTGTCACGCCCAATTGATATCAAGCGCTATGGTGTGATTTACGCAGGTGCGCAGAAAAATATTGGTCCGGCTGGCCTTACCCTGGTTATCGTACGGGACGATCTTCTCGGCAACGCGCATCAAAGCGTGCCTTCCATCCTTGACTACACCGTTCTGGCTGAAAATGATTCCATGTTTAATACGCCACCTACGTTTGCCTGGTATCTGAGTGGCCTGGTCTTTAAGTGGCTGAAGCAGAAGGGTGGTGTCGCTGAGATGGAAAAAATTAATCAGGCAAAAGCCGGATTACTCTATGGTCTCATCGATAACAGCGATTTTTACCGTAACGATGTGGCACTGCAAAACCGTTCCCGGATGAACATTCCTTTCCAACTGGCTGATGCCTCGCTGGACAGCCTCTTCCTGGAAGAGTCATTTAAGGCAGGTCTGCACGCATTAAAAGGTCACCGTGTTGTGGGCGGCATGCGTGCCTCAATCTACAATGCGATGCCATTGGAAGGCGTTAAAGCGCTGACCGATTTCATGATTGATTTCGAACGCCGCCACGGCTAAGTCTTTCACTGTCAGTGGAATGACTGACACCCGACTCCGCCCTCTGGCGGAGTCATCGTTTTTTAAGGATTACGTTTCACATGCAAGATTCCCTGACCCTTCAGCCCATCGCTCGCGTTAATGGTACGGTTAATTTGCCCGGTTCCAAAAGCGTGTCAAACCGTGCGCTTCTGCTTGCTGCACTGGCGAAAGGTAAAACCCGATTAACTAATCTGCTGGACAGCGACGATGTTAAGCACATGCTTAATGCGCTTGATGCACTGGGTGTTGAGTTCACGCTTTCCAGCGATCGTACGGTGTGCGAGGTGACAGGAAAGGGTGGGCCGCTGCATGCATCACAGCCCACAGAGCTGTTTCTGGGCAACGCCGGCACTGCCATGCGGCCGCTTGCGGCAGCGCTTTGCCTGGGTGTGCAGGATGTCGTCCTGACGGGCGAACCACGCATGAAAGAACGCCCTATCGGGCACCTGGTCGATGCACTACGGCAAGGTGGGGCTACTATAGACTATCTCGAAAATACAGATTATCCCCCAGTCCGCCTGCGGGGTGGGTTTACTGGCGGCGACGTTACAGTAGATGGCAGCGTATCCAGCCAGTTTTTGACCGCGCTTCTGATGATGGCTCCGTTAGCTGAAAATCCTACCCGTATCAGCATTAAAGGTGAGCTGGTTTCCAAACCTTACATCGACATTACTCTGCACCTGATGCGCTGCTTTGGTGTCGAGGTTGAGAATCAGCAGTATCAACACTTCCTGATTAAGGGTAAACAGCACTACCAGTCACCAGGTGAATATCTGGTGGAGGGGGATGCGTCTTCTGCCTCCTATTTTCTTGCCGCAGCCGCAATCAAAGGCGGTACCGTGCGTGTCACCGGCATTGGTCGCAACAGCGTACAAGGCGATATTCGCTTTGCGGATGTACTCGAAAAGATGGGTGCATCAATTGAGTGGGGCGATGACTATATTGCCTGCACGGCCGGGACATTACGCGCTATTGATATGGATATGAACCATATTCCTGATGCTGCCATGACCATTGCCACTGCGGCATTGTTTGCAGAAGGTACGACGCAACTGCGCAATATTTATAACTGGCGAGTTAAAGAAACGGATCGTCTGACGGCTATGGCAACCGAGTTGCGTAAAGTCGGTGCCGAGGTGGAAGAAGGGCACGATTTTATTCGCATCACGCCGCCTGAGACGTTGAAGCATGCCGACATCGGCACGTATAACGATCACCGTATGGCGATGTGTTTCTCGCTGGTTGCGCTGTCCGATACGCCCGTTACCATTCTTGATCCAGGCTGTACGGCAAAAACCTTCCCTGATTATTTTGAACAGCTGCAAAAAATTAGCGAAAACGCCTAATCCCCTCGCCCGATGTCATGCATCGGGCTCATCATCTTCAGGACGCTTTTCCACGCCAGAGGCCTTTTTCCTGGCTAAATTTCTCATTGCCTCTTCTCAAAAGGTAACTAAGCGTCGCCGGGCAGCGTATAATGCCCGACATTTGTGACGGCCAACCGGCCAAAATGCGCGCAGCAACAGGAGGGAATGATGACAGCAACTGCCCCGGTCATAACAATTGATGGGCCAAGTGGCGCGGGAAAGGGCACCCTGTGCAAGGCGATGGCGGAAGCATTACAGTGGCATTTACTGGATTCCGGCGCAATTTATCGTGTACTGGCCTTAGCCGCATTACATCATCAGGTCGATATTGAGTCTGAAGAGGCGTTAGTGCCTATCGCCGCCCATCTTGATGTGCGTTTCCTTTCTCATCATGGCGAAATGCAGGTCATCCTGGAAGGGGAAGACGTCACCAGCGAAATTCGTACCCAGGAAGTCAGTAATACCGCCTCACGCGTCGCGGCTTTTCCTCGCGTTCGGGAAGCGCTGTTACGTCGTCAACGCGCGTTTCGCGAGGAACCCGGTTTGATTGCAGACGGGCGGGATATGGGCACCGTCGTTTTCCCCGATGCGCCTGTAAAGATTTTCCTTGATGCCAGCCCGGAAGAACGTGCTCAGCGACGTATGCTACAGTTGCAGGAGAATGGCTTTAATGTTAACTTTGATCGCCTTTTAGCCGAGATAAAAGAACGCGACGACCGCGATCGCAACCGCGCTATCGCACCGTTAGTCCCTGCCGCTGATGCTTTGGTGTTGGATTCAACCCAGATGTCCATCGAGCAGGTTATTGATAACGCGTTAAATTATGCCCGCAAAACGCTTGGTGTGTAATCTTCCGGCTTAAACGAATGTATTAACCCTGTGCCACGGATCCGGTGCAGGGCATGTGAAACAACCCCATCCGACATGATGTCAGATGGACGTTAAATTGAAGAATCCTAAGATTATCAATATGACTGAATCTTTTGCTCAACTATTTGAAGAATCCCTGAAAGAAATCGAAACCCGCCCGGGTTCCATCGTTCGTGGCGTTGTTGTCTCTATCGACAAAGACGTTGTTCTGGTTGATGCGGGCCTGAAATCTGAATCTGCAATCCCTGCAGAGCAGTTCAAAAACGCAGCCGGCGAACTGGAAATCCAGGTTGGTGACGAAGTTGACGTTGCTCTGGACGCAGTGGAAGATGGCTTCGGTGAAACTCTGCTGTCACGTGAGAAAGCTAAGCGTCACGAAGCTTGGATCACGCTGGAAAAAGCTTACGAAGAAGCTGAAACTGTTACCGGTATTATCAACGGCAAAGTCAAAGGTGGCTTCACAGTTGAGCTGAACGGTATCCGTGCGTTCCTGCCAGGTTCACTGGTTGATGTGCGTCCAGTACGCGACACACTGCACCTGGAAGGCAAAGAGCTTGAATTCAAAGTGATCAAGCTTGATCAGAAACGCAACAACGTCGTGGTTTCACGTCGTGCGGTTATCGAATCTGAGAACAGCGCAGAGCGCGATCAGCTGCTGGAAAACCTGCAGGAAGGCATGGAAGTTAAAGGTATCGTTAAGAACCTCACTGACTACGGCGCATTCGTTGATCTGGGCGGTGTTGACGGCCTGCTGCACATCACTGACATGGCCTGGAAGCGCGTTAAGCATCCAAGCGAAATCGTGAATGTTGGCGATGAAATCAACGTTAAAGTCCTGAAATTCGACCGCGAGCGTACCCGTGTATCTCTGGGTCTGAAGCAGCTGGGCGAAGATCCATGGGTGGCTATCGCTAAGCGCTATCCAGAAGGCACCAAGCTGACTGGTCGTGTAACCAACCTGACTGACTACGGCTGCTTCGTTGAAATCGAAGAAGGCGTTGAAGGCCTGGTACACGTTTCAGAAATGGACTGGACCAACAAAAACATCCATCCGTCTAAAGTCGTAAACGTAGGCGATGTGGTTGAAGTGATGGTTCTGGACATCGATGAAGAGCGTCGTCGTATCTCCCTGGGTCTGAAGCAGTGCAAATCTAACCCATGGCAGCAGTTCGCTGAGACCCACAACAAAGGCGATCGCGTTGAAGGTAAAATCAAGTCAATCACTGACTTCGGTATCTTCATCGGCTTGGACGGTGGCATCGACGGTCTGGTTCACCTGTCTGACATCTCCTGGAACGCGACTGGCGAAGAAGCCGTTCGTGAGTACAAAAAAGGCGACGAAATCGCTGCCGTTGTACTGCAGGTTGATGCAGAGCGCGAGCGTATCTCTCTGGGCGTGAAACAGCTGGCAGAAGATCCGTTCAACAACTACATCACTTTGAACAAGAAAGGTGCTATCGTCACCGGTAAAGTGACTGCAGTTGATGCGAAAGGTGCTACAGTTGAATTGGCAGACGGCGTTGAGGGTTACCTGCGCGCTTCTGAAGCTTCAATGGACCGTATCGAAGACGCTACACTGGTTCTGAACGTCGGTGACGACGTTGAAGCTAAATTTACTGGCGTTGACCGTAAAAACCGCGTAGTGAGCCTGTCTGTTCGTGCGAAAGACCAGGCTGACGAGAAAGAAGCTATCAACACTGTTAACACCAAACAGGAAGAAGGCAACTTCTCAAGCGCAATGGCTGAAGCGTTCAAAGCGGCTAAAGGCGAGTAATCGACCTTGCACCGGGCGGATTCATCCGCCCGGTTTCGGTAAAGGCTGTCATACATTCCTGTAGGGATTAACCGGAGGTTACATGACCAAGTCAGAATTGATTGAAAGGCTGGCGGGACAGCATACTCATATACCGGCGAAAGTCGTTGAGGATGCAGTCAAAGAGATGCTTGAGCACATGGCCACAACGCTGGCACAGGGCGAACGCATTGAAATCCGGGGATTCGGCAGCTTTTCGTTGCACTATCGCGCACCGCGCACTGGCCGTAACCCGAAAACGGGTGACAAAGTGGATCTGGAAGGTAAATACGTTCCCCACTTCAAGCCGGGCAAAGAACTGCGTGACCGTGCTAACATCTACGGCTAAGCTGATACCGAAACGCCTAAACGACATCTCAGGATGTCGTTTTTTTTTGCCCGCGTGATTATGTTCGCTCTCCCGCAAAAAAATGCGTCTGCGCTGCAACGAATTATCCTCTCTGGAAACCCTTTCTTAATTCACTCTTTACGCGTTTTACCCTGAAAGTCTGAAGGACATACTTACGCCAGTTCATCAGCGGGATACGGTATGTTGACATGGATTGGACTGGCGAGACTGGCCTCGCTGACCGCGTTACCCTTACTGATCGTGCCTCAGCTCCCTTCGCGAACGTTTATTGTCGTGATGCTGCTGTGTGGCACTTGTCTGGTGGGGATGTCCGTACGTTATGTCCGCATCGCAGGCTGTGCGCTTTTGCTGGCCGCCTGGGGGCTGGTTAATGCGCAATCCCTGGTCAACGACACGGAATGGATGAGTACCCGACCCGCCTGGTTTGTCGTGCAAATTGAAGAGGTAAAACAAGACGCGTCACGTATTCGGGTCAGAATGTTGAAAGCGGGAAACCGGATTTTCTTTCCTCCCCGTTTTGCCTGGCTGTCACTGCAGGATAACGCTACAGCCTATTGTCCGGGGCAGCGCTGGCAAATGCGGCTCAGGTTACGCGCTGTTCATGCCAGACTCAATGAGGGAGAATTCGACGCACAACGCTTTGCCATGGCGAATCATACCCCGGTGCAGGGGCGCATTATCAAGCAACATCCTGTGCAGTCTGAATGCAGCTGGCGTTGGCAGCATATTCGTGGCCACAGGCAACATTACGAACATTTACCCGCTTCGGCTACGCTGGAGGCACTGGCTTTTGGCATTCGCGACAATCTGAGTGAGGCAACCCGTCAGCTGTTACGTGATACCGGAACGGCGCATCTTATGGCCATTTCAGGTATGCACATTGGCCTGGCCGCGGGCACCGGATGGCTACTGGCGCGGGGCAGCCAGTTTTTGTTACCGGCACGCTGCATTAGCTATCTGTATCCGCTCATTGTCAGTTGGCTCTGTGCCGCACTCTATACGTGGCTTTCAGGGGCCCAGGCGCCAGCGCAGCGGGCATTACTGGCACTGACGCTATGGGCAATAACACGTATAACAGGTATACAGCTCAGCCCCTGGCAAATCTGGACGCTCTGCGTAGGGTTGTTGCTGGCACTGGATCCGCTTACTGTCCTCTCGGACAGCTTCTGGCTGTCGGTGCTGGCGGTGGGGATGTTGCTGACCTGGTATCGCTGGTTTCCTCTGGCCGAGCGCTTTCGTGACAGGCGGCGCTGGTTTTTACTGCAACTCCTTCATCTGCAACTGGGGATGATGATCCTGATGGTGCCGCTTCAGGCCGCATTATTTAATGGCATCAGCCTGACCGCGCTGTTCGCTAATCTGTTTGCGATTCCTGTCGTGTCGTTTATTACGGTGCCATTGATACTCATCACCCTGTTGCTACCTTTCCCGGCATTATCAGTGTGGGGGTGGCAGGCGGCCGATCTGTCCCTGCGGTTTCTGTTCTCCGGCCTTGCCCTGCTACCGGCAGGCTGGTGGCCGCTGCAAGGCGCACCTTTCCTGATAATAGTCATATGGGGAGGGCTACTCCTGTGGCGTTCCGGCGTACTGTTCTCCATGCCGTTCAGTTGTAGCGCTGTCGCACTGGCAATCCTGTTTTCCCGCCATGCTAAGCCGGAAGCGCTATGGCGCATTGATATGCTGGACGTGGGGCATGGATTGAGCGTCGTCATCAGCCAGGGCGATGAAGCGGTGCTCTACGATACCGGTCCACGCTGGAAATACAGCGATGCAGGGAGCCGCGTTATTCTGCCCTGGCTTGAACGTAAAGGACTCAGACTGCGGGAGGTTATTCTCAGCCACCGGCATCTTGACCATACCGGCGGGCTGTCGGCTATTCTGCAACATGTCCCTACTGTACGGTTGCGCAGCGGACTTACAGAAAGCGGGCATTTACCCTGTGTACGCGGTACCACATGGCGCTGGAAACGGCTACATTTCCGGGTGCTCTGGCCAGCAACGTCTCCCAACCAGGGGAAAAACAACGATTCATGCGTGGTGAGTGTGGATGATGGAAGCGTCCGTTTGTTACTCACGGGCGATCTGGAAACCGAGGCGGAGCGGCAGTTAGTGCGGCTGGAAAAGCAGCAGTTAAAGGCGGATATTCTGCAGGTACCTCATCATGGCAGCCGGACATCCTCATCGCGCTTACTGCTGCGCAGCATCGCCGGCCATACCGCCATCACCTCTGTAGCACGCTATAATGCGTGGCGAATGCCCGCGAAGTCCGTGCTGCGAAATTACCGTGAACACGCTTATGACTGGCGTGATACCGGTCAGTCCGGACAAATTAGTATCAAAATAGAGGCAAACACCGTGCAGGTTTTTTCCTTCAGAGAACAATTAGTGCCCCGTTGGTATCATCAGTGGTTTGGCGTCAAACGCGAATCCAGGTAGAATGACCGGCTATTTCCAACAACGTGAATAAATAATGCATCAAGATAAAGATCTCTCAACGTGGCAGACATTCCGTCGACTCTGGCCGATGATCGCACCCAACAAAGCTGGCTTAATTGTGGCGGCTACTGCCCTGATTATTAATGCCGCAGGCGATACGTTAATGCTCTCCCTGTTGAAGCCTTTGCTGGATGACGGCTTTGGTAAAGCGGACAGATCCGTGATGCTGTGGATGCCGTTGGCAGTCATCGGCTTGATGCTGGTTCGTGGCGTAAGCAGCTATATCTCCAGCTACTGCATCTCATGGGTGTCAGGCAATGTGGTGATGAATATGCGCCGTCGTCTGTTCAGCCATATGATGGGCATGCCGGTTGCGTTCTTCGATCAGCAATCCACGGGTACGTTACTCTCTCGCATCACCTATGATTCGGAACAGGTCGCCTCGTCGTCATCGGGGGCGCTGGTCACCGTGGTGCGTGAAGGCGCTTCGATAATTGGCCTGTTTATCATGATGTTTTATTACAGCTGGCAGCTGTCGTTGATTCTGATTGTTCTGGCTCCAATCGTATCCTTCGCGATTCGTACCGTATCAAAGCGCTTCCGCAACATCAGCAAATCGATGCAAAACACCATGGGACAGGTGACGACCAGTGCCGAGCAGATGCTGAAAGGGCACAAAGAAGTGCTGATTTTTGGTGGCCAGGACATTGAATCCGAGCGTTTTGCCAAGGTCAGTAACCGCATGCGTCAGCAGGGGATGAAGCTGGTTTCAGCCTCTTCAATCTCCGATCCGGTTATTCAGCTCATTGCTTCTCTGGCTCTGGCATTCGTTCTGTACGCCGCCAGTTTCCCCAGCGTGATGGATACGCTGACTGCGGGGACCATTACGGTGGTCTTCTCATCTATGATCGCTCTGATGCGTCCGCTGAAATCGCTGACAAATGTGAATGCGCAGTTTCAGCGTGGTATGGCGGCCTGTCAGACGCTGTTCTCCATTCTCGACAGTGAGCAGGAGAACGACACCGGTACGCGTGAAATCACGCGCGCAAAAGGTGATGTCGAATTCCGTGGGGTGACCTTCACCTATCCCGGCCGTGAAACACCTGCGTTGAAAAACATTAACCTGATGCTGCCTGCCGGAAAAACCGTTGCCTTAGTCGGGCGCTCCGGCTCAGGTAAATCGACTATCGCCAGTTTGCTGACGCGTTTTTATGATATTCAGCAGGGCGAGATTTTACTGGATGGCCATGACCTGCGTGAATACACCTTAGCGTCGTTGCGTAATCAGGTCGCACTTGTGTCGCAAAATGTGCATCTGTTCAACGATACCGTTGCCAATAACATTGCCTATGCGCGCAGTGAACAGTATAGCCGCGAGGAAATCGAAAAGGCGGCGACGATGGCACACGCGATGGACTTTATTAATAAAATGGACAAGGGGCTGGATACCGTCATCGGGGAAAATGGTGTGCTGCTATCAGGCGGTCAACGCCAGCGTATCGCCATCGCCCGCGCTCTGCTGCGTGACTGTCCTATCCTGATTCTCGATGAAGCCACCTCTGCGCTGGACACCGAGTCCGAGCGTGCTATCCAGTCTGCCCTGGATGAGCTGCAGAAAAACCGCACCTCACTGGTGATTGCGCATCGCCTTTCTACTATTGAAAAAGCGGATGAAATTGTGGTGGTGGAAGAGGGCAATATCATCGAACGCGGTACGCACGCCGACCTGCTGGCGGAAAAAGGTGCTTATGCCCAACTCCATAAAATGCAGTTCGGCCAATGATTGAGCGCATCTGGAGTGGCCGATCGCCATTATGGTTAGTCCTGTGGCCACTCAGTGTGCTTTATGGCGCCATTACGGCGCTGATCCGCCTCAGTTTCCGGCGTGGCTGGCGTAAAAGCTGGCGTGCGCCCTTGCCTGTTGTCGTGGTGGGGAATCTGACCGCGGGCGGGAATGGTAAAACACCCGTGGTCATCTGGCTGGTTGACGCCCTGCAGCAGCGAGGATTACGGGTAGGTGTGATTTCCCGCGGCTACGGGGGGAAAGCAGACCGCTATCCGCTGCGTGTCACTGCGGAAACCGCCACCGATCAGGCGGGTGACGAGCCGGTGCTGATTGCGCAGCGCACAGCTGCACCCGTTGCAGTGGCACCGCGACGCCGTGAGGCGATTGAAGCCCTTCTGCAACATCATTCACTGGATCTCATCGTGACTGATGATGGCCTGCAACATTATGCGCTCCAGCGCGATCGGGAAATTGTGGTGGTGGATGGCGTGCGACGTTTTGGCAACGGCTGGTGGTTACCTGCCGGACCCATGCGGGAACGGGCATCCCGCATTAAGACGGTAGACGCGGTGATCGTTAACGGTGGTGAAGCGCAGCAGGGCGAAATTGCCATGCAACTGCAGGCGGGGATGGCAACCCATCTGCTCAGCGGTGAACAACGACCGCTCAACACGTTGCACGATGTCGTCGCCATGGCCGGCATTGGTCATCCGCCGCGCTTTTTTCATACCTTAAAACAGCACGGTCTGACGCCCGTTGCGGAGATCGCCTTTGCCGATCATCATGCTTACAGCGAAGAGGAACTGTCGCGTCTGGTCACGCCCGGCCAAACGCTGTTGATGACGGAGAAAGATGCCGTTAAATGCCGCGCATTCGCGCAATCCTCATGGTGGTATCTTCCCGTCGATGCCCATCTGCAGGCTGAGGCAGCGACGCTACTCTTAGACGATATACAACGCCTGTGTGGCATGTATTCACCACGAGAGCCGCACTAATTTCCACTGAGAAGGAAGAGAATGGGCACGCATTCACTTTCACGACAGCAGGCACGTAATATTCAGCTCGCGGCGCAGGGGTTATTGCGTCCGGTGAAACGTCGGGCACGTTTTCAGGATATTTCAGCCTGCATTAGCCGCATGTCGCTGTTGCAAATCGACACCATCAATGTGGTGGCCCGCAGTCCGTATCTTGTCTTATTCAGTCGCTTAGGCGACTATCCGCCCGTCTGGCTGGACGAGTCGCTGGCGCAGGGGGAGATTTTCGAATACTGGGCGCATGAAGCCTGTTTTATTCCCCGCGCAGATTACCGGTTACTGCGGCACCGCATGCTGTCGCCAGAGCGCCTGGGCTGGAAGTACAGTGCAGACTGGGCAACGGAACATCAGCAGGAAATCGCTGATCTACTTACCTATATACGCGACAACGGGCCCGTCAGATCGGCTGATTTCGCCAGTGGAAAAAATCATAAGCCAGGATGGTGGGCATGGAAACCCCACAAGCGGCATCTCGAAAACCTGTTCAGTTCAGGGGAGTTAATGGTGTCAGCGCGCCATAATTTTCAGCGCGTCTATGATTTACGCTCACGTGTCATGCCTGACTGGCAGGATGCGCTGCATGCTATCAGTGAGGATGACGCTGTCCGCCTGATGTTAGTGAACAGCGCACGCAGTCTGGGCATTTTTCGCCGTGAGTGGCTGGCAGACTATTACCGGCTAAAGCGCGCGCCCATTAAAGACTTTATCTTATGGGCACAGGCGGCCGGCGAAATCATGCCGGTTGAGGTCGACGGCATGGGAGAGATGTGGCTGCATCGGGACGCTCAGGCCGCATTAGCCACGCCGTTGATCGCAACACATACCACGCTGTTATCCCCTTTCGATCCGCTGGTATGGGACAGGAAACGTGCGCTTGCGTTGTTTGACTTTGACTACCGCATTGAAAGTTACACGCCTGCGGCCAAACGTAAATATGGCTATTTTGTCTTACCGGTGCTGCATCGGGGCCAACTCAAAGCCCGCCTGGATGCACGGATGGTGCGCTCAACAGCCTTGCTGGAAATTAACAACATCTGGCTTGAACCTGACGTCGCGGTAACCGTTTCCTTTCTCAATGACGTGCAACGTGCTATTGAACGCTTCGCCCGTTGGCAGGGGGCCGAAACGGTCTTGCTAAAGAATGCGCCTTCGGCGTTACTGACACACTGGCCAACGCGCTGGCAGCTTAACAATTCCTGATGCAGCGCGGGTGTGATTTACCCGCTCTCATCAGCGCTGTGATATGCTTTAGTCCTTACGCTCTCGGTCCGAGATGGAGGACATATGGATCACCGTTTACTCGAAATCGTTGCCTGCCCGGTTTGTAATGGCAAATTGTACTTTAACAAAGAACAGCAAGAGCTGATCTGCAAGCCCGACGCGCTGGCTTTCCCTGTGCGTGACGGTATTCCGGTACTGCTGGAAAACGAAGCCCGTACGTTATCGGTTGAAGAGATCCATCCATGAGTTTTATTGCCATCATTCCTGCGCGTTATGCTTCCACCCGTTTACCGGGTAAACCTTTGGTTGATATTCATGGCAAGCCAATGGTGGTGCATGTGATGGAGCGCGCCCGGGAATCGGGTGCCAGCCGTGTGATTGTCGCGACCGATCATCCTGAGGTGGCCCGCGCTGTCGAGGCTGCCGGTGGCGAGGTGTGTATGACACGCGCCGACCATCATTCCGGTACGGAACGCCTTGCAGAAGTGATTGAAAAATATCAGTTCGCGGATGACCAGATCATCGTCAATGTTCAGGGCGACGAACCCATGATCCCCGCTGATATCGTCCATCAGGTGGCGACCAATCTGGCTCAGGCTGACGCCGGCATGGCGACGCTGGCGGTGCCGATTACGGATGCGGAAGAGGCGTTCAATCCCAACGCCGTCAAGGTGGTCATGGATGCCAGAGGCTACGCGTTGTATTTTTCACGCGCGACGATTCCCTGGGATCGTGAACGTTATGCGCAGTCCCGGGAACAGATCGGTGACACGCTGCTGCGCCATATCGGCATTTATGCTTATCGTGCCGGGTTTATTCGTCGCTATATCAGCTGGGAACCCTGTCCGCTTGAGCAGATCGAACTGCTGGAGCAGTTGCGCGTGCTGTGGTATGGCGAAAAGATCCACGTTGCGGTGGCAAAAACGATTCCGGGCGTTGGCGTGGATACGCCAGAGGATCTCACCCGGGTCCGCGCCGCGATGCTTCGCTGACCTGTTCCGCTTCTTGTGCGATGACCGTCTGCGCACGCGGCTGAGGCGCCGGGTTCCGGTCCACTCAGCCTGCGCCATGACGGATGTGCGCCTTTGCGTCTATCCATCAGATCGTGCGGCAGAGGGTGAGGCGGATGAGAAGCGTTGCAATGCGCTCCCCAGCGTTTCGTAGATCGCGCGTTCGCTGTGACTCATCCACAGCGGGGAAGGATAAAAACGCTCCCACCAGTTAAGTGGTGAAGTAATCGCCAGTTGATTGGCGGGCGCTGCAATCGGCTTGAGTCCTGCCTGAGTGAAAAACCGCATCGCGCGCGGCATATGATTAGCTGAGGTAATCAGCAGGAAAGGGTGGTGCCCGATGAGCGTGCTGACAGCCTGCGCCTCCTGTGCGGTATCTTTTGGCTGATCCAGCAGACGAATGTGCGATGAAGGTACGCCCAAGCTTTCGGCAACCTGTGCGGCGACCCAGGCATTACTTTTGGGATTTTGCCCTGCCGCAGCACCGGTAAAGACCAGGGTAGCATCCGGATGGCGCTGCCACTGACGCACACCTTCTGTCACGCGAGGCAAACTGTTGTTCAGCAGGTTCGAGCTGGGCGCCCAGGCCGGGTTATAGGTATAGCCGCCCCCTAACACCACGATGTAATCGACTTTTTCAGTCCCATTCCACGTCGGGTAATGCGATTCGACGGGCAACAGTAAGCGATCGGCGACCGGCTGTAGGCTTATCAGTAATAACATCAGCCAACTCACTGAGATAAAGATTTTACCGCTTTTCTGCCAGCGGCTGAACCAAAGCAGCAAAATGCCGACAGCCATTAAAAGAAGCAGAAAAGGCAGGGGCAGTAACAGGTTGCCAAATGCCTTTTTCAGCATAAAAAACATGTAAAATCCCTCTTGTTGTCCGAAAAAACAGCAGCCAGAGCAGAAGAAGGGCATGAAAGCTTCATTCTTACGGCACCTGTGACAAAATAGCATACGTTTTACCGCAGCATACCGGAGTCCATGCCATGCAGGATCGTAACTTTGACGATCTCGCGGATAAATTTTCGCAAAATATTTACGGCACCACCAAAGGCCGGGTGCGTCAGGCAATCGTCTGGGATGAGCTTGAAGCCTTGCTTCCCAGCCTGACGTCCTCGTCTCCCTCACTGAACGTGCTGGATGCGGGCGGTGGCATTGGGCAAATTTCAAGTGGACTGGCCGCGCGGGGCCATCAGATTCTGCTGTGCGACCTCTCAGGTGAAATGTTGCGGCGTGCCCAGGAAAATGCGGATGCGCTGGGTGTGAGCCATAACATGCAATTCAAACAAATTAGCGCGCAGCAGGTCGGTGAACATTTGGATAAGCCGGTGGATCTGGTATTGTTTCACGCTGTGCTTGAATGGGTCGCTGAACCGGAAACCGTGCTGAAAGCCCTGTTTGATACATTGCGGCCGGGAGGCGTGCTGTCATTGATGTTTTATAACCTGCATGGGTTAACATTACGCACCCTGACGCTGGGCAATTTTGGTTACCTTCGTACCAACTTAACCAAGCGTAAGAAGCGCACGCTGTCACCGGACTTTCCGCGCGATCCTGACGATGTGTCACGCTGGTTACAGGCCTGCGGTTTCCAGATTGAACAGCGTGCCGGGATTCGGGTGTTCAGCGACTATATGAAGCCGCCTAAAGGCGAGCCAAAAAGCGACGACGAAATCATTGAGATGGAGCGGCGTTTTTGCCGTCAGGAACCCTTTTTAAGCTTAGGGCGTTACATCCACGTGACCGCGCGCAAACCCGGGCAGAAGGACGAATTATGAGTGAATTTTCCCAGACGGTACCGGAGCTGGTATCCTGGGCGCGCAAGAACGACTTCTCCCTTGCGCTGCCCGTTGAACGTCTGGCTTTTTTGCTGGCCATCGCCACGCTGAATGGCGAGCGCATGGACGGAGAAATGAGTGAAGGTGACCTGGTCGATGCGTTTCGTCATGTCAGCAAAGCGTTTGAACAAACCAGCGAAACCGTACTGGTGCGGGCCAACAACGCCATCAATGATATGGTGCGTCAGCGCCTGTTGAACCGTTTCACCAGTGAATTAACTGAAGGCAATGCAATTTATCGTCTGACGCCGCTGGCCATCGGCATCACGGATTACTATATCCGCCAGCGCGAGTTCTCCACGCTGCGGCTTTCCATGCAGCTTTCCATCGTTGCCGCTGAACTTAAGCGTGCCGCCGACGCGGCGCAGGAGAATGGCGATGAATTTCACTGGCATCGTAACGTATTCGCGCCGCTGAAATACTCCGTAGCCGAAATCTTCGACAGCATTGATATGACGCAACGCCTGATGGATGAGCAGCAGCAGGCGGTGAAAGCGGATATTGCGGAGCTACTGAATAAAGACTGGCGCGCCGCGATTTCAAGCTGTGAAATGTTACTGTCGGAAACTTCCGGTACGCTGCGTGAATTGCAGGATACGCTGGAAGCGGCTGGTGACAAACTCCAGGAAAATCTGCTGCGTATTCAGGATGCGACGCTGGACAGCCCGGATTTGGGCTTCGTCGATAAACTGGTGTTCGATCTGCAAAGTAAACTCGACCGCATCACCAGTTGGGGACAGCAGGCCATTGACCTGTGGATTGGTTATGACCGCCACGTGCATAAATTTATCCGCACCGCTATCGACATGGACAAAAACCGTGTTTTTGCCCAGCGCCTGCGCGTATCCGTACAGAACTATTTTGACTCACCCTGGGCGCTGACTTATGCCAATGCCGAACGTCTTTACGATATGCGTGACGATGAGCTGACGCTGCGTAATGACGAAGTGATGGGCGAATTACCTGCTGAACTGGAGTTCGAAGAATTTAATGAAATTCGCGAGCAGCTGGCGGCCATGATCGAAGAAGCCTTAACGATTTATAAAACGCAGCAAAAACCGCTTAACCTCGCCGCCGTCATGCGCGACTATCTGGCCCAGTACCCGCGCGCGCGTCACTTCGACCTTGCGCGCATTGTCGTGGACCAGGCGGTGCGATTAGGTGTAGCGGAAGCCGATTTAGCCGGTTTGCCTGTGGAATGGCAAGCCATTAATGATTACGGAGCCAAGGTGCAGGCACATGTCATCGACAAATATTGAACAAGTGATGCCGGTTAAGCTGGCACAGGCACTGGCAAATCCGATTTTTCCGGCGCTGGACAGCCAGTTACGTGCCGGTCGCCATATTGGCATTGAAGAGCTGGATAACCACGCTTTTCTGATGGATTACCAGCAGTATCTGGAAGAGTTTTACACGCGCTACAACGTTGAGCTGATTCGTGCTCCAGAGGGCTTTTTCTATCTGCGTCCACGCTCAACCACGCTGATTCCCCGTTCCGTGCTTTCCGAACTGGACATGATGGTCGGGAAAATCCTCTGCTATCTGTATCTCAGCCCGGAACGCCTGGCGAATGAAGGCATTTTCACGCAACAGGAACTCTATGATGAACTGCTGTCCCTGGCGGACGAAAGCAAGCTGCTGAAGCTGGTTAACCAGCGTTCAACCGGGTCGGATCTCGATCGGGCTAAGTTACAGGAAAAAATGCGTGCGTCCTTAAGCCGCCTGCGCCGTCTGGGCATGGTGTGGTTTTTTGGCAACGACAGCAGCAAGTTTCGTATTACCGAGTCTGTCTTCCGCTTTGGTGCCGATGTCCGTAGCGGTGATGATGCGCGTGAAGCGCAACTGCGCCTGATCCGCGATGGCGAAGCGATGTTGCTGGACAACACGACGGCAGCCACAGAGGCTGATGACAGTGAAGAGAATGACAGCGATGCGGGTGATATCGCGGAGGAAGAGCAGGCATGATTGAACGCGGCAAATTTCGTTCGCTAACCCTGATCAACTGGAACGGGTTTTTTGCCCGAACCTTTGATCTGGATGAACTGGTCACCACGCTGTCGGGCGGGAACGGGGCAGGTAAGTCCACCACAATGGCAGCCTTTGTCACGGCGCTGATTCCTGACTTAACCCTGCTGCATTTCCGTAACACCACCGAAGCGGGCGCAACCTCAGGCTCACGCGATAAAGGCCTGCACGGTAAACTGCGGGCAGGCGTCTGCTACGCGATGCTGGACGTAGTGAACTCACGCCATCAACGTGTGGTGGTCGGGGTCCGGTTACAGCAGGTGGCAGGACGTGACAAAAAGGTTGATATCAAGCCCTTTAGTATCCATGGCCTGCCCACGGATACGCTGCCCACAGACATGCTCACGGAAATTCTGAACAGCCGTCAGGCGCGCGTGTTACCGCTTAATGAGGTCAAAGAACGCGTCGAGGCGCTGGAAGGTGTCCAGTATCGGCAGTACAGCTCGGTAACGGACTATCACGCGATGATGTTTGATCTGGGGATTGTGCCGCGTCGTCTGCGTACCGCCAGCGACCGCAGTAAGTTTTATCGCCTGATTGAAGCCTCTCTGTACGGCGGTATCTCCAGCGCCATCACCCGTTCTCTGCGCGATTATCTGTTGCCTGAAAACAGTGGCGTGCGTAAAGCGTTCCAGGACATGGAAGCTGCGCTGCGCGAGAACCGTATGACGCTGGAAGCGATCCGCGTAACCCAGTCTGATCGCGATCTGTTTAAGCACCTGATTTCTGAAGCCACCAGCTATGTATCGGCCGACTATATGCGTCATGCCAATGAACGACGCATCCACCTGGATAGCGCACTACAGCTGCGCAATGAACTGTTCACCAGCCGCAAGCAGCTGGCGTCGGAGCAGTATCGCCACGTGGAAATGGCACGAGAGCTGGCTGAACACAGCGGGGCAGAGAACGATCTTGAAATCGATTATCAGGCGGCCAGCGATCACCTGAATCTGGTGCAGACGGCAATGCGCCAGCAGGAAAAAATTACCCGTTATGACAGTGATATCGAGGATCTGACACTTCGCCTGGAAGAACAGAGTGAAGTCGTGGCCGAAGCGCGTGAAATCCAGGAAGAAAATGAAGCCCGTGCTGAAGCGGCCGAACTGGAAGTGGATGAGCTGAAAAGTCAGCTGGCCGATTTTCAGCAGGCGCTGGACGTGCAGCAAACCCGTGCCATTCAGTATCAGCAGGCGTTACAGGCTCTGGAACGTGCGCGTTCGCTGTGTGAATTGCCTGAGCTGAACATTGACAACGCGGCGGAATGGCAGGCCAGCTTCCAGGCCAAAGAAGAAGAAGCAACCGGGCAGTTGTTGCGCCTGGAGCAGAAACTGAGTGTGGCCGAAGCGGCGCACAGTCAGTTTGAACAGGCCTTATCGCTGGTGACCAGCATTGCCGGTGAGGTCAGCCGTAAAGAGGCCTGGCAAGTCGGGCGCGATCTCCTGCGTGATGCCAGCAATCAGCGTCACCACGCCGATCAGCTTGCTTCACTGCGCCTGCGTCTGAGCGAACTTGAACAGCGCCTGCGCGAGCAGCAGGAGGCAGAACGTCTGCTGGCGGAATTCTGCAAGCGTCAGGGGCAGCAATATGAGCCTGATGCGCTGGAAGGATTGCAGCGTGAACTGGAAGCCCAAATCGAGCAGCTGAACAGCAGCGTTGCCGATGCGGGCGAACAGCGTATGTTGATGCGTCAGGAGCTGGAACAGCTCCGTCAGCGCATCGCGACGTTGACCGCGCGTGCGCCGCACTGGCTGGCTGCGCAAGAAATCCTGACGCAGCTCAGCGAGCAAACCGGTCAGGCGTTGACCAGCAGCCAGGACGTTACGGAATACATGCAGCAGCTGCTGGAGCGGGAACGTGAAACCACTGTTGAACGTGATGAAGTGGCCGCAAGGAAACGTGAAATTGAGCAGCAGATTGAGCGCTTGAGCCAGCCGGGCGGTGCGGAAGATCCGCGACTGAACCAGCTGGCCGAACGCTTTGGCGGTGTGCTGCTGTCTGAGATTTATGACGATGTCACGCTCGACGATGCGCCTTACTTCTCCGCCCTGTACGGCCCGTCACGTCACGCCATTGTGGTGCCCGATCTTTCGCTGGTGCGTGAGCAACTGGATGGCCTGGAAGAGTGCCCGGAAGATCTCTATTTGATCGAGGGCGATCCGCAATCCTTTGATGACAGCGTGTTCAGCGTCGACGAGTTACAAAATGCCGTCGTGGTCAAGGTGGCCGAGCGCCAGTGGCGCTATTCCCGCTTCCCTAAAATCCCGCTTTTCGGCCGGGCGGCACGCGAAAACCAGCTGGAGTTGCTCAATAACGAACGCGATCGTCTGGCGGAACGGTATGCCACCCTGTCGTTTGACGTTCAAAAGACGCAGCGGCTTCATCAGTCATTCAGCCGTTTTATCGGTAGCCATCTGGCGGTCGCCTTTGATGACGATCCCGAAGCGCAGATTCGTCAGCTCGGCGCCCGTCGGGGTGAGCTGGAACGTGCGCTCAACCAGCATGAAAGCAACAATCAGCAGCAACGTCAGCAGTTTGACCTGGCCAAAGAGGGCGTTGCGCAGCTTAACCGCCTGTTGCCGCGCGTGAATCTGTTACTGGACGACACGCTGGCAGACCGTTGCGAAGAGATCCGTGAGCAGGTGGAAGACGCGCAGGAAGCCGCACGCTTCCTCCATCAGCATGGGGCGAAGCTGGCCAAACTTGAACCGATGCTGGCGGTGCTGCAGAGCGATCCGGAACAGCACGACCAGTTGCAGGCAGATTACCAGCATGCACAGCAGCAGCAGCAACGCGCGCGTCAGCAGGCTTTTGCGCTGACCGAGGTGGTACAGCGTCGCGCTCACTTCAGCTATGACGACTCGGCCAGTATGCTCGGTGGCAACACCGATCTGAGTGATAAGCTGCGCCAGCGTCTGGAGCAGGCGGAAGCGGAGCGCAGCCGCTGCCGTGAGCGCCTGCGCGCCCATCAGTCGCAGCTGACCCAGTATTCTCAGGTGCTGGCATCGCTGAAAAGCGCTTATGACGCCAAACGCGACATGCTGAAAGAGTTGCAGCAGGAGATGCAGGATATCGGTGTGCAGGCCGATGCCAGCGCGGAAGAACGCGCCCGTATCCGCCGTGACGAGCTGTATACCGCGCTCAGTCACAATCGTGCCCGTCGTAACCAACTGGAGAAACAGCTCACCTTCTGCGAAGCCGAAATGGACAATCTGCAGAAGAAACTGCGCCAGCTTGAGCGCAACTATCATCAGATCCGCGAACAGGTGGTCAGTGCCAAAGCAGGCTGGTGCATGGTGCTGCGTCTGGTGAAGGACAATGGCGTGGAGCGGCGTCTGCATCGTCGGGAGCTGGCTTACCTGAGCGCGGATGAGCTGCGTTCAATGTCGGATAAGGCACTCGGTGCGCTGCGCCTGGCGGTGGCGGATAACGAACACCTGCGCGATGTGCTGCGCCTGTCGGAAGATCCCAAACGGCCAGAGCGTAAAATTCAGTTCTTTATCGCCGTGTATCAGCATCTGCGCGAACGTATCCGTCAGGACATTATCCGTACCGACGATCCGGTTGAAGCCATCGAACAGATGGAAATCGAGCTGAACCGTCTGACGGAAGAGCTGACTGCCCGCGAGCAAACGCTGGCCATCAGTTCACGCAGCGTGGCGAACATTATTCGCAAAACGATTCAGCGTGAACAGAACCGTATTCGCCAGCTGAACCAGGGGTTACAGACCGTCAGCTTTGGACAGGTACGCAGCGTGCGGCTCAACGTGAACGTGCGGGAAACACACGCGATGCTGCTCGATACCTTGTCCGAAGAGCATGAACAGCATCAGGACCTGTTTAACAGCAACCGACTGACCTTCTCGGAAGCGCTGGCAAAACTGTATCAACGCCTCAATCCACAGATCGATATGGGACAGCGCACGCCACAGACAATTGGTGAAGAACTGCTGGATTACCGTAACTACCTGGAGATGGAAGTCGAGGTGAATCGTGGCTCCGATGGCTGGCTGCGTGCAGAAAGTGGTGCGCTCTCTACCGGTGAAGCGATTGGTACCGGTATGTCGATCCTGGTCATGGTCGTGCAGAGCTGGGAAGAGGAATCACGCCGTCTGCGTGGGAAAGATATCTCACCCTGCCGCTTGCTGTTCCTGGATGAAGCCGCCCGTCTGGATGCGCGTTCAATCGCCACGCTGTTTGAACTCTGTGAGCGCCTGGAGATGCAACTGGTCATCGCTGCACCTGAGAACATCAGTCCTGAGAAGGGCACGACCTACAAACTGATGCGTAAAGTGTTTAACAACACCGAACACGTTCATGTCGTGGGATTACGGGGTTTCGCCGCCGATCCGCTGCCTGCCAAACGCGGCAGTGAAGCCGATTCGGCCAGTGAAACGACGACATAATATTCGTGCGGCAAGGATAGTCAAAAACAGCGCCATTGGTTAATCTGGTAACGGCATTTGTCGCAGGAGGCAAATGCCGTTTTTGTTTGTATACTCAGTCATATGAGTAACAGCCCGATTGCAGCTTTTTCCTCTCAGGCTGCGCGGTAGATTAATGAAGGGGGCAGGGATGTTACTGAATAAAGGCTTAACAATTCATCAGGTTAGTTCATGGCTGGTGCTGGCACTTGCGCTGAGTCCGTGCGTGCCGTCCCAGGCGGCTATCATCGCGGCCATGCCCGGTGTCCATTCGACCCAGGCCACCACCTCTGTTTCTGCCAGTCAGCAAAAAATTCGCCAGGCGTTTGCCAGTGACAGTCAGCCTTTTTACGGTGCTTCACTGGCCGCCCTGTATGCCGCGCGAAATATGCAACCGATCTGGCAGGATCATGACGCCGTGCAGAAGTTTCAGCAGCAGCTGGCTGAGGTAGCGTTATCCGGCGTCCAGCCACAATTTACCCGGTGGGTGGAGCGTCTGACCGATCCATCCATTACCGGATTCGCCCGCGATGTGACACTGTCCGATGCCATGCTGGGTTATCTGCAGTTTGTCTCGTCGGTTCCTGCACAGGGGGAAACGTGGCTCTACAGTACGGTGCCCTATAAGTTGGCGGTGCCGTCGGTGTCCGTCATTAATGCCTGGCAGAACGCCGTGAATGCGGGGCGGGCAGCGGCCTTTGTGAATTCGCTGGAACCGCAACATCCGCAGTATCCCTTAATGCACAAAGCGTTAATAAACCTGCTTAACGATAAACAGCCGTGGCCGCAAATCAAAAATCGCGACACGGTAAGGCCGGGTCAGGTCAGTGATGATGTACCGGCACTGCGGGAAATCCTGCGGCGCAGCGGTATGTTAAGTGCACAGGCGACGGCACCTGCGCCGAATGACGATGCGGTTCCTACTGCGCCAGTTACGGTCAGCCACAGTGAACCTGTCGCGGTCAGCCCGTCTGCCGTTGCCGTGAACGCTATTCCGCCGCCACCGCCAGGCGCGCCGGACAACGTACAAGTGGCACCTACGGCGACAAGTGGCGTCAATGTCTATGACGATAATCTGGTCGCAGCGGTAAAACGCTTTCAACAGTGGCAGGGGCTGGACGCGGATGGAGCCATTGGTCCGCGTACACGTGAATGGCTGAATGTGTCACCTCAGCAACGTGCCGCCCTGCTGGCGCTGAACATTCAACGCCTGCGTTTGCTGCCGGATGATATGCACAACGGCATTATGGTCAACATTCCCAATTACTCGTTGAATTATTACAACAACGGCACCAGGGTGCTGACATCGCGGGTGATTGTGGGCCGGCCAGACCGTAAAACGCCACTGATGCGCAGCGCGCTCAACAACGTGGTGCTGAATCCGCCCTGGAATGTGCCTACCACGCTGGTGCGCCAAGACATCATTCCAAAAGTGAAACAGGACCCGACGTACCTGTATAAGCATGGATATACCCTGCTGTCGGGCTGGAGTGCGGATGCGGAAGTGATCGATCCCACCATGATCGACTGGAGTATGGTGTCAGCCTCGTCGTTCCCGTACCGAATTCGTCAGGCGCCGGGGCAGACCAATTCACTGGGCCGTTTCAAATTTAATATGCCCAGTTCAGATGCTATCTATTTGCACGACACGCCCAATCATAATCTGTTCCAGCGCGATATTCGCGCACTCAGCTCGGGCTGCGTGCGGGTCAACAAAGCGTCTGAACTGGCGGGCATTCTGCTGCAGGATGTAGGCTGGAATGATGCCCGTATCTCGGGGACGTTAAAACAGGGTGATACGCGCTATGTGCCTATTCGCCATCGGATACCGGTTAACCTGTATTATTTAACCGCCTGGGTCGCGGATGATGGTAAAACGCAGTTTCGTACAGATATTTACAATTATGATAATACTGCCCGTTCCGGGAGTCTGGTGCTGAGTCGCGCGCAGCAGTTGCTCCTCTAACGGTTGATTTTTAACCGTAAGTGCGCATTGCGCGCAGGAAGATGACCTGAGAAAGGCGGTGTCTCCGATGAGGCCCCGCCTTCCAAACTTGCCAGACATGGGTTGACGTGCTACCGCGAGAAAGTTATGGTTCCGCCAGTGCGTTTTTTGCACGTGTCATTGGCTCTGTTCTCAGGTAAAACGCTTCATGTCTACAATTGATTCTGTCCGTCGCAAACTGTTGTTTTGCGGAAGTGCCGCTGCGGGACTGGCTTTGTTGCCGACGTCAGCGATGGCTTCACTGTCTACGTCACGACCGCGCGTCTTAACGCTGAATAACCTTCACACGGGTGAAACCCTCAAAACAGAATTCTTCAACGGTAAAAGTTACGACAAGAGCGAGTTATCGCGTCTTAACCATTTTTTCCGTGACTACCGCGCCAATAAAATCAAAAGTATCGATCCCCACCTTTTCGATCAGCTCTACCGCCTCCAGGCGCTGCTGGAAACGCGTAAGCCCGTTCAGCTGATCTCGGGCTACCGTACTCTGGCCACCAATAATATGCTGCGCGAATCTGGTCCTGGTGTCGCAAAACACAGCTACCACACCAAAGGTCAGGCGATGGATTTCCATATTGAGGGGATTAGTCTGGCGAATGTCCGGAAAGCCGCGTTAAAAATGCGGGCGGGTGGTGTAGGATATTACCCCAGCAGCAACTTTGTACATATTGATACCGGTCCGGTCAGGCACTGGTCGTAACGTCGGCAACGCTGCGGGTGCCGACCATGGAGCGTTATGAATTATCACATTATCCCCGTTACCGCCTTCGCGCAGAACTGTTCGGTTATCTGGTGCGACACCACACGTGAATCTGCGATAGTGGATCCGGGTGGTGACGCCGATACAATCAGGCAAACGCTGAAACAGCTTGATTTAACGCCTGGCCAGATCCTGCTGACGCATGGTCATCTTGATCATGTCGGGGCCGCGGCGGAACTGGCGGCCTGCTGGAACATACCACTGGTAGGCCCGCACAAACAGGATGCGTTCTGGCTTGAGGCATTGCCCACGCAGAGCCAGATGTTTGGACTTGAGTACTGCGCGCCGCTTACGCCCGATCGCTGGCTGGAAGAGGGGGACACTGTTCAGGTTGGTCAGGTTAATCTTGAGGTTCTGCACTGTCCCGGTCATACGCCAGGTCATATCGTGTTTTTTGACCGACAGGGGCGTTTACTGGTTTCCGGTGATGTGATCTTTAACGGTGGTGTAGGACGCACCGACTTTCCGCAGGGTAACCATCAGCATCTGATTGATGCCATCAAAAACAAAGTGTTGCCGCTGGGAGATGATGTGACGTTTTTGCCCGGTCACGGTCCGCTATCCACTTTAGGTCGTGAACGTCTGACGAATCCTTTTCTGCAATAAAAAATGGGCCACTCAGGCCCATTTTTTTTCATAAGGACAGGATTACAGCACGGCGACAATCGCTTCACACAGGGCAGACATATTATCGGGCGTCATCCCGGCCACGTTCACCCGGCCTGAGTTCACCGCATATACGCCAAACTCTTCACGCAGACGAATGACCTGATCTTTGGTCAGCCCGCTGAACGAGAACATACCGTTCTGCTTAATGATAAAGCTGAAATCCTGCTGCGCCCCTTTTTCCGCCAGCGTATTCACAAACAGCTGACGCATGCGCTGGATACGCTGACGCATATCGGACAACTCCTGCTGCCAGATGGTACGGAGCGCGTCATTTCCCAGGATGGTTGCCACCACTGCCGCACCGTGTGACGGTGGGTTAGAGTAGTTAGCGCGAATCGTGTACTTCACCTGACTGAAGGCAGTATCGGCCGTGGCTGCATCGCTCGCCACCAGCGTAATCGCACCCACGCGTTCATTATACAGACCAAAGTTTTTGGAATAGGAACTGGCCACAATCAGCTCCTGATGGCTGGCCGCAAACAGGCGCAGACCTGCTGCATCTTCTTCCAGCCCACGGGCAAAGCCCTGATAGGCGAAGTCAAACAGCGGCAACCAGCCATTGGCTTTGGAAAGCGCAGCCAGCTGTTGCCACTGCTCTGCTGTCGGATCGATACCGGTTGGGTTATGGCAGCAGCCGTGGAACAGCACCACATCACCGGCTTTAACCTCTTTCAGCGAGGCCAGCATGCTGTCAAAGTCCAGCGTATGGTTGACCGCATCATAATACGAGTATTCACACACTTCGAGACCCGCGGCGTTAAACACGTTTTTATGGTTCGGCCAGCTCGGGTTGCTGACCCATACGCGCTTCACCGACGTCTGCGTGGCCAGAAAATCCGCAGCGACACGCAGTGCACCTGTCCCGCCTGGCGTCTGCGCGGAACGTACGCGGCCCGCCGAAATCAGGGCGTTGCCTTTACCAAATAACAATTCCTGAGTGCAGTGTGCGAAATCCGGCAGACCGTCAATGCTCAGGTAGTTTTTGCTGGTCTCGTTTTCCAGCAGATATTGCTCTGCTTTTTTAACGCTGGTGAGCACCGGGGTTTTCCCGGTTTCATCTTTATAAACGCCAATACCGAGATTAATTTTATTCGGGCGGTCATCGGCACGAAACAGATCGGCCAGGCCAAGGATAGGATCGGCAGGTGCAGCAGAGATCGATTCAAACATGAGTCGGGTCCAGTAGCGTGAACTTTAGCAAATGAAGCATCAGGTTAACGTCAGCACGGCGAAATGCCAACCGTTTGCGATAAAATTCATTGTCCGGTCGGCAGAATTACCGGTACTTATAGGGAGAAGGGGGCCACGTATCGGCTGCGCTGAATAAAGGCAATAAAAAACGGAGCCGAAGCTCCGTTTTTTGTACTGCATCAACAAACTTAGAACTGGTAAACCACACCCAGGCCGACTACGTCGTCGTTAGGAATGCCCAGTGGGTTGTTTTTGTCCAGCTGGTTGATTTTATAATCAACGTAGGTGGCCATGTTTTTGTTGAAGTAGTAGGTTGCGCCCACATCGAAGTATTTGTAGATATCCGCATCGCCGATACCTTCAATGTCTTTGCCTTTGGACTGAACGTAAGCCAGTGAAGGACGCAGACCGAAGTCAAACTGGTACTGTGCAACCATCTCAATGATTTGAGCTTTGTTTGCAAAGGCAGGAGCGGTAGTTGTTGGGCCAGTAACGATTGAAATTGGTGCTGCATTACGCATTTCACCATACATCGCTGCCAGATAAACATTGTTAGCATCATATTTCAGAGCGGTTGCCCAGCTTTCAGCATGTTTGCCAGCGCCAACAATATTGCCGTTGGCTGCAACACCCTGAGCCTGCGAGTCAGTACGATCGCTGCTGCTATATGCACCAACAATGCCTACGCCGATTGGCGAGGTGTAAGATGTTGATGCACCCCATCCATCGCCATTTGCTCTACGATCAGCGCGATTTGAATTCTCATTTTTGCCCTGATACTGAAGCGCAAAGTTCCAGCCATCTACCAGACCAAAGAAGTTACTGTTGCGGTAGGTCAGCAGACCACCACTACGACCGTTCATGAAGTTGTCTGAGTTACCTGAGTCACCGCCGAATACTGGCAGCATATCTGTCCAGCCGATGGCATCATAAACCACACCGTAGTTACGGCCATAGTCGATTGAGCCGGCATCGCCGAACTTGAGGCCAGCAAAGCCCAGACGGGTTTTATTGTCAGTTTGCGCATCAGAACCTTCAGAGTTATTACCCTGAATGTTGTATTCCCACTGACCGTAACCAGTCATCTGGTCATTGATCTTGGTTTCGCCTTTGAAGCCGAAGCGAATATAAGTCTGATCGCCGTCATCACCTGAGTTATCAGAGAACTGGTGACGTGCATCCACTTTACCGTACAGGTCCAGCTTATTGCCGTCTTTGTTATAAACTTCTGCTGCATTGGCTGCGCCAGCGGCGAGCAGAGCAGGGATAACCACTGCCAGAATGTTGCGCTTCATCATTATTTATTACCCTCATTGGAGTTATTTGGACACCTGCCACTGCCGTCAAGAAATCTTTACATGAACCTTGAAAGAAGTTTGGTGTCTCCTGTGTCTGCACGCATCTTTCCATCCCCCATCGGGTAATTCTACTGCGAAAATGCTACAAAAGTCGTAATCTTGTTTCAAAGATAAAAAATGTATTTCTAAATGTAAAAATAACGGAACTTTGTGAGTCATATCAAAATTTACAAAAATAAAAAAAGGCCGGCGAAGCCGACCTCTTTATATATATGAATTTCTTATATTAAATGCTGAAAATCAGAAGCTCGCATTACGTGGCGTACGTGGGAATGGAATAACATCTCTTACATTTTGTACGCCTGTGACATAGGCGATTAAACGTTCGAAACCTAATCCGAATCCGGAATGGGGAACGGTGCCATAGCGACGCAGATCACGATACCACCAGTAATCCTCTTTTTTGAGCCCCATCTCTTCCAGACGCGCATCCAGTACATCCAGACGCTCTTCACGCTGTGAACCGCCGATAATTTCACCAATGCCAGGCGCTAACACATCCATCGCGGCCACGGTTTTACCGTCTTCGTTAAGGCGCATGTAGAACGCTTTGATGTCTTTCGGGTAGTTTTTCACAACGACAGGCGCTTTAAAGTGTTTCTCCGCCAGGTAACGCTCATGCTCAGAAGACAAATCAATGCCCCAGGAGACAGGGTTCTCAAACGTCTGGCCGCAGTTCATCAGAATCTCGACGGCATCGGTATAGTCGACCTGCGCAAAGTCTGTGGTAACAAAGCGCTCCAGACGAGCGATGGCGTCGTTATCAACGCGCTCGGCAAAGAACGCCATGTCGTCTGCACGTTCTTCCAGGACGGCTTTAAACACATACTTCAGCATGGCTTCCGCCAGATCGGCCGCATCATCCAGGGAGGCGAAGGCTATTTCTGGCTCCAGCATCCAGAATTCGGCGAGATGACGGCTGGTGTTGGAGTTTTCGGCCCGGAAGGTGGGGCCAAAGGTATAAATTTTTGACAGCGCACTGGCGTAGGTTTCGCCGTTGAGCTGGCCGGATACCGTCAGGAAAGCTTCCTTACCAAAGAAGTCTTCTGAAAAGTCGACTTTGCCCTGATCGTCACGCGGCAGGTTTTCCAGATCCAGCGTTGATACGCGGAACATTTCACCCGCACCTTCGGTATCGGAAGCGGTAATCAGCGGCGTAGAAACCCAGAAATAGCCGTTCTCATGGAAGAAACGGTGCAGCGCCTGCGCCAGCGTGTGACGAACACGGGCTACGGCACCAATCAGGTTCGTGCGTGGACGCAGGTGGGCGACTTCACGCAAATACTCAATGCTGTGACGTTTGGCCGCCATAGGATAGCTGTCGGGATCTTCCACCCAGCCTACCACCTCCAGCTTTGTCGCCTGGATTTCAAACGCCTGCCCCTGGCCCGGAGATGCCACAACGGTACCCGTGACAATGACGGAGCAGCCGGTAGTCAGGCGCAGCACTTCGTCCTGGTAATTATTCAGAGAATTATTGACGACGGCCTGAACGGGATTAAAGCAGGAGCCGTCATACACGGCGATAAAGGACAGACCGGCTTTTGAATCTCTTCGGGTACGTACCCAACCACGTACGGTGACTTCACTGTCAACCGCGACGCGACCGTGCAGTACATCCGCTACAGGCACTACGCTCATAAATATCTCTCTATATAGAAGAAGTGTGTGAATGAATTCCCCAGACTGGGGTGTTGCTATGTTACTTGCGAGTCAACAGGAAACAAGCAAAATTCAGGGGGAAGGGCAGATTTATTGCCAGAAAAGCGGGGCGCAGCGCGCCCCAGTCACATAGCGCTTAGCTGGCTTTTTTTACCAGTGGCAGGTCAAAGGCTTTTCTCAAGGCTCTGACGAAGGCTTTATCCTGACAAATGGTTTTGCCCGGACTGTCTGACAGCTTGGCAACCGGCTTCCCGTTACACTGCACCAGCTTAATGACAATATTGAGTGGCGTCACGCCGGGAATATCGCAGGTCAGTTGGGTGCCAATGCCAAACACCACGTGAGTACGCTGACCAAAGTGGCGATAGAGCGCCAGCGCTTTATCCAGATTCAGGTTGTCGGAGAACACCAGGGTTTTACTCTGTGGATCTATGCCCAGTTGCTGATAATGCGCCAGGGCTTTTTCACCCCATTCAACCGGGTCGCCCGAATCATGGCGTAAACCCTGGTAACGGCGGGCGAAGACCGGGCCGAAGTCGCGCAGGAAGGCGTCCATAGCGATGCAGTCCGTTAACGCAATACCCAGTTTGTCATCATATTCATCCAGCCAGGCCTGTAACGCGGCCCGCTGGCTGTTCGCCAGCACCGGACTGATTTGCTGAAAAGCCTGAAACCATTCGTGCGCCTGCGTGCCGACAGGCGTCAGTTCAAGACGGCGGGCCAGATCATAGTTGCTGGTGCCCATCAGCCAGGGAAAGTCCTGCTTCAGCGTACTGACAATGGCTTCCTGCACCGACCGGGAATAGCGGCGACGGGTACCAAAATCCATCAACCGAAAACGTGACATATCGGTATCCGCAATTTGCGTTTTAAACGTCGCCAGTTTCTGGTGCAGAAAGTCCACGGCCTGCTGACTGCCGGTGTGTGGTGTACGATGGCGATGCACCACTTCGCTGATCAAGGCCAACAGGGGAACTTCCCACATGATGACCTCACGCCAGGGCCCCTGAATTCGGATGGCCAGCTTGCCGTTGTGATTTTGCACGTCGACCTGCTGGGGGTCATAGCGAAAATTGCGCAGCCAGTTAAGGTAGTCGTCAGCAAAGAAGGGGAGGTCAGATAACCAGGCATATTCGGCGTCGGTCAGCGCCAGCGTCTGCATGGCATTGATCGCTGCACGGATTTCGTCAGCATAAAAACCCAGTAACTCATCGCTGCGGCAGCGAAACTCCGCCGCTACCGTAACATCATAGTAGCGATGGAAGACGGCTTGCTGCATATGAAGCTTATACGCGTCAGTATCCAGCAGCGAAGTCAGTATCGGGGAAGCATGTCCTGTCATGGCGCGTTTCGGCATCCTGTTCGGTGGCGCAGAGCCCGGTGTATTAAACGTCACAAAGACGCAAAAGTATAAATCACTAACAGACGGCGATCACAGCATATTTCAGGATAGCGAGTCGAGGCCGAATTGTGTCATTGTTAAGAAAGTGTAGCCATTTTGCCCACGACATGCATTACGCATGGCAAGCTTAACGCATCAGGCTTAGACTTTGACGGGTAAACTATTCATTGCGAGACGAAATATGACGCAGCAGCCAAAAATAAAATATCGCCACGATTACCGGGCTCCCGATTATACCATCACCGATATTGATTTAACCTTTGAACTGGATGAGTCGACTACGCGCGTCACGGCCATCAGTCAGGTTAAACGCCAGGGTGATAACGGGGCTGAATTGCGTCTGGACGGTGAAGATCTGACCCTGATCTCGCTGGAAGTTAATGGCCAGGCCTGGACGGCTTATAAAGAGGAAGAAGGCGCACTGGTACTCAGCCAGTTGCCAGACAGTTTCACGCTGAAAATCGTGAATGACATTCATCCTGACCGCAACAGCGCGCTTGAAGGATTGTACAAGTCCGGTGAGGCACTTTGTACGCAATGTGAAGCCGAAGGCTTCCGCCATATTACCTGGTATCTGGATCGGCCGGATGTGCTGGCGCGTTTCACGACCACCATCATTGCCGATGGCAACCGCTATCCTTTCCTGTTGTCGAACGGCAACCGTATCGACAGTGGTCATGACGAGCAGGGACGTCACTGGGTGAAATGGCAGGATCCGTTCCCGAAGCCCTGCTATCTGTTTGCGCTGGTGGCAGGTGATTTTGACGTGCTGCGCGACAGCTTTACCACGCGTTCGGGGCGTGATGTCGCACTGGAGATCTTTGTTGACAGAGGCAATCTGGACCGCGCCGACTGGGCAATGACCTCGCTGAAAAACAGCATGAAGTGGGATGAAGAGCGCTTTGGCCTGGAGTATGACCTCGACATCTTTATGATTGTCGCGGTGGACTTCTTTAATATGGGCGCGATGGAGAATAAAGGGCTTAACATCTTTAACTCCAAATATGTGCTGGCAAAAGCCGAAACCGCAACCGATAAAGATTACCTGGGGATTGAGGCCGTTATAGGCCATGAATATTTCCACAACTGGACCGGCAACCGCGTCACCTGTCGTGACTGGTTCCAGTTGAGCCTCAAGGAGGGGCTGACCGTCTTCCGCGATCAGGAGTTCAGTTCAGACCTGGGATCGCGCGCCGTTAATCGTATCGATAATGTCCGTATCATGCGCGGCGCGCAGTTTGCTGAGGATGCCAGTCCGATGGCGCACCCGATCCGGCCGGATCAGGTGATCGAAATGAATAATTTCTACACCTTAACCGTGTATGAAAAAGGATCGGAAGTGATCCGCATGATGCATACCTTGCTGGGAGAGGAGAACTTTCAGAAAGGGATGCAACTGTACTTCAAACGGCATGACGGCAGCGCCGCCACCTGCGATGATTTTGTTCAGGCGATGGAAGACGCGTCTGGCGTTGATCTGTCTCAGTTCCGCCGCTGGTACAGCCAGTCAGGTACACCAACCGTCACGGTACGCGACGACTACAATCCGGAACTGGAGCAGTACACGTTGCACGTTACGCAACACACGCCACCGACAGCCGATCAGAAAGAAAAACTGCCGCTACACATCCCGCTGGATATCGAACTGTATGACGGCCAGGGCAAGGTGATTCCGTTGCAGCGCGATGGCCATCCTGTGCATCACGTCCTGAACGTGACGGAAGAGTTCCAGACGTTTACGTTTGATAACGTCTATTTCCAGCCGGTGCCCTCACTGCTGCGTGAATTCTCCGCACCTGTGAAACTTGATTACAAGTGGAGCGATGCCCAGCTCACCTTCCTGATGCGCCATGCCAGTAACGATTTTTCCCGCTGGGATGCGGCGCAAAGTCTGCTGGCAACCTATTTACGTCTCAATGTTGCGCGTCATCAGCAGGGGCAGCATTTGTCACTGCCGCTGCACGTTGCCGATGCTTTCCGCACCGTGCTGCTTGACGCAGACAGCGACCCGGCATTGACGGCGCTGATTTTGACATTGCCGAGTGAGAACGAAATTGCCGAGCTGTTTGAGATTATCGATCCGCAGGCCATTGCGCTGGTGCGCGAAGCGTTGGTCCGTACGCTGGCGCGTGAACTGGCGGATGAATTCTTTGCCGTGTATAACGCCAATCAGCAGGCGGACTATCACGTTGATCATGCGGAAACAGGCAAACGGTCACTGAAAAACATCTGCCTGTACTATCTGGCGTTTGGTGACATGGATCTGGCCGATAAACTGGTTCAGGCACAGTATCAGCGCGCGAATAATATGACCGATTCCCTGGCGGCACTCTCGGCCGCCGTGGCGGCGCAGTTGCCGTGCCGTGACGCCTTACTGGCTGACTATGACGATCGCTGGCATCGCGATGGCCTGGTGATGGACAAATGGTTTATGTTGCAGGCCACCAGCCCGGCGCAGAATGCGTTACTTAACGTGCGCCGGTTGCTGTCGCACCGTTCGTTCAGCATGGGGAACCCCAACCGTATTCGTTCATTGATCGGTGCCTTCGCATCGGGGAACCCCTCGGCCTTCCATGCCGAAGATGGCAGCGGCTATCGCTTCCTGGTGGAGATGTTGACGGATTTAAATACCCGAAATCCGCAGGTTGCGTCGCGCATGATTGAGCCATTGATTCGTCTGAAACGTTACGATACTCGCCGTCAGGCGCTGATGCGCCAGGCGCTGGAGCAGCTACAGGGTCTGGAGAAACTGTCGGGCGATCTGTACGAGAAAATTACCAAGGCGCTTAACGCCTGATAAAAAACGGCGGGCCATGGCCCGCCGTTTCATCAGCGCTGTTGCGCATAGCGCGGCGGTTTATCTGCCGCACTGCGACGCATCACCCGATCCAGCACCTCCGCTTCCAGCTCGGCCAGACGGGCGGAACCCCGCCGCCGGGGACGCGGCAAATCAACCTGCAAATCCAGCCCAATCCGACCTTCCTCAATCAGCAGAACCCGATCCGCCATTGCAACCGCTTCACTGACATCATGGGTGACCAACAGCACCGTAAAATTGTGTTGCTGCCACAGTGATTCAATCAGCTCCTGCATCTCAATTCGGGTTAACGCATCGAGCGCGCCGAGTGGCTCATCCAGAAGGAGCAGACCGGGGCGATGAATCAGGGCGCGAGCCAGTGCCACGCGCTGTTTCTGACCGCCAGACAGGGCGGCAGGCCAGTCACTGGCGCGATCGGCCAGCCCAACGGCCGCCAGCGCCTCGTGTGCGGCTTCCCGCCAGGCATTGCCCCGCAGACCAAGTGCCACGTTATCAATCACTTTTTTCCAGGGCAGCAGTCGCGCATCCTGGAACATCAGACGGGTTTCGTCGCGCGCCGTGTGCAATGGCGCAGTGCCGGCCAGTAGCTGACCCTCAGTGCTGTTTTCCAGCCCGGCCAGCAAACGCAGCAGGGTACTTTTGCCGCAGCCGCTGCGGCCCACGACGGCCACAAATTGTCCAGACGGTATGTGCAGGTCGAGGTTATTAAGAATCGTACGCTCGCCATATTTTTTGCTGACGCCCTTTACACCAACCGGCGTACCGGCCGTCAGACGCGCCGGTATAGCGGAGTTAATCATGCAGCTTCCTCCTTATGTTGATAAGCCGGATGCCAGCGTAACCAGACACGTTCCAGCAGTAGCGCACTGACATCGGCCAGTTTCCCCAGCAGGGCATAAAGAATAATGGCGACCATCACCACATCGGTTTGCAGAAACTCACGGGCATTCATGGCCAGGTAGCCAATCCCGGCGTTAGCGGAAATGGTTTCAGCCACAATCAGCGTGAGCCACATTAATCCCAGACCAAAACGCACGCCGACCATGATGCTCGGTAACGCACCCGGCAATATCACCTGCACAAACAGGCTCCAGCCTGATAAGCCATAGCTGCGTGCCATTTCAACCAGCCCCCGATCCACGTTGCGAATGCCGTGATACGTATTCAGATAAATCGGGAACAGTGTGCCCAGCGCCACCAGAAAAATTTTGGCGGTTTCATCGATACCAAACCACAGGATGACCAGCGGGATAAGCGCCAGATGAGGCACGTTACGTAACATTTGTACCGAGGTATCCAGCAGGCGCTCGCCCAGACGTGAGGTGCCGGTAATCAATCCCAGCACTAACCCGATCGAACCGCCGATGCTAAAGCCCAGCAGCGCGCGCCAGCTGCTGATAGCCAGATTCCGCCACAGCTCGCCGCTGGCGGCCAGTTGCCAGAAGGTGGTGACGATCTTCTCCGGTGCCGGCAGGATACGGCTGGAGAGCCAGCCGGTCTGCGACGCAATCTGCCAGACCACGACCAGTAACACCGGTAACAGCCAGGGCACAAGCGCCGCTGAGAAGGATTGACGTAATCGGATCATGGCGATCTCCTCAGGCCCGTGCGGCTTTTTTCTCGGGGGTAAAATCGTTCGCAACTGCTTCACCGTGCGCCTGAACGACCCGAGGTTGAGGCACTTCAGGTATCTTCAGATCCAGATGGGGAAACAGCAGCTCGCCCACGCGATAGGCTTCTTCCAGGTGCGGATAGCCGGAAAGAATAAAGGTTTCAATGCCCAGCGCTTCGTACTCTTTCATTCGCGCCGCTACGGTTGGGGCATCGCCCACCAGCGCGGTACCGGCACCGCTGCGAACCAGCCCAACGCCAGCCCAGAGATTGGGGCTAATCTCCAGTTTGTCACGGCGACCTCCGTGCAGGGCGGCCATGCGTTGCTGCCCAACGGAATCGGTACGCTGGAAGGCGCTTTGCGCTCTGGCAATAGTGGCGTCATCAACGTTAGCAATCAGTTTGTCGGCGGCCTGCCAGGCTTCTTCATTGGTTTCACGGACGATGACATGCAGGCGGATACCAAAACGAACCTGGCGGCCCTGAGCAGCGGCTTTCGCGCGCACCTGTTCAATTTTTTCTTTTACCAGTTCAGGCGGCTCGCCCCAGGTGAGGTACACATCAACCTGTTCAGCGGCCAGATCCTGAGCGGGCTCTGATGACCCGCCAAACCACAGCGGTGGACGAGGCTGCTGCACCGGCTTAAACATCAGGCGCGCCCCGCGCACATGCACATGCTTGCCCTCGTAGTCTACTGTTTCACCTTCCAGCACCCGGCGCCAGACGCGGGTGAACTCGGCCGATTCGGCATAGCGTTCACGATGGTCGAGGAAAACGCCATCACCTGCCAGCTCTTCGGGATCGCCGCCCGTTACCAGATTAAACAGTGCACGTCCGTTAGACAGGCGATCGAGCGTCGCGGCCTGGCGGGCGGCCTGAGTCGGTGAAATCACGCCAGGGCGCAGGGCAACCAGAAAACGCAGGCGCTGAGTGACCGGAATTAATGAGGCGGCCACCAGCCAGGCATCTTCACACGAGCGGCCGGTCGGGATCAGCACGCCACCAAAACCCAGGCGATCGGCTGCCTGCGCGACCTGCTGCAGATACGCATGATCGACCGGGCGCGCACCTTCGGCCGTGCCAAGGTAGTGACCGTCACCATGGGTGGGCAGGAACCAGAATACGGAAACACTCATTTTTCTCTCCTTATTGCGTCACGCTACGGGGATGCCAGATGCGATCGGCAATTGATACTTTCACGGGAATCAGGTGATTGGCATAAAACAGATCGGCGGTTTTCTGTTGTAACGCAACAGTGTGCGCGCTGACCGGGCTGACCGGGCTAGGGGGACGATGATCCAGATTACTGGCAATGACCGCCTCAGGCAGGCCAATGGAGGTGGCAAGCAGATGAATGCTCTGGTCACGTTCGCTGCGCGTCAGCGCTTCCGCATCGCTAAAGGTTTTGAGCGTTGCTAAGACAAAGTCATTATGGTTCTGGGCGAATGCGCGCGTCGCAAGGTAGAACGGACCGGTCTGATTGAGTGTGGTACCGTCTTTTAAAACGCGAACGTGCCCCTGAAGCAGCACTGCGGAATAATAGGGATCCCATATCGCCCAGGCATCAACGTTACCCTGCTGAAAGGCCGCGCGGGCATCGGCAGGCGTAAGATAAACCGGCTGTATATCTTTGATTGACAGGCCGGCCTCCTCCAGTGCGCGCAGTAACAGGTTGTGCGAGCTTGAGCCTTTCTGAAAGGCCACTTTTTTGCCCTTCAGGTCGGCCACCGATTTCAGCGGGCTGTCCTGGCTGACCAGAATCACCTCGGCTTTGGGCTTAGGCGGCTCCGAGCCGATATAGAGTAAATCTGCCCCCGCCGCCTGGGCAAAAATGGGTGGAATATCGCCGGTACTGGCAATATCAATACTGTTAACGTTCAGGGCTTCCAGCATTTGTGGCCCGGCTGGAAATTCAACCCACTGTATTTTGGTCTGAGGGAAACGCGTTTCCAGTAACCGGTGAGCTTTTGCCAGCACCATACTGACCGATCCTTTCTGGTAGCCGATACGCACCTGTTCGGGGGCTGGCTCAGCAGCATAAACCTGAGTTCCCGTTATCAACATCCCTGCCAGTAACCATGCGCTTACTATCCGTTTCATGCTTAATCCTTATACTGCCCAGGCAACCGGTTGATGACGGCGTGACAATGCCAGTGAGAAAGAATCCACCGCCTCATCCAGGCGGGTGGCCAGAAGGGGATCCAGTTCTGGCTGACGATCGTAATGCGTGATCTGTTTATCTTCGGCATAAACCCCATGAAGCACTTCTTCCGCTTTCAGCGCGTTTAAAACGGGCTTGAGCGCGTAATCCAGCGCCAGCATGTGGCCTGCGCTGCCACCACTGGCAAGCGGCAGCACGACTTTGTGTGCCAGTGCGCGTTCGGGCAACAGGTCCAGCACCGTTTTCAGCGCACCCGAGAAAGACGCCTTGTAAACGGGCGTAGCAATCACCAGACCATCGGCGGCAGACAAGTCCTCGCTCAGCGCCAGAATCGCCGGAGAATCAAAGCGGGCGTTAATAAGGTCTTCCGGCTGAAAGTTATGAATATTCCACGGAATAACTTCCACGCCGCGCGCTTCCAGTTTGTGCTGGCACAGCGCCAGTAACGAGGTGGACCGTGAAGGAAACCGTGGACTGCCTGCCAGGGTAAGCACTCGCATTCACTACTCCTTATAACTGAAAGTTATTGATTATCTGTTGTTGAGAACTCAGGCTTTCATCCTGGCAGAGGCCACGGCAGGGCTTAAATGATTTTTCTGACAATCTAAAGGTGAAAACCGCAAAAGGAAGATAAGGCGTGGCATCTGGAATCCAGGAGAAAACCGCTACGACAAATCTTAAAAACGGCCTGGTACGCAACGGGATACATTAATCCGGATGAATGAATTCTCTGTCGCAGATGGATTTCGTACATTTGGTTACTTGAATATCGCAATATTGAAATAAATCTATGAAAGAAAAGAATGGTCTTCTCTGACTGTGGGTTATCAAAATGGACAAAGCGAAAAAGATTCGATGTTTCAACGGGGTTTTGTGATGTGATAAACCTGGGTTTAAGACGGGTTCCACAAAAGTGTCAGATAAACAGGGCCAGCATTTATAAAAATTTTAATGGAATTTCACAACTGGTTACAGGCGGCAGGGCGAAAGTGAAAAGGGGACTGATGTATTTATTAAATGATTTCTCAACAAAGTGACGAAAGGTAAGTGATTAAACTTTAGTTTTTCTTACGATGGTTTTTGCCTGTGCTGCCTCCGCACGATATTGAGGCAGGCATTTTGCGGCATCAGGCATTAAAATAACGCTGCTCAATGTAAGCGCCTGTTATTTTAAATATAACTATTCGCCCTTAGTCAGTGCCTGTCTCAGGCTGGTGGATTTTATTTTTCATTTTCTAACAGCAGAGAAATCATGTATGTCTGACATCCTGTTATCGGTCATTATTCCAACGTACAACGTTGAGAAATATATTGTTGAATGCGTTGACTCCCTGGTAAGTCAAATTCGCGCGCCGAATGAAATTATCATTGTTAACGACAGTTCGACTGACGGGACAGTGGCGTTAATTGAACAGCATTATGCGCACCTGCCCCAGGTCAAGGTGATCACGATTCCGAATGGAGGAGCAGGCAATGCGCGTGACAAAGGCGTAGAGGCCGCTAAAGGACAGTTTGTTTTTTTCTGCGATCCTGATGATGTGGTGGTGGACGGCCTTGTCAGCGAACTGGCTCAGGTCATTGAGCATTATCCGGATACGGATTTGTTTTGTTTTAATTCCAGTGCTTACCGTGAAGACAAAGCGGAAATCACATGGCCGAAAGTCAGGCACGGCCTGTTTGGCATTCAGCGCCCGCAGGATGTCCTGTTGGGATTGTTACAAAACGGTTCGTATACTTCCGCCGCCTGGAATTATGTCGTGAAAAAAAGCGTCATCCAGCAGCATCAGTTACGTTTTATCGATCGTGTTCATGAAGACCATAATTTCACGTTATCGGTGTTTATGAAATGCAATCAGGTCTGGGTAAGCCGTCAAACCTATTACAAACAGCGCATCCGTGGCGGCTCACTGACCAACAGTAGCAAAAACCCGACCTTTTTTATTCAACGCTACAATGCATTTATTACAACCTTCAACACATTGTGCCGTTCACTTCATAAAAGTGAATTGAAAAAGGATTTAGAAAAAGCCTACCTGTTTCATTCCTTCCGGTTGATGATTTATTTGTCGCTCTACAACCAGACGCCCGTTCCTGACTATGTGCTTAATGCGATTCGTTATTTCGGGCGCAGAGTTAAAGCCAGCAGTCTGAAAGAGTGGCTGCTGTTCAACAGTCCGGAAACCTTCATTTTATTGCAAAGCCATAAAGTGAAAAAAGAACTCAAACGCGTTCCGTAATTCCGAAAAATGGCAAGTGATATTGTTTGCACCTGAGCGAAATGAGAAGGTGAGGCATGCAATGTGTATAAGGTTGTTGCGACATGGCAAAAGTGCTCGATAAAAGTTTAGTAGTCAATATCTTATCTTTGCTGGCGTACCGGGGAGCTTCTTTCCTGTTTCCGCTGGCGACCTTACCCTACCTGGCGCGCGTGCTGGGTGTCGATCATATGGGGATTCTGGCGTTGGCCATCGCCTGCGTACTTTACTGCAGTACGATTTCTGACTGGGGGTTCAATGTTTTTACGACTAAAGACATTGCCCACCACCGTGATGATAAGGCGCGCGTGACGCAACTCTTCTGGTCAACATTCAATGCCAAACTGATGCTGCTGCTGCTGACCAGCGGCACATTGCTCACGGCGACCTGGTTTAATCCGTCCTGGCATTCATTGTTTTTTATTATTCTGGCTAACTGCACCACGTTAGTCGGTTCACTGTTTTCCTTTGGCTGGCTGATGCAGGGTTTTGAGAAGCTGGGTAAAACGGCGATGATCGCCACCTTTGGCAACTTTTGTGCCATCCCGCTGACGTTTTTACTGGTGAAAACACCGGACGATACCTGGCTGGCGGCGCTGATACCGGGCGCGGTATCAATTATTAACGCCATTATTACGCTAAAGTTTGTGCTGGAAATGAAGGTGATTGGCGCGTATCGCTTCGAACCGAAAGAGATCAAACAGCGCATTACCGACAGTGCAGATGTGTTTATCGCCATTGCCGGTGCTAACCTGTTTAACAGCGTAAACGTCGTGATTCTCGCCAGCTTTACCTCCCACTACATGGTGGGGATCTACAACGGTGCGGACAGGCTGCGCAAAGCCGCGAATTCTGTACCGGAGCAGATTGGCAGCGCGTTTTTCCCGCGCGTCAGCCATCTGTTTGGTCGCGATAAAGCGGCTGCGGTTGCTGCCACACGTAAAAGCCTGATGCTGTCTTTTGGCCTCAGTCTGTCTATTGTGATCTTTACCTGGCTGTTTGCCGATCAGGTGGTGTCATTGCTGTTAGGCAAAGACTTCCTGCCGTCAGCCGATGTTCTCCGCGTCTTTGTGCTGTGCTTCCTGTTCGGCAATATCGCCTATCCCGCCGGACTGCAGATTCTGATTCCGCACGGGCTGGCGCGTCAGCGCATGATGGTGATGATGGTCGCGGGCGTCGTCAACGTACCTGTTTGCTGTTTGCTGGCGTGGAAATTTGGCGCGATCGGCGCAGCATGGTCAATGGTGCTGGCGGAAGTGCTGGTCTGTATCGGTATTTTTGGCATTATGGTTCGCCACAATATCTGGCGTGACTATGCGTTTCCGGACAGGATGAATTCGCGCACGGCAAACGATTCCGTTGTGTAAGATCAAATCTGCGTCAAACAGTTTCCTCGCTTAACGCCCCACGATTTACTTTTGCGCCAGAGCACCTTACCATTCTGGCGCACAATTTCCTGTGCACTGATTTCCACCGTCGCTTCCGTCTTCCAGGAGAGTGCATGTTTTACTCAATCGTCCGACCGGCGTTATTCAGGCTCGATCCTGAGCGCGCGCACCATCTCACCTTTCAGCAGTTACGCTTTATGAGCGGCACGCCGCTGGAAGCCCTTATCCGCCAGCGTTTACCCTCGCGCCCCGTGACCTGTATGGGGCTGACGTTTGATAATGCGCTGGGCCTTGCGGCCGGGCTGGATAAAAATGCCGAGTGCATTGATGCGTTTGGCGCAATGGGATTTGGTTTTGTTGAAGTGGGAACGGTCACACCACGGGCTCAGCCAGGTAACGATAAGCCGCGCATGTTTCGCTTAGTTGAAGCCGAAGGGATTATTAACCGCATGGGATTCAATAATCTCGGCGTGGATAATCTGGTGGAAAATGTCAAAAAATCCCGATTCAAGGGCGTGCTGGGCATCAATATTGGCAAAAATAAAGATACGCCAGTGGAGCAGGGCAAAGACGATTATCTGCTGTGCATGGAGAAAATTTATGCCCATGCCGGTTATATTGCCATCAATATTTCGTCACCGAATACGCCAGGTTTACGTTCTCTGCAATATGGTGAGGCGCTTGACGATCTGCTCAGTTCCATCAAAGCAAAACAAAAAGAACTGGAAAAGCGGCATCTCAAATATGTGCCTGTCGCTGTAAAGATCGCGCCGGATCTTTCTGAAGACGAGTTGATCCAGGTGGCTGACAGTTTAGTTCGCCACCAAATTGATGGCGTCATTGCCACAAATACTACGCTGGATCGTACCCTGGTGAATGGACTGAAATATAGCGAGGAAGCCGGGGGATTAAGTGGACGTCCGGTTCAGTCGCGCAGCACCGCCGTCATTCAGCGTCTGTCACAAGAGCTGCAGGGGCGTTTGCCCATTATTGGCGTGGGCGGAATTGATTCGCTGACCGCAGCACGAGAAAAAATCGCTGCCGGCGCCACGCTCGTTCAAATTTATTCTGGTTTTATTTATAAAGGTCCGGGCTTAATTAAAGATATCGTGACCCACATCTAAGAGAATCGCTCTATTAATGCGCCGGGGGGTTTATTTCTCTCTCCGGCTCGTTTATATTTTGTCCTGTTGCACGATTTTTCAGCATTCATTATTCTTCGACAGATATTTTGCCTTTAGCACAGCGGTAAATACAGGGCACACGATGAAAATTAAACCCGATGACAACTGGCGTTGGTATTATGACGCCGAGCACGACCGGATGATGCTCGATCTGGCTGACGGTATGCTTTTTCGTTCCCGCTATGCACGCAAAATGCTGACACCGGATGCTTTCACGGAATCCGGATTTTGTGTTGATGACGCCGCGCTCTATTTCACCTTTGAAGAGAAGTGCCGCCAGAGCCCGTTAAGCAGTAATCAGCGCGCCGAACTGGTGTTAAATGCGCTGGTGGCCGCCCGCTTTCTAAAACCCCTGATGCCCAAAAGCTGGCATTTCTCCGCACATCGCCAGCCAATGCAACCTGCGGTCGGCGAGATGGTTGAGGTTACGCTGGCCGAGAATGGCGAGCAGGCACGTTTGCTGGTGGTTGAAAATGGCGATAACGCCGCGCTCTGCCTGCTGGCGCAGCCCGCGTTAACGCTGGCGGGCAAAGGAATGGTGTTAGGGGATGCGATTAAAGTGATGAACGACCGTCTTCAACCGCATCAGCAGGAAAAAACCACGCGTTATGCACGCGCGGTGTAACTTACTTCACATCAATATCCCCGGCAGGAATACAACTGCAACTCAATATTGTGCCATCCTCACGGATGGCACTCTGTTTTAAGGGCTTCACTTTTCCCGCCACCAGGGTGATTTTGCAACTGCCACACAAACCTGCCCGACACGAGTAGGGAATGCGGAACCCCTGGGCTTCGAGCTGCTCAAGCAAAATTTGCTGGTTATCGCCGCTGAATGTCTGGCCCTGATACGAAATCGTCACCGCATTGGGGGATTGCTGCTGCGGCTTGAGGGTTTCCACAACCTCTCCCGCACCATAGGCGCGTGGCGGCTGGCGTTTGACGACCTTGACGTCATCACCGACACGAATAATCCCGCTGTTTAGCGCAATAAGGTTCAGGCCAAAATCAATGTCACCACTGCCGTCCTGTGCGGTGCGAAAGCCCTGAAGTGTGGCGAGAGGTTGTCCGTCAGGATGTTTCTGGCCATTTTCAACGCTAACCGTAGTAAACACGCAACGACTGCAGGGCTTAGGGACGGCAAAATGTACCTGACCTACCGTAATCTCCGCCCAGTTGTCTTCATCCCAGGCAGGCGCACCGCTGACCACCAGGTTAGGACGAAATTGCTCAACGCGCACGCTGGCCGGACAGCGCTGCTGCAGATCCCGTAGAGAGGCATTATTCACTAACAGATAAGGATAGCCATCGGCAAACCCCAGCGGCACCTCGGTGAAGCGCTTCACGCGGCGTGACGGCTGTGGTCCAGTCCAGCGCAGTTGGACCGGTCTTGGGAAAAAGGCACTCAGCCACTGGTTGATCGCCTCGGGCGCGATACGGGCGGTAAAGGTGTTTCCCCATACCTCTGTTGGCGCTTCCGTTTGCGTAAAATCGGCGAAGCGAATCAGCAACTGACTGCCGTCGGGCGCCTGTAAAAATAATCCCTCAGGGGTGACGGCGGGCGTAAACTGCACCATTTCCGGGAACTGGCGCGCAGTAATAAAAGTGCCATCGGGTTCGGTCACCATAAAAATGCGATCGAAGGTCAATCCGCTATTGGCAGCCCAGGCATGGGAAACCTGCAACCCCCGCATTGATTTAACAGGATGAATAAACAAGCGGGAAAGCGTAATCATGACAGTCTCCTGAAGCAGGCGCGCAAGACAAAAGAAGCTAACTTTATGACATAGGTCTGCGATTCGCTATAATGCGCAACAATTTTCTCAAGAGTAAAAAGTGACGATATGAATTCTCTGTTTGCCAGCACGGCGCGTGGGCTCGAAGAGCTGTTAAAAAATGAGCTGGACGCGCTGGGCGCGCAGGACCTGCAAGTGGTACAGGGAGGCGTTCACTTCAAAGCTGACGATCGCGTCATGTATCAAAGCCTGATGTGGAGCCGTCTGGCGTCGCGCATTCTGCTTCCGCTGACGGAGGTGGGCGTGTACAGCGATCTCGATCTTTATCTTGGTGTGCAGGGCATTGACTGGCCTGCTACCTTTGGCAGCGATAAAACCTTTGTGGTGCATTTTAACGGGACTAACGAGGCGATCCGTAACAGTCAGTTTGGCGCGTTGCGTGTCAAAGACGCGATTGTTGACAGCTTTACCCGCCGCAATCTGCCACGACCAGATGTGGTTCGTGAACAGGCGGATATCCGCATTAACGTCTGGCTCGACGACGATCGCGCCAGCATTGCACTGGACCTCAGCGGCAGCGCATTACACCAGCGTGGTTATCGCCAGCAAACCGGTCAGGCGCCGTTGAAAGAGAACCTGGCCGCAGCCATTGTGATGCGTTCAGGCTGGCAAACGACTACGCCGCTCATCGACCCGATGTGTGGTTCCGGTACGCTGCTGATTGAAGCGGCACTGATGGCCTGCGATCGTGCGCCAGGTTTACTCCGGAGCCAGTGGGGCTTTACGGCCTGGGCCGGCTTTAACGAAAGCCTGTGGCTGGACGTTAAACGCGATGCGCAGGCGCGGGCCCGTGCGGGCACGGCGGCCTGTCAGGCACGTTTTTATGGTTTCGATAATAATGGCCGGGTGCTGGAATGGGCGAAAGCCAACGCCCGCCGCGCAGGCGTTTTCGAGTTGTTCACCTTTGGTCAACAGGACCTGCTGAAGCTGAACAATCCGCTTGAGAACGGCGTAACGGGCACGGTACTGAGTAACCCACCGTACGGTGAGCGTCTGGAAAGCGAGCCTGCGCTTATTGCCCTGCACAGTCAGTTGGGGCGGCTGATGAAGCAGCATTTTGCGGGCTGGAACTTATCGCTGTTCAGCGCCTCACCCGAGCTGCTCAGTTGCCTGCAACTGCGCGCCGAGCGGCAGTTCAAGGCGAAAAACGGACCACTGGACTGCGTACAGAAGAATTATCAGTTATCTGCCGCCAGTGGTGAGCGCGCCAACCAGATTGCCGAAGATTACGCTAACCGCTTGCGTAAAAACCTGAAGAAGCTCGATAAATGGGCGCGCCAGGAAGGGATTGAGTGCTATCGCATTTATGATGCCGATCTGCCTGACTACAACGTGGCGGTGGATCGCTATGCGGACTGGGTAGTGGTACAGGAATATGCGCCACCGAAAACTATCGACGCAAATAAAGCCCGTCAGCGCCTGTTCGATGTTATCAGCGCGACGCTCAGCGTGCTGGAGCTGCCGTCCAGCCGCCTCATCCTGAAAACCCGCGAACGCCAAAAGGGCAAAGCGCAGTATCAGAAACTGAGCGAGAAGGGCGATTATTTCGAGGTGCAGGAATTCAATGCCCGCTTCCTGGTGAATCTGACCGATTACCTGGACACCGGGTTGTTCCTCGATCACCATATTGCGCGCAAAATGCTGGGCCAGATGAGCCAGGGCAAAGATTTCCTGAATCTGTTTGCCTACACCGGCACCGCCAGCGTCCATGCGGGGCTGGGCGGCGCGCGTTCTACGACCACAGTGGATATGTCGCGCACCTATCTGGAATGGGCGGAACGGAACCTGCGGCTGAATGGCCTGACAGGCCGTCAGCATCGCTTATTGCATGCGGACTGCCTGAGCTGGCTGAATGAAACTGATGAAAATTTCGATCTGATCTTTATCGATCCGCCTACGTTCTCAAACTCTAAACGTATGGAAGAGAGTTTCGATGTGCAGCGCGACCATATGATGCTGATGCGCAATCTGAAGCGTCTGCTGCGCAAAGGCGGCACCATCATGTTCTCGAATAACAAACGTGGTTTCAAAATGGATCTGGACGGCCTTAAGGCATTAGGCCTTCAGGCGCAGGACATCACACAGAAAACCCTGTCACAGGATTTTGCGCGTAATCGCCAAATTCACAACTGCTGGCTGATTACACATGCCGGTAAGGAATAAGCTACATGTCATTAATTAGTATCCACGGCGCTTATCTCTCCTTCAGCGATGCGCCGCTGTTAGATAACACCGAGCTGCACATCGAAGAGAATGAGCGCGTGTGTCTGGTTGGTCGTAACGGTGCGGGTAAATCCACATTGATGAAAATCATCAACGGCGAGCAACCGCTGGATGATGGTCGCATCATTTATGAGACCGATCTGGTCGTCGCACGTCTGCAACAGGATCCGCCGCGAAATATTACCGGCTCGGTTTACGACTTTGTGGCAGAAGGCGTACAGGAACAGGCGGAGCATCTGAAAGCCTACCACGCGATTTCCCATCAGGTCATGGAGGATCCGAGCGACAGGAACCTCAATGAGATGGCACGCTTGCAGGGCATTCTGGATCACCACAATCTGTGGCAACTGGAAAGTCGCATCAATGATGTGTTGCAGCAGATTGGCCTGTCGCCGGATACGGAGCTGTCGTCGTTATCGGGCGGCTGGTTACGTAAAGCCGCGCTCGGACGTGCGCTGGTCAGTAATCCACGCGTACTGATGCTGGATGAGCCAACGAACCACCTGGATATTGAAACGATTGACTGGCTGGAAACCTTCCTGAAAAGTTTCAGCGGCAGCATCGTGTTTATCTCTCATGACCGTTCGTTTATTCGCAATATGGCCACCCGTATCGTGGATCTGGATCGTGGCAAACTGGTTTCGTGGCCAGGTAACTACGACGCCTATCTGGAAGGCAAAGAAGAAGCCTTGCGCGTTGAAGAAATGCAAAACGCCGAGTTTGATCGCAAGCTGGCACAGGAAGAAGTGTGGATCCGTCAGGGGATTAAGGCGCGCCGTACCCGTAATGAAGGCCGCGTCCGCGCGTTAAAAGCCTTGCGTCGCGAGCGCTCAGAGCGCCGTGAGGTGATGGGTAAAGCCAATATGCAGGTCGGCGAAGCGTCCCGTTCCGGCAAAATTGTCTTTGAGCTGGAGAATGTCGATTACGCGGTAGACGGCAAGCAACTGGTTAACGATTTCTCGGCGCAGGTTCAGCGCGGCGACAAGATTGCCCTGATTGGCCCAAATGGCTGTGGCAAAACCACCTTACTGCGCCTGATGCTGCAACAGCTTAAGGCCGACCATGGCCGCGTGCATTCAGGCACCAAGCTTGAAGTGGCCTATTTCGATCAGCATCGTGCAGAACTCGATCCCGACAAAACGGTGATGGATAACCTCGCCGAAGGGAAGCAGGAAGTGCTGGTGAACGGTAAGCCCCGCCATGTGCTGGGTTATCTGCAGGACTTCCTGTTCCATCCCAAGCGGGCGATGACACCTGTCAGAGCGCTGTCCGGTGGCGAACGTAACCGCCTGCTGCTGGCGCGTTTGTTTCTGCGCCCAAGTAACCTGATGATCCTCGATGAACCGACCAACGACCTTGATGTGGAAACACTGGAACTGTTGGAAGAGCTTATCGACGGCTATCAGGGCACCGTGCTGCTGGTCAGCCACGATCGTCAGTTTGTGGATAACACCGTGACGGAGTGCTGGATCTTTGAAGGCAATGGTGAGATTGGCACCTTCGTCGGGGGTTATCACGATGCCCAACAGCAGCGTGCGGCCTATAAGCAGCAAAAAACGCAGGTGACCGCGAAAGCGAAAGAGGCAAATCGTGCCGCTCAGTCTGCTGAACCGAAAAATGAATCTGCCAAACGCAGCGCGAACAAACTAAGCTATAACCTGACGCGTGAGCTGGAGCAGTTACCGCAAAAACTGGAACAGTTAGAGGCGCGTATCGGCGAACTGCAGGCAAGCATGAGCCACCCGGATTTCTTCAGCCAGCCGCACGATAAAACGCAGCCGGTGCTGGATGAACTGGCTCAGGTGGAAGCGCAGCTGGAAACCGCGTTTGCGCGTTGGGAAGAACTGGAATCAATGAAAAACGGCGGCTAGCGATAAGGGTCAGGGAATGTGTTCTGCAGACAAAACCAGTGCGTGGATGCTTTGTCCACAATGCGACCTGATGGTCAAACTGCCGGATATCCCTGTTGGCAGCCGCGCGTCATGCCCGCGCTGCCACACGTCCCTGACAGTCAACTGGTCAGAGCCACGCAAACGTCCCACCGGCTATGCGCTGGCGGCACTGTTTATGTTAGTCCTGGCCAATCTGTTCCCGTTTATCACCATGAAAGTGGCTGGGCTCTCCAGCCAGATTAGCCTGATGCAAATTCCTGGTGTCATGGTGGCCGATGACTATGCCAGCCTGGCCACCCTGTTTCTGCTGTTTGTTCAGGCGATTCCGGCGTTTTGCATGGTCACGCTGGTCCTGCTGGTCAACCAGGTCAAGATGCCCCTTAGCCTGAAACTGGGGCTGGCGCGTATTCTGTTTCATATGCGGAGCTGGGGCATGGCCGAAATTTTTATGGCCGGTGTGCTGGTAAGTTTTGTGAAGCTCATGGCCTATGGCGAAATCAGCCTTGAAACCAGTTTCTGGCCCTGGTGTCTGTTTTGTCTTTTACAACTGCGGGCGTTTCAGTGCCTGGACCGTCGCTGGCTCTGGCTGCAAATTGAGGCACCGCCGCCTTTGCCGCATGCACCACAGCCCGGCATTAGCGGACTCAGGCAGGGGCTGCGCTCCTGTCCTTGCTGTACGGCGATCTTGCCCGTGGCGCAGCAGGAATGCCCCCGTTGTGGCGTAGTTGCCCATGCCCGACGTAAGCACAGCCTGCAGTGGACCATGGCACTGCTGATCACCTCCGTTATGCTCTACGTGCCGGCCAATCTGCTGCCCATCATGATTACGGAAACCCTGGGCTCCGCGATGCCGTCCAACATCATGGCTGGCGTCATTTTGCTGTGGGGCGATGGCTCTTATCCGGTCGCGCTGGTGATTTTCATCGCCAGTATTATGGTGCCGTCTCTGAAAATGCTGGCGATTGGCTGGCTGTGCTGGGATGCCAGTGGGCGAGGGCAGCGCGACAGCCACAAAATGCACCGGATTTATGAAGTCGTTGAGTTTGTGGGGCGCTGGTCAATGATTGACGTCTTTGTGATTGCCGTGCTCTCTGCGCTGGTGCGCATGGGGCAATTAATGAAAATTTATCCGGCATGGGGAGCGGTGTTGTTTGCGTTGGTGGTGATTCTGACCATGATTGCGGCAATGACGTTTGACCCGCGCTTAACCTGGGATCGTGCTGGTGAGAAAAACATGAAGGAGCCGCATCTTGACGGAAAATAATCACGGTTATGCCAAAGTGGACCAGATCAAGCGCTGGTCACCGGTATGGATCGTCCCTATTGTCACGTTATTAATAGGCGGCTGGATTCTGTTTTATCACTTCAGCCATCAGGGGCCCGAAGTGACCCTGATCACCGAGAGTGCAGAAGGGATCGAAGCGGGCAAAACCACGATTAAAAGTCGCAGCGTGAACGTTGGCGTGGTGGAAAGTGCGGTGTTGACAGACGATCTTCATCATGTGGAAATTAAAGCCCGACTGAATGCCGGTATGGAAAAACTGTTGCACAGCGACAGCGTCTTCTGGGTAGTTAAACCGCAGGTGGGCCGTGAAGGGATAACCGGTCTGGGCACGTTACTTTCCGGGGCCTATATTGAGCTGCAGCCTGGCACCAAAAAAGCGCCTCTGGAGCAGTACACCCTGATGGATTCACCGCCGCTTGCGCCGCCGGATGCCAAAGGTATCCGGATTACGCTCGACAGTAATAAAGCAGGCCAACTGAATCCGGGCGATCCGGTTCTGTTCCGCGGTTTCCGTGTCGGCACCGTTGAAACCAGTACGTTCGACACGGATAAACGCCTGATGACCTATCAGCTGTTTATCGCCGCGCCTTACGATCGCCTGGTGACGACCAATGTGCGCTTCTGGAAAGACAGCGGCATCGCGGTCGATATGTCGGCCTCAGGGATGCGTGTCGAAATGGGATCCCTGACCACGCTGTTTAGCGGCGGGGTGAGTTTTGACGTCCCGGACGGGTGGGATTTAGGCAAAGCGGCGCAGAATCAGGCTGAATATCATTTGTTCGACGATCAACGCAGTATTCAGGATTCGCTGTACACCAATCATATCGACTATCTGATGTTCTTCTCGGATTCGATTCGTGGCTTGCAGGTGGGCGCGCCGGTTGAATTCCGCGGCATTCGTCTGGGTACCGTTGCGGAAGTGCCGTTCATGAATGCGGGCACCGCTCAGGCGTTAAATAATGATTATCGCGTGCCGGTATTGATTCGTATTGAACCCGATCGCTTTATTAACCGTTTAGGGCAAAACTTCGATCTTGAGCAGCATCTGCAGGATGGTAAGAAACGTGGCCTGCGCGCAACGTTGAAAACGGGCAATTTGCTGTCCGGTGCGCTGTATGTGGATATCGACTTCTATAATAACGCACCGCCGTATACCGGTCCGGATAAAGTCGCGGGATACGAAGTGATTCCAACAGTAAGCGGCGGCCTCAGTCAGATCCAGCAAAAACTGATGGCGGCGCTGGATAAGATTAACAGTTTACCGCTGAACAACATGGTGACGGAAGCCACGGGCACACTGAAAGAGAGTCAGAAGACGCTCAGGGATCTGCAGCGTACTATTGATAACATCAATGTGGTGACCAGCAGTCCGGCGATGAAGACCTTGCCAGAAGAAACGCAGCAGACGCTTCGTGAGCTGAACCGTAGCATGAAAGGGTTACAGCCAGGCTCCCCGGCTTACAGCAAGCTGGTGGGCGATATGCAACGGCTTGATCAGGTGCTGCGTGAACTTCAGCCCGTGTTAAAAACGTTAAATGCGAAAAGTAATGCGTTAGTGTTTGAGGCCAAACCGGGACAGGATCCCCAGCCAAAGAGGGCGAAACAATGAAAAAAGGATTAATGCTTTTTGCCGCTCTCGCACTGAGTGCCTGTAGCAGTACGGTCAATACCACCTATTATCAGCTGCCCTCGGGGGCAGCCTCAATGCAGGTGATAAGCAGCGAGGCGAATGCGCAGCCGACATTATGGGTGCAGCAAATTACGGTCCCCGACTATCTGGCGGGCAATGGGCTGGTCTATCAGACCAGCGACGTAAAATATGTCATTGCCGCTAATAATCTGTGGGCCAGCCCGCTCGATCAGCAATTGCAACAAACGTTGATCACTAATCTGACGAAAGCGTTACCCGGCCGTCTGGTTACCCAGACGCTTATCGGTCAGGAGCACGATACGCTGAGCGTAACGGTGAATGATTTCCAGGGCCGTTATGATGGCAAGGCGGTTATCAGCGGTCAGTGGACACTGGAACATCAGGGGCGCTTCACAAAGCAGGCTTTTAATCTGGTGCTACCGCAGCGGGAAGATGGCTATGATTCGCTGGTTAAAACGCTGGCACAGGGCTGGCAGCAAATCGCACAGCAGATTGCACGCGGTGCAACCACGGCAGAGTCAACCGCAACAGGGCTTTAGTTAACGTGTTGTTTCAGCACATATAATTTTTCTGACGTTTTCCAGGCTTTCTTTATAAATCATACGGATATCGTCACAGTTTCATAGGGTGAAACAGAAAGTATATGTCTGGAGCAGGTCATATTTGTGACACTGGCGTGAATATTGCGCATTGATCTTTTCATACAGAGCGAGTAAAACAAAAGGGTGGCTGAACATTAATTCGCCACCTTTTTCTTTCCACCAGATTCCACAGACCTTACATGAGGGACACGGAGTATGAAGAGACAGAAACGAGACCGCCTTGAGCGCGCCCATTCACGTGGTTATCAAGCTGGCATTACAGGACGCTCTAAAGAGATGTGTCCGTATCAAATGATAGACGCTAAGTCTCACTGGTTGGGAGGTTGGCGACAAGCCATGGAGGACAGGTCGGCTGCGGCTTAGCCGGATGTCACTGAAAAGGGATATAACCTCCGCACTGTGCGGAGGTTTTCGTTTCTGTGGAATGAAACGTCAGAATGCAGCAGTATCTTTGAACAGGCCAACTTTCAGATCGCTGGCTGTATAGATCAAATTCCCGTCAACAAACACTTCACCATCTGCCACGCCCATCACCAGTTTACGGTTAATCACGCGTTTAAAGTGAATGCGGTAGGTGACTTTTTTCGCGTCTGGCAGAACCTGACCGGTGAATTTAACTTCACCCACGCCCAGCGCGCGGCCTTTTCCTTCGCCACCCAGCCAGCCGAGATAGAAGCCAACCAGTTGCCACATCGCATCCAGGCCCAGACAGCCAGGCATTACCGGATCACCAATGAAATGGCAGCCAAAGAACCACAGATCTGGATTGATATCCAGTTCAGCTTCCACGAAGCCTTTATCGTATTTCCCGCCGTCCTCGGTCATTTTGACCACGCGGTCCATCATCAGCATATTGCCGGAAGGGAGTGGCGGACCATTTTCGCCGAACAGTTCACCGCGACCAGACAGGATCAGGTCTTCTTTGGTATAGGATTCGCGTTTATCTACCATGTTCTTATTAAGCCTTCTTTTAGTGAATCACGAATATTAGCGAACAGTTGTACACTGAGCAAATGAGATTAACGGTGGTTGAACCAGTTAAGCCATCTCAACGGCCATGCCCGGGGAGTGGGCTCAGGCTGATTCATCTGACTGATGCGCTCCTGAATCGTACGCAGCAGGCATTCGCCTTCGCCGTCTTCCGTGTTCCAGACTTTTCCTGTCAGTAAGGGCAACGCTTCATCAGCCGTATCGATTGCCCAGATATGGAAACGACCGGCTTCGACCGCACTCACAACCTGCTGATTCAGACTCAGGTGGCGCACATTGCAGGCAGGAATAATCACACCTTGCTGACCTGTCAGCTCACGCTGATGGCAGATGTCGAAGAAGCCTTCAATTTTCTCATTCAGGCCACCGACCGGCTGGACGTTACCAAACTGATCGACCGAGCCCGTGACCGCGATTTGCTGATTTAGCGGCGTATCGGCAAGGGCACTGATCAGAGCACACAGTTCTGCCAGCGACGCGCTGTCGCCGTCAACTTCCGAATAGGATTGTTCAAACACCAGCGAAGCAGAAAAAGGCAGTTGCTGATCTAACTCCAGCTCCGCAATAAGATAGGCCTGCATAATCATCATGCCTTTAGCATGAATATTGCCGCCCAGCTCCGCTTTGCGTTCGACGTCGGTAAATTCACCGTCGCCAGGATGAACCACGCAGGTGATACGGCAGGGATCGCCCCAGGCCCGCGGGTGACCGGGATATTCCACGACGGAAAGACCGTTGATCTGGCCCACCACTTCGCCTTCCGTTTCGACCAAAATCTGGCGCAGCAAAATCTCATCACGCATGCGTTCATTCAGATAATTTTCGCGCCACAGACGTGCTTCCAGCGCGTCACGCAAGGCTTCAGCGTTTAGTGTTTCACCCATCAACGCGGTCTCACGTAGTTGACGCAGCAGCCAACGTGGACAAAGGGGATAGGTTTCCTGATCGCCACTATAGCGAACGCCTTCTTTGATGAGCTCAGGCCAAAAGTCCTCATCTGGCGCAGCGATATCAGCCTGTGCGGCCAAATCTACTGTCCAGCGGCACCATGCCAGCACATCATCTTCATCCACAATTTGAAGGTTTTCTTCAAATTCAGTGTAAATCGCCATCTCATGCGCTTCGGCATCCAGCTCCTGAAAATCAGCGAGCGTATCGCGTTCGCCACAGAGCACCAGATTTAACTTCAGCGGAAGCGGCGGGACAGAGACAGGCAAAGGGCGGCGCTCATCCTGCGACAGCCATTCGAGGTAGCCTTGCTCAATGCTTCTTTTCAGCCGCAGCCAGAGCAGGGGCTGAGCGAGGAGCGCACGGAGTGAAAGCACCAGCGTTCCGCCATTGGCACGATGGATCAGACCAGGTTCCAGCTGAATACGATCTTTATGTACCCGGACACAGCCAAACAGCTGCTCCTGCTCAATCCAGTCGGCAAAATGCACACCACCCTGGCTGGTAAAAGGACGCTGACTGTCAGTGGGCGGCTGCAACGTGACGTTGTCGGCCAGGATATGATAATCCCCGCCCGCCAGGGACGAAGCGGTGCCCATTACGCGCTGTGCCGCACTGGCGATCAGCGAGAGATAATCGCGGTTTTCCTGGCTGCGAACCAGCAGCAAAGGAAAACCCTGACTCTGATGGTGCAAGTGGGCCAGCGCATTCAGCAATCGGGGCTGCACCGTTGCTAAAGCATCGGTTTCTTCATCAGCAATTCGGGAGAAAACGGATTGATATTGCGCGCTATCCGGCTGTAAGGTTTGCCACGTGAGTTGAGTGCTGGTCAAAATAATCGCATTTGTCTGTTTTGAGAAAAGCGAGATTATACAGGATTCACTGTGCTTAAGCACTGCGGAGTTCAATCAGAAGTTGTGACACTGACGACATGTTTTTCGTTGCTGCATCCAGTAAAAAAGCTGTTATTCTTAGTTCGTTACGTGATCACGATGAGATTCCGATGAAATACCAGCAGCTCGAAAATCTTGAATGTGGATGGAAGTGGAAATACCTGGTGAAAAAACATCGGGAAGGTGAACTGGTCACGCGTCACCTTGAACTCAGCGCGGCACAGGCGGCAGTCGATAAGCTGTTAATGATGGAGAATAATCCCGTCGACGTTAACGACTGGATTAGCCAACACATTCATCCCGAACTGGACAACCGGCTTAAACAAACGATCCGTGCGCGGCGAAAACGGCATTTCAATGCCGAGCATCAGCACACACGAAAAAAATCCATCGATCTGGAATATCTGGTCTGGCAGCGGCTGGCCGGCCTGGCGCAACGGCGCAACTGCACCCTGTCTGAAACGATTGTGCAGCTAATTGAAGATGCCGAACGCAAAGAAAAGTACGCCAGCCAGATGTCGACGCTGAAGCAGGATTTGCAGGCTATACTGGGCAAGTCGGATACTGACAACGGGTAGTTTACGGAGCAATATTCAGGCCTGCTCCGGATTAAAGGACAAAAAAAACCCCGCATGCGCGGGGTTTTTTATCACGTATAACTTAAGCCTGAGGCTGAGTTACCACGTCTTTGATACCTTTAACGTCGATTTCTACACGACGGTCTGGCGCCAGGCAGTCGATCAGGGCTTTACGGCCTTTCACGCTGTCACAGGTGTTGCCAGTCACTGGGTTAGATTCACCCATGCCGCGAGCAGAGATCTTGTTAGCAGGGATACCTTTAGATACCAGGTAATCTACTACAGACTGAGCACGTTTCTCAGACAGTTTCTGGTTGTACTGCTCTGAACCGATGCGATCGGTGAAGCCCAGAACAACGACTGAACCGTCTTTAGGATCCATTGAGCTCAGCTGGCTGTACAGCTGATCCAGAGCCTGCTGACCTTCTGGCTTCAGAGTTGACTTGTTGAAGGTGAACAGAACGTCTGATTTCAGAGTAAAGCGCTTAGTCTGAACAACTGGCGCTGGTGCTGGTGCTGGAGCCGGAGCTGGCGCAGCAACATCATCCTGACCGAAACGGTAAGAAACACCCAGGCTCAGCATGCCGTTGTCTGGACGAGCACCAACGGTCTGTGCGTCACCGATGTTGTTCACCCACTGGTAATCCAGACGGGTTGCCCAGTTTTTGGTCAGAGCATACTCAACACCAACCGCTGCCAGTGGAGAAACACCGGTGTCGTGGTCGCTGATGCGGTTGCCGCCAACTACTTGCTGGGTAGAATCTGCACGCCATACCATACCACCCAGGCGGGTATAAACGTCGAGATCGTCAGCGATTGGGTAGCTCAGTTTAGCAGCCAGTTGGATGCCCTGTGCTTTGAAAGCGCCGTTAACCTGGTTGCCTTTGTTAGGCATACGGCCTAACCAGTCATAACCCAGCTCGAAACCCAGGTATGGGTTAGCCTGGTAACCGGCGAATGCGCCAGCACCCAGTTGGCTTTCGTGAGTTGGGCCGTCGTTATTTTGGTAACCGTGACCGTAGTAGCCAGTGTCGTGATACTGAGACCAGCCCAGTTTAGCACCGGTGTACCAGGTGTTATCTTTAGGGGCGGCCTGCGCTACGGTAGCGAAGCCAGCCAGTGCCACTGCAATTGCGATAGCTGTCTTTTTCATTTTGCGCCTCGTTATCATCCAAATAGGCAATGAGCATAAAGGTTGCTCTTGGTTTAATCCTTCGCCGGGTCAAAACGCTCGCTTATGACTCTACCGCAAAAAACGGAGGTTATTGAGCACCCTGGCGAGATAAAGTCTACAACGAGATTGGAAACTTACAAGTGTGATGTGAGGCACTTATGTAAAAAAACAGTGTTTTATACATAAATTCTAACAATTTAGGGTGAACTTCTGTGATGGGGGTAACCCGCAAAATGGGGGCTAAGCCATTGTCATTACTGGCAGGAGCAGAATCAGTGTCTTAGCCCAACGCGAGAGAAAAAATTTCTTGAGATAAATCTCATTTTTTACTTAATGAAACAAATCAGACTGAATTTTTAGCCGACTTTCTGGTCTGACTGGCGTTTTAGGGGACTCACCCGAGCGCAGGATGAGTCCTAACGCTTCACCTTCAGCCGCAGCGAGCTCCAGTTCCCGACGCTCATCTTCATCCAGATCGTAGGGAATCCAGGCTAAAACGACACTGTAATTTCCCGTACGCAGGGCCTTAATCATGGCCTCGACGGCGTTGTAACGTTCAGCGTCGGCGATATGCATACTTTTCTCCAGGGGCAAGCCTGCTTCCTGCATCCAGACCCGACTCAACTTATGCGCAGGTGTTAACCAAAGCTGCCAGCGGGATTGCTGGCTCAGTTGCTGAAGCAACGGTAACAGCAGCATCTGCATCATTCCCGGTTTTTCGCTATAGCGCAATTCAGTAATCCAGCCGCTCTGAGAAGCGGGGTCAGAAGGCGAAGCGTAACGGTGAGTCGGGCATACATTACGGGGATGTTGGGTGCGCATAAATTAATCACTCAGCAGTTGACTGTATGGATATACAGTAATGACATCCTGGATAAAGATCAACCTGAATTTCTGAAAATGCCTCGCAAAATTCGCATAATGTTGACGCCAAAGTGATTTATTCATTGAACCTGCAACTGAATTTTCTTATCTTCTAACCGACTGAATAGTAACGTTTTTAACAGGTTTTTGTTACAAGGAGGTGATGATATGAAGAAAGAACAGCGGGTCGTTTTGCGATCAAAACAACAACTGGCACCTTTAGGTAATGTCGAATCCCGTACTCAGTTTGGCGGTTACGCCTTAGCTGTTGAGCGCGTCGTGTTTGCCTTGATAAAAGACGATCAGCTTTATCTGCGCGCCAGCGAAGCCCTGCGGGAATATGTGGCTAAACGCCCCTTGGAGCCGCTTATTTTTCGCAAACGCGGTATGCCGGTCAGCCTGAATTATTTCAGGGTCGATGAAAATTTATGGTGTGACCCGGAGCATCTGGTTGCGCTCTCAGCGGCCTCACTACAGACCGCCCGTCGGGAACAGGATGACCGACAAGGCCGGGTGCGTTTAAAAGATCTGCCTAATGTCAGCTTACGGCTGGAAATGATGTTGCATGAGATAGGCATTTGCAGCGTTAAACACCTGCACGAGGTCGGCGCCAGGGCGTGCTGGTTAAAACTAAAACGTTATAACCAGCACCTAGGTTTCAAAACCTTGCTGGCGCTTCAGGGTGCTATTTCGGGCCATCATGAAGCCGCTCTCCCGCCAACGGTTAAAGCGGAGCTGGGTGAATGGTACCAGGCTGCGCTCAAAACAGTGGAAGAGGCGAAGAAAGGGCCTTAGTGAGAACCTAAAGCACGCCGCAGGCGAGCGATTTCCGGCAGCAAGGCAACCAGTAACCCCAGTTGCTGCAGTACCAGCGGCGTAGGCGAATCAGACCCGGCGGTAAACCGGGTAAGGCGTTGTTCCAGTTCCCGACGCATTTCCTCAGCCCGGCTGTCACTGACGATGTCGGTTTGCAGCACATCTTCGACATAGCACACCGTGTCGTCGAGAAGTGCCAGCAGCGCTGGATCAGTGACTTTATCGCGGTGCGCCCCCAGCGCGGAGATATAGCTGAGCAACGAGTGGTTCAGGCAAAGTAGCTGAAAGGCCGATTCCCGCAGCTTAGGGTTGGTACGGGTTTCACTGCTCATGTTCGACACGACGGAGGCCAGTTCCGCGTCAGCATTGTGTGCATCGCGGCGGGCAATACGGTAAGCGAGGCGATTATCTTTGCCCTGATGGTATTGTTCCATAATGGCATCCAGATAACGGCAATTGGCATTGAGTGTGCGCGTCGCCACCGCCGGAAGCTGGCGAAAACGCCAGTCTGGCCAGATAAAGGTGACGGCCAGCCAGGCCAGCGCACAGCCCAGTAACGTGTCCACTACCCGGGGCAGGGCCACCTCAAAGCCTTCGCCTAACAAATTAAAACAGAACAACACCAGCAGAGTAATGAACAAGGTTGCATGAGCATACTGCACCTGACGAAACGCAAAGAACATGACGCCCGTGACCACAATCAAGACCAGTTGGCCTTCAATGGAAGGGACCAGCCAGAGCAGGGGCAGTCCAAGCGCAATGCCCGCGAGCGTGCCGCCAATGCGTAGCGCCAGTCGGCGTTGGGTTGCGCTATAGTTAGGCTGGCAAACAAACAGACTGGTCAGCAGGATCCAGTAGCCGCGCTCCAGCCCGGTAATCTGAATAAATCCGTATCCCACACACATCACAACCGACATGCGTACGGCGTGGCGAAACAGGGCAGAGGCCGGACTCAGGTGAAGGCTGAGGCGCAGTTTAATATCACTCCAGCCACTCAGTTCTTCGCGTGACAGCAGGTTGTCGCTGTGCTGCGGATCAACTGCCTGCGCCTGCTCGGTTTCGATTGAGGCCAGTTGTGCATCGATGGCCTGCAGGTTGCGAAGCAGCCAAAGCAGTGCACCGGTATGGGCGGCATCCGGCTCGCTCTGTGCCAGCCGGTGAATCGCATTTTCCAGACGTTCAAAAACACGCTCAAAGCGGCCATCATGTTCCCAGCGTTCGCGCAGCAGAATCGCCCGGGCAAGCTGGCGACAGGCCTGTGCCTGCATATTCAGTAAACGCTGAAAGCGAAACAGGATCTCGTTGTAACGCCAGTCGCCACGCAGAAGATGGTACTGCAGATGCGAAGAGCTGGCGCGTTCATGGATATCCTGAGCCACGAAGTAATAGTGCAGGCTGCGTCGGGTACCGCGTGAGCCTCTGTCACCTCGTAAACGGCTTTGCAAGGTGGTCTTGGTCAGATTGAGCTGTGCAACAAGCTGGCTGTTTACCATCGCGGCTTTAACAAATGCAGCATCATCCTGTTCACCCGCGTCAGGATCAAACAGATTGGCTTTGGCATCCAGATAGTGGGCCAGCTGTGAAAAACTGGCTGCCAGTTGTTCCTGCACTGGACGAACCGGAAACATTAAATGGCCCAGCAGCGTCAGCAGGTTATACCACAGAGCCCCAACCAACAGCAGCATGGGCTGCATATACCATTGTGAGAACAACCCAATGCCCAGCATGGTGTAAACGGCAATCAGTAAGGCGCCAAATGCAATGGTGGCATAGCGCTGTCCCAGCGCGCCTAACAGAATGAATCCCCATGTTGAACCTGCCAGGCCGATAATAAATACCAACGGATGCGGGAACAGCAGCTCTACTGAAACCGAAGCGATGCAAAAACAAAGTAAGGTAATCAGCAGGTTTTTAAGCCGCCCGGCCAGCCTGTCATCCAGATCGGCCAGCGCGGCGGCAACCACGCCGAGGGTTAACGGAATCGTCCACTCAATTTGCTGCAGTATCCAGGGCACAGCCGCACATCCTGATAAGGCAAACAGAATGCGCAGCAGATAACGCCAGGTGCTGTTAAAAAGATACTTTCGCCACCCGGACAGCATACTAATAGCGGCGGCGGGCATTGGCATCACGCGCGGCACGCGCCTCTTCCACAGAGACGACCCGACGTCCTACCGGCCAGAGTGCAATGGCGGCAATCTTGAAATTGGCGAGGCCCACCGGAATACCAATAATGCTGATGCACTGCACGATGCCGACAGAAATGTGCGACAGGCATAACCACCAACCGAAAAAGATAAACCAGAAAATGTTCAGAAACGTGCCGCCGGTGTTCATGATAGGGCTTTTATTCTCCGGGCGCAGAACGTCAACATGGACCGCTTCATTGCCAAACGGCAGAAATGACAGCTTAGTGATCTCCCAGCAGGAGCGCGTTAAGGGCAGGGTAAAGATCAGGACGATACTGATGAGCGTGGCGAATAACCAACTCAGCGTGGTGAAAAATCCACCCAGGACAAAATTAAGAATATTTAAAACAGTACGCATAACAGGCTTTTCCTTTTGCACTCCGCAATCTGTGCCGCCAAGTTTAGCGTGTTTTAAGGCTGGAGCGTCAAGAGTCTGACAGGTAAACTCCGATTACTCTCTATCTCGGTCGTTGGTGTCGGCGTGGAACTTAAAGCAACATCCATGGGCAAACGGCTTGCCCAGCATCCTTATCATCGTGTTCGCCTGTTATCCGCGGGCGTTGAGGTCAGCGGCGACAAACACGAATATTTGATCCCCTTCAATCAGTTGTCCGACATCACCTGTAAACGGGGAATGGTGTGGGGTGAACTGGAATTCTTACTGGCGGACAACAAGGTTGTGCGTTTGCACGGTACGGAATGGCAGGAGACGCAGCGTTTTTTCCACTATCTCATGCAGTCGTGGCAAAGCTGGAGTCAGGAAATGAGTGAAGTATGCGCGGCGGTTTTACAGGCGCTGCGCGACGACATTCAGGGATTCAGCGAACAGGAGCGTTGGCTGAAGCGCAGCGAACTTCAGGCGATCAAAGATAAGATCCGCAAACAATTTGACGCGTTACCTTTGCCGCTTTCCCGCATTGAGCAGTTTGATTCCTGCCGTGAAAACTGGGCATTTTGCCAATACTGGCTGCAGCAGGGCGAGACGGCGATGACGCAGCGCAATCGTGACTGGACGGCCGCCATGTTGACCCGCTACCGGGATTTTTTCGCCACGGTGGAATCCACCCCGCTGAACGAATCACAGGCAGAAGCGGTGGTTAACGGCGAAGACGCTGTGCTGGTGCTGGCGGGCGCTGGCAGCGGCAAAACGTCAGTATTAGTGGCCCGCGCGGGGTGGCTGTTACAGCGCAGACTGGCCGCTGCCGATCAGATTTTGTTGCTGGCATTTGGTCGTCATGCGGCGGAAGAGATGAATGACCGTATTCAAAGCCGCTTAGGGGCCGGGGATATCCAGGCGCGTACGTTTCATGCGCTGGCCCTGCATATCATTCGGGAAGGAAGTCATAAACAGCCGGTCATCAGTAAACTCGAAAGCGATCCCGACGCGCGTCGGACATGGCTGATCGACCACTGGCGTCAGCAGTGTAATGAAAAAAAAGCTCAGGCGAATGGCTGGCGGCAATGGTTGCGTGATGAACTGGAGTGGGAGGTCAGCGAAGGCCCTTTCTGGCAGGATGATCGTTTAGCACAGCGCCTGGCGTCTCGTCTTGAACGCTGGCTTGGCCTGATGCGGATGCATGGCGGCGCACAGGCCGCCATGATTGAGGATGTACCTGACGCGCTGCGCGACGTATTCAGTAAGCGGATTAAATTGATGGCACCCCTTCTGAAGGCCTGGAAAAGTGCGCTTAAGGACGAGGGCGCAGTCGACTTCTCCGGGCTGATTCATCAGGCCATCGCGATCCTCGAAAAGGGCCGCTTTGTCAGTCCCTGGAAGCATATTCTGGTTGACGAATTTCAGGATATCTCGCCACAACGCGCGGCTTTACTCAGCGCGCTGCGTCAGCAAAACACACGCACGACATTGTTTGCGGTGGGCGATGACTGGCAGGCAATTTACCGGTTCAGCGGCGCAGAGATGAGTCTGACAACGGCATTCCATCACTATTTTGGTGAGGGCGATCGTTGTGTGCTGGATACGACCTATCGTTTCAATGATCGTATTGGTGAAGTGGCAAATCGGTTTATCCAGCAAAATCCGCATCAACTGCGTAAGCCCTTAAACAGTCTGACGAAAGGGAATAAAAAGTCGATTGCTTTGCTCCCGCACGATCAGCTTGAGGCACTTCTTAACAAACTAAGCGGTTATGTTAAAGCGGATGAGCGCGTACTGCTGTTGGCCCGCTATCACTATTTGCGTCCTGAACTGCTGGATAAGGCAAAAACCCGCTGGCCAAAAATGCGTATCGATTTTATGACCATTCATGCCAGTAAAGGTCAGCAGGCCGATTACGTCATTGTGCTGGGTCTGCAGCAAGGCAAAGAAGGGTTTCCCGCGCCGCAGCGTGAGTCCATTATGGAGCAGGGGCTGCTGCCGCAGCCCGAAGACTTCCCTGATGCAGAAGAGCACCGGCTGGCGTATGTTGCCCTGACGCGCGCGCGGCAACAGGTCTGGTTGCTGTTCGATAAACAACAACCCTCAGTCTTCGTCGATGCGTTCCGGGCACTGGATGTACCCGTATTACGTAAAGCCTGAATCAGTTCAGGCGTTCGGCAAGGTAGCGTGCGTAATCCGGGATTCGCACGTCCACTGTCTGCGAAAAAAGCGGTGACTGAATAATAAAATCGGCCGTTGCCCGATTGGTGGCGACCGGAATATTCCACACTGTCGCCAGACGAAGCAGGGCCTTAACATCAGGATCGTGGGGCACGGCATTAAGCGGATCCCAGAAAAACATCAGCGCATCTATTTTGCCTTCGGCAATGAGCGCACCGACCTGTTGATCGCCGCCCATCGGGCCACTGAGCATCGCGTTCACGTTCAGGCCGGTGTGACGGTTGATGAGATTACCGGTCGTCCCGGTTGCGTAAAGAATATGGGGTTCAAGTGCGGATTGGTTTCGTGTAACCCAGTCCAGCAGAGAAGCTTTGCAATGGTCATGGGCGACCAGCGCGATATGTTTTTGTTGACCAAGCGTTCGTACGGTGTAGTCCATAACAGCATCCTGATGCCAGTGAGCCCAACAGCCCGTTGCCGCAGTTTACCTTGTACGCTTTCTGTCTATCAGCTTGCCCGCAGCATTTTGACCAGATTGATAAATTGCTGGCGGGTTGCTTCATCAAAACGTTCAAACCAGCGCTGAATTGAAGGCGTTGTGCTCTGAACGGACCAGGCGAGGTCCGCCGTCAGTTGGGCAGAAGGAGAGGGCGCGGTAAGATTCGCGAATTGCGGCACAGAGGCCGCCAGGCCCATGCGATTATACTTAACCATGGCTTTTTCGATGTCCACGCCCGGGCTGGTGGGCAGACGATCGCGCACGCTGAATATTTCTTTGCCCTTCTCGTCCACCAGCCTGAAGGCCAGCGTTCGGTCGAAGTTATGTCGCTCGCGCGCACTGGTCAGCGGTGGCAGGCGAATCGTGATGGTTTTTGCCGCCGCAGTGAATGCCACGATCATGGGCACGGACTGGTAGCCCGGTAGCGCCGTCTTACGCGGATCTGCCGGTTGTTCTACCCGAAATAAAAATTGATGTTGACCCCGTTCAAGCTCCAGGCTGTCGGCCCCTTTCAAGAGAGAGCCTGAAATCTTACGCCCGTCCAGTACCATTAGCGTAATCTGCGGATCAAGTTTTAACGTAATTGCAGAACAGGACGCCGAAACGAGGAGGGCAATAAACCCCGTTACAGCCATTGACAGCTTCATTTCGACTCCGGTCAAAAGTGGGTGGATGTAGCAATTTTTTACATTATGGCATTAAGTTTACAATTATACATATATATTCGAGCGAAGCGGCACAATATGTCTTTACGCCAGGTGCGAACTCTGTAACGCCTCATCTACACTAAAGATTAAAGTGAAAGGAGATGGACATGAATGATCAGACTATTCGTGAGGTACTGACCCGGACAAAACGCATCGCGTTGGTGGGGGCGAGTGATCGTCCGGAACGCCCCAGTTATGGCGTAATGAAGTATCTGCTTGATCAAGGCTATGAGGTTATTCCGGTGAGTCCGAAGCTGGCAGGCAAAACCCTGTTAGGGCAGACAGCCTATGGATCGCTGGCAGAGGTGCCGGGAAAAATCGATATGGTGGATGTGTTCCGCAATTCAGAGGCGGCATGGGAAGTGGCTCAGGAAGCCATCGCTGCCGGAGCCGATTCGCTCTGGTTACAAATTGGGGTAATCAATGAGCAGGCCGCCGTGCTGGCCCAGGATGCGGGAATGACGGTGATTATGGATCGTTGCCCCAAAATCGAGATCCCGAGACTGGGGCTGGGACACTAATATCAGGCGCGGCAACACCGTTGCCGCCCGCTGTTAATGGCGCAGATGAGGAGCCTGAAGCTGTTTACGTACCGAGGCGGCCAGTTCATCCATTGAGGGCTGCTCAGGATGTTCCGGGCTGGTTTCACCGGCCAACTGAATTTCAGCCACATAGGTATGAACCTGACTGCCTTGTTCATCTTCCATCACCACATGATACCAGGGCGCACTGCGCATGGTATCGGCGGCACCAATTTCATCCAGGTGCGGCTCATCTAACGCGTATTCAGGATCGACATCGACAATGACACCCAGCACGCCGGAGAGGCGATGACGAACCTGCTGACCAATACCAAATTTACTGGCAATCATGATGACCTCCGAAAAAACTGTCCTGCCTGTTATATGGGGGCAGGGACAGTCATTTCAAGTCACATGACGCGGCAGGCGAAGCCTTTCAGGTAAAGTCCTTCAGGATAGGTTGCAATCACGGGATGATCGGCCGCCTGGCGGAACTGTTCAACAAACTGCACGTCACGGCCGGCATCCAGTGCGGCATCTGCGATGATTTTCTGGAAAAGGTCGGTAGCCATTAAGCCCGAACAGGAGAAGGTCATCAATATTCCGCCGGGATTCAGTAACTGAATGGCCAGCATGTTAATGTCTTTATAGCCACGGCAGGCTCCCATGAGCTGGCTTTTATTCTCCACGAACTTAGGCGGATCCATAATGATGAGATCAAATTTTTCACCCTCATCACGGTAGCGGCGCAGCAGTTTAAAGACATCATCGCGCTGAAATTTAGCACGCGCGAGATCCAGCTTATTCAGCTCAACGTTTTGTCGTGCAACATCCAGCGCGTCCTGAGACGTATCTACGCTGATAACTTCCTGACAACCGCCGATTAGCGCTGATACGGCAAAGCCACCGGTGTAGGAGAAACAGTTAAGCACGCGAGCATCTTTGGCATAGCGCCGTGTGGCATAACGGCTGTCGCGCTGGTCAAGGTAATAGCCTGTTTTATGCCCACCCTGAATATCCACCAGCAGTTTCATATCGTGTTCGGTGATCGGCAAGAGTGCGGGAGGATACTCACCGGTAACGGTGCCCTGCGCCAGTTCCAGCCCTTCTTTTTTACGGACAGCGACATCAGATCGATCGTAGATAGCACAATCCGGAAAGCACTGCTGCAGCGCTGAAATGATAGCCGGGCGTTGGTATTCTGCGCCGGCGGATAATAACTGCAGCACCAGAAAGCGTCCGAAACGGTCAATAGTCACGCCAGGCAGACCATCCGACTCGCCAGCGATCAGGCGATAGCTGTCCAGCCCATCGCGCTCAGCCAGCCATTCACGCCAGACCAGCGCGTGCTGAAAACGCCGCACGAAAAAGGCGATATCAATGGATTCGTCCTGCTGCCAGCTCCAGACGCGGGCGCGAATCTGTGACTGCGGTGAATAGGCGGCGCGAGCCAGCCATTTGCCATTACTGTCACAGACATCAATGGTTTCACCTTGTTGCGCTTTGCCTTCCAGACGAGCAACGGCCCCAGAGAAAACCCAGGGATGGCGACGGAGCAGGGACTTTTCACGTCCCTTCGCGAGAATCAATCGAACGGTCATATTTGCTATGCTTACCTGAAAAAATGAGGCGCTATTGTCCAGTGGATAACGGCAAATTGCAACGAAAGGCAGGAGAAGGCCATGGCGAAGGTCTGTTACAAAGTCTGGGTACAGGGCACGGTGCAGGGCGTGGGTTTCCGTTACAGCACCCAGGCGAAAGCAAACACACTTAACGTGCAGGGTTACGCACGGAACCTTGAAGATGGTCGTGTGGAAGTCCTGGCCTGCGGCGATGCCGAACAGGTCAATGCATTACTTGACTGGTTAAAAGCGGGCGGGCCGCGCACAGCCCGTGTAGAAAAGGTCCTGGTGGAGCCGCATCATGCCGCTGACATGCCGCACGGCTTCACCACGGGTTGATTACAGGCATTTTGCCGGTTTTGGCAGACCGGCAATTTTGGTTGCCTGCTTAGCAGGGCCCTCGGGGAAAAGGCGAAACAGGTAACGGCTGTTTCCTTTTTCTTCGCCATACTTTTTTGCCATCGCCTTCACCAGCATTCTTACGGCGGGGGAAGTATTAAATTCCAGATAAAAGTCGCGTACGAAGCGCACGACTTCCCAATGGGCATCTGTCATGGTGATGGCTTCTTCTGCCGCAATCTGCAGCGCCAGGCCTTCGCTCCAGTCCTGATGGTTTTTCAGATAACCTTCGGCATCGACAGCAATTTCGTCACCGTTGTAATTCATAGTGCATCCTCAGATTCGTTCGGGCTGCAGTTTACCAAACTGGCCCCACAGAAAAAGCAAAAACCCCGCCTGAGCGGGGTTTTTCAGTTTACCTGCAGTGCGTTAGTTACTGCGTGAGAAACCCAGGATGCTTAACAGGCTCACGAAGATGTTATAGAGGGAAACATACAGGCTGACCGTTGCACGAATATAGTTGGTTTCGCCGCCATGAATGATGTTGCTGGTTTCCCACAAAATAGCCCCCGCCGAGAACAGAATGAACAGGGCGCTAATCGCCAGTTGCAGCGCTGGCAAGTGCAGGAACAGGTTCGCCACAACGGCGACCAGTAACACGACAAAGCCCGCCATCATCATGCCGCCAAGGAAAGACATATCCCGTCCTGTTGTCAGCACATAGGCAGAGCAGCAGAAAAACACCAGTGCCGTTCCGCCGAGCGCCAGGGCGATCACGTCACCCATCCCTGCGGCCAGATAGGTGCTCAGGATAGGACCCAGACAGTAGCCCAGGAAGCCCGTAAATGCGAAAGCAGCTAAAATTCCCGCCGGGCTGTCAGCCAGACGGTAGGTCAGGAACATCAGACCATAGAAGCCCACCAGCATCAGGATCAAACCCGGGGCGGGCAGGGCCAGCAGTGTACTCGCTGTTGCGGTCAGCGCGGAAAAGGCGAGGGTCAGGCCCAGCAGAAAATAGGTGTTACGCAGGACCTTGTGCGTACTCAGTAATGACTGTCGCGATGATGATGAAACTATTCTGTCCATGTTGCGCTCCTGTAAGGCAGAACACCAAATATGCGTTGAGAATACGCAGCGCGATAAAGCGTGAAAAGAGGTTTTACCCTTCTTTACGCGAAAAAAACGCTAATTCTTTGAGCACACTGGCGATTTTGACAACGAATAACGCTTTTTTGACTGTTTTTCAGGCGAACGGATTATCACAGGCTTTACATCTCCATAGGGGATGTTTATAGTGCGCGTCATTGCGGAGGGGTGGCCGAGCGGCTTAAGGCAGCGGTCTTGAAAACCGCCGATGGGAAACCATCCGAGAGTTCGAATCTCTCCTCCTCCGCCACTTCATCTCTTAAAGAGTGAAGTGGCAAGACAGCGTTATCGCATCTTGCCTTTGCAGTAGTATGACAACCCGGAGGGATGGCCGAGCGGCTTAAGGCAGCGGTCTTGAAAACCGCCGATGGGAAACCATCCGAGAGTTCGAATCTCTCTTCCTCCGCCACATTCACAGGCCAGCACAGCGTGCTGGCCTGTTTCGTTTTACGTGCCTGACACATTTCTTCATTATTATCCCTGCCTTTTCAGTAAACTGGACTGTTTTTACCCGCGTCCGGTATCTCTGCTATAGTCCAGTAATTGTTTTTACTGTCACCTGGCGCTTTTCAGGGGCAAGCTGAGTTACACTATCCGTCACGTCGCTCTATGGCGAGCTAATCGGTTGATAGCCAGAGTGTTTTTTTACTGAATGAATGGAATAGGCACAATGATCAAGAAACTGAGTCTTTGCGCATTGTCGGTACTCGCTGCATTACCGATCGGGACGCTGGCCCACGCCGCGGATAACGAGATGCAGCTCCAGCAGGTACTGATGTTTAGCCGCCATAATCTGCGTGCGCCGCTTGCGGATAACGGTAGCGTACTGGCACAGTCCACCAAAAAAAGCTGGCCAGAGTGGGAGGTGCCCGGCGGGCAACTGACCACCAAAGGTGGCGTGCTGGAAGTCTATATGGGTAACTACACGCGCCAGTGGCTTGCGCAGCAGGGCCTGGTGAAGAACGGCGCCTGTCCGGACAGCAACAGTGTGTTTGTCTACGCAAACAGCCTGCAACGTACCGTAGCGACGGCCCAGTTTTTTGTAAATGGTGCCTTCCCGGGCTGTGATATTACGGTGACCCATCAGGATGAAATGGGCAGCATGGATCCGGTATTTAATCCCGTGATCACCGACGGCAATGAAGAATTCATCAAAAAAGCGCTGGCGGACATGACTGCCGCTAATGAGAAGCTGGCCCTGAAGCCAGCGTATCAGCGTCTGGACAAAATTGTCGACTACAAGTCTTCTCCGGCCTGTAATAACAAAAAGCAGTGCGATCTGAGCAGTGGGCAAAATACCTTTATTGTTGAAAACGGCAAAGAGCCTGGCGTGAACGGACCGCTGAAAGTGGGGAATTCCCTTATGGATGCCTTTACGCTGCAATATTACGAAGGCTTCCCGCTGGATCAGGTTGCCTGGGGGCAAATTAAAACCCCTGAGCAGTGGCAGTCACTGTCAGCGATCAAAAACGGTTATCAGGACACGCTGTTTACCACACCAGATGTGGCACGCAACGTCGCGGCTCCGCTGGTGGACTATATCCGCAGCCAGCTCATCGATCAGGATAAAGCTGACTCACCCAAAGTGACCCTGATGGTAGGGCATGACTCCAACATAGCGTCATTGTTGAGCGCCTTACAGGTCAAACCTTATGATCTGCCAGAGACCTATGAGAAAACGCCCATCGGTGGACAGGTGGTTTTTGAACGCTGGCATGATGCCAAAAACAACAAAGACCTGCTGAAGATGGAATACGTGTATCAGACCGCCGATCAGTTGCGCGATGCCCAGGTGTTAAGTCTGAAAACGCCACCGAAGCGCGTCACCCTGCAACTGGCGGGTTGCCCGACTGACGCGAACGGTTACTGCAGCTGGGAGCAGTTTACCCAGGTGCTGAACAGCGCGCTGCAGGGGACCGCGTTGCAACCGGCGGCGGCAGAGCAGCCAGCGGCCAGTGCCAACGCGGGCGCGGCGAATCCTGCGGAGTCAAAAGCTGACGATAAAGCCAGCGCCGATAAGGCGACGGCTGATAACGCTGCTGCCCAGAAAGCGGCTGACGATAAGGTAAAGGCGGACAAAGCGGCTGACGAGAAAGCGAAAGCTGATAAAGCCGCCGCGGATAAAGCCGCTGCGCAAAAGGCGGCGGATGAGAAGGCCAGCGCTGATAAGGCTGCTGCCCAGAAAGCAGCGGATGACAAAGCCAAAGCGGAAAACGCCGCCAACGCGCAAAATAAAACGGATAACAGTCCTGCGAAGCAGCCCGCTGCAGCCAACTAATAGCTTTCGGTCACTGAAAACAAAAAACCCCGTCAAGACGGGGTTTTTTTTACGCTTCAGGCTGCTTATCCGGCCACAACCACCAGTTTCTGGTTCGCAAACTCTTTGATACCCAGATCGGAAAGTTCGCGTCCGTAGCCAGAACGCTTCACACCGCCGAAAGGCAGCTCCGCAGAGGTGTCGCTCTGCGAGTTGATGAACACCATGCCCGTTTCAATGGCGGAGGCCAGCTTACGGCCACGCGCAATATCGCGTGTCCACACGGAACCGCCCAGCCCATAGTGTGAATCATTGGCCAGGGCCACCGCCTCGTCATCACTGGCGACCACATAAACCTGCGCCACCGGGCCAAAAAACTCCTGAAAATAGGCAGGGTTATCGCGGGTGATATGGGTAAGCAGCGTGGGCTGGTAATAGCACCCTACGCCCGCCACCGCTTTACCACCTGTGACCAGCTTAGCGCCGTTTGCGACGGCTTCATCAACCTGTTTAACCAGACGATCGCGCGCATCAGCCGACGAAAGCGGTCCCAGAGTGGTTTTCTCATCCAGCGGATCGCCCAACACCGCTGCGTTAAGCGCCGCACTGAATTTATCGATAAAGGTATCCGCAATCTTCTCGTTCAGAATAAAACGCTTGGCTGCTGTACAGACCTGACCGCAGTTGCTCAGTCGCGCCTGCACGCCCTGACGAACGGCTTCATCCAGATCGGCATCCTCCGTGACCACAAAGACGTCATTGCCGCCCAACTCCAGCGTGGATTTTTTCAAATGCTTACCGGCCTGTTCAGCAACGGCGCTTCCCGCCCGTTCGGATCCTGTCAGAGCCACGCCCTGTACCCGGTCATCGGCAATCAGTTCCGCAACCTGATCGGTAGAGATAAACAGGTTGGTCCAGGCACCCTCAGGCGCGCCCGCTTCCTTCACCAGCTTTTCGAAGACATCGGCACAATGCGGCACGATGTTGGCGTGTTTAGCCAGTACCGGATTACCCAGTGCCAGATTTGGTGCCAGCACGCGCATCAGTTGGTAGTAGGGGAAGTTCCACGGTTCGACCGCAACCAGCACACCAATGGGATGATACTCAACCCAGGCATCGCCCAACTCACTTTCATAAGGTTGTGGCTTCAGGATGCGTTCTGCATGCTCAGCGTAATAGCGGGCGATTTGCGCGCAGATTTTGACTTCGCCACGGCTTTGGCCAATCAGCTTGCCCATCTCTTTACTGGCAATAGTCGCCAGTTCTTCCGCACGGTCATCAATCAGATCAGCCAGTTTTTTCAATACCTGAAGTCGTGGCTGAATAGCGCCTTTACTCCAGTCAGAGTGGAACAGCCGATCCGCCGTTTCCAGCGCTTGCGTCACGGCCGCGCTGTCATGGGAAGGCCAGCTTTTCATTAACTGATTGTTTGCCGGGTTGATGCTTTGATAGGAAGACATAGAATTCTCCGTGGTCAACGATAAAAAAAGGGCGGGGCCATGCCCGCCATGCCGTCAGACGTTCTTTCGCTCAACCGTTTTGTCGTCCCACGTGAGGACGTCCTGATCGGTTTTTTCAAACGCGCGGATTAATACGTCATCGCTTCCCTGTTGACGCCAGATCTCTTCCGCCAGGCGCTCGTCATAGTTTGCGACTTCAAAAATGGCCTCGGCAATTTCGGGCGAGGTGTGACGCAAACTGGCCCATTCACCAACGTGATGTGCTTTTGACTGATTCGTCGACATACTGATCTCCTTCTGAAAGGTTAGTCCTTAAGTTTTGCTGCCAGCCCGGCAACGTGTTCGCCCTGGAAACGGGCAATAATCAATTCTTCCTGGGTTGGCTGACGTGAACCGTCACCACCGGCCAGCGTAGTGGCACCATAAGGCGTACCGCCGCGGACCTCAGAAATGTCAAACATCTCTTTGGTACCATAGCCGATAGGCACGATGACCATGCCGTGGTGGGCGAGGGTGGTCCAGACAGACGTAATGGTTTGTTCCTGTCCTCCTCCGGTACCGGTGGAGGTAAAGACGCTGGCAATTTTGCCGTAGAGCGCGCCAGAGGCCCACAGGCCGCCTGTCCGGTCCCAGAATGTTCGCATCTGCCCTGACATGTTGCCGAAACGGGTAGGGGTGCCCACGATGATGGCATCGTAGTCAGGCAGTATCTCTGGCGTCGCTTCAGACGCGGATTGCTGAGTTTTACCGCCAACTTCCGCAAAGCGTTGTGCATCCATGGTTTCAGGGACGCGCATCACATCTACCTGGGCGCCAGGCACCTTGCGTGCGCCTTCTGCGACAGCGTTCGCCATGGTTTCAACGTGTCCATACATTGAATAGTAAAGCACCAGAATCTTAGCCATTGATCTCTCCGGGAGTTAGTCAACACATCGAAAAGTATAGAAGAGCTTTACCTGACTGTGAGAAATCACCGGTCAGACAGTCAGCGTAACGACACTGAAAATGCTGAGAATGGGTTTTTTTAAGGATTAATCGTCGTCTTTTAAGTCAATTCTTAGCGTAGAGTCTGTTTCTAAATGTAATTTTCAGCGATCCAGAGACCTAAAAGGTGGAATGTCACACAGGCTTCCACGCACATGTCCTTCGATGAACATCAAGCCGCCTCACGTGAAGCGATGTGGCACTGAACGTTCATGCATCAGAAGATCGCAAACAGGTGCAGGTATGTTCACCTGTTATCGCTCCAGCCCAGACCGTGTTAGGCGACGGGGTGCCGCCTGATGCGAGGCGACAGTCACGCGGCAGCAAACGGAATTGCATTCGCCCGGAGCACTGATCACAATAGCGCCTGAAAACAGATACAGGTGAATTATGTCGGATACGACTCGCAAACTGACCGTCGGTATTACGCGTCAGGAACTGGTCCTTATTTTTATTACGGTAATCTGGGGGGGAACGTTTCTGGTCGTGCATCAGGCGATGCATTATTCAGGTCCGTTCTTCTTTGTCGGTTTACGCTTTGCTACCGCTGCGCTGTTACTGGCGTTTTTTTTCCGCCGCTATCTTGCTGGTGTCTGTTGGCGCGAAGTCAAAGCGGGCACGATGATCGGCCTCACGATTGCGGGGGGCTACGGCTTACAAACCTGGGGCATGCAGACGATATCCAGCAGTCAGTCAGCGTTTCTCACCGCGCTTTATGTTCCCGTGGTGCCGCTGTTGCAATGGCTGTTTCTGCGCCGTCCACCAAAACTGATGGCGTGGTTGGGTATTTCACTGGCGTTCTGCGGATTGATTCTGGTTGCGGGTCCGCAGGATGGCCGAATTGCGCTGAATCAAGGGGAAGCCGCGACGTTACTCAGCACGCTGGCTATTGCCGGAGAAATCATTCTTATCAGTCGTTTTGCCGGTCAGGTTGATGTGCGTCGGGTGACCTTCATTCAACTGACTGTCGCTTCCCTGTGTGCCTTCTGCTTTATGATCCCGAATGGTGAATCCGTGCCTGCGTTATCGACCCCGCTGTTAGTCAGCGCGGTCGGGCTCGGCGCAGCCAGTGCGCTGATACAGGTAACAATGAACTGGGCTCAACGCAGCGTATCACCGACACGCGCCACGGTCATTTATGCCGGTGAACCGGTCTGGGCGGGTGTGGTGGGGCGTGTAGCAGGCGAGCGTCTGCCGGCCGCTGCCATTCTTGGCGGTATCCTGATTGTCTGCGGGGTCATTGTCAGCGAGTTGCGCTGGAAACGTAGCATGCCATCGGCCTCTTCCGATGAATAGTGGCGCGAGAATAAGTGCTTATGGCCCTGTCAGTGTGGCCCTTTCCCTGCGCCGTATATCACAGCTGTCGGCACGGTACGGCCTGAAAACAGTCTGTTGCCGTGATGCGTAACGGTAACGTGAAGGAGAAACGTATGAAAAAGGCTACGCCCGGGCCAACGCGTCGTGCGGTCGCCGTTGCAGCGAAACGTGCGGCAATTCTGCAGGCTGCCCTGACCTGTTTTTCCCAGTTTGGTATTCACGGGACGCGGCTGGAGAAAGTCGCGGAGCAGGCTGGCGTCTCCAAAACCAATTTGCTGTACTACTATCCCTCTAAAGAAGCGCTTTATATTGCCGTATTAAAAGAGATCCTGGATGTCTGGCTGGCACCGCTACGTGCCCTGACTTACGAGCAGGAGCCGTTGCGCGCCGTGCGTCAGTATATTCGCCTTAAGCTGGAGGTTTCTCGCGATTATCCACAGGCATCAAAGTTGTTTTGCCTGGAAATGCTGCAGGGTGCGCCCTTGCTGAAAGGTGAACTGGCCGGCGATCTGAAGACGTTGATGGACGACAAAACAGCGATAATTGAGCGCTGGATAGCTGAAGGACGGCTGGCGGCAATTGCGCCTCAGCATCTGATCTTTATGCTGTGGGCGACGACACAGCATTATGCTGACTTTGCCAGCCAGGTCGAAGCGATCACGGGGAATCAGCTCAGCAATCCTGTTTTCTTCGAGGAAACGGTGGAAAACGTTCAGCGCATTATTATTGAAGGCATTCGCGTTCGTTAATAAAACGCGATCAAACTCAGCCCTGTAACAGACAAGGGAGTGGCGTGATGGATTCTGTTTCACAATGTGTTCTGGGCGCATCCGTGGCGTTGGCTGTGATGGGGCGGCGCGTACCTGCCTGGCAAGCCGCGGCGGTAGGCGCAATCAGTGGCACATTGCCCGATCTGGATGTGTTTATTGATCACGGTGATGCTATCCGCAACATGACGCTGCACCGGACTGAAAGCCATGCCTTACTCTATCTGACGTTGTGTTCACCGTTGCTCGCCGCGCTGGTCGCGCGGCTGTTCAAATCCGGCGTGACATGGATCGCCTGGTGGCCTGCTATTTGGCTGGCGCTGATCACGCATCCCCTTCTTGATTTGATGACAGTCTATGGCACTCAGCTTGGGCTGCCTCTCACCGATCATCCTTATGCGATTGGCAGCGTGTACATCGTCGATCCGCTTTATACGTTGCCGCTTATCATCGGGCTCTGTGTCGCTTTGTGGCGACGTAACAGACGGGGATTACGCTGGAATCACGCGGGGCTGGCACTCAGTACCGGCTACCTTGCCTGGAGTATGGTCATTCAGCAGGTGGCTGATGAACACATTAAACACTCACTCGAACAGCAGGGGGTGGCGACTGACAAGGTGTTGGTCACCCCAACGGCATTCAATACGCTGGTCTGGCGCAGCGTCATCATCACGCCTGACCGCTATGGCGAGGCTTACTGGTCTTTGCTGTCGCCTGCTCGTCCTGTCACGGTAACGTGGCGGCCGCGTCATCCTGAGCTATTCGTCCCGTTTAAAGGAAACTGGCTGGCAGAACGTGTTGCCTGGTTCAGCCATGGCTTTTATGCCATGGATGAGCGCGACGGGCAGATCACCATTGCAGATTTACGCATGGGGGAAGGGAGCCATTACACGTTTACGTTTGGTTTGGGCACGGCGGAAAGCCCTGATTTGCAGCCACAGCGCCTGCCGTCTGGTGAACGGGCCCTGCGCCGCGGCGTCAGTCGTATACTTGAGCGGTTATAAAAAAGCCCGACGTGCGTCGGGCTTTTCTCAGTCTCTATATCAACGATGCGTGCGTCGACGCAGTTGCCAGCCTGCGGCGAGCAGGATAAACCACAACGGCGTGACCATGAGTGCCTGTCGCGTGTCTTCCTGCAGTGTAAGCAGCACCAGTATAAAGACAAAAAACGCCATACATGCCCAGCACATGAATTTGCCTAAAGGCATTTTAAATGTCGAGGCGGCATGACGTTCCGGAAATTTTTTGCGATATGCAAGGTAACTGCACAGGATAATGGTCCACACAAACATAAACAGAATGGCAGACACGGTGGTCACCAGCGTAAAGACCGTCATCACATTTGGGATCAGGTAAATCAGAGCCACACCACACAGCAGGCAAAAGCAGGAAAAGAACAAGCCGGTCGTGGGCACCGCGCGTGACGATAAACGACCAAAAGCACGGCTGGCAACGCCCTGCTGCGACAGACCATACAGCATGCGGCTGGTGGAGAAAATACCGCTGTTGGCTGAGGATGCCGCCGACGTCAGGACCACGAAGTTAACAATGCTGGCCGCAGCTGGCAGGCCAATGAGCACGAACATTTCCACAAACGGACTGCGATCGGCCAGCACTTCGGTCCACGGGGTAACGGACATAATCACCAGCAGCGCCAGAACATAGAACATAATGACGCGCAGCGGAATGGCATTAATGGCCCGCGGTAAAACCCTGTGCGGGTCATGCGTTTCGGCCGCCGCTGTGCCCACCAGCTCGATACCGACAAACGCAAAGACGGCGATCTGGAATCCGGCAAAAAATCCGCTCAGTCCTTTCGGGAAAAGCCCCCCGTGATCCCAGATATTACTCAGTGCAGCGGTGCCACCACCCGGCGACGGGTAATGAATGGACACCAACACAATGCCGGTAATGATCAGCGCGACAATCGCCACGATCTTGATGATGGCAAACCAGAACTCCATCTCGCCAAATAATTTCACCGTGGCAATGTTTAAGGCCAGGAAAACAAAAACACATAGCAGTGCGCTCATCCAGATCGAAAAGCCGGGAAACCAGAGCTGGAAGTAGGCGCTTATAGCCACCACGTCGGCAATGCCGGTAACAACCCAACAGAACCAGTATGTCCAGCCGGTGAAGTAGCCGGCCCAGGGACCCAGTAAGTCAGCCGCAAAGTCGCTAAAGGATTTATACTCAAGATTCGACAGCAGTAATTCGCCCATTGCCCGCATGACAAAAAACAGCATGAAGCCGATGATCATGTAAACGAAAATGATCGAAGGTCCTGCCAGACTAATTGTTTTACCCGAGCCCATGAACAAACCGGTGCCAATCGCACCGCCAATAGCAATGAGCTGGATGTGTCGGTTATGAAGATTACGTCGCAGCGTGTCATCGCCCTGTGAGCTCGCCTGCGTTTGAGTAGATTGATCAACCATGAAAGTGTCTTTCCTGTCTTGATGTTGTGTCAGCTCTGGTGGCTGTTGAGAATACCGGATTGCCGGGAGCAATTTGGCATAAGATAGTGGAAGTGTTAATGAAAACGGTAATTGTTTTTTAACAATATCGGACAACGCTGGCATTAAAACGGCGCTTTCACTTAACGTTGGCGGTTTTTACGTCAGATTAGGTAATATTTCATCACCCTGTGTCATCTTTTAAGCGTATCCTGCCGTGTGCTTCTACACTACCTCCGTACAGCTTCTTTCAGCTACAGGGGTTCTATGCGCACACTTGTTCTGCTTATCATCATGACCGGAGTGGGGTGGATGAGTTTGCCATGGTTAAAACAGCACCTTCCTGCGCAATTTAATCCCTTTACGCCACTCTCTGTAACGGATCCGCCGGGCTGGATGACGCGATTAAAACTCAAAAGACTGCAAACTGATCCCGCCGCCTGTCTTGACGTGATGCAGCGTGCACAGCAGGCCGGCGTTGTACGTTTCAGTCAACGGCCGGCGGTGACAGGGGCCTGTCCGTTGTCCAGCCCCCTCAGGCTGCAAAATTTTGGGCCCGTCTCGCTCAGCAGCAGTTTCCTCGCCAGTTGCCCAATGGCCGTTGCGGCTACAATGTACGTGGCTTACAGCCGCGAGCAAATGTTACATCTGTCTGGCAGTGATCTGACCCGAATTGAACATGTCGGAAGTTATGCCTGCCGCAACATCTACCATCAGGCCACCGGACGGCTGAGTGAACATGCCAGCGCGGATGCCTGGGATATTACCGCCTACCAGCTTGCTAACGGCGAGCGGTTGGTGCCAGGAAAAAACTGGCAACAACCTGGCCAGAAATCACTATTACTTCATGCATTATGGCGATCGGGTTGTAACTTTTTTGGTAATGCGCTTGGGCCTGATTATAATCGCGCGCATGCTACACATTTTCATCTGGGCATGCGGGGGGCGGGTTATTGCAGGTGAGATTAACCTTTACTTTCACCGTAAAACTGTGTCGTGGGTTTAATATTATTTTCTTCTGTTCTGCTTTTTTACCGTTTTAAAAAGGGTGTCACATCGGCTTATTTTTTCTCATGGCGTCAGTGTTATTTAAATCATTCACCCGGTGTTATCACCGTTCATTGCCTGTTAAATGACCAAATTGAGAGAGGATACTGCGTTTTTATTACCTGACTGGGTGAATGATGCCGTTTTAACAGGGCGATAAATTTGAGTTATCTGTACATAAATAAAGGAGGATGACAGTATCGTTAAATAATTATTTTTCTCTTTTCAGATGCGTTATTTATTAAATAAGTTATCTGTACAAGTCCGCACCAGGCCAAAATGACAGCGGCCACAGGTCTGCGCCATCCGCCTGGCGTCTTGCCTGTAAAGACGGGCAGTGCCGTTATGCTGGCCAGTCAACAGGCCTTGTACGGCCGTCTGCTCAACGACGCAGAGCCATAAGCCATCTTTTGTAGGACCAAAAGATCCGGGTAAAACGCGTACCAGAAAAGGGGGGCTTTCCCTGCCTGACTGCAGAAAACATGCGGCGGTTATTGCCTGAAAAAGACATCGTGTTTTACAAGATATGATCTGCGTTTTTTTTCAGCATAATACGTTGCCGGGCGCAACTTATCGAGTGATATTTGTTGATCATGGCTATGTTAAATGATTGAAAAATATAAGAAAAATCTTATTATTTCCTCTGTTGCACTCGCCTGAGTTATCCCGAAGCGTTTGCTTACCCTGTATTTTTATCCTTTTCTCTGCAGGTCGTTGTCGCCAGAATGAAAATAATGCTTTTTATGACGTCGCAACAAAGAGTAAGTTAATTACATAACGTGTTAATCAGAAATACCCGGCAAGTTGTTGAATTTGAGGCAATATGATAGGTGAAGATTATTTTTCCTGGCGTGAAAATGTTGAACAGCAATTTCAGGTATTAACGGCAGCTCCGCAATTAAAGGGGCTTTTACAGGATTATATCCAGTCACTGGGCTTCGATTTTTTCGCTTTTTTTATCCAGCATCGCGTTCCTTTTACGCGTCCGCGAGTTTATTTGCATGATACTTACCCCGAAGCGTGGATTAAACGTTATAAGGAACGGAATTATTATGCCATTGACCCCGTGTTGCAGCGCTGCCTGCGTGCTGGAAAGGGGGTCGAATGGACACCTGAACTCTTTTGCTCGGCGAAGGAAATGTGGCAAGACGCGGGTAATTTTGGGCTGCTGAGCGGATTTTCTTGTTCTGCAATGGCGTCAAATCGAGCCGTTGGTATATTATCTATAGGTTCGCATCGTCCCTTTATTACTGACTGTCGGCAAGTGGAGCTGGAGGTAAAGTTGCACTTCCTCGCCGAGCAAAGCTTGTGCTTACTTGAACGCCTCAATGATGAAGCGCTGATGGTTCAGGGAAATGATTTCAGCCAGCGTGAGCTGGAAATTTTGAAATGGACCGCAGAGGGAAAAACCTCTCAGGAAATTTCACTTATTTTGTCGATTTCTGAACACACCGTAAATTTTTACCAAAAAAATATGAAAAAACGTTTTAATGTTTCCAATAAAACGCAGATTGCCTGCTATGCCGCAGCAATTGGTGTGATTTAAAAGAAAAGCAACTGCCAACTTTAGTAGTTCCTTACCTGAAGGGACTTCTCTACCCTGCGCGGGTGCGCTTTTGGCAGGCGCATAGAAATCATTGCAAACATGGGGATGTCAGAGGCGCATGATGAAAATAGTTCAAACGCAGTTAAAGGATATGCCATCCTCTTTGCTTGCCGAACTTGGCAGCTACCGTTACAGCGTGTTTGCGCGGGGTGAAGGCTGGTCGATTCCACCGCGTCTGAGTACACCAGGGCAAGAATATGACCGGTATGACCGCTCTGATGTGACCTGGTTAATCGCCTGGAGCGTGCGAAGCGGCATTAGCGGCTGCGCCCGCCTGATGCCCTGGACGGAACCCGAGCAAACGGAAGGCATTGTTTTGCCGTTCGATCATGAAAAGGTCTGGGAAATGTCCCGCTTCTCTGCACGACTGGAAGTGGATCCTGAGCTACCGCTCAATATTCTGTGGCATGCGGTACAGCTGGCGGAGCTGAACGGCATTGAATGCATTATCAGTTCGGCTACGCCGATGCTGGAAAAAATGTTTGAAGAACATCAAGTCGTCTATGAACCTCTGACGCCGGGTTTAATTCTGTCAGAGGATAATCTCTTTGCCATCCGTATCCCCGTCAGTCAACCTGCGCTGGCAGAGAAATACCGTGGTACGCGGCGTTTCAGCCCGGAAGAGGTGCTGCCTTCACTCGGCGTGTCCGTTAACTGGCATTCGAACGGTTAGCGCGCTGCCCCCGGGCGGGGGCAGCACAAGCCATTACTGGCGATAAGCCGCTTTGATTTGTTTAATGGTGTTACTGAACACGTCTGCCTGCGGCTTTTCGCCCAGTGTTTTCACATAACGTTCCATATTAATGATTACTTTTCCGGCATCAGCCTGGCCCATCCCTTTCAGGATCAAAGTAATCATCAACTTAAGGCAAGCCACTTCATCAGATAATTTTTGCGTTTCCTGCGAGGTAGCGAAATCTTCATCGCTCATGAATTTCTCCTTGGTGATTAACATCGTCTCTACAATCTTTACGCGCAGCAATCGGTGAGTATATCACACGAAAGACCACTTGCTGTTAGCGTGGGCAACGCAGGCTGTTTAACTATGTCAGTTCAGTCATATTAATTAATCACGGATGTGAATAGTAGCTGACGAGAGCGTCGCAGTTTGGTAAAAATCTCATAAATACAATATCGTCTGATTGTTGTAACTGTTTGATAAAACATTTTTTTTACATTATGCAGGCTGTCATGTCTGTTCCTGCAGGCGTAAACAAGAGCAGAGCCAGGTGGCATGAAGATAAAACACTGACGCGATCTGACCTGCCACTTTGTATCTGTGCTTTTAATGCAAAAACAGGTATGATTGCTGCTTGCAATCGTTAAATGCTACCTCTTTATTAGCTGCGGAGTGCTTCGCGTTGATCACTGTCCTTCTTGTCGATGACCATGAGCTGGTACGTGCCGGCATCCGCCGTATTCTTGAAGATATCAAAGGTCTGGTGATCGCTGGCGAAGCGTGTTGTGGCGAAGATGCAGTTAAGTGGTGTCGGGCTAATCAGGTTGACGTCATCTTAATGGACATGAATATGCCGGGTATCGGTGGGCTGGAAGCCACGCGCAAAATTGTGCGCTACAACCCGGATATCAAAATTATTATGCTGACGATTCACACTGAAAACCCGCTGCCTGCCAAAGTGATGCAGGCCGGTGCGGCAGGTTATCTGAGTAAAGGTGCCGCGCCGCAGGAAGTGGTGAACGCGATTCGTTCGGTTAAGGCCGGCCAACGCTACATTGCCTCGGACATTGCTCAGCAAATGGCGTTAAGCCAGATTGAGCCGCAAAAAGCCGAATCTCCCTTCAGCTGTTTGTCGGAAAGGGAATTGCAGATTATGCTGATGATCACCAAAGGACAAAAGGTGACGGAAATTTCCGAGCAGCTGAATCTCAGTCCTAAAACCGTTAACAGCTACCGCTACAGAATGTTCAGTAAGCTGAATATCAGTGGCGACGTAGAGTTAACGCATCTGGCCATCAGACATGGCCTGTTCAATGCGGAGCCGTTAATCAGTAGTGAGTGACCTCTTTAATCCCAAAAATTTTCTCAGTACGGTCACCAGCGAGCCAGGTGTTTACCGGATGTACGATGTGTCCGGAACGGTTATCTATGTCGGCAAAGCGAAAGATCTGAAAAAGCGACTGACAAGCTACTTTCGCACCCAGGTGGGTAGCCGAAAAACCGAAGCGCTGGTAAGTAACATCCATCACATTGATGTCACCGTAACCCACACTGAAACCGAAGCGTTGTTGCTTGAGCATAATTACATCAAGCTTTATCAACCGCGCTATAACGTTCTGTTGCGTGACGATAAATCCTACCCCTACATTTTTCTGAGTGGCGACACACACCCGCGTCTGGCAATGCACCGGGGCGCTAAGCACGCCAAAGGGGAGTATTTCGGTCCGTTTCCTAATGGTTATGCGGTAAGAGAAACGCTGGCGTTGCTGCAAAAGGTCTTTCCGATACGGCAATGTGAAAACAGCGTTTACCGCAACCGCACGCGCCCCTGTTTGCAGTACCAGATTGGCCGCTGTCTTGGCCCTTGCGTGGCAGGGTTGGTCAGTGAGGAGGAATACGCCCAGCAGACAGATTACGTCAGACTGTTTTTAGCGGGCAAAGACGATCAGGTGCTGAATCTGCTGGTGACGCGCATGGAAGAAGCCAGTCAGTCACTGCGCTTCGAAGACGCGGCCCGGCTGCGCGATCAGATTCAGGCCGTCAGACGCATTACCGAGAAGCAGTTTGTCTCTAATCAGGGCGACGATCTGGATGTGATTGGCGTTGCCTATGACGCCGGAATGGCATGTTTGCACGTTCTGTTTATCCGCCAGGGGAAAGTACTGGGAAGCCGAAGCTATTTTCCCAAAGTGCCTGCGGATACGGACCTGGCTGAAGTCGTCCAGACCTTCGTCGGACAGTTCTATTTGCAGGGCAGCGAAATGCGCACCTTGCCCAGCGAGATTTTACTCGATTTCACTTTGCCCGAACGTGAGTTGCTAGCAGACTCATTGACAGAATTAGCCGGTCGACGGGTAAACATTCAAAGTAAACCCCGCGGCGATCGCGCGCGTTACCTCAAGCTGGCTCGGACCAATGCCGGTTCGGCATTAAAAACGCGTCTGTCGCAGCATTCCACGATTCATCAGCGCCTCACCGCGTTGGCCGAATTTCTCAAACTGGAGAAGATTGGCCGCATGGAGTGTTTTGACATCAGTCATACTATGGGTGAACAAACCATCGCTTCCTGCGTCGTGTTTGATCAAAACGGCCCGCTTCGTGCTGACTACCGTCGTTATAACATCACCGGCATCACACCCGGCGATGACTATGCGGCCATGAACCAGGTGCTACGCCGCCGTTATGGCAAAGCGATTGAAGAAGAAAAAATTCCCGATGTGATCCTGATAGATGGAGGCAAAGGTCAGCTGGCACAGGCAAAACAGGTGTTTGCAGAGCTGGACGTGCCCTGGGATAAATCCCGCCCCATTTTGCTGGGCGTTGCAAAGGGCACCGATCGTAAAGCCGGTCTGGAAACCTTATTTTTCGAGCCAGAAGGCGAGGGCGTTTCTCTGTCACCCGATGCGCCAGCGCTTCATGTCATTCAGCATATTCGTGATGACGCTCACAATCATGCAATTTCAGGGCACCGTAAAAAACGGGCCAAAGTCAAAAACACCAGCGCACTGGAAAGTATCGAGGGCGTGGGACCAAAACGGCGACAGCAGTTGCTCAAGTACATGGGCGGCCTGCAACCGTTGATGAATGCGTCGGTCGAGGAGATCGCCAATGTGCCCGGTATATCGCATGCGCTGGCGGAAAAAATCTACTACTCGTTGAAACACTAGCATTGAAACAGGGGGGGCAATGTAGGAACATACGTTAAACACCACCCAATCCAGACAGTTACCAGCATATGCAATTTAACATTCCGACCTGTCTTACCCTGTTTCGCGTCGTTCTTATTCCGTTCTTTGTGCTGGCTTTCTATCTGCCTTTCCACTGGGCGCCCTTTGTTACCGCGTTGATTTTCGTTGTTGCCGCCGTGACCGACTGGTTCGATGGCTTCCTGGCTCGCCGCTGGAAGCAGACAACCCGCTTTGGTGCGTTTCTCGATCCGGTGGCGGATAAGGTGATGGTGGCCATTGCTTTGGTACTGGTTGCGGAATATTTCCATGCCTGGTGGATCACGCTGCCCGCTGCCACGATGATCGCCCGTGAAATTATTATTTCAGCCCTGCGCGAGTGGATGGCAGAGATAGGTAAACGGAGCAGCGTTGCGGTTTCCTGGATCGGTAAAGTGAAAACCACCGCGCAGATGTTTTCGCTTTTTGCTCTGCTGTGGCGTCCGGACAGTATGGTGGTCGGTGTTGGCGTGGTCGCGCTGTACATTGCCGCGGTGCTGACGTTCTGGTCCATGTTCCAGTATTTAAGCGCTGCCAGAGGCGATTTGCTCGAACCGTGATCGATGCGATTCAAAAAGCAGCAAACGGACGCAATGTGGGGATAATTTTATTGACTCACCGCGTCATCTCAGTAGAATGCATCGCATCGAACGGCAGCACAGCTGCAGAAGCTAAGAAAAATCAGTAAGTTCGATAAAGCGTAGTAAGGTCTGACCCTTCAGCAGCGAGTTATCTGAACGGTAAGATGATGCGGGAATAGCTCAGTTGGTAGAGCACGACCTTGCCAAGGTCGGGGTCGCGAGTTCGAGTCTCGTTTCCCGCTCCAAATTCGCAGGCCAGGCAATCCTGGCGGCAAATCGGTTTTAGGCGCGTTGGCAGAGTGGCTATGCAGCGGATTGCAAATCCGTGTACCTCGGTTCGACTCCGGGACGCGCCTCCAGTTATACCTCGCCCGGGTGGTGAAATCGGTAGACACAAGGGATTTAAAATCCCTCGATCGTAAGGTCGTGCGGGTTCAAGTCCCGCCCCGGGCACCATATTGAAACACCAATAAAATCAAGCAGTAGCAATGTCGTTTAAACCGCCTCTTTGGGCGGTTTTTTGTTTTTATAAGCCCTTCCTGCTATGTCATTTCTGATTCTGGTCTCAGGCTCCTGTTAAACCCCTTTCTCCCTTTGCCGTTTGTCTCCTCCTGTGCTGACCTGACGCTGTTTTTTATAACATGCCACGTCTGGCAATCCAGCAAAGGCATCCAGATGACGTCTGCACGATGAGTGGAAACAAGCCCGGTAGACTGAGAAAGAGACACTTTACGGGTACAGGCAGCATGATATCGATTACCAAAAACGCTCGTCCTGAATGTGGGTGACAGTAGCAAAACCAGTAACCGTTTTGACTATGCTCTCTATCCCGTTTTGACAGACATGACGGTGACTGACGGCATTATCTGGTATTTTCGCCTTTTGCTACGGGCAGTCCTGTCACGCATCATTGCCGTTTCTCGATCAAAACGGAATGGATTACCTTTGACCAATACATTCAGGGCCAAAATAAACGCGAGGAAAAGGGGCAGATTGAGAAGGCTGCGGATTTTAAGCGGCTCAATCCGTTCATTAAAAAAGCCTGCGTTACACAGGCAGAAATCGTTACAAGGGAAAATCCAGTTGTCAGCATGCGCTGACCCGGCAAGCATACAATGAATGGGGTTTTTAGATACAAGTGAATAACTTTTGATCAGTAAAAGGCACGATGTGTATGTTGCAGGCATAAAAAAGCCCACTCGGATGTGGGCATAGCAAAATTGGCTATTAATGTAAGGTTCTAACAATTACTTCCTTACTATCGGCAATCCCGCGCCAGGCTTTAGCCGCCGTAAAAAATAAACCTTTCATATTGCCGACAGCCTTCGGTGCGAAAGGCGGGCAACGTGCTCTGTTCTTATCCCGTTGACTGATTTTTACAACATGTCGCTATTCTTTTGCGAGATTGATCGTGCTGGCAGAAGCGGCAGAGTCAGATTCAGACCAGGTGTCCCTAAGACTTAATGGTGCCGTAAGCGCTTATCCGTCGTTTGAGCAATGGCAGTGTGTTCCCTGACAATCAACATAAAAATGGCGTGGAGATGTTTTGGCAGGCGTTAAACGATATGTTCTTACGGTCGGATACGACTTTTTTCCCCCGCGGCGGGGTTACTGTGGCGGACAGGCTGAGGCCAGCAGGTTGCCTTTCTTCTCTGTGTACTAATCTTGTCTGCAGTCATTTCATTATTCAGAGAAGGGCAAGCCGTGCCGGGAAACAAAGCAGAGATCACTGTGGGTTCAGATCATATCATCATCGCTCGACGTTACCGCGCTCTTGGCGCGCTCAACGATCTCTTTATCGCAGTATGGTTCCTGACGGGCAGCATCCTGTTTTTCTTCGACTCGCTGATGACAGGTGGAACATGGTTATTTGTCGTGGGGAGCCTTCAGTTATTACTTCGCCCGGCAATCACCCTGGCAGAACTGGTACACGTAAAGCGCATCGATCAACATCCACAAAAACCTCAGTAGTCCTTTACCCCTGTATCACGGACAGCTAAACGCATTCAGCCTGCCTGATATATGAACGACTCAGGCAGGCTAAATGAAAGGTGAGGCGATTTCAGGAGATCACCAGGTGCGGGCGGGCGGTGGTGGCGGTTGCTGCCCGGTTGCAGGCGGCGGTGGTGCAACGATGCCTGCCGGTGGTGGGGCCAGTGCCTGACCCGGTGGTGGTGGCGGAGGCGGCGGCGGGCGATGATCGTGTGGCGGTGGGGGTGGCGCACAGCCGGGGCCCGGTGGCGGCGGTGCGCACGCGGTCAATGTTGAGGCAGCGACAACAGCAGCGAAAAAAGTCAGACGACGATTCATGCTATTTCCCTTGTGAAATTAACAGTAAGCTAATTGTAGTTAGCTGTTACTAAACATAACGGGGGTAAAGCAGAAAAGCGAAGCGATTCCGCCCTCTATCCGTTTTTTGAGATACTTCTCATCTCGCGCGTTTAATCCGGTTTTTTGTCTCAACGCCAGCTAAAGTAGCGCATCACAAAAGAGGAGTGGCGTTTATGAATGGCATTTTGAAATTCGTCCGCGGCTGGCTGATTTTTTCAGTGTTATGGGGCGTCTTCATGTGGTTTATGTCATGGCAGGCGCAGGGCAAAGAAATTGGCCTGGCGGTTTTGATGAGTCTTTATGCTGGCCTGTTATACCAGGCATTAATTACGATGGTCGCGCGCTATCGGGCACGGCGACAGCAGGCGTAAGAGGGGCCTGCTGCGTGCCGCAGCAGGCCAGTGTCTCAGCTCAGATTACCGCTCAGGCGGCGATGAAAATCGCTGCTGCGCATATCCAGACCTTCAATGGTGACGCTGGCACCATGACGCTGATAACGGTATTCGATACCATCCAGTGCAGCGACGGTGGAGGCATCCCATATCTGTGCGTGCGTTAAATCAATGGTGACAGATTTAGGGTCATGTGCGTAATCGAAGTGCTCAAACAAATCGTTACTGCTGGCAAAAAACAGCGGTCCGCGAACATCGTAGCGCACAGACTGTCCGTCCTCACTCAACGTTCTTTCCGCATGAATCACATGCGCGACGCGCCGGGCAAACAACATCATTGCCACCACTACCCCCGCCAGCACCCCCAGCGCCAGATTACTGGTTAATACGGTAATACCTACCGTTAACAGCATGACCAGCGTTTCTGACCAGGGCATCCGTTTCAGCGTCGCGGGCTGCAAACTGTGCCAGTTGACCGTCTTGACGGCGACAATCATCATGATGCCTGCCAGCACCACCATCGGGATCTGCGCCATGATGTGGCTCAGGCCCGTCACCAGCAGTAACAGCACGAGGGCGGCGGCAACCGTTGAAACCCGGCTACGTGCTTTACCCAGTTCCACGTTGACAATGGTCTGTCCGATCATGGCGCATCCGGCGATACCACCGTAAAAACCGGCCAAAATATTACCTATACCCAGCCCCCAGGATTCGCGACGTTTGCTGGACGGCGTATCTGTAAGGTCATCCACCAGCTTGGCGGTCAGTAGCGATTCCATTAGTCCTACAAACGCCACGCTCAGCGCGGTGGGCCAGACGATGGATAAGGTCTGCCAGTTGAGCGGAACGGTCAGTGCCGTAAAGTCTGGCAGACCTGCGCTCATAGGGCCTTCATCACCCACCGTCGGGACGCGATAGCCCATCGCCAGCGCCACGGCGGTCACGACCACGATGGCCACTAAGGGAGAGGGCACACTTTTCAGCACGCGGGGCAGGAGCAGCACGATGGCCAGCGTCACGGCGAAGAGTGCCCACACCAGCGGCGATTGTCCCCAGACATGCGGGACCTGAGCAAAGAAAATTAAAACGCCAAGCGCATTCACAAAGCCGATCATGACCGAACGGGGAATATAACGCATCGCACGTGACATACCTGTCACGCCGAACAGAATCTGAATGATCCCGGCCATCACAACGGCAGGAAGAATATAGGCCACGCCATGCACATGGACCATAGGCCCAATCACCAGCGCAACCGAACCCGCTGCGGCGGTTACCATGGCAGGGCGGCCGCCAAGCAAAGACAGCGTCAGGCAGAGTACGACAGAGGCCACCAGGCTGACCTTCGGATCGACACCGGCGATGACCGAAAACGAGATCACTTCCGGAATAAGCGCCAGCGCCGTGATCACGCCGGCCAGGCATTCTCGCGTCAGCAGTGCAGGCGAGCGTAAGACGCGGCCGACACTGACATCGTTTTCCACAACGGCTGTTGTGGCGACATCATGTTGTTGATTCATAGTGTAAACAGGCTCTTTTATTTTAAGCTTGCGCGAAAGGCAAGGAAGACAGGATTTGGTGAAGGGCGAATGTTACCGACAGCTCAGAGAAGAAGCCAGAAAAAGCGAAATGACTCCATCCATGGAGAAAGGATTATACCGTCAGGTCGTCTGGCGTTTTATACACCACCATCTCAAGCAGATGACGATAAACGTCCAGTGAGACTTCGTCGCGCTCCAGCTCGAGGCGATGAATCAGTTTCGAAATAATGGCTTTATTATTGACGGCCATACCGGACTGTAAGATTTCCGCGACAACGAGACCAAGAATCTCCATATCGCTGTCGGGTTTAGTCGCCGCAGCGGTGAAGTAATCCGCGATCTCTTTATCCGTTTGGGGCAGTGTGTTTTGCATGTGTCAGCCTTTGAAAAAGTCGGCTACCCGCTAGAGTGCGCGACAAACAGACCTAAAAGCCATCGCATAAAAATACGATGGAGCCAAACTCAACAAGCAGGTCATCAAAATCAAAAAAGAAACCTCTGAGGGTGGAAATCCATTACACCTTCAGAGGCGACGCAGATGCATCATTCGTTACAGAGTCGTGATCACAACTCGTTGTATGTAAAGTTATACAATTAAAGTTTATTTGTACAAGTAGATTATTAAGCATAAAATGCTAATCCTTAACAATTAGGATGTTAAGAATTTTGTTTGTCGTATTCCTGTACAGGAAATGTGTACAAGCGGGCCAGGCCGACGGGAAAGCAGCGTGCTTTCCCGGGAGGGTTAACTAAACAGGTTGAGTTTTGCAGTGAGTTTGCGAACCGCTTTTTTGTCGCCCACTATCGCCATCCCAAGCAGGCGCCATTCCGGGGCGGGCAGCGTCTTCATCGTGTCACTGAAGGCCTGGTAGTCGGTAGTTGACTGACCCTGCTCGGGAAAGACCACAATGTCACAGTCTGTCTGTTCACTCTGGTGCCACACGGTGCTGAGTTGTGCACTATCGGCCCCCAGGACAGGAATGCCAACGGGGATGAGCCCCGGATAGCGCTGCGTTGTCGCATCTTCCAGGTCTTCACCGACCAGACTGGGATGACGTTGTCCCAGCGTCAGAGCGATAACGGCGGCAGCATTGGTGGCTTTGCCGGCCGGTAACGCACTGTTCAAAATCATGACACATCGTAAGTCGCTCATTATCTTCTCCTGACACAAAATGCCATTGTGGCAAGGCTAGTGATCAGCGTCTGGAAGATTTGTGCACAGTTGCTGGTAACGTGCAGGCGTCAGCTGGCAGGCGCGTTTAAACCAGCGCCCCAGATGACTCTGGTCTGCAAAGCCAAGATCGGCAGCCACTTCAGCGGGTAAATGGCCCATAGCCAGCCGTCGGCGTGCCTGACTGAGCCGCCACTGTACCAACCAGGCGTGGGGCGGCAGGCCCCACTGCTGCTGGAACAGGCGGGAAAGCCGAAAACGATCCACGTTCAGCGCCTGTGCCATCTGGGCAATGCAGGGGTTATCGACGTGGTAAGCAATAAGCCAGTCTCGTGCCTGATGGGCCAGTGTCGGTGCCACATCCGGCCGCGTATTGCGCCAGACAGGCAAGTGACGAAGATGGCGGAATAGCCGCTCCAGAGCCGCATCTTTGATTAACTGCGGGTGATTGTGCCAGAGCGCGTCGAAGGCGTGCCAGACCGCCCAGGAGAGCCATTTCTCATCCTGAAGCGTGGTGGCAAAACGCAGTTCACTGCCGGGCGCACTGTCCAGACAGCCAGGTGCAAACTGCTGGTGCAGATGATGAGGTGACAGATAGAGCATGCGGTAGGTAAAGCCCTGTGCATCAATGGCATCGCCATCGTGAAGCTCTTCAGGTTCCAACATAAAGACCGTGCCCGGTCGGCTCCGATGACGTTTCTGACGGGAGTGGAACTGCTGCACGCCTTGCTCCGTCACGCCAATTAAGTAACTGTCATGCCAGTGAGGATCGTAAGCATGTCCGGTAAAATGCGCCCGTATCGCTTCGATGCCGCTACGCGCGTCGCGGCGCAGATCGACCCAGTTATGGGTGGAGGTGTTCACGCTTTTGTCCTCCCCGAGGTGTTGACAGCAGGATCATGACTGGACATTTTGACGTTGTTATCCAGTATTTAACAGTACAGATGCTTTTCTTTCGCATTTTGCTTTGCGTATAATAACTTAATCAATTAATTAGAACTCTAATCATTAGGCAGCTACTTATAAATGTCATCTAACCGTACCTTTACCCACCTGCTGCACCTGACCGCCCATGCCTGGCGCCTGGCCGTTGACCGCCATCTTAAAGACAGCGGTCTGAGCACCAGTAGCTGGATGGCGATAGGGCTTATCGCCAGTGAACCTCAACGCCTCACGCAAACCGAACTGGCGCAGTTAATGGGCCTGGAAGATGCGAGTATGGTGCCGTTGGTGGATCGCCTGGTGAAACAGGACCTGTTATCCCGGGTCCAGCCCGCCGAAGATCGCCGCAAGCGTCATCTGGTGCTGACCGAGAAGGGCAATGAAGCGTTCGCAAAAGTAAAGACGCAGGCCGATGCGCTGCGCACGCAACTGCTGGCGGATATTGATCCTCAGGAAATCGCCCTGGTAGAGCGCGTTTTACAAACGCTGCTGACCCGAATGGGAAGTATGTAAGTATGGCCCGGCGCAATCCCTACGCTGCGCGTGAATGGTTGCCTCATGAAAAACCCATGCTGCCGGGCTCGCCTTCGACGCCAATCCATTCCCCACCCAAGCGTGTTGCCTTTGGGCTGATAGGGTTGCTGATCTCGCTGACCGGCGCGTTAAGTAATGCGCTGGTTACGGCTAATCTGACCAATCTGCAAGGCACCTTCGCGGCTTATTCCAACGAAATTGCCTGGCTGCCCGCGGTTTATGTGATGGGGAACATCTCCATCAACCTGCTGTTGGTAAAATTTCGCCAGCAGTTTGGTTTACGCGTATTTACCGAAGCGTTTTTGGTGCTGTACGTCCTGGTCGCCTTTTTCCATCTGTTTGCCAACGATCTGAGTTCAGCGATTATCGTGCGCACGGCCCATGGCATGGTCGGTGCGGCGCTAAGCTCGCTGGGCATTTATTACCAGGTTCAGGCCTGGCCTGCCAGGCATCGCTTAAAAGCGCTGGTCATTGGTCTCACCGCCTCACAGCTCGCTATTCCGCTGGCGCGCCTGTTCTCCAGTGAGTTGCTACAACTGGACGAGTGGCGAGGGCTGTATCTGTTTGAGCTGGGGTTAGCGCTGATTGCATTAGGAGCGGTGCTGGTGGTTAAGCTGCCGCCGGGCGATCGTATTAAAGCTTTTGAAAAGATGGATTTCCTGACGTTTATCCTGCTGGCTCCGGGCATGGCGTTGCTGTGTGGCGTGCTGTCGCTGGGCCGTATTGAGTGGTGGTTCAGTACGCCCTGGCTGGGGATCTGTTCAGCCCTGGCGCTGGTGCTGATCGTCAGTGCCTTTGTGATTGAGCACAATCGCCGCAATCCACTCATTAACACGCGCTGGCTCAGCAGTGGAATGATCGTGCGTTTAGGCATTGTGATGATCATGATTCGCATCGTACTGGCAGAGCAGAATACGGGGGCAGTCGGCTTCCTGCAGCAGATTGGATTACAGAATGATCAAATGCACGGCCTGGCGCTTGCCATCATGGCCGGTGTGGTGGCGGGCATTGCCGCCAGCGCGCTGACTATCAAGCCTACCCATCTTAACTGGCCGATCGTCGCATCGCTGGTCGTCATGATTATCGCCTCACTGATGGATGCGCAATCCAGCCCGGTCACGCGCGCGAACAATATGTACCTGAGTCAGTTTCTGCTGGGGTTCGGCAGTGCCTTTTTCATGGCGCCGGCCATGCTGATGGGGATTGGCAGCGTCGTCACGCAGCCTAAAAATCTGGTCAGTTTCGTGGTCCTGTTCGGCATGAGCCAAAACCTGGGCGGTTTAATCGGATCAGCGATTCTGGGAACCTTTCAGGTCTGGCGTGAAAAATATCACTCCAGCCTGCTCGGCGATCAATTATCGTTACTGGATCCCAACGTCAGCGATCGGCTTACGCAATATGGTGGGCTCTTTAGCAGCCAGATTGGCGATAGCGTATTATTGAGTGCCCAAAGCACCAGCCAGCTTCAGTCCGTCGCCACCCTGCAGGCGAACGTCCTGGCCTACAACGACACCTATCTGCTGACCGCAACTCTGGCGCTGGTTACGCTGATGTGGGTGTTATGGCGTTTAACACGTCGACGCTACCTTGACTGGCGACAGGCCAAATTTCATCTGGCAGAGCAGCGTCAGCTCGCCGCCGCACAAGAACGAACGGAGTAAGTATGAGTCAGCAGGATGAACTTCAGGCAGCAGAACGCGATCGGGCCAATCGCCGTCGTATTCTCTCCATCGCCCTGGGGAGCGGCATTGCGGTCATTGGTGTGCTGGTTATTCTGTATGCCTGGCAGCTATGGCCTTTTACCAGTCCGGTCCAGAGCACGGAAAACGCCTATGTACGCGGCCAGGTCACCTTTATCAGCCCGCAGGTGAGCGGATATCTGACTGCTGTGAACGTGGCCGATCTGCAGCCGGTCAAAAAAGGTCAGGTGCTGATGACGATTGACGATCGTATTTATCGCCAGCGAGTGCATCAGGCGCAGGCACAACTGGCCATGAAGCAGGCCGCTCTGAGCAACAACCAACAGCAGCGTCTTAGCGCGCAGGCCACGATCCAGAGCAACAAAGCCGCTCTGGAAAACGCCAGAGCGCAGGCGGTGAAAAGTGGCCTGGATCTGAAGCGGGTAGAGAATCTGGCCGCGGATGGTTCGCTCTCCGTGCGTGAGCGGGATGCCGCACGCGCAGCGAACGCGCAGGGGCTGGCTCAGCTTCATCAGGCAGAAGCCCAGGTTGCAGTCGCTCAGCAAAATCTGCAAACGGTGATCGTAAACCGGGCGTCGCTGGAGGCGGACGTTGCCAGTGCGCAGGCGGCGCTGGAGCTGGCTGAAATCGACCTGGCAAATACCCGTATCATATCGCCCGATGCGGGTCAGTTAGGGCAGTTATCGGTGCGTAAAGGCGCCTATGTGACGGCCGGGACGCGCCTGACCTCCGTGGTGCCTGCACATAAGTGGATCATCGCAAACTATAAAGAAACCCAGCTTGCGCATATTCGCGCGGGGTTGCCGGTGACGATTCGTGTCGATGCGCTGGATGGTAAACGTTTCGACGGTCGCGTTGCCGATATATCTCCAGCGGCAGGCTCAGAATTCAGCGCTATCTCACCGGATAACGCGACCGGTAACTTTGTGAAAATCGCCCAGCGTATTCCCGTACGCATTGACGTCGCGCCGGAGGTGCAGCAACAGTTACGGCCTGGCATGTCAGTCGAGGTCAGTATTGATACGGCGGCCTCACCAGTCAGTGAGACCGCACCATGAAGGGCGCTCGGTTAGTGGCAGGCATGCTGGCCGCCCTGTTAGCAGGGTGCAGCACCCAGGTTGAGAAAGCCCCGGCCTCGTTACCCATTCCGTCACAATGGCGCGAACAGGTTGGGCCTTCCGCGCCGCCAGAGGCGGCCTGGTGGCAGGCGTTTGGCGATCGGGATCTGAACCGACTGGTGGAGCAGGCATTACAGCATAATCCCGATATTTTGATAGCCCGTTCGCGGGTGGATCAATATCGTGCGCAACTGCGTGGCGCTGAGGGCGATAACTTTCCCACGCTCAGTGGCGGGGTTGCGGCAACGCGTCAACGTGCCCTGTCGGCTGTGACCGGGCAGCCTTATGAAACCTCCGTTTTTCAGGGGCAGCTTCAGGCCAGTTACAATGTCGATTTGTGGGGCGCACGGGCCGATACGATTGATGCCACCCGCGCCACGCTGGAGGCGCAGCAGGCGGCCGCGTCGGCCGCAGAACTGACCATCGCCAGTTCCGTTGCATCGGGTTATATGACGCTCTGCGCGCTGGATGAACAACTGCGCGTGACCGAAGCGACGCTGGCCATACGGCGTAACTCGCTCCGACTGGCGCAGCGTCAGTTTGAAACAGGTTATACGTCCCGGCTGGAGTGGATGCAGGCCTCATCGGAGTATCAGTCCGCGCAAGCCCAGGTGCCGCAGTTACAGCATCAGATTGCTCAGCAGGAAAACGCGCTCAGTATTTTAGTCGGCATGAACCCTCGGGAGGTAGCCCGTCACCGCGACTTTACTGTCCTGATGCCACAGACGATACCGGGCATTTTGCCGTCAGCCTTACTGAATCGTCGCCCGGATATCGTCCAGGCGCAGCGCCAGCTGCTGGCCGCCGATGCCAGCCTGGCTGCGTCAAAGGCGAAGTTACTGCCGGGAATTAATCTGACAGCGTCGGGCACGTTACAGCGTTCCGTTTTGCATCAGCTGGTGGACGATCCGTTCCGCCTCTGGAGCGTAGGAGGCAGTATTCTGGCACCGTTGCTGAACCGTGAAGCATTGACCGCCCAGGTCGATGTCGCTATGGCTTCTCGCAATCAGGCACTTTACACCTATGAGAAAGTGGTAAGAAACGCGTTCTCCGAAGTCAATAACGCGCTGGATGCCATTCACCAGGGCGAAGCACAGCGTGAAGCGCTCCAGAAGCAAGAGCAGTTTGTCGCCGAGGCACTGCGTATTGCAACGAATCGCTATCAAAATGGCTATGCCTCTTATCTGGACGAAATGGATGCGCAACGCACCCTGTTTGCCACGCAGCTAAATCTGGTAACGGTAAAGAATAATCTGTTGCAGGCCCAAATCGCGTTATACAGTGCACTCGGCGGGGGTTGGTCGGGCGAAAACCAGAGTGGGGCACGGCATCAGGCTGACGCCAGGGGGCCGTAATCGTCGCCCATCAGTTTGCCAGCGGGCTGTTTTGTAAAATCACGGCTAACGCGACGGGTTTGTTTTACACTGTCGCGCACTATCGCCCCATTATGCCGTTTTGACCAGGAAGAGCATGTTCTTACCCCACCCACCCGAAGAGCATGAGGAACCCGTGGCTCAGCCGCTTGCCGATGCGCACTTCGCGATTGTGGTGCTTGCAGTGACGTCGGTAACGCTTATAATTTTCGTTCTGATCGTCACGCTTTGGATGAGCTAGTGTTTATCAACCGGACCTGAAAGGAGTGAGGGATGGAATCGCGCGATGATAAACTGATTGCGATTATTGGGCTGCTGACGGCTTGCCTGATTGGTGTCACCTTTCTGTTTCTGATGACATGGTTTAACGACAGCCGTCTTACCACGCCCGTCGACCATGTCGATGCACAAACCTGCTATCCTAAACCGCCCACCGGTCAACGCTGAACGCGCTGACTGAATTTAATCTGCTGGCTTCGTAGTACCAGTGCCAGATTCTCGTGTACCGTTCGGTTGCCGTTCGGATCGGCCAGCCCTAACAGTGAGCCTGGCGACCGTCTGTCATCGGCCCAGGCCGGATACTCAACCACCGGGTACAGAGAAATCCCTTCCATCGCGATACCCTGATCCAGCGCGACCATAACATTTTCACTGACTTCCTGCAGCCAGGGGGCCCGTGCCTCGCCTTCTGCGCCCGTCTCAGCGATTAACATGGGGCGCTGATAGCGTTGCCAGTACTGGGCCAGTAACAGGTGGAGTGGGGCCCGTACGGGATCGTCTCTGTCCATGGGCTGATCGGGAAAATACCAGTGGTTATCGGGGTAATAATTCAGACCCAGAATATCCAGATACTCTTCGCGCCCGCCCAGTTCCTTATCAAGGCGACCGGCCAGCATATCCCAGGCCTCAAACTGAGCCTGATGTTGGGCATCGGCCCCGGGTTTACTGTCGGGGTTATCAGGATGATGGGCAATCTGTACCAGCGGATCGGTAAGAACAAATCGCGCCGCGGGAATCACGTCGCGAATCGCCTGTATCGCCGCCAGAGAGGCACGGACCAGTTGCCGTTTTAACTCTTTTCCGCGCTGACTGACGTGAGGATTAAACCAGGCCACCTCCGCACCCGCCCAGGACCAGAACGATATTTGGTTAATCGGGGTAAAAAAGGGCTGTTCGATTCCCCGATCGCGCAGCAATGTCGCCATCGCACGGGCATAACGTTCAAAATGATCGACAAAGCTGGCTTTCCAGATAGTGAGATGGTCCGGATAGCCAAAATGGGCCAGCTCCCAGATGACCTGCAACTGTTGATCCCGCGCCGCATCGACCATGGGTAAAAAGCTACGCCAGTCGTACTGGCCTGGCGTTTTCTCAATCAGATGCCAGCGCGCACCGTCACGTGCGGTCAACAGATGCAAACCGACCAGCGCGGCATAGTCTTTTCTGAACAACATATCGTGGCCACTGCTGATCACCATATCCAGGCGCTTACCAGGCGTGCGGCAGGCGGTAGAGCAGGGAAAACTGCCCTGAAAAAAGCTTTGAAACAGACGGGGTTGATGGTGTACGTGATCGTCAGTGATAGGCTGGTTGCGCATATTCCTCTCCTGCCGGACAAATGTCGGTCACAGATCGTTGGAGTAAGTCTAGACTAAAAAACATTGCTTTCAGTCTTGCTGCTGAGCAACCGCGACTGGCATCCCGTGCCGCGCGAAGGAATAATAATAAATGACCGTAAGATTCAGGGACTCTCCATGACCGAAGCGTTTAATCTTCCCCAGCCTGCACCGAGCCAGAGTTGGCTTGAGCAACGGCTTGTTCCGCCCGGGCTGCGTCATCCGGGGCTAAGCGGTATTCATCCGCTGAGTGACGGGCTGGATGCCTTTGCTGCCCGTTACCTGCTGATGGAAAAAGCGACAAAGACGCTGGATATTCAATACTATATCTGGCAAAACGACATGTCTGGTCGGCTCCTGTTCAGCGCCATGCTGGATGCAGCCAATCGCGGCGTGAAAGTCCGGCTCCTGCTCGATGATAACAATACGCCAGGGCTGGACGATACGCTGGCGCAGCTTAATCATCATCCAAATATTACCGTCAGACTGTTCAACCCCTTTTCCTTTCGCACGTTGCGCGCCTTAGGTTACCTCACTGATTTTGCACGCCTCAATCGTCGTATGCACAATAAAAGCTTTACCGCCGATGGCATCACCACGGTGGTGGGTGGGCGCAATATTGGCGATGAATACTTTGGGACAGGTAACGAACCGCTGTTTGCCGATCTCGACGTGCTGGCAATTGGAACCGTGGTCAAGGAAGTGGCGGAGGATTTTGAACGCTACTGGCACAGTAAACCAGTTTCCCCTTTGGACGATGTGCTGGAACAGGACGTGACGGCACATCCTGAGGTCGTTCTGCCTCCCGAATGGCGTGAGAACGAGGGCGTTCAGCACTATCTGAAGCGACTGAGCCATTCGCCACTGATTCAGCAACTGACGCAGGACAGCTTACCGTTTGTCTGGGCAAAAGCCCGGCTGTTGAGTGACGATCCGCGCAAGGGGCTGGGTAAAGCCCGTCGCAAATCGCTTCTGCCCCAGCGCATGCTGGAGGTTATCGGTTCACCCCAGCGTCAGTTTGATATCATTTCCGCCTACTTTGTTCCCACCCGCGCGGGCGTGGCGCAGTTATTGTCGCTAAAGCGTAAAGGCGTGAAAATTGCGATTCTGACGAACTCTCTGGCAGCGAACGACGTTTCTGTTGTGCATGCCGGTTATGCCAAGTGGCGCAAAAAGCTCCTGCGTCATGGCATCGCGCTGTATGAGTTAAAGCCGCAGGCGGGCGTAAACGATGCGCCGCACGATCGCGGATTAACCGGGAATTCTGGCTCAAGCCTGCATGCGAAAACCTTCTCGGTAGACGAAGCCATTCTGTTTATTGGCTCGTTTAACTTTGATCCGCGTTCCGCCGTGTTAAACACGGAGATGGGACTGGTGATCGAAAGTGAAACCCTGGCCACGGAAACCCACCGGCGCTTTAGTGAATCCATGCGTGACAGAGCCTGGACATTGCAACTGGATAAGTGGGGCCGGGTAAACTGGCTGGAATATCCAGGCGAAGCGCAGCAGGTTGTGCATAAGCATGAGCCCGGCTGTAGCTGGTGGCAACGTCTGCAGGTCCGGCTGGTCTGGCGGCTGCCTATTGAGTGGCTACTGTAATAAAAAAGGCGACCCGAACGGTCGCCTTTACCTTAACGCTTTTGCGGTTTACCGGAGAACAGAAAGCGCAGCAGAGGAATGCGCAGGTGCAACTCATACAAAATGAAGGAGGCACCAAACACCATTAAGAGGCCCAGAAAAAAGCCAAACGTGTTGTTGTGCAAATGCGGCGTCATAAAAATTCCGTACAGCAGGGTCAAAGGGTGATGCACCAGGTAAATGAACAGGGAGGCATTGACCAGGTACATGATCTGAGGAGAGTGAGAATTCAGCCATTTATGACCCAGACTGTAACAAACGTTCAGCATGCAAAGCCCCATCATGCTGCTGATCAGCGCGTCGGTTTCATACAGCCAGCCTTCGCCACTGTTCAGCCGTTGGTTTGCAATGTAGGCGACCAGCATCACGACGGCCCCGACGTACAGCAGCGGGTTTGCCCGGACAAACAGCGTTTTCAGCGCCTGATGTTTCCAGCTGAGGGCACCCAGCATAAAAAACGGCAGGAAGAACAGACACTGCATAACGGCAAAGTTAAACAGCGCATCGCCCAACAGGGAAGGGTGGGCATAAAAAATCGCCCGCCGTACTGCTCCCCAGAGCACGGCCCACAATAACAGCCCCAGAGCCAGCTTTGTCCAGCCGACACGTTGGTAGTCAATATTGCGCTGCTGATCGCGTAGCCAGCGGAAGGTGATCATGCCCAGTGTGGTAAGCAGCACCAGCACCAGCAAAAACCACAGGTGCGAGATCAACTCCCACATCAGCGTATTGTACTTGTCATACAGCGACAAATTGTTCCAGTTCGACAGCTTTGGTGTCCAGGCTTTCAGCATAAAGAACTGCGGCAGCGTGATCAGCGGAACCGCGGTGAGCATCGGAATCCCGACGCGCTCTAAGCGGACTTTCAGAAAGCGCTGAGGCTGATAGCGCAGATAGAGCATATAAGAGAAGTAGCCCGAGATAACAAAGAACACCTGCATACGAAACGAATGAATAAAATCATTGAGGGTAGTGAGCCACAGTGAGGCATCGTGGCTGTTGACGGCCCATGACTGAGACGAATAGATCAGGGAGACGTGAAACGGCACGCCTAACAACATCAAACAGGCCCGAATGGAGTCGAGAAAATATTCACGCTCAGGTTTTTTTGTACTCATAAAGTTCCAGTTCGTTAGTACGTTTTAGGCGGTTTCGCCCTGAAACCGTTTTATGTTGGAGGGAAATTCTAGCTGGAGATAACAGAGTATACTATCAGTTGAATCTCAGTTGAGCCCGTAACGTTTAATTGTCCTAAAATCACCTCGCGAGTAGATGATTATCGGGAACATTGTTGTGCATATGCTGTCGGAAAGCCGAATTATCCATTAAGATAAGCGGGTTTGTATTAAGCACACGAAAGGGGGGGATGTGCTGACTAATGTAAAAAATAATGTGGGGCTGACGAAAATGCGCTGGATTGGCGCAGCGGTCCTGCTGGCTTTGTATGCCAACAACAGTTGGGCGTTTAACTTTGATGATGTCGCGAAACAAGCGAAAGAGTTGTCTGGAAAAAGCTTTGAAGCGCCAAAAAGTAATTTACCCTCTCAGTTTCGTGACATGAAATTTGCTGATTATCAGCAGATTCAGTTCAACCACGATAAAGCGTATTGGGGCAAACTGCGTACGCCGTTTAAGCTCGAGTTTTACCATCAGGGCATGTACTTTGATTTGCCGGTGAAGATCAATGAAATCACCGCCAATACCGTACGTGAGATCAAATACAATCCTGACTATTTCAACTTTGGCAACGTGAAGCACGATGCTGATGCGGTTAAAAACCTTGGCTTTGCCGGTTTTAAAGTCCTGTATCCGTTGAACAGCAAGAATAAGAAAGATGACGAAATCGCCAGCTTCCTGGGGGCCAGTTATTTTCGTGTGATTGGTGCAGGCCAGGTTTATGGTCTGTCTGCCCGTGGTCTGGCGATCGATACCGCGCTGCCGTCAGGTGAAGAGTTCCCGCGTTTCAAAGAGTTCTGGATTGAACGTCCAAAACCCCAGGACAAGCAGTTAGTGATTTATGCGCTGCTGGATTCTCCACGTGCCACCGGTGCCTACCGTTTCACGATTCACCCAGGCCAGGAGACTACCGTCGATGTTAAGACGCAGGTCTATTTGCGTGACAAGGTCGGTAAACTGGGCATCGCGCCGTTAACCAGCATGTTCCTGTTTGGCCGCAATCAGCCATCGACGGTCTCGAATTTCCGCCCTGAACTGCATGATTCGGACGGTTTGTCGATCCACAGCGGCAATGGTGAATGGATCTGGCGTCCACTCAACAACCCGCGCCATCTGGCGGTCAGCACCTACACGATTGAAAATCCGAAAGGCTTCGGGCTGCTGCAGCGCGGACGTGATTTCAATAATTATCAGGATCTGGACGATCGTTACGATCTGCGCCCAAGCGGCTGGGTTGAGCCATTAGGCGAGTGGGGCAAAGGCCATGTTGAGCTGGTGGAAATCCCCACCGCTGACGAAACCAACGATAACATCGTGGCGTTCTGGACACCGGAAAATCTGCCGGAACCCGGTAAAGCCATGGACTTTGACTACCGTCTGCACTTTGGCCGTAATGAAAACAAGCTGCATTCAGATGATGTTGCCTGGGTCAAAGATACGCTGCGCTCGGCGGGCGACGTGAAGCAGTCAAACCTGGTTCGTCAGCCGGATGGCACGGTGGCCTTCACCATCGATTTCGTAGGGAAAGACATGAGTGAAATGCCGGTCGATAGCCAGGTTGCGCCTCAGGTCAGCGTAGGTAAAAACGGGGAAGTGGTGGAACAGAGCGTTCGCTACAATCCGGTTACCAAAGGCTGGCGCCTGGTTCTGCGTATCCGGGTTAAAGATAACAAGCAGGCGACTGAAATGCGTGCCGCGCTGGTAAGCGGTGACAAAACATTGACGGAAACCTGGAGCTATCAGTTACCTGCCAATGAATAATCTGACTTTTACACCTCAACGCTATGTAGAAGCCCTGCCGCTGGATGCGGCAGGAAAAGCGCGTCTGGGGGCGTCTTTACAGAATGCCCAGACGTTCCATCAACTGCACGAATCGCTGGGTCAGGATGTGGCCGCCAGCGATCGTCCTGACGATGCACCGCTGAAGTCCGTTTCATCACGTGTTGAAATGGCCTGGCCTGATTCCCTCGCGGGTGGTGCACAGCTAGGCAAAGACTATCTGGAACGTACCACCCTGAAAGCGATGCCAAAGGTGAAGCGTTCGCTGATGTTTCCGGAAGCCTGGCGCACTAACCCGCTGGCACGTGCCTGGGACTCATTACGGGGTCATAAGGCGGTTCCGCGTTATGCCACGGCGGAAGAGCAGCGCGCAGAAGAAAAATGGCGCCATGTCGGTTCTGTTCGCCGCTATATCCTCCTGATTCTTACGGTGTTTCAAACCGTGGTGGCCACGTGGTACATGAAGACCATTCTGCCTTACCAGGGCTGGACGCTGCTGGATCCGATGGACATGATCAACCAGAACTGGCAGCAGTCTGTCATGCAGATTCTGCCTTATGTGTTGCAGACGGGAATTTTGTTCCTGTTTGCGATTCTGTTCTGCTGGGTGTCGGCGGGCTTCTGGACAGCACTGATGGGCTTTTTACAACTGCTGATCGGTCGGGATAAATACAGCATCTCTTACTCGACAGTCGGGGATGAAGCGCTGAATCCAGAGCACCGTACCGCGCTGATCATGCCCATCTGTAATGAAGATGTGGGCCGTGTGTTCGCAGGCTTGCGCGCCACCTGGGAATCCGTTGTGCGTACAGGCAACGCTGAGCACTTCGATGTCTATATCCTGAGTGACAGCTACGATGCCGATATTGCTATTGCTGAGCAAAAGGCCTGGATGGAGCTGGTGCGTGATGTCGGTGGGGCAGGAAAGATCTTCTACCGCCGTCGCCGTCGTCGTGTGAAGCGTAAGAGCGGCAACATTGACGACTTCTGCCGTCGCTGGGGCAGCAACTACAGCTACATGGTCGTACTGGATGCGGACAGCGTCATGAGCGGGGAATGTCTGACCGGTCTGGTGCGCATGATGGAAGCGAACCCGAATGCCGGGATCATTCAGTCGTCACCAAAAGCGTCCGGAATGGACACGCTGTATGCGCGCTGCCAGCAGTTTGCGACGCGTGTTTATGGGCCGTTGTTTACCGCGGGTCTGCATTTCTGGCAGTTAGGGGAATCGCATTACTGGGGCCATAACGCCATCATCCGTGTGAAACCGTTTATTGAGCACTGTGCGCTGGCACCGCTGCCCGGTGAAGGGTCTTTTGCGGGATCCATTTTGTCTCACGACTTTGTGGAAGCGGCACTGATGCGCCGTGCGGGTTGGGGCGTATGGATTGCCTATGATCTGCCTGGCTCGTACGAGGAATTGCCGCCGAATCTGCTGGATGAGCTTAAACGCGATCGCCGCTGGTGTCATGGTAACCTGATGAACTTCCGGCTGTTCCTCGTTAAAGGGATGCATCCGGTCCACCGTGCGGTCTTCCTGACGGGCGTGATGTCATACCTTTCAGCCCCGCTGTGGTTTATGTTCCTGGCGCTGTCCACCGCCCTACAGGTGGTCCACACGCTGATGGAACCGACCTACTTCCTGCAGCCTCGACAGCTGTTCCCGGTCTGGCCGCAATGGCGTCCTGAACTGGCGATTGCGCTGTTCTCCACCACGCTGGTGCTGCTGTTCCTGCCGAAGCTGCTGAGTGTGGTGCTGATCTGGTGTAAAGGCGCGAAACCTTACGGTGGCGCACTGCGTCTGTTTGTGTCGCTGCTGCTGGAAATGCTGTTCTCGGTTCTGCTGGCACCGGTGCGCATGCTGTTCCACACCGTATTTGTGGTCAGCGCGTTCCTGGGCTGGGAAGTCGTCTGGAACTCACCGCAGCGTGATGATGATGCAACGCCCTGGAGCGAGGCCTTTAAACGTCATGGCTCGCAGATGGCATTGGGTATCGTATGGGCAGCCGGAATGGGCTGGCTGGATCTCAACTTCCTGTGGTGGCTGGCGCCTATTGTCTTCTCACTGATTCTGTCACCGTTTGTCTCAGTGATGTCGAGCCGTTCGGGGCTGGGCCTTAAGACCAAGAAGGCGAAGCTGTTCCTGATTCCGGAAGAGTATGATCCGCCAAAAGAGCTGATCGATACTGACCGTTACGTCGAGCTGAACCGCCAGCGCGTCCTGAAAAACGGCTTTATGCACGCGTTGTTTAACCCGGCGTTTAACGCACTGGCGACAGCGCTGGCGACCTCACGGCACAAGCACAGCCAGTTGTTAGATCATGCGCGCGATCGGCGGGTTGATCAGGCACTGAGCGATGCGCCCGAGAAGCTGGGTCGTGAACAACGTTTGCAGCTGATCAGCGATCCGGTGGTACTGGCGCGCGTTCACACCCGTTTGTGGGAAAGTGGCGAGAAATACCATCAGTGGGTAGAGAGTTATCAAAAACTTTCGCTTAATCCTGACGCGCTTCCGCATCAGGCATAATGAAAAAAGCGGCAGAGATGCCGCTTTTTTTTTGCCCCTGGCCCGACACAGACAGCAACATTATTTTGCAGTTTTACGTAAACAGGATGGTAACGCCACCTGAGTCATGATTAAAATGACGGCTGTCTAACCTGAGTCGCTATTGTGAATAAACTCGTTATGTTAACGCTGCTGTCCCTCGCTATCGTTACGCTGAGCGGCTGTGGCAGTATTATCAGCCGTACCGTGCCCGGACAGGGACACGGTAACCAGTTTTATCCCGGCGTAAAGTGGGACGTCAGGGAGGGGGCATGGCGGATTATCACCATTCTCGACCTGCCGTTATCACTGGTCGTCGATACGTTGCTTATTCCGGTCGACGCCAGCCATGGACCTTACACGTAACCGCGATCGGAATCGCTGTTATCGTCTTCCCACTCTTCGGCGGCAGCCTTACCTTCTTCACTGTCCAGTGGAGGCTCAAGCTGAAATTCGCCATCGTCCCATTCATGCAGCGTGTTTTCCGCTAACCACTCCTGACGCAACTCAATCTCATCGAAGTCACCGTCAAAAATTGCCTGAGCGGCTTCACCACTGCGAATCGGTAAACATTCGCCTGAATCCCCTTCGTCTTCGAAGAACTCTGCCTGCCACATGATATCGCCATCCTGCATAACATATTTTTGCAGACCGAACTGATTGATAGCTGCATCATCTTGCTCAAGGTCTGGATGGTTGGCGAGAAACTCTTCACGCGCAGCGTCAATCGCTTCTTCCAGTGTAGTGAACATACTCATGCTTCTCTCCTTGCCTGATTAACGTGATTTCAGTGAAGGATAGACCAAAATCGCAGGAGAGAAAGTCAGTGCGTCAGAGGGCGAATATGTCTGGCTGTTCGGCAGGCAAAATGATGTGATGAAATCAGGCGGTACATCGTGCTGGCTTGTCTCGCAGAGAAGGCCATCACAGCAGTTCGATGCCCCAGCGTTTCAGCAGAACGGCCCAGAGAACGAATACGATAAGCGTCAGGACGCAGCTCAGTCCCAGGGTAAGCCAGAAGCCTGTACGCTGATACAAAAAAGGAAACAGGATAAACATGGGCAAGGTCGGCACCACATACCAGAAGGTGTACCAGGCGTGGGCGGCAATTTTGGCCTGCATTTGTCCTTCCAGTTTCATCCAGACAAGCACCAGAATCGTGACCAGTGGCAGCGCCGCAAGCAGGCCGCCAAGACGATCGCTGCGTTTTGCCGCTTCCGAGATCACCACCACCATCAGGGCCGTTATTGCATATTTTGAAAGCAGCCAGAGCATCGTTTACTCCTGTTCAACCGCAACGCATTATCCAGCTTAACATGAAGGGCATGCCCGACGGTGGAATGGGGGCAGGGCGAGGTCGTACCGCCAGGTCGGGTGCAGAACAAACGGTTTACCACCCCGTAAGGGAAAAGCGCTGCCCGCATCGGTGTCGGGCAGCGGTGAGGTTAATAGCGCGAGGGTTCGCCTTCAGGGCGGGTTTTAAAGCGGCGATGCAGCCACATGTACTGCTCAGGTGCCAGCAGTACGCCTTCTTCCACCACTTTATTCATGCGCGCGGCGGTGTCTTCTTCGCTGGTCAGCGGAAAATCAGCGCTGACATCAGGCAAAATGATCAACTCGTAACCGCGTCCTTCCGGCAGACGGCGCGGCACAAACGGGATAACCGCCGGTTTTCCGGTACGCATTAACATATGTGTCCCTACGGTGGTGGCGGCTTTGTCGACGCCAAAGAAGGGGACGAACACGCTGCTGCGGGGACCATAATCATGATCGGGCGCATACCAGATGATATCCCCACGTTTTAAGGCCCGGATCATGCCTTTCAGGTCCTTACGATCCAGCATGCCTTTATTGGAGCGCATACGACCGCGGGTTTGTAACCAGTCGATCAATTTATTGTCATTCGGCCGGTAAACGCCAATACCGGGATTATGAATGCCAAACATACGCGCGCCAATTTCCAGCGTCAGGAAATGCATACCGATAAGTAACACGCCGCGCTGGGTATCATGGGCCTGCTGAATATGTTCCAGACCGGAAGGTGTGTGCCATTTATGAATCCGCCAGTCGGGCCAGAACCACGCCATGCCGGTTTCAATCAGACCCATGCCCACAGATTCAAAATTATGCTTAATCATGGCTTCACGATCGTTGGTCGGCATATCCGGAAAGCTCAGCTCCAGGTTGCGGCGAGCAATGGCCACACGTCGCTTCATAAACCGCATAGCGATACGGCCAATACCGCTACCCAGCGCGTAGAGCAGGGGATAAGGTAACAGGACCAAAATATAGAGAAAAATGATACCCAACCAGGTCAACCAATAGCGGGGATGAAAAAGTGCACGTGAAAATTGAGGCAATTGGGTCATCTTGAATACTGTTATCCTGCGTCGTGCACCTGCGGTGCTGTTATTCGTCAGTTGCGGTTATTGTGCCATTTTTTTCCCCGCGGCTGAAATGTTAGAGCATTTCTCCGGGTGTTGCAGAAGATGAAAATGAGGGCACAACACCATCGCGCAACGAAATTTACCGTTTTACCTATCAATTTTTCTTATACGCTTCGCATTTTTTTCATTTCAGGTATCATGTGCGCGCTAAATTTCTTCTATTGATAACAGGAACGAACACCATGCCAGTGTTACACAACCTTGTTTCCAATAAAGAGCTGAAGGCGCGTATGTTGGCCGAAACCGAACCGCGCACCACAGTCTCTTTTTACAAGTACTTCACCATTGCCGATCCCAAAGCCTTTCGCGATGCGCTCTATGTCGGGTTAACCGCATTAAAGGTGTTTGGTCGCATCTACGTTGCCCATGAGGGCATCAATGCGCAGATCAGCGTGCCAGCCAGCCAGTACGAGGCTATGAAAGCCTTTTTGTACGGCTTTGATCCCGCGCTGGACAATCTGCGCATGAATATTGCGCTGGATGATGATGGCAAGTCGTTTTGGGTGCTGCGCCTGAAAGTGCGCGATCGTATTGTGGCTGACGGGATTGAGGACGACACCTTTGATGCCAGTAATGTCGGCAACTACCTGAAAGCGGCCGAAGTTAACGCCATGCTCGACGATCCTGATGCGGTCTTTGTCGATATGCGCAATCATTATGAGTATGAAGTCGGGCGTTTCGATAACGCATTAGAGGTGCCTGCCGACACGTTCCGCGATCAGCTGCCCATGGCCGTGGATATGCTCAAAGACAAGAAAGACAAAAAAATCGTGATGTACTGCACCGGAGGGATTCGCTGTGAAAAAGCCAGCGCCTGGATGCGACACAACGGTTTTCAGGATGTTTATCATGTCGAGGGTGGGATTATTGAATATGCACGTCGGGCGCGGGAACAAAATTTACCGGTGCGTTTTAAAGGTAAAAACTTTGTTTTTGATGAACGCATGGGCGAGCGTATATCGGATGATGTTCTGGCGCATTGTCATCAGTGTGGTGAGCCCTGCGATACGCACGTCAACTGCGTCAATGATGGTTGTCACTTACTGTTTATACAGTGCGAAAGTTGTGCCGAGAAGTATGAGCACTGCTGTAGCCCGTTGTGCCAGGAAGAAGCCCGTCTGTCGCCTGAAGAACAGCGTGCCCGTCGGGCGGGACGTGAGAATGGCAATAAAATCTTTAACAAGTCGCGTGGCTTGCTGAATATGACCATTCCGGCACCGACGCGGAAATAACCGACCCCGCCTGAAGGCCGACTTCAGGCGGGTGTTTTGTTACTGACGGACGCCTTCAACAGAGATAATTAACTCGACGTTCTGCGAGGCAGGGCCCAGGTCATGGGTGATATTAAAGTCTTTCAGCGCAATCTCGCCTTCAGCTTCAAAACCGGCACGATAACCGCCCCACGGATCTTTTCCTTCGCCCATCATTTTGGCTTCCAGCGTCACCGGTTTTGTCACGCCATTCAGCGTTAAATCCCCGGTGACCGCCAGTTTGTCACCGTCTTTTTTCACGGAAGTCGATTTGAACGTCGCGGTGGGATGTTTCGCCACGTTCAGAAATTCAGGGCCACGAATATGTTTGTCACGCTCGGCGTGGTTGGTATCCACGCTGTTGGTTTTAATCGTGACATCGACTTTATCGGCGGTGGGATTGTCTGCATCGAAGGTGAATGAGCCATCAAAATCTTTAAACGTCCCATACAGCCAGCTGTAGCCCAGATGCTGAATACGGAACTGAACAAAGGCGTGCTGGCCTTCTTTATCGATTTTGTAATCGGCGGCATTAGCGGTCAGTGATCCCAGCAGCAGGCCAGTAGCGGTAACAGCCAGAAGCGTTTTTTTGAACATATCATTTTTCCTTTTCAGAGGGAGAGTGGATGCGCCGTCCCAGCATCCTTTTCAGGGTGATATCGCGGTCAATAAAGTGATGTTTTAACGCGGCAAGACCGTGCAACACCGACAGCACCACGATGCTCCAGGCCAGCCACAGATGAATATTTCCTGCTAAATCCGCCTGTTCACCCGCGCCACTGAATAACGCCGGTAACGAGAACCAACCGAAAACAGACACGGGTTTGCCATCCGCAGTCGAGATCAGATAGCCACTCAGCAGAAGGGCAATAAGCAGGCTGTAAAGCAGCCAGTGCACGAACACTGCCGCGAAGCGCACCGCAGGAGAATAGCTACGCAGCGGTTCAGGGGGCGGCGAAAGCACACGCCATACCAGCCGGATGACCAGCGCCAGCATTAATAACACGCCGATGCTTTTATGAATGTCAGGCGCGTTATGGTACCAGCTATCGTAATAGCTCAGGCCAACCATCCACAGGCCCAGCGCGAACATGGCGTAAATAACCACGGCCATTGACCAGTGCAGAAAAATCGTGAGTAAACCGTAACGGGTGGAGGAATTTGTCAGCGACATTGTGCTACAGCATCAAAGGAATACGTGGAAACAAGAATCTACAGAATGAAACACAAAATCAATGACGCTTACTTTTCTATAAATTTATTTGTGCTGGTGCAATGGGTTTGGTGAACCGATTTGACTAAGCGCAGGATTATTGAATAAACGCACTTATCTGGCGGCGGCATGACGTGACTGAGGGAGAAACATCTCTGAAACACCTGGCTGGCAGAAGAAAAAGCGGTAAAACGGGCTGGCGTGTAAATCTGTGTCAATGCGGCGCGGTGCACTGCACACGCGCCGTACGGTCAGGCGTGAAAACGCGATAAACGGAAAGGGGTAAGATCGAAACTGAACGGTTTATTCTGTGCAAACTGACTGGCGAGTTCACCCAACACGCTGGCAAATTTAAAGCCATGTCCGCTTAAACCGGTGATGATCAGACGATTCGGTTCGCCCGGCAGTGTATCAATGATGAAATCCTCATCAGGACTCACGTCATAGCTACAGGCTTCACCGTGCAGGCAAACCCCAACGCCCGGTAAAAACTGACGGAGAAACCGGAAGGCTTCACTGCCATCGGCGGAAAGGCTGCCGAACGGCTTGCGGTCTTCAGGTGTTGTCATTAGCTGACCACCATCATGACGACCGACTTTTAAAGCATTGTTGTCCGCCGGGAAACCATAATACTGACTGCCATCCGGCATTTCGCAGGTGAAGCCAGGAAACGCATTATTTTCACTGTAGCGGCCATCAGCCTGATACCAGGCAAACACTTTACGCGTAGGGGCGATGGGCAAATCGGGGACCAGTTTACTCACCCAGGTGCCCGCACTGACCAACAGTTTGCGCCCGCGGTAAAGGCCATCGAGCGTGGTAACCTGTTGCAATTCGCCGTCACGCCGGATCTGAGTAACCGGGCAGTTAAACAACTGCGCGCAGCCCTGTTTTTCTGCCAGCTGTATCCAGCTTCGAACCGCCTGTTCACTTTTTAAAAAGCCAGAGTTTGGTTCGAAAACGCCCAGATATCCGTCAGGAACCGCCAGCTGTGGCCAGCGCTTGCGCACGTCAGCCGCCTGCAGCACCTCGACAGGGAGCTGCCAGGTTTGGGCGCTGCTTACGACGTTTTGAATAAATTCAGACTGGACAGGCGCAAGATTCAGGACACCGCAACGATGCATAATGCGCTCGCCCGCCTGCTGTTCCAGTTCATCCCACAACGTTTGCGCACGCAATACCAGCGGTACATAGCGTTCGCCCTCGCCATAGGCATGACGAATCAAACGGCTTTCTCCGTGATGAGCACCCTGATGATGGGGAGGATGTGCGCTGTCAATCATCAGCACGGAAAGGCCAGCCTGGGTCGCATAATAGCCAGCCGCTGCACCCACTGAACCGCTACCGACTACAATGAGATCGTAAATCATGAAAATGGAACTCCTGAAAGGGTTACATAATCAATAGCATACCAGAAAGTCCATGAAAAAAGGCACCCGGGTGGGTGCCTCGCTGATGCAGCAGTATTAATGCTTCTTTCGTAGTCGTTCTACTTGCTCGGCAGATTCAATCTTAGCGATACCCGCTTCGAGAATAGAGATAAATTGCCTGGCTACATCTGTCGTCAGCCAGTAGGTCGGGCCGACGTCCGCGTCTTCTTCAGTTTGATCCTGCGACGAAAGGGAGTGCAGACGGATCATCATCGCATCATAGCTGTCAACAGTACTGATATCCCAGCCCACCAGAGGATGGGTCTGAATTACATCTTTCCGACTGTCCATTATAACCTCCTTATTACTCGTTAAACGAAGTGCATGATGAGGTTCAATGCGGCTTTTAATCTCCACTGCGAAACAATTATAACAGCAAAATGGCGATTCACTGATTAAAACGTATCATGGAAAGCCTGAATGCAGAATGATTATCTCTAAAACAGTCAGGCTGAGAAGATATAATACCTGAATACCGGGGTGCAATTGTCCTAATTGAACAATAAAAAAGGCTTATTAAGGTCGTTAAACAGGGTTAAAGAGGGGAAGTTTCAACGCCTGCTGAACCGCTACGTTTTTGTAATGTCTCTGCAAGGCGCGCAAACTGCTGCTGCAATTGCTCATCATGGTTTTGATTTTGCGCTTCAAGCGAAAGATTATGCACCAGTAACTGACTGGCCCGGTCATCAAGACAGAAAATCAGGCTGGAAAAGGCGTTTTCCAGCACCGTCAAGCGGCGTTGCTGTTCACCGATGAGCGTCAGCAGCTCGCCAAAGGTCATGGCTTCTTCGGGTTTATCTGTAGTCATGGGATGAAACTCCTTTTATGCATGATCAGCGCCAGCATAGGGCATTGGTCATTCGGAGTCCAGATGGGCAAGCGGTTAGTCAGGCATAAATGAAGATAAAAAAACCGGGTGGCGAAACCCGGTAAAAACAGCACAGTGGCGGTTAATCGGTAATGAACCAGTCGTCAGCGCTTTCCCACGTTTGCTGCAGGATTTCACTGATTTGTTCACGCGTGTCTTTGTCACCGCCCATTACGCTCAGCTGATTCGCCGTGGCGTAACGCACTTTGACCTGATTGGTGAATTGCGGAAATTGTTCATCGATCCGGCGCGACAGCTCCTGGCTCAGGGCTTCCATCGCACCAGCGGGAAGAGGTTGGGTTTTGGCAACGGTAATTTCAACACGCATAAAAGCCTCCGTATAAGATACTGTATATAATTACAGTATAAATATAGCGGAGGCAAGCGAAATTATTTTATACGCCAGTTGAGGGTTTCCCCGGCCAGGAAAGGCACCAGCGTATGAGAGCCCATTGCAATGCTTTCTTCTACCGTCCATGGCTCACGCACCAGCGTAAGGGTGCCTTCGTTCAGCGGCAGGCCATAGAAACGCGGACCATTTTCAGAACAAAATGCCTCAAAATGCTGCAGGGCATTGAGCTCTTCAAATACGGTGGCGTACGCGGGCAGGGAGGTAGGGGCGTTGAACACACCCGCACAGCCGCAGCTGCTCTCTTTCAGATGGCGCAAATGAGGCGCGGTGTCGGTACCCAGAAAGAAACGGGGATGACCGGAGGCGACAATCCTGCGCAGCGCCTGCTGATGCGTATTGCGTTTCAGGATCGGCAGACAGTACAGGTGAGGGCGGATACCCCCGACCAGCATATGGTTGCGGTTGAACATCAGATGCTGCGGCGTAATCGTTGCCGCCAGGTTTTCATTGGCGCTTTCCACATAGTCAGCTGCATCTTTGGTCGTGATGTGTTCCATCACCACTTTCAGCGCGGGGAACTGTTTGCGTAGCGGTTCCATCACCGTTTCAATAAAGCGGGCTTCGCGGTCAAAAATATCGATGTGCGAGTCCGTCACTTCACCGTGCACCAGCAGCGGCATTCCCAGCGTTTGCATCCGCTCCAGCACTGAGGCAATCGAAGCAATATTGGTGACACCATGGCTTGAATTGGTCGTGGCATGAGCGGGATACAGTTTGGCGGCCGTGAACAATCCCGACTGAAAACCGCGGGCCAGCTCATCGGCCTCTAACGAGTCGGTCAGGTAGCAGGTCATCAGGGGGGTAAAAGCGTGCCCGTCAGGTAAGGCAGCCAGAATGCGATTGCGATAAGCTTCGCCCGCCGCGACGCTGACTACCGGCGGAACCAGATTGGGCATGACGATAGCACGACCATTGACTGCGCTGGTATAGGGCAGCACAGTGTTGAGCATATCATCATCACGAAGATGGATATGCCAGTCATCTGGACGGCGGATAGTAAGTTGCTGAGGGTGTGCGGTCATGAATGCGGCTCCGGCAAGTAGAATAAACGAAAGGCGTGTTTAGGCCGGGTTATAAGCATAAGGACTCAGGCAACCGTTTGCACCTGTTTTTCTTTTTTTAAAAAAATCCGCGCCTGAAGGCGCGGATAAGATGACGGTAAAGCTGCCTGTCAGGCGGTTAGTCGGTGAAGGGGATGACCAGTTCACCAGGCTTCACTTCCAGCCCTTTCGCGAATTTTTTCGCCAGCGATTCCGCTTTACTGCGATCGGCGCTCAGCACGTAGGCCGGGTGCTGATCAAAGTAGCTTTTTAACGACTGATTCAGATAAGGCGTCAGGGTTTTCATAATAGAGGCCATTTTCTCGGGCTGAACCTGCGCATCGACGATTTCCATATCGCGCAAATATATGGCTCCTTGCTGCTGATCAAACACTGGCTGCGCACGCATTTTGAGCTGCATATCGGCCTGTTGCGGACCAAAGAGTGAGGAGACATTAATTTTGGCATCGCCCGATAAGGTGACTTTGCCTGGCACGTCCCGACCAATCTGGCTATTCAGGTTAGTTAACACAATATGGGCATTGACCAGACCTGATACGCCAATGTCTTTTTCGAAGTTATTATGTTTTTGCAGGGCCTGATTGACTTCCTGTTCGCTAATTGTGTATTGCGTTAACTGATTACAGCCACTCAGTAAAACCGCTAAAAACAGGGCAACCAGCCCGTGAAAAACCGTCTTCATACTTCCCTCGTTTAACTGAAAAACTCGCTCGTGGCATAGCCTGCCTGAATGCAAACCGTCTGTCATCAGGAATGGGATGATATGGATTTGCCGAAAATGCCTTCCGGAAGAAAGTGTCCCGATCTGCCGCTGTTAAAACGGGAGGCTTGCGGCACCCACGGCTTCTTACGCGGCGGGGCAGTGACAGCGCACAGGGTTAAGAAACCGATGTGGTTACCGAACCAGTTTTCTGGATCGGAGATATGAACAGGTCTTTTGACGCGTCTGCGCTGCACGGTGGGCCGGACGATAATTCAGCGACCTGGCTGTTGTGGTATGCGTAACGTTTTACCGCAGACCTGGCGGCGGTTATAGTGAAAGTTATCAATGACTGGCATTTCCTTCCCGCCATGGACTTCAGGAGAGATGATGTTTGGCTATCGTTCTGCCGCACCAAGAGTGCGACTCACGACCGAGCGGCTGGTGGTAAGACTGGTTCATGAACGCGATGCATGGCGTTTAGCCGACTATTACGCGGAAAACCGTGACTTCCTTAAACCCTGGGAACCGGTGCGTGATGACAGCCACTGTTATCCCTCTGGCTGGCAAGCCCGGCTGGGCCTGATCGCTGATATGCATAAACAGGGCTCGGCGTTCTATTTTATTTTAATGGACAGCAATGAAACGGAAGTGCGTGGCGTGGCGAATTTTAGCAATGTCCTGCGCGGTGCCTTTCATGCCTGCTATCTTGGCTATTCGCTTGGCGAGAAGTGGCAAGGGCAGGGCCTGATGTTTGAAGCGCTGCAGTCGGCGATTCGCTATATGCAGCGCCAGCAATATATCCACCGCATCATGGCAAACTACATGCCGCATAACCAGCGCAGTGGTGACCTGCTGGCCCGCCTGGGATTCGAAAAAGAGGGCTATGCTAAAAACTACCTGATGATTAACGGTCAGTGGCAGGATCATGTCCTGACTGCGCTGACCAGCAAGGAATGGACACCCAATCGTCGTGGGTAAAATGAGGAGTTCGCAATGAAGATGACCTTGTCGGCGCATGCGTTGCGCGTGCTGGGTTGCCTGCTGGAAAAGCAAATCACCACACCGGAACAGTATCCTCTTTCATTAAATGGCGTGCTTACCGCCTGTAATCAAAAATCTAATCGCGAGCCCGTGATGACGCTGAGCGAAAGCGACGTGCAGGATCAGCTCGATCTCCTGATTAAAAAGCATCTGGTGACCGCCAACAGCGGGTTCGGCCAGCGTGTGGTGAAATACGAGCAACGCTTCTGCAATTCCGCCTTCGGTAATTTACAGCTCAGTAGCGCAGAAGTTGCCGTTCTCACATTGCTGTTCCTGCGTGGCGCACAAACCCCTGGTGAACTGCGGACCCGGAGTGGGCGTTTGCATGAGTTTGCCGACGTCAGCGACGTTGAACAGACGCTGGACACGTTGATGTCGCGCGCTGAGGGGCCCATGGTCATGCGCCTGGCGCGGGAGCCGGGTAAACGTGAAAGCCGTTTTATGCACATGTTTGCTGATGAGGCCGAACTCGGGGCGCTGGAGCAACACCCAGCCACGGCGGACGATGCCGCGCTGCGGGATCGGGTTGAGGCGCTTGAGCAACAGGTTGCCGATCTTCAGGAACAACTGGCGCAATTACTGGATAGAGAACAATAAATGACGATTCGCATTGGTGTTGTTGGGTTGGGCGGTATTGCGCAAAAGGCCTGGTTGCCTGTGTTATCGCAGGCAAATAACTGGCAGTTAGTCGGTGCATTTTCGCCGAATCAGGCCAACGCCCGCATCGTCTGTGACCGCTACCGTATCACCTGCTTCCCTTCACTGACCGATCTGGCTGCCGCCTGTGACGCCGTATTTGTGCACAGCAGTACGGCCAGCCATTACGACGTGGTCAAAGCACTGCTCCAGGCTGGCAAGGATGTCTGTGTCGACAAACCGCTGGCAGAAACCCTGAATCAGGCAGAGGCCCTGGTCGCGCTGGCCGAAAAGAAACAACGAAAGCTAATGGTGGCGTTTAACAGGCGTTTCGCGCCCTGCTATCAGCAACTGAAAACACAAATGCACTCCGCCGCTGCGCTGCGTATCGAAAAACACCGCAGCGACAGCGTGGGTCCACAGGATCTGCGCTTTACACTGTTAGATGATTACCTGCATGTCGTTGATACGGCTCTGTGGCTGGCAGGAGGCCGTGCGCTGCCCCGTCAGGGCCATATTGCGACCAATGAACAGGGACAGATGCTTTACGCCGAGCACCATTTTAATGCGGGTGGATTGCAGGTAACCACCAGTATGCATCGTCGGGCAGGCAGCCAGCGCGAACGTATCAGCGCCATCTGTGATGGCAAATGCATTGATATTCATGACATGCGCGACTGGCAGGAAGAGTGCGGTGCAGGCGTAGTGATCACGCCACCTGCCGCCTGGCAGAGCCACCTGGCTCAGCGCGGATTTGTGGGCGTGGCAGAACATTTTGTTCACTGCATCGAAAATCAGACAAAGCCGGAAACGAGTGGTGAGCAGGCGCTACTGGCGCAACGTATCGTCGAATCCATGTGGCGTGACGCGGAACGGGAATAACGCCTTGTAACACTCAGTGCTGGTCATTTCACGCGATCGCAGTAGACTATCGCCCGACGTGTGACAGGACCCGTGCTAAGTCACTCATTTTGCCGATTCTTTTCAGGATGCCCCGTCAATTATGAATTTGTTGAAATCGCTGGCAGCGGTCAGTTCAATGACCCTGTTTTCCCGCGTGCTGGGTTTTGCCCGGGATGCCATCGTGGCACGGGTGTTTGGTGCCGGCATGGCGACCGATGCGTTCTTTGTTGCGTTTAAACTACCTAATCTTCTGCGGCGTATTTTTGCTGAAGGAGCCTTCTCGCAGGCATTTGTTCCTATTCTGGCCGAGTATAAAAGTAAGCAGGGCGAAGAGGCTACGCGGCTTTTTGTGTCCTACGTTTCCGGTCTGCTGACCCTGGCGCTGGCGCTCGTGACCGTCGCAGGCATGGTTGCCGCCCCCTGGGTCATCCTGGTGACGGCACCGGGTTTCGCCGATACAGCTGATAAATTTGCCCTGACCAGCGCGCTGCTGCGCGTCACTTTCCCCTACATTCTTCTGATTTCGCTGGCTTCGCTGGCTGGGGCCATATTAAACACCTGGAACCGTTTTTCGGTGCCGGCGTTTGCCCCCACGCTGCTGAATATCAGCATGATCGGCTTTACGCTGTTCGCCGCACCGCACTTCCATCCGCCCATCATGGCGCTGGCGTGGGCGGTGGTGGTCGGCGGACTGCTGCAACTGGGCTATCAGTTACCGCATCTGAAAAAGCTGGGCATGCTGGTCCTGCCGCGGATCAACCTGCGTGATGCTGGCGTGTGGCGCGTGATGCGCCAGATGGGGCCGGCAATTCTTGGGGTTTCAGTGAGTCAGATCTCACTGATCATCAATACGATTTTTGCCTCGTTCCTGGTTTCGGGCTCTGTCTCATGGATGTATTACGCTGACCGCCTGATGGAGTTTCCGTCCGGCGTGTTAGGCGTGGCGCTGGGCACGATTTTATTGCCTTCTCTGGCAAAAAGTTTCGCCAGTGGCCACCATGAAGAGTATTCGCGCTTAATGGACTGGGGCCTGCGTTTGTGCTTTTTACTGGCGTTGCCCAGTGCGGTGGCGCTGGGTATGTTGTCCGGTCCGCTGACTGTCGCGTTGTTCCAGTACGGAAAATTTACTGCCTTTGATGCCGCTATGACGCAGCGTGCGCTGATTGCCTACTCGGTGGGATTGATGGGCCTGATCGTCGTGAAAGTCCTGGCGCCGGGCTTCTATTCCCGTCAGGACATTAAAACGCCGGTAAAAATTGCGATTGTTACGCTGATCGCGACCCAGCTAATGAATCTGGCCTTTATTGGCCCGCTGAAGCATGCCGGACTGTCACTCTCCATTGGTCTGGGTGCCTGCCTCAATGCTGGGTTGCTCTACTGGCAACTGCGTAAAAAGAAAATCTTTCAACCTCAGCCTGGCTGGGTCGGTTTTCTGATTCGCTTACTGGTGGCGGTAATCGTCATGGCGGCCGCGCTGTCAGGCATGCTGTACTGGATGCCTGACTGGGAGCAGGGCAACATGCTATGGCGCCTGTTGCGGCTGACTCTCGTCTGTGCGGTAGGCGGCGGCGCTTATTTCCTGGCCCTGGGCATGATGGGCTTCCGACTGCGGGATTATGCCCGCCGTACCGCCGTCTGACCATAAAACCCTCCAACGGTTAATGCCGTAATCCAGGCCGTAATGGATAACATTACGGCCTTTTTGTCATAAACCTGCGCAGTGCAGGCCGGACTAACAAGGGATTCTGTGCCAGACCAGTCATTTCATCACGCCCGGCGATGCCACGAGCCTCTGTCATCCCTTTTGCTGGCCTGTTTGCTAGGGGGGACAGCCCTCGCAGCAGATTAGTTGGCATTTTCAGGTGAGTAATCCGCTCAGCGGGTTGCCAAGAGACGACACCCGATAATGGATGGGGGCACGCCGTTACTGACTCATCATGCGCAAGACGTTAATACGGCGCGTCGAAAACTCTGTTTACAGCGTATCGTCATAAAAAATTCATGTTTTTTTCATTGCTATTTAGCGTCTGACATCGCTTCGGGCGGTAAGCCCATAATGTTGTAAGAAACTGATTCAAAAGTCCGTTTTGGCGTAAATCCTGTCCTCTTCCTGCCGATGAGTACCTTTAGTCCATCATTGAGAGGAAGATCAAAATGCATACCCGCGCTCATGAAAACGCGATGCCAGGTTTCTGGTACAACCTCAATCTTATTCCCTTATTCAGCCTGATTTTTGGCGGCATCTTATTTCTGTTCGTGTGCAGTAGCACGATATCCGCCTGGTTTCTGACGCAGGGGCAACATTCCCTTGACGTGTCAACGGATGAAATTTCGGTAAGGCAGGGATTACTCGACAGCTCAACGCATATGCGCTCTGCCAGGCTCAATATTATTCAGGCCGGCGCAGCGGCACGTATTGCCGACACGGATAACTACGCCGCTTTCCTCAGCGCCACAGAGGGCAGCATTAAAAAGGCAGAAAATGGGCTGAATATTTACCTTAACCGTCCGGTCAGGACGCCAGTCGGCATCGAACTCGATAAACAACTGCAGGCGCGATTTAAGGATTACCTGCAAAAAGGGTTGATGCCGATGATTGAGGCAGCCAAACAGAACAGTTTTGAAGAGATCATTGCGGATGAAACGGCGGCTGACAAACTCGACAAAGCGTATAAAGACGTGTTGATGAAAGCCATTCAGATGCGCAATCAGCGCTCGATGGACATTAAACAGCAGGCGGTTGAACAGGTTAAAACAGGCTATACCACGATGTTAGTGGCCTTTATCGCATCCGTAGTGATTGTGCTACTGGCTTTTGCTCTGCTGAGAAAAGTGGTAATTAAGCCTTTAAGACAGTCACTTCACCGTATCGATCTGATTGCCCACGGCGATTTGACCGTACCACCCTCGGCCTGCGGTCGTAACGAGCCGGGTATGTTACTGTCGAACCTGCAACGTATGCAGTCATCGCTTGCCCAAACTGTCGGCGCTGTCCGCGATGGGGCCATTGCTATCTTTCAGAGCGCGGGGGAAATTGCCTCCGGCAACACCGATCTCTCCTCCCGAACGGAACAGCAGGCCGCGTCGCTGGAACAGACGGCTGCCAGCATGGAACAACTGACCGCGACGGTGAAACAGAATGCCGACAATGCGCATCACGCCTGCCAGCTGGCGTCCGATGCGTCCGAAAAAGCCCAGTCGGGTGGAGAGATTGTTAATCGCGTCGTCAAAACCATGGACGATATCTCCGGCAGTTCGAAAAAGATCGCTGAAATTACCAGCGTCATTAACAGCATCGCCTTTCAGACGAATATTCTGGCATTGAATGCCGCGGTCGAAGCCGCGCGGGCAGGGGAGCAGGGACGCGGATTTGCGGTGGTCGCCAGCGAAGTGCGCAGCCTTGCTCAGCGCAGCGCGCAGGCTGCAAAAGAAATCGAAGGGCTTATCGCCACTTCTGTCGGACTGGTTAACAACGGCACGGAACTGGTTAGCGATGCCGGTACCACCATGATGAAAACGGTAGACGCATTCCAGCGTGTGAATGACATCATTTCTGAAATTGCCGTCTCTTCAGACGAGCAGAACCGAGGCATTCAGCAGGTCAGCCAAGCGATCACAGAAATGGATGCAGTAACCCAGCAAAATGCGTCACTGGTTGAAGAGGCTTCAGCCGCTGCGGCCTCCCTTGAGGATCAGGCGGATAAACTGACGAAAGCCGTGGCCGTCTTTAAACTTGAACGAGCCCCGTTAACACCGTCTGACGCCCCCACTGTAGTCGTTGCTCCCGCCGTTCCTGCTTTTGCAGCAGCGGCACCGAAGAAAGGTCATGACAACTGGGAAGCGTTTTAAGACGAATGCCTGCCAGATCGTGGCAGGCTAAATCGGCGTCCGCTTCTTATCAGAACAGGCAGTATGCGCAGGGATGCGCTGGAGCAGAGACGTTATCCGGGATGCCGGAGGTGCAGGATGTATAGCGCGTTGGACACTGCATCTGTTGGGCGAAGGGGACAGATATTCTGCATAACAGACCCGCCGCCCTGTGACGACAGCATGAAAAAATCCGTCATCCACGCGTGATGACGGATTCTTCAAAAATGGACAGCGTGATCACCAGACTGACGTTATCAGATTTTACGGCTCAGCGTCGCCTGGCCCTGACCTTTTCCATCCGGTCCGTAGAACGCTTGCGTCTGATGCGGCTTAAGCACGTCTAACGCATCATGCGTGAAGGTAATCTGGTGCTGTAACAGGATGCCGTTGTGCGTGTTGGCACGGTGTAACCGACGTGTATGCTGCTGAATACCTTCCCAGCGGCGCGCCATGTCACTCTGACCACGATAAGGTGCAGATGTCCCCAGACTTTTCTCGTTGCTACGGCGCATCTCATCCAGATAGTTCAGCGTCGTCAGCAGCGCGCTTTTATCTTCGGTAATGCGCTGCAAATTGTTGCTGTCAATCATTCCGGACGACAACTGTTGTTCTTCTTCATCCAGAACGGTCGCCAGAGACACCAGCACTTCCTGCATCTTATCTAATGTGGTCAGCAAATTACTCATGGGGATTATTTACCCTCTAAATACGCCTTAGTGTCGGCAATCAGCGCATCGGCGATCTTGCCGGTATCCATCTTCAACTCGCCATTACGAATAGCGGTTTTCAATTGTTCAACGCGTTGGACGTTAATGTCCTGGCTGCCTGGCTTCATCAGCTGCGCCTGGGCGCTGCTCAGGCTCACCTGAGCGGCGGCTGGCGTGGTCGCTGTTGCGCTGTCACTCTGGCGCACACGCGCAGTTTGCGGCTCGCTGCTGTCACGTGTTTGCACGGTGCTGGCGGGCTTTAACGGTTGTGTTCTTTCGATGCTCATATTCGGGCTCCTGTAAGGTCAGGGGGTCTGCCACCTGAATCATAATAGCGTAATCGCTTTGCTGATTCTTCTATCGGCAAATAAACAGGCTTCTTTAATGTTTTATAGTGTTATAAGAATTTTCCCATCATCACTGACCCGACCGCTCACAACCTGACCGTTCCCCATACGTACACGAACCCATTGCGCGATAGTGCCATTGCTTAAGGCTTTCCCCTCGCCGCTGGCATCAAATCCGTCGCCACTGGCAACCACCATGACATCCTGACCTGCTTTTACACGCCACGGCTGGCGCAGCATCGACTGACTCACCGGCTGTCCCGGCTGAATGTCACGCAGCACCACAGAATCGGCGACGGTCTCATCGTTAAGCAGGGTGCGCGGCGGCAGCGTATCCAGACGTCCCTCTTCGATACGGAAATCGTCTTTGCTCACGGTTGCGCCGCGGGCAATTAAATTTTTCGCCACCAGATAACGGCCAGTGACCTGAACCTGGACCTGAATATAACGTCGATTTTCTCCGCAGTTGGCTGCCACGCTCATATTGCCCCACGGGCGGCTGTTGCCGGGCAGCGTAAATTGCGGCGTATCACATAAGGGCCACTGTGCCTGTGGCGTGCGAATGACGACGTTCATGCCCGTGGCATGCTCAGGATCACGGGCTTTAAAAAACTGGTTCAGTTGGGCGCTGAAATCGCCTGCCATAACGGGTAAGGCAAACAGGGCCAGCAGGCTGGCTAACAGGGCTGGATATCCACGCATGTGCTTTTCCTCACTGATGATGGCGATGAGTGTACGCGTTTGAAAAAAAAATCAAGAGTTAAAATAGCGACGATTTGAGGCGTTATTCAGACGATGGCTCTTGCTTTTTCCCAATTATGCTGCCAGCTCGAAATTCTCATTTGCGGAGGAAGCATGCTCGACAAACTCGATGCGGCGCTACATTTCGGTACCGAAGCCCTCAACCTGCGAGCTCAACGTCAGGAGATTCTGGCATCCAACATTGCCAACGCCGACACCCCAGGCTATCAGGCCAGGGATATCGACTTTGCCAGCGAGCTGAATCGGGCAATGGCGAATGGACGTGCTGAAGGCAGTAGCCTGGCGCTCAAAGTTACTTCGTCGCGTCACATCGAAGCGCAGACGAACACGGCACCGTCGATGGATTTGCTGTATCGCATTCCGGATCAGCCATCTGCGGACGGTAACACCGTCGATATGGACCGCGAACGTACTCAGTTCGCGGATAACAGCCTGAAATATCAAACCGATCTCACACTTATCAGTAGCCAAATCAAAGGCATGATGAGCGTGTTACAAGGGCAATAATCATGGCATTGCTGAATATTTTTGACATTGCCGGCTCAGCGATGACCGCGCAATCACAGCGATTAAACGTCAGTGCCAGTAACCTGGCAAACGCCGACAGCGTGACCGGCCCGGACGGGCAGCCTTATGTGGCAAAGCAGGTCGTTTTTCAGACCGATGCTGCGCCGGGTGCGGCCACCGGTGGCGTAAAAGTGGCGCAGGTTGTTGATGATCCTACGCCCGCGAAACTGGTGTATGACCCGGGTAACCCGATGGCGGATGCCAAAGGCTACGTGAAGATGCCTAACGTGGATGTGGTAGCGGAAACGGTCAACACCATGTCGGCATCACGCAGCTACCAGGCGAACGTCGAGGTGCTGAATACCGTGAAGTCGATGATGATGAAAACGCTGACCCTGGGTCAGTAACGGAGAAAAATAATGACTATCGCGGTAGGCGTTAATGAAAAGCTGGACCCCACGGTCCTTAGCTCATCCAGCACCGGCACAAGTAACAGCGCCCAGGATCTGCAAAACCAGTTCCTGACCATGCTGGTGACGCAGCTGCAAAACCAGGATCCCACCAATCCGATGGATAACAGTCAGCTGACAACACAGCTGGCACAGATCAACACCCTGAGCGGTATTGAAAAACTGAACACCACACTGGGATCGATTTCGGGTCAGATCAGCACCAGCCAGTCACTACAAAGTTCGACGCTGATTGGCCATGGCGTGATGGTGAATGGTTCACAGATTCTGGTCGGTAAAGGCACGACAACGCCGTTTGGCGTGGAGCTGACTAACGCAGCCACCACCGCCACGGCGACGATTACCGATGCACAGGGCAATGTGGTCAGCACCCAGGACCTGGGCGCACTGACCGCCGGCGTTCACACGTTCTCGTGGGACGGCAAATTACCGGATGGCAGCGTCGCGCCAGATGGAAAATACAAAGTTGCGATTGCTGCCAGTAACAGCAGCGGTCAACAGGTGGCTCAGCCACTTAACTATGCCTACGTCAATGGCGTAAGCACTGCGGGTAATACCGCAAAACTGGATCTCGGCACCATGGGCTCCGCCACCCTTGACGACGTACGTCAGATTCTCTGATTCACCTGTAGACAGGAGAGATTTAAATGTCATTTTCACAAGCGGTCAGCGGTCTCGGCGCTGCCTCAAGTAACCTGGACGTTATCGGTAACAACATCGCTAACTCCGCCACAGCGGGCTTTAAGTCCAGCACCATCGCGTTTGCCGACATGTTTGCCGGTTCAAACGTGGGTCTGGGGACTAAAGTCGCTGCCGTGATCCAGAACTTCAACGATGGTGCAACGACAACGACCAGTCGAGGACTGGATGTAGCGCTGAGCGGTAACGGCTTTTTCCGTTTGACTGACTCGGCGGGCGCCGTGTTTTATTCACGTAACGGGCAGTTCAAACTGGACGAAAACCGTAACCTGGTCAATGCCCAGGGCCTGAACGTTACAGGTTATCCTGCGTCAGGGGTTCCTCCGACCATTCAGGCAGGTGCTAACGCCGTGTCGCTGTCTATTCCTACGACACAAATGGCTGCCAGAGCGACCACGACCAGTAATTTAGTCGCAAACCTGAATTCAACGTCACCGATTCTGGATGACACCAAATTCAACGTTTCTGATGAGACCACACGTAGCGCGAAGAGCACAATTTCGATGTTCGACACGCAGGGTAACAGCCATAACGTCGACCTGTACTACGTCAAAACAGCTAACAATACCTGGAACGTCCATGCTGTGGATTCGACTGTAGGCTCTGCAGTAGGTAATTACCAGATGTCGTTCGACGCTAACGGCAAGTTGACCAGCGTTTCCCAAATTACTGCAGCGGGTGCCATCGTTCCGGGAACGACAACTGACAGTACTGCAACGTTGCCACTCACCGGCGCAAACGGTGCTAACGGCACGACGGTTGCACTGAATTTCGTCGGTAGCCAGCAGCAAAATACCGGTGCATCAACTTTTGGTAGCCCAACTCAAAACGGCTATGCGCCGGGCGATCTGACCAGCTATGCCATCAACAATGACGGCACCATCACTGGCGCTTATTCCAACGGACAAACTCAGCTTCTGGGACAAATCGTTCTGTCCAGCTTTGCTAACCCTGAAGGTCTGCAGTCAAAAGGTGACAACGTTTGGTCGGCAACCAGCGCGTCCGGACAGCCCGCTATCGGCGTAGCTAATACCGGCACCTTCGGTTCACTGACCGCAGGCGCACTGGAAGCTTCGAACGTCGATATGAGTAAAGAGCTGGTCAATATGATCGTCGCGCAACGCAACTACCAGGCGAACGCGCAGACCATCAAAACGCAGGATCAGATCCTTAACACTCTGGTCAACTTACGTTAATTCGCTAACGGGATTGCTCTATGGATCACGCGATATATACCGCGATGGGCGCGGCCAGTCAGACACTGGATCAGCAGGCGGTTACCGCCAGCAACCTCGCCAACGCCTCAACGCCCGGTTTCCGGGCGCAGCTGAACGCGTTGCGTGCTGTACCGGTCACTGGTTGGTCACTGCCCACGCGCACGTTGGTCACGGCGTCCACGCCGGGTGCCGACATGAGTCAGGGGGCCATGGATTACACCCAGCGCCCACTGGACGTGGCAATGCAGCAGGATGGCTGGCTGGCTGTACGCACCGCCGACGGCAGCGAAGCCTATACCCGCAACGGCAACATGCAAATTCGTTCGGACGGTACGCTGACGGTGCAGGGCAATCCCGTAATGGGCGAAGGTGGTCCGATTGTGATCCCTCAAGGTTCTGAGATCACCATCGCGGCTGATGGCTCTATTACCGGGCTGAACGCTGGCGACTCACCTAATGCGACTGTACAACTGGGCCGTCTGAAGCTCGTCCAGGCAACCGGTAAAGAGTTAGAGCGTGGGGACGATGGCATGTTCCGTCCCACCGCCGCGACGCAGGCGACACGTGGCGCAGCCCTGCAGGCCGATCCGACTATGCAGGTCATGCCGGGTGTGCTTGAGGGCAGTAACGTGAAGCCGGTGGAAACGATGGTCGATATGATCGCCAATGCCCGCCGTTTCGAGATGCAGATGAAGGTCATTAACAACGTTGACCAAAACGAACAGAAAGCCAACCAGTTGCTCAGCATCGGCAGCTAAGGCGCGAGGATAAATACATGATTCGTTCTTTATGGATCGCCAAAACCGGTCTTGATGCACAGCAGATGAACATGGACGTGATCGCCAACAACCTGGCCAACGTCAGTACTAACGGGTTTAAGCGCTCACGTGCCGTGTTTGAAGATCTGATGTACCAGACCATGCGTCAGCCGGGCACGCAGTCATCTGAGCAGACGACGCTGCCGTCAGGTTTGCAAATCGGTACTGGTGTACGTCCGGTGACGACCGAGCGTTTGCATACGCAGGGCAACCTGTCGCAAACCAACAACTCAAAAGATATCGCCATCAACGGCCAGGGTTTTTTCCAAATCCAGATGCCAGATGGAACTTCTGCGTATACACGTGATGGTTCATTTCAGGTTGACCAGAACGGCCAACTGGTGACCAACGCGGGTTTCCCTGTGCAGCCTGGTATTACCATTCCAGCCAACGCCACAAGTATCACCGTGTCGCGTGATGGTGTGGTGAGCGTAACCCAGCAGGGGCAGACGCAGGCCGCCCAGGTCGGACAGTTAACGCTGAGCACCTTCATGAACAATGCGGGTCTCGATAGCGTGGGTGAAAACCTCTACAAGGAAACGCAGGCATCGGGTGCGCCGACGGACAGTACGCCTGGGCAGAACGGTGCCGGTTTGTTGTATCAGGGTTATACCGAAACCTCTAACGTAAACGTCGCGGAAGAACTGGTTACGATGATCCAGACGCAGCGTGCTTACGAAATTAACAGCAAAGCGATCAGCACCTCCGATCAAATGCTGGCGAAGTTGACACAGCTGTAACACGAACAGGGCCAGCTAAGGCTGGCCTGAAGACTAGTCATAAATAAGGTCGTAACTCCGTGGCGATGCAACATATTCTTAAGCCTGGACATTGGTTAGTAGTCACCGCACTGCTGACGCTTAACGGTTGTGCGTTGGTGCCACGCACGCCACTGGTGCAAGGAGCGACCACGGCTCAGCCGTTGCCCTCTGCGCCACCTGTGGTAAATGGGTCCATTTTTCAGGGTGTTGCGCCGCTCAACTACGGCTATCAGCCGCTGTTTGAAGATCGCCGCCCACGTAATATCGGCGATACGCTGACTATCACCTTGCAGGAAAACGTCAGTGCCAGCAAAAGTTCGACCTCGAATGCCAGCCGTAACGGCAGCGGCAGTCTGGGTATCACTGCAGTGCCTACCGGTTTAGAAGGTTTAGCCGGCGCAACGGGCGAAAAAGCCAACTTTGCGGCGGGTGGCAAAAATGATTTCGCAGGCAAAGGTGGGGCATCTGCTAACAACACCTTTACCGGCACCATCACCGTCACGGTGGATCAGGTTCTGTCGAACGGCAACCTGCACGTGGTCGGAGAAAAACAAATTGAGATCAACCAGGGCACCGAGTTTATTCGTTTCTCGGGCGTGGTTAACCCACGCACCATCAGTGCGAGTAACGCCGTGTTGTCTACAGCCGTGGCCGATGCACGTATTGAGTACGTCGGAAATGGTTATATCAATGAAGCGCAAAATATGGGCTGGTTGCAGCGCTTCTTCCTGAATATCTCGCCGTTCTAAGAGGTTGCAATGAAAAAGCTAACATTATGGCGTGTCGGTCTGGGATTACTGTTAGGCGTAAGCCTGATGGCGCGTGCCGATCTGATCCGCGACTTAACCACCGTACAGGGTGTGCGTGATAACCAACTGCTGGGTTATGGCCTTGTCGTGGGCCTGGACGGAACAGGCGATCAGACAACGCAGACGCCGTTCACGACCCAAACCGTCAGCAACATGCTGTCGCAACTGGGCATTACCGTGCCACCGGGCACCAACATGCAGCTCAAAAACGTCGCCGCCGTGATGGTTACCGCCAGGCTACCTTCGTTTGCCCGCCAGGGCCAGACGCTGGATGTGGTGGTGTCGTCCATGGGTAACGCGAAAAGCCTGCGCGGCGGCACGCTGTTAATGACGCCACTGAAAGGCGTGGATAACCAGGTTTATGCGCTGGCCCAGGGTAACATTCTGGTCGGCGGCGCGGGTGCCGCAGCAGGCGGCAGCAGCGTTCAGGTCAACCAGCTTAACGGTGGACGGATTACCGATGGGGCAACGGTTGAACGTGAACTGCAGAGCAACTTTGGTTCGCAGAATACGATTAACCTGCAGCTGAACACCGAAGATTTCTCCATGGCGCAACGAATTGCTGATGCGATCAACGCCCGTGGCGGATACGGTTCGGCCCAGCCGCTGGACGCCCGTACGGTCCAGGTCCGCGTGTCTCCGAATAATGGTGCGCAGGTTCGTTTACTGGCAGAGATTCAGAACATTGATGTCTCCGTGCCGGTTGAGGATGCCAAAGTCATCATTAACTCACGCACCGGCTCTGTTGTGATGAATCGTGAAGTGAAACTGAACACCTGTGCGGTCGCTCAGGGCAACCTGTCTGTCACGGTCAATCAGCAGCAAAACGTGAGTCAGCCGAACACGCCGCTGGCGGGTGGACAGACTGTCGCTACTACCAATACGCAGATCGATCTGCGTCAGAGCGGCGGTGCGTTGCAACGGGTTAACTCCAGCGCCAACCTGAACAGCGTGGTGCGTGCGCTGAATGCGCTGGGTGCATCGCCTATCGAACTGATGTCTATTTTGCAGTCAATGCAGAGCGCGGGTTGCCTGCGCGCAAAACTGGAAATTATCTGATGAACGATACGCAATCGCTGATGAATGCGGCTTTTGACAGCCGCTCGTTGAACGACCTGAAACGCGATGTCACTGCCGATCCCAAAGGGAAAGCACTGCAGGTCGCGCAGCAGGTTGAAGGGATATTTGTTCAGATGATGCTGAAGAGTATGCGTGAAGCGTTACCGCAGGACGGCATTCTCAGCAATGAACAGACCAAGCTTTTCACATCAATGTACGATCAGCAGATTGCGCAGGACATCGGTAAACGTGGCCTGGGCCTGGCGGATATCATCGTTAAACAGATGGAACCCGCCAAAGCCCCGGACGAGCGCGCCGGTACGGTGCCGATGAAGCTGGATAACAGCTTCATCATGAGCACCAGCGGCGCCACGCCGCTGGAGCAAATGGTGCGCAAAGCTATGCCGCGCCTGCCCGCGCCTTCGCCCACCGGCCTGCCGAGCGACAGTCGTGACTTTATTGCCCAACTGACTCAGCCCGCTCAGGCCGCCAGTCAGCAGAGTGGTATCCCTCATCACCTGATTCTGGCGCAGGCTGCACTGGAGTCAGGCTGGGGGCAACGTCAAATCCTGACCCGTGATGGAAAGCCGAGTTATAACGTCTTTGGCATCAAAGCCAGCGGGAACTGGAAAGGCGAAACGACCGATATCATGACCACAGAATATGAGCACGGTGAAGCTAAAAAGGTGCGTGCGACATTCCGGGTTTACAGTTCTTATTTCGAAGCGTTAAACGACTACGTCAAACTGCTTTCAAATAACCCACGTTATGCGGCTGTCACCAATGCACAGAGCGCGGAGCAGGGCGCCCAGGCATTGCAGGCTGCGGGCTATGCCACCGATCCGAAATATGCGCAAAAACTGATGGGAATGATTCAGCAATTCAAGAGCATGGGTGAAAAAGTGGTGAAAGCTTATAGCCAGGATTTAAGCACATTGTTCTGAGAATTGTGCCTCAAGTTTCACTTAAGCATGCCGATAATAGCAGCAAGAGCCAGGCGCGCCAGCGCACGCTGGCGACCACACTGATGACAGCGACCCGTGTAGCGGGGAATGTAAGGAACCGAGATGTCCAGCATAATTAACTCCGCAATGAGCGGGCTCAGTGCCGCACAGGCCGCCTTAAGCACCACCAGTAATAACATCAGCAATTACACCGTTGCCGGCTATTCACGTCAGACGACGATTCTGGCAGAAGCCAACAGTACCCTGCAGGGAAAAAGTTATTACGGTAACGGGGTTAACGTAACCGGTGTTCAGCGTGAATACGACAGTTTTATCGCAGCGCAGCTGCGTGGGTCTTCAGCCACCTACAATGCGGCAAATACGCAGTATTCGCAGGTCTCCAATATCGACGATCTGATGTCAACCTCGACAACGAGTCTGTCGAGTGCGATTCAGGGCTTCTTTAGCAACATGCAGAACGTGGTCAGTAATGCTAACGATCCCGCAGCGCGTCAGTCTATGCTCAGCAACTCCCAGGGGCTGGTCAATCAGTTTCAGACCCAGGCGCAATATCTGACCAACCTGCAAAACAGCGTCAATACGGACGTTGCGGCCAATGTGGATCAGATCAACACGTTTACCAGTCAGATTGCGAACCTCAATCAGCAAATCGCGAAACTCACTACGGGTAACGGTGCGGTGCCGAATGACTTACTGGACCAACGCGACCAGCTCGTCAACGGACTAAATAATATTGTCGGTGTGACGGTGTCACAACAGGATGGTAGTTATACCGTTTCGATGGCTAACGGCACCTCATTAGTTAACGGCTATCAGACAACCAAAATGGTTGCCATGCCATCAAACAGTGATATTACCCGTACAACAATTGGTTATGTGGATGCACAGGCCGGTAATGTACAGATTCCGGAATCCTCTGTAACAACGGGTTCTCTGGGCGGCCTTCTTAGCTTCCGCTCTCAGGATTTAGACCTTGCTCAAAACCAATTGGGACAGCTTGCGGCCGCTTTTACGACCAGTTTTAACACCGTGCACAAGCAGGGATTCGATAGCAATGGTGATCAGGGCGTCGACTTCTTTACTATTGGCGGCCCAACTGTTCAGGGCAACAGTAAAAACACCTCATCTGCAACGATGACCGCAGCATGGAGCAATGCCAGTGCTCTGCAGGCATCGAATTACACCGTCAGTTATGACGGAACAAACTGGTCAGCTACGCGTTTGTCAGACAATGCCAAAACGACCCTGACGCCCACCACCTCGGGCGGCGTGACGACGCTCAGCCTGGACGGGATGAGTCTGACGGTCAACGGTACGCCGAATGCCAAAGACAGCTTCCTGGTGAAGCCGGTTCAGAACGCTATTACTAACATGTCAGTGGCGATTACCAGCGGCTCGCAGATTGCGGCGGCGGCGGCACCAGGCGGTGAAAGTGATAACCGCAATGCCCAAAATTTACTGGCGCTACAGGATGCCAAAATCGTCAACGGTAATTCTACGTTGTCCCAGGCCTATGGCGCGATGGTGAGTACCGTTGGTAACAAAACACAGGCCCTGAAAACGGCCAGTACAACGCAGCAGAACGTAGTGACGCAGTTAACAAACCGTCAGCAGTCTGTCTCCGGCGTTAACCTGGACGAAGAGTATGCGAACCTGACCAAATACCAGCAATATTACATGGCGAATGCGCAGGTTTTAAAAGCGGCCAGCACCGTTTTTGACGCCCTGCTTAGCATTAACTAAGAGCAGAGGACATCATGCGACTCAGTACAAATATGATTTTTGACCAGCAGGTTCGCGGCGTAAGTGATGCGCAATCCTCCTGGTTGAGTGCGGGCAAACAGCTGTCTACCGGATACAGAGTGTCTAACCCGTCTGACGATCCGATCGCCGCTTCCCGTGCCGTGGTGTTATCGCAAACTCAGGCGCAGGCAAGCCAGTATGCGGTTGCCCGTACCTTCGCCGACCAGGGCTTATCCCTGGAAGAAAACACGCTGGACGGTGTGACAAACAGCATTATGAGCGCGCAGTCGATGATTGTGGCCGCCTCAAACGGCTCATTGAGCGACGATGACCGCGCCTCGTATGCGACGCAGCTGGAAGGGGTGCGTGCGCAGTTACTGAACCAGGTCAACAGCAAAGACGCCAACGGGCGTTATATCTTTGCCGGCTATAAAACTGATACACCACCGTTTGTGGATGGTGCCGGCGGTGTGACCTATCAGGGCGGAACCGACGCGATTACGCAAAAAGTCGATACGGACCGTACGATGACGATCGGTCATACCGGTAACAGCATCGTAATGTCGATCACCAGCAACGCGGTGAAAGAACCGAACGGTGGCACCAGTGAAACGAATTTATTCAATATGCTGGACAGTGCTATCAGTGCGCTAAAAGTGCCCCAGAATGGCGCGGATGATGCCACCAAAGCGACCTTTTCAGCGGCAATGGATAAAACCAACCGTGGTCTGAGCAACTCGCTTAACAACGTGCTCAGCGTACGTTCCGAAATCGGAACACAGCTGAAAGAGCTGGATACGTTGAATGCGCAGGGTGACGATCGCAAAGTGATTTATGACTCGCAGATGAGTAGCCTGGTGGATGTGGATTACACCCAGGCGATTTCCAGCTACACCATGCAACAACAGGCGCTGCAGGCTTCTTATAAGACCTTCACTGATATGTCTCAGATGTCATTGTTCCAGTTAAATTCATAAAAATTTTAGGCGTACTTTAACCGGGTGCGCTTAGTTTTTCCCATCGTCCTACAGGGACGGTGGGATTTTTTTTGTCTGCGTAATGCCTCTTTCGCTGCTCAATTAACATGGCGACCTGTGCGGAGAACCTTTGCTGCATGATTGACGCTGTGCTGCACGGATCAGGCTAATGTAGCCCTGATTACATACCTCAGGATGATCCCTCCGTGGTGTTTCTGCCCGCATACCTCACCCGAAATGTCCGTAACAGACAATAAAAAACCCGGCCGGAGCCGGGTTTATCACGTCTGCGAACCGTGCTTATGGCTTGGTCGCAGGGGCCGTTGCCTGGTGGGTAGCACTATGGCCGCCCGCAGAACCTTTGCCTTCAAAATTGAAGGAAGGACGCTGCCAGTCGCTGTGACGCGCAGGCTCTGGTTGCCATGCTGGCGCAGGCGCTTTGGTCATTGGGGCTGACGCAAAGTGCTTCCAGCGCGTTTCCGCATTGGCCTGGAGGGCTTCTACAGCAACGTCGCGCGCAGCCACAGGCGCATGCGGTTCGGTGATGGGTGCAACGGTTTCCTCTGCAGCAACCGGTGCATTTAACACCGCGTCAACCTGAGCTTCGGTTGTCGGGCTCACCGCCGTACCGGCCTGCTCTGCGGGCTCAACGTGCTCGTGTTGGGCGACCTCGGGCGCGGCGGTCACGTCGGACTTATGCGCGTCTTCAGCCGTGACATCGGCAGGTTGTGCCTGCTGCGCGACGGCGTCGGCGCGGGCTTCTGCAGCCGCAGGAATCACAGAGGGTTCCTGATGCACAGGAGCATCAATCGCCTGCGTGTCATCCGTATTCACCACAGTAACCGGCGTGTCTGTCTGGGGTTCAGCAACCTGTACTGGATCGGGCTGTGAAACCGGCGCCTCGTCTACGGCCGCTGCCACAGGCAGGGCGATAGCAGGTGCTGTGTCTGCATGGCTGTCGTCCTGTGCGGTTTTCACGGCATCCTGTGTGGTCTGCTCTTCGTTCGTCTGTGCGACCGGATAGCGCACCCAGACTTTGCCTGACGCCATCTCAGGTGAGGCCGAAGCGGCTTCTAATGGCATAGCAGACTGTGTTGGGTAGCGTTCATCGCGGTAACGACGGCGACGCTGACCACTGACGCGCAGATGACGCGGTGAACGACGAGAGCGACGCGGCATGTTGGCGTTCTCACGCGCTTCGGTTTCGTCCGCGTCGTCGACCTGTGAGGCTTCTGCAACCGGCTGAATCTTGCGGGCTTCAACAGATTCTGCTGACTCGACGGCAGCATGCTGAGGCTGATCATTGTTGTCGCCAACACGCACTTTTTGCGTCAGCTGACGCGGTTTGCGGCGTGGCATAGCCTGAACGCGCTCATCGTCCTGTGCTTCAGCCGCAACGGGCTCAGCGGTTTCAACGGCCTGTTCAACCGCGCTGTTCGCTTCCTGCTGGGCACGTTTCTCTTCCTGACGACGACGCTGACGTTCAGCACGCTGTTCACGACGCTGCTGCTGTTGCTCATCGCGTTGCTGGCGAGCTTCATCGCTCAGCGCCGGACGTTCATCACGCGCCTCGTTAGACTGCCCCTGACGCTTATTACGACGGTTGTCTTCACGTGGTTCACGATTGTCACGGGTTTCGCGGTTGTCCCGAGATTCACGCTGCTGAGTGGTGTCACCATTACGTGGCGTGCGCTCACGGCGGTTATTGTTACGGCGGTTGTTACGACGATCGCCACGCTGATTGCCGTTCTCCTCACCGCTGGTTTTCTGCGGTTCGGTCACTTCAGCAACGGGCTCTGCCGTGGCAGGCGCAGGCTCACCGGCGAACATTTTTTTCAGGCCCGCCAGCAGGCGACCAACAAAGCCTGTTCCGTTGGATGGCGTTGCAGGGGCGGTTTCAGCAACCGGCGCAGTTCGCGCTTTGGTCGCTTCCGGCGCTGCTTCCGTCGGTGCCGGTGGCGCATCAGGCATCACAAATGCCGCCAGGGCCGGTTGTTCTGGACGACGACGTTCGGCATGTTCTTCTTCCGAAGGCATCGCCATTTCGGCTTCGTGCAGCTTAGGCAGGTGATAGCTCAGCGTCTGCGTTTCTTCACCTTTCCGCACGCGCAACACGGAGTAGTGCGGCGTTTCCATCCGGTCGTCCGGTACGATAACCGCACGCACGCCGCCCTGGCGTTTTTCGATAGCATTGACCGCTTCACGTTTTTCATTCAGCAGGTAAGAGGCCACAGGCACCGGGACAATAGCATGCACTTCTTTGGTGTTGTCCTTCAGGGCTTCTTCTTCGATCAGGCGCAGAATAGACAGTGACAGCGACTCGTTATCACGAATGGTGCCGGTACCGCTACAGCGCGGGCAGACATGATGGCTCGACTCGCCCAGTGACGGGCTGAGACGCTGGCGGGACATTTCCAGCAGGCCAAAACGTGAAATATGGCTGATCTGAATACGGGCGCGATCCTGACGGACCGCCTCACGCAGACGGTTTTCTACCGCGCGCTGATGGCGAACCGGCGTCATATCGATAAAGTCGATAACGATCAAACCGCCGAGGTCGCGCAGGCGTAACTGGCGGGCGATTTCATCTGCTGCTTCGAGGTTCGTGTTAAACGCGGTTTCTTCGATATCGCCACCACGCGTAGCGCGTGCCGAGTTGATATCGATGGCGGTCAGTGCTTCGGTGCTGTCGATAACAATCGAGCCACCGGAAGGCAGGCGCACTTCACGCTGGAAAGCGGACTCGATCTGCGACTCGATTTGATAGTGGCTGAACAACGGGATTTCGCCGGTGTAGAGCTTGATCTTGCTGGTAAAGTCCGGACGGCCCAGAGCCGCAATATGCTGACGCGCCAGTTCCAGGACCTTCGGGTTATCGATAAGGATTTCGCCGATGTCCTGGCGCAGGTAATCGCGGAATGCGCGCACGATTACGTTACTTTCCTGATGAATCAGGAAGGGCGCAGGACGGCTGTCAGCGGCTTTCTTAATCGCTTCCCAGTGTTTCAGACGGAAGCTGAGATCCCACTGCAGCGATTCGGCTGATTTGCCTACACCTGCGGTACGGACAATCAGCCCCATACCATCAGGCAGTTCCAGTGCCGAAAGCGCTTCTTTCAGTTCGGTACGGTCGTCACCTTCAATTCGACGAGAAATGCCGCCCGCGCGCGGGTTGTTCGGCATCAATACCAGATAACTTCCTGCCAGCGAGATAAAGGTGGTCAGGGCGGCGCCTTTATTACCCCGTTCTTCTTTATCGATCTGAACAATAACTTCCTGGCCTTCACGCAGCACATCCTTAATGTTTGGACGACCGTGAGCGTTGTAGGAAGCAGGGAAGTATTCGCGAGAAATTTCTTTGAGAGGGAGGAAACCGTGACGTTCTGCACCGTAGTCGACGAAAGCCGCTTCAAGGCTGGGTTCGATACGGGTGATTTTACCTTTGTAGATATTGGCTTTTTTCTGTTCGTGTCCGGGACTTTCGATATCCAGATCGTACAGACGTTGACCATCAACCAGGGCAACGCGCAACTCCTCCTGCTGAGTTGCGTTAATTAACATTCTTTTCATCGTAACGTACTCGTTATTCTTTCATGAGTGATTAAAGCTGCGGGCATAGTTACCCTGGACGAGTATCAACCGATGGCCCCGTGACTTAGTGCAATGTCGTCAACCTCACGGTTATCGACCGCGCGAGGGGCGCAAATAACGTCGGTGGCCTGTTTTTCATAAGGAACAACAGCACCAGATAGTGGAAATGCGAGAGATAATTCTGTAAACCCGTGCACTCCATCTCATGTCCAGGCCGCAACCCGCAGCCCGCTAAGTGCCTGATTTCGCATTACGTCTTACGCCATTGCTGCGTGTCTGCTCAATCCGACAAAATAACTAATTTCGCTTTTTTTCTTATCTGAATCCTCAGCTAAGAAACCTAAGCATTATTCCACTGCTAACCTTCATATAGCAAGGTGACTTTAACTGACTGATCAATTTTCTTTACATTTTAAGAACCCTGCGACAGAAAGCGCATTCAGGCTGTTGAAAATGCCAGCAATCTGATTGCTCATCCCGACGCTACGCAGAGAGTTAAGCACATAAAAAGGGGTGGCGCTATCAGGGGACACTATTTAGAATCGCCGCCATGAAAACAGAGAATCCCGGCGTACAGTTTGTCGCCATCACGGCTGAAAACGCCGGACAACGTATTGATAACTTTTTGCGCACCCAGTTAAAGGGCGTGCCGAAGAGCATGATTTATCGCATCGTGCGAAAAGGTGAAGTGCGCGTGAATAAAAAACGCATCAAGCCTGAATATAAACTCGAAGAGGGCGATGAGGTGCGCATTCCGCCAGTACGTGTGGCGGAGCGTGATGAGGACGCTGTCTCGCCCAAACTGGCCAAAGTTGCCTCACTGGCTAACGCCATCCTCTTTGAAGACGATCATTTGCTGGTCATGAACAAACCGTCCGGTACAGCCGTACACGGCGGCAGCGGCTTAAGCTTTGGTGTGATTGAAGGACTGCGCGCCCTGCGTCCGGAAGCGCGCTTTCTGGAGCTGGTACATCGCCTTGACCGCGATACGTCCGGCATTTTACTGGTGGCCAAAAAGCGCTCAGCATTGCGTTCGCTGCATGAACAGCTGCGTGAGAAGGGCATGCAGAAAGATTATCTTGCGCTGGTGCAGGGCAACTGGCCCTCGCATATCAAAGTGGTTCAGGCGCCGCTGCTGAAAAATATCCTGCAAAGCGGTGAACGTATGGTGCGTGTCAGCAGTGACGGCAAACCGTCGGAAACCCGCTTTAAAGTGGAAGAACGTTTTGCGTTTGCCACGCTGGTCAAAGCCAGTCCGGTAACCGGGCGTACGCACCAGATTCGTGTACACACCTTGCACGCCGGTCATCCCATCGCCTTTGACGATCGTTACGGCGAGCGCGACTTTGACAGCAAACTGGCCTCTACGGGGCTGGATCGGCTCTTCCTGCACGCGGCTGCGTTGACATTTACGCACCCGAATACAGGGGAAACCCTGCGTATGGAAGCGCCGCTGGATGACACGTTACAGCAGTGCCTGACGAAGCTGCGCCAGCAAAAAAACTGACGCAGGGCGGCATCACGCTCCCAGGGGATTGATGCCCGCTTCACGCAGCATCGCGCTGAGCGCGATAAGCGGCAGTCCCACCAACGCATTCGGATCGCGCCCTTCAAGCCGGTCAAATAAGCAGATGCCCAGTCCTTCACTTTTGAAACTGCCGGCGCACTGTAGCGGTTGCTCTTTCTTTATATAGTTGGTGATGTCGGCCTGACTCAGCGTGCGGAAATGCACGGTAAAAGGTTCGCAGCACTGCATCAGCCGCTGGCTGGCAGGGTGGTAGAGGGCGAGGCCGGTGTAAAAGGTTACGCGGTTGCCACTGGCAGCGCGCAGTTGTGCTTCTGCGTTCTGCGCCGTATGGGGTTTTCCGGTAATCCTGCCGTTAAGGACGCAAACCTGATCGGAACCAATGATCCAGTGATGTGGATAACGCTCAGCCAGCGCCTGAGCTTTGGCTATGGCCAGGCGCGTAACCAGATCCTCTGCGCGTTCATTTTCTAACGGCGTTTCATCTGTCTGGGGTGAATCTACTGTAAAAGGCAGGCCAAGCTTGCTCAGCAGCGCCTGACGAAACGGTGAGGTTGATGCTAAAAGAATCGATGCTGTCATTTTTTTTCAATATTGATAGCGAATTGGTGGCAGTCATTTTAAACTGTGCGCCGCACTGGATGCGAATAGTGGTTGAAAGATGCTGTCCAACGGCCTTTTTCTTTGACTCTATGTGATTACAAAGTTAATATGCGCGCCCTATGCAAAAGGTAAAATTACCCCTGACGCTGGACCCCGTCCGCACCGCTCAAAAACGCCTTGATTACCAGGGTGTTTATACCTCGCAACAGGTAGAGCGTGTGGCTGAGTCGGTCGTCAGTGTGGACAGTGATGTTGAATGTGCCATGTCGTTCGCGGTTGATAACCAGCGTCTGGCAGTACTGACGGGTACTGCTGATGTTGAGGTTACGCTTCGTTGTCAGCGCTGCAACCAAGTTTTTCCACATCATGTTCACGTAAGCTATTGCTTCAGTCCTGTTTCATCTGATGAGCAGGCCGAGGCGTTGCCGGAAGCGTACGAGCCGGTTGATGTCAACGAATTCGGTGAGATCGACTTGCTGGCGGTTATCGAGGATGAAGTTATTCTCGCGCTGCCTGTGGTTCCGGTACACGATTCTGAACACTGTGAAGTGTCCGAGGCGGACATGGTCTTTGGCCAATTGCCTGCAGAGGCAGAAAAACCAAACCCATTTGCCGTATTAGCCAGTTTAAAGCGTAAGTAATAGGAGTAAGGTCCATGGCCGTACAACAGAATAAACCCACCCGTTCTAAGCGTGGTATGCGTCGTTCGCACGATGCGCTGACCACTGCTGCTCTGTCAGTAGATAAAGTTTCTGGTGAAACTCATCTGCGTCACCACATCACTGCGGATGGTTACTACCGCGGTCGCAAGGTTATCGTTAAGTAAGATCTTTGCTTAGCAAGGCGATACCTTGACACGTTTGACCCTGGCTATCGATGCCATGGGCGGGGATTTCGGTCCCTGCGTGACGGTGCCTGCAGCATTGCAGGCACTGGCCTCTCATTCGGAACTTATCCTTCTTCTGGTCGGAGACCCCGACATTCTCACGCCATTGCTTGCCAAAGCCGATTCCGCCCTGCTGGCGCGTTTGCAGGTTGTCCCTGCCGAATCCGTTATTGCAAGTGATGCGCGACCCGCACAAGCCATACGTAACAGCCGCGGCAGTTCAATGCGAGTGGCGTTAGAGTTGGTGAAAGAAGGGCGGGCAGAGGCCTGCGTCAGCAGCGGCAATACCGGCGCGCTGATGGGGCTGGCGACATTATTACTGAAGCCGCTGGACGGCATTAAGCGTCCGGCGTTGATGACCGTTTTACCCCACCAACATCAGGGAAAGACGGTCATTCTGGATTTAGGTGCCAACGTCGATTCTGACAGTGCGATGCTGGTGCAGTTTGCGGTAATGGGCGCGGTCATGGCCGAAGAAGTGTTAGGCATAGCGCATCCCCGCGTGGCACTTCTCAATATTGGCCATGAAGAGCATAAAGGGCTTGAAAGCATTCGCGATGCGGCGTTAAGTCTGAAGGCATTACCGCAAATTAATTACATTGGTTACCTTGAAGGTAATGATTTGCTGACCGGCAAAACGGACGTGCTGGTTTGTGATGGTTTCGCTGGAAACATCACACTGAAGACAATGGAAGGCGTGGTAAGAATGTTCCTTTCTCTGCTGAAATCATCGGGAGAAGGTGAAAAGCGGTCGTGGTGGCTGACGTTGCTGGGGCGCTGGGTTAAAAAGCGTTTGGTCAGGCGTTTCGGCCATCTCAACCCCGACCAGTATAATGGCGCTTGTCTGTTAGGATTGCGCGGGACAGTGATCAAGAGTCATGGCGCAGCAAATCAACATGCCTTTGCCATGGCGATCAATCAGGCCGAGCAGGCGGTGAGGCGGCAGGTTCCTGAACACATTGCCGCCCGTCTGGACGCTGTATTAGCCAGGAGTGACAAAGCCTAGATGTTTACCAAAATTATCGGTACGGGCAGTTATTTGCCCAGCCAGGTCCGCACCAATGCCGACCTGGAAAAAATGGTGGAGACCTCGGACGAGTGGATTGTTACCCGTACCGGCATCCGTGAGCGCCGTATTGCTGCGCCGGATGAGACTGTTGCAAGTATGGGCCACCATGCAGCACAACGTGCCCTGGAGATGGCGGGCGTCGATGCCAATGACGTGGGCCTGATCATTGTGGCGACCACGTCTTCCAGTCATGCCTTCCCCAGCTCTGCCTGCCTGATTCAGCAGATGCTTGAAATCAAGGATTGCGCCGCGTTTGACCTGGCTGCGGCCTGTGCAGGCTTTACTTATGCGTTAAGCGTTGCCGATCAATACATCAAAAATGGTGCAGTGAAACATGCGTTGGTCATCGGTTCTGATGTCCTGGCGCGTACGCTCGATCCTGAAGATCGTGGCACGATCATTCTGTTCGGTGACGGTGCGGGCGCAGTGGTACTGGGTCAAAGTGAAGAGCAGGGCATCATTTCTACCCATCTGCATGCTGATGGCCGTTACGCCAAATTGCTGACGCTGCCTTATCAGGATCGCGCGCATCAGGATCAACCCGCTTACCTGACAATGGCTGGTAATGAAGTCTTCAAAGTGGCCGTGACAGAACTGGCGCACATCGTTGATGAGACCTTGCAGGCGAACAACATTGCGCGTGAAGAGCTGGACTGGCTGGTGCCGCATCAGGCAAACCTTCGCATTATCAGCGCCACGGCGAAAAAACTGGGCATGACCATGGAAAAAGTGGTAGTCACGCTGGATCGTCATGGAAATACCTCAGCCGCATCGGTGCCCAGCGCACTGGATGAAGCCGTGCGCGATGGCCGCATCAAACCCGGACAACTTATTTTGCTGGAAGCCTTTGGTGGTGGATTCACCTGGGGTTCTGCGCTGGTTCGCTTTTGATTGACAGGAACTGAAAATGACGCAACTTGCTTTTGTTTTCCCAGGTCAGGGCTCACAGTCTGTGGGCATGTTGACAGAACTCGCTGCCGCTTATCCGGTGGTTGAAGAGACGTTCCGTGAAGCCTCTGAGGCCCTCGGTTATGATCTGTGGCAGTTAGTGAGCCAGGGGCCTGCGGAAGAGTTGAACAAAACCTGGCAGACGCAGCCTGCGCTGCTGGCCGCTTCTGTGGCGATTTACCGTGTCTGGCAGCAGCAGGGGGGCAAACAGCCTGTGCTGATGGCGGGCCACAGCCTGGGCGAATATTCTGCGCTGGTCTGTGCGGGCGTACTGGATTTCGCGGACGCAATCAAACTGGTTGAACTGCGCGGTAAACTGATGCAGGAAGCCGTGCCAGAAGGTACCGGCGCCATGCAGGCGATCATCGGTCTTGATGATGCGGCCATTGCGAAAGCCTGTGAAGAAAGCGCGCAGGGTGAAGTCGTTTCGCCGGTGAACTTCAATTCGCCAGGCCAGGTCGTTATCGCGGGTAACAAAGATGCGGTAGAACGTGCAGGCGCGGCCTGTAAAGCGGCGGGCGCCAAGCGCGCGTTGCCGCTGCCGGTCAGCGTACCTTCACATTGTGCACTGATGAAGCCTGCGGCGGAAAAACTGGCACTGACGCTGGAAACGCTCACCTTTAAGGCACCCCAGGTGCCGGTGATTAACAACGTCGACGTGAAAGCCGAAACGGATGCCGACGCGATTCGTCAGGCGCTGATTCGCCAGCTTTACAGCCCGGTACGCTGGACAGAAAGCGTAGAGGCGATGGCTGCGCAGGGCGTGACGCAACTGATTGAAATGGGTCCGGGTAAAGTGCTCACTGGCCTGACCAAACGTATCGTAGATGGCCTGTCTGCGGCAGCGGTGAACGATACTGCGTCATTGACTGCGGCACTTGCACAGGAATAAGAGGAAAATCATGAGCTTTGAAGGTAAAGTAGCGCTGGTAACGGGCGCGAGCCGCGGCATTGGCCGTGCGATTGCAGAAACCCTGGCTGCACGTGGTGCAAAAGTGGTGGGAACTGCAACCAGCCAAAGTGGTGCCGATGCGATCAGTGCTTACCTTGGCGATAAGGGACTGGGCCTGCTGTTAAATGTGACAGATGCCGCTTCCATCGACAGCGTTTTAGAGAAAATTCGCGCTGAATTTGGCGAAGTGGACATTTTGGTCAATAATGCAGGCATTACGCGTGATAATTTACTGATGCGTATGAAAGACGATGAGTGGCAGGATATCCTTGATACCAACCTCACATCAGTTTTCCGTCTTTCTAAGGCGGTGATGCGTGCCATGATGAAAAAGCGCATGGGACGTATCATCACCATTGGTTCCGTTGTCGGAACCATGGGTAATGCGGGTCAGGCAAACTATGCTGCAGCAAAAGCGGGTTTGATTGGCTTTAGCAAATCACTGGCGCGGGAAATCGCGTCACGTGGCATTACCGTCAACGTCGTGGCTCCGGGCTTCATAGAGACCGACATGACGCGGGCACTGAACGAAGATCAACGTTCCGGTATTCTGGCAGAAGTGCCTGCGGGTCGCTTAGGCGAAGCGCAGGAAATTGCTAATGCTGTTGCATTCTTAGCCTCTGACGAAGCAGCCTACATCACGGGTGAGACGCTGCACGTCAATGGCGGCATGTATATGGTCTGATAATCACGAAATCATTTGCATTATTTGCGTATAAAACCGCACAATAGAGTAAATCGTGGTTAGACCAGCCGGGATTTTGTTGCATCTTTTTCAACATTTTATACACTACGAAAACCATCGCGAAAGCGAGTTTTGATAGGAAATTAAATAGTATGAGCGATATCGAACAACGCGTTAAGAAAATCATCAGTGAGCAGCTGGGTGTGAAAGAGGAAGAAGTGACCAACTCTGCATCTTTCGTAGAAGACCTGGGTGCCGATTCTCTTGATACCGTTGAGCTGGTAATGGCTCTGGAAGAAGAGTTTGATACTGAAATTCCAGACGAAGAAGCTGAGAAAATCACTACCGTTCAGGCAGCGATCGACTATATCAATAGCCACAAAGGCTAATGAATATCTTCAGGCGGTCAATTGACCGCCTGAGTTTTATGTTTGCCCCACAATAGTCATTTTTTTCCCTCCCTGGAGGACGAACGTGTCTAAGCGTCGTGTAGTTGTGACTGGTCTTGGCATGTTGTCTCCTGTCGGCAATACCGTAGAGTCTACCTGGAGTGCTCTCCTTGCCGGTCAGAGCGGCATTAACCTGATCGACCATTTTGATACCAGCGCCTATGCAACACGCTTTGCAGGTCTGGTAAGAGATTTCAATTGCGATGACTTTATTTCCCGTAAAGATCAACGCAAGATGGATGACTTCATTCAGTACGGCATCGTGGCAGGCATTCAGGCCATGCAGGACAGCGGTCTTGAAGTGACCGAGGAAAATGCAGGCCGGATTGGCGCGGCAATTGGTTCGGGCATTGGTGGTTTGGGTCTGATTGAAGAAAACCATACCTCGCTGGTGAACGGCGGTCCGCGTAAAATCAGCCCTTTCTTCGTGCCTTCCACAATCGTCAATATGGTGGCGGGACATCTCACCATCATGTATGGCCTGAAAGGCCCCAGCATTTCCATTGCGACCGCCTGTACTTCTGGCGTTCACAACATTGGTCATGCGGCACGTATCATTGCTTATAACGATGCTGACGTGATGCTGGCAGGTGGCGCGGAAAAAGCCAGTACACCATTGGGTGTAGGTGGGTTTGGCGCGGCGCGTGCACTGTCTACACGTAACGACAACCCTCAGGCGGCAAGCCGCCCATGGGATAAAGACCGTGATGGTTTTGTACTGGGCGACGGCGCGGGCATTATCGTACTGGAAGAGTACGAGCATGCTAAGAAGCGTGGCGCTAAAATCTACGCGGAAATCGTGGGCTTTGGGATGAGCAGCGATGCCTATCACATGACCTCGCCACCGGAAGACGGCTCTGGCGCAGCCGCAGCGATGATCAATGCGCTGCGTGATGCACAGATAACGCCTGACAGGATCGGTTACGTCAACGCGCATGGCACGTCAACGCCAGCAGGCGATAAAGCCGAAGCGCAGGCGGTGAAATCAGTGTTTGGTGAGGCTGCCAGCAAGGTTATGGTCAGCTCAACTAAGTCGATGACCGGCCATTTACTGGGTGCGGCAGGCGCGGTTGAATCGATCTATTCGATTCTGGCGCTGCGCGATCAGGCGGTTCCACCGACCCTGAACCTGGATAACCCGGACGAAGGTTGCGATCTTGATTTCGTTCCTCACACTGCACGTCAGGTGTCTGGACTGGAATATACGCTGTGTAACTCTTTCGGTTTCGGTGGCACTAATGGTTCACTGATTTTCCGTAAAATCTAAACCTGGCGTTTATGATTGCTTAAAAGGCCCGCTATGCGGGCCTTTTTTCTGTCCAGCGACGAAGAGAAACCGATAAAATCACCGTCATGACAACCACGATATCGATACGGGAGACGCGGTAATGTGGATTAACGGCATCGAACAATCTCATCTCACGGCCCGCGATCGCGCCGTACAATTTGGCGATGGCTGCTTTACCACGGCCGCTATCATCAAGGGCAATATCGCGCTTTTTGACTGGCATATTCAGCGGCTAAAGCAAAGCTGCGAACGCCTGTGGTTACAGAATGTTGACTGGCAGGCTCTGGCGGGGGAAATGCTGCAGGCGGCCTCGGGCCATGACAGCGCGGTGCTCAAAGTCATTATCAGCGCAGGCAGTGGGGGACGCGGTTACAGTCGTGCGGGCTGTAGCGGGCCGACGCGCATTGTCTCGGTCTCTGACTGGCCCGGGCACTATGCTGCGTTAGAAAATACCGGTGTCAGGCTGGTGGTCAGTCCGGTCCGGCTGGCACGCAACCCCCAGTTTGCCGGGCTAAAACATCTCAACCGGCTTGAACAGGTGATGATTCGTGCCCATCTTGAGCAGACAGACGCGGATGAAGCCCTGGTGCTTGACACCGAAGGTTGGGTGGTGGAATGCTGTGCGGCCAATTTATTCTGGCGGAGCGGCAACACGATCTTTACGCCCCGGCTGGATCAGGCTGGCGTTGACGGCATTATGCGGCAGAATCTGATAGCGCAAATACGTGCAGCAGGACAGAGTTGTCAGGTGGTGCAGGCGACGCTGGCGGCACTGTTAGCCGCAGACGAAATTGTCATCTGTAATACGCTCATGCCCGTCTTGCCCGTTCGACAACTTGATGCGGTGACCTTTCATCAACGCACATTGTTTAACCAGCTACAGGCAAGCTGTAAAACGATAATGGAAGCAGAATGAGTCGAAGCAAAAAAATTATTGCGGGTGTGCTGGCAGTGCTGCTGGCGGCCGCAGGCGTCAGCTACTGGCAGGTGAAGCAACTTGCTGCCAGCCGTCTGACCCTTTCCCAGGAAACGATTTACACGCTGCCCGCCGGGACGGGCCGTGTGGCGTTAGAAGCCCAGCTGGAAAGTCAGCATATTATTCCCCACAGCATCTGGTTTGGCGCGTTGCTGAAGTTTGAGCCTGAACTGGCAAAATTCAAAGCCGGAACCTATCGTCTGGAACCGTCAATGACGGTGCGCGAGCTACTGGCGTTGCTGGCCAGCGGCAAAGAGGCCCAGTTCCCGCTGCGCTTTGTAGAAGGACAACGCCTGCAGGAGTGGCTGAGTGAATTACGCCAGGCACCTTATGTAAAACATACGTTGCCTGATGATAAGTATGCCACCGTGGCAAAGGCGCTCAGGCTGGATGAAAATCAGCTGGAAGGGAGCTTCTGTCCGGATACCTATCTGTATACCGCCAATACAACGGATATTGCGTTGCTGACGCGTGCGCATCAGCGAATGCAAAAGATGGTTGATGAAGTCTGGCAAGGCCGCATGGACAACCTGCCCTACAAGAATGAGCAGGAGATGGTGACGATGGCGTCGATCATTGAAAAAGAGACGGGCGTCAGTGAAGAGCGGGCGAAAGTGGCCTCTGTGTTTATTAACCGACTGCGGACGGGTATGCGCCTGCAGACCGATCCGACCGTGATTTACGGTATGGGCGCAGCCTACAATGGCACACTGACGCGCAAAGATCTGGAAACAGCGACGCCGTACAATACCTATATCATCAGTGGTTTGCCGCCAGGCCCGATTGCGATGCCGAGTAAGGCCTCATTGATTGCGGCCGCGCATCCGGAAAAGACCAACTACCTCTATTTTGTGGCGGATGGCAAAGGTGGACATACGTTCACGACCAATCTTGCCAGCCATAACAAGGCCGTCCAGGCTTACCGGCTTGCGTTAAAGGAAAAAAATGGACAGTAAGTTTATTGTGATTGAAGGCCTGGAAGGCGCGGGAAAAACCACGGCCCGTGAGGCCATTGTGGCAACGTTACAGGCACACGGGATTGAAGACATCGTCTTTACCCGTGAACCCGGTGGTACGCCGCTGGCTGAACAGCTCCGTATTCTGGTGAAGCAGGGCATTGAGGGCGAGCAGGTGACCGATAAAGCGGAACTGTTAATGCTGTACGCCGCCCGTGTCCAGCTGGTCGAAACCGTGATTAAACCGGCCCTTGCGCGTGGCGCCTGGGTGGTGGGCGATCGGCATGATCTCTCCTCTCAGGCTTACCAGGGCGGCGGCCGTGGGGTTGATGCCGAACTGATGCGTACATTGCGTGATACGGTGCTGGGGGATTTTCGTCCTGACCTGACGTTGTATCTGGATGTCACACCGGAAACAGGATTACAACGTGCCCGCGCTCGTGGTGCGCTGGATCGCATCGAGCAGGAGTCACTGCGCTTTTTCGAACGCACGCGTGACCGCTACCTGGCCCTGGCGGCGGAAGATGCGACGATTCGGACAATCGATGCGACGCAGCCTCTGGAACAGGTGACCACCGCACTGCAATCCACATTGTCTGCCTGGCTGGCGGAACAGCGGGCATGAACTGGTATCCCTGGCTAAACCAGCCTTACCGGCAGGTGATTGCACAGCACCAGGCGGATCGCGCGCATCACGCGCTGCTGGTGAATGCCATGGAAGGCATGGGCGATGATGCCCTGGTGTGGGGAATGAGCCGCTGGCTGATGTGTCAGCGCCGCGACGGACTGAAAAGCTGCGGTCACTGTCATGGCTGTCAACTGATGCAGGCAAACACGCATCCTGACTGGTACCGGCTGGAAGCCGAAAAAGGCAAAGCCACGCTCGGCATTGATGCCGTGCGCCAGGTGACGGAAAAAATGTACCACCATGCACAGCAGGGCGGGGCTAAAGTCGTCTGGCTACCCGATGCGTCGCAGCTCAGTGATGCGGCAGCGAACGCCTTGCTGAAAACCCTTGAAGAACCGCCGGCAAACAGCTGGTTCTTTCTGAGCAGTCGTGAACCTTCGCGTTTGCTGGCGACGCTGCGCAGCCGCTGTATGGTGTTAACGCTGGCACCGCCAGACGAAGCCCACAGTCTGGCATGGCTCAGAAAGCAGGGAGCGTATGACGAGTCACACTTACTGGCTGCGCTGCGCCTGAGTGCGGGCGCGCCCGGTGCCGCCCTGGCGCTGCTGGATGAGCGAGCATGGCAGGCAAGGCAGGCACTCTGTGATGCCCTTGTCAGCGCCCTGCAACAGGACATCCTGCAACTGCTTCCAGTACTGAATACTGATAACCCAGGCACGCGCATAGGCTGGCTGCTGGCGTTGATACTGGATGCCATCAAGTGGCAGCAGGGTGCGACACAGTGGCTGACCAATGTGGATCGTCAGGATGTAGTGGCGATGCTGGCGCAGCATTTCTCGCAAACGGCGCTGAACAACAGCGCTCAGGACTGGATGCGCTGCCGCGAAACGCTGTCAGAGGTTGCGGCAGTGAATCGTGAACTTTTGTTAACTGACAGGCTACTGAGCTGGGCGGACAACCTGAAGCCCGCAGTACCCGGCTGACTGAGAAAACTATGTTTATTGTTGATTCCCACTGCCATCTTGATGGCCTTGACTATGAAAAAAACCATCAGGATCTTGATGACGTGATCGCCAAAGCGGCAGCGCGTGACGTCAGGTTTATGCTGGCGATTGCCACAACGTTACCTGGCTTTAGCACGTTAAAGGCGCTGGTAGGCGGTCGCGAAAATATCGCACTCTCCTGCGGTGTACATCCGCTGAATCAGGAGGAACCTTACGATGTCGACGAATTCCGTCGGCTGGCCGCCGATCCACAGGTGGTGGCCTTGGGTGAAACCGGACTGGATTATTATTACCAGCAGGAAACCAAAGCGCAGCAGCAGCACTCGTTTCGCGAGCATATCCGTACCGGGATCGCGCTGAACAAGCCGATCATCGTGCACACGCGTGATGCGCGTGAAGATACTCTGGCGATTCTGCGTGAAGAACAGGTTGAACGCTGCGGCGGTGTACTACACTGTTTTACGGAAGATCAGGCGACAGCGGCGAAGCTGCTGGATATGGGGTTCTACATTTCTTTCTCAGGGATCGTGACGTTCCGCAATGCTGAGCAGATCCGCGAGGCGGCACGCTATGTTCCCCTTGATCGTATTCTGGTTGAAACCGATTCGCCCTATCTGGCACCTGTACCTTATCGCGGCAAGGAGAATCAACCGGCCTATACACGCGATGTGGCCGACTATCTGGCGGTACTGAAAGGCGTGGATATCGAGACGCTGGCGGCAACCACCACGCAGAATTTCTCCACGCTTTTCCATATCCCCATGAGCCGCCTTGGCGCCTGACAGTTAGTTTATTTCAGGCTTTGTAATAAATACGAAATATCCGCTGCTGACTCTGTTTTTGTCCAACAGAGTCAGGGTATTTCGCTGAAAAAATAGGCGGTTATGCACGTATGCTTACCCGTCTGAGCGCTCTGGTTTGCGAAACGTGATAGCCGTCAAAGTAACGAGGCGTAATTTATTTTACCCTTCGTAATAAATCAAAATGGCGGATAACGCCAACCGGTAAAGAACCTCCCTCTTTACCACGCGCACTGCGCGAAAAACGCACTCATACTCAGGAGTTTCACGTTATGTTCAAAAACGCTTTTGCCAACTTACAAAAAGTTGGTAAATCGCTCATGCTGCCGGTGTCGGTTCTGCCTATCGCCGGTATTTTATTAGGAGTAGGTTCCGCCAATTTCAGCTGGTTACCTGTGGTCGTCTCACATGTTATGGCGGAAGCGGGCGGCTCGGTCTTTGCGAATATGCCGTTGATTTTTGCCATCGGTGTTGCGCTGGGCTTTACCAATAACGATGGCGTTTCGGCCCTGGCGGCGGTAGTGGCTTATGGCATCATGGTGAAAACCATGGCCGTGGTGGCACCGTTAGTGCTGCATCTGCCTGCGGCAGAAATTGAGGCCAAACACCTGGCGGACACCGGTGTGCTGGGCGGTATTATTGCCGGCTCCATCGCGGCTTACATGTTCAACCGCTTCTATCGCATCAAGCTGCCTGAGTATCTGGGCTTTTTTGCGGGCAAGCGCTTTGTGCCGATTATTTCCGGTCTGGCGGCTATCGCGATGGGCCTGGTACTGTCATTTATCTGGCCGCCGGTCGGTTCAGCGATTCAGGATTTCTCACAGTGGGCAGCCTATCAGAACCCTGTGGTCGCTTTTGGTATTTACGGCGTGGTTGAACGTGCGCTGGTGCCATTTGGTCTGCACCACATCTGGAACGTCCCTTTCCAGATGCAGATTGGTGAATATACCAATGCGGCAGGTCAGGTCTTCCACGGCGATATTCCGCGCTATATGGCGGGTGACCCAACCGCAGGTAAACTGTCGGGTGGCTTCCTGTTTAAGATGTATGGCTTACCTGCGGCCGCCATTGCGATTTGGCATTCGGCAAAACCAGAAAACCGGGCGAAAGTGGGCGGCATCATGATTTCGGCTGCACTGACCTCGTTCCTGACCGGGATTACCGAGCCGATCGAATTCTCGTTCATGTTCGTTGCGCCTGTCCTGTATGTCATCCATGCGATCCTGGCCGGTCTGGCGTTCCCGATTTGTATTCTGCTCGGCATGCGTGATGGCACCAGCTTCTCTCACGGACTGATCGACTTTATCGTTCTGAGTGGTAACAGCAGCAAAATCTGGCTGTTCCCGATCATCGGGATGATTTATGCGGCGGTTTACTACACCGTGTTCCGTGTGCTGATCGTTAAGCTGGATCTGAAAACGCCAGGCCGTGAAGACAGCGCCAGCGAGCAGTCGTCATCAGCAACCGGCACCGAAATGGCGGGCAAACTGGTTACGGCGTTTGGCGGTAAAGATAACATTACCAACCTGGATGCCTGTATTACCCGTCTGCGCGTCAGCGTGGCGGATGTGAGCAAGGTCGATCAAACAGAACTGAAAAACCTGGGTGCACGCGGTGTGGTCGTGGCAGGTTCAGGGGTTCAGGCCATTTTCGGCACCAAATCTGATAACCTGAAAACCGATATGGATGACTACATCCGTAAAATGTAACAGGCCGTAGCGTACGTTTTTGCCTTTCATAAACAGCGTTGAGTTCCGACTCAACGCTGTTTTTTTATGGCATGGCATGGCATGGCATAACGGCATAACGGCATAACGGCATAACGGCATAACGGCATAACGGCATAACGGCATAACGGCATGACGGCGATAACCTGTTTTGGGCTGGCTTTAGCTGGCCTGACGCGTCACAAATTTAGAGGTCGTCTGCAACAGCAGATCGGACAACCGTTGCAGCTGAGCTGTGGCCGCCGCCGTTTCTTCAACCAGTGCCGCATTCTGCTGCGTATCGCTGTCCATCTGCGCCACGGCAATGCCGACCTGTTTCACGCCGGTGCTCTGCTCATGGCTTCCGGTGCTGATTTCGGCAACCAGATCGTTAACGCGATGAATCTCTTTCACCACCGCCTTCATGGTCTCGCCCGCCACGCTGACATTATTCACCCCGGTTGCTACCCGCGAGTGGCTCTCCGTAATCAACGCTTTGATTTCCTGAGCCGCCACGGCGCTGCGTTGTGCCAGACTGCGAACCTCACCGGCTACCACAGCAAAACCCCGTCCCTGATCGCCCGCCCGGGCCGCTTCGACCGCCGCGTTAAGCGCCAGGATATTGGTCTGAAAAGCAATGCCGTCAATCACGCTAATGATTTCCCCTATCCGGCTGCTGCTGTCCTGGATAGCGTGCATGGTCTCTTCTACATCCGAGACGGACTGGCCGCCGCTGGCCACAATCTGAAACGCGTGTTTGACGACATCATTGGCCACCCGCGCATTATCTGCATTGCTCTGTACTGCCGAAGAGAGCTGTTCCATTGAGGCGCTGGTTTCTTCCAGTGCAGATGCCTGAGACTCGGTACGGCGTGACAAATCCTGCGTGCCGTTGGCGATTTCTGCGGAGGATTTTGCCACCTGCTCAGCGGCATCCTGGACTTCACTGATCAGATCGCGGATGTGCTGACGCATCACAGACAACTGAAAAATCAGGCTGGAGGTATCACCGGGTTTTGTTTCGTTGTGCCCGTGAAGGTCACCGCGCGCAATCAGTCCCGCCATGTGGACCGCCACTTCCGGTTCCGCCCCCAGTTGCTTCATGACGGAGATAAAAATCAGCGTACCGAGTACGCCGCCGGCGAGGAAGGTCAGACCGATTAACAGAATGAGCGTGAATGAGGTACTGTCTATGTGGGAAACATTGTCATCAATGACCTGATGCACAGAGGCGTTGTAAATCTTCACGGCCTCCAGCAGCGGATCTCTGACAGCGACGTGCAGGCGGTCGGTGTGCGTGGCAATTTCCTTCAGGGCGCCCGGAATGTCGTTATTGTTCGCCAGCGCATAAACCCGCTGCATAGAGGCCAGATAGTCCGGCCAGGCCTGCAACACTTTTTGCGTAATCGCGACCAATGCGGGATCCTGGGACTGTTTCAGAAAATCCACTGCGGTCTGGACCGACTGCTGTGATTTTTGGTTAAATTTTATCGTATTTTGACGGGATTCGGCCGCGGTGACGTTGCCACCCGGAAAAACATACGCATAGCCCCGTCGAAAGTGGGTCGCCATTTCGCAGGCCGCCACGTTCATCATCTGAACCGGTTCAAGCCGCGATGTGTATAACTGCTGTTCTGATGCCGCCAGTGTTCTGAGGGAATGAAGACAGATAACGGCAATAATGACCATGGCGATGAGAAAAAAAACGGTAAGAAAAATCAGTCGGTGTGACAGTTTAACGCGTTGTAAGAATCGCATAATTAACATCCTGTTTAACGGTTAATTGTAATCGTTTTCAGTCAGGCACGTTATTGCGCATCAAGATTTAACGGCCTGAAGCGGTGTAAAACGCGACGGGCTCGGGATCAAACTAATCCGACACGTTATTTATAGTTTCGGCAAGAAATGATAGGGCTTTAATGATCAAATGTTGCAACCTTTTGCTGTCACCCCCGCTCAGTAATGCAGGGACTTAAGCAACGCCCGTCACGCTGTGGGTGAGCCGACTGTTGGGGGTCAACAGTGCGTAGAGCAGAAAGGGCTGTTGTTGCACGGAAAGACAGCGAGTGATATCCGTCAACCCGGCCAGGACAGCAGGGGAGCGGAGACTGTGGCAACGACCCAACGTTTGCAGGGCTGCTGCGCGTGAAAACCAGAGATACGTGATCGTTTCATTACCCGGCAGGTCGCAGGAAAGGAGACGATACTGACTGTGGGGTGATAAAAATGGAAAGGCCCGTTTCGTGCCCTTACAAGGGCGGAAATGCGTTAAACACCGCCACTTAATGTAAGAAAGAGCGGCGCGAGGTTGAAAGAAAACGAATTTCTCCCGCATACTGAGAGATTATCTACCCAGGCTAAAGGAACTGCTCTCTATGGCTGAAGAAACGATTTTCAGTAAAATCATCCGTCGCGAAATTCCCGCCGACGTGGTTTATCAGGATGAACTCGTCACGGCGTTTCGCGATATCTCGCCTAAAGCCCCCACGCACATCCTGATTGTCCCTAACATTCTTATCCCGACCGCCAACGATGTTGAGGCGGCACATGAGCAGGCGCTTGGCCGGATGTTCACGGCGGCGGCGAAGATTGCGCGTGAAGAAGGGATTGATAAAGAGGGTTATCGCCTGATCATCAACTGCAATCAGCACGGTGGTCAGGAAGTTTACCATATTCATATGCATCTGGTAGGCGGTAAACCGCTTGGTCCGATGCTGTCACATTGATCCCTGAAGGGGACCTTGCTATGCGTTCATGGCTGACAGGACTGGCCGTTTTGCTGAGTCTGACCGGTTGCAGTAGTGATAAACCGATGATCAATACGTCTCAGTCGCTGGTGATGGAATCATCCGTGCTTTCAGCGGGCATTATTACCGATGAGCCCACGCTGGATGACCACGACGGTCAGAAACGTGCCAGCAGCATACTCTACAATCAGCGTGAAACGCCGGTTGTGGTGCACTATCGTTATTACTGGTACGACGATAAAGGGCTGGAAATAACGCCGCGTGAACCCGCGCAGATTGTCACGGTGCCGCCTGACGGCAGCGTCGCTGCGGTGTCGCAACTGGGTAACCTGACGGCCAGCAAGGTTCGTCTCTATATCTATCTCTGAGGACTGTTACGTGATTCGCAGTGTTAATCGTACTGGCGCACTGATGATGGCGCTTATTCTTTCGGGCTGTGTGTTGAAACAGCAGCAGCCTGCCCCCGTGGAACAGCAAACTCAGCCCGAGGAACAGACTCAGCCCATTCCTCAGCCTGAGCCGCAGCCGGTTCCTCAGCCTCAACCCGTTCCGCAGCCGCCAAAGCTGGTGACAATTAACTGGGATGCCACCGTACAGCCGCTGGTCGCCCAAATGGTGCGTGCCGCAACTGTGCAGCCGGGCAGCGTGCTGTTGGTGGATCGTATCAAAAACAACACTAACGGTTCACTCCAGTCGGAGAAGGCAACCAGTGCCATTCAGACGGCGCTGAACAACAATGGTAAGTTCAGCCTGGTGTCGCCGGAGCAGCTGGCGCAGGCCAAACAGGCGCTGGGGCTTTCGCCGGACGACAGTCTTAACTCACGCAGTAAAGCGATTGGCCTGGCGCGTAACGTTAACGCCCAGTATGTGCTTTACAGCACGGCGAAGGGTGACGTCAAAACGCCGACCATCCAGATGCAGCTCATGCTGGTGCAGACGGGCGAAATTATCTGGTCGGGCAACGGTGTCGCCCAGAATTAATACCGCTTTTTTACAGCTGATTCAGGCTACAACGGGTGAGCAGCCGGGCAACCTGACCTCACTCGCGGGCTTAACCGGGCAGAGTTGTCGCATCCTGACCGCACAGGGACGCTATCTTCTCCGCCCGGCACCGCATCCCGCGATACCGTTCGTTAATCGCCAGCGCGAGCACCGTGTGTTGCGCAAGTTGCAGCCCAGCGGGCTGGTTAATGCGCCGCTGGCGGGTAACCGCCATGGCCTTATCCTGCCCTGGCAGGAAGGTGAGGTGCTGGATGAGGCGGGTTTTCGTGCACAGCGGTACGAGGTGATTACGCTCCTCCAGCGGCTTCATCACCAGCCGCTGACCGGTTATCGTGTCATGCTGTTACCCCTGCTGTGGCAATACTGGCAGCAGTGCCAGCAGCGTCAGTATTGCTGGCTGCGCCAGCTAAAACGGCTGACAGAGCAGGGGGAGCCGCGTCCGTTGCGCCTTGCCCCGCTGCATATGGATGTTCATCCTGCCAACCTGATCCAGTCATCGCAGGGGCTGCATCTTATCGACTGGGAATATGCCGCGGACGGGGATGTGGCGCTGGAGCTGGCCGCCGTCTGTTTTGCCGTGCCGGATCAGCAAACCGGTTGGCTAACCGACTATGCTGAGCGGATGCAGTTACCGCTGGCTTCACTTCAGCGTCAGGTTCGTCGCTGGCAACCATGGCTGCACCTGCTAGTGGCCAGCTGGTATCAACTGCGCGCAGAACAGAGTGGCGATGCCCAATTACAACTGCTGGCTCAACAGAGCTGGTCACAGATTTAACGGCTTTGCGCAGAGGCGCAGAGAGACAGGATACAGGTTATGACAACACGTTTTCCCGGCCCACTCATGCTGGACGTTGAGCGTTTCGAGCTGGATGCCGAAGAGCGAGACATACTGCGCCATCCGCTGGTGGGTGGCGTGATTCTTTTTGCCCGCAATTACCACGATCCGGCGCAACTGGCCGAGCTGGTCCGTCAGATCCGCGCCGCGTCGCACACTCGTCTGGTTGTGGCCGTCGATCAGGAAGGTGGTCGGGTACAGCGTTTTCGTGACGGCTTCACCACACTACCGGCGATGCAGTCATTTGCTGCGCTCCACGATATGAGCACGGCAGGGGAGTTGGCCCAGCAGGCAGGCTGGCAGATGGCCGCCGAAATGATAGCGATGGATATCGACATCAGCTTTGCGCCGGTGCTGGATATCGGCCACATCAGTGCGGCCATTGGCGACCGGTCATTTCACGCGGATCCGCAGATCGCTCTCGCGATAGCGCGCCGCTTTATTGCCGGTATGCATGAGGCGGGAATGAAGACGACCGGTAAGCATTTCCCCGGTCATGGTGCGGTCAGCGCAGATTCCCATAAAGAAACCCCGCGCGACAATCGCCGTGAAGCCGAGGTGCGCGAGCACGATATGGCCATTTTTCGTACGCTGATTCATGAACAGGCGCTGGATGCCATTATGCCTGCCCATGTGATCTACAGCGAAGCGGACCCGCTTCCTGCCAGCGGATCACCCTACTGGCTGAAAACGGTGTTACGCCAGGAACTGGGCTTTAAGGGCGTGATTTTCTCTGACGATCTCTCCATGGAAGGTGCCGCCGTGATGGGCAGCTATGCGGAGCGTGCGCAGCAGTCACTGTCTGCCGGTTGTGACATGGTTCTGGTTTGTAACGATCGCAAGGGCGCCGTCAGTGTCATAGATAATTTGACCCTGATCGAAGCGGAGCCTGTCATGCAGTTGTATCATCGTGGAACCCTGAGCCGGGAGAGCCTGAAAGCGAGTCGCCGCTGGAAAGACAATGCGCAGCAGCTCAGTGCGCTACAGGCGCGCTGGCTGGCACATAAAGACGCGTTATAGCCATCAGGTTGCCCGGCGCGACAGCCATAGAGGATAAACATGATTATTTATCTGCACGGTTTTGACGCGACGAGCCCGGGCAACCACGAAAAGGTGTTGCAACTGCAGTTTATCGATCCTGATGTCAGACTCATCAGTTACAGCACCCGTCATCCTAAACATGACATGCAATTTCTGCTGAAAGAAACAGATAAAATGCTGGGCCTCAGTGATGATCCCCGTCCGCTGATCTGCGGGGTCGGCTTAGGAGGCTACTGGTCCGAGCGTATTGGTTTTTTATGCGGTATCCGTCAGGTCCTGTTTAATCCCAACCTCTTTCCCTTCGAGACCATGGAAGGCAGGATTGATCGTCCTGAAGAGTACCTGGATATAGCCACCAAGTGCGTCAGCGATTTTCGCGAGCGTAATCGTGACCGCTGCCTGACCATTTTAGCGCGTCATGATGAGGCGCTTGACAGCCAGCGCACCGCGACGCTGCTCCAGCCTTATTACCCCCTTATCTGGGACGAAAGCGAAAGCCATAAGTTCAGGAATCTCTCGCCCCATCTCCAGCGAATCAACGCCTTCAAAACCACGGTGTAACACAACGCGGCAACCGCACGATGCCGGGCTTTATGCCAGGAACAGTCTGCTAAATTTGATGTACATCAATTTTCTGAGGCCCATCCGGGGCCGTCATGGTATTCTGCCTTCAGATAGCGATGTTATGTCGCCAACCCTATGTTTATTAAGGTTTAATTTAACCATTGATTAACTTTTGGTTCACAATTTGAGGGGGTCCTTGTTGACTGCATCTGTTAAGAAAATTGTTATTGTTGGCGGCGGTGCCGGCGGGCTGGAAATGGCCACGCAACTGGGCCACAAGCTGGGGCGTAAAAAGAAAGCCGAGATTATTCTGGTCGATCGCAACCACAGTCACTTGTGGAAGCCGCTGCTGCATGAAGTCGCTACCGGATCGATGGATGAGGGGATTGATGCGCTGAGTTATCTGGCGCATGCCCGTAATCACGGTTTCCAGTTCCAGCTGGGTTCGCTCACTAACATCAACCGCGAAAAGAAAGTGATTCAGCTGGCCGAAGTGGTCAATGCGCAGGGGGACGTGTTAGTGCCCGAGCGCGAACTGGCCTACGACACGCTGGTGATGGCGCTGGGCAGTACCTCAAACGACTTTGGGACGCCGGGCGTCAAAGATCACTGCATTTTTCTCGATAACCCGCAACAGGCTCGCCGTTTCCATAACGAAATGCTTAACCTGTTCCTGAAATTCTCGGCCAGTGAAGGGGCGCTGGAGAAGGTCAATATCGCCATCGTCGGGGGCGGAGCAACAGGCGTTGAGCTGTCGGCGGAGCTGCATAATGCCGTGAAGCAACTGCACAGCTATGGCTATAAGGCGCTCGACAGTGAAGCGCTGAACGTAACGCTGGTGGAAGCGGGCGAACGTATCCTGCCAGCCTTACCACCGCGTATTTCGGCTGCGGCCCATCAGGAACTGTCAAAGCTGGGTGTTCGCGTGCTGACACAAACGATGGTCACCAGCGCAGATAAGCAGGGCCTGCACACGAAGAGCGGCGAATTTATCGAAGCCGATCTAATGGTCTGGGCAGCGGGCATCAAAGCGCCTGATTTTATGAAAGGCATCGGTGGACTGGAAACGAATCGCATTAATCAGCTGGTGGTCAAAGACACGCTGCAAACCACGCTGGATGAGAATATCTACGCTATCGGCGACTGCGCCTCCTGTGCCTTGCCGGGTGGCGGATTCGTGCCACCGCGTGCGCAGTCAGCTCATCAGATGGCGTCCTGTGCGCTGGATAACATCCTGCTGCAGTACCGGGGCAAACCGTTGAAAGCCTACGTCTATAAAGACCACGGCTCGCTGGTGTCGCTGTCGCGCTTTAGTACGGTAGGAAGCCTGATGGGCAACCTGATGCGTGGCTCTATGATGATTGAAGGGCGCATCGCCCGTGTTGTCTATATCTCCCTGTACCGCATGCATCAGGTCGCCCTGCATGGCTATATCAAAACTGGCCTGATGATGGTGGTGGGGAGCCTGAACCGGGTGATTCGCCCCCGGCTGAAACTGCACTAAGAGTACGGGGCGGATTCGCCTGACTTCGCCACCGGTGCTGTTCCGGTGGCGAAACCCGCGCACGATTTTACGCTGTCATTTCTGTTCAGAACTCTCCGAAAACGTGGTAGTACCACTGTTGGCGCGATTTTCTTCCCAAATTCCGATATTGCAAAAGCTTTACATCTGTAAAACTTATCTCAACCAAACGGCGAGTCGCGCACGCCGGTTCTGCCAGTGCTGTGAGGGATATCCAGCGGCAGGAATGCGCGGTAACACTTTCAGGAGGAACTTCCTGTGAATAAATCAATGTTAGCGGGTATCGGTATTGGCGTGGCAGCGGCACTGGGTGTTGCCGCCGTAGCAAGCATTAACGTGTTTGACCGCGGTCCTCAATACGCACAGGTGCTGTCAGCAACACCAATAAAAGAATCTATCAAACAACCGCGTCAGGAATGTCGTAACGTGACGCTGACGCATCGTCGTCCGGTTCAGGATGAAAACCGTATCGCCGGTTCAGTACTGGGTGCGGTAGCGGGCGGTGTGCTGGGTCATCAGTTTGGCGGCGGTCGCGGACGCGATGTCGCAACGGTAGCCGGTGCGCTGGCAGGCGGTTATGCCGGTAACCAGGTTCAGGGCGGCCTGCAGGATCGTGATACCTACACGACGTCTGAACAGCGTTGCAGAACCGTATACGATAAACAAGAAAAGATGCTGGGTTATGACGTAACCTACAAGATCGGCGACCAGCAGGGTAAAATCCGTATGGAAAACGATCCGGGTACGCGTATTCCGGTTGACCGTAACGGACAATTGATCCTGAACGGCGACAAGGCTTAAGGGCAAAGCTTGCCGCACTGCGGTCACACAGCACACATAACAAAAATGATAAGCGCATCTCCGGATGCGCTTTTTTTTGCTTATCCGAACGCTAAAGCGCGCAACCGAACGATAGCCTCTTCCAGGCTGCTCGCCGTGCGTGGCTGACCTTATGCATCAGATCCCCGCTGCCCGGTAAATATGGCTGCGTTAAAGCGGCGGCGTCAGGCTGACATTTTCATTCACGCGATTCACAGACAGTCACGTCAGGACAGTTTTTGTAACACATTACTTGCTGGATTTTTACATATTTAGAACAAAGTGCACAGTCAGGGAAAGAGCATTACGCTTAATTACTCTTTCTTATCAAATGCATTGAGAAAGCAGGCTAACCGTTGATAACAAAACCGGTTTGCTTCGGTGCAAAAGTAAAAGGGAACAGTTCAATGCGTGATAACACCTCAGTCGAGCACAGCACGGTGCGCAAGATGGCATGGCGGCTGATGCCGCTGTTTACGGTAGGCTATTTTCTGGCGTCCCTGGACCGCGTCAACGTCGGCTTTGCGGCATTACAAATGAATGGCGACATCGGCTTATCCGCTGCCGCATACGGCCTGGGTGCAGGGCTGTTTTTCTTTGCCTACTGCCTTTTCGCCGTGCCCTGCAATATGGTAATGACAAAAGTGGGCGCAACCCGCTGGCTGTCTGCCGTCATGATTGCATGGGGATTGCTGGCGGCGGGCATGTCAATGGCGCAGGGCCCGGTATCTTTTTATCTTCTCCGGTTTTTACTGGGGATCGCGGAAGCCGGCTTTTTCCCGGGCGTCATTTATTACTTTACGCTTTGTTTTCCCAAACGTTATCGTGGACAAATGGTGGCCATCCTGATGATGGCGCTGCCGGTGTCCAGCGTGCTGGGTTCACCGCTGTCCGCCGCACTGCTTAATTTCGATGGCCTGATGAACCTGCGTGGCTGGCATTGGTTATTTATCCTTGAAGGTACGCCGGCTGTCGCGCTGGGCTTCCTGACTTTTCTGATGTTGCCGAGGCAGCCTCTGGAGGCTAAATGGCTGAGCCCGCAGGAAAGCAGCTGGTTACGTCATACGATGGCGGAAGAGCAGAAAAGTACCGCCCCGACAACCCCGCGCGTCAGCCTGTTCGCCACGTTGTTCAGTCCGCGCGTGCTGCTGCTGACGCTTATTTATCTGGGCGGAACCGCCGTTACCAATGGTCTGGCATTATGGCAACCTCAAATCATTAAAACCTTTAACCTGAGCGTTATTCAGATTGGCTTAGTCAATGCCATTCCGTTCGCGGTGGCGAGCCTGGCGATGTATCTGTGGGGACGTCACTCTGACCAGACAGGCGAGCGTCGTCTGCACACCGCTTTTCCGTTATTGCTGGGAGCGACCGGTCTTGCGGCCAGCATGTATGTTACTCATCTCTGGCCGATGCTGATGGTGCTTTGCCTGACCATTACCGCAGCGTCAATGATTAAGGGCCCGTTCTGGGCGATGGCAACCGAGATGATCCCCGCCAGCGCGGCGGCTGTGGTCATCGGGCAAATCAATGCCCTTAATAATCTGGGCGTGTTTGTGGGCACCTGGCTAATTGGCTTAATTCGCACCAGCACGGGGAGTTTTACCTATGCGCTGACGCCCCTGATGCTGGTCACGTCCTGTGCCTGCCTTGGCGCGCTGTTGATTGGCCGACGTCAGTCACCGTGTGATCCGCATAAAAAGCCTGTCTGACACCACGGCATGAATGTACGCTACTGATGAAAAGCGTGGCAGCGGAAACAGGCGCATGATACGCACTTCTCAGCCAACCATAAAAAAAGCCGCCGTAAGGCGGCTTGTCAGCACAATGAAGCAAAACGATAAGCGCGGTTAAGACGCGACCTGATTTTCCAGTAACTGGTTCATAAATGACTGCACCCAGTCCATGCGCACCTTTCGTTCCGTCAGCTCACGGGTAAAGCGTAACCGTGTCGGACCTTCCAGTTTCCACTGCTTTGCATCTTTCTGCAGCAGACCAATCAGCCAGGCCGGATCGACACTGTTCTGCGGAGCAAAATCAAAATAACCGCCTTTGTCGCTGGCTTCAATTTTGCGCACGCCCACCGCTCGCGCTTTCATGCGCAGCACGGCGATGTCCAGCAGATTACGCGCCGGATCGGGTAACAGACCGAAGCGATCGATCATTTCCACCTTCAGCTCCTGCAACTCCTCTTCCGTTTCGGCACTGGCTACGCGTTTATACAGCGATAAACGGGTATTCACGTCCGGAATAAAGTCTTCTGGCAGCAGGGCAGGCATGCGCAGTTCTACTTCGGTCTGATTACTGGTGAGATCTTCCAGCGAAGGCTCGCGACCGGCTTTCAATGCATCGACCGCATTTTCCAGCAGTTCCATGTACAGCGAGAAGCCCAGGGTTTCCATCTGACCACTTTGCTCTTCACCCAGCAGTTCACCGGCACCCCGAATTTCGAGATCGTGCGTAGCCAGCGCAAAGCCTGCCCCCAGATCTTCCAGGGAGGCGATGGCTTCCAGACGTTTTTGCGCGTCGGTCGTCATGGCTTTGGGATGTGGGGTCAGCAGCCAGGCATAAGCCTGATGGTGCGACCGGCCCACGCGACCACGCAACTGATGTAGCTGTGCCAGCCCGAAGTGATCGGCCCGTTCGATAATGATGGTATTCGCCGTCGGAATATCAATGCCGGTTTCGATGATGGTGGTACATACCAGAACATTGAAACGCTGATGATGGAAGTCATTCATCACCCGTTCCAGATCGCGTTCGCGCATCTGTCCGTGACCAATGGCAATGCGCGCTTCCGGCACCAGTTCCGCCAGCCGCTGCGAGGCTTTCTCGATATTTTCGACATCGTTATACAGGTAATAGACCTGACCACCGCGCAAAATTTCACGCAAAATGGCTTCGCGAATCACTAAGTCGTCGTATTCCCGTACAAAGGTTTTTACCGCCAGACGACGCGCGGGTGGCGTGGCGATGATGGACAGGTCGCGCATCCCGCTCATGGCCATATTCAGCGTACGGGGAATCGGCGTGGCGGTCAGCGTAAGGATATCCACATCGGCGCGCATCGCCTTGATGCGCTCTTTATGACGCACGCCAAAGCGGTGTTCTTCATCGACGATCAGTAAGCCCAGATCGTGCCACTTAATGTCGCTCATCAACAGCTTGTGAGTGCCAATCAGCACATCAATTTTGCCTTCGCTGGCCTCCTGCAAAATCTGATTCTGCTCTTTGGCGCTACGGAAGCGTGACAGCATTTCGATGCGCACCGGCCAGTTAGCGAAGCGGTCACGGAAATTATCGTAATGCTGCTGAGCCAGCAGGGTGGTGGGAACCAGCACCGCCACCTGCTTGTTGTTCTCCACCGCCAGGAAGGCCGCGCGCATGGCGACTTCGGTTTTACCAAAGCCCACATCACCGCACACCAGACGATCCATGGCCAGCGGCTGGCACATGTCACTTAACACGGCATTGATGGCCTGGGTTTGATCGGGTGTGGTTTCAAACGGAAAACTTTCGCAGAACAGTTGATACTGCTCACGGTCATGTTTGAAGGCAAACCCGGCCTTGGCGGCACGCTGAGCATAGATATCCAGCAGTTCAGCGGCCACGTCGCGCACTTTCTCCGCCGCTTTCTGCCGCGCGCGCGACCAGGCATCGCTGCCCAGTTTATGCAGCGGTGCATTTTCGTCGGCACCGCCGGCATAACGACTGATAAGATGCAGGGAGGAAACCGGGACGTACAACTTGGCGTCATTGGCATAGGAGAGCATCAAATACTCTGCCTGAATGCCGCCAGCTTCCAGCGTGGTCAGGCCGATGTAGCGCCCGACGCCGTGTTCAAGGTGCACCACAGGCTGGCCCGGATGCAGTTCCGCCAGGTTGCGAATCAGGATGTCCGGATTAATGGTGCGGCGCGTATCCTGGCGGCGGCGGCTGATGCGTTCGCCCAGCAAATCGCTTTCACAGATGAAAGCCAGCTTCCCCTGTGTATCCACAAAGCCCCGCTCGCTGGCACCGATCATCAGACCATACTGTGCGTCACGGGCCTCGCGCAGATGACGAATGGGTTTCGGCCGTACTTTAATGCGCGCCAGCAACTCCTGCAGGCTTTCACGGCGGCCTTCGCTTTCAACGGAAAACACCACATCACCGGTAAACTGTTCCAGGAACTGACGTAAATGATCCAGCGGCGCTTTCGCCTGCGCCTGAACGGACAGATCGGGCAGGGATTCATAGCCCAGGTTGGTATTGGCGGCCCGGGCCGGCAGCACCTCATGGGTCATACGGATACGCGGCCAGGCTTTGAGTTCCCCCATTAAGGCATCCGGGCGCAGCCACAGCGTGGTCGGCTCCAGCAGCGGGCGCATGGGATCGACACGGCGGTTTTCGTAACGCGCATTCGCATCCTGCCAGAAGCGCTCGGCACTGCCTTCCAGATCGCCACAGTTCACGATCAACGTGTTGTCAGGCAGATAGCTAAACAGCGACGGTAACGGCTGGTCGAAGAACAACGGTTGCCAGTATTCAATACCGGCCGGCAGGGTGCCTTTGCTCACCTGCTGATAAATATGCTCTGCCTCACGGCGCACATCAAAGTTTTCACGCCAGCGGCTACGGAACAGTTCAATGGCTGTTTTATCGCTGGGAAATTCATGGGCCGGCAGCAAATTAATGGCGGGAACGGCTTCCAGCGTTCGCTGGCTGTCGACATCAAACAGGCGCAGGCTGTCGATCTCGTCATCAAAAAAATCGATACGGTAGGGTTGATCACTGCCCATCGGGAACAGATCGAGCAGGGCGCCGCGTGTGGCGTACTCGCCGTGCTCCATCACCTGATCGACATGGCGATAGCCGGCCTGTTCAAGCTGGTCGCGCAGGCGGTCGCGTGACAGTTTCTGGCCCTGCTGCATCACCAGCGCATGACCGTGCAGGTAGCTGTGAGGACAAACACGCTGCATCAGCGTGTTGACCGGCATAATCAGCATGCCGCGTTGCAGCGTGGGCAACTGATACAGGGTGGACAGACGTGCCGAGATAATATCCTGGTGGGGTGAGAAGCTGTCATAAGGCAGCGTTTCCCAGTCCGCAAGGTGGGTAACAGGTAAATCGGTAAACTGACGAATCTCGTCCAGCAGACGCAGGGCGGTTTGCGTATCGGGTGTAATCATTAACACCGGACCTGCATGGCGCTCAGTGATGCTGGCACACTCAACCGCGTGCGCAGCGCCAGTCAGCTGACCGAGCAGGCGTTGGTCGCCTGATTTCACGGGCAGGGTATAGCGAGTCGGTTCGGACATGTGATCTCGAGGTTGCTCCATTTTTACCAGGGCGTCATCATTCCATAATACGCCATGGGGATCACCTCTGCGGCAGATTTTTTCTGCCGCTTCGCCTGATGCAGGCGATGCAGAAGGGTTGCTGTGTGTAAATCTTTTTTGCGAACAGGGCTCGCAGGAAAGTGAATCGGGTACATCAGAGTCACGGTCATAGCCGTCACCGCTTTACCCGAATAAGTATACCGATGTGGGGCGTGGATGATCGTACGATAAACATCATCTTTGTGGCTTAATCCTGTGCATCAAACCGTCTGCTAACCTATTCTGATACAACTTTGCAGCAGACTCAGAGGGTTAGAGGTTTCATAAAGTGCACAGCTCCTTTATCATCCTCTCTACTTATTTTCCAGCAACTGCACATTGGATACCATGTATCAACCTGTCGCGCTATTTATCGGTCTGCGCTACATGCGCGGAAGAGCAGCGGATCGTTTCGGTCGCTTTGTCTCCTGGCTCTCCACCATTGGTATCACGCTTGGCGTGCTGGCCATGATTACTGTGCTGTCTGTGATGAACGGTTTCGAGCGCGAGCTTGAGGGCAACATCCTGGGCCTGATGCCACAGGCGCTGATCACCAGCAACACGGGCAGCATCAATCCGCAGCAATTCCCTGCCTCTGCACTCAAGCTCAACGGCGTTGACCGCATCGCGCCGCTGACCACCGGTAATGTGGTGCTGCAAAGTGCACACAACGTCTCAGTCGGGGTGATGTTGGGGATCCAGCCGGACGAAAAGGATCCCCTGACGCCTTTTCTCGTTAACACGCCGCAAAGCGTGTTACAGCCCGGTCAGTATAACGTCATCCTGGGCGAACAACTGGCCTCGCAGCTGGGCGTGAAACGGGGTGATCAGATCCGCCTGATGGTGCCGTCCGTCAGCCAGTTCACGCCCATGGGGCGCGTGCCGAGCCAGCGCCTGTTTACCGTGGCGGGCACGTATGCGGCTAACAGCGAAGTTGATGGCTATCAGATTCTGGTTAACCAGCAGGATGCGTCGCGCATTATGCGCTATCCCGCGGGCAATATTACCGGCTGGCGTCTGTGGCTGGATAAGCCGCTTGAGGTTGACAGCGTGAGCCAACAGGCTCTGCCCGCGGGCATGGTCTGGAAAGACTGGCGCGAACGCAAAGGGGATTTATTCCAGGCCGTGCGTATGGAGAAAAACATGATGGGGCTGCTGCTGAGCCTGATCATTGCCGTTGCGGCCTTCAATATCATCACCTCGCTGGGCCTGCTGATCATGGAGAAGCAGGGTGAAGTGGCCATTCTGCAAACCCAGGGATTAACCCGCCGTCAGATTGTCGCCGTTTTTATGGTGCAGGGTGCCAGTGCCGGGATTATTGGCACGTTGCTCGGGGCGCTGCTTGGCGTCCTGTTAGCCAGCCAGCTTAATAACCTGATGCCGGTCATTGGCCTGTTTTTGGACGGTGCCGCGCTGCCTGTGGATATTAATCTGTGGCAGGTGGTGACTATCGCCTTCAGCGCAATGGTGATTGCGCTGCTTTCTACGCTTTACCCTTCATGGCGCGCTGCCGCCGTACAACCCGCTGAGGCTTTACGCTATGAGTAACTCTCCTTTGTTGCAGTGCCGCGACCTGTGCAAACGCTATCAGGAAGGCAGCGTACAGACCGACGTACTGCGCAACGTGAATTTTGATGTGCAACCTGGTGAACTGATGGCGATTGTCGGCAGTTCAGGGTCAGGAAAAAGTACCCTGCTGCACCTGCTGGGCGGCCTGGATACGCCCACTGCGGGCGATGTGGTGTTTGACGGGCGTTCGCTGAACAGCATGTCTTCTTCTGATAAGGCCGAACTGCGTAACCGCGAACTGGGCTTTATCTACCAGTTTCACCACCTGCTGCCTGACTTTAGCGCGCTGGAAAACGTCGCGATGCCGCTGCTGATTGGCAAAACCGCTAAAGGCGAAGCCCAGGCACGCGCGCGGGAAATGCTGGCCGCCGTCGGGCTGGAACACCGCGCCGCCCATCGTCCGTCTGAACTGTCTGGTGGTGAGCGTCAGCGCGTGGCGATTGCCCGTGCGCTGGTGAATCGTCCCCGCCTGGTCATGGCTGATGAGCCCACCGGTAACCTGGATGCCCGCAATGCGGATGCCATTTTTGAACTGCTGGGGGAGCTGAATGTGCGTCAGGGCACGGCGTTTCTGGTGGTCACCCACGATCTGCATCTGGCAAAACGCATGACGCGTCAGATGGAAATGCGCGACGGCCAGCTCAGCGATCAGATTATCCTGGCGGGAGCGGTCTGATGGGATCGTCGCTATCACTGTTACTGGGGCTGCGTTTTAGCCGTGGCCGTCGTCGCGGCGGCATGGTGTCGCTGATCTCGGTGATTTCCACCGTGGGCATTGCACTCGGCGTTGCGGTGCTGATCATTGGCCTGAGCGCCATGAACGGCTTCGAGCGTGAGCTGAATAAACGCATTCTTGCCGTGGTCCCGCACGGTGAAATCGAAGCCGTTAATCAGCCTTTTCAGCGCTGGCAGTCATTGATCGCGCCGATTGAGCAGGTGCCTGGCATCGCGGCTGCCGCGCCCTATGTCAACTTTACCGGCCTGATTGAAAGTGGCGCGAAGATGGAAGCGTTGCAGGTGAAAGGCGTGGATCCGGCACAGGAGCCACGGCTGAGTGCCTTACCTTCTTTTGTCACCGACAATGCCTGGTCATCCTTTGCGGCAGGGAAACAACAAATCATCCTCGGTGGTGGTATCGCAAAGGCGCTCAACGTGAAGCAGGGCGACTGGATCACCATCATGATCCCGAACAACGACGGTGAGAATAAGCTCCTGCAACCCAAACGTATTCGCCTGCAGGTGAGCGGTATTTTGCAGCTGAGCGGAATGCTGGATCACAGCCTGGCTCTGGTGCCGCTGGCGGACGCGCAGCAGTATCTGGATATGGGTGACAGCGTGACCGGCATCGCGCTGAAGATGAACGATCCCTTCCAGGCGGCCAAACTGGTGCGCGCGGCGGGTGAAGTAACGCACGCTTACGTGTATATCAAAAGCTGGATTGGCACCTACGGTTATATGTACCGCGATATCCAGATGATTCGCGCCATCATGTACCTGGCCATGGTGCTGGTGATCGGCGTCGCCTGTTTCAACATTGTGTCGACACTGGTGATGGCCGTTAAAGACAAGAGCAGTGATATCGCCGTTCTACGGACGCTGGGCGCAAAAGATGGCCTGATTCGGGCAATTTTTATCTGGTACGGCCTGCTGGCAGGCCTGCTGGGCAGCGTGAGCGGCGTGGTGGTCGGTGTACTGGTGGCGCTGAATCTGACATCGCTGATGAAAGGTCTTGAAACGCTGACCGGTCACCATTTGTTAGCCGGCGATATCTACTTCATCGACTTCCTGCCGTCTGAATTGCACTGGCTGGACGTGTTTTCAGTACTGATTACCGCTATTGTGCTAAGCCTGCTGGCAAGTTGGTATCCCGCACGGCGCGCCAGCCGCATCGATCCGGCGCGTGTCCTGAGTGGACAGTAGTCGTACCAGACAGCGCCGTTCATGCTGCGCTGTCGGCCCTGTTCTTTAGATTGTCGGGCCAACTGGCCCAAACTTTGTTGATTGACCTGCGGACGTTTTACTCACCGCACCAGGAGACTTTATGCGTACACCTCGTCGCCGTATACGACTTGCCCGCCTGAAGAAAACACGCAGGAAAGTGCATCAGCGCTTTCGCCAGCGTATTTTCGAACGCGATCGTCAGGCCGAACTGGCGGCGCACCCGTTGCCGCGCATCGTCGTGTTAACGGGGGCAGGGATATCCGCCGAATCCGGTATCAGGACCTTTCGTGCCGCGGACGGATTATGGGAAGAGCATCGGGTTGAAGATGTCGCCACGCCAGAAGGTTTCCGACGCGATCCGGCGCTGGTGCAGCGCTTTTATAACGCGCGGCGTCAGCAGCTTCAGCAGCCCGAGATCCAGCCGAATGCCGCGCATCTGGCGCTGGCAGAACTGGAACAGGTGCTGGGCGACAACTTTTTCCTTGTCACGCAAAATATCGATAACTTGCACGAGCGCGCGGGCAACAGCCGTGTGCTGCATATGCACGGCGAATTGTTAAAAGTGCGCTGTGCCAGTAGCGGACAGGTGATCGACTGGCAGGAAGACGTCACGGAGAACGACCGGTGTACCTGCTGTCAGTTTCCCTCTGTCCTGCGCCCCCATGTCGTCTGGTTTGGCGAAATGCCGCTGGGTATGGAAGACATCTACCAGGCGCTGGAACAGGCCGATCTGTTTATTGCCATTGGCACCTCAGGCCACGTGTATCCCGCGGCGGGCTTTGTTCATGAGGCAAAGCTGCAAGGCGCGCATACGGTGGAACTGAATCTGGAGCCCAGCCAGGTGGGCAATGAGTTTGCCGAAAGTCACTACGGGCTCGCAAGTGAAGTGGTTCCCGCCTTCGTACATAAGCTGTTGCACGGGCTGCACAAATAATCTTGTGTGTGATGCCACCGCACACCTGAAAGAAAACACTTTCATCAATAAGACGGTCGTGCCACACGCCGGCCTCAGGGTTTACGGCAGCCCAGCGGCGGCAGGGAGTCAGGCCGCCTGTTGATGCACGGGTTAACGGCCTGCGTGCGGTTTCCGAACGGCATGCGGCTGTTGCCTGCCTCCTCTCATCCTCAGCGGCGTTAAACCCCGCCGCCGTATGATTAAGCGCAGCCGGATGCTTCCCGGGACGCATCACAAAGGTTACAGGAGCCCGAAACGGCTGTGTGCGTGCTTACCTTATTAATATTTCTGTCTGCTGACCCGGCAGCCTGTCAGCAAAGAAAAGGGCCGCGATAGTGGGAAAAAGCGCGCCCCGGTTTTGACTCTGAATCTGGGTGATGCAGGGCAGGATTGCGTTAACCGCCGCAAAAACCAGCGATTGCCCGTTTTTTTATGCTGTCTGGCGTGCGGAATATGTCCCGGCAGCCTTAACCTGAACGATAATGATTTGACGCAACACGATGTCTTGCCGGTTTATCAATAATGACCGGCGGTAAATTTTAAGGATGGCATATGAAGCAACTATTAGAACGCTTTTTGCGTTATGTGGCAGTAGAGACGCAGGCAAAACCGCAGGCACGTCAGGTGCCCAGCAGCGAAGGTCAGTGGGTACTGGCCCGCCAGTTGCAGGAAGAACTGCTGGCCCTGGGTTTTGTGGATGTCAGCCTGAGCGATCACTGTTGTGTGATGGGCACGCTACCGGCCAATGTGGACTGGCCAACGCCGGTGGTGGGCTTTATTTCGCACATGGATACCTCACCCGATTTCACCGCGAAACATGTTAATCCGCAAATCATCGAAAACTACCGGGGCGGCGATATCGCGTTGGGCAATGGTGATGAAGTGCTGTCACCGGTCATGTTCCCCGTGTTGCATAAGCTTATCGGTCACACCCTGATCACCACCGATGGCAAAACGCTGCTGGGCGCGGATGATAAAGCGGGCATTGCCGAGATCATGACGGCCATGGCCAGACTGGCGGAAGGCGATATTCCGCACGGTGCCATTCGCGTTGCCTTTACCCCAGACGAAGAGATTGGGCGGGGCACGTCGCATTTCGATGTTGAAGGCTTTGCGGCTGACTGGGCCTATACCGTCGACGGCAGCGATCTGGGCGAATTTGAATACGAAAACTTCAATGCGGCCTCGGCGCTGGTGAAAGTCGTGGGCAACAATGTTCATCCCGGGTCTGCGAAAAATGTCATGGTCAATGCGCTGGAGCTGGCGACGCGTTTCAGTGCAGCGTTGCCTGCGAAAGAGAAGCCGGAATGGACAGACGGTTATGAGGGCTTCTTTCATCTGCACCAGATGAAAGGCACGGTTGAGCACGCTGAGCTGCACTACATCATTCGTGATTTTGATACCGAGGCGTTTGAACAACGCAAACGCACACTGCAGCAAATTGCGGATGAGATCAATAAAGACCTGCATCCCGGCTGTGGTATTACGGTAGAGATCAGCAACAGCTACCGCAATATGCGCGAAAAAGTCGAACCTTTCCCGCATATTATCGATCTGGCCTTGCAGGCGATGCGCGACTGCGGCATCGAGCCGGTGGTGAAACCGATTCGCGGCGGTACGGACGGTTCGTCCCTGTCATGGAAAGGATTGCCCTGTCCAAACCTGTTTACCGGGGGCTATAACTACCACGGCAAGCACGAGTTTGCCTCGCTGAACATCATGGCGCAGTCCGTCGACGTCATCGTTCGCCTGGCAGAACTGGCCGGTCAGAAGAAAGGTTAAAACAACGTCTCCTCGTCCGGGCCGGGCGAGGAGACGGCGTAAACGGATGGGAACAACACTTCTCCAGCGGTTTATTCAGCGCCGAAATACCAGTAACCCGCGTTAATCAGCCCGGCAATCTGCGCCAGCACGGCCGGATCGTCAAGAGCCTCTCCCAGATCATCCAGGGTGATTTCATCACGATGTGCCAGCACGGACATCACGCGCGGATCGGCGCATTCGACGCGCTCGCCGTTGATATAAATCGCATTGCCCAGCGTCAGGACACGTAATCCACCCAGACGAGACAATACATCGCCCTGTTGCAGCGCATCATAGATTTCATCGGGCTGATAAGGCGGTTCCGGTGGCGCAACGTCAAGTTCGTGGCGTGATTGTGAAATAAATTCGCCCAGCCACTGCTCAAAGTGTGCAGGCTGATTCACCACATCCAGCATCACCTTGCGTAAGCCTTCCACTTCTTCAGGCAAAATCAGCGACGGGCAGTCGCGCGAAGGCACATCGGGATCGGTATAACGCAGGCTGCCCAGCTCGTTGGCCAGCGCATAATCGGCGAAGCCGCTGATGAGTTCACGTCCGCTGGGCGCGCGGAATCCTACAGAGTAGTTCAACGCATTTTCGAGGGAGTAGCCTTCATGCGGGAAACCCGGCGGAATATAGAGAATATCGCCCGGTTCCATTTCTTCATCGATAATGGCGTCAAACGGCTCGACCTGCAGCAGGTCAGGATGCGGGCAGTGCTGTTTCATCGGCACTTTTTCCCCGACGCGCCAGCGGCGGCGGCCGGTGCCCTGAATAATAAACACATCGTACTGATCGAAATGCGGACCCACGCCGCCGCCGGGCACGGAGAACGAGATCATCAGATCGTCAATGCGCCAGTCCGGCAGAAAGCGGAAAGGGCGCATCAGTGCGGCAGAGGGCTCATGCCAGTGATTAACCGCCTGAACCAGCAGTGACCAGTTGTTTTCGCCCAGGTGATCGTAGCTTTCAAACGGACCATGGCTGACCTGCCATTTTCCGTTTGGCTGGCTGACCAGCCGACTGTCGACCTCATTTTCCATGGCTAAGCCCGCCAGTTCATCCGGCGAAATGGGATCGATAAAATTCTTAAAGCCACGCTTCAGCACTACCGGGCGCTTTTGCCAGTAACGCTGAATAAAATCGGGCCAGTTGAGATCGAGCTGATAATCCATAAAGAAAGTCCGCTAAGGGCTGAAAATACCTGCAAGTATAACAGCCCGCAGCCTGAACTACTCGCGGCGATGTTCCATTTCCTGACGCTGAAATACGACTTCCATGCGCGCACCGCCTAACGGGCTGCTGGAGGCGATGACATTACCGGCGTACTGCTCAAGGATATCTCGCACCACGGCCAGCCCGAGCCCCTGGCCTGGTCGCATGGTGTCGACGCGCTGTCCCCGCACGAAAATCAGGTCGCGTTTACTTTCCGGAATGCCCGGACCGTCATCATCAATATAGATGTGCAGCGCATCTTCGGTCTGATGAGCACTGACCTCAATAAATTCCAGACAGTATTTGCAGGCGTTATCCAGCACATTGCCCATCACTTCCATAAAGTCGTTCTGATCGCCAAAGAAGGTGATTTCCGGGGAAATATCCAGGGTAATTTCCACCCCTTTACGCTGATACACTTTATTCAGTGCCGAGCACAGGCTGTCCAGTAAACCCGATACCGAATGCAGATCACGCTGCAGGGGATTATGATCGGCCTGCATGCTGGCTCGGTGCAGGTAATAACCGACCTGCTGAGAGATGCGGCTGATCTGCTCCAGCATCACCGGCTCGGCCTGTTCGATGGTTAACTCTTTTCCGCCGCGCAGCGAACGCAGGGTACTTTGCAGGACCGCCAGCGGTGTTTTCAGGCTGTGGGTCAGGTCGGCCAGCGTCGTGCGGTAACGCGTGTAACGTTGACGCTCGTTGGTCAGCAACAGATTGAGGTTACGCACCAGCGAACGCAGCTCCTGCGGGGGCTTATCGTCCAGATTTTCACGCTGTCCGGTTTCCAGTTCGCGTACCTGAAGCGTCAGATGCCCAATCGGCCGTAAACTCCAGTGCGCCGCCAGCCAGAGCAGCGGGACAATTAAAATCAGGTTAGCGGCCAGAACATAGCTGAACCATGACCAGACCACATCGGAGTGCTGTAGCTCTTGCGGAATGGTATCGACCACCACAATGGTCAGGGCGGGCAGGTTGGTGGTGGCATCGTAGCGGTTGACGGCAACTGAATGGGTAAACGTATCCTGATCGTCATCGTCGTTATCATCCCACGCATGAAGCTGCTGCTGTGCCGTCAGATTGTCGCCCATGGCGGCCCGGCTGGTGCTGTTGTTGGTATCAATCTCGTAGAAATCAGGTTTTAACAGCCATTCGGGTTGAATCTTCTCACGAATTTCCGGCACATCACGCTGCTGCCAGAGCAGCTTGCCGTGTTCATCATAAATAAATACCAGGGTGGGGAAATTAAGCATGGTGCGCTCGGGCTGCGCAATTGTCAGCTTATTATCTTTCCACTGTGCCAGGGTAAAAAATAAATTGCTCTCGCCTCGCATCACACGATAGGTGTTTTTATCAAAACTCACCACATAGCCAATCACGGCGACCATGCCATAAGAAAGCGAGAGAATGAGAACGATGGCTGCGGAGGCCAGTAAAAAGCGTGTCCGCAGCGAAATAGGGCGATAACGTTTAAGCCAGGACATCATCAGAGATCAAAGCGGTAACCCTGGCCGCGAACGGTAGCGATAACTTCGTCAGAATGCAGCGCGAGGATTTTTTTGCGCAGGCGGCCCATTAATACATCGATCGTGTGGCTTTCACGCAATTCGGCATCGGGATACAGCTGCAACATTAATGAATCTTTACTCACCACTTTGCCCGCATTACGAATTAAGGTTTCCACGATGGTATATTCAAAGGCGGTCAGCTTAACCGGGCTTTCATTCACCGTCAGTTCGCGACGCGATAAATCGACCTGAAACGGCGGCATGGCAATAATTTGCGACGCATGACCACTGTTGCGGCGCATTAATGCCTGCAGGCGTGCGGCAACTTCTTCAATATGAAACGGTTTTGTGACGTAATCATCCGCACCGGCTTCCAGCGCTTCGACTTTCGCCTGCCAGCCTTCACGGGCGGTCAGCACCAGAATAGGCTGACGCACGGCATCATTGCGCCAGCGACGAATTAACGACATGCCGTCTTCACCGGGTAAGCCCAGATCAACCAACGCGATATCAGGTAAATGTTCCTGGAGAAAATAATCGGCTTCTTTGGCATCTTCAGCAGCATCAACCTGATGACCCATTTCTCGCAGTTGTACTGAAAGATGGTGGCGCAGCAGGGCATTATCTTCCACAACCAGAACACGCATAGGATTTCCTTAGCATCAGATCGAAACGAATTTAAATAAGTATAAGCGAAATGAATTAAACAGCAGGTTAACGCAGACCGGCGGGAACCGGTCTGCAGAAGGGATATTATTTCAGATCATCAACCATTTGAATCGCACGGCCAAGATAATTTGCCGGGGTCATCTGTTTTAAACGGGTTTTTTCTTCTTCAGGCAGCGCCAGGCTGTCGATAAAGGCCTGCATGCCTGCGGCGTCAACACGTTTACCGCGGGTCAGCTCTTTCAGCTTCTCGTACGGTTTTTCGATGCCGTAACGGCGCATCACGGTCTGAATCGGCTCGGCCAGCACTTCCCAGTTGTGATCCAGTTCATCCAGCAGGCGCTCGCGGTTCACTTCCAGTTTTGAAATACCTTTTAAGGTGGCCTGATAGGCGATCAGCGCATAGCCTACGCCGACACCCAGGTTACGCAGCACGGTAGAATCGGTCAGATCACGCTGCCAGCGGGAAACCGGCAGTTTGCTGGCCAGATGCTGCATGACCGCGTTGGCCAGGCCCAGATTGCCTTCCGAGTTTTCAAAATCGATAGGGTTTACTTTATGCGGCATGGTCGACGAGCCGATTTCGCCTGCAACGGTTTTCTGTTTGAAGTGGTTGAGTGCCACATAGCCCCAGATATCGCGATCAAAGTCGATCAGGATGGTGTTAAAGCGGGCGATACAGTCAAACAGCTCGGCAATGTAGTCGTGCGGCTCGATTTGCGTCGTATAGGGATTCCAGGTGATGCCCAGCGAGGTAACAAACTCTTCACTCAACTGGTGCCAGTCGGCTTCCGGGTACGCCGCAATGTGCGCGTTGTAGTTACCCACGGCGCCGTTGATTTTGCCCAGCACTTCAATCTGCGACAGCTGACGTAGCTGACGTTCCATGCGGTAGGCTACGTTGGCCATCTCTTTACCCATGGTCGATGGCGTAGCGGGCTGGCCGTGCGTGCGAGACAGTAGGGGAATATCACGGTATTCCTGCGCCAGGCCTTTTACGGCGGCGATCAGCTGCTGCCAGTAAGGCAGAATGACATCGCGGCGTGCTGTTTCCAGCATCAACGCATGGGACAGGTTATTAATGTCTTCAGAGGTGCAGGCAAAATGAATAAATTCCGACACTGCATGCAGGGCGGGCACATCCGCCACTTTTTCTTTCAGGAAATACTCAACCGCTTTCACGTCATGGTTGGTGGTGCGCTCAATGGTTTTGATGCGTGCGGCGTCTGCTTCGCTGAAACGGGCGACGATCTCGTCAAGGAAAGCGTTTGCGTCAGCATCAAATGCAGGAACTTCCTTGATCTCTGCGGTCGCAGCCAGTTTTTGTAACCAGCGAACTTCAACCTCAACGCGGAACTTCAGCAAACCAAATTCGCTGAAAATTGCGCGCAGCGGGCTGACTTTATCGCCGTAACGACCATCGACAGGTGAGACGGCGGTCAGAGAGGATAATTCCATCAGTGCAACTCCTGATTCATTTAACGGTGTTTGCCTCACTGACTCAGTAAGTCAGTGGCAGGCGGGATAAAATCGATTTGGCTTCGCGCAGTAAACGCTGGCGCGAAAACATCAGCTGCAGTCGGCCTCCGCCAACCTGTTGCCACAACACGGCGGCACGAATGCCGGCCAGCAGCGTGGCGCGAACTTTACTCTGTAGCAGGGAATTCTGTAGCACTGCCGGCGATCCGGTTACCTGAATACGTGGGCCGAGCGGGCTAATCACATCGACATAAATGCCCGCCATGGCGCTCAGAATAGTGTCGGATTCCAACGCGTAATGCGCCAGCTGACGATCGAGCTGGCTGATACGCTGGGCCAGGGTGTTCATAGCCTTCTTGTTCGCATTGAGCTTGCGCTCCAGTACCATCAGGCTCAACGTGTAACGGGTCAGTTCGGCACCAGCGCCCTGACGTTGCGTGCTGTTCAGCACGGCCATCAGGGTTTCCAGCCCCAGGCGCAGGTTGGCTTCGTTGTTACCAAATACCGCCAGGGTCGAGGGAGGATTCAGGTCCAGTACGCTGCGCAGTGACACCGTCAGCGCCTCCGGCTGACAATGTCCCTGATTGGCTAACTGCTGCACCAGATGGGCCGCCTGGCAAATGCCCGCCAGTGCAAAGGTAATGTCCTGATAGTTTTTTGCCACGGTTACTCCTGTTTACGCGTTATTCGCACCGGTCTTATGCGGCAACCCAAGGCAAACGTTCTTCGATGATACCGCCACCCAGGCAGACTTCATCAAGGTAGAACACCGCAGACTGACCCGGCGTGACCGCAGCAATGGGCTCATCAAACCGGACTTCAATTTTATCCTCGCCGTGCGGGATAATTTCGCAGGGGATATCGGTCTGACGGTAGCGGGTTTTCACCGTACAACGCAGCGGTGCGGTTAGCGGCTGACGATCAACCCAGTGTAACTGCTTGGCAATCAGACCCACTGACATCAGTCGGGGATGGTCGCCGCCCTGCGCCACGATCAGGCGGTTGCGCGCCACATCTTTATCAACGACGTACCAGGGATCGTCTTTGCTTTCTTTAAGACCGCCAATGCCCAGCCCTTTACGCTGGCCGAGCGTGTGATACATCAGGCCCTGGTGCTCACCCACAATCTGTCCGTCGACGGTTTCAATTTCACCCGGCTGGGCAGGGAGGTAGCGCGCCAGGAATTCGGTAAACTTGCGTTCACCAATGAAGCAAATGCCGGTGGAGTCTTTTTTCTTCGCCGTCACCAGCTCAAGTTGTTCAGCGATGCGACGCACTTCAGGCTTTTCCAGCTCGCCGACCGGGAACAGGCTCTGCGCGATTTGCTGGTGGCTGAGTGTGTAAAGGAAATAGCTCTGGTCTTTGTTACCATCCAGACCGCGCAGCAGGTGGCTGCGGCCATCGATATCCTGACGGCGGACATAGTGCCCGGTGGCGATGAAGTCTGCACCCAGATCCTCTGCGGCAAACTCCAGAAACGCCTTGAATTTGATTTCTTTATTACACAGGATATCGGGATTGGGAGTGCGGCCCGCTTTGTACTCTTCCAGGAAGTGTTCAAAGACATTGTCCCAGTACTCTGCCGCAAAGTTCACTTTGTGCAGTTTAATACCTAACTTGTCGCACACGGCTTGCGCATCCGCCAGATCGTCAGCGGCGGTACAGTATTCCTCGCCATCGTCTTCCTCCCAGTTCTTCATGAACAGGCCTTCAACCTGATAGCCCTGCTGTTGCAGTAACCAGGCGGAAACGGAAGAATCGACGCCGCCGGACATTCCGACGATCACTTTTTTCTGGCAGTTATCAGACATCACAAGCTCGCAAAACAGTAAAACAGGCGGCGCATTCTATCACGCTGAACGCGGGTGCGCACCTTCATGAAACGGCCAGTTGAACGGGCTGATCAGGTCGAGCGGATAGCGTACGCCCTGTTGCCAGCGGCGTACGCTTTCGGCAACCAGAGGCGAGCGCAGGTTAGAGGCCGACAGAATCTGCTCTGGCGCGACCCACCAGCAGCAATCAATGTCGCTGTCCTGCGGAGCCGTTGGCTGGATATCGTCCAGATCCACGCCAAACAGAAACCGCACAAAAGGCGTATTATCTGGGGCGATCCACTGGTTTATGCCGATAAAATACTGCATTTCGGCCCGAATGCCGGTCTCTTCAAACAATTCCCGTGATGCGGCTTCATGCAGCGTTTCATCGGCTTCAAGATGACCGGCAGGCTGGTTCCAGGTGGCGATGCCGTTGACGCGTTCTTCAACGACCAGTAATGCACCCCGAGCCTGCACCAGGCACGCGACGGTGACATGCGGTTTAAACATCGATCCTCCTGAATTGTTAACTTAAAGTTATGGAAATGATAATGGCAGTCAATCTTGTGCGCTGATATCGCGCCAGGCACCCGGGGCCAAATCGCCCAGCGTAAACTCGCCCATGGCATAGCGCACCAGACGCAGGGTTGGAAAGCCAATATGGGCCGTCATACGTCTGACCTGACGGTTGCGTCCTTCAAAAAGTGTTATTTTCAGCCACTGTGTTGGAATGGCTTTGCGCTCGCGAATCGGCGGCTGGCGCGGCCACAACCAGTCGGGCTCAGCCACTTTTTCGACGCCAGCCGGTAACGTCGGGCCATCTTTCAGATTAACGCCATCGCGCAAAGGTTGTAGATCGGTTTCCTCAGGCGCGCCTTCCACCTGCACATAGTAAATCTTGCCGGTGCGCTTGCCGGGCTGCGTCAGCGCCGCCTGTAGCGGACCATCGTTAGTCAGGACCATCAGTCCTTCGCTGTCGCGATCGAGTCGGCCCGCCGCGTAAACGTCACTCACGTCGATAAAATCTTTGAGGGTGCGGCGGCCGGCTTCATCGGTAAATTGCGGCAGAACATCGAAGGGTTTGTTGAACAGAAGCACGCGGCGGACGGCAGGCGGCGAGGACGCCTTGCGATGCACGGGACGTGTTTGTCGGCTGAATCGTTTATTTGGATGAGAAGTCTGATTAGTTTTTCGCATACGCTTTGCAGTCTGGAACATTCAGCGCATTATAACGCGAAATTGCGGTGATTGGCGTGGCGTGAATATTCAAGTAGTATTGACGCGCATCTTACAAATCATTAACAAAAAATCGCTCGAAGGAGAGGTTAATGGAAAGCAAAGTAGTTGTTCCGGCGGAAGGTCAGAAAATCACCCTGAATCAAGGTAAACTGGTTGTCCCAAATAACCCGGTTATCCCTTACATCGAAGGGGATGGTATCGGCGTTGATGTGTCACCAGTGATGCTGAAAGTGGTTGATGCCGCTGTGAAAAAAGCCTACAACGGCGAGCGTAAAATCTCCTGGATGGAGATTTATACCGGTGAAAAATCGGTTGAACTCTACGGTCAGGATGTCTGGCTGCCGCAAGAAACCCTCGATTTAATCAAAGAATACCGCGTAGCGATCAAAGGCCCACTGACCACGCCAGTTGGCGGCGGCATCCGTTCTCTGAACGTTGCGCTGCGTCAGGAACTGGATCTGTACGTTTGCCTGCGTCCGGTACGCTACTACACCGGTACACCAAGCCCGGTAAAACGTCCTGAAGACACGGATATGGTGATCTTCCGCGAAAACTCCGAAGATATCTATGCCGGTATCGAATGGAAAGCGGGCACGCCAGAAGCGGATAAAGTCATCAAATTCCTGCGTGAAGAAATGGGCGTGAAGAAAATTCGCTTCCCAGAAAACTGCGGTATCGGTGTTAAACCGTGTTCGGAAGAGGGCACCAAGCGCCTGGTCCGTGCAGCAGTGGAATATACCATCACTAACGATCGTGATTCACTGACGCTGGTACACAAAGGCAACATCATGAAGTTCACCGAAGGCTCCTTCAAAGACTGGGGTTACCAGTTAGTGAAAGACGAGTTCGGCGGCGAGCTGATCGATGGCGGCCCATGGATGAAATTTAAAAATCCAAACACCGGTAAAGAGATCATCGTAAAAGACGTGATCGCCGATGCCTTCCTGCAGCAAATCCTGCTGCGTCCGGCAGAATATGACGTTATCGCCTGTATGAACCTGAACGGTGACTACATCTCTGACGCCCTGGCGGCGCAGGTGGGCGGTATCGGTATTGCACCAGGCGCAAACATCGGTGACGAATGTGCGCTGTTCGAAGCCACCCACGGTACGGCACCGAAGTACGCAGGTCAGGATAAAGTGAACCCAGGTTCCGTGATTCTGTCCGCTGAAATGATGCTGCGTCATATGGAATGGTTCGAAGCCGCAGACCTGATTGTTAAAGGCATGGAAGGCGCAATCGCTGCCAAGACCGTGACCTATGACTTCGAACGTCTGATGGATGGCGCTAAGCTGCTGAAATGTTCAGAGTTTGGTGACGCGATTATCGCGAATATGTAATCCAGAATTTGGGTTAAACGAGAACGGGAGCCGGTTGGTTCCCGTTTTTTATTGAAAGCGAGGTTGGATGAACGGCTGCATGTGGCGTTGCCGATAAAACGCCGTCCGAGGGGAACGCTGGCTTCGCCCTTCACGTTTTATGCTATATACTGCGCCCGCAGTTTTCCGCCAGTCTGCGTGACTAAGAAACATGCGCTTCTTGCCTTGACCACACGTAAAAGGGGCAGGGGCACAGTAAGGATAATGAGGCGTCAGTCAGGACCACTTATGAGTAAAATCGCAAAGCAAAAAGCCGCCAGATTGTTCCTGTCGCTATGGAGGTTGACGGGTTATCGCGTCAAAAAAATTGACCGCTTTTCTGAGCACCATGATCTCAAAAGCATTGCAATTATTTCGAACACGGCACTTGGCGATTTCATGTTTAACACGCCCGCTATTGGCGCGATAAAAGATCGCTGGCCCGATGCTAAAATCATCATGGTGATTCAGCCACGTAATCTTGCGCTGGTGGAAGGAAGCCCCCTGATTGACAAGATATTATACTGGGACGGAAAAATCGGCGGTATGATGCAACTGGTCAAATCGCTGCGTAAAGAGCAGGTTGAAGCGACCTTTATCCTGCATTCGCGCGCACCCTATGACATTGTTGCCGCCTCGCTGGCCGGGTCTGACTACATACTGAAAGACGTTTATTACGCGGACTACCAGGGCAAAGAAAAATTTATTCTGGAAAATTGTTTGTCCGCGTTTCATGACAACCGAAAGCACGGCAATATTCATCTTATCCGTCAGAAAAAAGACCTGTTGAGTGCTGTCGGTATTCCGATGCCCTCAGAAGCCATGTTTATTCCGGCGCCTTTCAAGCGTCAGGTTAATCACGCGCCGGTCATTGGTATTCATGCTGGCGCATCCAGTATGGAGCGATGCTGGCCTGACAGCTATTATTCACAGCTCATCGATACCTTAATTTCCCGACATGATGATCTGACCATTGAACTTGTAGGTGCTCCGGGCGAAAAGGCCCTGAACCAACGCATCATTGACGGCATGAAAGTGCCCAGTGAGCGGGTCAAAAATGTGGCGGGCACCACAAACCTCATTCAACTGGCGGAAAAGATCAGCGGCTTTAAAACGCTGGTGGTGGGCGATACCGGCCCCTTACATCTGGCTGTGGCCGTGCAAACGCCGACCGTGGCGTTGTTCAGTGATCAGAATGCGATTGATGGCGCTGCGCCTGTTCAGGACAGCACAATGCATCAGGTATTGCGCCCTGCAGAATCACATGCGGGGCTACGTGCGATTCGTTGTGATGACGTTTTAGCCGCTGTTGAACGTAATCTTTCAGCATAGTCATCCTGTCTCGGGGGCCCGGCACGGTCTGTACGTTTATCGCCGTAGCCGGACCACACAGTGTTACAATGCTGTGTGAGTCTCTATTGCGTCCGCATTACCGTAGATATGAATCGCGTTCTACGCAGCGTATCGCCGGAAGAAATAACGGGAATGAAACAGACATGAACGCTCGCGATACGACCATTAGATCTTCATCGCCTATTTCGACGCTCCGTTTCATCTATCCATTTAGCGATTGCAACTAATGACGCGTGGCGATTAATTTTTTCATCCATTTTTTACGAAATAGTCCCCTCGAGGGCAATAACGTGATGCGCCGGTCATACTGTAATCGGGCAGGCATAAAATCCTCATCTCTTCTCTGTCATCTTTACCTCTTTCATATTGACCTTGTATTGCATTTCAAGGCTGCTGTAATGTCAGTTCATCCTCAGTTTAAATAGGTCGCTGTTATTTTTTTTCGGAAATTTAAACGGATATATATTTAAATAAAACTGCACTTCATGCATGGGCTGTAAGCTATCCGATATGGCTGTTTTGCTATTTTTAGTAAAGCCATTTTCTAAATAAATGCTTAGATGGGTAACTGACTTATAATGGTTTTGCTTCATGGGTTTTTCATTGAAATATTAATGTTTAATTTCGACTGGCCGACAGTTTTACTGATTTTGAACAATAAACTCATAAGGTGATGATGTAGATTGATTGGGTGAAGTTTTTACCCCTTTCCCAAACTTATTCAACGACAGAGAAACTTAATCAGCGATGATATACATGGATTAATGGCATTCAAAGTGAATGGCTGATATGTCACAGCAGGTGCCACTTTTAAATCAAGAATTGATAACTCAACGGTTTGACCGTGGAGTATTGCTTGTGCGCTGTCTGATTTTAATCATGATTAGCAAATCAAAAGACATTCACAGTTATGGCCGTTAAATTTTTCAGAGTGAATTTAAAATAACATAAAGGAGCGATATATGTGGTTTTTCAGAAATGCAAAAATGATCCCATGGAGTCTGAACGGTCATCAGCCCGGAGATGTTCTTTCTATGGGGGCAGTAGAAATCAATCCGGACGTTACGGAGGCGCAAAAAAAATACAAGGTGGCGATGCGCCTTTATCGGGTCGGATGTGATACCGGCATAATACGCTGGTCCGGTGGTCCATTTGTCAGCCCTGGATATGTATTCATTAACTACAACGGTACGCGAAATATTTTTCCTTATGGAACTACGGCTGACAGGTTCGACACTGTCGGCGACTTCCTGGAGTATCAAAAGGAGAATGTTAAAATTTACCATAATCTTGTCGAGGACGGTATAATTAATGAAAACATGTTTATTTTGCCCATTAATGGCTATCTGTTTACCGAGGCAATTATGGAAATTATGGTGTATGAAAACGAAGAAGATGAGAGAGATAATATCGAATATGGAAGTTTCCAGTTGAATGCTGTGTTTTGCCCGCTTACGAAAAATTAAACAGATAAAAACTGCGCTTCATTGAAGAACGAACCTTGTCAGAGGCACTGCATTTCAGTGCCTCATCAGCGTTCCATATCAACTCTCTTTGTGCCAGAAATAGGTAATTCGGCTACTTCCCAACAGTCGCGCGAAGCGTGCTGCGATGTTTCTCAACGTTACCGTTCTGGTCAATCACTTCATATTCGACGTTTGCACCGGGATTAACGGAAGTGGTGACGGGAACCACAATATCAGACAGCGGTGCGACCATAATATTTCTCAATACCGCTTTTTCCACTTTCGCGTTCAGGCTCATATACCAGGGCGTAGGGTTAGAAATCATGATTTGCTGGCTTTGTCGGGTAAAGCGTAGTTTTTGTGCATCTTCCGGCCGGGGGGCACCCAGCCCTGTCGGACGTACAAAAACCTTCAGGCGAATACGCAGCGGCAGAACGACTTTTTTATCGCGCTGGTTGTCAGATTTTTTGAGCGCCGGTATCTGGTAGATATTCAGCCAGTACAGGGTTTCTTTCCCGGGGGGCAAGCCAGCGCGTGAGGTCAGCATCAGCTTTATAGAGCGTAATTCGCCGGGCTGCATTTTCAAGACCGGCGGCATAGCCATGACCGGTGTTTTGCTCTTCTCTGGCGGGGCATAGATATCGCCGTCATCTGTCCAGATTTGTAAAACGGCAGGGCTGTTTTCACTGTTGACCAGATTGACGGATTGCGCAATCTCGTTGGCATTGAAAATAATGCGGGTTTTATCAATGTTTACAACGGCAACTGCCTGCGTTGACAATAACGCCGTGAGTAAATACAGGCTGCTACTGAAAACTGACCACCACTTGTAACTGTGCATTAACGGTTCCTGAAGTGATAACTTGTCCGGGAATAGCCTCAAGGGAGGCAGTAAAATCGCCGCTGTAGATCTCACCGTTGTCTGATGACGTAAGTGTGGTTAAATCTTTATAAGCATACCATCCACGCGTATTGCCTGTGCCGGTACTGCTTATATCGGGCAACAGGTTGAGTGCGGCACCCGCACTGTTGTAAATTTTTATCCCTACACCAGAGGCCGAACCGCCGTTATTGTCGCCATAGTTTGTGTCGAGCAGCCAGGTTAATCCACCGCTGCTGGTGGTCAGGCCCAGCGTCTGAGCCATTGCCACGGCCCGAGGCTGATTTACCAGAAAACCCATTGCGACGTTGGCTGATGTCACAGTGGAATTCTTGATCCCGGACGTTGCCCCGGTCTCGCAGCGGAGGGTAATGGAAAAAGGTGCCTGGCTGCTGCCTCCAGCGGCTAAAACACCCACGCTGGTTAATGGCAGAGAGACGACCGCGGGGTAATCGTACACCTCGCAGGCTGCGCCGCGAACATAGGTGACTGTCTTCCACGAACTCCAGCCAACAGGCCAGTCATAGTGCCAGCCATTCCACACCGTGGAATGATCCGCACCGGGATAAAGATTATTACTTTCCAGTCCAGGACCTTTAAATGCAATATATCCGCGGGGTTGATTGTTTGTCTCAAAATAATAGTTGTCACTATTGACGTAATGTTTACCTTCATCGATTTTAAATATTTCGTAGAGCACACTGCTAAATATACTGGCCGGGATGTATATTTTTTGCCCATCGGTATACCAGTCGCTGGCACTAAGCTGCCGTGCTTTCCAGTAGCGGCTGTAATATTCACCCGTGGTAAGGTTGGTCAGTCTGACCGCCACATTTTTGAACTTATCAAAATAAGCGCCTTCAACCTCGCTGGTGGCATATTTACCGGCTTCTTCTCTGTCGCCATTCGTGGAATACATTTCAAAGAGTTTATCCGCATCACCCATGTCGCAGCGGTACAGAATCTGATTCGGCGTAAACGCATCCCTCATCGGGTTGTTGAGCGGATGGCCGACCGCACTGGCCAGCAACGTCCCCGAGGGCTGAAACAGCTTGCCCGAATTGATATTGATGATTGCAGGCAATGCCAGCCGCCCTGTGCACTCATCACAGGCACCTTCCCATCCCTTTGCGGTATAGCCGGCATCTTTAGCGGCCTGGGAAAGCTGGCCCTGACTCGTGACCTTTGTGCAATTCGCCAGAAGTGGAAGCGGTACCAGTAGGGTAGTGATTAACAAAAGCAGGATTCTTGTGAACACGCGCTACTCCTTATTACATAAGCCGGTAAGCTGGATCAGGTGACCGTCTTGCTTTCCGGTAATTTGATAATTCACCAGGCAGGTTTGTTGACCATCGTTATCCCAACTGACTTTAAGTGTGCCGGAGTCGTGGGGGACACGTGCATAAAGCTGACCACCCTGACCGACGACACCAATAACCGTGTTGTCGGCATCACGAACTTCAGCGCCCATAGGGGGCGTTTCCCCCGCATTACTGGTGAGCGAGATCAAGACAGCTTTGCCTTTGATGGTGGCGAAATTTATCCGTACAACAGCCCCCGCATAGGGGACCACACGTTGACTACCGCCGCTCAGTTCGGCATCGGCATTCATGTCCAGCGTGTCCAGACTGATGTTATTTTCGCGATAGGCACTGAGTGAGGGCAAAATGGCATAGCCAAAGCGATCGATGACAGCTCCCTGACCATTTCGTACCAGCGCGCCCTGTGCGCCATCGGCCTGAACCAGGGCGAATGTCTCACTGCTGTATGGGCCAAGTGTAATGCCGCCCCGGTGAAGCACCACGGTGCCGGATGCCCCCAGCCCAGCCTGACGATAGTTTTCGCCCTGACCATAGTTGGCGCGAACAGCGCCCAGACGCGTATTTTGCTGAACGTTTCCGCCGAAGTTCAGTGCCTGTCCACTATTGCCATTGCGATAATGTTCACTGCCGCCATAGACAGAATAAGAAATATCATTGTTGTCACCCGCCGATCCTGACAGGGACAGCGATGAGCTACGTGTTTGTTTTGACTGGTTATAGTAATAGGAAACAGAAGAGGTGTTGTTCCAGGCAAGAGGCATTGAGATATTAAAGGAAAAGGTGTTTTCGGTATAACGTTGCGCGCGAGTGTCGTCCTGGCGATTGAAGAGATCCAGATCGGATCGCGTTGTATTCCAGGTCGTGCGCTGACGTGCGACGTTGAAGCCGTAACTGATCTTTTTCCAGTTGTTGTTATAGCCAAGCTGCAACTGAGTGATGCGGGATTTATTGTTGTAGTAATCGGCTGTGCTGGCGCTCAGGGTAAACATACCGACGTCATCAAATGACTGCCCCAGGGTTGCGGATAACCGGTTACGCTGGTTCATCGAATCGGAGTAGTAGCTGATACCTGTGTCATTCTGCCTTCTGACGCCCAAAACGTCCTGCAGATCGCGAAAACCGCTGGTGGAATAACGGTCAGCGGCTAAAACCAGATTTGTCCCGGTTTCAAAGGTTTTGCTGTAGCTCAGTTCGGCACGCCAGCCGGTCGTTTTTGTTTTGCTCAACGCGTGCTTGTGAAAAAATGGTGTTCATACCTACAGCACCGACCGGTGAACCCCATACACCGCCTGCCAGCCATGCCTGATAATCTTTTGCGAGGCGTGAACCGGCCGTCGCTGTGAAGCGGTTACTGATGCCGCGCTGTAAGACGCCTTCAAAAAACGTGTTTTCTACGCTGTAATACTGACGTACACGTCCCAGCGCCAGACCGTATGTCCAGTTTCCTGGACGAACAGAATCCGGTACAGAAGAGTAGGGCACCGTAAAGGTAGAACGCTTACCGTTAGCTTCGATGACCTCAACCTCAAGGTCTCCCTGACCGCTGGTGTTATACAGGTCATCAATGACAAAAGGGCCGGGGGGAACGCTTGTCTCATAGATCACGTTATTAAGCTGACGCACGATAACGCGGGCATCGGAAGTGGCAACACCCTGAACTTCTGGTGCATAACCCCGTTTGCCCTGTGGCCACATGCGTTCATCAGAGGCGAGTTTGATACCGTTGAATGCAAGGCTACCGAAGAGGGAGTTACTGGTGTAGTTATCACCTAAAGCAAGCTGACTGTTTATCCCCTCTAAAGGCCGCTGGACCCAGCTTCTGACCTGGTTGTACTGGTAACGGCTTCCGGTTCTGCTGTTACGCAAATAGCGCATATTGCCCTGATGACGGAACTGCCATTTTTCCAGATTGGTGCCTGCCGTTATTCCGCTCCACAAATATTCATATCGGTAATTTGACGAGCGATTTTCTGACCAGGTGAAATTGGTGTTGTGGCGCAAAAATAATGCCGTAACGCCCTCATCCCATTCCGATACGGGGATGTAGCCACGCGGAGTCCGGTTCAGGCTTGCCATAGGTAATGTAAAGTGCAAACGAAGCGATGCCTGATCGAAACGCCAGCTGCCCGCTTCTGTCCAGCCGGATAAAGGCCGACAAGATGCTGTCGGTTGTCCGGTGCGCAGGGTTTTTATTTGCAATAGCGTTACGATTTCTTCAGACAGACAAGGTTCTACTCCGCCCTGGTCGTTAAATTTCCTGAAGTTTATTTTTACCCCAGATTTAATCATTTTACTATTGAGGTAAATATCAACCAGGTAATTTCCCTGCGCAATTTCATTTTGATTGAATTGTTCGAGGTTTTTCCCAAATGTCGCCCCTTGAAAAAGCGAGGAGTCAAAATAATATTCTTCGCTGCATACACCGTAAGAGAAACAGGCCGACACGGTAAAAGCTATGAGTTTCGGACTAATTAACTTCAACCGTAAAGTTTTCACTGATTTTAGCTCCCTGATCATTAACTGCCGAGACTGTAATCACCCCTGAGCCCTTAAGGCGTTTACTGTTATTGAACCAGTAAGTTTGCCGCGAAAAGGGTGAAACCATATCCGCATCTCGCTTTAAAGACTGATTACCCACTTTTAATACAACGTCTACTAATGAAGCGTGCCAGGGTTGGGGGTTATCAATTTCAATACCCATACCCTTATTCGCCTGATAGAAGGATGTGACCTTTATACCTTTAAGGATATTTTTAGGCGCGCCAATGCTTTTAGGGCGATAAAACACCTTCATGCGGTTACGTAATACCACCAGCATTGCATTTTGCGCGTTATCTTTGGCGATATTAGAAGGCGGAATCTGAAGTGTATTGAACCAGTAAACGGATTCACGATCCTGGGCTTGTGAGACGGCATTGTTTAATATTATCTTGGCAATTTGTCCGGCTTTAGGCTGAATGCGAAATACCGGCGGCGTTATGATAAAAGGCGTGTTTACCTGGCCATCCGGCTGGGAATCTTTATTGCCGTTATCAAACCAGCTCTGAATAACATAAGGAATAGCATCATTATTTTTAAACTGCACATCTACTGAGCGCGCCTGTTCAGGATAAATAATCCTACTGCCCATAATCGTCACGCTGGCATTAGCACAAATGGGAAGTAATAATGCCGGAACTAATGCCAGCGAAACTTTTAAAGCAAATAAGTGTTGGCGAATAAACATAGACAGGTTCTCAATCATTTATTGTGCACTCCGCTTTATGGGAGTGCACCGGGTAAGGATTACTGATAAGTCACGGCATACTGAAGTGAAGCGCTGATGGTACCCGCAGTGGCTACATCAGTAGCCAGATACTGGGCAGAATAGGTCGCTGATTTTTCGGTTTCGCCTGAGCTCAGGGTCAAATCACCGTCACCGGTATAGGTGCTGGTTAAATTAATTTCTTTACCTGCCGGATCCAGCAACTGGATTTCGACGTTTTCGGCATTACCACTGTTTTTCAGGTTACCGGCAGCACTCACATTGTTACCCACAAACACGGTGGATACACGGGTGGAATTTGTGGACCCGGTACAGCCGCTGATGGACACGGAGAAGTCCGTCTTACCGGCAACTTTTCCGCTCGTATCTAATTCATTCACGGCCACGGTTGGCATGAGTACAAGCGGGGCGCTTTCATTACCATTCACACTTACTGAACAGGTTTCATCGCTCACTTCGCCCTGAAAGTTAATAGTGTTAGCAGAATTTGCCAGTGCCTGTCCTGATACCAGAGCCGTGCTGATTAACAGAGGTAAGATCATAGCCTTAGTATTTAACATGATTGTATTTTCCTTTTACATTATTAACTGGAGAACAACTGATTCAGGCTGGTTCCCGTCTTGCGGCGCACTGAATCTTTTATGCAATAAATCTTTTTTACGCCAAGGCGCATTTTTTCTGAAATTTCACCCAGAGATAATCCATGACTCACCAGTTCCAGAAAATTAACCTCATCGCTGGTTAACGGATTAACACCTTTTTTTTCACCTCCTTTTAAACCGTAATAACATGCGTTTATTGATTTTTTCATCTCGGTAATCCCCGTTCCCGGATAGATCACCGTATTGATGCTTTTGTCCTGTTTTTTCCAGAAGGCTGCGAGGGACGCCAGTCGGCGATCGCAAACCAGGATGATGATTAACCCCGGTGATTTTAAATAGTCCAGCCAGTTATGGTTGGTGAAAAAACGGATGTTATGTGATGAAAAATCAACAAACATGCAGCCTTTAATAAATAAACTTTCATATCGTCCCGACACCAGGGATAAAACGCCATTCATTAAGAAGTAATTCTTTGCGGGCCAAATGGACACTTTCTGGATCGGGCAACGTTTAATTTCTTCTGTTAGCTCGCTGGCCAATTCACATCGGTATCGACAACTAAAGCAATAAATGCTTTCTCGCGTAATCCTTCGCATAAGCCGGTCCTGCTGCTCGTTTAGGAAGGTGTGATAACCATATCATCATTAAATCTTCTGATTCAATGTGTTGGCCAGATGACTCGCGTTTTATGCAGGGAATATTCCGAAGATGGGCTCTTTCATTTCTGTGTCTACAAAAACGCGATTCCTCCCACAGTTGTGCAATTTATTTTGAACTAAAGAAGCACGTGACTTGTAGCAAGTTAAGACGATTTTGTTTTCTCCAGGAATTTTCGGTTAATTCCACCGGCGCGATCAAAAAAACTATCGCACTTTAAGATAAAAATGTGGTGCGTATGACTTTTATCTCACTCTACACGTAGTTTGCTGTGATTTTAATTTTATAAAAAAGCAATATGGATATGATAAGGCTCTGTGTTTGTTGTTTTTAAAATGCTAGCTTTTTGTTGTTGTATTTAATATTTGCGCAATAATGCACGAATTAGTCAGGAATTTTTTGTCCTGTTGTGTCTACTTACAGACAGATGGCATTTATTTATTAAGCTTGACAATGTAATGATGTCTTGACTTTTTTATTATGAAGTTAAGGGTGGGATGTAAATGGAAGGTTACATTTAGTCCATAGCTGCCTGTCAATCCAGTTCGTTAATCGGGAGAGCAACTGTTCTCCCTGTTTTGTGAAACGCAAGCGGTGTAAACACCGGATTACCATATCGTTTGCAGGCGCTGTTTCGATAACCTCCATCTATCACAATCAACAACGATAACAATTTGCGAGAAGGTGCGCTGGCGATGATGATGTCTGCATGACGACATATCGTATTAAAGTGGGTTACCACAATCCTAACGCGCTGACATTCAGACAACTGGATGCGCAGCTTGCCGACCACGCGTTCTATAGTGCGCGTGCCAATGATGACAGAGGCGGATTCCGTTACTTTCAGGAGTACGAATACTCTTCCGACTCGGCCGATTACTGTGCGGTTTGTTCGCTGGCTTACCATCATGCCTGTCAGGTCAAAAAATGCCCGCTGGTGCTGGTTGAGATAAAACAGTCAGAACCTGAAACCTGATCGGCCAGCGTATGCAGCTTTTTCCGACGGCGATCTGAATAGCCCCACATTCCTTCGGTACGAATATCGTCGATACTGGCTTAGACTCACCAGATACAGTATGAGGGAGTCACTATGTCATCTTCAAAACACGACAGCGCCGACTGTTGTATCATTGGCGGCGGTCCGGCAGGGTTAATGCTGGCTTATCTCCTGGCCCGCGCAGGGTTGCAGGTGGTAGTGCTGGAGAAGCACGCTGATTTTCTGCGCGACTTTCGTGGCGATACCATTCATCCCTCCACCCTTCAAATCATGCACCATCTGGGCTTACTTGATGCGCTGCTCACGCTGCCGCATCAGCGTGTCGAAAAACTGCAGGCAGAAATGGGCGGTGAAGAGGTCACGATGGCCGACTTCTCCCGCCTGCCGGTGCGTTGCCGCTTTATTGCCTTTATGCCGCAGTGGGACTTTCTGAATTTTCTGGCGGAGAAAAGCGCGCAGTTTTCAGGTTTTACACTGCTTAAATCGACCGTGTGTCGTGAGTTGATCACCGAGAATGGTCAGGTGTGCGGCGTACGGGCGGAGCAGGCAGGCCAGCCAATGGAAATTCGCGCCCGTCTGGTGGTGGGAGCGGACGGACGGGATTCCGTTATTCGTGCCCAGGCCGGGCTCAGCAGTCAGCATTTCGGCGCGCCGCGCGACGTTCTCTGGTTCCACCTCAATAAACAGCCCGACGATCCGCTGACCGGCATGGGCCATACCGGCCCGCGCAACAATTTTATCGTCATTGATCGGGGGGATTACTGGCAGTGTGGTCTTACCATTCCCAAAGGCCAGTTTGAGGCCTTACAGGCGCAGGGGCTGGATGCGCTTAAAGACACTATTGCGGCGGTTTCGCCCTTTGCCGCTTCACGTCTGGCGGAGGTCGACAGTTGGGAAAAACTCAAACTGTTGTCTATCCGGATAGACCGTCTGGACCAATGGGCAAAACCGGGCGTGCTGTGCATTGGCGATGCGGCGCATGCTATGTCACCGATCGGCGGGGTTGGGGTTAACCTGGCGATTCAGGATGCGGTGGCGGCGGCGAACCTGTTAACGCGACCACTGCGCAGGGGAACGCTGAAGTTAAGCGATCTCCATAAGGTCCAGAAACGCCGTCAGTTTCCTACCGTGGCGACCCAGTTCCTGCAAATTAAAATGAGCAGCAACAAGCCACGTGCCAGCGGGCAAAGTAAGATGCCCGCCATGATGCGTAAATTCCCGTTTCTGCGCTTCGTATTTGGCCGGCTTATTGGTTTAGGATTCAGAACGGAAAGGCCGAGGGAATGCCGTTGACAGCTCGCTGTCTGCCTGACGTGAACAGTCGGCGCTAAAGGCTGAGCCGTCGGGCCGCATGGCGGAAGATGCGCAACGTTATACCCGCGAGCCATAGCCCCAGGCTATAACAGACAGCCAAGCTGTGTCTGCTGTCTGGTGGGTTTTTGCATCCGGCGTTTTGCTGCCACGCGGTATCCGGTTTTTCCCCCTGACACGATCTGCTATGTAAAGCCCTGCGGCGCGTTTAGCGACTATTCCAGTGTACGTGCCTCAGCCGCGCGAATGCTCCCGTCCTGTCAGGCATTCATCGCTTTACGTACTGTGATGCGTAAAATATTCAACGGGTAAGAAACTTCATGCCCGGCTGGCCGAATGTCCTGATGACGCAGCAACTCTTTACGTACAGTGTCCAGCGGTATATTGCTGTCGGCACTGCGCGCAGGGCAGGGCGCCAGGGTGTGATGTGATTATTTTCGTCCGGGAGACAAAATCGTATCGGCTGAAATTCTATACTCTCACTGTCAACGCCGTACTGATTTTGCATAAATCCCGGAGGAACCCTGAATGGAAACGCCTCTTTCACCCGTAAAACACTCAAAACGCGCACTGATCGCGGGTGCGGTAGGCAACTTTATCGAATGGTATGAATTTGCCATCTACGGTTTCCTCGCCACAATTATTGCGCACAATTTTTTTCAGCTTCAGGGCGAGTCAGCGCTGAGTGGCCTGATCCTGACCTGGGCGTCCTTTGCCATTGCGTTCTTTTTTCGCCCCCTTGGCGCCCTGGTGTTTGGCCGACTGGGCGACCGCCTGGGCCGCAAGCCTGTCCTGATTACCGTCCTGATATTGATGACGCTGGCGACCACCGCTATCGGGTTAATTCCCACCTATGCGACGGCGGGCATTCTCGCGCCCGTGCTGCTTACGGCACTGCGTATCCTGCAAGGGCTATTTGCCGGCGGCGAATATGGCGGGGCGGTGGCGCTGATGACCGAATTTGCGCCGCGCGGTCAACGTGGACGCTATGGTGCCTGGCAGTCGCTGACCGTGGCGTTTGGCCTGTTGGCCGGCGTGGGGCTGGTGGCGCTGCTGTCCTGGCTGCTCAGCCCGCAGGCGATGCTGGCATGGGGCTGGCGCATTCCGTTTTGGCTGGCGTTACCGCTGGGCCTGGTTGCGCTATGGTTGCGTCTGGCAATCACAGAAACGCCGGACTTTGTACGCCAGCAACAGCAGCGCGTCAGGGCTGCACCGCGCCAGACGATAAAAATTATTTTCCTGGCGATCGCGCGCGTCATGCTGTGGTCCTCCGCAGGCTATACCTGTCTGGTGATCATGCCCGGCTATTTGCAGTCGGCGCTACATACCGGTATGAATCAGGCGCTGCTGATTGCCGTGATCGCTAATGTGGGCTTCGCATTGACAATTATCCCGGCGGGCATCGTCAGTGATCGCGTTGGTCGGCGTCGTGTCATGGTTAGCGCCAGCGTACTCCTGCTACTTATGGCGATGCCGCTATTGAAAATAGTGCAGGCGGATGGCGTGAGTTTGCTGCTAAAAGCGCTGGTGGTGCTGATAGCGGGGGGACTGGTTGGTTTGCTCGCCGGGCCGGGGCCTGCGATGCTGTCGGAAATGTTTCCAACAACGGTACGTTATACCGGGCTGGGTGTCGCCTATGCGTTATCCAATGCGGTGTTTTCCGGCTGTGCGGGTTTAATTATTACAGGGTTGATTAAGCAGACGGGCAATCTGGATATTCCGGCCTGGTATATGATGGCAACGGCACTGGTTTCCATCCCGGCCCTGATGACACTCAATAAAGACGACCACACGCGGGAGCTGACATAAAGGAAAAACGGGAGCAAACGCCCCCGTTTTGAACTTACTTACGACCGAGCAGGAAGCCCAGTACGACGCCCACACCGGCCGCGACCGCCAGACCCGCAAACGGGTTAGACTGCATCTGATCTTTGATGCAGTCGGCGGCATCGCGTGCGGCATAGGATGCCTGGTTGGTGTAGCGGCGGGCTGCACCACGGGCGCGGTGACGCGGCGAATCGGTGACTTCACCCCATTGTTGCTCTGCGGCACCGGCGACTTCTTTTACGGCATCTTCAATTTTTCCTGACATGCTTCATCTCCTTGGTTATCACAGTCATTTAAAGCGTAGCAAACCTTCGCCACTATGCTGCGTTTAGACGCATTAATCGTCTGTCAGGGGGGAATTGACCAGATGAAAACTCCGCCTGGTGATGGCCATCGGACTGGCGGAAGGCGCGGAGAGACGGGCATGAAGCGGACAGGGCGCGTTAACGCCACCACGCGGAGGGCCCGGCGAGGAAAATTATTACCAGCTGTTTCACCTGACGGGATGACGTGGATGGGATCGCGTGTTGGGATACCAGCTCACCAGAAAATGCCGCAGATGGTCAAAGCACCACTCGGCATCCTCGGCCTGCTGGCAGTAATACTGAATCGTGATTTTTTCATAATGGCGCTGGCGCTGCTGTAGTGGTGACCAGCCCCAGTCAAGTACACAACGGGCAAAGTTCACCAGCGTGTCGGCTGCCAGCGCGTGCTGCTGCTCTTGTTCCTTCAGATAGTCATAAAAGGCGGCTTCTAGCTGGAGTGCCTCCTTGTGAGAACAGTGAAGGAGTTCGGGCCGAAAGGCGATATCAATGAATCCGCATACCGCGTTTTCCTGCTGCTGCCAGTCGCAGGCCAGGGTCATAAACAGGCCTTCCTGCAGATTCACCTCTTCCAGTAAACGTTGCAGGTTAGGGGAGTGACGAATCACGGCGATCTCGTCCAGCCGTTCTGTCTCCAGGGTCAGGTCGATACCGCAGGGATTAACAGAGCCATCTGCATTGCGGGTAGCAGGGAACGGGAAATCAATATAACCGTTGTTATCCAGCCGTTTTTCCATGATGAGCCTGACCTGTCGCTTGACGTTTCCTGACACTATATCACGCAGTGTCAGGATTGCCCGCTTTACGGACAGGTCCAGGTAATCATGGTGTCCTGATAAGGGTTGATCAGACGAAACTGTTTATCGGACAGGCGCTGGGCGTAGTAACCTTCAGACGTCACCGCAGAGGGGACATACTGAAAGCGATCCAGCGACTGAAGCGGCCCGCTCTGCACGTTTACGCCATCCCGACTGACGCTGAACGCGGTGACCAGATCGAATACCGTTCCCTGCGTTTGCCCCAGTGACTGACCGTAAATGGTGCTGACGTCGCCCGGACACTCCAAGCCTTTCGGCGAAGAGGAACAGCCTGAGAGCAGTGCCATAAAAATGAAAAATCCTGGTCGCAACATAGCCTGCTCCTGCCCCGGTCCATAGAATGAATGATCGATTTTAGCCTGAAACGCGACAAATAACATGATCATAGCGTTTACGCGCGCCGGGTTGATTTGCCGTTTGTTCAATCGTTAAGCAGTGGGAATGTAAAAGATGACTTTCGGTGCAAATAAACGTTATTCTTGCCATCTTTGCGCGTCGCTTAAGCAAATTCAGGGATAAAAGATGAAAGAAGAAGAAGCCAGTCTAATGATTATTCGCCATGCCATCGATGCGCTGGACGCAGAGAAAAGGCAGCAGGTGATTGCCTGTGCGGCAGAAATCCGCGATGTCATGAGCAGTTTCGACAACGAACCTGCCGGTCTGGCCTTGATGCTGGTCGCGGCGGAGGTTGCGGCAGAGTAAGTTTCATCCGTCGCGCCTGGTATCCGCATGCGCGAGTGTCATCCCGCTGGCGGCAGCCAGTCACGCGTCTCTTACGGCCTGATGTGCCGTTTTTTATTGCGCGGTCGCGCTCACCGCGCGATGCTTTACCCCTGCTTACAGCGTCTTAGCGCCACCTGACATGTGGCCGCCCTTATTTTCAGTGGAGGAATCAGATGAAAGCAGCCCGTCTTGCCCTGTGCCTGATCGCCGGTTTCAGCGCATCCGCATGGAGCGAAAGTGAGTTTCAGATCCAGTGTCCCGGACGTCCCGTTATGACCGTCTCGCGGGCGCAATATGGGCTCAGCACGCTCTACTGGCCGAAACAGCATTTCCAGATTGCCGCAGGCCAGCTGCAAACCCGCACGGATAACGGCGACAAGGTCGCGATTACACGCTTTCGCAACGGCGATCAGTTGATTGTGAACAAAAGCAATCTCGACACCTTCTTTGTCTACCATGACAGCGACGATCTGATCCCGTGCCGCCGTACCACGACGCGTGAGGTCGATGCGCTGAGCCTTGAGCGCTACGATGATCGCCAGCGCAACGACTCCTGACCCGCAGCGATAAGGAAGATAAATGCAGATTACCCTGACTGACACGGTGAGCAGTAAGGATCTGGATGAAATCCGGCTGGGCCTGAATGCCTGGAACAGTCAGTTTTACGATGCTGACCTGATTAAACCCCTTGGGCTGTTCATCTGCGATGCGCAGGGCATGAAACTGGCCGGATTGACCGGCACGACCACCGGCAACTGGCTACGCATTGATTTACTCTGGGTCGCACAGGCGCTGCGTGGGCAAGGCACCGGTCGCCAGTTGGTCCTGGCGGCCGAGCAGGAAGCCCGCCAGCGCGGCTGCCGTTTTGCACAGGTGGATACCGGCAGCTTTCAGGCAAAGCCGTTTTACGAAAAGCTGGGTTACCGTGTCCGGCTGACGCTGGGCGAGTACATTATGCATCATCAGCGTCACTATCTGACGAAAACGCTATGCTGAGGGCAGCGCCTGCTGCCGCAAATCCAGCGGGTGCTGCTCAGCCTCATCAATCGCGGCCAGCCAGCAGGGCAGTGTAACCTTTTGCCAGGACAGATGACCACGCGTGGTGCTCATCAGCACCACATCGGGACGCAGGCTACGGTAAAGCTCCAGCGACGCCGCCAGTTCGGCAGGATTGCTGTCGGGTACCAACACCGTTACCCAGCGGTCATGATCACGCGTCAGCGTATCCCCGACAAATAAATAGGTCGGCCCCTGCGGCGAATGGTAGAGGTAGCTGCAACTGCCGGGCGTATGGCCGGGCGTGGGCAACAGATGAAAATCACCGAAATGAGTTTCCTGCTGGGTAAAAGTATCGTCCGGCTCCACAAAGCGGCTGATTTGCCCGAGCGAGCGGCTGTGACAGTACAGCGCGCTGCTAAAACGCTTCTGGATTACCGCTGCGCCCGGTGCAGACTCATGCCAGTGAGTAAGATAATGGCGAATCACGCCGTTCTCATCGGCCAGCACTTCATGATCGAGCGGATTTTCCACCCGGCCAATCAGTAAATTACCGCGCGGATGGCGCAGTAAAAACCCATGCATCATGATATCGACGGCATCGTCTTCCGGAAACTCCGGCGTAGAGATCCACAAATCGTCATACAGCGGCTTCAATGTCGATCTCCTGCAACTCCAGTTATGTGCGCAATACGGGATGCCCGCTTGCCTGTAAACTGACCTGTCCCTGATGTACCGCTAAGGTCGCCCTGGCACCCAACGGCAGGGTCACGGTGTCAGGGCCGTGACCGAAATCCAGATCGCTGATAACGGGCAGACCGCTCAGATCGCGGAGGTACTGCCAGACCGTGGCGAAGTCAAACCCGTTATCGTAGTCGGACAAGGCGGTGCTGGTGAAACTGCCGGTGATAATCGCCCGTTGCTGCGCCAGAATCCCACACTGGTGGAGCTGCAGCAGCATACGTTCAATCCGGAACGGATGCTCATTCACATCCTCAATCACCAGAATGCCGTCTGTGATGGCCGGCATCCACGGCGTACCGATAAGCGAGCTGATCATCGCCAGGTTTCCTCCCCATAACGTACCGTGCCAGGTACCGTTATCGGGCGTGTCACTTTTCCAGTTCACACTGACTGTAGGTGATGTCAGCGCCTGCCAAAAGTGCTGCAGGGTAAATTCGGATAAAACCGCAGCGCCAAAGTTGCCCGCCAGCATCGGCCCACTGAAGCTGATTATTCCGGCGTGTTGCAGTAAGGCCAGTTGAATCACGGTGAAGTCGCTGTGGCCACACAGTGCCAGCGGCTGGTCCGCTAAGCGGCGCTGTAACGCGGCATAGTTCATTGAGGGCAGCAGGCGCGTGGCACCGTAGCCGCCGCGCACTGCCAGCACAATATCAGGTAAGGTCGCCAGATCGGCCAGCGCATTGATATCGTCTAAGCGTTCCGAATCCGTACCGGCAAAACGTTGAAAACGCCGTGCGATTGCCCCCGTATTTTCAACCTGGTGCCCCGCTGCGCGCAGGCGTTCAACCCCCAGATGGGCTGCAGGCTGATTGTGGCAATAACCTGAAGGGGCGATAAGACGGATTGAACGTGACGTCATAGTAAATTCCTGAAATTAGTCAGTGACAGACGTCACGATAATGACGAAAAAGTGCCAATAAGTCATCCGACTACTGTAATTAGGATAAACGGTAATTTTGCAATTTACCCTGCCAGGTATGATAGCTTCCGCCACTTCTGCGACGAGATAAAAAATTGCTTAAAATTCGCTACTTTGTCATTTCAGCATTATTGCTGACAGGCTGTGCCAGTGAACCGCCGCATACGTATGTTAAAGAGAAGAATACACCGCTGACGCAGGCACCGCCGTCGCGTATTTCGGGCACATGGTCACTCTTTACCGAAAGCGCGGCCAGCCAGTACGGGGTGGATGAGAAACTGATTAGCGCGATTATTAATGTGGAATCCGGAGGAAATCCGGGCGTGGTCAGCCGTTCAAATGCTGTCGGGCTGATGCAAATCAAAGCGGCAACGGCCGGACGTGAAGTCTACCGCACCCAGGGGCGCCGGGGTCAACCGACCACCGCTGAGTTACGCGATCCCGCCAGGAATATTGAGATCGGCACCGCCTATATCAAAATCCTCCAGCAGTCTGCGCTGTCCGGCATCCGCGATCCACTCACGCTGCGTTATGCCACGATTGTTTCTTACGCTAACGGTGCCGGGGCATTGCTTCGCACGTTCTCGCGCGATCGTGACCGCGCGATTGCCATGATTAACGCCATGACGCCGGACGAATTCTACCAGCACGTGCAGAACAAGCATCCGGCGGCTCAGGCACCGCGTTACTTATGGAAAGTCACCACGGCCTACCGGGCTATCAGCTGAGTCGCGTTTTTTCTCCTCACCTGACAGAAGGTGAGGAGAAAACACTTAACCCACCAGCAGCCGGGCCGTCGGATAATCGACGATCAGCACATTGACATAACCGCCGCGCAGGGCTCCGCGAATCGCCTGGGCCTTCTCTTTGCCACCCGCCAGCGCCACCACCTGCGAACACTGTCTGACCTGTTCCAGTTCCATACCAATCACCGGATCTTCGTCGGCCTGCAGCACGGGCTGGCCCTGTTCGTCAAAATAATGCAGACAGATATCGCCGACCGCACCGCGCGCTGCCAGCGTGCGCAACATGGTTGCATCGTAATAGTTACCGGAGTTGCGCAACAGGGCGGACGGCTCCAGGTCGCCGATGCCGACAATCGCCAGGTCTACTTCGCCGAACTTATTCAGCACCTCGGCCACCTCCGGATTGGCCGCCAGCCGCTGACGGTCGCTCACCGAATGTTCAATCGACTGCGAAGGCAGCAGCCAGGCCGGACAGTTCAGCAGGGCGGCCAGGTTTTGCGTCAGGATAGTCGCCTGCACGTTGCCGTTCGCCCCCACGCCGCCCAGGAGCTGAATCACCCCTTTGCATGAGGCATTCAGCGGATGCAACGCATCGACCATACAGCGAATGGTGCCGCTCCAGGAAGAGATGCCGATCAGTTCATCGGGACGCAGTCGCGTCTCCAGATAGTGAGCCGCCGCCGATCCAATCGCCTGTTTAATTTCGCTGACAGAAGCCTGTTCTGCCACATCCACTACGATGGCCTGAGGTAACTGATAGGTTTGCTCGATCGCTTTTTCCAGTTCAGGAAAAACGTTGGCGGGGGGAACCACGCTAATTTTCACCACGCCTTCTTTCACACTGCGGGTCAGGATGCGTGAAACAAACGACTGGGACAGCTTAAGTAACTGCGCAATATCGGATTGCTTCCTGCCTTCGACATAGTAGAGCGTGGCAATTTTCACCATGAGCCGCTGTTCGTCCTGCTTCGCCATCTGTTTTTCCTCTCGTATTCTGCCCGACATTGTTAACCACTGACGTGAAAAGCACAATCCAGGGCAATTTGTGATCGTTTTCGCTTTTTATCACTTCGTGCATAGACGCCGTCGTTCGTCGGGCGCATAGTAGCTTTGAATATAAAATCATTATTGAATATATATTCATGACTGTTAAGGCTGTTGTGTTTCTGCGCGTAATAGCAGGCGATGAAAGGGTAGGTTATTGCTGTCATCACGGCGAAAGAAGGGAGAGTTGTACCCTCTCTGAATATATATTCAAGCTCGACTTAAAATTCAAGGGTGAAATATGAATCCATTTACGCTTTCTGTGGATGCGCTCGAAAAAAAGGCCCGGGCCGTACGCCGCCGCATCATCCAGCTTAACGCGGGCAGTCCGGCAGGCGGGCATACCGGTGCCGATCTGTCACAGGTTGAGATTCTGACCGCGCTCTATTTTCGCATTCTGAATTGTGCACCGGATCGAACGGAAGACGATCAACGTGATATCTATATCCAGTCAAAAGGTCATGCTGTGGGAGGATACTATTGCGTGCTGGCGGAAGCCGGCTATTTCCCGCTGGACTGGCTGCCTACCTATCAACATGCCGATTCTGCGTTGCCGGGCCATCCGGTACGGCAGAAAACCCCGGGCGTTGAACTCAATACCGGTGCGCTGGGTCACGGATTGCCCGTGGCGGTGGGCATTGCGCTGGCGGCGAAAAAGAGCCACAGCCCGCGCCGTGTGTTTGTGGTGACCGGCGACGGTGAGCTGGCAGAAGGCAGCAACTGGGAAGCCGCGCTGGTAGCCGCGCACTATGGCCTGGATAACCTCATCATCATAAACGACAAGAACAAGCTGCAACTGGCGGGTGCAACGCGTGACATTCTCAATACCGATCCACTGGCAGAAAAATGGCGCGCCTTTGGTCTGGAGGTCAGGGAATGCAACGGCAATGACATGGCCGCAGTGGTGAATACGCTGGAAAACCTGCCTGTGAACGGTAAGCCACAGGTCATTATCGCGCACACCGAAAAGGGCTTTGGCATCTCGTTTATTCAGGGACAAGCCGAATGGCACCATCGGGTGCCGAAAGGGGACGAGATTGCGCGGGCACTGGAGGAATTAAACGATGAGTAATGCACAACACCTGGCCAACGTCATGGTCGACGCGTTAACAGATGCCGTACATCGCGGCATCGATGTGGTGCCGGTCGTGGCGGATTCGACCTCCACCGCGAAGATTGCGCCCTTTATTGACGCCTTTCCCGGTCGTCTGGTTAACGTCGGTATTGCAGAACAGGCGCTGGTCAGCACAGCCGCTGGCCTGGCGCTGGGCGGCAAAATCGCCGTGACCTGTAACGCCGCGCCCTTTCTGATTTCGCGCGCCAATGAGCAGATCAAAATCGATGTCTGCTACAACAATACTAACGTAAAGCTGTTTGGACTGAATGCCGGAGCCAGCTATGGTCCGCTTGCCAGCACCCATCACAGCATCGATGACATCGCCGTCATGCGTGGATTCGGCAATATCGAAATTTATGCGCCCGCCTGTCCAGTCGAGTGCCGCCAAATTATCGATTATGCGCTTGACCACAGGGGGCCGGTTTATATCCGGCTGGACGGCAAAGCGCTGCCGTCGTTGCACGACGAAAATTACCGCTTCCGGCCCGGTCAGATTGACCGGCTGCGAGAAGGCCACGATATTGCGCTTGTTGCCATGGGCTCGACGGTACATGAAGCCGTGACCGCTGCAGAGCAACTGGAAAAGCAGGGCGTTTCTGCCGCCGTGATTTCGGTTCCGTCCATTCGCCCCTGTAATACGCAGCAGTTGCACAATCTGCTCAGCCACTTCCGCGCCGTGATTACGGTGGAAGAGCATAACATTAATGGCGGCGTAGGCAGCCTGGTGGCGGAGGTGCTGGCGGAATACGGCTTGCCGGTTAAGCTTCTGCGGCTGGGGATTGCCAACGGCGAATATGCCATAGCCGGCGATCGGGCCGCCACGCGCGCGCACCATGGCATTGATGCCAGCAGCATCGCCGCGCAGGCGTTACGCCTCTGTGCAGGAGGCTGACGATGCGGGAGTCGGTGATTCTGGCCATTGATGAAGGCACCACCAATGCCAAAGCGGTCGCTGTCGATCGAAAGGGACGCATGGTGGCGCGCGGCAGTCACGGTTTAACGTTACAACATCCGCAACCCGGCCTGGCAGAACAGGATCCCCAGACCATATGGTCAGCCGTCAGGCAGGCCATCATCGACTGCCTGGCGCAGTGCGACGGAGCAAGCGTGGCAGGGGTGGCTATCAGTAACCAGCGCGAATCCGTACTGATCTGGCAGCGCCGTGATGGCGTGCCGTTAACGCCGCTGGTGAGCTGGCAGGATCGTCGGTCAGAATCGTTTTGCCGGGATTTACAGCAGTCGGGCAGCGCCGCGCGCATCAGCGCTCTGACGGGCCTGGCGGTCGATCCGATGTTCCCGGCCGCCAAACTGGCCGGCATGCTGGCAGCCATACCGGACGGTTTCGCCCGGGCAGCGGCGGGGGAACTGTGCATCGGCACCGTGGACAGCTGGCTGACCTGGCAACTGACGGCGGGCACGACATTTGTGACCGATCATGCCAATGCCGCGCGCACGCAGCTTTACAGCCTGCACCGCAATGACTGGGACGATGAACTGCTGTCACTGTTCAGCCTGCCGCGTGCGGCGCTGCCACCGATTGTCGCGTCGGCGAGCGTGGCAGGCATGATATGCGTGAGCGATATACCGGGACTCGCACCCGGCACACCGATCCTGGCGCGCATCGGCGATTCTCATGCCGCGCTTTATGCTCAGCGACGCGGCACGGCGGAAGTGGTCAAAGCCACTTACGGCACTGGATCATCGCTGATGATGTCGATGGCCACGCCGCTGCTGACCGATAACGGGCTCAGCACCACCGTTGCCTGGCACGACGGCCAGGCGCGCTTTGCCTTTGAAGGTAATATCACGCACACCGGGTCCGGGGCCGCCTGGCTGGGGACGATGCTGGGCATTCACGATCCCCGGCAACTTACGGCACTGGCTGAAGGCTGTGATGATAATCAGGGCTGCTATTTTGTTCCGGCGCTGTCGGGGCTGGGGGCACCGTGGTGGGATCTCAAGGCCAGAGGCCTGATCTGCGGCCTGACCGATGCGGCCACGCCCGCCGTACTGGCGCGGGTGGCGCTGGAATCCATCTGCTGGCAGATTGCTGACGTGTTTTTTGCCATGGAAGAGGCCTGCGGCACAGCGCTTCCGGCCTTGTGTGTTGACGGCAGCGCCACGCAAAACCCCTGGCTAATGCAGTTTCAGGCCGACGTATTGCAACGTCCGCTGCACTGCGCGCCGACCGCCGAAGCCTCTGCGCTGGGGGCGGCACTGCTGGCAGGAAAAGGGCTGGGATGGTGGCAGCAGGGCGACGATATGCTGGCCTTGCAGGGCGGGCCGATCATCATGCCGCGCACCCATCTGGCGCAGCACATGCAGGATAACTATCAGGGCTGGAAAAACGCGGTGACCCGCTGTCGCTATCAGCCACAATGAACGGAAAATGAGGGCCAGACTGTAACAGCCAGCCCTCAGTACAGCGAGGTTAACGACTGACGCGTTGCGGGACAGTCTCTTCATCGTCCGGCACCGGTTTAAGATCGACCGGCGGTAAACTTCCGCCGCTGAATTCGACCTGACGGATCGGAAAGGCAAAGCGAATATTGCGTTCTTCCAGCGCCGCCATCAGTTGCAGGTTAATCTCCTGCTGAATATCCATATAGACGTTGTAGTCGGCGCTCAGCACAAAGTAGACCACTTCAAAGGTCAGCTTCGAGTCATCGAAGGCCAGAAAATGGGCGCGGTCAAAGCGCGTCATTTCAATACCCTGAATGATGGTTTTCACCAGTTCGCTGATTTCTCGCACCTGCTCAGACGGCGTGGCGTAGCTGATACCGAATGTAAACACCAGACGACGTTGCTGCATCCGCTTGTAGTTATGAATCGTCTGCTGCAACAAAATGGTATTGGAACAGACGATCTGCTCACCGCTCAGGCTACGCAGCCGCGTGGTTTTCAGGCCAATATGCTCAATAGTGCCGGCAATATCGCCAAATACGATAAAATCGCCGTGCTCAAAAGGCTTATCAAAGCCAATCGCCAGGGAAGCAAACACATCACTCAGGACGGTCTGAATCGCCAGGGCGATGGCAATACCGCCCACGCCCAGGCTGGCTACCAGCGCCGTGATGTCGATGCCCATATTCGACAGAATCGCCAGCAGCATCATGACCCACACCACGACCCGCAACAGAATCCCCAGAATGACGGTCGTCACCGGATTGCGCACGTGAAGCGGATCGCGCAGCAGGCTTTTTAACCACAGGCGAATGCCGCAGTCGATCCACAACGCCAGTTGCACAATCAGCGCCAGGAACCAGCTGTGAGAAACCGTCGAGCGCCACGAGTCGGGCAAATCGATGAAACGCAGGGCAATCAGCAGCGAAAAAATCAGCAGCAGCAGGTGGCTGGTGCTGCGCAGTATTTCCACCAGGATGCCGGTAAAGCGAACGTGGCGGTCTTCGCTGAAGTGCGCAATGCGGTTGGACACGAAACTGATCAGGCTGCGCAGCAACCAGTAAATAACGAGGGTGGCAACGATGACGATGGCGCTGTTGATCCACAGAGTTTGATTAAAAAGAATGGACTGAAAATGACGCAAACTGAGCCAGTTTTCCATTGGGGAGTGTCTCCTTGCTGGTTCCGGTTAAACGAGAAAGCAAGGAAAGCATAGCCTGGATGCGCCGCGGATGTGCGGCGCGGGAAAAGAGCGGAGGTTACTGGAAGCGTTGCGCTTTGTCGCGCGCCAGCCGCTCCAGGCTAAAAATCACCTGCTGCAACTGCCGTTCCTGATGGGGTTCGAGTGCCGTAAAACGGAAGCTCAGCCGCGGCGTAACTTTGGTTTCATTTTTACTGGTAATCATGCTGCGTTCACCAATATGCATCAACGTCGCATTGACGTTAAACTGGCCGTATTCACCCAGTTCCACCTGAAGATTTTTAAAATCGTCGCCGCTTTTCAGGCCGTCCGGCATCGCGTCGTCCACCAGCACGCCGATACCGCCTAACGATAAATCCTGTAATCGCAGTCGGGCAGCCGAGCCGTCAGGCCATGTGCAGTGACACCAGAACTGCGGGTCCATCGGTGCGCTGATGCGGAAGAATTCACGCCGCTGAATTTGCCATAACACCTCCGGTAACGTTGCCTGAAATGCAGGCAGGCCGTCGAATTCCGTTTTCTCAAGCCCAGGTAAGGCAAATTCAACCTTCGCGCCCTGGGTTTCGGCAAACACGGTAATATCGTTGCACTGCAGTGCGTAGTCGTTATCCAGATTATTACTGCCCAGATCAAAAACAATGCGGTTTTCATCCGCCGCCAGCATACGGCTGATAAACTGCCCGCGTGAGAAATTCACCAGCAAAGGTGTTTGCACCTGAAGCAGGTCTTTCATGACGCCCAGAACCGCCAGCGTGCCACGTTTGAGATAATGTTCTTTATCGGCTTCTTTCACTTGCTGGCTCCCGATGAGCAACGCTTTATCATTTATATTTATCCTGTTACTACCCGTTCGTTATCGGCTGACAATAATAAAGCTTTAACACAATAACCACTATCATAACCTTCACGCGCAGCATTTTTAAAAATTGCGACTATACTAAGCGCGTGAACCGCTTGATTAATCAGGCGATCGCCATTGACTAACCAAAAGGAAGGAGTAACAGATGGGTATTATTTCATGGATCATCTTTGGTTTAATCGCTGGTATCCTGGCGAAGTGGATCATGCCAGGCAAAGATGGTGGTGGATTCATCATTACTATTATTCTGGGTATCGTGGGTGCCGTTGTCGGTGGGTGGATCAGTACCTTCTTCGGCTTTGGCCGTGTGGACGGGTTCAACTTCGGTAGCTTTGTCGTCGCGGTCATCGGCGCGCTGGTTGTGCTGTTTATCTACCGCAAAGTACGCAGTTAACGTACGCAGATAACCAAAAAAGGCCCGCTTCGCAGCGGGCCTTTTTTATGTTAACGCGATCTCTCGCCTGCTCGCTTTATTTCGCGCTGCTTTGCGCCTCGGGAATATCGTGGGCGCTGTTACAGGTTTTATCTTTCGGACAATATTTATCCAGCAATTTTAACGTGACCCCGTTCGTCCAGCCAAAACCGTCCTGAAGCGGATATTCACCACCGCCGCCGCCGCCAAGATTGTTGCCTTCGACCACGTATTTTTCGACCAGCTTATGCTCTTTATCGTACGTCAGCTGAACGTTACGCAGGAAACGCAGGCCCACCTGCTGCGCCAGTTGCGGCTTTTTATAGTGCTCCAGCCCTTCAACGGCCACCCACTGCAGCGGTGCCCAGCCGTTGGGAGCGTCCCATTGCTGGCCGTTGTTCACTGTGGTGGTCACCAGACCGCCCGGTTTCAGCAGCTGTTTTTCCACCGCGCTGGCGGTGCTGTCAGCCTGTTTGTCACTGGCAATCTGCATATAGAGCGGAAACAGCGTAGCAGCCGTTAGCTGCGGATGAATTTTACGCGTTTTCCAGTCGTAGTCGGCGTACCAGCCCTGTTTGCTGTCCCACAGATAGCGGTTAATTGCCGCCTGACGTTTTTCAGCCCGATCGGCAAAGGCTTTAGCCTGCGCATCCTGTTTATTCAGGCGATACGCCGTCGAGAGCGTTTTTTCCAGATGGAACATCAGGCTGTTGAGATCGACCGGGGCCAGTTGCGTGGTGCGGATGGTCGAAAGGTTATGCGCATCGGTAAACCAGCGCGAGCTGAAATCCCAGCCCGATGCCGCACCGGCGCGCAGATCGCGATACATCTCTGCTTTGTTGCGCTGTGGCGCTTTGTTTGCCGTTGCAATGTCGTCCATCCATGACTCGGTACGCGGCACGTCGCGTGCATCCCAGTAGCGGTTCAGCACTGTCCCGTCGGCCAGTTTAATCACCCGCTTGCTGGCATTACCTGCGGCGACGCTATCGCTGTCGGCCATCCAGTAATCGTACTCTTTTTGTAACTGCGGCAAATAACGCACATAGACGTTATCGCCTTCATGCGTCGCCAGCAGATCCACCATCAGGCTAAAGAATGGCGGCTGCGAGCGACTCAGGTAATAAGTGCGGTTGCCGTTGGGAATGTGGCCATAGCGATCCAGCAGCGAGGCGAAGTTGTCCACCATATCCTGCACTTTATCCCAGTGGCCGCTTTCCGCCAGGCCGAGCATGGTAAAGTAGCTGTCCCAGTAGTAAACCTCACGGAAACGCCCGCCTGGCACCACATAGGGTTTGGGCAACGGCAGCAACGAGTCATATTTTCCTGTGTTACTTGTCGTCCGCGTTAACACCGGCCACAGGCCGTTAATATGGTCACGAAGGTTCTGGCCCGCAGGCGGCACATATTTGTCACTGTCGGTGGGCAGAGTGAAATTCGCGGCGACGAAGCGCTTTAAATCAAAACCGCGCTGATTCTTCTGCATCTGCCAGTCGGCCAGAATGGAGGACGGATCATATTTAGGCACGGCATCTGCAAACGTCTTTTGGTCAGGGTAAAATTTTGCCTGTTGTACGGCATTGAACAACGGTCCTAAACGGACATCGGGCGGCTGGGGTTGACTGGTCAGTAATCGGGAATCCTCGGCTGCCCAGGTGCTGAAAACGGTCGCACTTAACAACACGCCAAGCAAAACGGGCGCATGACGTTGAGACCGTTTAGTCGTTGTTACCTCAGTGTTTCTCATCGGTGTTTCTCCTTGTCCGAAATGTGATCATGTGTCACGCATTGACCACTCTCCAACTTTAGACCTTAACCGCAATTTTCACCCTTTCGTCCGGCGGAAATGTGAAGCCGCGTAACTTATTGATGATCATAGCCTGCGAAATTTTGTGCTTTTTTTCAGGCTCCGCTTGCCCTGAGACCACTTTTCCCCGAGGCTGAGAAAAAAAGAGGATCACTATGGACATCATCTGGTTTCATCCATCGCAACCTGCTGACGACTGGATCAGCGGATTACAGCAGCGCTTACCTCATGCACGTGTCCGTCACTGGACGACCGACGATACGTCCCCGGCAGATTATGCGCTGGTCCGTTCGCCGCCGCCGGCCATGCTGCGGGGCCGCAATGACCTGAAAGGGGTATTTGCGCTGGGGGCGGGCGTAGACGAAATTTTGCGTCAGCTGCAGCAAAACCCGGACATGCTGGCAGACAGTGTTCCCCTTTATCGTCTGGAAGACACAGGCATGGCGCAACAGATGCAGGAGTACGCGGTCTGTCGGGTGCTGGGCTGGTTTCGGCGCTTTGATGATTACCAACAGCAGCAGCAGTCGGCCCAGTGGCAACCGCTGCCGTCGTATTCGCGTGACCAGTTTCATATCGGGATTTTAGGCGCGGGCGTGCTGGGGCAACAGGTGGCGAAAAGCCTGGCGGCCTGGGGATTCCCGGTGCGCGTCTGGAGCCGTTCAGCCAAGCAGATTGCCGGTGTGACCAGCTTCGCCGGGCGCGACGCGCTGGACGATTTCCTGCGTGACACTCAGGTACTGATCAATCTGCTGCCCAGCACCGCAGAAACGCGCAATCTGATTGATCAGAAACTGTTAGCCCGGTTGCCGCAGGGCGCGTTTTTCCTTAACCTCGCTCGTGGGGATCAGGTTGTGGAAGCCGATTTGCTCACCGCCCTGGATAGCGGGCAAATAAAGGGCGCCGCACTGGATGTTTTCCAGGTCGAGCCACTGCCTGCCGATCATCCGTTGTGGTTCCATCCGCGCGTCACAATTACTCCGCATAATGCGGCGGTCACCCTGAAAGAGGAAGCGATGGACTACATTGCCCGCGCGATTACTCAACTTGAAGCAGGTGAAAACCCACAGGGCTACGTCGATCGCCAACGTGGCTATTAACGATTCGGGCCGTAACCGGCCCCTACAGGAGCAGACAATGTATCCCGTCGATCTTCACATGCACACAGTTGCCAGCACCCACGCCTACAGTACGCTACATGATTACGTCGCGCAGGCTAAACTGAACGGACTGAAACTGTTTGCCATCACCGATCACGGCCCGGATATGGCCGATGCACCGCACTACTGGCACTTTGTGAATATGCGCATCTGGCCCCGCATCATTGACGGTGTGGCGATCCTGCGCGGCATCGAGGCCAACATCAAAAACCAGCAGGGCGAAATTGACTGTTCCGGCCCGATGCTGGAATCGCTGGATCTGATTGTGGCGGGCTTCCACGAACCCGTCTATGCACCGCGCGACCTTACTCAGAATACCGAGGCGATGATTGCCGCCATGGCGGGAGGGTTAGTGCACATCATCAGCCATCCCGGCAACCCGAAATATCCCGTTGATATCCCGGCGATTACCGAAGCGGCCGCACACTACGATGTGGCGCTGGAGCTGAACAATTCCTCCTTTACCTATTCGCGTCCGGGCAGCGAACCGAACTGCCGGGCGATTGCCGAAGCCGTCGGCAAGGCGGGTGGACGCCTGGCCTTCGGCTCTGATTCCCATACGGCGTTTACCTTGGGCAATTTTGAGCACTGCCTGCGTATCGCCAGAGAAGTGGATTTTCCGGAGGATCGCGTGTTAAATGTCACGCCGCGTCGCCTGCTCGATTTTCTGGCACTGCGCACGGGCAAGACGATCCCCGAGCTGGCGGACTTTTAATTTTTCTCCTTCAAGGAATTCTGACTCATGAATGAGTTTTCCATTCTGTGCCGCATTATCGGCTCGCTGTTTAACCGCCATCCGCAGGATCCCCTGCTGGCACCGCTGTTTACGCTGATTCGCGAAGGCAAACTGGCGGCGCAGTGGCCGCTGGAGCAGGATGCGCTGTTGAAACGGTTACAGCAGAGCAGCGATCCGCAGGCACTGACTGCCGACTATGAGGCGCTGTTTGTTGGCGAATCACGTAACGTTTCGCCCTTTGCCTCACACTGGCCGGAAGGAAAGCCGGAGTCCGAGATCCGCGCTTTTTTAACCTCGCGCGGTATGCCGCTGGGTGAAGCACCGACGGATCATTTTGGCGCGCTGTTGCTGGCGGCGTCATGGCTGGAAGATCAGTCTGCGGCAGACGAAAGCGCCGCTCAACTGGCGCTGTTTGATACGTTTCTGATGCCGTGGTGCGGCGCATTCCTGGGCAAAGTCGAGGCGCATGCCACTACCGCCTTTTACCGCACCCTGGCCGAGCTGAGCCGTGAAGCGATTCAGGCCATGTACGATGAGCTGGTGGAAAGCGCCAGCGAGCAGGGCGACGACGCCTGATTTACCACGTCGCCGGATGGCTGCCGGGTGGGCAGCCGGGCGTGGCACACTTCAGGGCGGTGCCGGGCAGCCATGCGGCGGAGTGCAGACGTACGCCGATTCCCCACGGTGTAAGTTCCAGGCTGGGCTGATTGTCGCTGTGCTGCGGGATGATCCCCGAATGGGCCATGTCGCTGGCGTAACGGTGCTGCTCCAGCAGCCAGGCGGTGCGCGCCAGCGACAGGCGCGTCTGGCTTCCGCTGCCTTCATGAAGGCGCTGACGCAGACCGGCCAGCACGGCCGCCGCTATCAGGTAACCCGTGGCATGATCCAGCGCCTGAACCGGCAGAGGCACCGGTGCAGTATGTTGCTTCCAGCGCATGCCCTGTTCGGCAATACCGCAACCCATCTGCACCAGACTGTCGAAACCGCGCCGGTTGCGCCAGGGGCCCTGCCAGCCCCAGGCATTCAGGCCCACGTCCACCAGGCCGGGACACAGGCTTTGCAGCGATTCCGCATCAAATCCCAGCTTTTCCAGCGCATCGGCACGGTAACCGTGCACAAGCACATCGGCCTGTTTCAGCAACCAGATAAACTGCGCACGGTCAGCGGGCTGTTTCAGGTCCAGCACGGCGCGGCGCTTGCCGCAGGCAAGCTCCTCATCCGCGCCCGGTTCCTGCCAGCCGGGTGGATCGATACGCAACACATTTGCCCCCAGGCTGGCGAGAAAGCGCGTGGCCACCGGGCCAGCGATGATGCGCGTCAGATCCAGCACCCTGATACCCAGTAACGGACGCGCGTCGGGCAACGCCCAGTCGACCGCAGGGCCTTCGGTCATGGTCTGCCGGGCAAACAACGGTTCATGTATGACGGCCAGTCCCTGCGGATGCTGTCGCCAGGCTTCAGCACTGCGCATTTCGGCAGCGCAACCGCCAGCGTCAATCACGGCCTGCTCCAGCTCGGTAGCCTGCCACTGCGCCACTTCCCGCGCCAGCGCATCCCGATCCGGATGCTGACCCAGCACGCTCTCCATCGCCAGGCGATGGTGGGGCGCATTGGTATGCAGACGGATCCAGCCGTTGCGGCAGGCGTAATCGCCCGCGAAGGCATCCCACAGTGCGGGTGCAGGGCGGTTAAGCGGCATAAAACTGTGCTGGAACCAGCGTGAGGCAAGGCGGACATTGATCTGTGCACGGACAGGACGACTGAGTAAATCAGCGATGCCCTGCGTCGCTAATCCCAGACTGGTGGCCGCCAGTTCACTGACGGCATAGGCGGAGGAAAAGGTCGCGTGATCGGTGAAAACGGGCAGCGCGTGTGGCGCAGGGTTGCCATGCAATCCCTGCCACATCTGCTGCCAGAGTGCGTTGGCCAGATGATTCATGCTACAGGCTCCTTAAGCGGACGATTCCTGAAGCATAGCATGTGCCTTTAACGACGTCGTAAGCGCGGAAACCGGGCGTGCATGCGCAGATTACGCAGGTTGATTACCGCAATGGTAGTGCCGAGGATCACCAGCGAGGCACCAATAATTTTGAAACTGTTCAGGCTGTCGCCCAGCACCACAATGCCCATGATCACTGCCAGCACCGGTGTCAGCAGGGAGTAGGGCATAATCAGGTTAACGTTGTATTTCTTCAGCAGTGAATACCACAAGGTATAGGCGACTACCGAAGAGGCAATCGCACTGTAGAGAATGGCAAACCAGCCGCGCCAGCCCGCATGTTGCAGGGCATAAAGCTGATGTGATTCGGACATATAGCTGGCCGCGCCGACAATGGGCAACGCCAGAAACGCGATCCAGCCCGTCATGGTCAGCGGCTTAATCGGGGGCGATTTTTTCACAATCAGATTGCTCACCGCCCAGCCCGTGGCGCTGCACAGCAGGATACAGAGCACCCACCAGGCGGGGATCGTCGGGCTGCCGGACAGCACCACTACACCGCTCAGCGAAATCATAATGCCGATAAGCTGGATAAGCCGCAGCTTCTCTTTCAGGAATACCATCGCCAGCAGCATCGCAATCGGCGTGCCCAGTTGCACCACAATCGCTCCTGTTCCGGCATCGGTGTAACGCATGCCGAGAAACAGCAGCGAGAAGTGCATAAAGCCAAACGTAAAGGCCAACAGTAACAGCCAGGGAAACTGTTGACGGTTAATCCGGCAAAACGGCACCAGGACAATCGCCACGACGAAAAACCGCATCCAGGTCAGGAACAGGGGCGGTAAATCCACTAAGCCCCATTTCACCGCCACGTTATTAAAGGCCCAGATGGACACAACCATCAAAACCGTAAAGAAATGCCGCACTGCCACAATGTCATCCTTTGAAAAAACACGTTACCCGATAATCATGGCATGAACCCGCGCGGTTAAGACAATGATTAACGTTTTTTTTATTTAGTTAACTCTAAAAATTCATAAGACTTTTACAACAGTTGCTGTCAGACTGATTTTCCGAAACGTTAACGCCTGTGAGGATCCGATTCGGTATGACTTATGCACCTGCCTTGCCGCTTGCCCTGATTCAGTTAGATGTTCCTCCTGCCAGTGTGGTCGAAAAAATCGGTGAACAACCGGTCTGGTTTATTGATGCTCTGAATTTACAGCCTGAAGATTACCTTATCGTCCGTCCGCATCTGGGTGAGCCGTTGCCACAGTTTACTGAAATCTCCGGCGCGGTATTAAGCGGTTCGTGGGCAATGGTGACTGACCATGAGGAGTGGAGCGAACGCACCGCCGCCTGGGTTCGCGCGGGGATGGACGCGCAGCTGCCACTACTGGGCGTGTGCTACGGCCATCAGCTCATGGCGTATGCGCTGGGAGGTAAAGTCGCGGACAACCCTCATGGCTGGGAACGGGGATTACTGGCGCTGAACACGACGACCGCGGCGAAGCACGATCCCCTGCTTGCGACCCTGCCAGAACACTTCGAGGCCTGGCTTTCTCATCGTCAGTCGGTGGTGATACCGCCGCCGCAGTCGACGATCCTGGCACAGTCAGAAAAAGATCCCTGCCAGGTATTGCGTTATTCGCCGAATGCGCTGTCCATGCAGTTCCATCCCGAATTTGATCGCCAGATTATGGATGCCTGTCTGCCCGACGATGTAGACAGCGATGGCGCCGAACTGCAGGGGGCGGACTGGGCACGCAGCATTTTAACCCATTTCTGGCTGCAAACGCGCCCGGCGGTCGACAGCGCTCAGGGCGCATAGTGACGGGCGCAGCGGTAAACCCAGGCGGGCGGCACGTTTTTTAAAACCCGCTGACGTTCCCAGGTAAAGTAACGGGACAAATCGGGCTGGGTCAGGGATGTGTACTGAAACTGTACAAAGACGCCGTTTGGGCCCAGCGCGTGGAAAACCGCCTGCAAAATCGCCTCGCGCAGTTCCGGCGACAGCGACAGAAGCGGAAGGCCAGAAAAAATAGCGTCATAGCTGCCGTTCAGGTACTCCGCCGAGCAGGTGCGTACCGTCATGCGTTCATCATCCAGCGCGTTAAGCTTTTGTGCCAGCGCGCTGCTGATTTCAAATACGTCCAGTGTGGCCTCAGGTGCCATCTTTGCCAGCAGGCGACGCGTCAGCACACCATCGCCTGCGCCTAACTCAGCGATCCGGAATTGATGACGCCAGTCGACCGCTTCCACCATGGTGCGACACAGCGCTTCGGAAGACGGCGTGATGCTGCCCATCTTGCGCGGATTGCGGATGAACTGGTGGACGAAATCTGCTTTTGCGCGCATTAACGTGAAAGCCGAAGCCAACATGCTGACCTACCTCCAGAGTGAACATATCCTCATATTGACCTCATTCGCGCCGAAAGTTTCCAGTTAACAGGCGAAGCGGTAAAAAGTCGGAATTATCTGTAGTGGCTCTGGCGGGTATTTCCTTCGCCGCGGTCACAGTTTAGGGACAACAAACCTGTCAGGCTGGCGCTGATCGAATATGTTAACAACAAGTTTCATAGTTGTTTCACATCACACAGCGTAAGGAGATCCAGCATGCGTTATGCCGCTCCAGGAGAACAGGGTTCTCTCATCACTTTGCAGAAGCACTACGGCAATTTCATCAACGGCGAGTTCGTCGCCCCGGTAAACGGTAACTATTTTACCAATACGTCCCCCGTTAACGGCTCAGCCGCGGGCGAGTTTCCCCGATCGGACAAGGCCGATGTCGATAAGGCCGTGGCGGCCGCCGCCGCAGCCGCTGACGCATGGGGCAAAACCTCACCTCAGCAACGTGCGCTGGTACTGTTAAAAATTGCTGACCGCCTGGAAGAAAATCTGGAATACATGGCGGTCAATGAAACATGGGATAACGGTAAGCCGGTGCGGGAAACGTTGGCTGCGGATATGCCGCTGGCGGTGGATCATTTCCGTTATTTCGCCGGTTGCGTCAGGGCGCAGGAGGGCAGCGCAGCTGAAATCGACGAGTTTACCGCCGCCTATCACTTCCACGAGCCACTGGGCGTGGTGGCGCAGATTATTCCGTGGAACTTCCCGCTGTTGATGGCGGCCTGGAAGCTGGCACCGGCACTGGGTGCGGGCAACTGCGTGGTGCTTAAACCGGCAGAACAAACGCCGCTGTCGATCACGCTGTTTGTTGAACTGATTCAAGATCTGCTGCCGCCCGGTGTGGTGAACGTGGTTCACGGCTACGGAAAAGAAGCCGGTGAGGCGCTGGCCTCGCATCCCGGTATTGCCAAGGTGGCCTTTACCGGATCGACGGCGACGGGCGGACACATTCTGGAGCTGGCGGCGAAAAGCCTGATCCCGTCCACCGTTGAGCTGGGCGGTAAATCACCTAACATCTTCTTCGAAGACATTATGCAGGCCGAAGAGAGCTTCATTGAAAAAGCGGCAGAGGGCGTAGTACTGGGCTTCCTGAATCAGGGCGAAGTCTGTACCTGCCCGTCGCGCGCGCTGGTGCAGGAATCCATCTATGAGCCCTTTATGGCGGCGGTGCTTAAACGTATCAAAACCATCAGACGCGGCGATCCGCTGGATACGGAGACCATGGTCGGTGCTCAGGCGTCACAGCAGCAGTTCGACAAAATACTCTCGTATCTGGAGATTGCCCGTCAGGAAGGGGCCGAAATCCTCACCGGCGGCGGCGTTGAAAAGCTCGACGATGCACTTGCCAGCGGCTACTACATCCAGCCGACGCTGCTGAAAGGCAACAACAGCATGCGCGTCTTCCAGGAGGAGATCTTTGGACCGGTCGTCGGCATCACCACCTTTAAAGACGAGGCAGAAGCTATCGCCATCGCCAATGATTCCATCTATGGGCTGGGCGCGGGCGTCTGGACGCGGGATATCAACCGCGCCTATCGGGTGGGCCGTGCGATCAAAGCCGGTCGCGTCTGGACTAACTGTTACCATCTCTATCCTGCCCATGCCGCCTTTGGCGGGTACAAGAAATCGGGCATTGGTCGTGAAACCCACAAGATGATGCTTGATCACTATCAGCAGACTAAAAACCTGCTAGTGAGTTACAGCATTCAGCCACTTGGCTTCTTCTGACCTGGTGCGGCGTGCCCTGTGCACGCCGCATTTTCCTCTGCTGGTTGTCATATAAGCGTAATCTGCTTGTGACAGGGTGATTAGCGGCTATTATCGATCCTTCGCAGTGATCATTTCGTGCCTGTGTTGACTGGATTACCTGCTTCACTATGGATAACTGAACAGAGACGATTTATGCAAAATGCTTACGACTATCTGAACCTGATGGATGAGGTGCTCGACGGACCGGAAGAGAGCATCATCATCGTTAATCTGCCTGAACGGCACAGCGCTTTCGCGTCTTGTGCGCAACAACCTGATGCGCCTTTCTCCGCACGCGCACCCCAACAGGCCGCCAGACCGCGTCGGGACGGCGTGTTCTGACAGGACGTTCACGTCGGGTCACGCAGGTTATGTCGGCCAGACGCCGCACTCATCCGACTTATCTGCGCCCTGGTCAGGCGGTCAGGACACCACCGTCATGCTGGCCGGATAACCTGATCGCCCGTTATGCAGTCAATTCACCTTATGCCTGCTCAGTCACCCGCCTGCGCCGGTGCACTCACTGCTCTGCACCTGTAACAAAGTGTGATCAAAAACGATACAAACATCGGACGCGAAAATTATCTTTTCATGCCAGTTCTGGGGCAGTATCAATAAGAAAACTTAACCATTCCTAAACCAGCGGCAAAAAGTTCGCACGCGTTGATAACTTCTGCGCCATACCTGTCTTGTGGTTGTCATCAAAATTTACATATCACATAAATAAAATTTAACTTTCCCCGCTATACATTCCTTAGGACAGTGCATGTCGGCGACTTTATCAGCAAGGAACGAGGTAGTGTATTTATGAGTAAATTAACCCGAAGAAGTTTTATGGCTTTTGCGGCGGGCGGCACCGTCGCGCTGGCGGCCGGACAGGTGCACGCGCATGACAGCATCCAGTCTTTTTCCGGCGGGGGCCGCGATCCCGGCCCGCACGATCCGATCCGCGAAGCCGAAAACCCGGATATCGTGAATCCACCGGCGACGGACAGCGGCACGTTACCGAATCTGCGCTTTTCCTTCAGTGACGCGCACGTACGTAAAAGCAGCGGTGGATGGACCCGCCAGGTCACTCAACGTGAGCTCGGCGTCTCCACCACGATTGCGGGCGTGGATATGCGCCTCAATGCAGGGGGCATTCGTGAGCTGCACTGGCATAAAGAGGGCGAATGGGCGTACATGACTTACGGCAACGCCCGCGTCACGGCGTTTGATATCGACGGCACCTGGTTCGTGGACGATATTGGCGTGGGTGATTTGTGGTATTTCCCGCCGGGCATTCCGCACTCTATTCAGGGCCTGGGGCCGGACGGCTGTGAGTTCCTGCTGGCCTTTGACAACGGTGGATTCGATGAAGACAGCACCTTCCTGCTGTCTGACTGGTTTAAACATATTCCGCCCGAGATCCTGGCGAAAAACTTTAAGGTCCCTGTCTCAACCTTTGCGAAATTACCGTCGCCGCAGGACGAATATATCTTTGCCGCACCGGTGCCCGGCAGCCTGTCATCGGTGCAGGTGCAAGGGGCAACCAAAGCCAAACGCACCTTTACTCACCGTATGCTGGCGCAGGACCCGATCAAAGCGCCAGGCGGCACGGTCCGCATCACCGACTCTTCCACCTTTAAGGTCTCCAAAACCATTGCGGCGGCACTGGTCGAGATCGAACCCGGTGGCTTGCGTGAGCTGCACTGGCATCCAAACAACGATGAGTGGCAATACTATCTGGAAGGCGAAGGACGCATGGGCGTGTTTGGTTCATCCGGCCAGGCCAGAACCTTTGATTACCGGGCCGGAGATGTCGGCTATGTGCCGTTCGCCATGGGGCACTATGTGGAAAACACCGGCAAGGGGCCGCTGCGGTTCCTGGAGCTGTTCAAAAGCGATTATTACGCTGACATTTCACTGAATCAATGGCTGGCCGGTACGCCGCGCGACCTGGTGAAACAACATCTGCAACTGGACGATGCGTTTATGGATGCGCTGTCGTTGCAGAAAAACCCGGTAGTGAAATAGCCAGGCGGGCGCATCCGTCTTCAGGATGCGCCGGTATCCGCACTAAAAATCCGGTTCTGCTGCGGGGCTGGCCTGATGAAAAATCATCTGCCAGCCTTGCGTTGCGTGGTACACCCAATGGAACGACCGCCATGTGGCATGTCGGCCATCGGGTCTTGCGGTACGGTAAAGCAACAGGGCGTGATGTGTTCCTGTCTGTATCAGCTGAAAATCGCGGCTGACGATTGCCGGCGCATGCGCTTCAGCTTGTAAGGCTGCAATCGTCTGCGCGCGATTCACCCGCACGCCCGAGCGGGTAATTTCCTGAAATTCAGGATGCAGTCGCTGCGCCAGCCAGGCTGCATCGTAACGTTTTTCCTGATGCAGACTGCATTCCAGCGCCGTCAACGCGGCAAGCAGTGTCTGATAGCGTCCTGTCTCCGTCTCACAGGGGGCGGAGTGATGTAGCACTGCCACCTGAGAATCGAGCTGAATCGCGGGATAGTGCTCCTGCATGCCTGCCAGCAGTTCCGCATCGGGCCATTCCTCATCTTTGCCCAGATGCTGCGCGACGGATGACAGCGGCATCATGACAACCCGTTCAACAGTCACTATGACGCTGTCAGCAGGATCTTCGTGGTTGATATAACGCAGCGGACCGGGCGTAATGGCCTGTTCCTGCCAGCGTATCGTATGGTGTTTGTTGCCCGCCCGCACCGCTGTCATCAGGCGAGGCACAATGTGCAGCATTTGCATCACTTCACTCCGTGAGCCCTGGATGGACGTTAACCCTGGCCTGGCTGAGTATCAGGGCGCAAAGCGCGACAGCCAGATTTGGCGCAGTTCCCGGGCCTGCAACGATACTGCCGCCGTCTCACTGCCGTGGAAACCATGAAACGCGCCCGGCCAGACGTGCAACTCCACGGCAACCCCGGCGCGGATTAACCGCTGTGCATAGTCGAGGTTCTCATCCAGAAACAGGTCCAGCGTGCCCACGCCAATCCAGGCCGGGGGAAGCCCGCGCAGGTCTGTGGCGCGAGCGGGGGCCGCATAAGGCGAAACGGCTTCGCCACCGGGCGCTTCGCCCAGCAGCGCTGACCAGCCGATGCGGTTGTATTCCCGCGTCCAGACAAACTCGCCGGTCACGGGATTGGGGTGGGTTTCGGTGACCGTGCGGTCATCCAGCATCGGGAACATCAGATTCTGAAAGGCCAGCGTGGGGCCATTCCGATCGCGGGTGAACAGCGCCAGTGAGGCCGCCAGCCCGGCACCGGCGCTGTCGCCCATAACACCGATACGTGCCGGATCAATGCCCAGCATCGCGGCTTCATTCACCATCCAGTTCAGCACCTGATAGCTGTCTTCCAGCGATCCCGGAAATACGGTTTCCGGTGACAGCCGATAGTCCACCGAGACCACCACACAGTTATGTCGCCGTGCCGTCGCGCTGGTCAGCGACAGAGACTGCTCCGGGCTGCCAAACAGATGACCGCCGCCATGAAGATGTAATATGCCCATGCGTTTACCGGCGGCCGCAACGGGCGTGATCACACAGACTCTGACCGACGGATGGCCGGGAAACGCAATCAGGTGTTCATCAATGTTCAGCCCCTGGTCGCGGTAAGACTGGACCTGCTTAAGCGCAGCATCCTGGCGCTGCTGGCGTAGCGTAATGATTGCGTCAGGCGTGAGTTCCAGCGGCGCGCTGTTAGCGAGCAGGGGACGTAGCTCGGGATCGACGAGATGCAGCGTGTTCAACTTAACCCTCTCTTCAGGTTGATGTGACAGCAACGTGTTTCTGCCAGATATGCATGGCAGCGGCTGAGATCAAAATGACCTGCTGACAGCGACTGCCAGCAGGTCACAGCAATGGCGTTCAACCGGCTTAATGACCCGTGTCTTCGCCATTAGAGGCTATCAGTTTTTTATACCAGTGATAGCTCTTTTTTAAGGTACGTTTCTGCGTGCCATTGCCCATATCGTCCTGATCCACGTAGATAAACCCATAACGTTTAGACATCTGCGCCGTACCTGCGCTCACCACGTCAATCGGTCCCCACCAGGTGTAGCCAAACAGGGGAACGCCATCCGCAATGGCCTCTTTCATTTGCGCGACGTGCTGGCGCAGGTAGTCAATGCGGTAATCGTCATCAATACTGCCATCGGCCTTGACGGTATCCACTGCGCCCAGGCCGTTTTCGGCAATAAAGAGCGGCTTTTGATAGCGATCATACAGCTGATTCAGTGCCAGTCGCAGGCCTTTGGGATCGATTTGCCAACCCCATTCACTGGTTTCCAGGTGTGGATTTCTGATGCCGCCGGTGATCAGATTGCCCTGCGCGCCGGTGAGTTTTTCAGGATGGGCGCTGACCGTGCTGGACATGTAATAGCTAAAGGAAACAAAGTCCACCGGATGTTGCCGCAGGATTTCATCGTCGCCCACGGCTTTAATCAGCTGTACGCCTTTTTCCGCCAGCATTCTTTCTGCATAAGCCGGATAGTAGCCGCGTGCCTGCACATCGCTAAAAAACAACGACACGCGCTGCATCTCTTCGCACGCCTGCACATCATCCGGATGGCAGGTGTGCGGATACAGGATTTGATAGCTGATCATACAGCCCACCTGCGCACCGGGAATAATGGCGTGGCAAGCCTTTGTCGCCAGCGCGCTGGCGACAAACTGATGATGGGCACCCTGGTATTTATCCTGTTCAATATGCGGGTGACCTTCTTCAATTACGCCAATGCTCACGTAAGGGTGATGCTTAACACAGTTGATCTCGTTGAACGTCATCCAGTATTTCACTTTTTTGCGATAGCGCATGAAAACTGTGGTGGCAAAACGCACATAGAAATCTACCAACTGGCGATTGGGCCAGCCGCCGTAATCCGTCACCAGCGCAAGCGGCATTTCGTAATGTGACAATGACACAATCGGTTCGATCCCGTGAGCGAGCAGAGCATCCAGCACTGCATCATAAAACTGCAGGCCCGCCTCGTTGGGTTCTGCTTCATCGCCGCGTGGAAAGATGCGCGTCCAGGCAATCGACATCCTGAAGCACCTGAATCCCATCCCGGCGAACAGCGCGATATCCTCTTTAAAGTGGGTGTAAAACCCGTTGCCTTTACGTTTGGGATAATATTTTTTGCTCTCCGGATTCTGTGCTTCCGCTACCTGCGCATGGGTCATGCTTAACCACTGATCCAGCCACTGGTCTTGTGGTGTGGATGCGTCAAAGGTGTACACATCCGATACGGACAGCCCTTTACCGCCGACATGCCAGGCGCCCTCAAGCTGATTCGCGGCCGTGGCACCGCCCCACAGAAAACCTTCGGGAAAAGAGGGTGAATACGTCATGCTTTGCTCCTTAAACCGCCGCAGCGGTGAGTGTCAGAAAAGCGTCACGGCAGGCGATATGTCCCCCGGCTTTTACCGGGCGAACCTCGCCATAGCGTTCGCAGTTGGTCACGATTACAATCACGCTCGGATCGATGCCTTCGGCCTCAAGCGCGTTCAGATCGAATGTGATCAGCAGATCGCCGGTGCGGATAAACTGGCCCGGCTGAATATGGCTGGTGAAATGGCGGCCGCCGAGTTTCACGGTATCGATGCCAATGTGGATCAGGATTTCCGCGCCAGTGTCACTTTTCAGCCCCAGCGCGTGGTGGGTTTCAAAGAGCGACTCGACGCGGCCATCAATGGGGGAGCGCAACTTGCCGCCGGTCGGGTAAATCGCCAGCCCTTTGCCAAAAATTTCATCGGCAAAAACCGGATCGGCTAAGGCGCTTAACGGAGTGATCTCACCGCTGACCGGCGCAAAAAGCCTTACGTGGTCCTGCGTATGATGACAGTGTGAGGAGGCTGTATTGTCCACGTTCTTCCGGGTCGCTTCCTCAAAACCCAGTATGACGGTCAGCAGGGCCGCACTGGAAAAGGCAATGACCAGACTCAGCAGTGCTGATAAGAAGGTGGGACCAACCAGGGCGGGAATGCCGGGCAGGCCGCTGAGTGCAAACGCATAGGTTTTTACGCCCATCGCCATCGCAAACGCGCCACCACAGGCACCGCCAAGCAGAGCGGCGGCAAAGGGACGTTTGTAGCGAATGTTGATGCCGTACATCGCAGGCTCGGTGATGCCCATGGCAGCACTGAAGCTGGTGGTAAGCGCCAGCGATTTAAGCTTTTTATCCCGGGCCCGCAGAAAGACGCCAAACGCCGCACCGGCCTGACCAAGGTTGGCCACATAGAAAAGAATTTTAAACGGGTCGAATCCCAGATGGCTGATGTTATGGATCATGACCGGCACCAGCACATAGTGCATGCCGGTAATAATAATCAGCGACAACGTCCCGCCGACCACCACGCCCGCGATAATGCCCATGTTTTCGACCAGCCAGATAATGCCCCCGGTCAGCGCGTTACCGGCAAAAATCCCTAATGGCCCGATAGCGATCAGCGTCACCGGCGTGACGATAAGCAGGCTTAAAAGCGGAACAAACATGGTTTTGAGGGCGGCAGGGATAACGCGGTCAATCAGGCGCTCCACGTAACTCAACAGCCAGATTGATAGCAGGACCGGAATGACTGTCGAAGCATAGTTCACCGTGGGAACGGGTAAACCCAGAAAACGTATCGGCTCACCTGCGGTAAAGAGGGTTTGCAGGGCAGGGTGAAAGAGTGATGCCGCCAGCGCAACAGCGACATAAGGATTGGCACCAAAGCGTTTTGCCGCACTGAACGCCAGCGCCAGCGCCAAAAAATAGAACACGCCATCGCTGATCGCCAGCAGGATCTGGTAGCTCTGGTTTTGTGTCTCCAGCCAGTGAAACGCCACCATTAGCGCCAGAATGCCCTTGAGAATCCCTGCACCCGCTATGGCCGGAATAATCGGTGAGAATATGCCGGACAACCCTTCAAGCACTGCGGAAACAGGGTTACAGCGCGAAGCAGGGCGGACAGAAGCTTCCTGAAGCGGAAGCTGACTGAGCAGCGCATCGCACAGTGGTTTGACATCATTACCGATGATGAGTTGAAACTGGTCGCCAGAAATATTAACCCCGATCACGCCATCCAGTGCTTCAAGCGCGTGACGGTCGGCTTTACTGTTATCTCTTAGTAAAAAACGCAGGCGGGTAATGCAGTGAAATAAAGACTGTACGTTATCTTTTCCGCCTATCAGGGGAATAATTTGCTGTGCGGTGTCCTGATAATTCATAAATCCCTCCAGACTGAAGTCGATATGACGTCATCCACAATGACCGGCATAAACCGGGTGGCATATTTTCTGGGGTTTGCCTGATTAAACAGTCACAAGCCGGTAAAGCAATTCAGTAATGCATTATGGGGTGTCAACATCATGCGCACTGCGCTGCACGATGTTTTCAATGTGTACCGTTAGATAGAGTTTTTCTGAGTGACTCATACTGTGGTGATAATGTTTTTTTACGAAGGTGCTGATGGCTTCTACGCACTCAAACGTTCGGGCATATCGCTGTTGTGCCAGCGTGAATAATTCCTCGTCGTCGTTATTTAATACTTCGCCATCAATGACCCGCTGCGCAAAGAATTTTAAATGGGTAATGAAGCGCTGGTAATTCAGACTGTGTTCATCGCGGGTCAGCGTAAAAAAGTATTTTACGATTTGTTGTAACTGACAGAGGAGTTGGGTGATTTTAGTGGTTTTGCCTAAGTTATCATTGAGCCCGGCATTCACGATATGCAGCGCAATACTGCAGGCTTCGCTGTCTGGTAGCACGGTGCCGGTGCGGGCCACTACCATGCCCAGTGCCTGGCGGCCAATCGCATATTCTGCGGTGTAAAAATGACGGACTTCCCATTCCAGTGGGTTGGCGAGCAGCGCGTTATTTTTATGCCGCTCCAGCGCAAAGTAGAGGTGATCGGCCAGCGTAACATACAGCCCTTCGCTTAGTTTATGCTTCAGCGTTTCATGCGCCAGGCTGACGATATCGGCGGTCAACTGGAGAATATCGATGGGAACTTCACTGACCAGATCTTTAAAGCGTGCAGAGATGCCTGAATCTTGCAGCCGAAATATCTTTTCTGCTTCGTGCAGATGAATACGGGCCCCGTTGCGTGTATTAAATCCCAGCCCCCGACCGGTTAAAATCACTTCAAGGCCGTTATCATCTACGGCACTGACCACATTATTATTCAGTATTTGTCTGACCAGCATCGCTCACTCCTGAAACACAATCGGGCAAAACATAAATACAGCGTTGAAGGGATTATCCCTCAGCCTGCATTCAGGTTTTGCCCGATAATCGGTAACAAGCGTGATGCCGGTTAATCCTGGCACCTGGAAAATTGATATTCAATATGAAATTGTGCAGTGAGTCATCTGGCGCGCTGATTTGTGATCCGCTTTACGAAAAGTAATAGATAAAGCCGTTACGTGATCGGGGGGAATGGGCGATGCCGGCGGGTTAGTGCGCTGGCAGGTGAGGGGCAGAGGTGTTGGGTTTGGGTAGCAGGCAGATCAGGAATGAGAAGATACGTGATGGCTGTTAAAAAATGAACGTCTGCTTTGAGCGAGAAGCGGAAGTTCTCAATCGTTCTCACTACGGGTTAAGGCATTACTAACATTACGATGTTTCAATTAACTGGGTTAAGGTCACACCTTTGAGGATACTGAAAAAAATTACCGAACAAGCAGATCCAACCAATCTGGGTTTTCAATTTTACGTGAATAGGGCAACATTGCGCGATTAATCAACTCAAAGAATTCTGACTCCTCCATCCTTGCGGCTTCGCTTGTGCCAGGCCCCTCCCATTCATCAAAGAGATGCCAGTAAAGCGATTTCAAGGTATCGACCACTGCAGTGAAAATCTTTACGTTAGGTTCAAGCCAATGACACACCAGAAAATACATTTTCTGCTCTGCATCATGGATGGACGCGGATTGGGAAAGTTGACTCATAAATAGCTTGATCCAGACCAATGCTGCTGTTTTTAGCGGTGGCAGGCTTATCTGCTGCTCTGCCATGTACCGTGACATATATAATTCAACCTCGGCCCGTACAGATTGATTATCAAGCCCCAGTGAAGCGAGGATTAAAAGAGTCTCTGAATCATTTCCTTCGATAATTTGATCTTCAGCCCATGCAATGATCATGCAGTCCAGATCATTGTGAAGAAATGGATATTTTCCTGAAAATACAAGCAACCCAAACATCTCATTGAGCGTGTATACTGATGGCATCTGATATTCCCTTTCCTGAATTTTAACATGAACTCTGGCAGTGATAATTTCTGAGTCCATTACCACTTGAACGTTGAGTCTATGTAACTAAATGAAACTCCAATCAATCTTCATTTATCTTACCTATTGATTTAAATACTATAAAGATTAAAAACATACCGATTTTGGCTACATAAGCAGAAGTGTGCAACGTCCGCTCCTGACACAATGCAGCCCATCCGCACATAATCACCACCACCATTCTACTAAACTCTACTCCGCAAACCTCGCCCGCAGCCACCGAATAAACGTGGTCACAGCCTTAGGAACCTGCGCAGTATGCGGACGTACTACCCATAAGCTTTCGGCAAATGCGTCTACCGTTCGCCATGCGGGCAGAACCTGCGTTAGTGTCCCTGCAGCCAGCGCGGCTCGCGCACTAAAATCAGGAAGCAGGGCGATACCGAGTCCCTGTAATGCCGCATCGCGGACGGATTCGCTGTTATTAGTCGCAAAGTTTCCCTGTCCTTTCACCATTACGGTTTCCTCTCCGCCCGTCACTTTGTGGAAATGCCATCGCGGCGGTTCCTGTCCGCGCAGATAGTACAGACAGTTATGCCGCTCCAGGTCGTCGGGCTTTTGCGGGGTGCCGTATTGCGCCAGGTAAGCGGGGGAGGCAACCAGAACCGCATGCGTGTCGCACAACTTCAGCGCAATGTGGGTTTCCGGAAGTGTCTGGCTGTGACGGATGGCCAAATCAAAACCTTCACGGGTCAGTGATACCAGACGGTCGTTGACATCCAGCTGAATAGTGACCTGCGGGTACTCCCGGACAAAATCGCCAATGACCGGGACGAGCTGCTGGCGCGCAAAGGCTACCGGCGCACTGACACGCACCAGGCCTCTCACCGGGCCGGTTTCATCACGAATGCGTAAAAAGGATTGCTCAATCTGCGCAAAAGGATCGCGTAAGTTATCCACCAGTTTTTCGCCCGCCGAGGTCAGACGGACGCTGCGGGTAGTGCGCTGCACCAGTGCTGTGCCGGCCATATTCTCCAGCTCTTTGATTTTCTGACTCATGGCTGCCTTGCTGACCTCCAGCCGATCAGCCGCGCGGGTAAAACTTCCCGATTCAGCGAGTACCGTCAGCCAGTACAAATGCACCCACAGTTCATCCGTTCGGAATGCTTTCATAGGGATTGTTCAAAATAGCGAATAATCATTTCAGCCCTGTCTCTTTTTCTTTTCAACAGCAGTCGTCAACATAGCGCGACATCATACACTTACGATTTAGACCAACCGAGGGTTTATTTATGCCATTGCTGACATTCGACATCATTGAGGGACGTTCTGCTACGGAAATCAGAACAATGCTGGACGCTGCACATCGGGCTGTGCTCACCGCGTTTAACGTTCCCGCACGTGACCGTTATCAGATTGTTCACGAAAATAAAAATTACCAGATGGTGTTCCAGGATACCGGGCTGGGGTTTGAACGCAGCGACCGTCTGGTGATGGTCCGGGTGTTTACCAGCCCGAGAAGTGAAGAGCAAAAAACGCGTTTCATGGCGGAACTGGCACGGGAGTTGGCAGAACACTGTGGGGTGGATGGGAAAGATCTGATGATCAGCTTTATTACCAATGCGCCGGGTGACTGGAGCTTTGCGGATGGTGAAGCACAGTATCTGACCGGAAAGCTGTAATTACCGCGTTTCCTCTCGGTTGTCAGTCACAGCGTTTTGAGAGGAAAGATAACATCCTCACCACGCCCCAAAGCGTGTTATCCGTGGTACCCGATACCACGCCGGGGCATTATGAAAGACAGCGTCGAAGTAAACGGCCTTGCTTCCCGTTGACTGACATTAAACGATATCTCTCCATTAACTCTCCGGCGGATATTAGCCTTTTCCTATGACTCGTCCCGGCACCGGGGCCGATTTCACCCGGATTCGTTGAAATAACGCGGTTGCCATTACTTTTTTATCTGACTATAGCCTGCCGTTATACCCCGCCACCAAACAAGCATTCGTCACCTTTCAACACGCATGAAATAGTGGTTTCAGAACCTTACCTTTGTCTGAAGCGAGAACTCTCATGCTAATCCCACAACCCTATTTACTTTTTCTTGGCGATGTTACCGATCCCCTCGCGGCAAAAACGGCGCGCGGTATTCATATCTGGCGACCGGAACAGTGCGTTGGCGAAATTAAACTGCCGGGCTGTACGGTCAGCCTGGGGCTGGATGAACTTGATATCGCCAGCGCCAAAGCGCGCGGCGCGAAAACGCTGGTGCTGGGCACCGCCAACGCAGGGGGGTATCTGCCCGAACACTGGCTGGATACGGTGAAAAGTGCCATCAAAGCCGGCATGAACGTGGCCAGTGGATTACATCATCGTCTGGTGGATGAGCCCGAGCTGGTCACGCTGGCAGAGACGTTTGGTGTTGCGCTTTTCGATTTGCGTCATATGCGTCCGAAGCTGAGTGTCGGTAGCGGTAAGAAGCGTTCAGGCAAGCGGATACTCACGGTGGGGACCGACTGCTCAGTGGGCAAGATGTACACCTCACTGGCGCTGGAAGCGGCAATGCGTGCGCGCGGAATGAAAGCGGATTTTCGTGCCACGGGACAGACCGGGATTCTGGTTGCAGGGGAAGGCATTGCTGTGGATGCGGTAATCGCGGACTTTATTGCCGGTGCGGCGGAAGCCCTGTCTCCTGCCAACGATGATGATCACTGGGATATCGTGGAAGGGCAGGGATCGTTGTTCCATCCCTCTTACGCGGGCGTCAGTATGGGGCTTATGCACGGTGCGCAACCGCACTGGCTGGTGATGTGCCATGAAATGGGCCGTCCGCATATGCGCCATTTGCCGCATCAACCGATGGTCAGCCTGAAAGACTGCGTGGAAGCCAATCTGCGCGCCGCCCAGGTGACCAGTGAGTCCGTTCAACTGGCTGGCTTTGCGATTAACACCTCAAACTACACGGAAGAAGACGCGCGCGCCTATTGTGCTGAAATCCGTGCCGAATTCGGTTTACCGGCAACCGATCCGGTGCGTTTTGGTATCGATGACATCGCCGCGCTGCTTCAGGAGCGGGGCTGAGATGAGACAGGTGCAGATCAACGTGGTGGAACTGCCGCTGGCGCGACCGTTTGCTATCTCGCGCGGTGTGCGTACCGCTGTGACGGTTATCCGCGTCACGCTTGAGCAAAACGGCTTTATTGGGCAGGGCGAATGTACACCAACGGCGCGCTACGATGAAACGCCAGACAGCGTTCAGGCCCAGCTTGAGGCGGTACGTGCTGACGTGGAAGCAGGCCTGAGCCGCGATGATCTGCAACACCGTTTGCCCGCCGGTTCCGCGCGCAATGTGCTGGACTGCGCACTGTGGCGACTTGACGCCGCACGGGCCAGTCAAACGCTCTGGCAACAGAGTGCATGCCCGCCGCCACGCTCGGTCGTGACGGCGGAAACCCTCAGCCTCGATACGCTGGAAAACATGGCGCTGGCGGCGGCAGATGCCGTCTCGCGGGGTGCCATCCTGCTCAAAATCAAGCTCGACCGCGATGCGGTTCTGGAAAAAGTGGCGGCGATTCGTGCCGCGGCCCCGCGTGCGACGCTCATTATCGATGCCAATGAAGCCTGGTCGGGAATGGATCTGGAAAGCCTGCTGGTGGCGCTTCAGGCCTTTAACATTGCGATGGTCGAGCAACCGCTTCCCGCTGGTCAGGATCATGACCTGCAACGCTTCCGTCATCCTGTTTCCGTCTGCGCGGACGAGAGTTGCCACACGCGAGAGGATATTGCCAGCCTGCGTCATCGCTACGAGATGATCAACATCAAGCTGGATAAGTGCGGAGGTCTGACGGAAGCGCTGGCGATGGTCGATGAAGCGCACAAGCAGAACATGCGCATCATGGTCGGCTGCATGCTGGGTTCATCCCTGGCGATGGAAGCGGCATTGCCCGTGGCGGTGCACGCAGAGCACGTCGATTTAGATGGCCCGATCTGGCTGGCGGCCGACAGCTCTCCTTTTTTGAATTACTCCGATGGCCGTATCTGGCTGTAACGCGACGAGGCATTGATGACGGACACACGACTCACTTCTTCTGCCACACGTGCTGACGGTGCATCACCGGTGCTTGCTGTTCAGGACCTTAGCGTCTCATTTCGTGGACGCAGTGGTGAGAATCAGGCGCTGAAAGGCATCAGTTTCGCCATTTATCCAGGCGAAATTGTCGCCGTGGTGGGCGAGAGCGGCTCAGGTAAATCAGTCACGTCGCTGGCCGTGATGGGCTTGCTGGCGAGCAGCGGCCGTATCGATCGCGGCAGCATGCAGTTTCGCGATCGCCGCGGAGAAGTTCATGCGTTAGAAACGCTGGATGACAGTCAGCGCCGCACGTTGCGTGGCCGTGAAATGGCGATGATCTTTCAGGAGCCGATGACCTCACTGAATCCGGTGCTGCGTATCGATGATCAACTCACCGAAGCGTTACGCGACCATCATCAGTGCGACAAGAAACAGGCTCATGCGCGCGTACGTGAACTGCTGCGACAGGTACGTATTGCCGATGTCGATCGCGTCATGAAAAGCTATCCGCACGCGCTGTCCGGCGGGATGCGCCAGCGCGTAATGATTGCTCAGGCGCTGGCCTGTGATCCGCAACTCCTGATTGCCGACGAACCCACGACGGCGCTGGACGTCACCGTACAGGCGCGCATTTTACATATCCTGCGTGAGCTGCAACGCGAGAAGAACATGGCGGTGTTATTTATCACCCATGATATGGGCGTTGTGGCGGAAATTGCGGATCGTGTTGTGGTCATGCTGCGTGGCGAAGTGGTCGAGCAGGGCACCGTGCCAGAGATTTTTGCCGCCCCGCAGCATGCGTATACCAAAGCGTTGCTGGCAGCCGTGCCAAAACTGGGCGATATGCGTGAATACGCGTGGCCGCAACGCTTTCCTCTGTTGGGTGCACAACAGGCGGCGCAACACGAACAGCTGACGGCGCGCTACGACAGCGAACCGCTACTCGATGTACGTGGGCTAAAAGTGTATTACCCCATCCGTAGCGGCATCTTCTCGACCCATACGCATCATGTGCATGCGGTTGAGCAGATTGATTTCAGTCTGTGGCCGGGTGAAACCCTGGCCATCGTGGGTGAAAGCGGCTGCGGTAAATCGACCACCGGGCGTGCGCTGATGCGCCTGATCGCCAGTGAGGCGGAAAGCATCCACTTTGAAGGAAAGGAAATCTCTCATCTGAAAGAGGCGGCATTCCAGCCGCTGCGCCGTGAAATTCAGATGGTGTTTCAGGACCCCTATGCGTCACTGAATCCACGTCTGACGGTGGGGTTTACCATTGCCGAGCCGTTGCTGTTGCATGGCATGGTGGACTCACTGGAACAGGCTTCTCCACACATTGATGCGCTGCTGACAAGCGTTGGGCTGTTGCCGGAGCACGCGCGCCGTTATCCGCACGAATTTTCGGGCGGTCAGCGCCAGCGTATTGCCATTGCCCGCGCGATGGCCCTGAAACCGAAAGTGATTATTGCTGATGAAGCCGTATCGGCCCTTGACGTTTCAATTCAGGCGCAGGTGGTGAATCTGATGATGGATCTCCAGCAGCAAACGGGCGTAGCCTGGATATTCATCTCTCATGATATGGCGGTCGTCGAGCGCATTGCCAACCGCGTGGCGGTGATGTACCTCGGCCAGATTGTCGAGCTCGGACCACGCCAGTCGGTCTTTAATCAACCGCAACATCCTTATACCCAACGTCTGCTGGCCTCCGTGCCGGTGGCGGATCCCGAGAACCGTCAGCCTCGCCGTTTTGATGACAGCGAAATTCCTTCGCCGTTGCGAAAGGTGGGCGAAACGGTCACGAAACCCCGTTATCGGCAGGTTGCACCGCAACACTGGGTCGCTGACGGCATTGCATTGCGATAATCCTTAACGACCAGGAGATTTTATGAAAACGCTGTTCCGCCGTACTTCACTCGCCCTCGCCTTAACGACGACACTGGTCATGACCGCGCAGGCACAGGATCTGCGCATTTCAATGTATGCCGATATTACGGGGCTCGATCCGCACGATACCTCGGATAATGTCAGCTACTCGGTGCAGAGCGGTATCTTTGAGCGCCTGTTTCAGTTTGATCCCCAGATGAAGCTGGAGCCCTGGCTGGCGACCGGTTACACCTCCAACGACAGTGCGACGGAATTTACGCTGACGCTGCGTAAAGGCGTTACCTTTCAGGACGGTACGCCTTTTGATGCGGAAGCAGTCAAAGCGAACCTTGATCGTCTGGCTGACCAGAAAAAAGGGCTGAAGCGCAATAGCCTGTACAAAATGATCGATAAGGTGACGGTGCTGGCACCCGATCAGGTGAAAATCTCACTCAATCAGTCATTTGGTGCTTTTATTAACACGCTGGCGCACCCTTCGGCGGTGATGTGGAGCCCGTCGGTTCTGAAACAGTATCCGGACGAGGCCCAGTTGCGGCTGCATCCGGTGGGGACCGGACCATTTAAATTCGTAAACTGGACTCCGGGCAAAGCGGTCACGCTGGCGAAGTATGACGGTTACTGGCGGCAGGGCTGGCCCAAAGTCGATCAGGTGATCTTCACACCCAGCCCGGAAGATGCGACACGGGTTGCCGCATTGAAATCGGGTCAGGTGGATGCCATTTGGCCTTTGCCTTCGGATCTGATCGCGGCGGTGAAGCAGGACAGCAACCTCGCGATTCAGCGCGATCCGAGCATCTATCTCTATTACATGGCGATCAATACGCAGCATAAGCCACTGGCCGATGTTCGCGTGCGCCAGGCAATCAACTATGCGATTGACCGGCATCTGTGGTTGAAGGTGGCCTTTGCCGGTTTGGGTAAACCGGCTACCTCCGCGATGCCGGAAGGGGTGCAGTTCTATGAGAAGCAGAGCGATCCCGATTACCACTATGCGCCGGATAAGGCCAAAACGTTGCTGAAAGCGGCGGGCTACCCGAATGGGCTGGATCTCAAGCTCTGGGTCACCAATGCGACCGCCAGCGTGCGCGCCGCCCAGGTGCTGAAGGCGCAACTGGCCACGGTGGGTATTCGCGCCACGGTGACACCGATGGATTCCGGAACGCGCAACGCGAAGCTGTGGGGCGTTCAGGACCCGAAAAAAGCCGAATTTGACCTCTATTATGGCGGCTGGTCGACGTCTACAGGCGATGCCGACTGGGCTCTGCGTCCGCTGTTCGCCACCGAATCATGGGTACCTACCTCGTACAATGTCTCCTATTTCAGCAATCCTGACGTCGACAAGGCGATTGCTGCCGGGCTGGCGACGGCCGATCCGGCAAAACGTGGTATCGCCTATGCACAAGCGCAAAAGCTGTTGTGGAAAGAGGCCCCCGTGGCGTTCCTTGGCACGCCAGACAATCTGGTAGGCAAACGCAGCACCCTGAGCGGCGTTTCGATGCTGCCTGATGGCAATCTGTTGTTTACTCAGGCGTCGTTTAAATAAGTCGCGGATGTCCCTCACGTGCCTTTGCCGGTTGCGGCGGCACGTGAGGCTCCCCGTCTCACCTTTATTTCAGGGAATGGCATGTTTGCATACATCATTCGCCGATTGCTGGAGATGATCCCGGTTTTGCTGGTGGTCTCGCTGCTGGTTTTCGGTTTTATCAAGCTGCTGCCGGGCGATCCGGCGCGCATTTATGCCGGACCGGATGCACCGATTGAAGCGGTCGAAGCGGCACGTCAGCACCTCGGGCTCAACGACTCGTTGCCGCAGCAGTATGTTAACTGGATAGACAGCCTGTTACATGGCGATCTTGGCACCACGTACCGCACCCAGCAACCGGTGCTGCAGGTGATTAAGCAGGGCTTCCTGCCCACACTGTGGCTCGCCTTAGCCGGTTTCGCCTGGTCTGTGCTTCTCGGCCTGATGCTTGGCGTACTCGCGGCCCTGAAACGAGGGAAATGGCAAGACTGGACGCTAATGAGCGTGGCGGTGGGCGGTATCTCGATGCCGGCGTTCTGGCTGGGGCTGCTGCTAATCCAGTTCGTTGCGATGCCTTTTGGCCTGTTCTCGGTCAGCGGCTTTAACAAGGCCAGCGATATTGTCCTGCCCGCCATCACGCTGGGATCGTCCGTTGCGGCGGTCATGGCACGCTTTACCCGCTCGGCCTTCCTTGAAGTGGCACAGGAAGATTACGTGCGCACCGCGAAAGCGAAAGGGCTGCGTAACCGTCTGGTGACGTGGAAACACGTGATGCGTAATGCGCTCATCCCGGTGATCACCATGCTGGGGTTGCAGTTTGGTTTTCTGCTGGGCGGTTCGATTGTCGTGGAAAGCGTCTTCAACTGGCCAGGGTTAGGCTGGCTGTTAATTGAGTCGATCAAAGCGCAGGATCAGCCGGTCATTCAGGCGCTGGTGATGCTGTTTGTATTTGAATTTATCGTCATTAATCTGCTGGTGGATCTGCTTTACGCGGTCGTCAATCCGGCAATTCGTCTGCGACAGGAGCCGAGATGAGTCATCAATCGCTGACTGACAACCCGCCTCAGGTCATTCGCTCGCCGTGGCGCGATTTCCTGCATGCTTTTGTGCGCAATCCTCTGGCGCTGGTTTCAGGCGGATTTGTCCTGCTGTTGATTCTGGTGGCGATCTTTGCGCCCTGGCTGGCTCCCTGGGATCCGATGGCACCCGACTGGATGGCGTTATCCTCGCCCCCTTCGGCAGCACACTGGATGGGCACCGATGAACTGGGGCGCGACCTGCTCAGTCGTATTATCTATGGGGCGCGTATTTCGCTGTATGTCGGCGTGCTGTCCGTGACGCTCGGCATGATTGTCGGCGTCGTGCTGGGGTTGCTGGCGGGCTATTACGGTGGCTGGGTCGATATGCTGATCATGCGCGGTGCCGATGTGTTATTCGCGTTTCCCGGCATGCTGCTGGCCATTGCGGTGGTGGCGCTTCTGGGAACGGGCCTGAACAATGTCATCATCGCCGTCGCGGTGTTCAGCGTGCCCGTCTTTGCCCGGATTGTGCGCGCCTCCACGCTGTCATTGAGACAGGCTGCCTATGTGGAAGCCGTGCGCTGTGCCGGTGCACCCGACCGAATCATTATCCTGCGCCATATTCTGCCGGGCACGCTTTCCAGCGTCATTGTTTATTTTACGATGCGCATTGGCACCAGTATTCTCACAGCGGCAGGCTTAAGCTTTATTGGCCTCGGACCGGAGCCGGATGTGCCTGAATGGGGCAATATTCTGGCCATGAGCCGGAGCATGATGATGGCGGGCGCGTGGCACATGAGCGTGTTTCCGGGGCTGGCGATTTTTATCACGGTGCTGGCGTTTAACCTGCTCGGCGACGCGCTGCGTGACACGCTCGACCCGAAACTCAAGGGCTGACGATGGACTTTCAACAATGGCAGTGCGAACTGCTGCTGGATCGCTGGCGTAACGAGCGTCAGTTGGGGCAGCCGCGTAGCGCATGCGGCCCCACTAATCGCATCAGCGATGTGGCTGGTGTGCGCGTCGGCCACGTCACGCTGGCTGAGGGAGAGCGGCAGACTGGCGTCACCGCTATCGTTCCGCCGGGTGATAACCTGTTTCTCACGCCGCTGCCGTGCGGAGCTGAAGTTCTGAATGGCTTTGCGAAACCGGTCGGACTGACACAGGTCGAGGAGCTGGGTGTGTTACACACGCCGATTCTGCTCAGTAACACGCTGGCGGTGGGCACGCTGTTTACCGCGCTGGTAAGGGATGCCATCCGTCGTAACCCGGAACTCGGGCGGACGCTGCCGACGGTGAACCCGCTGGCCCTGGAGTGCAACGACGGCTGGCTCAATGATATTCAGGCGCTGGCCATCAGTGAGGCGATGGCGCAGGAAGCATTGCATACAGCCGCAGCGGACTTTTCCCGCGGCAGCGTTGGCGCAGGACGCGGGATGAGCTGTTTTAATCTGAAGGGCGGGATCGGCACGGCCTCGCGTGTTATTCCGTCGCTCAATGCCACGCTGGGAGTGCTGGTGCTGGCGAATTTTGGCGCGCTCAGCGCGCTCACGCTTGACGGTGTGCGACTCGGTGAAGTGATTGCACCGCTGCTGGCAGGAGAGGCACCGCAACGTGATGCCGGTTCTGTCATCATCGTGATGGCGACGGATGCGCCGCTGGATGCGCGTCAGTTGAAGCGTATCGCGAAGCGTGCCGGTGCCGGCCTCGGGCGGCTGGGCAGCTACTGGGGCCACGGCTCGGGCGATATCGCCGTAGCGTTTTCAACGCAACCGCTGCCGCAACCGCCGCAGGACGCCATGCTGGAGCCGCTGCTTGCCGCCGCGGCAGATGCCACCGAACAGGCTGTACTCGATGCCTTGTTGAGCGCAGAGCCTGTTACCGGCTTTCGGGGTCACCATCGCCCCTCACTGACTCAGATTCTGGACAGGTTAACCACATGAAAATTTTTATTTCTGCCGATATTGAAGGTATCGCGGGCGTTATGCGTCCGGAGCAATGCACACCCGGCAACCCGGAATATCAGTTGGCCCGTGGTCTGATGGAACAGGAAGTGAATGCCGCGATTGAGGGGGCGTTCGCGGGAGGCGCAACGGAGGTGGTCGTCGCAGACAGCCATGCGCAAATGACCAACCTGCGGGCGGAAAATCTTGATCCCCGCGCCCGGCTGGTGCAGGGCAAACCGCGCGGCTTGTCGATGGTTGAAGGCATAGAACAGCAGACGTTCGACGGATTATTTCTGGTGGGCTATCACAGCGCAGCAGGCGAACCCGGCGTACTGGCGCACACCATTAATGGCCGTGCATTCTGGCGTATCCATATCAATGGCCTGGTGATGGGCGAAACCGATATTTACGCCGCTGCCGCCGCTGAGCAGGGCACGCCACTGTGGCTGGTCACGGGCGACGATCAGCTACAGAGCTGGATAGCAGAGTATTACCCAACGGTTGACTACGTTTGTGTCAAGCGCGCCATTTCCCATACCTGCGCAGAATCCATTAGTCCCAAAGCGGCACAACGTGCCATAGGCAGTGCTGCACGCGCCGCGCTTGAGCATCAGCGCGATACGCGCACGACCCGGTTGACCGCGCCTTATCATATGCAGCTTCAGGCCAGCAAACCCGTGTTGGCCGATCTGTTCTGCCTGATCCCCGACGTCACGCGCATCGATGCGGTTACCGTGGGATATCAGGCAGAGCGGATGGAGACGTTGATCAGCTTGCTCAGTGCATTTTCTTACCTGGCGAGTACCCAGGCGTAGCACAGGGACAGCCATGAGGTCAGGGGCGGGTAACCTTCGCCCCTGCAGCTTCCTTTTTTCAGAAACATCGCCGCCGGGCGCGATCGTGCGCACTGACCGACAATCCGCCACCAGGCACCGTCGATCCACATGAGATAACCCGGCCGTCTCCCCGCTGCACCATGGCAGGGCGAACGCCTGGCTTTACCCTTTTCAATAATTCAGCCAGTGAGGGGAAATGGGCCGATACCGGCGCGATTTACACCTGTTTCCCCTTGCTTAAGCCCGGCGCCGCCTTATTTCAGCGCAAGGCGGTAGCGGGTCGCTTCGCCTCCCTCTGTTTTACGGTACAATTTTTGCAGCAGGGATTGTCCTGTCTTTACCCGCCCGGATCGTATCGGCAGTAAGGAATAACGACAGAGGCAGGACAGATTCAGGCGCTGGCCGTTTCTTTGCCCGTACCGCGGGTGAGATGACAGATGGTTCAGGTTTTCCATTTTGATTCAGGCGTTGGCGGTGCTGTAAGTGAAGCGCTGAAAAGGGTGCATCACAGCGGCCTGCGGGTAGCTGAATCCACACAGGGTAAATAATGATGCGGCTCCGTCACATAGAAGTCTTTCAGGCCATCGTACAGACCGGCAGCATCAGCGCAGCCGCGCGCCTGCTCAACGTATCGCAGCCCAATATCAGCCGCGTGCTGAATCATGCAGAACAGCAACTGGGCTTTGCGCTGTTTGAGCGGCGTATCCAGGGCATGAGCGTCACGGCAGAAGGGCGACGGCTGCTGCCAGAGGTGGAAGACCTCTACCAACGCTTACAATCCATCACCCAGCTCACTGAACAACTGCGACGCGGCGAAGGGCAGATCGTCCGTGTTGGTGCGGCTCACGCTTTCGGTCAAATGGTGTTGGCACCGGCATTGGTCACCTGGCGACAACAGGTGCCCTCGGTCAGCGTTGAGCTGGTCACGGAACACTTTAGTACCTTATGCCAAATGATCCTGGAGAATCAGCTTGATTTCGCCCTGGTCTTTGGTCAGCAGGTGGATGCAGCGCTGCTGGCGGAACCGCTGTTTCAGTCGTCAATGGTGGCGCTGCTGCCGCCAAATCATCCCCAGCATGAACCCGTTACGCTGGCATGGTTATGCGCGAATAACCTGCTGATGATGCAGACCCAGGATCCGCTTGGGCGCGTCCTGCACCGCGCGCTACGCGATAAAAAGCTGAATCCGGCGGTGTCGTTATCGATTAAAACCTACTCGGTGATTGCGGATATGGTACTGGCGGGCGGCGGTGTGGGCGTGGTGGATCTGTTCACGGCTTGCCGCTATGCCGAACAGCTAAAATTACTCCCCGTCGCGCAGCCGTTGCCGTTTGAAGTGATGCTGATCAGCCGTCGTGATCAACCCCAGTCCCAGTCCACGCTGCAACTTAAGCAGGTCATTCGCAACAGGCTGTGGGAAATCGCCCGCCAGTGCGAAGCGCAGTTTATTTGTGACTGAGCAAATAAACGGTGGTACGAGGTGCGTTCAGGCCTTTCGCCGCGCCTGAACGGCCCTGGTCGGGCTTTTCAGATGCGCGTTGTGGCTGGCCTGACGACAGGTTGCGCCGTTTTTCCTGCACCGGTTTACGTCATTCCTGATCGGGTAAGGCGACAGAGGGCTTTATGATGGTGCTGTTTAGCCAACTCGTAGCGATTCTGACCCTTCCTTGCAGTTGCCTTCAGATGTCATAAATCTGGCATACAGTTATCCAGTTGCGTCAGCACAACGAAAAAACATTACGTCGTAAAACGCGCTCAACCGAGTGATAGTGATATATGGACGATTTAGAATTAACCCTGGCAAAAATGGCACAGCAACTGAATCAGCACGCTTTGCCCTGGATGGTGATCGGGGGAGCGGCCATGGTGCTTTACGGCCTTGAAAAGGGGCCGGTGAACGATATCGATATTGTCCTGCCTTCGCATGCCGCGGCTTTTCTGAGCAAGAAATACGCCTGGCCCAACTATGCTGATGAGACGTCTTTACGGTTCCGCTCCGACTTTTTGCTGCGACCTGAGACTGGTCCGGTGCCGGTTGAACTCCTCGGTGGCTTCCACATTTTGACAGAACAAGGCTGGACAGCTCTCTCAGTAGGCGAAACCGTTACCGTGAGTATCAGATCGCAGCAGGTGTTTTTACCCGTGAAAGCACAACTTGCGGCCATTCTTCGCCTTTGTGGTCGTGAGAAGGACCTCAAGCGTATGATGCGCCTGAGTGGCACTTACGTTTCGTAAGGTAAGGATGCTTCCTGACTGAAGGGCTTTCACATTTCCTCAGGCACTGAGTGTACAAATCAAATGAACAGTTTTATTGCTTCGATGATTGCGGCTTTACGCTGACTGCCTGTTTCCTGCTGCAGAATGCTGTAGAGCTTATCAATTAACGTTTTCCGCGTGATTGAATCGGCTTCATAAAACAGGGCTTCGGCTGCCTCACCAACGATAATGTGAGCGGTATGCATTTTATTTTCAGTCACGTATCCTCCCGATGCCGTCAGGCGCATCAACCCTTGCTGAGGCGCGTCACACACAGCGCCCCAGCACGGCCTTGCGTTATGCCTTAAAATGTCTCCCAGTTGGCGTCTGAGGTTTTCACTGAAGCCGGAATGGGCCGACTGCGCGCGATCACCGGAGCGCTGGTCACGGTCATTGAAGAGGGCGCCGGTAACCGAAATACGGCCACGGTTTTTTCAAGTTCCAGCGCCTGATCCTCCAGGCTGCTGGCCGCCGCAGATGACTCCTCAACCAGCGCAGCATTCTGTTGCGTCGTGGTATCCATTTCCGTCATCGCCTGCGCTATCTGGGTAATGCCCCGGTTCTGCTCGTCAGACGCGGCAGCGATTTCGCCCATAATATCTCTGACCTGAGTGACGGATTTGACGATATCTCCCATGGTATTACCGGCACGGTTAACCAGTTCGGTACCGTTGTTTACGCGCTCCAGGGATTCGCGAATGAGTGCCTCAATTTCTTTTGCCGCAACAGAACTGCGCTGTGCCAGGCTACGTACTTCACCTGCTACCACAGCAAAGCCGCGTCCCTGTTCGCCTGCCCGTGCCGCCTCGACCGCGGCATTCAACGCCAGAATGTTCGTCTGGAAAGCAATACCGTTAATGACAGTGATGATTTCTCCAATTTTGCCCGAGCTCTGACTTATCCCACCCATCGTGGCGATCACGTCGCTGATAATTTCCCCGCCACGGCTGGCGTTATGTGATGCTTCGGTAGCCAACTGGCTGGCATGATGGGCGTTCTCAGCATTCTGTTTTACGGTTGAGGTCAGCTCTTCCATACTGGCAGCGGTCTCTACAACGGCTGCGGACTGCTGTTCTGTTCGTGAGGAAAGGTCAGTATTACCTGCTGCAATTTCAGAGGAGGCGCGAGCTACGCTGTTCACACCGTCACGGACTTTTGAAATGATAGTGCGCAGACTGTGATTCATGGCACCGACGGCGGTCATCAGTTCGCCCAGTTCATCAGTACGCGAACTGGTTATTTCTGACGTCAGGTCGCCTGCTGAAATGCGTTTTGCTGAAGAAAGCGTCTCTTTCAGGGGAACGGTAATGCTACGGGTCATTCTCCAGGCGACAACAAGGCTAAGAATAATACAGGTAATCGTAGTGAAACCTATCTGCCAGAGGGCGGTATGTATGTACTCTTCAGCCATCTGAGACTGGAAGAAAGCCAAATCTGTCATGGATTGATTGAGTTTGCCTGCGGCGGCCGTCATGTCGTCTGAGGCGTGTTTCTCTGCGTTAACGGCAAGAAGATAGTTGTTCAACAGCACAGGGCCGGACGTTGTTTTTTGCTCCACTTCGGCTAACAAGGTAGTGAATTCTGAAGCGGACGGACCGGACAGCTGGGTCTTAAGCGATGAGAGGGTATCCCTGATGCCAGCAAATTTATCCAGCGATGACGAATCTGGCGTTTTAATAAATGCCTGCACATAAAACGCGGCCTGTTCGATCTTCAGGCTCAGCGTGAGCAGTTGAGCAGCGTCAGCAGGAACGGACGTCTGTCGGGCTGCCAATTTTTCTGACAGCGCGGCCAGTTCCAGGCGGTTCAGTTCATTCAAGGAGAGGACGGTTTTGTCTGTACTCGCAAGAAAAGTCTGCCGTTTCTCCCGATACTGATTCAGGGCAACGCTGAGAACAGAAAGCTTTTCACGCCCGGCCGTGGACCAGGAGTAGTGCTCCAGGCTTTGCCGTAAACCCGAAAGCTGGTTCATTGCCTCGCCATTGATTTCGATAAACTTCGTCTCACGAGTATACTGAAAAAGTGTGCGGTTAAGCCGGGCTTTAGCCAGTGAATCCAGCATTTGTACGGTAATGTCACGTTTGGCAGAGTTCTCTTTGATATTTAAAAAACATTTGAGCGCCAGCGAAGAGATAATCAGTGAGGCAAGAATAACTAACAGAAAACCCAGAACCAGTTTCCCGCCTATCTTTAAATTATAAAAGCTTTTTATAATTTTCATTTAATTAACCCTGTGTTGAACGTTACCCCGAGCCTTAGGTTTTCTCAGGCGGTAATCGTGTATCGGCACAAAAGATACATTCCTTATGCTTCTTTTGTTTTTTTATCTGCCGTTTTTAACTTTCTTTGATTTTGATCAATTTTATTGTTCTTTCTCCACAGGTTGAAAATCATGGCGTTAACTATTGCTCGCGTTACCATCTGTATTCTAACTGTGTTTTTTAAACGAGTCGGGATATCGCTGGGGCACGTACTACCTTGACAGGTAAAAAGGGCAGTGTGCTTTTTGAGGTTGAAATACAGGCTAAGCCTTTTCACACGAAACAGAGTAGAGAAGGTGTCAGTGGTGCCGGAAAAGGCGTAGTAAAGACAGGCTAAGTGTGTGTACGGTTATTTCTGTTAAATAAATTTCAAAAACATCCTGACTCGCTTAATCATTCTCATGTCAGCTCTTTTTAAACAAAGCAATTGCCCGGTTACTTTTCAGGACAATTTAATATCGCAGTAGACCTGTAAAAAGTCCGGCTGATAATCCTGAGTGGTATTACCGCCTCGTTTGCAACGCTCAGGCATCAGTACAATAATAATTTAACGTGGGTGCCTGCTGGCGCCTACAGCTAAAGTAGCCTGGAACTGTTTAGTTGGTTCACCCCCGCTATTGAGTGGGGGCGTTTTTTTACTTCGGCCCAGGGCTGGCGCAGCATCTGTATTATCTTTGCGATGAAGAAGCTGACGCGCAGGATGAATAATATCCGCAGGAATATCTGATTAAATACGCTGAAGCAGGAATCTCACAGGGAGGCTTATGATGTTACCTATAAATAAAAATCGCAGTTTTCCACCAGACATGGGCGATTCTCAGTGAAATTACAAGCCAGCCTCAGTGGGCTTAACCCGAAACTGCCGATATGTGGCAATAGCATCGTCTGGGCGTGAGCCCGTGACTCAGACATGGCAGGTTTCGTTTCGGACGGGTAAAGCGTTAACCCCCGATTACGCCTGATACAGGGCGGCCAGCGTCAATCGTTCTGTAAAAGGATGTTAACGTTAAATGCCACTCTCTTTTTGTCGAGCCCCGAACGTCTTTTTAGGATGTGTAGCTGAATGTCCGCCACCGCCACGGCGCTTATCCCTATTTTCTTAACCCCTCTCCGCCAGTCCTTGCCGGCTAAGAATAGCGTATAAGGTTTTTTAAAGTACCAGTGAGAACTATTTTTCATGACCGCTACTTTTATTCGCATCGGATAGCGCTTTAACTTTACCCGGTAATAATTCTTTTATTGAAGACGGTTAATGGGCAAATTTGTACAATAATCCTGATTCCTGTACAAATTAATGGCGGCGGCTTTTGAGAGTAATCTTATAAATGTGTTAAGCATCCGGCGGAAAGCCAAAACGCAACGGTAAAGCACCATAAAACATCGGGCGTGTCATGCGTGTATGACAATGAGTATAAGTGAGATGGAAAAAGGGTTAGCAAATAATTGTCTGGATTTTTTCAGGCGGGAAAATTTCCTTAAGAAATAATTCAGGAAGGTGGGTAATAATCAATGATTCACAACCCGCTGTTCTGTTTGTTTTTTCTTTAACCGTGGGACGAAGTGAGGGTAAGAAACGGAGAGGAAGCGTTAAGCCGGATGCGAGATTTGAATAAGGTTGCCCCGTAAAATCCCCAGAAAGAATTCCCGTCACGCTTGCAGTATTAAAAAAGTTTTATAGCCTTACAATGCCATGCTTAGCATGGAAATGAAGCATGTAACTTTTACTTTTAGGAGGAAATATCATGACTGAACATCGTGGCGGTTCCGGTAATTTCGCTGAAGATAAAGAGAAAGCTTCTGAAGCCGGCAAAAAAGGCGGCCAGCATAGCGGTGGTAACTTCAAGAACGACCGCGAAAAAGCCTCTGAAGCAGGTAAGAAAGGTGGACAAAACAGCCATCGTGGCTCCTGATTCACTTTAATTAAAGGACAGACTGCGGAGCAGGGAGCGCTCCATGAACAACGCCCGTTGAACGCTGCTGTTATTCGTAGAGATCCTTCTTTTATGTTTATCACTGGCCGGAAGGGTGGTTAATCTGTGAAAGTAAAAACGTTACTTGATCTGTTTATTCATGACCTTTCTGACGTTTACAGTGCTGAAAAGCAAATTTCGCGCCTTGATCAGATTATTGATGCCCGCGATAAACGTCGCATTGTTCATCTGAAATGCCATGCTCTGGAGGGACTGGTTGCAGACGCGCATTGCGCTTGCCTCTCCACTCGGCCTGAAAGAAGCATCACAACGGCGTGCGAAGAGGCTTGAAGAGGAAAAATCCACCGATGTAAAACTCAGCTGAGCAATACTAACGATAGCCAGGCCGGAGGCGCTTCGTTCCCCATGCACTGCTTATTACTCATGTACGTTCTGAACGCCAGGCATCGTGCATTCCGACGGCTGTCTGCCTGTGCTTCTTTTGTTTCAAACACGTGCGTTATCAGGAACAGCCATGCAGTACAGCCATTCACCTCATGCTCTCAGAGCCTTCAGTCATACAGGTTTCCAGATACCGCCTGTCTGAACGTTTACAACATTTTAAAGCTGGGTAAATTATGAAAATTCATCATCTTAATTGTGGATGTATGTGCCCGGTGGGCGGAGCGCTGTTTGATGGTTTCAGTAAAGGCCTTTATGCCCATCTGGTGTGCCATTGCCTGCTGATAGAAACAGATCGACACGGTCTGGTCCTGGTCGATACCGGTTTTGGACGGGATGATATGCGCCACCCAGAAAAACGTCTTTCTGGCTTTTTTCGGTTGCTGAACAATATTCAAAGGCGGGAAGCCCTCACTGCACGCTCCCGCATTGAGGCGCTGGGATTCAATGCTAACGATGTGCGTCACATCGTTCTTACTCATCTTGATTTTGACCATGCCGGGGGGCTCACTGATTTCCCTGGCGCGCAGGTACATCTGCTACAAACCGAGATTGATACATCACAACAGCGGCACAGTTGGCTGGCCCGCGAACGCTATCGGCCCGGTCAGTGGACCGGCCTTTCTGGCTGGACAGGCTATCAGGTTCAGGGAGAGCAATGGTACGGCTTTGATGCCGTAACCGCACTCAAAGGTCTTCCCGCTGAAATTCTGCTTGTGCCACTGCCCGGCCATACGCAAGGCCATGCCGGTATTGCAGTCAGTCGGTCGGAAGGGTGGTTGCTTCACGGCGGCGACGCCTGGTTCTATCAGGGCGAGATGGCGCTGCAGGATCCTCATTGTACGCCAGGGCTACGTTTCTATCAGTGGATGATGGCCATGGATAACGAAGCCAGAAAGCGTACACAACAGCAGCTTCGTGCGTTGTTGAGTCAGCATCATCAGGATATCACCTTCTTTTGCAGCCATGATGCGAAACAACTCAATGCCCTGAATCCCGGGGCGGAAAAAGAGTGATCATTCCCGATCACCTTTAACGTGTTAAGCAGGGCATTTTCGATGTGAAAGAGAAAATGTCGCTGCGATTAGCGTGTCGGTAACATCATTCTTTCTCTCATCTCGCAGAATTCAGAACCAGTTCAGGAATGCTGTGGTGTCGGTGGTGAGCCCACCCGGGATCAGGACAGAAAAACCTGTCAGATTCTCGTGAGATCAGCCAGGATGGTGGCAAAAGCACGTTTTGCAAAAGAAAACGAGCGTTTCCAAAAATACACCTGTACAGCGGACCATCAAGTCTATAACTTTACCCACACGTAATAGTTAACTCATTAAATATTTCCCCAGAGCCGACATTGTATAAAAACACGTCCAGACCCGACGCCATGAGCGCCATTGCCCGCTACTTTGAAAGCGCGTCACTGCCTACGCAGCAAGAAACGCTGGGCAGCATTGCATCCGAAATACTTCGAGCAGGAAAAAGCCTGAACCGCACGGCTATTTGCAGCAAACTCGTCCGACGCCTGGAGCTGGCAGGAAGTGCAGAAGAAGAACAGCATTACCGTGAACTGCTGGGTCTCTTGTTCGGTCGTAAATCAGGTAACTGATCCGTTACGGTTGCCAGGCCAAACCTGAATATCTGTCCTTGCCTGCTGATGCCTTGTATCACCTTCACTGCCTGTGCCGCTGTAAACCCCTGGCGGCATTGGCGTCATTCTGACTGAAGCGCACCGCTTCACATGCGGCTCTCCCGGAAAGCGAACAGTGATCCTCGCGTGATAGCGGTATTGCGTGCGTGCAGCTATGCAGCGATTTTCAGCGGAGCCTTAAACCGGTTTGCTGGGAAGCCACAGTAACTGTCTTTCGCGGGGGCATCCTGCAAGAGGAGGGACGCTTCTGCGTGTTTCCGGCGGGGGCTGCGCGCATTAAGTTCACTATTCATGGCTACCTGGCTCGAAGTAGGGCGTAACCAGCATATGGGGAATAGCGAGTGAAGCGAGCGCAGCAAACAGCGATTTAATGTCTGCGTCACTGGACGGATACATCATACAGGTTGTCACTGCCGCCAGCAGGATCGCTCCTGCAAACACCGGCCAGGTCGCATAAAGGTAGCCTGTGTAATGCGCATAGCCCAGCTGAAGACGGCGTAACCGGGTTTGTGGCAGGGCATGCAGAATCAAAAATCCCATAGAAAAGCCGACAAAAGGCGGAAGGAGCAGCAGCGCCAGCGTCCCGGTAATGAGCCGCACATCGTGACGACTCACGCCGGTAATGAGCAGGCTAATGGCACAAAGTGCGCCGGCAATCGCCATGCATAACGTCACGGAGCCGGGCAGAGTGGGTGCCAGCCCTGCCTGGTGAAGAATGATGTTGTATTCTCGCGGGTGAAAGAGGGCCGGCGTCGCTATCATGCTGACGCCTCTGGCCAGACGTTCGGTTATCGCTCCCTTTGGGGCATCCTCAAGGGCAAAATGCAGCGCAGATGCCAGCAAGAAACCGGGTAATGCCAGTGCCGGTGACCAGTGCCACCAGAACAGGCAAAGCAGAATGATCACGCCATAAGCAGCCAGAAAGGGCACCTTACGTCCGTGTTTTACTACTGCCAGATCGCTGGCACCGTGAGCCATGCCAATAACACCTATTGCGACAATGGCAAAAATCAACTGCACGGGCATCGGACTGAAAGAGGCAGCCAGCGCTGCCCCCCAAAGTCCTGTCCAGCCGGCAGTCTGCCGCAGAGTCATACCCGCACAGCACCATCAAAGGTGGTATGGCGCAGCGCTTTTTCAAGACTGGACGCCGCGTAAAAGGCGTAAAACACCTTGGCGATGATATCAAGAACCAGGAATGCCCATACGGACGCAGGATCGGTGATGATTTTTAATCCTTCCGGACCGACAAGGAAAACGATGGGGTAGATGAACCAGACCACCGTCAGCAATGCGACGTTTTTGTTGTAAGCCTCTGCCATCGCCCTGCCGCGCTCAGCGGCAATCGTGCGTAACGGTCCCCAAAGAAGGTAAACCACGCCAAGAAACGCAGCACATGACCAGAGATACCAGACCCATTTAGCGGCGAACGTTTCCGCCAGCGAAGAGACCAGACCGGTGATAATCATCATCACATCCAGAATGATGATGGCTGTTAAAAACCCGCCCATTTCACCCGGTTTACTCTGCTCATGAAAGGCAACCATAACAAGCCCTGCCAGTAAAACAGGCGTGGTGACAGACCAGTCAGCATAGCGGGCGAGATAAACGATGCTGCCACTCTCTGTGGCCAGATTTCCGAAACCAAAGGCCATGGCCAGATAAGCGGTGGCGGCAATAAAAGGCACTGAGGCATGCATTAACGTGTGATGTCGAAAGGGAAAGGTTTTTTTGCCTGTGGCATAAATTACCAGTGACGCAATTGCCATGACCGAAAACCCGATCAAAAATGCGGTTTGATCCATAATACTGTCTCCTTGCACAGACGCCTTTACAGGACCGTTTGTGCTGCCATAAATTGAAATGAGTCGTTATATTCCGAATGAGAATATGCCTGAAGTATATGGCAACCTGTTCAAAGCGCGAGTGACTGAAGCGTATTTCAAAAACGGCTGGAGAAACAGGTTGAATAAATGCTTTTATATTCGGCACTGGCCAGGCGAGAAATGTAAAGAGCTGTTTCACCGGTTTTCACTTTTAACAGTTTTCGTCCATCAATAAAAGATTGTCAGGTATTTTTTGCCTTTATTATTAATGGTTTATTTGTAAGTGGTGATTTTGTGGAAAAGGAGAATAAATAACCCGAAAGGAACAGAATTATATTTTTCGCTAGAGAAAATAAAATGGTGTACTAAGCGCGGGATAAGATTTTCAGAGGGCGTTAACCTGCCGCTATTAAAGAGCTTGTCGTATAATCACTGTTAGTGACTATATGGCTGACGCAATCCCCTTTCTCTGTGACGGAATACGCTGGCATTACATTGCTGTTAAGTCAGTCAGCTCACTATTACAATAAGCTGCATTTCATCTCAGAGAGAGCGGTAAAAGCGATTATGCGGCGTTACCCTGTGGAGGGATTATCCAGAATAACTCGCCCGGCATGACTAAATGTTTTTTCAGAACAAAGCGAACAGGTCTGGAAAGCGGTTCGTCTTCATTTTGCCTGAATAAAACCGCGTTAATGATCGCGGCATTATCTCAAGTGACGAGGTAAAGGGGAAACCGCCCGCGTTATGCAACATGCTCTTCGAAACACGATCACGTCAGTGACCCGAGTTTTGACCTGCACCATATAACCGCATCTGCAGATAAGCCGCTTGCCGGAACACTAAATTAATCTTGAGGGCCTGGGCTTCAGTTAACGGGAGTGACACTTTATGACGACGCCAACACCTCAGGCTGTAGTCAAAACCTTCTTTCATCGTATCGCCACCTCAGAGGCGGTGAGCGAGATCGCTGAACTGGTCAGTGAAAAGGTGGACTGGCTTATCGCCGGTAATACACAAGTGGTTCCCTGGATTGGGCGTAAAAAAGGCAGAACAGGTGTGGCCGAATTCTATGCGCAAATACGGGAGCAGACGACGTCAGAAAAGTTCGACATCAACGACATTCTTATCAACGGCAACCACGTCGTCGCCACGGGCGAGCTTGCCACGCGCGTTAAAAAAACCGGTAAGTTAATTGAGACCGAATTTGTACTCGATATGTACATCGAACAGGGGCTCATTACGCGTTTCCGTATGTTTGAGGACAGCTACGCCGTGACGGAAGCCTGTCGTGAGTGAGAAGCCTCATCTGGTACGAGGAGAGAGAGGCGGCACGACCAGCAGGCGCAATACGGGTGAGACCGGACGCAAAAGCGCCCCGCAGCATTCGCGGGGCTTCTTCCTTTACGGTGAAGGGTGCGCATCTTTCATGGGCCCACGGCTTCCGTCAGGGAAGCAAGGGAGAAGATGGCATGTTTCTTGTGCCCCTGCCGACATTCCAGCTTGTCTCAGGGCAATGGTCAAAAGTCTATTGCGGTGGGACGTATAACGATTTCGTTGATGTCGATGGCTTCTGGCTGGCTGATTGCAAACGCGATGGTTTCAGCCAGTTTTTCTGCCGGGATAGCCGTTTCGTGTATCTTTCTGACCTGCTCTGCTACGGCAGCATCTGTCACGCTTCCCGGTAAATCCGTATCAACCGGTCCGGGCGAAATAATCGTGCTGCGAATATTGTATGGCGTCATTTCCATACGCAGGCCCTCTGATATAGCCCGTACCGCAAATTTAGTCGCTGAATAAACAGCCGTGGTAGGGCGAACACGCAGGCCAGCTACAGAAGACACGTTAATGATATGGCCGCTTTTCTGGTCTTTCATAAAGGGCAGGGCTGCGGCAATGCCATACAGCGTGCCTTTAAGATTGATATCAATAGCCTTTTCCCAGTCCTCTACCCGCAACTGGTCCAGTCGTGAATTAGGCATAATACCCGCGTTGTTAATCAGCACATCAATCCTGCCGAACGTGTTTACAGCTGTCTTAATCAGTTTTTCGGCATCCTGACGGTTTGACACGTCCATCTGCACGACTTCTGCTTTTCCGCCCGCCCGTGTCAGTTCATCCGCCAGAGCAGTCAGCTTTTCAAGACGACGGGCACCCAGCACGACACTCGCGCCTGCGGCGCTTAAAAGCCGGGCAGTGGCTTCACCAATACCGCTGCTGGCACCGGTGATAACAATGACTTTTCCACTCATATTACTGTTCATAGAAGATTACCTTTACTGGGTTACCGGAAATGACGAGAGAACCTGAACGGGTCGGGTAATAAACACCGGGTTTATTACCCGTCTTCAGAGTCAGGGAGAGTATAGGAGGCTGCAACGCTGTGTGATATTCCAGATTATCACCTGCTCAGTATGCAAAAATTCACAAGCTACAGGCAGGCTCAAGGCAGCCTTTAAGGAAGTCCAGGACAGTACTGATGCGTCTCGCATACCGGACATCTTCATGAACGCTCAACCAGATGTCCTGAATGAGAACCGGGCCATCGGGATCTGTCGGCACAAGGTGATATTCCTTCGCCAGGTATTCGGGTAACAGCGCTATACCGGCATGGCCAGCCGCCGTAATAGCCTGTATACGTAAATCATTACTGAAGAACACAACTTTCAGCCCCGCGCACTGCGCTTTAAGCCAGGCCTGCTGTGGCGTCTCTGTCACGTCCTCATCGTAAGCGATGACGCTCCGTTCTCCCGGTGTGGCGAGATATTCTGCACTGCCGTAAAGCCTGAACTTAACCTGGCCAACGCGCTGCGTACGAACGGCAGACTCAACGGGACGGACCATACTGATGGTTATTTCTGCCTCACGACGGGTAAGTGAAAGACGTTCTTTGGTCACCAGGAGACTCAGGCGAAGACCCGGGTGATCCTGACGGAGACTTCCAACGTAAGGGGCTATAAAAGCACCAATGAAAGCCGGAGGAGCAGCAACCACTACGTCACCTTCTGCAACATCCTGTTCAGCACTGGAGTAACGTTCCAGTGAGTAGGCTGCCGCATTCATCTGTTCTCCGTAACGTGCTATCTGATGCCCGTCTTCCGTCAGAACATAGGCCCGCGGCCGACGGTCAACCAGCCTGAGATTAACCGACGCTTCAAGTGAGGCTATCCGTCGGGCAATGGTTGCATGATCGACGCCCAGTTTTTTTGCCGCAGAGGCAAGCGAGCCAGTCTGGGCAAAGGTTGAAAAATAGCGCAGATCTTCCCAGTCAAACATAAGGCCTCTCAATACCGGTGAATCAAACTAAGGGTAAAAAGTGATAACTTGCGGCATGCCTTTGCTGCAAGGCCAGGCATCGTAACGGTGCATCAGACGGCTCCTGCAACTGAAAGGTAGCCGGAAAAAGCGTAAAAAACAGCGCTGTTAAACGGTTTTTTTGCCTCTGGTCAGATGAACGATTGTCTGTGGGACGACAACCTCGCTCCGCGCGAAGCCATTGAACTGGCGTTGCGCCGTTCGGTAACTATGCAGACAGAGCAGGGGCACCCAAGCGGTTGCCTTATCGCGTTATCCGTCAATACCTGTTCGCCCGGGCATGAGCATATCCGTAAGCTTCTTGAAGCACGCCGCAACCGTATCGGCGAAGGGTTCCTGAAATGCGTTCTCAAAGCAACAGGCTCGGGCGAACTGGCTGCAGACACGAATGCACAGGCACTGGCCAGGTATCTGCACAGCGTTGAAACAGGTCTGTCAACCGAAGCGCGTGATGGTGCAACAGGCGAGGAACTGAATGCCGCAGTAACCTTCGCGATGAAGGCCTGGGACGCCAGTCGTTTGCAGCATGTTAATGAGTGAGGGCGTGAGGTTGTTTTAGTCTGCTTTTGGTACAGCGCGGACATCTGCATCCTTCATCGACTGCTATGCGCGGAAATGTGACGTTCGCAGTTGCTCTTTCAGGTGACAGTGAGCGTTGTTCAATTGATGGCAAGTGTATCAACTTAGGGAGCGATCTGGTTATGCTGTATCGCTTAATGCCAGCTGGCTCAGGCTCGCCCCATGCAGATAGTAATTTACGATCTTGTCATTTATTCTGCCGCCCAGAGACTGATAAAAACGGTTAGCGTCAGAATTAGATTTCTCAGCGTTCCAGCTGAGGCTATGGCATTCGTGTTTAAGCGCAAGCATGGCTATAAAGCGCATCATCGATTTACCGATACCTTTACTTCGAGCGTCCCTGGAAACATAGAGCTCTTTGATGTGCAACTGACTGCTGTATCCGGGAGAAGGGAAAAGCAGGCTGCAACAGGCCAGTCCAGTAATGCTATTGTCGCTGTGAGCCTTGATTACCATGGTTCCGGAAAGCGGGTTAAACAAAAAATTACGGAGATAATCCTTCATCAGCGATTCATGAATTGTTCCCTTGCCATAATAATGTTCTTCCATTTCAGTAAAAATGGTTACCATGGATTCCCATTCCTCAGGTGGACATAATGCTACCTTTACTTCCATGTTTATTCCCTTTCGTTAATTCAGTATCGTGGTCGCCAGGGGACATTTTCGCGCATCAATCTGCATTATTACCAGAACTTCAGGCTGACTGGCAGATTTGCAGGGCGGCTTTGTCATTCAGAAAGGCCCGCTCGTTTCTCTCTTGATTGTCCCGATGTGTCGATTGTGGCTCTTTCTCAGTTGTTTAAAAAAGTCTTTAAAGAGCGAGGAGAGCCCATTACATACTAAAAAAAGCACGGCCAAAACAGTCGTCCCTTATCAGGCTACAGGAAAAGGGCTATTGCAGCTTAATGCCTTTCGTTTCGGGTGCCATCCACACCACAACCATCGCGGCGATAAAGGCCAGAACCGTGGTCGCCAGCCCTGCGGTAAATCCCCCTATGCTGGCAACATAGCCAATAAGTAGCGGCGCAATAAACCCACCTAAGCGACCACCGTTATAAGCCAGCCCCATTAAAAAGCCGCGTGACTGTGTGTCGCCAATAATCTCGGCAAGGAAGGGCCCGGAGCCAGCAAAGATGCCGTTTACACCAAACCCCGCCATAAAGATGGCTGCCATCAGAACCAGTGGCTGGCTTGTCGCCAGATACAGGCCGACTGCCACAGCGCCGATAAACAGGTAGAGCAAAAACATGGGCCTGCGCCCCCATTTATCTGCCAGGAGTGAAAACACAAGGAAGCCGGCAATCGCACCTGTTTGCAAGGCCAGCACAAATTTCAGGCTGTGCAGGAAATCAAGGTGCTTCACTTCACGTAGATAGGTGGGCGTCCAGGTAAAAACACCCCAGAACAGGTACTGAATGAAAAAAATAAAGGTAAAGGCCAGCAACAGTCCTTTTAGATTCGTTTTGCCCGACCGCGCCGTCTGGGTAGGTCTGTGAGCCCGTTCCCGCTGGCGTGCCAGCCACACTGGCGATTCAGGCGTGATATAGGCAATGACCATCATGATAAAAACCGGCAAGGCGCCAATCATGAAAAGATATCGCCATCCGCCGTTTTCCAGTTTGCCTGTCATCGCCGTGACCAGTGCCGTCAGCCCAATCGCTAAAATGGCCCCCACCGGCAAACCCATTTGCATCAGTGCACCACCCCGGGCACGGCGTTCAGGGCGCCACGTTTCGGCGATGAGCGCTGCCCCTGAGGTCCACATCCCACCCATTCCCAGTGCCCCGCAAAATCGCAGCAAAGCAAAGGTTTGTTGATGATGGGAAAAGGCCAGCAGTCCTGAGAAAAGCGAATAGATCGTAATACAAATGAAAGCGGTTCTGACTCGTCCGATTTTGTCGGCGACCATCCCGAACAGAATGCCGCCAGTGATCTGTCCGCCAGCCGTGGTGCTGATAAACAGACCCAGTTCAGTTTTGCTGACAGCAAATACCACGCCAAGCACAGGCAATAAAAGCGAGAGCAAAAATGAGTCATAGCTTTCAAAAGCCCACCCGAGCCCACCCAGCGCGAGCGTTCGTTTTTCTGCCGATGTTTGAGAGAGCGTCAGGCTGGCTTCATTCTGTTCCAGTGGATGAGCCTCATGCGGTCTTGATTTGATATTCATCAGCATTCTCCAGGGAAGATAAGCGATAGCTCAACGCTGCGGTGCGCCAGAAAAGATGTGCTTTTTCGTCGGCAGACATGTGTTCAGCCAGCCGTTTGCAGGCGTTCCAGGACACGCCATAGCTGAACATGCCTTTGTCGACCGGGAAATTGCTGGCAAACATACAGCGTGTGACGCCGAACGTTTCGACCAGCGTTTCAAACAGTGGCCGCCAGGCGAGAGAGAGCGTCAGCGAGTCCGGTGGTGTGGCGTTTTGTGCGAAGGGAAAGCCCATGACAGTCATGCCAAAGCCGCTGATTTTCATGCTGACATTTGGTCGTTCAGCCAGAGCGGTAATGGCGTTTTGCCACGTCTGAAAGGTGGTATCCCTTTTGCCAGCATAAGGCCCCGTGCCGATCGGCCCGCCGCAGTGGTCCACAATGATATGAAGATCGGGTAGCGCATCTGCCAGCGCAATAATGTCATCAAGCTGGGTGTGGTAAACCCAGACATCCAGCGAGAGTCCGTTCCGGACAAGGCAGGCTGCGCCTTTGCGAAATGCGGTAGTGGTGGCAAGGCCAGCAGGCGGTGTGACAGGGCTTGATACGACGCGGGGATCACTGTGCCAGGCAAGCGGATTACGCATTCCTCGTAAACGTCCACCTGAGCGCGCCATCATGAGTTCAATGACGGGTTGCAGGTCATCTCCTGCCAGCAGACTGGCACCACCTACAATCGCTTCGCAGCCTGCTGCCTTACCATAATGGCCACTGTCAAACATAGCGGCAGCGCCGCTCGCGAACTCAACCTCACCCACGGGCCTGAAAGCTTCAGGTCCATTACAGCGCAGCATAGAACGGCACTGCACATAAACCGTTGACAGAACCCGGTGTCCGGACTGCTCAATATCGTGGCTGAACTCAGGAACCAGATAACGTCCTGACTGGCGGTCCCATAAGTGGTGATGAGCATCCACTATGGGTAGATCGGGCATCAACGCGTTTTCGTGATGCCGTGCCAGCCAGTTTTCTCTGACAGGCAAATGCGGTGCGTTAACTGTCTCCATCGCTTCCCCTTATGCTTTGTAACCGAACCCAATCTGACGTTGCTGACAGGGCTCGGGAGCCAGTCTGCACGCAATGCGAGGTTTACAGAGTAAAACTGTGTTTTACAGAATAAATTGACTATAGAGTCATCGCCCAGCGGCAAGCCAGCAAAAAGAGGATGTTAATTGTGTAAATAAGATGTTAATCACAAATAGCCTGTCTTAACGTCAAAGCCGCGTTTTTAGCGCGTTGTTACCGCGCAATGTGTACGGGTCAATCAGTACACGTGATAACCCTGTCAGCTGCAGGTTTTAGGCAGAACATCGCGAAGGAGCGCCTGCACCGGGCATAAAGGGAGAACCGACACTTCCGGGGTCATTACGATGCTGATAGCTACACGCGTCTGGCTGGAATACTGTATTTAACCGGAGGGTTATGTCATGCCGCGTACTTATAAACAGGTAAGACGGGATAGATGGGCGTTTTTCGGTAATGGAAACGGCAAGAAAGCGAATCGATGAAATCGATAGTGCACGGGTTAACCTCATCGCGCAACGCAGCGAATGTGTTAAGGCTGCCGCAGCGTTCAGTTCGTGCGCCAGATCGTGTCTGTCAGGTTATCCGTGGGATCATTTGACCCGCCCCCGAAAAACCCAGAAAGCCCAGCTATTGTAGGCCAGTGTCAGGGGCATAATGATGGCGATGCCTGCCAACAAGAAATACTGACCAGAGGCACCTGACGAGGCGTCAGACAGCGTTAACGTACCAGGAATCAGCCATGGATACATGCCGGTCATCAGGGTGATAAACGTGAACGTCACCATCAGCAGCGCAAAAATTAACGGCGATAAAGCGGCGTTACTTTTCAACTTCACGACCAGCCCTGCCCAACAGAGTGCGACAAGCGCGAGGCTTATTTTTCCGGGAAGCGTTGAGAGGGCTTTCTGCCAGGGGGCAGGTAAATACGCTATGTTAAAAATGAAAAACAGGAAAGTCAGCCCCAGTAACCACCCACTCAGTTGCCTCGCACGTATGTTTGCCTGATCGCCCACGCGCCAGCGTATCCAGCAACAGGCCAGCAGGCTGTTAATCCATACCATGCCCAGGCCACTGATTAATGCATATCCCGACAGCCAGCTAAATTCGGTTTGACCCGGTAAACCGCTCACCAGTAAGCCGGCCATGTAGCCCTGCAAAAAACCGGCCGCAAACGATGCGATAAAAAGGACGAAATCAAGCCAGCGCTTAACGCGAGATGAAGCCTGCCCGCGGTATTCCAGCGCCAGCGCACGGCCAAAGAGGGAGAAAAACATCAGAAACAGCGGAACATAGATAGCATTAAAGATCCGACTGTAGGCCGCGGGAAATAGTGCTAAAAGCGCACCCGCGGTCAGGACAAGCCAGGTTTCATTAGCATCCCACACAGGCAGGATGGACTGGACCAGGCGGCGGCGATCCTGCTCATTATCAAAAAAAAGAATAACGGAACCGACGCCCAGATCGGTTCCGTCCAGCAAGAGGTAGATGAGTAACGAAAAGGCTACCGTGGCGGCGGACAGATCATCGAGACTCATGAAGAGGCCTCCGTGCTGATTTCGTCGCTGAGCGCATGACTGTCGAACGAATTAACGAGGCGTAAGAAATAATAGATTCCCAGGCCAAAGACCAGAGAATACACCCCGATGATGCCGGTGAAAGAGAAGATGACGGTCGATAAGGATATCGCCGCCGCGGCAAATGCGACAGGGCGAATGGGTGAAGGCGCACCGGCCCTCTCGTTTAAAAAAATTAAGGGTTACCATCATGCTCATGTCGTGATGAACACCATCGGTTCCTGGCAAAACCATGCCATTTCGCTGGGCCTCCCACTAAATACACCAGTGAAACAGCAGATAGACGAATTCATTCGCCGCTGGGAAACGTTTCCTGTGGCTCCTGAAAGGCGCGCCAATGCGCCCTGGTCAGAAAATACCGTTGAGGGTGAAGAGATCAACCTCTTCGACATCCTTCCACTGTTTCGCTTAAACGATGGCGACGGCGGTTTCTATCTTGATAAGGCCTGCGTAGTTTCACGTGACCCACTTGACCCGGAACATTTCGGGAAGCAAAACGTTGGCATTTACCGGATGGAGGTGAAAGGTAAACGCAAACTCGGACTGCAGCCCGTGCCGATGCACGATATTGCACTTCATCTTCACAAGGCAGAAGAACGTGGCGAAGATTTGCCCGTGGCTATCTCGCTGGGCAATGACCCCGTTATCACGCTGATGGGAGCCACGCCGCTGAAGTACGATCAGTCAGAATATGAAATGGCAGGTGCACTACGCGAAAGCCCGTACCCCATCGCGACGGCCCATTTGACAGGCTTTGATGTGCCATGGGGATCGGAAGTCATTCTTGAAGGCGTGATTGAGGGCCGCAAACGTGAGATTGAAGGACCGTTTGGCGAATTTACCGGTCACTATTCCGGCGGTCGCAAGATGACGGTTGTGCGGATTGATAAAGTCTCCTACCGCACTAAGCCCATATTCGAATCCTTGTATCTGGGCATGCCCTGGACCGAAATTGACTATCTGATAGGCCCGGCAACCTGCGTCCCTCTGTATCAACAATTGAAAGCGGATTTCCCCGAGGTGCAGGCTGTAAACGCCATGTACACGCACGGTTTACTGGCCATTATTTCTACTAAGAAACGCTATGGTGGGTTTGCCCGTGCGGTAGGGCTACGTGCGATGACGACGCCGCATGGTCTGGGCTACGTCAAGATGGTGATCATGGTCGATGAAGATGTCGATCCCTTTAACCTGCCTCAGGTGATGTGGGCCCTGTCTTCCAAGGTCAATCCAAAAGGCGATCTCGTCCAGTTGCCAAACATGTCCGTACTGGAACTGGACCCGGGCTCTAGTCCCGCAGGGATAACAGATAAGCTTGTGATCGATGCGACGACACCGGTCGCACCCGATATACGCGGCCACTACAGTCAGCCGGTAAAAGACCTGCCAGAAACATCACTCTGGGTTGAGAAGTTAACGGCCCTGTTATCAAACCGCGGTTAAGGAGAGAGTATGATTTGTCCACGTTGTGCTGATGAGCACATTGAAATGATGGCAACATCGCCTGTTGAGGGTGTATGGACGGTACAGCAGTGCCAGCATTGCCTGTACACATGGCGCAGCACAGAGCCGGCCAGAAGAACGGAGCGGGAACATTATCCTGACGCTTTCCGGATGACCCAACATGATATTGATACGGCGCCGGAAGTCCCGTCTGTACCTCCTCTGTTAACCCGGTAATTTCCTTTATGGCGGGCCCAGGCCCGCTATGAATGATTTGCCACGTTAAACCTGCTTCATTTCTGTTACTGAATCAAAAAATTATTTGTTGACATGACTTTGTACTGCGGTGATATTAAGTGGGTGAAATTAATAATCGGCAGGCGCAAGCAGTATGCTTAGGGCACGTTAACAGTAATCGTCACCGGGGCCGGTGTCAGCTTCACACGGCAGTAACGAGCACAGGAATATAAAGCGGCTGGTTCACATGACTAAATTAAAAAAGGATGTGGGGTTACCGTGTAGCTGACGTAGACCAAAAGGGTGCCCGAAGGCTTTCCAGCCTGAGGGGGTTATCTTCAGCGCTCTGAATTTACCCAGACGACTCAGCCATCTCCATGAGATAAAAGCCCCCAGAAGAGCGGAACCGAGTGGACCTGAAAGGTGATACTGACGCTCGGTCCAGTCGAGGCACATACGATGATTCTCTTCCCATTGTTCCGGGATTTCTGTTCCCTGTTGTTCTAACCAACGATGCCCTGTGTCTGTCAGCACATCGCGCTGGCTTTCCCCACTGGCAATCAGTCCACGGTTAAGCATCCCTTTTCGTGAGTCATCTGCGTTTCTGGCTTTTTGACAAACAGCCTGGACTCTCTCCAGTCCGGCGGGCAATACAGGGGAGACTCAAATGATAAAAGCCTTGCAAAGGCAGTTGAGATGTTCGCCCGCCCAAGGAGGTCTGGTCAAACCTCAGAAAGCTTTTAAAATCGTCCACCTGCTATATCCTTAAGTGTTTCTAATGCCTTCCGGAGTCATGCCTTCTTGAATCAGTTACCCGATAACGTATCTTCCCCGCTGATGCGGACATCGCTTGGCCGTAGCCTGGCTGTATTTTTACTCGTTACGGCCCTGTCGGTTGTCGGTATTAACGCGTGGTCTCTCTGGAATGACTGGCGCCTCAAACTTTGTGAGCGGGAGGAAGGCGCGCGTAATCTTTCCGTCTCACTTGCCAGGCAGGCCGAAGACGCGTTTCTTCAGGTGGACATCACTCTTAGCGACGCAGTGAGGCAACTTACGCTGAACGGACCGGAGTATGCTTCCACGTCAGCATTTAAAGCGCAAATCCACGAGCAGCAGGGAAAGCTTCCCCAACTGCACGGTTTGTTTATCTATGACAGACAGGGCAACTGGGTCGCGACGTCAGGCAGCTTCGTGCCGGTAAAGGCAACTAATGCTGACCGGGACTATTTTATCTGGCACCGCACGCATGCTGATACAGGGATTCATATCAGTCACGTAATCCGAAGCCGCTCAACGGGCGATTTGGTCATACCGGTATCGGTCCGGCTGAATGATGCCGCCGGCAATTTTGCAGGGGTTGCGCTGGCGACCGTGAAGGTGGACTATTTTCGGCAGTTCTACAGTTACTACAGCCTGGGCAAGCGGGATATGCTGGCGCTTATCCTTGCCGACACGTCCGTGCTTTACATTCGTCCTTTACCCGATTCCTATATTAACCGCAGCCTTTCCTCAAGCCCGCTGTTCAGGAGCGTGCTTAAAAATTCTGACAGCGGCAGTGCGTCATGGCGCTCTGCGCTTGACGGTGTGGAGCGGATATTTGGTTATGCCCGGCTGGAGCGGTATCCACTGATTGTGACGGCAGGATATGACCGGGACGAAGCCCGGGCTGAGTGGATATCTGAAAACCTGATCGATTTAGCACTCAATGTCGTGCTGCTGTTTGTCATCACCGGGATGGGGTTATTTATGCTGAGACAGGTCAGAGTCAACGTAAAAAACCAGCTGGAGCTGACGCTGGTCAGGGATGAACTTACCGGCATTAACCATACGCTTCAGTCACTGGCTCTGGTGGATGGCCTGACGGGACTGGCTAACCGCAGGCAGTTTGATGTGCTGCTGGAAAGAAATCTGAAATGCTCGGCTGAGTCAGGTGAACCGCTGTCGCTGATTATGGTGGATATTGACTACTTCAAGCGCTACAACGATACGTACGGGCACGTGACGGGCGATGAATGTCTGAAAAAAGTAGGTTTTGCCCTTAAGAGCGTTATTCATCGCAGTGACGATATCGTGGCCCGTTACGGTGGAGAGGAGTTTGCTGTCATCCTGCCAAATACCGGTCAGGCTGATGCACTGAAAGTGGCGCAACGGGCGGTGCAGGCCGTGTCCGATGCCGGACTGGTGCATAAAGCAACCGCTGTAGAGGGCGGGACCGTAACTGTCAGCGCCGGGTGCGGGACGATAACCGCCAGGGGAGACGCTAGTGAGGCAGAAAGACTAAAAGAGCAGGCTGATAACGCGCTTTATCAAGCCAAGCGAAACGGAAGAAACCGCGCCGTCAGTGGAAACAGTCAGTCCTGAGAGTATGGTGTTTAAGTTGTTCAGCGTCGATCGTCTGCCGGAGCCACGCAAAGACATATACGGGTTATTTCAATCCGGCAGCGACCAGAAATCCACTGGGTTACAAACCTGTTTCCACACAGCGCAGCCCAGACTTCGCTAAAGAAAGTATGAAAATCTTTCGTTTTCCAGAAAGTCCGGTGCACATCCATTAATTCCTGGCGTGACAACGTCTGCTTCTGACACAAATCGGACAGGCTGACTGAGATGAGGGTCCGCTTTGAGCGAAAAGCGGACGTTTCACTTATGTATCCAATACCTTGAGCATAACTTTCCTAAGTAGCATAAAAAAACGTAAAGTTAAAAAAGGTCTTTGCACATAAACACTTAATGGATCTGCAGCATACGGGGGAATGCACCGCATATTTTGTACCCATACTTACGATAAAGTGCGATGGCAGGTTGCTGGTTAGTCCTCATTTCAAGCCGTAATAAGCACGGAGCCTTCTCTAGATTCATCGTCTCGATTGCGCTGACTATCCGCTCTCTGAGCGTCCTGCCCCTGTATTCTGGTCGAATATAAACCCGCTTAATTTCAGCTGAGTCATTTTCCTGAAATAGTAAAGCAACACAACCCGCAGGTGCACCAGCTTCATCACGGAGGGTAACGCTGCGGAGCTGCTCGTCAATGAGGGTTGAAAGATCTAGTCAGTGATTACTTTCAGCAGAATACAGTTCGCGCTAAAAGGCATTGAGCTCGCTTACCCGCCCACCATGTCAGGATCACTTTTATCCACTTCTAAAATGCTGAACATTCGCTATCCTCGACAGCTTTAAGTGCTAATGGGTATTGATGGAGGCTTCAGGGCGCCATGAGCATTCAATGAACCCATGAGTTAAGTCTAAAAGGAACACTTAGCCATCTTTTACTTTCCTCAAAATCAAAGGTTTATATATTGATGAACTAAAGAAGAGGGATCCAAGTGCAGCGAAAGCTAGAAAAAGAAAACACTTTTCTGCCGTGAAGTGGTCTATACCAACAACAATCACAAATCCTAATAAAGACTGGTAGCTTCTTGATAGCATATCGGAAGTAGCTATTATTTCTGAGAACTTACCTTTGTCAGTAAGCTCCTGTCCTGAGCTATATAATGAAATTTTAAGTAGCGACAACCCTAAATATATGATGAATGTGCCTGATAAATAACTTAAAACCAGAAACTTAGTCAATGGAACGGACCATATCAGACAGCCTACAGATATTAGAACGGCTCCTAAAATAAACGATTTATTAATGCTTTCAATTTTAAATATTTTCCCTGCTATCAAGCTTCCAACTAACAAAGAAAATGTACTCATGCTTGAAAATAAAGCAACAACAGCAGAGTACGAAGATACATAAGTAATATTTATATGATTGATGAGTTCTTTGTAGTTATCAGTTAGAATGTAAGTCGATATAATCTCATAAGCAACCATAGATGTAATTATGGATAATCTAAAAAAGAGAATGTTTTTTTGAACTTTATCATTGAAAATATAAGTAAATCCTGAAAAAATACTTTTCTTTTGAGATGGGTTTTCAGGTGTCCATTCTTCAAGGGAAGAAACTAAATATGTAGACATCAGGAAAAGAAAGCTTTCGACATAAAAAATAAATTTTATTCCAAAGATTCCTATTGCCAGTGAGGATATAATAGGTGCCATTAAACCAAAAAAATTATAATAAAACTGTTGTTTTGAAACAAAACTTACTCTTTCATTACTATCAACAAATTTCTGAAATGCAACGTTTTTCAGTGTCGTATTTAATCCTGCGCAAAGAGTTATCAGAGTTGATGAAATTGCAAGTACATAGATATTCCAGGTGAAAACTATAGTTAGGCAGGTTACAGATCTGGCGAAGTCAGTCAATATGCTTAGTACTCTCATTGATAAAATTCTTAGCAAATAAGGAATGAGAAAAAAAACAAGCATACTTGAGATCAGTCTCAAAGATATAATGTAGGCCGTTTTTTCGGGGGATTTAGTAATCATGTAGGCCATTGTAATAATTGCCACATCACTAATGCCTGTGCCAAATGAGGAAATGATATCGGTCAAAAGCAGCTTGTTTTTATTTTCCATTTTCCACCTCTGCGTTTATTTTACTTTATTCAAAAATGGTATCTCTCCCAAGCTCATTAAGTGTGAGCAATGATTACATACGTGAATAAATTTCCTTTGGTCAATATCTTTTCCATAAGCATGAGTATAAGTTATTCCACAATTGGAACAGGTTTCATATTCTGCTTTTTTAATGTTGTAATTTTTGTTGAGTCGTTCCAGTGACTCAAAGAAGTTAAACCCTAATCCGGGCCAGAGACCTGAAAGCAAATCAATCATGAAATAGTTTATATCCCTATTATGATCTCCCCTGTCATAATCTGTCGGAGAACCTTGTTTTGAGTGAGTCTCAGGTGCAACAAATTTTAGATAAAGCGTCAGCTCTTTCTTTGTAATTGTCCATAGGGGAGATGTATGAGTGAATTCTCCCCATGTTTTCAATGGTGCTGATTCACCTAACAAAGTTCCGAGTGTGTATGTCCTAAATACGCTAGCAAACAAATCTTCGAAATGATATCCAAATGAAATTGTGGAGATTCCTCTTTGACGGGCAAAGCGTTCTAC
>NZ_CP049116.1:0-326337 GCF_011044475.1 Pantoea stewartii
AGTACCTATAGCTGACCAGTTGCTTTCTCCTAAGGCGGGAATAACTGTGCCCATATTCACAGCCAGATGATGTGAGGAAGCGGGCTCAGAAAGATCAAATCGTAACAGTCTTGCGCTTTCCGCCAGGCCATAAAGGATCCCTGTAACATCCTCCCGAACGGGCCTGTCAAAAAAGCTGTTCTCAATAACAGGTTTTTGCAAGACAGCGACGCTGATAGCATGTTCAAAAATTTTTACCGGACTGACATCATAGGCAAATGCAATCAACTCCATAACATTCGTTCCGCCGGGCCTGCCCATATTGGCATCAATAAGCCTGACTTCAACCCCATTAACCATAAACTCAATATGGAAAAAGCCGTAATTAAAATCTGCCCGGTCGATTAACGTACAGACAACGTTTTTACATTTCTCATAAGCCGTATTACCCATGTCATTCTGGTAGGGGAACTTATGCTGTACTTCAGTATTTCCATATTTAAAACGTTTTGTAGCGCCGATAAAATTGACCTTATTATGACAGGCATAGCCCTCAATACTGACCAGTTCTCCGTCAAAAAATTCCTGAATGATATATTGATTAGGATTGAGATAGTCAGGGATCTTCTTAATAGCGAGAGCTATCTTTTCCTTGAGTTCATCAAAAGTTTGGAAGGCGAATGTGCCTATGGCCCCCGCCGTCAGGCCTGGTTTGGCGATGAATTTTGCTGCTCCTGAAGCAGAAATAAAGTCTACAATAGTTTTTTCAGGCGTGACCTGCCATTCAATTCCCAGAGAGGCAGGAATATATTCAGGAATAATTTCATTAACCCAGGCCTTATCCTTCAAGTTAAGCACGCTCGCTGAAACACCAGGGAGGCCAAGCTCTTTGTTTGCCGTGGCGATAATGGCCAGGCGACTGTCCAGAAGTGTGGTCAGGCCCGCAATCTTCTCTATGCCGAAAGCGTTCACCACACGTTTAATATCTTCGATGTCTGTGGTATCGCAGAATATAGCCCTTTCCTGCGCCAGCTGGATGAGGGCATCACCTTCCTGGTTCCAGTAATTAGTAAGGAAAACGGGCTCATAGCCCAGATTTCTGATTGCACGAGCAATATAGGAAACGCCCAGAAAAGACGCTTCTACAACCATGATATGTTGATTCATACGGCTTCCTTAATTTTCTTTACGTAAAGTCTTTGCAGCCAGCGGTCTTTACCATCAAATGCAGGTTTAAATAGCGAACGACCATGTAGCATTTTATTATTATCAATAATTAATGCAGACCCTGGTGAGAGCAGGGCTTCAAAAGCATGCTCATTAAAAAGGGATCTTAATTTCTCAAACAGAAACTTGGCTTCCGGCGTACCGCAATGAACTACGCCACGATTAAAATTGAAGTAATATCTTTCGCCTTTGCTGAAATCGGCTAAGGGTCTCAGGTAATAAATATCATCACCTTCTGAAAAAGAATACGGCGCTCTCACAAAATATATTTTCTCCTGAAGCAGATTTACCTCTTCTTCAGATAATTGTGCGAGTACTTTCGGCACATTAACCAATGTCGTGGGCACGTTTTGATCAGTGCGACTTCTGACGGCCGTTAACAGAAGATAGTCTGGTTTATTATCGTCAAAAGCTATTTCTGTATGAAATTCAAGATCCACTTCCGAACCTGTTCCAGAAGCGACCATTTCGTCACCTTTTACAGGATAAAGGTTGTGTATATAACGACCGCTATTTTCCTGTTCGTAAGCGTGAGGCATACCCAACAAGGAGGATAAATATATCAGCGTTTTTTCTGTGATAGAATCTCCGCTTGGAATATCTAATATTTTTTTCAGCGGTGTCTCTGGCTTACTTTCATCTATTGGAAATCCCGAGACTATGGCATAGCCCTGACGGGCTACGCACTCACGTATTTTACTCGATATTTCATCTTTGGGATCGATGATGCTTTTTATTTCTCTGTGAAGAGTGATAATAGCATCGTTAGTTAACAGCTTTTTATCAGCATAATCGTGCCTGAATCGTTCCCGACATGCTGTTGGCATCGTGATCTCCACGCTATCCTTATCCGGAACAGCGTACGAGGACTCATATCTCTTGAGGTTTACCATCGTCATATAGCCTCGGGAAAAAGGTTAAGCCGATTCTTTTTCTTTAAAGAAAGTTTCGTTAATAGTACGGTTCGGCCCTAAGTCGTGATACTGCACGATATCAAGAATTGACTCGCAACCGCTCATAAACCTGATAATACGTTCCAGTCCGATACCAAAACCTGCGGTCTGAATTTGAGATTTATCTTTCCAGGCCGCGTATTCATTACTGTATGACTTACCAAGTTTTTTTGACTGCTCATGAATTTCCTGTGCAGTTTTAGGCCGGATGCCACCAGTGGTTAATTCACCATAACCGAAAGGCAGCATAAGATCGTAAGTATCATAGCTCCCTTTTTCATTTTGATGGTAAATAGAATCACGGACACCTTCCGGATAATCATAAATCCAGAATGGGATATCAAAAAGCTGCGTTAACTTTTCATCTTCTTCTGCAGTAAAATCTCTTTTTAGATCGGGCGAATTGCCAATTAACCGGTGACCTTCTGCAAACGTAATTGTAGGATAATTTGATTTCGCTAATGCTTTGATATTGCGTAACCCAGTTTCTGAATGTTGAAGGGTCGAATCCTCCAAAATCTCTTTTGCCATTGAGGTCAGTATTTTTTCGCCCTGCTTGAATACATCGCTCATGCTGCTGGTACGCCATTCAATTTCAAACTGGAAGAAGTTATAAAGGTGTTTTCCTGAATGTTCTTCACCATCCATCACCAGTCTCAGGCAAGGCGCCACACAGTACACTTTCTCCAGAAATTCAAGCGACATTTGTTTTTCAACGACATGGCTTACCGGGAGGTAATATTTTTCTTTCCCTTTTACCTGTACCTTCCCAGGCTGATCGGCAACTATTTCCGGTAGATCTTTATCACCCAGTACTGCAATGGAATGTCTTGCGCCAGGTTCATAGCTTGAAGAAACGATGCTGGGCAGGATTTCTGTAAAATTGTTTTCTGCCGCTGCTTTTCTCAATCCATTTAATACGCGCCCACTCCAAGCATAAGTCTCTTGGTAAGAAAGATTCGGTTTAGGCATGGTAGTTCTCCTTCAATTAATTTGCCTTAGGTTTGTACGATTTTTATGCATCTCAATCTGTACATAATCGTGCGCACTGGTTGTCTCAGGGAGACTTTCCTTCCCGTAAACAACAAGAAAAGCACAAAAAACATTAGAATATTTTAAATGTTAAGTTATGGAATGGTAATCTAAGGTTATAATTATTTAATGTCAACTACCGCTGCGCTTTCTATAAGTTGCTGATTAATATCGAATTAATATAATTAATTACCTTTGGTTAATATAATTAACACTTTGTTACACCAGTGATATTTATATCTATGCCTGTTATTTAATTTACGTTCGCGTAGTTTGTTTAAGTTTAATCATGTTTCGGATGTGCAATAAACAGCGGTTAGGTACGATGGCGAAGTGCCTGACTCTGGTATTCGATGTGCGACCAGATTTTTTAACAGGCCGACTAATCAAATGATGGTCACTATGTATTAACGCTTTCAGCCGAACAGGTGATTGCGGGCTCGTTAAGCGGCGACACCACGGACGCAGACAGGGAAGCGAGTTCGAACGGCGCGGCTTCCGGTAAGCGCACCTCTCATTTGTGCTCCGCTGGAATCTCATCTGTCTTTATGCTTGTAAAAATCATCAAATGACTCAGGGTTTACCTGCCTTACTGGCTCCCGATCAACTGCAAGCCGGTCTGACATGGATAAAAGCCTTCCCCTGACTCGGTTTTTTCTTTTCCGGTCTGTCCTTTTATGTCGAAGGGAAGAGTTACAACTAACTCCCTTCCGAGCAAGGCATGACCGGAATAACGAGAAAGACGTCAGATGGGGTATTTGCAGTCCACAACGTGGACTGGCCACAGAACCACGGTGGCCCTTTGCCGGGGCGGCGGCAGCTGTCAGCAGCCGTTGACGTTGACGCCAGCCACCAAACTCTAGCCCGACTACCCGCCAGGAAAGGAACCGAAAGGGCCATGGCCCTGCCCGCGAAGAAGCTTTTAAGGCATTAAAAGAGAGGGAAACGCAGGATGCGGAAGCAAAGCATGACGTAAACCATACAGAGGATTGATGTCATTAGCCGCAGGGCCCACAGGGCAGAATGTTTTAAGGCCCCTGGCTGGCCATCTCAGGATTTTGCTGCACCGTACGGATCAGCACAACCGCCTGGGCTTTAAGTTTTTCCCTGCCCATATCCCAGTTATGGTACGTGGTTTCGCCCGTATGAAGGTAGTGGGCAAAAAACGCCTGAGACAGATTATGTTTTCCCGTACGTCACGGAGCTCCTGGGGCGCTATCCTGTGGGGCCGGGCGATAACGGAGAGGCTGTTCATGGCACAGAGCAGACATCCGCAGCATATAAATATCCGCCGTGAAAGCGTACCGCTCAGCGCTGCATGCCCGTTGACTGATTCGTTCTTTCCCGTCTCACTTTAACAACTATCTGATTCAGGATAGGGCCCGTCCGGACAGGAAAAATCTGATTTTATGAGTCCGTCATAAAACCGATATACCGGAAATATAATTTCAGTTTGCTGGAACTCAGACACAGGGACTAACGACTCACATAATACTTTCCACAACAGAACGTAATCACTAAGGATAAATGATGAACATGCTCTCAACAAAATCGGTACTGAAGACAACAGCATTCGCTCTCACTGCGTTTTTGTTAAACCAGGGCGCAGCACTGGCTGAAACCCCTTCAGCATCTACACAGCCTGTCCACAACGGTGCGGTTTCACAGCTGAAGAATACTGCGCACGGTAACGAAAACATGATTCTGGCCAAAGAACCAACCCTGGCGAGTGGCCAGCGCGTCAACAATGCCTGCGACGAGTTAGATCCGTGTCCACAGGATGACATCACAGATGATGCATCGTAAGTGATTAAAAAACCGGCGGTGGCCTGTGGCCTGCAGACTCCGCACTAAAATAAAAAACCGCCTTAAGGCGGTTTTTTATTTTGATCTACGCAGATTCGTTAATCAGGATTCAGGCCAGTAACGTCATCTTCTGGCACAGAGCGCCCCCTCATTAGTCACCCAAGGTCCGTTATGAGCGAAGACCGGACATTTTATCATTAGTCATTTTGGTTGGGACTGGTAATAAATTTCTTAACGCTACTGAAATACAGCGGGATTGAGCATGGTCTTCAGTAGGCACACTCCTATTCGTTAAACAAATGGTTGCCTTTGCTGAAGGAAAAGACATTATATCCTTTTGCGTTAAAAGGATTTTTTATGAGTGATTCTTTATGCAAATCTATCGGGCTGCTCTTGTTTCCGGCTCTTACTCAGCTTGATCTTACCGGCCCTTATGAAGTTTTCGTAAGAGCACCACATACCAAGGTTCATCTCATCTGGAAAAACCTGGACCTCGTGGTTTCTGATCGTGGTATGGCTATACAGCCAACAACCACATTCAACGCATGTCCCGAACTGGATGTAATTTGTGTCCCAGGTGGTCCAGGGCAGATAAATCTGATGGAGGACGAAGAAGTCCTTTCGTTTATCCGTACTCAAAGTAAACAAGCAAAGCTCGTAACTTCGGTATGCACCGGGTCGCTTGTTTTGGGCGCAGCAGGCCTTCTAAGGGGATACAAAGCAACTACACACTGGGCTTCTCTGGATCAGCTCGCTTTGTTAGGTGCAGAGCCAGTAAGTGAGCGCATAGTTCGTGACCGCAACCGTATAACTGGCGCAGGTGTAACTGCAGGTATAGATTTTGCTCTCAACGTCGTGTCAGAAATTTACGGTAGTGATATCGCTCAGAATATTCAATTGCATATGGAATACGACCCCGCACCTCCCTTTACCTGTGGTTCACCCCGTTCAGCATCTGAAGAACAGCTGAAAAAAGCACAGGAACAGGCCGCGCCATTTATTGAAAAGAGGCGGCAGGCTACTTTAAAAGCAGCAGCCAGACTTTAGAAATAAGGGCATCACGGAAGAAAATTATTTCCCTCTTTATTTTCCAACGTCCGCTTCTGGCACAAAGCGGACTTTTTTCTCTGAATTCACATCTGTAGTTAGAGCCTGCATCACTATTTCGCTAAGCGATATGAAGGCGCCAGATGACGTAAAAGATGGCTCAGATGCTGAAAGGTACTGTGCGCCCGGTGTAGACGTTTAAAGTTGTACATATCCTGTCTTACGTGACATTTTACTGAATAGGCTTGCTGGCCTTCAGCAGCAGTTATTTCAAGTATCACTTTTAACCGTGTTGAGCGAGTTTTACAACGCTGGCGTCATAAAAGGAGTTTTTTCGGGGCGCTGGCCTCGGCAGCTTGCTGCTGACGTTTAACACAGAAAAAAGCGTTAAAGATGCTTATAATCGGAACGATTACATTCAGTGAGAAAATAACTCGAATTTAATAATAAAGTGGTAATGATCAATTGCGGCTGGCAGCTCTTCCGGTCTGCCAGCCTTTTTTCGCTTCTGGAACATAGCAGAAATGCACTGAAGCTCAAATCAGGAGCAAACATCAACATCTTTCATTGCCGCTTTTAGGCAGATAATGGTCTGGTATTGAGTGTTAAATTCGCAGGTAATCGTACTGACGTTTTCATTTTTACTAAAAACGGTGTTCCTAGCGGCACGCCTTGATGTCGATATTTAACGCAAATTAGTCGTTTTTCAATATTTAAGGGTTGCAGCAGGCAGTAATCTAACTCGTTATGCCGCATCGCATTTGGCCTGAATACCGCGTGCCAAAATGCCTCCCTAAGGCACGCAGAAGTTACTTAAGCTGATTCCGGTATTACTCACATATCTGATTTGCTTTTAAGTTATGACATCTTTATGCTTAGATAGCCACCCCAGTGATGCTGCCTGCATCTTTAATCCCCATTGCCGTCACCGTATCGCCCGGTACCGTGAGATCCTTAGCGACAGTAGCATTTTAATAGCGTCAGCGATGGGCATATTTTTCATGCAGACACGCCATGTTGGGTTCTGCGTCCTCAATTTCTGACAACAGCGAGGTCAGAAACGACGCGCTGATGGAAATATTACGGCAGGCGCATCCGGAGATGCGCCTGCCAACAGACTGGAGTATGTAGATCTGTGTCAGCTTCATCGCGGCGGCAGGCCGGATGAACGAAGATGAGTTTCAACTGGGCACGGAAAGCGGTATCCGGGAGTCGGTGCACTCCGGCGAGCCCATGTTGCCGCAGTTAAGAGCGCATTTTATGTATTCACTGCTACGTTTTATGCTCGATTATGAAAATCGGAGCTGGGTCTTCAGATTCCATGGAACCCGCAAGGTAAACTTGAGAGTCTTACATTTAGTGTCTTTTTGAAGCGAATACTTGAACGCCTATTAAAGGCAGCCCATCTACCAATGATATATTTTCGATAGTATCAGCCAATTCTTTCGAGTGCGTATGAAACTCTCCGAGATTAGGATCAAATATGGTTGTTCTTTTACTGTCTGCTGATACAGAAAAGCCCAAAGCGTGTGCCATTTCCTGGCTGTATATTACCATGACCCCTTTTTTATTTTCTAAAATTGCATCACATAAGGAGCTTAACGCAGCTTCATCTGTACTCACCTGCCGCCCGGATTGCTTACACGCAATTAAGAAAGGTAAACCTGAGTTAGACTTGTCCTCCAGAACAGGTTTAAGCTTTAATCCTTTCAATTCAGCAGCTTGTAATAAACTTTCTGTGCCCGCCATTGCACCACTGAATACTCCGGGGTTTGCGGAAGCTTGTTCCAATAGAAATTTGTGCTCACTTCGATAGAAATTATGAACGGTACGAGCGTGTACTACCCCCTCAAAGGACCCCAGAAATCTCATTCTTTCTGCTGATGCGTAGGGCGTAGCGTGATCTTTTCCGGCATGAATCATGTTAATCCAGCTCAATGAAAGGCCAAAGCACATTGCTCGCTGACTGATGCCGTGATTATTCGTGCAAATATCTTGATCAAATCTCGCCAATGTCATTGAAGATAGTTGAGCCGGAAGCTTTTTCCATCGGCCATCACTGAACTGTGCAGGATCAGGCATTTGATTCGCGACCGAAGCCGAAGACCCAGCCTGAACTGTGGTGAGGCTTGGGTGTTTGCCGATATGCTTAGACGTGATTGTCATATTTTCAACGCCCTATTCAAAAAGATAAGAAATTAGTGACTTCATAAGCGGTTCGGTTCCGCAGGTTTCTGAAGTTGGTCAGCCTTTTTCTCTTGGATTTGTCATATATGATGCTATCAAACTCAGGAGGCCAAGACAGTACAGCACGATGCTGCTTGCCAGGCTCTACTATCTCACCAGGCCTTAGGTTGATTTTCCATCCCACATAAGTTAACCAACTTAGTATTCTGGCTAATCTACCCATTCAGATAACGGCTGATAAAAAAGGGCTGCTCTTTTAGTGGCCTCAGGGAGATATTTTATTTCCAAGATCTCAATCTAACTGTGTGCCCCTTCCCCCCCAGGGACCAAGGCCATCAATACTGGCGCGAACAGATTGTGCGATGTAAGGAATATCTGCGCCCCACGTTCAGCGGCCGGCGCAGCCCATAAGCGTCTGCCACCCAATGCAACACTCATTCAGCAGTTGTCTCCGACATAGCGGGCATGATAGTAACGCTCGCTCGACCATTCGCGCCGTTATGGTGACATCAAGTAGGTGCTTGTGCCGATGATCGTGGTGCAGGAAAAAGCAAAGTTGGCAATACCCATAACTGACCGACTACACTGAGCGACTCGCGCGCACTCTGAAGCGGTTTGCACGGGCTGCACGCAACGGAATCATTCCGCACTTATTTAGCTACTCGGGTAGAACATAACCACGACCGTACTCTTCAATCCATTTATGCATATTTTTATTTATCTGAAAATTTTGCTCTTGATGTTTAAATTTGAGTTTTGTCTTTAAATTTAATTCTAAAAGACCTTGTCCTGTCCAAGAATCTGCTATTGCCCCTCTGGGGAAATCTTTGCAAGGTTCAATGACAATATAGTTGTGACTTAATTTGTTATTGCTGACGATCTTGAAATTATCTAAACCTAGCCGATATTGTAGATGTAAAGCAACTTCTAACGCCTGCACATCGCAATTTGAAAATCCATTTTCCCTACATCTATCGATGCATTTTGAGATTTGTTGCGACGACATTTCAATAGCACCTCGTAATTCTCCATCGGAAGTTTTATAAATATATGATTGTTGTAGTGAAGCAAGAGACTTCAGCGTTTCTGTCGGATATGTTCTTTTCGCCGCATTTACATATTGTTCTGCTCTTCTCATTGTCATAAGCGCGTCTCCATCCAGTTTATGTGAATTGTTCATACGCCCCATCGCGGTTTGATACCCTGTAGTGGATAGCTGGGTTCTATCTGCAATTTCTCTTGTTAATGCACTCACACGTTCCGGCAATCCTAATGAGCTACTGGACGAAGATGTAGCGGGAATATTCGAAGATGAATCAGTGGAATATAACCAATATGATGTTGCTGAAGAGCTATTTATTCTATCTTTTTGAAATCTCGATAATTGTAGAAATGATAAATAACAGGTAACGATTTGGTTGTGTGTGGTAAAAGACGATTTAGTTCCATGAGTATGGCGTTTAAAGGGAATTGTTTATTTAGACATTCGATAAGAATCAGACAACCACGAGCTGTTAACAGAAGCCTTATTGAACTGACGCCGGCCCGGCGTGATCTTCTGGTTGGTCCCACACAGGTAAACAATAGTGAAAAAGGCGTAAAAAAACCGCCAGACAAGGCGGTTTTTCATAGATTTCTACCGTTAAAACGGAACGCTACTGCAAATTTTTGTTAGTCAGGAAGCATCATCGGAGGTGTCATCTGCAGGCGGGCATGGGCCTCCATCATCACATGCTGGGTTGATGCGCAGCCCTTTAGACAGTGCCAACGTTAACTGAGTAGTTTTATTCCCGGATGCCATTTTTTCAATTACTGAAGGAGCAGACACAGCAATGGTACCTGAGGACATTAAAGTTTCATGACCTGTTTCTGCCAAGGCCGTTTCCTGGAATCCGGTAAAGGTTACCAGGGCCAGAGCCGACGTTTTTAGTGCCAATGCTAACGATTTAGATTTCATGGTGTTTCCTTTAGAGCTGGTTAGTTCAAAGGACATCATCATTTTTAAAAAACTACTTTGACTATAAATGCAGACTTTGAGATTGAAGCGCCTGAATTTTTATTAAAAAATGGCCTTATAAAATCAGATTTTCCGTCTCATATCGCTGGACGTTATCTTCACTGAGTCTGGTGCGGTAGCGTCGTTATGACCTGCTCCCTGCTAATTAACTTTATTTGAAGTCTGGAACGTCCGCTGCTGGCACAAATCGGTCGGTCAGGCAGAAAACACAAAGTACAAATGCCGAATCGATGACAAGGAGGCATCAGCCGATGCTAGCGAGTCACGGCCAAAGGCCGTTTTATAAGGCCATCAGCACACTGAGGCATTGGCAATAAATTTTCAGTTTGCTGGAACTCAGCCAAACAAATCTGCCACACAGCTAAAACGTTTCCCTAAAAAATGTATTGACCAAGGATAAATCATGAACATGCTCTCAACAAAATCGGTAATGAAGACAACCGTATTCGCGCTAACTGCATTTTTCCTGAATCAGGGCGCAGCACTGGCTGTAACCGCTTCGGCATCTTCGCTGCCCATCAAAAACGATGTGGTTTCACAGCTGAGGAATACTGCGCACGGTAACGGAGACATGCTTCTGGCTAATGAGAAAAGCTTTGCGAGTCACCTGCGCATCAACCCTGCCTGCGACGATGGCGGCCCGTGCCCACATGACGACATCACAGATGATGCATCATAAGTACTTAAATCTTCCGGTCGTGACCTGGTGACCCGGAGTCAGAAACAGTAAAGCCGCCGTAAGGCGGTTTTTTATTCTTAACAGCGCAGATTCGTTAAAAATACTGAGTCATTCCCAGCATGCAGGAAAGCATCGACAGAGACGGACGTGATAATTTTGACTTACTCTGATTAATCATTAATTTACAACTTTTTTGTAATTGATCTCGCTAACAATATCTCTGCTATAAGCGGGCAGCCAAAGCGGGAGCGCTCGGATAAAGAGTAAGGCGTCACACCAGGTATTGCATTGGCATGGACGGGATTTAAATATGCGGAGGTCGTAAAAATTTCCCACGCCGTGTACGCGTGATATACAGGCAAGTGCATCATGCGTTCCACCAAATTCGAGTACGTTAAAAGTGTGAAAATTAAGAGGCCAATATTATTCGTCGTATGCATTAACATTATTGAGTGCTAAATTTTTAAAGGTTAAAATTGTTGAACCTTCCAAAATATTAATTTGGTGAATAACGCTGATGTTTTAAAGGAGCATCGGATTCTGGTACAAAATAGGTTAATAGTAAGGTATACGATTAACGATGCCACAAGTCAGCATTTCCCCTGCTCTTGTGATTCGTTATTCCCCTGTTCCGAATGCATTGCCTCCCCGATTATTGCTTCAGGCTTTCCCGCTTAGTGGATCTGAATGATATTGACGTCAGGATGCATCATTTAGCAGCTGGCATCAACGCTCATGCACGAAATTCTGTCTCTGCAATGTTGAAGCTGCGCATTCTTAATCGCTCTGAATGCTGAGCGTGAAAATACATTTCCAGCCTCTGGATTTGATGTGGAAGCGATTACGCAGTTATTCTCAAACTTCAGCGAAATAAAAACACCACGCAAACTGAGGTCGGGGTTGTACAGGCACACAGCAAGCCATCCTCCCGTAAAGATTCTGTCATGTCCGTATAACGTTCTCCCGGAGCCATATCCTGGCAAAAGCCGTCAAATAAAAAAAACTGGTTGTTTGCCATGCAGTTGGCCCCAGAGCGTCATGCCCGGATAATAATTAACTCAGCCGTTATCCTTAACCGCTAAAAAAATTTTATTTTTTACACTTTCAAGTGTATTGAAACTTTTCAGAGAGTTGACCGGAAATGTTACAGCGGCTATAACCCTATTAGGTTCGATACTAAAATCATAAGATTTTAAGTTTAACCAAGTTGCTTTGGTATAGAAATTTTTCACTCTTGCCCGCGATAAGTCAGGATGTTATCCGCATCTTCGTGGTTAAGATTTTTTCTGCACACAGCCAAGGTATTCTGAATATGTCAAATTCTGACAGCGACGCCCTACCGTTGCAAACGTGCGCAAGCGAGGACGCCCAACAACAACGCGCCATCATTGACGTAGCGCCGGGAAAGCCAGGGAGTGAAGCCCGCTGGACATCGAGTGCCAAGAGCGGAATTGGCACCGCCCTTTCACCTGATTCCCGCGTCTGGTTCACCTTAAGCCACGGCATTCTCAACGAAATTTATTATCCGCGCGTTGACAGCGCCTGCACCCGCGATTTCGGGTTCATCATCACCGCCCCTGAAGGTTATTTTTCAGAAGAAAAGCGCGATTGCTCGACAGAAACCCATACGGTCTCGCCAGGCATTCCGGCCTTTTCGATCGTTAACACGGCCCGGGATGGTCGCTACCGGCTCGAAAAAGATATCATCACCGATCCTGCCCGTGACTGTGTCCTGCAACGCATCCGTTTCACCGCGCTAAAGGGGGATGTTGCGGATTACAAGATCACCGCCCTGCTCGCTCCCCATCTGGTGAACGCCGGGCAAATGAACACCGCATGGATCAGTGAATTTGAAGACAGGCCCGTGCTTTTCGCCACGGGTCGCTCTCGTTACTTAGCGCTCGTCTGCGATATACCCTGGACGGCAATGAGCGTGGGCTTTGTCGGCACGTCAGACGGCTGGCAACAGCTGAAAAAATACGGGCGCATCGCGAACTCGTATCAGCGCGCGGACGATGGCAATGTCGCCCTTGCCGGTGAGCTGGCATTCACAAGTGCCTGCCGTGAAGCCACGCTGGCAATCGGGTTCGGCCAGACGGAATCCGAAGCCGCAGCGGCGGCAACCGCCAGTCTGAAAGCAGGCTTTGGCAAAGCCCGCAAGCACTACATCAGTAACTGGCAAGCATGGCAGAACACGCTCATTCCACTCGATCAACCCGAGCGGAACGGTGTGAATACATACCGGGTGTCAACCGCAGTTCTGGCCTCGCATAAAGCAGCCGATTGCCCCGGTGCCGTTGTCGCGAGCCTGACGATTCCGTGGGGGTTTTCGAGGGGCGATGACGATCTGGGAGGCTATCATCTGGTCTGGCCGCGTGACTTGGTCGAAACGGCTGGGGGATTCCTGGCAGCTGGCGATGCCAACGAAGCACTCGCCATACTGGATTATCTCCGACGCGTTCAGGAGCCCTCCGGGCGCTGGCCACAGAACCTGTGGCTCGATGGAAAACCATACTGGTCAGGTATCCAGATGGATGAGTGTGCCTTCCCTGTTCTGCTAGCCGATATGCTGCACCGACTTGGTCATCTCGATAAAAAAGCGCTGAAACACATTATGCCCATGCTGCGCGGTGCGGCCCGCTATATTTTGACCAACGGCCCGGCGACCGGCGAGGATCGTTGGGAAGAAGACGCGGGCTACAGCCCGTTTACCCTGGCGGTCGAAGTCTCCGCCCTTCTTGCCGCCTCGGACCTGCTTTCGCTAGACGGCGATGAGGTGGCTGCAAACCATCTGCGCGAAACCGCCGACTGCTGGAATGAGCAGATTGAAAAATGGACCTTTGCCGGAGAGCCCGATTTTTGCGCATCGGTTGGTATTGCCGGTCACTACGTCCGCATCGCTCCCCCCGGCGCAACGGATGAAGCAAGCGCATCCGGCGAAACCGAGATCCGCAACCAGACGCCGGATCGGGCGATTCTGTCAACCACCGATGTGCTGAGTCCGGATGCTCTGGCATTGGTGCGTTTTGGTCTGCGCGCCGCCGACGACCCGCACATCGTGGATACGGTAAAAGCAATCGACCACAGTCTGCGTGTCGAACTCCCTCAGGGGCCACTATGGTATCGGTATACCGGCGATGGCTATGGTGAGCACGAAGACGGCGCGCCGTTCGATGGTATCGGCCAGGGACGTCCCTGGCCCTTGCTGGCGGGCGAACGCGCGCATTACGAGCTGGCAGCGGGCAGGCGCGAGGTCGCGGAGGCGCTCTTATCCACGCTGGAGAAGTCGGCAGGTCCGGGCGGGTTGTTACCGGAACAGACCTGGGACGGGCCCGATATTCCTGAAAGGGAGCTGTTCTTCGGCCAGCCAGCCGGGAGCGCCATGCCACTTGTCTGGGCGCATTCCGAGCATATTAAACTCGTGCGGTCGCTCCGCGATGGCGCGGTCTTCGATATGCCACCGCAGGGCGTCGAGCGCTATATCCGGAATAAAACCGCATCGCACTTGCGCATATGGCGCTTTAACAACCGCCTGTCTTCTGTTCCTGTCGGGAAGCAACTGAGGCTGGAAACGGAAGCAAACGCACTGGTGCACTGGAGCACAGATAACTGGGCGACCGTCTCTGACAGTCCGGCGATCCCTTCCGGACTTGGCACATACTATGTGGACCTGCCTTTACAGCATGAGGACGCAGGAACCCGCGTTGTCTTCACCTTCTACTGGCCTGATGTTGAAAACTGGGAACACACCGACTTCACCGTTCAGGTTGTGAATGAACCGGAAAATCAAATGCGCATTGACAGAGAGGAATGATATGCAGATTGGAATGGTAGGACTCGGCCGTATGGGCGCAAACATGGTTCGTCGTCTTCTTAAACAGGGCCATGATTGCGTGGTCTTCGACGTGAACGCCGATAACGTTGACGCACTGGTTAAAGAGGGGGCAACCGGCGCGTCGTCGCCAGCCGATCTTATTGCTAAACTGGCGGCGCCGCGCGCGGTCTGGCTCATGCTGCCTGCCGCGATCACACCGAAGATTGCGCGGGATTTCGCATCAAAGCTGAATAAAGGCGACGCCATCATTGACGGGGGCAACTCCTTTTATCGTGAAGCGATCGATCTCTCTGGAGAATTTTCCCCCCTTGGGATCGACTATATCGACGTCGGTACATCGGGTGGCGTGTGGGGCCTGGAACGTGGCTATTCCCTTATGATCGGTGGCCCGCAGGCGGCTGTGAAGCGTCTGGATCCGATTTTTGCGTCGCTCGCGCCTGGTGCCGGTCAGCACATTGAGGAAGATGCGGTCGTAGGCACAGCGCCGAGAGGCTATCTTCATTGTGGGCCGGCGGGCGCCGGACACTTCGTCAAGATGGTACATAATGGCATTGAATATGGTGTGATGGCCGCCTATGCCGAAGGCCTGAATATACTGAAAGCCGCCAATGCCGGAAACGGCGAACGGGAGGCAGATGCGGAAACCGCGCCTCTGTCCCATCCTGAATATTACCGTTTTGACATCAATCTTCCCGCCGTTGCGGAGGTATGGCGACATGGCTCGGTTATCGGTTCCTGGCTGCTGGATTTGACCGCCGAGGCGTTGAAGCAGGACCCGCACCTTAAAAACTATGATGGTCGTGTGTCAGATTCCGGTGAAGGCCGCTGGACACTGCAGACAGCGGTGGAAACGGGCGTTCCCGCGCCGGTTCTCGCGTCTGCTCTCTTCGGGCGTTTCTCTTCTCGTGGTGAAGCTCTGTTTGCTGAAAAAGTTCTTTCAGCCATGCGGCACGCCTTCGGTGGCCATCTGGAAAAAAACCGCTAAAGCGGAGGGACACAGCGATGGTACAGCAACGTTCAGACGTACTGGTAGTGTTCGGTGTCACGGGCGATCTTGCCTATAAAATGATCTTCCCTTCACTCTATGCAATGGTGAAGCGTAACACGCTCAATACGCCCATTATCGGTGTGGCGTTTGAAGACTGGACGCGCGACCAGTTGATTGCGCGTGCAAAAGAGTCGGTTGAAAAACACGTCGATGAGTTCGATGAGGCAGTCTTTGCTGCGCTGGCGGACAGGCTGTCCTATGTTTCCGGCGATTATCGCATTCAGTCAACATTCGATGGATTGCGCGATGCGCTGGGGGACCATCATCACCCGCTCTATTACCTGGCTATACCCCCGTCGCTGTTTGAAACGGTCGTCACAGGTTTGCAAGAGGCGGGTATCGCGAAAGGCGCCCGCCTGATGGTGGAAAAGCCGTTCGGCCGCGATCTCGCGTCGGCAAAACAGCTGAACAACGTGCTTCACAACGTTTTCGATGAGGACGCGATTTTCCGTATCGATCACTTTTTAGGGAAGGAAGCCATCCAGAATCTCCTTTACTTTCGCTTTGCCAACAGCTTCCTCGAACCAATATGGAATCGCGATCATATCGAAAGCGTTCAGATTACTATGGCCGAGGACTTTGGTATTAAAGGACGCGGCAAATTTTATGATGAAGTTGGCTGCCTCCGCGATGTGATCCAAAATCACCTGGTGAATGTGCTTCTGTTGCTGACTATGGAACCTCCCGCCTCCGGCGCGTCCGACGATCTGGTTGATGAGAAAGTTCAGGTGCTGAAGGCCATTCCCCCCCTGTCGGACGATGATGTGGTTCGTGGACAGTTTGCAGGCTATACCGATGAACCCGGTGTCAACCCTTCCTCTTCGACAGAGACGTTCGCTGCGGTTCGTTTCCGGATTGCGACATGGCGCTGGAGTGGTGTTCCCTTTTTTATCCGTGCCGGCAAAAATCTGCCTGCGCATGCGACGGAAGTGATCGTGCGCTTCCGGCGACCACCCGTTACACTTTTCGATGACATTGCCAACGAGGCCGCTAACTATATCCGCTTTCGCCTTGGTCCGGATATTACGATCGGCATTGGGGCGCGACGCAAGGCGGCTGGCGAAAAGATGCGAGGTGAAGCCGTTGAGCTAACGGCGCTTGACGATGGCATCGGCGATATGGCGCCCTATGAGCGGCTGATAGGCGATGCGATGGCTGGCGATCGTCAGCTTTTTACCCGACAAGACGCGGCGGAACTGGCCTGGAAGATCGTTGAGCCAGTACTGGATAAGAAAACCGTCCCCCTTTCCTACAAGCCCGGAACCTGGGGGCCGGCTACGATGGCAGACTTTGCGCCCCCCGGCGGCTGGGTCGATCCCGATTGAGTTATGGAGCACTATCAATGACGCGGCAACCTAAAAAGAAAAAAGATCAAATCGTTCTGGCCATCGACATCGGCGGAAGCCATGTAAAAATCCTCTCCAGCGCTGGCGGGGTGAAAAAGAAGGCAGACAGTGGAAAGACAATGTCTGCGGCTGAAATGGTTGCTGTGGTTAAGAGCCTGGCTGAAGGCATGACCTACGATGTGATTGCAATGGGATATCCCGGTCCGGTCGCGCACAACAAACCGCTTCGGGAACCCGCCAACCTCGGTGAGGGCTGGGTGGGATTTGACTACGCGGGCGCATTCGGTTGCCCTGTTCGTATCGTCAACGACGCCCTGATGCAGGCGCTGGGTTCCTATCAGGGCGGACGCATGCTCTTTCTCGGTCTTGGCACGGGATTAGGTGCTGCGATGATCGTTGAGAATGTCGCTCAGCCCATGGAGATTGCTCACTTACCTTATCGCAAGGGCAATAGCTATGAACATTATGTGGGTGAAGCCTATCGGATAAAAAAAGGCAATAAGAAATGGCAAGAGCGTGTTTTTGATGTTGTGGAGATGCTGACCGCCGCGTTACAGCCTGAGTACGTCGTCTTAGGCGGCGGAAACGTAGGTGAACTCGATTCACTTCCGCCCAACTGCCGGAAAGGCGACAACACGCTGGCATTCGAAGGTGGGTTTCGTCTCTGGAACGACCCAAACTTGATCACGTGATTCCTGCCATTTAAGAAGGCCAGAATAGCGTTGCTGTGTTTTAGGTTTACTGCCGTGAACGTTTATTCGCGGCAGAATAACGAAAACCGCCAGCGAATGCGACATTCATGGCTGGCCGACCCGCCCCGTCATTGCCGGTGACCGGCATCGGTGGGTTAAGAAAACCTGTCAGAAACCCCAAAAAAGCCTGAAAATGGCGTTTTTTATTGTTGCTTCATACTGACTGACATCACCCACTTTATCCCCTAACGCTTTCACCGGGACAGATGCAATGTCGGTTGTCACAACGCGGTACTTGCTGCCGTTAACCAGTACCTCAGGATAAAGTTCACCTGAACCCACGAACTCGCCCGGAAGAGCAAGGGGGGCAACCATTAAACGGCCTGGCGTGTCTATCAGGTAGCTTTGTACTTCAACAAGATAAGGATATTTTTTACCATTCTTGTGTGAGTAAACGTCAAATTGCATCCCTACCAGTTCCTGTACATATCAGAAAGCGATCCCTCTTCTCCCACAAAGTCAGAGAAGGCTTTCATGCTTTCACGGTTTTCTTCTTTCCAGCGTTCAGCCCGGATTCTGCGAGCCTCAGTAGTGACAAGCTCGTTAACCATTTTAGAAAGGTTTAAGCCCGCAGATGAAAATATCTCGTAGGCTTCTTTATCAATGGTGACGTTAGTTCTGTATTTCATTTACACCTCCGAAGTGTGAGTTACAAGTATACACTGCTGATACACACCAGCAAGGAACGATTTTTAGGTGTACTCTGCTTTCACGATGCGCCTGATTTGACCCGCCCGAAAAGCGTTGTTCAGCTTGTCAGACTGCCTATAACCCAGAATGTACGATCACACTGGCCCAGAGAAAATGTCTGCTCAGATAACAGGCTCTTTCTGAATGAGTGGCCACTTTGTTACCGTCTTGGACGGGCCAAAGCAGATAGCCGTGAAGAAAAACGAAACGGTGACGATATATTAGCTGACCACTTGTCCGCGTTTCTGATGCGGATAGCTTTCTGTTGAAACCTTTCAGCGACAGGAAGGAAGGTGAATGCAGGAAGCGGATTAATGTAAGTGCAGGTTTAACTCTCGTTGTGCGGCAAGAGCGGAGGGACGGCAAAAAGCTCGTCCTGGTGGTCCGTCTGCCGTGGTTACTCATACACAATAAAAAAGTTTCAAGCTAGCCATTTGACTGGAGCACCGCATGTTAGACACCAGCATATATCACACCTCAGAAACAACCACCGGCGTTTCCTGCTCACCCACTAACCTGGTGACCCTCAGGGACAGAAATAATAAAACATGGATGATCCAGAAAGAGCTTATAGCATGGGTCCGTGAAGAAGAATTTTCAAAAGGTTGCCGCGTCGTTCTGTCGAACGACAAATGGTTTGACGTTCCTCTCAGTATCGATGAACTGGTAAGCGCGCTAGGTCTGCCGGTTCCACCGCATACTGACGACTAAGTGGGCGCCGTGTGACAGGTGCATAAGTGCCTGTCCAAAAAAATATTACAGAACTGCGATGCCATAGGTTGAGTGCGTGTGCCGCTCAGAACGTGTCGTTGAGTCTGTTGTTAGCAGCATTGACATACGTAGGGTAACACCGCGTTCGCCCGGCGTAACAGCTTATCAGTCCAGTACATTCGCTCATAACCCGGCATGCGGCACTAACATACCAACGACTTTTCCAGCAAAGTAATATTTTTGCCCGCCGAGTATTCGATCCGAAATTTATCCACATACCACAAAATCAATTTCAGCCCTCTGCCGCTTTCCTGGGTTATTGTCTGGTCAGAAAAAGCATCACAACGTGCCGCCAGGAGGCGTTCAGCGGGAAATACACTCCCCTCGTCCATAAAGCGAAGCGTAATGCTGATGTCTGACGCAATAAATTCCACTGTAAACCGGCGGTGACTGTCTTCATTTAGCGCATGACGAATGATATTGGTTGCTGTCTCACACGCGGCGAGATCGAGTGAGAACCGCCACTCATCATTCACGGGTAACGCTTCCATCTTTTCCGCAAGCCATTCTGCCAGGCGAGCGAGCGAGGTCAGCGTAGCGGGAAGCGTAATATCGCTGTTCACTGACATCTCACTTATTTAACTGCGCAAGTGCCGCGGAGCGGTCCGGACAGATCCGGAAAATGCGATCCATTCTGGTGAGTGTGAACATCTTCTGGATATTGGCATTCAATGCACATAATGTCATTTCCCCTTTTCCGTTCATTAACTTAAGCAACGAAACCAGCGTTCCCAGTCCACTGCTATCGATAAAGTCAATTTTGCTAAAATCCACAATGAGGGCCTTTTTATCCTCACCAATTTCCCGCGAAACCGCTTCTTTAAAGGCTGCGGCTACCGATGCGTCCAGCCTGCGCACTGCGGGTGTAAGGATATTCACTTCAGGCTGCCGTTCTGTACCCATGTTCATAAGTTTTCTCCTTGATGCTCAATGATTAAAAGCGATACATCATCGGCCATCGCATGTTGTTCTGTGTTTTCACCACTGCGCCAACGGATGAGATGTTGGCCGAGTTGTTGGAGAAGGTCATCAGGTGCCTGTGCAATGCTGTCCTGTATGCATGTCTGCAGACGTTCCTGACCAAACTGCTCTCCGGCCAGGTTTTCGCACTCAGTAATGCCGTCACTGAACAGACAGAGTCGTTCACCTGGCGCAAGGGTAAAGGAGACGTCGGTCCAGGAGAGATGGGGCATTAAGCCCACCGGTGCGCCACCCTCGCCGACCGTTCTGATTTGCCCGTGGGGCGTTACAATGAAAGGCGTAGGATGCCCGGCCTGACATAACCGTCCTTCGCCACTAGTCAGGTTGATCACGCCATAAATCAGGGTGAAGTAACTGACAATTTCCGCCTCATCACTACAAAAGCGTTCATTCAGAATGCGCACGACCTCCGCCGGGGAAACGACACCCTTGTCGCCATCTAAAAGAAAACGCTCTACCGTCCTGCCGTGAAGAAACTGACGGGCGACGGCGAGCGACATCATCGCTGCACCGACGCCATGACCTGATACATCCACGCAATAAAAACCCAGATGATTATCAAGCGGAAAAACGTTAAAAATATCGCCTGAAACCCAGGCGGACGGTAAAAACAGCCAGTCGGAAAAGTAGTCACCGTAACACTGCTGATGTGCCGGAAGGACGGAGTGTTGAATCCGTGCGGCGACTTCAAGGTCCTGCTCAATTTGACGCAGCGCCTCACTGAGATGAGTATTACGTGCGGCTAACGTCGCCTCCAGAGACAGAATGCGCGTGCCGGCATGCAACCGTGCCCGCAGTTCGGATTGCTCGACAGGTTTGCTCAGAAAATCATCCACACCGGCATCAAACCCCTGCGTCAGATCGTTAGGATTTTCGCGTGCGGTGAGCAGAATGAAATAGATATAGTGACCAAGCTGACGACCACGTATCTCCCGGCAAAGCGTCAGACCGTCCATCTCCGGCATTTCCCAGTCGCTAATCACCATGCTCACCGGTTGAGTTTCAAGGATGGACAGCGCGACTATGCCATTTTCAGCCTCGCTAACCCGATAGCCCCACTGGGTCAGCATGCGTGATAACAGGCGACGATAAACCAGTGAATCCTCCACGATCAGAACGTGCGGTATCGACATGATGCCCCCTAAATCGGTAAGAACCAAATCAGGCTGATCGTGCCTTCACGAAATTTTCCGCTACCGCTCTGATGGCCGGGATAACGTGTTCCGGAATAGTTCGCATACTGTATTGAAAACGATCCTGGTGTGTAGCCTGCGTAGCCGAAGCTATAACTGTAATCACCGTTCCACGGTTGCTGCTGACTCTTATCCGGAAACCAAAATGCCGTTACACGCACGAAGAAATGTTGTTTAAACGTATAACCGCATCCGCCTAACAAGACGTTTTTATTTTGGCGAATATCGTTGCTGCTTAAGTCGTAATAGCGGGGGACCCAGCTGTAGCCTGCCTGGCAAATGATAGCGTCGCCTTTATTAATCAACAGCGCATTTTCGACCGGCTTCGGCAAGGAGAATTTATAGGCCAGCGTAATGGCTCCCTGCTCAAAATAGGTATGCCGACGACCACCCGAGGTCCAGAAGTGGTTATCACCATAATTGCTGTAAACCAGACTGAGCGTATTCGCGTGCCAGTCATCGTAACCAAAACTGTAGCGATAGTCTGCCGTATAACGGCTGGTATCGCTGACAGGCAAACGTGATGTGATATTGGCAAACCAGAAACTATAAGGGGAATACTGCAGGCTCAGATTTACGGTTTGATTGATTTTTTTCTTCTGTTCCGCGCTGTCTTTGCGGTTAGGGATAGTCATCCACTGCTCTTTCAAACCCGAACTAAAACTCAGGGCACCAGAAAATGCTTTCTCATTACCAGAAAAAAGTCGTCCCCAGCGACTGGTGTACACGCCCGCCTGTATCGGCTCATCGTTCTTATCCCGCAACGGTAATGTATCGTCCGTTTGTGCCGCCCCACTTTCCGTCGCGGCACTGAATAACGCGCAGATCAAGAGATATTTCTTATTCATCTGCCCTTCCTTAGTTAGGTATCCAGCGTGCAGCAACGTTATATTTTGCCATCAGCCACAGCGTGCCCAGCGCAGCCGCATGAATAAGCGTGTTTTCTAACCATGCGTGACGCCATAAATCAAACGACACAAACTGGCTGACTGCGAGCACAACATAGACATGCAAAATAAAGGTATAAAGCGAGTGCTGGCCCAGTGGAATAAGAAACCAGCCTGCAAAGCGATATACCGGCTGCCAGCACCATGTCAGAAGCAGATAGACCGTTACCATCAGGCAGATATCGTTGACGACCCTGACGGGACCCAGCCCATTTTTTGCCGCCCACGTATGGTAGAACGTATCAAAATCTGCAGCAGGAATGATGTGCATCAACAGATCGGACGGCATAAAAGGGTTGGTATGATTTTGTGCAACAAACCCCATAACTAACGCCACTACGACAAGTGCCGCCACGGTCAATTTGCCCGGCGGTGTATGTGCAAAAGAGGGCAGTTCGTCTTTATACCAGCCACTGCACATCCCCAGTACAAAAATGAATTGCCAGGCTAACAGCGGAAAAGCGAATTCGAACTCCGCCGTTGTCACGCGTACAGGCCAGCGTTGCCAGTAGCAGTAGATCAGTAACGAAAGACCCAATAACCCGTAAACTTTTCCCTTTTGCAGCATGGCTAAATAAAACGGACTGACCAGCAGGAGGCATATATAGAGGCCAAGGATTTGCGTCTGATGAGGGCCGATTTGTAAATAGAAAACAATGTTAAACCAGGTCTCTTTTATTTGTGGTGTGACCGGATAGAGTGACCAGTGGGTGCCTGAAAAGCGATCGGTAAAATGCGTCACCTCAAAAACATTGATAAAAGGCAAATACCCTAACAGCAAAAATGACAGGATGATAAGGATATTTACCCGGTATATCTTCCATGCACGAAGATAAAGTCCCCAGGACACTGTAAGCCAAACCACCTTTTGCAGTCTGGCACGACTAAGCATACCTAGCATAAAACCGGATAAAATAACAAATCCTTCCGCTCCGGTTACTAAACCGAATCTCTCCCAGGTGAATATGTTGAACAGGGACATTATTTCTGTATGGGCTACAACCATCATCACCAATGCAATGCCGCGCATGAAATCAATTCTTAAATCGCGGCTTCCCGCTGCGCTATAGCGCCATGTGGCTGATTTGCAGAATGATTTCTGCTTCACCGCTTGCACGACCTGGCTCATGATGAGGTTTTATTCCTGACTGAAAAACATCTGGTTAAATATTTGATAGCCTAATGCGGGCTTTATGGCAAGTAATTGTGTGCAATGAGGACAGGCCGGCATTAATAACGAGAAAACAGATCTTGCATCATAATTTTTAGTTTTCTGGACACTTTTTTTTGTGCTATCTACACTTGTTTTACTTTTTGTTTTATTAGACGTTATTTTCTCGGGCAGGCTGAGCGCTGCCTGCAGGATGGCTTTATTTCATCCCTGTTGCGGAATCAGGATATCCTTTGCTATGGATTTTTACTTTTCCCGTTTTGAAAATCGCAAACCACCGGAGCCCCTCAGCACACCGACCTGGGTGATACTGACCTGGCAGGTTTTAGCGGTCGCCGCGTTAATTCTCGGCGCAAATTATATTTACTGGCGCTGGACCGCCTCGCTTAATATTTACGCGCTGTGGTATTCGATTCCGTTGGTATTGGCAGAAACGTTTGCCTGGATTGGAACGATATTATTTACGATCAATCTCTGGAAAGAAGAAGACCCGCTGCCAAACCGTCCCCCAGAGCAAATTAACGATTGCCTGCTTGCAGAGGAACAGGTTGAGAAAAGACCGCTCAAAGTCGATCTGTTTATCGCGACCTATTCTGAAGACGTTGAACTCGTCAGGCTGTCTGTTCGTGACGCTCTGAATATGCAATACCCCTTCCCGCTTCACTATCAAATACACGTGCTCGACGATGGCCGGCGTCCGGAAATGAAAGCGGTATGCGATGAGGAAGGCGTTAACTACATTACCCGTCAGACCAATATTGGCTACAAGGCCGGAAACCTCCGTAACGGGCTGGAAAACACGGAGGGTGATTTCCTGGTTATTTGCGATGCTGATACGAGAGTCTTCCCCACGTTGCTCAGCCACACATTGGGCTATTTTCGCGATCCAGATGTGGCGTGGGTCCAGACACCTCAATGGTTTTACGATCTCCCTGAAGGGGAAAACCTGTCAAACTGGCTGCAACGAAAAGCGGGCAAGGTGGGATATGGTCTTGGCTGGCTGACACAGAAATTTGTCGGGCCGGTCACGATTGGGCGAGATCCGTTTTTTAACGATCCACGCATGTTTTACGACGTGATTTTACGTCGGCGTAACTGGGCAAATGCGGCATTTTGCTGCGGTGCGGCTTCTGTACATCGACGAGAAGCGGTGATGCAGGCAGCCTTGCGGAGCTATGTCTGGACGGTGGAAGAAGAAATTGATCGTCACACGCGCGACATTCATGATGCTGCCACGCGTGAAGCATTGCGTGACGCCATGCGCCCTCACGTTGCGTTTGACACAGAACTCACGCCCTATAAGTTTCACGTCTCAGAAGACATTTATACGTCCATCCTGCTTCACGGCGATGCGGGCCGGCGCTGGCGCTCTGTCATGCACCCGCGTGTTGAATCCAAGATGTTGTCTCCCCAGGATATGCTGACATGGATGATTCAGCGTTTTAAATATGCTGCGGGTTCGCTGGACATCCTGTTTCATGACAATATTTTCAGTCGCCGCCGCTTCAGGCTTTCTTTGCCGCAAACGCTTATGTATGGCACCACTTTCTGGTCGTATCTGGCCTGCATCTGGAACACCGTTTTTCTCTTTTCCCCCATAATCTACCTGTTCACCGGCATTCCGCCCGTATCGGCCTGGTCAACGCCCTTTTACCTGCATTTTTTGCCTTTTTTCATTGTGTCGGAACTCGCATTTATGTTCGGGACATGGGGGATCTCTGCCTGGGACGGCAGGGCCTCATATCTTTCTTTTTTCTCCATGAACCTGCGCGCGTTGGGCACGGTACTTCGTGGTGAGCAGATAAAATTTCACGTTACGCCAAAGGAAAGACAGACAGGCCGTTTTCTGTATCTCGTCAAACCGCAAATCGCCGTTGTGGTACTGACCCTTGCCGGGCTTATATGGGGAGGGATTCAGGTTGCACGCGGTCAGGTCGATGATCCTTCAGGCTATGTCATCAACATCTTCTGGGGGGCCGTCAACATAGCCGCCATGTTGCCCTTGATTTTAGCCGCAATCTGGACGCCCGCCGACGAGAAGGAGACGAGTCAATGAGGACGAGAGATGCGCTACTTTCTGCCCGAAGTTATCTCACCATCCTGCTCGGTTTTCTGATTGGGTTTGCTATTGTCGTCTGGGTAGAAAAACAGATGCCGACACGCGTAGAAAGCAGTACGGGGGTCGCGTTAAGTGAGGATTTCCCTCCCCTGCCGACCCCACGAGAGTTGACCTTTGAAGAGGCAATTTGGGCACGGGTGGCCTGGCAATATTATGTCAATAATACACAGCCAAACGGTCTGGCTAACGCGAACGACGGTGAACCCTGGTTCAGCCTGTGGAGCATTGGTAGTTATCTGTTTGCTGTCACAGCCGCAAAGCAACTTAATGTCCTGACAACCGACGAGTTTGATGAGCGGATTGCTGCTGCACTGCTGACGCTTAGCCAAATCCCGCTCACGCCTGACGGTCTGCCAGCGGTCTATTATCATGCAGATACTCTGAAGCTGCTGGGAAAACAGGAGTCTTCCGCAATCGGTATGGGACGCCTGCTTAACGCCCTGCAAACGTTAGTGTGGCGTTATCCCCAACATGCAACCGCCGTGCGCGACCTGTTTAAACAGTGGAACGTCGGTGCGCTGATTGTAAAGAACTCGGCCAGTCAGGCTGCGGTAGCGTTACACCAGTGGGCGCTGGCAACAGATGAACCCAAAAACAGTTTTGGCTATCGCCTGTATGCCAGCCATACGCTTCGCCTTATCGACAGCGTCGCCGGACTGGCGGTGACGAACCCACCAGAGCGTCAGCAAATGATTGATATCGATGGCATCATGGTGCCTGACGAAGGATTACGCACGCCCTGGGGACGGCAGCCCTCACTGATCAGCCTGCCTTACCTGTTGACCGGACTTGAAATGGGTTTTGATGCGCAAAGCGCGGAGATCGCCTGGCGCATTATGCAAATTCAGCAGCGCCGTCACAGCCTGCGCGTCAGTAAACCGCCCATCAGTACCGATTATGCCGAACCCGCACCAGATTATGCCAACGATCTGCCAGACCGGCAGCCTGTCCAAAATCGTGATCTGCGTGATGAGGCACCCGAACAAACGGCCATCACTTCCACACGTTCAGCCTTTGCATGGTATGCCCTGTTTCGAAACCGCTGGAGTGAGGCGCTGCGCCAGCAGGTACAACCTTTACAGGTGCCCGGCAAAGGCTGGCAGCGCGGACTAAATCTGGACGGCAGCATCAACACGGTTATTGATGCAGATACCAATGCCGTGGTCCTGGAGAGCCTCGCCTATATCGTTCAGGGACAGATGCTTTGTCTGGCCTGCCTTAGCGCGCCCCCTTCTCTTACGTCTTCAGCAGGAGCTACGCCATGAAGCGGAAATGTATCCTTTTTTTCCCCGTATTAGCCGGGCTCATGGCATGCTGGCTCGCGCTGGCGACAGCGCAGGCAGCGCCGGGACTACCGGCATCAGAATTTACTCCCCGAAGTGGTGAGCTGACACCACGTGAAATGACCATTGCCAAAAATGCCTGGCAATATTTTGTCGCTAACTACCAGCCCAGTACTGGGCTGGTGAACGCAGTCAACAAATATCCTTCCACGACAATGTGGGACAGCGCGTCTTATCTGGCTGCTCTGACGGCGGCGCGTGAGTTAGGCATTATTGATAAAGCCGAGTTTGATCGACGTATGTTGAAATTTCTCGCGACCCTGAACACGCTGGTGCTGTTCAGAAATGAATTGCCCAATAAAGCCTATAACACGATCAGCGGACAAAAAGTGGACTACCGAAACCAACCTGGAGAGATCGGTTTTTCGGCGCTGGATATCGGCAGAATGCTGGTATGGCTTAAAGTGATTAAAGAGCGTTATCCGGAATACAGCAACGGTATCGATAATGTCGTGCTTGGCTGGGACTTCAGCCATGCCGTTGATCCCTGTGGCACCCTGTACGGTGCTTATCTGGAAAATGGCCAGCCTAAATATGTTCAGGAAGGTCGACTGGGCTATGAGGAATACAGCGCTGCGGGTTTCCAGCTCTGGGGATTCAATACCTGCCAGGCCAGCCGGCCACAGCCTTATGAGCTGGCAGAAATTTACTGTGTGCTGGTGCCTTATGACTCGCGCGACCCGCGAGATACGTCACAACATAACTATGTCGTGACCGAGTCCTATCTTCTGTATGGTCTGGAGTTTGGTTTTGATAAAGCGACCGACAGAGATAACAGCCCACGCAATTATTCCCATCCGTGGATGAAAAATTTTGCCGATCGGGTTTATCAGGCGCAGGAAAACCGCTATGCAATCACCGGCATTCTGACCGCGCGCTCTGAGCACCAGCTCGATAAAGCCCCCTACTTTGTTTATGACACCATATTTAGTGATGGCTATAACTGGAACACGATTACGGATAAAGGACAGTTTGTACCAAATAGTGCGGCCGTATCACTTAAAGCCGCACTCGGTATGTGGGTGCTCTGGAGCTCGCCCTATACCGACAGATTGCTGAATGCCATTGAAAACGCTAATGAGGAAGGCAAAGGCTACTACGAGGGTTTATATGAAAACGGCGATGGCCCCATTAAGGAGTTCACCGCCAACAATAACGGCATCATGCTTGAAGCGTTGTTATTTAAAAAAGAAGGCAAACTGTTGCAGTTTAATAGCGACAATCCCAAAAATAGTCAGTTCGCCCCCTCGCTCTGGAACCAGAAGCTTCTCGATCAGTTTGAAGAAAATAATACCCGACGCAATCGCCCCTTCCTGAGCGACACGGCCGCCAACAGAAGCTGGTGCGAGCAGACCGGGACGGCGCAGCGCACCAAACCTGCCTGCCAGGCGTGTCAGTGTGCATCCTGCAAGACGGACGAGCCCATTAAATTGCCGCCGGTGACTGCGCAATGCTTAAAACCCTGATCTACAGGCTGGTCGCAGCGGGAATCATCGTACTGGTGATCGCACTGGCGTTGTTCAGTCGCGAAGGCGCGGGATGGCGCTGGCTGACGAAAGGCGGCTGGCATACCTCCGCTCGCATTGATAGCCTGACGCCGCAGGAACGGGAGTGGGCGGCCATTGCATGGCGCTATTTCCAGAATAATACGCAGCTGCAATCCGGCCTGGTCAATGGCAGCGATAAACAGCCGCGCGTCACGCTCTGGCAGATGGGGGATACGTTAATCGCGCTTCTGTCCGCCAGGGAGTTGGGTCTGGTGCCGGAAGATGAGTTTGATGCCCGGATAAGCCGCCTGCTTGGCACGCTCAATCGCCTTGCGTTGACCAACACGCGTACACCCGGCAGGCTCTATTCGAGCCAGACGGCGATGCCAATAGATTACACAGGCAAATCCATCAGCAGCGGCTGGTCGGCAAAAGATATGGCAAGGCTGATGCTTGCTTTACGGCTTACCGCCGAACGTGCACCGCACTATCGTGAGTATCTGGACAAAATCATCCTGCGCTGGAACTTCTGCTCTGTTATCAATAACGAGGGGGAATTATGGTCCGCCTCAGTACAGAACGGCCAACCTGTCGTGCGTGAAGAACTCCGTCTGGGTGAAAGCGAATATGCCGCCAGTGCTTTTCGGCTATGGGGATTCCCGGCAGGTAAAGCATTCACGCCACCCGCAAGAAACGTCATTGTTTATCAGCGCAGCCTTAGCGTTGACGCGCGCGATCCGCGTACGACCTGGCAACCGTCATTACTCACTACGTTACCTGCCATGTTGCCCGGGCTGGAGTTCGGATGGCAGCCTCCTGGCGTGCCACCCGATGTCCAAAAATTAATGCGTACGCGAGCGGAAGGCATCTGGCTCAGTCAGAAGTCGCGCTGGGAGCGTGACAAGCTCCTGACTGCGCGAGCCGATTTTTCGCTGTCACATGCGCCCTGGCATCTTGAGGACACCGTCTGGGGAAATGGTTACGCCTGGAACACGTTGGGCGATGATGGCCGCGATTACCGCCAGCTGTCACAGGTGTCTACGAAGGCGGTTTTTATCCTCTGGACGCTGTGGAAAAACGACTATACCGATGTGCTTATGGCAGTAACGAAGCACCTTAACAGTCCACAACGCGGCTGGTTTGAGGGCCGTGTTGAAGCGACGGGGGATATCAACCCGATGATCACGCTATCCACTAATGCCATGGTCCTTGAGTCGCTCTTCTACAAACATAACGGCGGGCCGTTATTTGATAATCATTTTGATACTGATAACAGCTACTTCACTCACCGTCTGGCAGACGAATTCAATCCTCCCGGCCTGTGTCTGCCGGGTGAAAGAAAAGGGAGGTCAGCACCATGAAATTTTATCGTGATCTCTTTGAGGCCAGCGTGAGCCGTGTCTTGTCAGAGACGAACAAAAAAGACTTTTTCCTGGCGTTTTACGAGGCTTTTATTCACCGATCGCCAGAGACGGAGCAACACTTCGCCCGTCGCCCGAGCGAAGAAGGTCGACAGATGGTCTATAAGAGTTTCTTTGCCATGCTCACCGTCGATGGTGCCCTTTTTGTTCCGGACTTTCTTGAGCAACTGGCGCGCAGGCAAACCCAGGATGGTCTGCGCCTGCCGCCACGCTTTTTCGCCTTCTGGCGGGAAGCCATGCTGCGCACTGTACGTGAACGGGATCCTCTCTGCGATGAGGAGATCCTCACAGCGTGGGCGATGGCGATAGCGCCCGGCCTGGAATATCTGCGACGGCAAGCCGAACTGCACTATCAGCCCGGGGGAGAATAAGCGATGGGAACTTCATCCCGTTTTGAGCCTGATGCGCTGCCTTGTGCGATCATGATTTACGATCGGGCCGAACGCCTGCTGGTGTGGAACGATAAAGTTTCGCTCTTTTATCCGGTGATTGCACCGTGGCTGGAGGCAGGCGCGTCTCTCGAAACGCTGGTAGAGAAATTTATTGAAGCGGGTTATTACATCGACTCCAGTCGTCGTCAGACGCTACGGGACGCCACCCTCAGTAATTGTCGTCAGGATAACCATTGCGAAGTCAGGCAATCCGGAAAACGCCGTCTTTATGTTCAGCATCAACGCCTTCCTGAAGGAGGCATTGTCAGTCTGCATACGGATGTCACCGAGCTTGATGAAGCACAGCGCTCACGTCATCTGCTGCACAATGATTTTTTACTGACGGCCGAGTCAATCCGGATCGGCATCTGGGACTGGCACGTCTCTCATGACAGCCTGCAGGTAAATGATACATTGCTGGCAATGGTGGGGCAGTCACGCTCGCAATGGCGTTATCCGCTGCGTTTTTTGCTCAATCTGGTGCATGAAGAGGACCGCGCATCGCTGCGACAGGCGATGATGTCATCGAAACAGGATCACCGGCCTGTATTTGAATGTGAAATCCGCGTCCTGCATCAGACGGAAGGCTGGCGATGGATGCTGCTCTCCGGGCAGGTGGTGACCTTAACCATTCAGCAGGAAGCCGAAAGGGTGATTGGTACGTTGCAGGATATTACCCGCCGGAAGGAAGCAGAACTGCTTGCAATTGATGCCGCCCGCGTCGCCCGCGAAGCCAATGAAGCCAAAAGTGCGTTTCTGGCTAATATGAGTCATGAAATTCGGACACCGATGAACGGTATCCTCGGGATGACACAGCTCTGTCTGGACACCCCGCTGAGCCCTGAGCAGCGTGAGTACCTTTCGCTGGTCATGAGTTCGGCCCAGTCGTTGCTACATATTATTAATGACATTCTGGATTTCTCGCGCATTGAGTCGGGCAAGGTCATCATGGACGAAGAGTGGCTGGAAATCCGGCCCTTTATTCAGTCATTGATTCGCCCACATATGCCTGCCGCCAGTGAAAAAGGGATAGAGCTTCTGGTGGATATTGCGCCTGCAGTCCCGGACGTGCTGAAGGTGGACGGCCCCCGACTGCGTCAAATCCTCACAAACCTGCTAGGCAACGCGCTTAAATTTACCCATCACGGCGAAGTCCTGCTGGCGATAGAGCCCGCGGCCAGTGAAGACCACTGGCGTTTTCGTATTCGCGACAGTGGTATTGGCATACCTGCAGAGAAACAACAGGCCATCTTTGAAGCGTTCAGCCAGGCAGACAGTTCTACGACGCGGCGTTATGGTGGAACGGGGCTGGGGCTAACCATTTCCGCCCGGCTGGTCGCCCTGATGGGGGGAAATCTGGAGGTGGAGAGTAAGCCCGGCGTTGGGAGCGAATTTACGTTTACGCTACCGCTGGAGGCGCAACACTCGCCGCTTGCAGAACGCGCATCTGGCGTTCGGTTTAATGGCGAATGCGTGCTGGTCGTGGATGATAACAGCACTAACCTGCGGCTAGTGGATGCCATGCTCCGTCAGATGGGACTGAAACCGACGTGTGTGAATAATGCCAGTAAGGCCTTACAGCTCGCCGCCGGAGAAGTATTCTGGCCACTGATCCTCATCGATGCGCAAATGCCGGACATGGATGGCATTTCGTTAGGCCTTGAGTTATCGGTTTTGCCACAGACGGCCCAGAGCAAGATTATTATGCTTAGCTCAATGAGCCGCCATTTTGACCCCAAAATGCTCAAACGAATCGGCATATCCCACTATTTGCACAAACCCGTCGCCCAGAACGAGTTGCATCAGGCAATTGCAAGCGCCCTTAAACCTGTGCCGATTGTCGAGCCGGCGCAGCCTTCTACCGTCTCACCGAACACCTCGCAGGGACTGCGTGTGTTGCTGGCTGAAGATAATCTGGTGAATCAGAAAGTCGCCAGACGTTTGCTTGAACGCCTGGGACATCACTGTGAAGTGGTTGGCGATGGACAGGCTGCACTTGACCGCTGGCGAGCAGAACGCTGGGACATCCTCTTTATTGATCTGCAGATGCCGGAAATGGATGGAGAAAAGGCGATCCAGCTGTTACGACAAGAGGAAGTGTTGCTTGGCCGTCCCCGTCAGCCTGCTATCGTGATGACCGCGCATGCTATGCAGGGCGACAGAGAGCGCTGTCTGGCAATGGGGTTCGATGGCTATCTCGCCAAGCCTGTCAGTCAGGATGCGCTTCATGACGAAATTACCCGCATATATACGCGTGATCAGGAAGGTTTACCTGATGAGGCCAGACTGCTTAAACAGTGCGCCGATGACCCTGCTCTGGTTGAGGAATTGTTGTCGCTGTTCAGGGAAGCAATCGAAGAAACCACCGAGACGCTGCCTAAGGCAATGGAAAACAATGATCGTGAGACGTTACGTCGGGCAGCACATAAACTTCGCGGTGAAGCCGTAACACTTGATTTCACCCGCCTGGCGCAGTTACTGCAACACCTTGAGAGTCAGGCCTCATCGCTGGAACAACAGGCGCTCAAGTCCCTGCAAAACGACCTGAACGAGGAATTCCGTCGCATCACGTCCTGGCTACAACACAGGAAACAGGAGGACAGCCATGATCCGTAACCTTCTTCTTTTGCTCATCTGCCTCCCACAAGCGCAGGCAATGGATCTACCGGTCACCTGGTCACTTGCGGGAAACTGGCGAGTCCATGATGCGAACGACAGCACCTTCAGGGGCGCGGACGTGCCTGCCAGTGACTGGCGCAGGTTAAAGGTTCCGGCTAACTGGTATAGCGCGGGTTACGATCATCAGGGAGCATTGTGGTATCGACATGAGTTTGATCTTCCTGAATCCGAACCCGGTACCATGGCCACGCTCGTTTTCGACGGTATCGATTACTTTGCTGATGTGACGCTTAATGGAAAGCCATTGACCCACCACGAAGGCTATTTCCAGCGTTTTGCTGTAGATGTCAGCAGCACCCTGCGTCGTCATAACCAGCTCGCCATCCGGGTCGACAGTCCCTATGAAGATCCTCAAAAAGTGTGGCCGTTACATAAAATGCTTATAAAAGGGGTGCTTAATCAGCATGACACCCGACCTGGCGGTGCATGGTCTTTACAGGGACAGGATGCGAACTCTGGCGGCATCTGGGCACCGGTGAAGCTGCATATGAGCCGTGGTGTAACGATTGATGAAGTGATCCTGCGTCCGGACTGGCGTGAAGGACTGGAAAACCCGGCATTATCGGCGGAAATTCGTTACCGGGCCACCACTGCCGGACCTGCTACAGTGCGCCTGACAGCGGTACCCGATAACTTTAACGGCCAGACTTTTCAGCACGATTTTCCGATCACGCTGAATCACGCGACGGGTGAGCAACAGTCCTTGCGCATAACTCTGCCCATGAAGGGAGCAAAGTTATGGTGGCCGGTCGGCACCGGCAAGCCAAATCTGTACCGTGTTCGCGCCTCACTGCGTGACAGCCAGGGGCTGATGGATACCAGGGTCACCCGAACAGGGTTACGCAAACTGGAAGAGCAACCCGATAACAAAGGCTGGCTGATTAATGACAGGCGACTCTTTATAAAGGGAAGCAATTATATCGGTTCACCGTGGTTAGGAACCATGACACGGGAAAAGTATCGTCGGGATTTTGCGCTGGTACAGGCGATGAATGCCAACGCCATTCGCGTCCACGGACACGTAGCCGGCCGTCCGCTTTACGATGTCGCCGATGAAATGGGGCTGATGATCTGGCAGGATGTACCGCTGCAATGGGGATACGATGACAGCGCGGCATTTACGGACAATGCAGTACGTCAGACCCGTGAGATGGTCGAGCAGTTTGGTAACTCCCCGGCCATTATCGTCTGGGGCGGGCACAACGAGCCGCCGTGGAATTCGCCCTGGATGGAAAAGCGGTTCCCCGACTGGAATAAAACACTGAACCGCACGCTGACGCAGAAGGTCGCGGATACGCTGGCTGAAGATACCTCCCGTATTGTGCACCGTTTTTCCGCCGTGGAAGAACACTACTGGGCAGGATGGTATTTTGGTACGCCGCGCGATCTGCTTGCCCCGGCTAAAACCGCAGTGGTGACAGAGTTTGGTGCGCAGGCGCTACCGCAACTCTCAACGCTAAAAACGATTATCCCTGCCAGCTTGTTATGGCCAAAGACGACTGCTGCGGACGATCCGGGCTGGACGTTCTGGAAGTATCATAATTTCCAGCCTTTACAGACATTTAAGTTTGCCGGGATTTCGCGCGGTTCGAATATTCAGGAGATGATAGCCAATACGCAACGCTACCAGGCAAAACTGGTCTCCCTGGCTGTAGAGAGCTATCGACGACAGCGTTATCAACCGGTGACGGCCCTCTTCCATTTCATGTTTGTTGAAACCTGGCCCTCAATTAACTGGGGCGTGGTGGATTATCTGCGCCAGCCAAAGGCGGGTTATTACGCCTTGCAAACAGCCTATCAGCCTGTTCTCCCCTCTATCGAACCCGTTACCGCCACATGGCGTAAGGGAAGCGAGGCGATGGTGCGGCTCTGGGCAATTAATGATACCTGGAATGCCTGTACTGCATGTCAACTGAAGTGGCAGGTATCCCAAAAGGGAGAGGTGCTTGCCAAAGGGAGCGAAACGCTGACCCTGCCGCCTGATTCAGGTCAGATGGTGAAGGAAATAACGGTTACGCCTCAAAATTTTCATAACGTTGAGATCCGTTATCGCATTGAGAATCAAAACGGGAAAACGGTGGGCAGTAATGTCCATGAGGAAAGCATTCAACGTGACGACTAAGGTAAGTTGCCTGAAAACCCACGGTTTTTAGCGAAAACCTCTTATGGAATTGGGCTGATGCTCCCCTGTACGGAGCACAGCCCTGTTTCACTGGCTTAGCCTCTTTGTTGCCTGCGCGATGGCAAGCAGGCGCTTTACCTCGGCGACCCCATTGTCTGTAAGCCGCGCATCTCCTGCATGATGCTTTACGGGTACGTAAAAAACACCTGGTTGTCGTTCCGGCCCGCTCCGCCCTTCCTGCTTCTCCGGCTGAGGAAAAGATCCCGGTTTACTCCTTCACCACCGCCTCCGTCTTCACCCCTGGCTGTGCGCTTGCCATTTTGCTTCGGCTCAAAAATGCATTCAGCAAAATCGCCCCGAAGGTCGCAGTGCCGATCCCGCCCATGCTGAAGCTGCCGAGCGTCAGGGTAAAATTGCCTGCGCCTAAAACCAGCGTGACCGCGACCATGATAAGGTTGCCGTTCAGCCCCAGGTCGACGTGGTTTTGTACCCAGATGCGGGCACCTGCCACGGCAATCAGCCCAAATACCACAATGGATGCGCCGCCGAGCACCGGGCCTGGAATGGTGTGGATCAGTGCGCCAAATTTAGGTGAGAAGCCCAGCACAATGGCAATAACCGCCGCGGCGACGAAAATCAGCGTGGAGTAAATTTTGGTGACAGCCATAACACCTATGTTTTCTGCATAGGTTGTCACGCCCGTTCCGCCTGCGGAGGCGGACAGCATCGTCGCCAGTCCATCACCGACAAACGCGCGGCCCATGTAGGGATCAAGGTTTTTACCGGTCATACCAGCCACCGCTTTAATATGGCCGAGATTTTCTGCGACAAGGATTACCGCGACAGGCGCGATCATCAGCATGGCATGCGCGCTGAATACTGGCGTCGTAACGGTTGGTGCGCCAAACCAGGGTGCCTGAGCGACCGCGCTAAAATCCACTGGCGTGCCCAGTCCAAGGCCGTTGGTGATGACCATATAAATCAGATAAGCGGCTACCAGCCCCAGTAACAGCAACAGGCGCTGCACCAGACCGCGGGTGAATACGGCTACCGAACCGATGCAAAGCACGGTCATGACGGCCATCCAGCTGTCAAACGAGGAGGCGGAGACGCTGTGAATCGCAATCGGCGCGAGGTTTAGCCCAATCGCCATGACCACGGCACCGGTCACGACGGGCGGCATCAGACGTTCAATCCACCGCGTGCCAACCGCCATTACGATAAAACCGATCACCATATAGAGCAGGCCGCAGGCAATAATCCCGCCAAGGGCCACACCGATATTGGGATTCGCACCCTGACCACTGTAGCCGGTTATCGCGATAACCAGTCCGACGAAGGCGGCACTGGACCCGAGGTAACTCGGTACGCGGCCGCCTACCACCAGGAAGAACAGTAAGGTACCGATCCCCGACATCAGGATAGCCATATTAGCGTCAAAGCCCATCAGTAAGGGCATGAGGACCGTGGCGCCAAACATCGCTACCGTATGTTGCAATCCCATAATGATCGTCGTGCCTGACGGCAGCCGTTCATCCGGCGCGATGACGACGCCCTCCAGATTGCCTTCTCTTTTACGCCATTGCGGAAACCAGGTATTTGCCATGCACGACCCTTACTAAGTTGAGAGGAGTGAGTTAACAGGCTGTCTGACGCATCAGTGGATGATAGCGCCGGTCGAAATACACCAGTCCGTGGCCGTTGTCATTGCGCTGAATAGCAACGACTTCACAAAACAAAATATCGTGGGTGCCGACGCTGGTGATCTGCGTAATGTTGCAGTCAAACGACACCAGCGCATCAGTGAGGATCGGCGATCCGGTGGCAAGGCTGGCCCAGTCAGCGGCCGCGAAACGCGCATCCATCGGTGTCTTTCCGCCGAACAGATTGGACAGCGACGCATGACCGTCTGAGAGCGTGTTAACGCACAGCACCTGGTTTTGCGTAAACGCCGCATGAACAGAGGCCGCGCGGTTCAGGCATACCAGCAACGTCGGTGGCGTATCGGTCACGCTGCATACCGCAGAGGCGGTAAAACCGGCCCGTCCACCTGCCCCGTCTGTGGTGATGATGTTGACGGCGGAACCCAGGTGCGCCATCGCATCGCGGAACTCTTGCTTTTCAACGGCAGCCTGTTTAGCAGCGGTTGCGGGCTGTGTGGCGTTCAGAGTGGATTGCATGCTCGTGTCCTCATAATGAAACAGGGTGCTTACAGCACGCGGCAGGCGCGGTCAAAGTCAAGACGCGGTGCGCGCGGATACAGTTTGCTGCTGTCGCCGTAACCGATGTTGATGAGAAAGTTGGATTTCCAGCCCGTCTGCGCCAGGAAGGTTTCATCCACTTTCGCATTGTCGAAACCAGACATCGGTCCGGTGTCCAGTCCGAGTGAGCGGCAGGCCATAATCAGATAGGCTGCCTGCAGACTGCTGTTGCGAAATGCCGTATCGTGCGCCAGCTGCGGGCTGGAGGTGAACCACGAACGCGCATCGCCGGAGGGAAACAGTTCGGGCAGTAATTCATAAAACGCAGGATCCCAGGCAATGATCGCCGTCACCGGTGCAGTCAGGGTTTTCTTCAGATTGCCGCTGGACAGCGCCGGTGCCAGTTTCTCTTTGGCCGCCTGGCTCTGGATAAACACAATGCGCACCGGGCTGCAGTTTGCAGATGTTGGCCCCATGCGCGCCAGCGCATAAATCGTTTCCAGCTGTTCATGGGTCACCGGTTTATCCAGCCAGCCGTTATGGGTGCGGGCGTCGGTGAACAGGGTTGCCAGGGCGCTGGCGGTTAAGGCTTCGGCCATGATATCTCCGTTGAAAAGGGCTCGGACACGATGTCAGCTGCATGAAAAGCATGCCGCCGTAGCCAGTCCAGTAAAATCGGGTTAAACGTATCGGGGTCGGTCACACTCATGGCGTGACCGCCATACTGCATTTGCTGGTGCTCCCCCAGAGGAAGACGGGCAGCGAGATCGGCCGAGCGCTGCCAGGGCACCAGCAAATCGTCTTTACAGCTCAGCGCCAGCGTCGGTGCGATCACCCCGTCGAGCGAGGCGGCCAGGTCAGACGTCATCAGCGCCTGTAAGCGATGCAGCAGGTTTTCCATTCCCTGAAAATGCGCCACCTGATGCTGGCGCTCTTCCTGTAATAACGCCTCATGCTCAGAAAGCCAGTCGCCCGGATACAGAAACAGGGGCTGCGCCTGAACATACGCATCCACCCCGCTGTTAAGCAGCAGGTTCTGGCGGACCTCAAAGCAGCGACGCGTCTGGCTGTCGAGCGTTGCCCATCCGTTGATGACCACCAGACTTTGCAGTAAGGCCGGATAACGCAGTGCAAGATGCAGGCCAACGATGCCGCCGAGTGCGTGACCGACCAGATGGCAGCGGCGGATATCCAGCCCATTGAGCATGCCCGCCAGCTCATCGGCCATATCCTCCATGCGGTAACCGGCCGGAACGGTGCCCTGACTCAGGCCGGTGCCGTGCTGGTCATAAATCACGACGCGAAAATACTGTGTCAGTACAGGCAGTTGCGGCTGCCAGAAACTGCCGGAACCGCCCAGCCCTGAAGAGAGCACGACCGTGTCTGCATCGGCATTATCTTTACCTAATACCTTGTAATACATGCTGTTTCCTCAGGGTTATCAGAACAGATGCCGGTAAACAGATTACTTGCCGATGTGGGCAATCGTTGCGATCTCAATCAGGGCATCCGGCTTCACCAGCCCGCACTGAATACAGAAACGCGCGGGTTTTTCACCGGGAAAATACTCGGCGTAGACCTGATTGATTGCCCCGTAATTGGCCCAGTCGGTGATAAAGATGGAATTCATGGTGACGTCCTCCATTGTGCCGCCTGCGGTTTCAATCACGTTTTTGATGATCTCCAGAACGTGACGGGTTTGTGCCGCGGCATCGCCAACGTGCACCACGTTGTTGTCTTTATCAAACGGCAGCGTCCCGGAAACGTACACCACGCCATCGGCGAGCGTGCCCGGAACAAAAGGTGCCAGTGGCACTCCACTGCCAGCGGGAATAATGGCGCTTTTAGGCATCGTTGATTGTCCTTTGTAAAAGCGGTCAGGCCGCGTGTTGTTCAGTTTTGTAGCCAACAGCGTCACAGAACTGACGCACGTTAGAGACCCAGCCAAAAAAGGTTTCAATGTTATAAATCGCGGCTTTATGTGCGAATTCCGGGCCGGCCTGGTGCGTCGCGTCTTCCAGTACGACGCCAAAATATTCCAGGAAAAAGCCATCGCGCAGGGTGGATTCCACGCAGACATTCGTGGCGATGCCGGTAAACACCAGATGATGAATGCCATAGCTGCGCAGCAGACTGTCGAGCTGGGTATTAAAGAAGCCGCTGTAACGGGGTTTGGGCAGCACAATATCGCCCGGCTGCGGCTGAAGCTCATCGACCAGATCGTAATCCCAGTCGCCTTTTGCCAGCAGTTTGCCCATCAGCTCCGGGCGTTTGCGCATGGTTTTTAGCGCATTGGATTTATGGAAGTTCGGCGACCCCGCACCGCCGGCTTCGACATACTGATTATCCCAGCCGTTCTGGAAGAAAATCACTTTGATGCCCGCCGCGCGTGCGGCGGCAATCGCCACTTTAATATTGGCGATCACCGGCGCGGTGGCAGAGACATCAAAGCCCGCCAGATCCAGGTAACCGCCCTGTGACGCATAGGCATTTTGCATATCCACGACAATCAGCGCAGTTTGCTGCGGGGTAAAAGCGATGGCTTCAGGACGGGCTGTGAGGACCGTTTCCTCGCCGGTATTGTGGGGTTCGCGGCGGACCACTGACGGATTCTCAACAACGTTCATTATGCGACCTCTTTCTGCGCAATGCCGATGTGCTGGCGGGTTTTCATTAATGGCTGAATGTAGCGGCCAAAGTTTTCGATGCCCTCAACGAAGTCGTCAAAGGTCAGCAGGACGCCGCCAGCGCCGGGCACGGTGTCGATTTCATCGAGCATTCTGGCGACGCTGGCCCAGGAGCCGACCAGTGTGCCCATATTGATGTTGACCGCTGAGGTGGGATCCGCCATCTGACGGACATTGGTATCGCTGCCGGATTGGGTGTCCTTGCTGCTCTGATCGGTCAGCCACGCGAGCGCCTCGGCGTCAGCCCCGGCTTTATACAGCTCCCATTTGGCGCGCGCGGCCTCATCGGTTTCATCGGCGATGACCATGAACAGCACATAAGAAGATACGTCGCGGTTTTCAGCCTCTGCCGCTTTTTTCATGCGGGCGGCGGTTGGCGCGAAGGCCGTTGGTGTATTGACGCCCTTGCCGAAGCAGAAATTAAAGTCGGCATGTCTGGCAGAAAACGCCATGCCTGCATCACTTTGCCCGGCGCAGATCACTTTCATCTCGCTTTGCGGTCGCGGACTGACGCGGCAGTCGTCCATTTTGAAGAATTCGCCGTCGAGCGTGCAGTGGCCGGTGCCCCACAGATCGCGCAGCACGCTCACGTATTCGGTCAGGTAATCATAGCGGCGGGTAAAATAGTCATCGCCCGGCCACATGCCCATTTGCTCGTACTCGGGTTTTTGCCAGCCGGTGACAACGTTGACACCGAAACGGCCGTTAGAGATGGAATCAATGGTGGCGGCCATGCGCGCGACGATCGCCGGCGGCATCACCAGCGTAGCGGCCGTGGCGTAAAGTTGGATGCGAGAGGTCACGGCGGCCAGTCCGGCCATCAGCGTGAACGACTCCATATTGTGTTCCCAAAATTCGGTTTTACCACCGAAGCCGCGCAGTTTAATCATGGAAAGCGCAAAATCGAAATGGTAGTGCTCCGCTTTTTGCACGATGGTTTTGTTCAGGTCGAAAGTCGGTTTGTACTGCGGTGCAGTTTCTGAAATTAACCAACCGTTGTTGCCGATAGGAATAAAGACACCGATTTTCATCGCTCACCTCGATTAAAAGTAATACGTACCAATACAAGGGCTTACGAAAATCTCTGCGCGGCTTGAGTGCGTCCTGCGGGTTCCGAATTGCACCGTGCTGAAATCTCCAGACGCAAGAGTCTTTGCAAAGCGGGTGCCAGTTTTAAAATAAATAACCTTTTCATAGGGTTGAAAGTTTGAATGGAAGATAACTGGAGCAAACGGTCCGTTTCGGACCCGTTGTTCAAAAATAACTGCACAGATAACAGGCAAGATTGAGCAAAAAGGGTGCAAATCGCTCAACTGTTGATTTCAGAGCGCGTGAATAATGAGCGTTACGATAGTCGCCCCTGCCCCCATTTGTTATCATTCACGCCTTGCTGTTTGTCTCAGGAGATGTTGTGAAGCCATTGGTCGAACACCCGCACGCTGCCGCCGGAGAGCAAAAATCCGTTAGCCCAGGTTCCAAAACCACAACGCGACGCTCGCGGGCGGTTGCTGCCAAACGTGGCGCTATCATGACCGCCGCACTGGAATTTTTTTCACTCTATGGCTTTCACGGCACCCGGCTGGAGCAGGTTGCAGAACGGGCTGACGTCTCGAAAACCAACCTCTTTTATTACTTCCCGACAAAAGAAGCGCTCTATATTGATGTGCTGAAAGGACTGCTGGATATCTGGCTGGCACCGTTAAAGGCCTTACAGCCCGATCAGCATCCACTGGAAGCCATAAGAGAATATATTCGCCTGAAACTCTGTGTGTCCCGCGATCATCCGCAGGCTTCGCGACTTTTTTGCCTGGAGATGGTTCAGGGCGCGCCGTTGCTGAAACAGGAGCTGGGGGGCGGCCTGAAAACCCTGGTAGAAGAGAAATGCGATGTCATTCGGGGCTGGATTAAAGATGAGCGCATTGCCCCCGTCGATCCAATGCAGTTGATTTTTATGCTGTGGGCAACGACGCAGCATTACGCCGATTTTAGCGTGCAGGTTGAGGCAATCACCGGTAAAACGCTCAGCGATCCGGCGTTTTTCGACCAGACGGTAAAAAACCTTCAGCACATCATTACTGAAGGCATTCAGATGCGGGCTTAATCGCCTGTGCGGGGGCGTTTGTACCGACGCCTCAGCGAAAGATTGCCAGAGATTTTGCTCGACGCAGCGTCGGGTGACAGGCAGGGCCGCTCATCTCTGCTGAATGGCTAGCGAAGCCCGATCAAACGTTTCGTTTGAATTAGGTATTCATCAGACTCTGCACGCCTGTGTTGCCCAGTACGCGGCGCAGGAAATCCTGCGTGCGCGCTTCCTGAGGCCGCAGCAGCACCTCATCCGCATGACCCTGCTCTACAATCTGTCCACTGTGCAGGAAACACACGCGATCGGCGACCTCTCTTGCAAACTGCATCTCATGCGTTACCACGATCATGGTCATTCCCTGCTGGGCCAGGTTGCGCATAACCTGCAGCACTTCGCCGACCAGTTCTGGGTCCAGCGCGGATGTCGGCTCATCAAAAAGAATGGCTTTCGGCTGCAGGGCCAGCGTGCGGGCAATCGCTACGCGCTGCTGCTGACCACCGGAAAGCTGCGACGGCCAGGCGGAAACTTTGTCGCCCAGCCCTACTCTTTCCAGCAGCTCTTTGGCCATCTTTTCGGCTTTACTGCGTGTCTCGCCATTGACGTAAATCGGCCCTTCCATCACGTTTTCCAGCACGCTACGGTGAGGAAACAGATTAAAGCGTTGAAAAACCATACCGATCTGGCGACGCAGCGCGTTGATACGTTTGCTTTTACTGTCAACATGCTGATCAAGCACGCGGATGGTGCCGCTTTCATAGGTTTCCAGCCCGTTGATACAGCGCAGCACCGTCGATTTCCCGGAGCCTGAAGGCCCGACCAGGCACACCACTTCGCCCTCTTCGACGCGAAAACTCACCCCTTTCAGCACTTCAACTGCACCAAAGCGCTTATGGACATCAAGAATTTCAATCATCTCATGCTCCTTTTTTCTGGCGATTTTCAAGGTGCCTGGTAAAAGCCAGCAACGGCATGCATAACGTCAGGTAGAGCAACGCCACCAGCGTATACACTGTGGTGTTATCAAAGGTTGAAGCCGCCAGAAGCTGGCCCTGGCGGGTCATTTCGGTAACCGCGATCGTTGACGCCAGCGCTGAGTCTTTCAGCATCATGACCAGGGTATTGCTGTATGGCGGCAGCGCGACATGAAAAGCCTGAGGCAGAATGACGCGTCGCATCGCTTTAAAGAAGCTCATGCCCATAGAGCGCGCCGCCTCAAGCTGACCACGATCCACCGATTCAATACCGGAACGAAAAATCTCGGCCAGGAAGGTTGAAAAGCAAAACGCGATACCGATGACGCTGGCCTGAAAGGATGTCAGGGTAATACCGATATCGGGAAAAACGAAATAGATGTAGAACAGCACCACAATCATCGGCAGTGCGCGAGTGATATTAATGATGACGCTGACGGGCCAGGAAATGATTTTAAAAGGACACATTTTTGCGGCAGCGAAGATCAACCCCAGCGGCGTACTGATGAGCAAGGACAGTAGCGTGATATAAATCGTCATTTCAGCCCCTTGCAAAAGAAAGGGAAGGTAAACATGAATGCTGCTCCAGTCCATTATGCGCTCCCGCCGGTGTTGAGTGTCATGCTTCAAATTCATTTAAATGAATATGTTTATCAGTAAATACTGTCAAACTTTTCATCTGATGACGTCATAGCATTAACTTATTAGTGTAATAAAGTGCATTGAAAGCCCACTGAATGGGGAAATCAAAGGGTTTTGTGTTAATTTGTGAGGCGCAACATTTTTAGAAAAGAAAAGATTGACAGGCAGGAATTTAATTTCATTATAGTGAAATTAATTGTTCACATGTCAATCAGGAGTAAGTGATGTCTCTTCGGTCGCACGTTACCATGGCTTTATTCTCTGTTGCCCTTGGCCTCACTTGCAGTGCACAGGCAGCGCCACTGACGGCAGGTTCTCCGCCTTCCAGCGCGCCTACCACGTTTCTGGATACCAAAACCGGTAAAATTGAAGGCTTCATGCCGGACGTGGCCGCGGAAGTGGCCAAACGTCAGAAGCTTGACATCAACTTTACCGCGGTGCCTTTCTCGACGCTGATTCAGTCTGTAATTGCGGGCAAAATCGATATGATTGTGGCCGGGATGACACCCACGCCAGAGCGCGAAAAACGTATTGCGTTCTCGCAGCCAGTCACTGCGTTTGGACCGGGGCTGGTCGTGCGTGATGACAATAAAAAAGTCTATCGCTCGCAGCAGGATCTGAAAGGCGACATCGTCGGCACCATGGCGGGCACCGATTATACGCAGGCGCTGATTAAGAGCGGTATCGCGAAAGAGGTGAAAGTGTATGACAGTCCGGCAGATATGATGCGCGATCTGTCCCTGGGCCGTATCGCTGCGGGGATGAACGATTACCCGATTATGAAATACCAGGAAAAATCTGGCGCGTACAAAGGTATGCATGTGGTGGACGGTTACAAGCCTGAGCATATCGCACCTATGGCCTTTGGCGTGAAAAAAGGGAACGATAAGCTACTTGCCGATATTAATACTGCCCTGACGGCAATGAAGGCCGACGGCACATTGCAAAAAATCAAAGCGAAGTGGGGAATGCCTTAATCGCGTGTTGATGCACGGAGGCACGCAACCTTAAGGAACATGGTGATGAAAACAGCGTTAATGCACTCAGAGGATCTGAGTGCCGTCGAGATGACGATTGGCTTACGACTAAAGCAGATACGCAAGTCGCGCAATATGACCATCAAGGCACTGGCGGAACAGGCCAATGTGTCGGCGGGAGCCATCAGCCAGATTGAGCGCAATCTGGCTAACCCCACGGTACGGGTGCTTGAGCAACTTCGCGTGGTCCTGAATGTTCCACTGACCGCTTTTCTTGAACAAAATGAAGAGATGCGACCCGGTGCTGAACATTATGTCCGGCGCTGGCGTGAGCGGCCACATTTTGAAGTTGGCAGGCAGGGCATAACCAAGGCGATGTTATCGCCTTCTGGCGAACATGATATTCAGTTTATGTATATCAGCATCCCTCCCCGCACGCGTTCGGAAGAAATGCTGACAGGCATTGGTGAAAAAGCAGGTGTAGTTATGGAAGGCCGTCTCACGCTGGAGGTGAATGGTGAGGCGACCTTCATCGAAGCGGGCGACAGTTTTCAGTTTAAAAGTCATCTTCCGCATAACATTTTTAACGACAGCGACACTGAAGCCCGCGTGTTGTGGATTATGCATATTCCGCCCCGACATCATATTTGAAACAAGGTTAACCCATGCGAATTAAGGTCGATAGCGTCAGTGACAGTTCCGTCTTCCCCACCTCTGTTGATGTTGTTGTGATAGGCGGTGGGATTGTGGGGACGTCAACGGCATATGAACTGGCGAAACAGGGGGTTTCTGTTGCGCTGTTTGAGAAAGGTGTGATTGCCGGTGAACAGTCAGGCCGAAACTGGGGCTGGGTTCGTCAACAGAACCGTGATTTGCATGAGTTACCAATGGCGATGCGAAGCCTGCAGCGCTGGGATGAGCTGAGTGGTGAAATCGGGATGGATTTGGGCTTCAGGCGCAGCGGTATCCTCTATGGCACGCTAAATGAAGCTGACCTGGCGCGCTGGGAAAAATGGGGACAGCAGGCAAAACAGATTGGCTTTACCAGCCAGTTGCTCTCCGCGCGTGAAGCACAGGAGCGCATTGGGGACAAAACTCCATGGCGAGGCGGTGTATGGTCACCGACAGATGGTCGTGCAGAACCGTCGCAGGCGGTACCGGCCATTGCGAAAGGCGCGCAAAAGCTGGGAGCCAGCATTTTTCAGCGTTGCGCGGTGCGCGCACTGGATATCAGCGCGGGCCGTGTTTCTGGCGTCTGGACAGAACGCGGACTGGTTAAAGCCAGCCGGGTAATTTGCTGCGGCGGTGCGTGGAGTTCGCGTTTCTGCAGACAATATGGCGTAGAACTCCCTGCCGCCAATATTCTGGGTACGGTATTTAAAACAACCGCCGCTCCTGAGGTCGTCAAAGGCTGTCTGAGCACGCCTAATCTTTGCCTTCGCCGCCGTCTGGACGGCAGTTACACCGTTGCCGTTCCGGGCCTTGGCCAGATTGATTTAGCACCGCAGAACATCCGTTATGCTGCGAAGTTTTATCCCATGTTCCGCAGCAAGGTCGCTAAAAAACTGAAAATCCGCCTGAACGGTTCATTCTTTTCTGGTCCTGAAGCGTCTGGAAGCTGGTCGCCCGACAGGCCCTCGCCGTTTGAAAAGATCCGGGTGCTTGATCCCACGCCGGACAAGCGCATCATTCACGATGGCCTGGCCGAGTTGATTCGCGTCTTCCCCGAACTGGAGGGCATCAAAGTCGATTATGCCTGGGCCGGCTGGATTGATACCACACCGGATTTGGTGCCGGTGATTGATCAGGTGAGCCAGCTCCCCGGCATGTTTATTGCCTCAGGCTTTAGTGGCCACGGTTTTGCCATCGGACCCGGTGCGGGACTGATGTGTGCACAGATGTTAACGAATAAGCCCGTTTATACGGACCTGACGCCCTACCGGCTCTCACGCTTCGAGAAAGGTAATGCGATTCGCCAACCGCAAATGATGTAACCGCGCTGATAACAGACAGGCCATGCGAACAGCGCATGGCCGTTATCGAATGCAGCCCGCTCAGGCATGTTTTTCGCGCTGTAGCGCCGCCTGATTTATCCGACGTGAAAACCCCTGCCCGGCCCTACTCAAGCCGCACCTGAATATGGCTGCGGGATTTCGCACAACCCTCCAGACTCAGCGCGGCCTTTTCTGCGTGTCCGTTACTGTGAATCCCGCTTGTGATGCATAGAAAAGTAACGGTTATCAATGCTTTCGCGGAAAAAACTATCGGGATCCACCGCGGCACAAAATCCCTGGTAAACCCGGGCAGGAACGGCCAGCCAGCGCCGGCAACTTCCGTTGCGATATTCAAGCTCGAGCACACCCGAAGTGGGATCGAATCCTGCGCTGCGAAATAAAGAAGAGTTAATATCGTGTCGTTTCATGAAAGATAGTCCGTATCGGTTAAGCCCAGGCCTGCATCATTGCCGCGCTGGCAGAGCGGCAATGTATCACAGACTTCCCCATTGTTGAGCAACCTTCAATGCGCTGACAAATAACAGTTATTGATGACACCGCGCGCTGACATGGCTTTTACCGGATCAAGCCCGTCTTCAGTAAAGGCTGGTCCTGCTAATATACACGAGCAATGTGGCAGTGATTTTTCACCAACCAGAACCACAGCTGAAAGGCGTTGACGACGTCTGACAAGATCGTTGTGCTACCTTATCTGAAACCGTCCCCTCAATTTATCCTCACCAGCGGGATGTAAATAAATATTTCAAACGTAAGCGTTAACGATTTTTAAAATTCTTTTTTGTTGAGTGAGCAGTACCGTAAAAATAAAAACTTTAGGGCTAAAAGAAAGATAAAAGGCAAATGCATCGATTAGGATTTAATGATTTTTTAATAAGAAATAATTTGAGTTAGCGCCCTATTTCCTTCTGGTCACGCCAGGGGGTTTTATTCACAGCAGGTTTCAGCTGCACGACCGTACTTGTCTTGTCAAAGTGCACAGGTTTAGCGACACCGCCAACACGACTGCAATTTAATTTCATGATTAGCAAAGGGTTAATTTGCCCGTTTACGAATACACTCAATAAAAAGACCTAAAAAAAATGACAATCTGTTTTGCTGTTAACATTTTTTTACCAGCTTAACGAAAAATTGATGGTCATGAAATGACCATAAACCGATTTGCAACGACGCGCAAAATCAGAAAAATGCCTGATTAATGCGTTGTATCTTCATGTCTGGTGTCACTTCATCAGGACAAGAAAATGGCAAGCATAAGCTCACTTGGCGCTGGTACTAACCTCGACCTCAACACGTTATATGATAATTTACAGTCAGCTGAAGAAGCGCAGTTGACCCCAATTACCACACAGCAGGCGTCATACAATGCGCAACTGACAGCCTGGGGCGTGGTACAAAGTTCAATGTCAAAATTGCAGACAGCCGCTGCGGCTTTGCAAAACGCATCAAGCATAGCGACCACGAAGGTCACCAGTACGAATACGGCGTTTACCGCCACGCTTGCCAGCAATGCCGCTGCCGGAAACTATTCCGTTGAAGTGGATCAGTTGGCCGCGTCACAGTCACTGCTCTCTAAATCAGCCAGTAGTGAAACAGCGCAGCTTGGCGACAGCAGCATGGCTTCCCGCACGATCACGATCAGCCAGCCTGGACAGAAATCCCCGCTGACCGTGACGTTAAACCAGAACCAGACAAGCCTGACTGCTATTCGTGACGCGATTAACCAGCAACAGGGCAGCGTAAACGCCAGCGTTATTATGGCGAACGACAATACCTATTATTTGTCCCTGACCGCACGTGACAGCGGGACGGCGAATGAAATGACCGTCAGTACCAACGACTCAACGTTGGCACAGTATGTCAATTACAGCAGTGGTGGCAGTAATAATGGTATGACAGAACAGGTTGCCGCTCAGGATGCGCAGATAAAAGTGAATGGTTTATCAATTACCCGCAGCAGCAACATTGTGACGGATGCACCGGAAGGTGTAACCCTGAATTTAAATAAAGTGAATACCGGCTCGCCGGAAACGTTATCCATCGCGTCAGATACATCGCCGATGTCGACAGCAATTCAGACGTATGTGGATGCGTATAATTCGCTGCAAAAGACCATTGCCGATCAAACAAACTATACGCCTGTACAAGCCGGACAGGCGCAGAGTGCTGACAATGGCGATCTGCTCGGTGATAACACGTTAATGAATATTCAGACCAGCCTGCGCAGTCAGTTTTCTGATCCTCAGTCGGGTAATATTCAGGAGCTGTCTCAACTGGGCATTACACAGGATGATAAAGGTGATCTGACCGTGGACAGTACGAAACTGAATAATGCGCTGACGAATCAGCCCGCCGATGTTTTAGCGTTTCTGACCGGCGATGGAAAGACAACCGGCTTTGCGACAGAGGTGACGAATAATCTCAACCAAATGCTGGCGAGTAATGGTACCGTTTCGAACGCCACAACAGGGATTAATACGTCGTTGAAGCAGCTCTCAGATCAATACAATACTGTTAACGACCAAATCACCACGATTATGGCGCAGTATAAAACGGAATTTACCAATCTGAGTACGCTGGTTTCTTCTATGACGCAGACCGGTAACTATCTGGCTGCACAATTCGCAAAAATGTAATAGCCGCCTTATCTTATTACTCTGCAGACAGATATCTTGTAAAAGATATCTGTCTGGTCATTATCTTCCCTTCATCGTTCTGCTTTACTGTTTCTGAATAGCGGTAACGCTTTACCACTCTCTTTCAGAGCTGAGTCATACGTAATACAGGTTTAGATTAATTTCTCCCGTTTCTGTGAAACCAGCAGCAGTGATTGGGCCGTGCTACCCTGCCCACTTGCTTTGCAATGCAATACCGCTCATCCTCTCTGACCACGTTGCGCCAGGACGTAAAACAATTTTCGCATAACTTTCATTATTTCAAAGTGTTACACGGGAGTAATGATATATCTTGGCGGGTTTTTTTAGACAGATTTAATACAGGTTTTCTTATCAATGCATAAACAGGAAGAAAATAAGGCAACCGCCTGGCATCAGGGACTTTTTCTGATATTTAATTATCCGTGCTATTTAATATTAAATGCTGTAACAAAAAGTTTTTAAGGTTAAGGAATTAAGTAATTTGGTTGTATTTGATGTGTGGCAATAATTCTTTTTTACAAGGATACCGCAGGCGTTTCCTTTCGCTTAAAACGGCACTTCTGCTATTCACGAATTAATCTTATCTGGCGTTTTTTTAATTAAAGTTCTGTGGTTTCGTTTCGATAATAATAATGCGTAAATCATACGTTCTCCTTAGAAGGAATTTATCATGTCAGTGATTAACACTAACGTTCTGTCGCTCATCACTCAGAATAACCTGGATAAGTCTCAGTCTTCTCTGGGTACCGCTATTGAACGTCTGTCATCGGGCCTGCGTATTAACAGCGCAAAAGATGATGCCGCGGGTGAAGCGATTGCAAACCGTTTTACGTCAAACATCAACGGTCTGACCGTTGCTGCGCGTAACGCGAACGACGGTATTTCATTGTCTCAGACAGCGGAAGGTGCGCTGGATGAGATAAACAACAACCTGCAGCGCGTCCGCGATCTGACCGTTCAGGCGCAGAACAGCTCCAACTCTGCTTCGGATATCGATTCGATTCAGGCTGAAGTTAACCAGCGCATGCAGGAAATCGACCGCGATACCAAGCAGACCGACTTTAACGGACTCAAAGTACTGAACACCGGTTCAGGCAGCACCACCTACAACTTCCAGGTTGGTGCGCAGGATGGCCAAACGATCGGAATTACCATCAGTTCAAGTGACAGTTTTGACCTGGCCGCAGCAGGTAACGCCTCTTCTGGTAATGTGCAAAACACTAGTTCAACAACCGGTCAGACAGTGAATGGTACAGCCCGCAGCACCGCGGCTATCGGCTTTGACGTACTGAAAGGTGCCGTTACCGGTGGATCGGGCGGTACAGCATCTGGCAGCACACCGCTGGCAGATATTGATAAAGCGATTAAAGCCGTTGACAGTCAGCGTAGCCTGTTGGGTGCGTCTCAGAACCGTTTTGAGTCCACCATCAGCAACCTGAACAACACCGTCACCAACCTGACTGCTGCCCGCAGCCGTATTCAGGATGCGGACTACGCGACGGAAGTGTCGAATATGTCACGTGCTCAGATCCTCCAGCAGGCAGGTTCCTCGGTACTGGCGCAGGCCAACCAGGTGCCACAGACGATGCTGTCGTTACTGCGTTAAGAGCCAATTCAGGAACCACGCCTGTTACAGGCGTGGTTCTTATCACTCTGCGGCGGTTTGTCAGCTCACCTTTCGAATGAAGTCGCTAAATGCCGCTAACTGCTTAGCCAGATGCTCTCTTGTACCCTGTTCAATCACCTCTCCGGCCTGCTCATCCACTTTATTCTGGATAACGCCCCCCATGAATTCCGGTTTGTTTAACACCATCGCATCCAGAAAAACCAAAATCTGCCGCAGATGATACTGACAGCGAGCGCCACCGATAGCACCCATTGAACTCGTTTGAATCGCCACGGGCTTACCGGCTAAAGGCTGATTGGGCACGCGAGACAACCAGTCGATGGCATTTTTCAGTCCGCCAGGAACGGAGTAGTTGTATTCAGGGGTCACGATAATGACGCCATCAGCCTGGCGGATCTGTTCAGCCAGCGCCGTGACGGTATCTGGAATGCCTGCTTCCTGCTGGATATCCGCATCATAAAGTGGAATATCCCGGATTGACGGCAGCGCTTCTACCACCACGCCCTGCGGTGCCAGTTGCGGTAGCGCATGCGCAATCATCGCGTTGTACGATCCTTTTCTCAGGCTGCCCAGTAAGGTAACCATTTTTAACGGCTTGTCTGACATTGTCGTTCCTCTTTTCGATGGCTAAGTGCGTTTTCACGCCACGTCTGGAATATACTATGGCGTTTCTGACGGATTAAAAGTGAGTGGTTATGCGGCAATTTTTGTTGGTTTTAACATCAATTTTGGTCGTGGGCTGTGCGCCGGATCATCGCACCCGCACATCAGGCCTCGCCAATCCTGCCTCACAGCATTGTCTGGCCGTTGGCGGAAAAAGCGATATTGTAAAAACGCCAACGGGTGAAGTGGGCTACTGTATCCTGCCTTCGGGTGAACATATCGAGGAATGGACCTTGTACCGCCGTGACGAATCGAAGGGGTAAGCTGTGGTGAATTCTGACCGCTCGGTTATCAGACTGGCGACCCTGCACGATCTGGCCGGAATTACAGCCTTGCTTCAGGCAAACTCGGCCGGACGCGGCGGCACACTGAATGGGGATTTTCCTGCCGATAAAGTTGAAGGGATGCTGCGTCGCGCCGGTGCCAGGACAGTGGTTGCCCAGCGCGATGAGGCGATTACCGGCGTATTATTTAGCGCCATTCCCACTCAGCACGAATCCGAGATGATTAACGCGATGCTTCATGCGTGGCCACCGGGGTGGCACTGTTGGCTCTACGGCCCGGTTTGTATCAGTGAGGCTGAACGGGGAAAGGGATTACTAAAACGCCTTTATCACCACATGTGCCAGTATCAACAGGGCGCACCTGTGTTATTTATTCAGGCGCAAAACAGCCGTTCAATTCAGGCCCATCAACGCCTTGGCATGTACCCGGTGGCACAGTTTGCTATGCAAGATGAAGATTTTTTTGTCTATAGCCATCAGGGTTAGCAACCTCAAAACCGCCGCGCATAGCACAAAAGGAAACCTGCTTCCGATGCAGATTCTACAATGAATCTAAGACATTAACGGGGGAGAACAGGATGACAAAGATCTGTGTCACATGCGGAACCGCCTACTCGCAGATGGAAACAACCCACTGCATAATTTGCGAAGATGAACGTCAGTACGTGCCGGCTTCAGGGCAACAATGGACATCCAGTGAAGCGCTCCATGCCGCGCACAGCAATAAATGGCAGCAACCTGAAACGGGATTGTTTAGCCTGCAGTCTGTGCCTGATTTTGCCATCGGCCAGCGCGCGTTTTTGATTAAAGGACAACAGGGCAACGTGCTGTGGGACTGCATACCTAACCTTGATGCCGCCACCGTCGATATCATTCGTGCGCTGGGCGGTATCGACGCAATTGCGATTTCACATCCCCACTATTACAGCAACATGCAAGACTGGGCAGCAATATTTGATGCGCCATTGTATATCCACGCCAGCGACAGCGAATGGATTGTGCGTGACAGCCCACATCTGCAGTTATGGGATGGCGATGTCCTGACTATTCTCCCTGACATAAGTTTGTTGCGGCTGGGTGGCCACTTCGCGGGCGGCACGGTACTGCACTGGGCAAAAAATGAAGGCATCCTGTTGTCTGGCGATATTATTCAGGTTGCGCCGGGGGCAAATGCTGTGTCCTTCATGTGGAGTTATCCCAACATGCTGCCTTTACCGGCGGACAACATCAGGACAATAACCGAGCGTCTGACCCCCTTTGCCTTTGATCGACTTTATAGTGCGTTTGAAGGGCGCGATATTGCGTCTGACGCGAAGCAGGTGGTGAACCGCTCAGCACAAAAATATATAGACTGCCTGCAGTAAGACAGAGCAGTGACGGACGGTTAAGCGGCCAACGCCATCACCCGCTTAACCCACGTTTTTCATTCGTCGATATACCTCAGACAGGCTTTATGACTCACCCTTACGGCGATGAGGCCGCCTCATCATCTACGCTACGATCCCTGTCAGTGGCGCTATCAACGGATTCATCTGTTGGCCGCATTCAGCAAAAACGACAACGTCATCAACGCCTGCGCGCGGGCCGCATGAGCACCGTCGTTCCGGTCTGTAGCGGCACAGGAACGTCAGGGCGAGTTCAGTTGACTCACCCTTTCGCGCGGGATCAGGGTGCCAGCGATGCACCACTGGTGGCGATAACCTCTTTATACCACCAGAAACTTTTCTTGCGGCTGCGCGCCAGCGTGCCGTTCCCATTGTCATCGCGGTCAACATAAATAAAACCATAGCGCTTGGACAGCTCGGCTCTGGAGGCGCTGACCAGATCGATGGGCCCCCAGCTGGTATAGCCCATCACCTCTACACCGTCATCAATCGCCTCGCGCACCTGTACTAAATGGTCATTAAGGTAGCTGATGCGGTAGTCATCCTGCACTACGCCGTCCGCGTCAGGTTTATCCTTCGCACCCAGGCCGTTTTCCACGATAAACAGCGGTTTCTGATAACGATCCCAGAGCACGTTGAGCAGCGTACGCAGACCGACAGGATCTATCTGCCAGCCCCATTCGGAGCTTGCCAGATGCGGGTTTGGCACCATGCTCAGGATGTTGCTCCGTGCCTGCTGATTTAACGCCTCATCGGTGGTGACACAGCCGGTCATATAGTAGCTGAACGAGATAAAGTCGACCGTTGATGTCAGCGCCTCGCGGTCGGCATCGGTGATGTCAATCTGAATACCGTTGTCACGGAAGAAGCGCAGCATATAGCCCGGGTAGGCACCGCGGCACTGCACGTCACCGAAGAACTGCCAGCTGCGGTTCTCCTGTAGCGCTTCCAGCACGTCTTCTGGCTTGCAGGTCAGCGGGTATACCAGGCCGCCCAACAGCATATTGCCGATTCTGGCATCAGGAATAATGTCATGACAGGCTTTTACCGCCAGCGCGCTGGCGACCAGTTGATGATGGATTGCCTGGTACACTTCGCCTTTATTGCTGGTTTCCGGCAGACCAACGCCAGTCAGCGGCGCGTGCAAGGACATGTTGATCTCGTTGAAAGTCAGCCACAGCTTCACCTTCTCTTTGTAGCGCGCAAACACAGTGCGGGCGTAGCGTTCAAAAAAACCGATAGTCTGACGACTTCCCCAGCCGCCGTACTGCTTTACCAGCGCCCATGGCATTTCATAATGTGACAGCGTGACAAGCGGCTTGATACCGTGCGCGGCCAGCTCGTCAAACAGCCTGTCGTAAAAAGCCAGCCCTGCCTCGTTTGGCTGCTGATCATCACCGTTCGGGAAAATACGCGTCCAGGCAATCGAAACACGCAGGCATTTAAAACCCATTTCAGCAAAAAGTTTGATGTCTTCCGGATAGCGGTGATAGAAGTCGATAGCCACATCCTTGATACTGCTGTCTCCCGCGACGCGCTCTACCACCGGACCAAAAACCCCCTGTGGCTGAACGTCAGAAGTTGACAGCCCTTTTCCATCGTCCAGATAAGCGCCCTCTGTTTGGTTGGCGGCTAACGCCCCACCCCATAAAAAATCATCCGGGAAAGTCTTCATTATGTTCTCCTGTTATTGATGGCTTACGCAGATTAGCGGTACACCGGCATTGGCGAATGTTGCCGCCACGGTCGCTACCTCGCGGTATTCGTCGCTGTTGCTGATAATAATCGGGGTCGTCAGGTCGTAACCGGCATCGATAATTGCCTGACGATCAAACTCCAGCAGCAGATCGCCCGGCTGTACGCTGTCACCTACCTTCACGTGAGCGGTAAAGGGGATGCCATTGAGCTTCACGGTGTCGATGCCCACGTGAATCAATACTTCAATGCCGCTGTCGCTGAGCAGGCCAATGGCATGTTTGGTCTGAAAAAGCGAGGCAACAACGCCGGTGAAAGGGGCAACGACGTTGTTATCAGACGGAATGATAGCGGCACCGCTGCCCAGCAGGCCGCTGGCGAAGGTGGTATCCGGCACCTGGTCAAGTGCCAGAACGGTGCCGGTCATCGGCGATAACACCGTGTTTTTGCCTGCTGATGCGTGCCTGTAAGGCGTTGCGCGCGCTGGCATCCCGGCGACCAACGTCAGACCGCAACTCAGGACCAGTGCCACCATTGTGCCGAAAAGGCCGCCCCACAACGTGGCATCCACGCCGCCCGGCGGTATCATCTGGGCGAGGGTAAAAATATTGGCAAAGCCAAACGAATAAACGTGGGTATCGCTGAAGCCAACAATAGCTCCACCGATAGCTCCCGCCACGCAGCCAAAGATAAAGGGGCGGCGCAGCGGCAGATTGACACCATAGACCGCGGGTTCGGTAATGCCGAAGATCCCTGCCGTCACGGACGATCCGGCCAGCATTTTTTGACGCGCATCGCGGGTGCGCAGGAAGACCCCTAACGCCGCACCCACCTGACCGAAGACCGCAGGCAGCAGCATCGGCAACATAGAGTCGTGGCCCAGCACCGCCACGTTGTTGATCATCAACGGTACCAGCCCCCAGTGCAGACCAAAGATGACGCAGACCTGCCAGAGCGCGCCCATTGCCGCGCCCGCCAGCCAGGGTGCCAGTGCATAGATCCACTGATAACCGTTTGCCAGCATCTGGCTGAGCCAGGTTGCCAGTGGGCCAATCACCAGGAAAGTCAGGGGGACCGTCACGCCCAGGCAAATGAGCGGCGCGAAGAAATTTTTCATCGAGGATGGCAGCAGCTTCGTACTCAGTCTTTCCAGCCAGCAGCTTACCCACGCGGCAAGAATAATCGGGATTACGGACGAGCTGTAGTTAAACCAGGTCACCGGAATGCCGAGAAACGCCTCGGTCACCGCATCCGGCTGCTGGCTGGCGTTGAACGCAGCGATCATGATCGGATGGGTCAGCGCGCCGCCAATGACCATGGTGATAAAAGGATTACCGCCGAACTTTTTCCCAGCGGTGTAGCCCAGCACTAATGGAAAAAAGAAAAACAGCGCGTCGCTGGCGGCGAACCATATTTTATAGGTGCCGCTTTCCGTGGTGAGCCAACCGCAGACCACTGCCAGCGCCAGTAACCCTTTGAGGATACCAGAGGCCGCCAGGACGCCGATAAATGGCGTAAAAATTCCGGAGACAATGTCGATCAGGCGGCCAGATAAGGTGCCCTTGTCGCCCTTTTCCTCCACGACAGGCGCGTCATCAGTCAGCCCGGCCTCGTTGCGCACCGCCTGCCAGACGTCATGGACGTGGTTCCCAATGACGACCTGAAATTGGCCGCCGCTTTCTACCACCATAATCACATCCGGGTTGTTCTTCAGCCCCTCGGCATCTGCTTTCTGCTTGTCTTTCAGTTTAAAACGAAGCCGGGTTGCGCAATGCACAAGGCTGATGATGTTCTCTTTTCCGCCAGCGTGGCTGAGAATATCCTTCGCTAAAGCCTGGTATTCCATCTCGTTTTCCTTACATCCGGTGCCTGTAGCCACCTGTTGAATTAAAAAAAAACCTGAGGGCGTCCTTCGTCAGAAGGCCGCACTCAGGTTTTGCCTGCGTAATGCAGTAACAATCCCGTGTTGAGGCTTAACGCCCCTCTTTTCTCACCCGCTCAATATGGAGGGTGAGAAACATGATTTCTTCGGTTGTCAGCTCGCGCTGATAGTTTTTATTCAGGTGCTGAGCGATTTTTCCGGCGCATTTCCAGGCCATGCCATAGTTGTCTTTGACCGCTGCATGCAAAGACACATCGTCATCCTGCACCACCGTGCGGGTCAGCATTCGCTGGGCAAAAAACTTCAGATGAGTAACGAAACGCTGATAGCTGAGCGACTCTTCGTCGTACTCCAGGTGCAGTTGATACTTCACCAGTTGCAGGATCTCCTGCATGATCCTGGTGACATGCATCACTTCAGGCATTTCACTGTCCAACTGGGCCGTAACCAGATGCAGAGCAATAAATCCCGCCTCATCCTCGGCCAAATCGACATGCAGACGTCGGGCAATAATGGCCCTCGCCTCCTGACCCAGCCCAAATTCTCTGGGATAGAGACGTTTAATTTCCCACAGCAACACATTTTTGATTGCCAGCCCTTTCTTTTGCCGTTCAATCGCAAAGTAGCAGTGGTCGGTTAAGGTGATATACAAACTATCCTGCAGCTTTCCCAGCCGTTGTCCTGCCAGCCTGATGATCTGATCACAAGTCGTCATCACCTCAAGTGGGATCTGACTCAGCAGTTCCCCTAGCCGACGCACCAGCACGTCATTCTGCAGCGCAAACACCTTTTCAATCAGTGCGGTTTCCAGCGTGTCCCCTGCGCGCTTCTGAAAGGCCAGCCCACGCCCCATGACAACCTGTTCGGACCCACGCTCATCCAGAGCAACCACCACATTGTTATTAAGAATTTTGGCGATTTTCATCGGAACCCCAGAAACAAAAAAACCTGACATCCGGCAGAAGCCAGAAAATCAGGTTTTGCCTGCTTTTAGCAGTCACAATCCAGTGAGGGAACTCTATCAGTTTCAATTGCAACCTATCCGTATCATGCGTAAAAAACGTGACACATATCGTACTTTTGCTGTGGGGTCAGAAAGTTACCGCGGTTTTCAGCGTGGTGACCCAGGCATCCTGCGTGTGCGATACGCCGCCCGGATGGTGCCAGTACTGTATGCCCGGCTGTAGCTCCAGCCACGACAGAGGACGGAAGCGATAGTAAAACTCCCCGTTCAGGGAATGGCCCGGTACCGGATGATACATCGGATTGTTATGATCACTCAGCCCGCTAAGTGTATTCATATAGCGCTGATTTCGGGCATAGCCAGTGCTCATATCAATCCAGCTGAGACCAAGACCCATCCAGTCTTCCGGTCGTGCGTCAAACAGTCCCCGATAGCGCACTGAGGCGGCATAAACCTGATGAATATAATTGGTACGCTGGTCGGCAAGGCTCATGCTGGCGGAGGCACTTAACCCACGATTCGAATCGTCCTTATGCTGCGTGAGTTGCTGATTCATTCCGGCGTACACAAACCAGGTACGATTGCGTTGTGTATAACCTTCTGGGTCTGTTGCCCCTGCCCCACCCGATCTTCCGTGATAAAGATCCGTTTGTGGCGCATTGGTGAATACCACGCCCAGGTTATACGCTCCGGGAAGATGATTGATCATCGGGCGCGCTTCAATTTCAACCGGAAGTAATATGCCTTTGCTGCCCTTCGTCGACCCGCTCCAGGCATGATGACGGCTGGAGGCATCCGGGTTCTGCTCCATCACTCCCCCCTTTAATGTGAGGGCCGGCGTCACGTTATACGACAGCGTTGTGCCCCAGGTGTGGACGTTCCAGTTATGCCAGGTGAGCGCGTTAGCCGACTTGCCGCCGCACTGGGAAAGTAGCTGGAAGTCACAGGGAATGATCTGATCGAAGGTCTGGACTTTATTCATCATCCCGATTCGCCAGGTGATGCGGCGATCGTCAAAACTGCGCGCAAAGGTCAGCCAGCCCAAACGGGTAATGGACTGGCCGCCCCAGCTTTCCTGCGTCAGGTCGTTGATATTCACTCGCGGATCCTGCACGCGTCTGGTGGTGAGGTCATCATTGTGGTTACGATTGACGATATTCCCCTCAATTCGTGCATCGGGAATACCTGTCCAGCGCGCCAAATCCTGAGTGAAGGTCAACGCAAACTGATCGATATAAGCCACATGCGAGTCTTGATGGTAGCCCCCGCCAGCATTCCAGCCGATTTCGTTCAGATAACCCAGATTGTAGGTAAAACCGTTATCATTAAGGATGTTACGAATACCCAACATATCGCCCAGCATGGGAGCGGGAGAAGCGTCAAAACCTAATACCGTACCATTCCATTCCTGGCCAACTGATAGCGGTGAAACCAGCAAAAGCGCGAGTACATACTGCTTGTAGCGAGCATTTATCATCTTTCTTTACATCCTGATAAACATACATATGTGAAAATGGGGAATGTTCAGTTTGTTAGGGTGTTGCCTGTTCTTCAGGCCAAAAAAAACCTGAACGCTTAATGGGTTATCCCATATCGCGTTCAGGTTTTGCCTGTCGACCAGTAACAATCCTGAATTCAGTCGCCAAAAACCTTATCATCTGTAAGGTTTTCAGGAAGCATGTATTGGCTACGTATGTGATTCAGGTAGCAGTTTTGTCGGAAGAAACAGTCGTACGCCGAGCAGAATGAGTGCATTACCTGCGCGTATCAAAAGGGGATTTCCGGCAGAACAGCCAGGAAGTGAAAACAGCATCGCCCGCCTGACAGGACGGGCGTGATGTTGCAATGCAGATATAATGAGAAGTCGTTCGTTATTTAACGCGTGTGCGCTTGCGGCACGTTACCGCTTTAGTTTAATTTGCTCAAGTCCCTGTAAAACGTTATTAATATCATCCCCACTCAGATGTTGCACATCCAGTTGGTGATGAAGAGAGGTTAAATCGCCTTTCGAAAAACTGCTCTGCGACAGTTGCTGATGAATCGCTTGCAGAATTTGTTCATCTAACTGATTGATTTGCTTTCTCAACTCAGCCAGATCTTTAGCCGGTGGGACCGACTGAGGTTTGGCCAGCCAGTCCGCCATGTAGCGATACTGAATCGCTTTGCTGGCATCCATTAACGCCTGAAAGAAGACGGTAACAGATTGGGGATCCAGCCCGGCCTGAGCCGATTTTTCCTGCGCTTCTGCCAGCACATCCTTTTCCCTGGTCAGGTCTTCAACCGGCTTGTTATGCACTTTTTTGAACGCTGCGACGTCTTTCATCAGCAGCATTCTTTCATGCAGTGCGCGTGAGAGCAGAGAGACAGGTTGAGATGCTGCAGGCGCAGCAGCAGCGGAGCCGCTAAAAATAAGGGCGGCCAGCAGAAAGGTCATATATTGCATGTTTGGTTAGCCTGTTTCCAAATAGTTGAAAAAGATTAATCATATTAAACGCACCTCTCAATAATGAAGTGTCTGTGAAACATTAGTTAATCTCTGTAATTAACTAATACAAATTATAAACACACTCAGGGTTGAAGGTCATAAATCATTAGAATACATACACTATCATTATGGCCACCCTAACCGCGCCGCTTCAATGTTAATATTTAGTCAACAAGTTGAGCGGATAATCAGTGGAAAATCAATCAACTCACTAATTAAAGCATTGAATATAATTATAAAATTATAAATTTATGGAAGTTTGAAACAGTAAACTTTTTATTCTCATATCGCCATTAAAGATAAAAAACGTCAGACAGAACTCGCCTCTGATTATTCGCAAGCTAATTATCATGAGCTTTATTAATGACGCTTAAAGTTTAAATTTTCCTTTTAAAACAATGAAAATGCATCATCTCCTTATTTGTGAGGATTTATTTCAAAACGTCTTTAAAGTTTTCAACGTGACAGTCGATAAGTTTTATTAAGCAGTAGAAGCCTGTTTCTCGCTGCAAATTATTTCCCTTACCGGCTATCAGGGTGGAATTATGTTTATTACGCGTACGTTTTCCGATATGAAAATGGGGAAAAAGCTGGGGCTCAGTTTTGTTGTGCTGATAGTTGCAACCCTGACCATCGCACTGTTAGCGTTTAAAGGCTTTGAAACCATTAAGGAGAATGCGCAAAAACAGGACATTACTGTCGATTTTGTCAACACACTCGGTGAAGCACGAACCAGCCGGCTGCTTTATCAGTACACGAAAGACGAACACTATGCGCAGGTTAACGCAAAAGCGCTGAACGATTTAACAGCACAGGTAAACAGACTTAAGACGTTTAGCTGGGACAGTCAGGGCGAAAACACACTTACTACTGCCGCAAACGAACTGGAAAACTACAAGACGCACCGCGAGGTTTTTTATAATGCCTCGCAAAAAACGTTTGCTGCCGCCTCCCTCATTCAAAACAATGATCTGCTGGCTGTCGGTCAGCGGCTTGATGGTATCACGATTCCCGCTCAGCCTGAGGCCATGCTTCAGGTGTTGCGCTTAGCATCGATACTGAAAGAGATCGCCGGTGATGTAGAGCGTTTTGTCGACAAACCGACCGAATCCAGTAAAAGTGAAATCAACGACAACATTTCCACCGTTACTCAGTTGCGCGCACAGTTGCTCGCGCTGTCTGTCCCGGATATCCAGGCGGTGCTGGCGACGCAGAAAACGGATTTGGCGCAGCTCAGGCAGGCCTTTACTGACTATCTGTCAGCCGTGGCGGTAGAAACAACCGCGTCGAAACAACTGAACATCACCGCCGGAAAACTCAATACGTCCGTTGCGGAGCTTTTTAACTACCAGGCGTCCGAATCCGCAAATGCATTACACAAAGCGGAAACGCAGATTGCGATTGTCGCCGCGATTTGTGTGCTGCTTAGTCTGCTGATCGCCTGGCGAATAACGCTTTCCATTACGGTTCCGTTGAAAGAAACGCTCAGCGTAGCCAAACGCATAGCGGAAGGCGATTTGACCGCCTCGCTGTGCACGGCTCGTCGTGATGAACTGGGGCAATTGATGCAGGCCGTCAGCGTGATGAACGACAGCCTGCAAAACATCATTACCCATGTACGCGACGGCGTGAACGGCGTGGCTCGCGCTTCTTCAGAGATCGCTGCCGGCAATATGGATCTGTCTTCCCGGACCGAGCAACAGTCTGCCGCCGTGGTGCAAACTGCGGCCAGTATGGAAGAGTTAACCTCCACCGTGAAACAGAATGCGGAAAACGCGCATCACGCCAGCCAACTCGCTACAGAAGCTTCTGCCAATGCCGGACGCGGCGGTGAGATCATCCGAAGCGTTGTCACCACCATGCAAGGCATTACGACCAGTTCAGGTAAGATTGGCGAAATTATCAGTGTCATTAACGGTATTTCCTTCCAGACGAATATTCTGGCCCTGAACGCTGCCGTGGAGGCGGCCCGTGCCGGCGAACAAGGGCGTGGTTTTGCCGTTGTCGCTGGCGAAGTCAGAAACCTGGCGCAGCGCAGCGCTGTTGCGGCTAAGGAAATTGAGACGCTGATCCGCGATTCACTGAATCGCGTCAATGAAGGTTCGACCCTGGTGGATCAGGCGGGAACGACAATGGACGAGATCGTGCTGTCGGTGACCCAGGTTAAAGATATTATGAGCGAAATCGCGGCAGCCTCGGATGAGCAGAATCGTGGCATATCGCAGATCGCCCAGGCGATGACAGAGATGGATACCACGACGCAACAAAACGCCGCGCTGGTTGAAGAGTCCTCAGCCGCTGCCAGCTCACTGGAATCGCAGGCAGAAGCGCTGGAAAAAACGGTTGCTGTATTCCGGGTACCCAGTAACAAGAAAAGTGTGGTGGCCAGTCAGGCTATATCGTCCGCGGCACCTAAAGTCGTGGTGTCTGCACGCCAGTCCAGCGTAACTGAAGCCAACTGGGAAACGTTCTGATACCGGAAACAGTGACGCCGGCAAGCTGCCGGCGTCACTGTGGTTGGCTGAAAAGAGCGGTGCAACACGTATCCTGAACTGATTTTGTTGCCCTGCTTTGTAACGATGCCGGTTCCGGTCTGGTCATTTCAGTCGGTTTTGTGCGGCTTAATACACATACAGAGTAATCCTGCCAGCACCAACATGACGCCGACCATCGCGCCTGTATGAAAAGGCTCAGCGAACAGCGGCAGACTGATTGCCATCAACCAGACCAGTACATAGCTGATACTCAGCAACGGATAGGCCCGGCTGAGCGGCAGATGGCGCAGTGCCAGAAACCAGCTCACCATCGAACAGGCGTAAGCAGTCAGTCCGCCACACAGAATCAGCAGCGGCAGCCAGTTCACGGGATGCTGGATCAACACGGCCTGCAAACTGGGCAACTGAAGCATCGCCCAGCGCAGCATTAACTGAGCGAGTGTCACCAGCAAAACGCTGCATAAGGCCAGCAAATAACCCTTCATGCGTAGCTCCCTATCAGGGCGACGCCTGCGACAATCAGTACCGTGCCAGCCCATTGCAGAGGCGTCATTTTTTCACGCCAGATAAACCGTGCGGCCAGGCCAACCAGAATAAAGTTAATACTCAGCATCGGGTAGGCCAGGCTTACCGGCAAACGCTGCAACACCAGCAACCAGGCCACCATCCCCAGCGCTAACATGATAAGACTGGCCAGCAGCCAGCCGGCCAGGTTAGCCCTGTTTGTTTGCCGTGCCGCCTGTTTCTGACAGAGCTGACCTGCGCAGGTGAGTAAACTGGTCAGCAGCACCAATAATAAACTCACGATCAGTTAGCCGCATTGTATTGCAGTAACAGCATCCGACCGTTGCGATAGACCGCATCCGCTGGCGGTAAATCTGTGGGTGTCGCTTCACCGCGTTCCAGCATCATGATCAACGAGACATTGCCCTGCTTACGGTGCGCCTGAAGCCATTGCGGGAAATCCTCGCTGCTGACATAGGCAGACTGGGCATCGGGATAGCTAAGACCATACTGCAGCTCGCCCTTTTGACTGTAGGCAATGATATCGCTGCGTTTCAGCGTCCAGGCGATGGCTGACGACACGCCGGAATTATCACTTAAGATATAGCGGCTGTTCGCCAGGCTGTTTTCAATACTGCGGATGAAGACCTGGGGTTGCTTAGTATTTTCAACGCTTTCCGGAATTGCCGAACCGACACAGAGCGCCAGCGCCAAAGGGCAAAGCGCGGCGGCCAGCCAGTTGCGTTGTGGCGATTTCAGGCTGAAAGCCCCCGCGACAGCCCAGCCCGCAAACGCGATCACGGCCATAATGAGTGCAACCAGCTGATGTGCGCCATAGAGCGGACGATGGCTTAATCCCCAGGGTGCCAGCACGACCAGCAACGTAACCACACAGATCGCGCCAAACAGGATATTGATCCAGGCGTTGACTTTAAAGACGCGCGTGTTCTCACCCACTTTACGCCAGGCATAGTCCGCCATCAGCAGCGCCAGCGGCGCAAAGCAAGGCAGGATATACGTCGGCAGTTTCCCTTTCGCAATGCTGAAAAACACCAAGGGGATCACGACCCAGCTCAACAGATAAACACCACCTGAGGACTGCTGGCGTTGGGTCCAGCCTGAACGCAGTGCGCCCGGTAACAACGCCAGCCAGGGCAGCGCGCCGGCAATCAGCACTGGCAGGTAGTACCAGAAAGGTGCCTTATGCTGTGCGTTGTCTTCGGCAAAACGCTGGATATGCTCAACCCAGAAAAAGTAATGCCAGAAATCAGGTTGCTGCTGCTGAATGGCAATCGCCCAGGGTGCACTGATGGCTGCCGCACTGACAATCGCCAGTGGGCCATAAATAACCAGTTCCCGAAAACGCTGGTTCCAGATCGCCCATGGAAGGATCGCCAGTACAGGAACCGCCAGGGCAAGGAAACCTTTGGTCATAAAGCCCATGCCGCAGGCTAAGCCCAAAATCAGATAACGGAGGATACGTTGCCGCACATTTTGCGCTTCGCTGGCGAACCAGTAGCTGCACATCGCCGCAACCATCCATAACGTCAGCATCGGATCCAGCACGGCATAAGTACCAATACCGTAGACCAGAAGTGAGGTCATAAAGATAACGCTGGCCGTGAGAGCAACGGTACGGCGAGCAAACAGGCGACAACCCAGCCAGTAAATCAGGATGGCGCTCATCAGGGTTGAAAAGACCGAACCAATCCTGACGGCGAAGTTATTGTGACCAAAAATGGCCTGTCCAACAGTATTGAACCAGTAGCCGGCGATGGGTTTTTCGAAATAACGCAGACCGAAGAAGTGCGGCGTAATCCAGTTGCCGTTTTGCAGCATTTCACGGCTGATTTCGGCATAACGCGTTTCATCGGGCTGCCAGAGATTGCGGAACTCCAGAGGAAGTAAATAATAAAGAACGAAAAGTGAAACCAGTAGTACCGTCTTTTTGGTGGCAGTCATGGTGCTTACCTTGTTAAATTCTCACAACCCAACCAGCCTTCCCGGCCAGCAATGTGCCCACGAACAACCTTGCCGACAGGCAATGTATCGAGGTCGTCAGGCAAGAGGTCGCTCAGCGGGCAAAATTGTATTCCCTGCTCGCGGGCACGCTGTAACAACGTATCGAACGCATTGAGTTGACTGATACCTTCGACTTCAGCATGGATGGTATACACCGGGGTGCCCTGATCGGCGTGGATCTGTTCCAGGATGTAATCGTTGAACCGTTCAGCACTCAGCGTGGGACCGACCACTTCGTCCCAGGTGGGTAACGTCACGGGGATCTGTACCGTACCCGGCTCGCCATTTCTCAACTGTGGGCGAAAAGGCGCGGTACCGCGGCAATCGCTGTTGTACGCAAAACCAAATGTTTGCTTGGCCTGAATAACACGACCATCCGCGCGCCAGCCCGCCACGGCGGAACAGGTGACAGGTTTGCCGATAATGGCCTCCAGCGCATCCCGTCCTTTCGCAATCTGCTGAATAAGCTGTTCTTCATTCCAGACGCCTGCCCACGTTTGCCAGGCGAAGTGATCCCAGGCGTGCAGGCCAACTTCATGGTAATCGGCCGTCATGCGGATAATATCGCGCATCCCTGCCCCAATCTGTTTTCCTGGCCAGGCGGTCCCGGCCAACAGGATATCCCAGCCATAAAGCGATGCTGCGCGTGAGCGCAGCATTTTCCACAGAAAGCGCGGCTTCATCAGACGCCATAAATGGCGTCCCATGTTGTCAGGCCCGACACTGAAGAAAAAGGATGACTGGACATCGTGTTTCTTGAAGACCTCAATCAGCGCGGGCACGCCAAGTTTTGTCCCGCGCCAGGTATCGACATCGACACGTAGACCGACTTTCCTCATGCCTTATCGTCCTGAAGCTCAACGGTGCGCAGGAAGAAGTCGAGAGTGTTATCGATGGTCGTATTCATTTGCACTTCAGGTGTCCAGCCCAGCAGGCGTTTTGCATTACGGATTGAAGGCTTACGGTGCTCAACATCCTGATAGCCCTTGCCATAATAGCTGCTGCTTTCCACTTCACGGAAACCGGCAAACGGCGGGAAGCTGGCACGCAGCGGGTGACGCTCAAAGCTCTCCAGCAGACGTTCTGCCAGCTCTTTGATACTCGCTTCGTTGTCTGGATTACCGATGTTAATGATCTGCCCGTCGCAGTTATTGTTTTTGTTTTCAATAATTCTGAACAGGGCTTCAACACCATCACTGATATCTGTAAAGCAGCGCTTCTGACGGCCACCATCAAACAGCTTGATAGGCGAACCTTCCACCAGGTTTAAAATCAACTGGGTAATGGCACGCGAACTTCCGATGCGCGCGGCATTGAGGTTGTCCAGGCGCGGACCCATCCAGTTAAACGGACGGAACAGGGTGAAGCGCAGCCCTTCTTTTTCACCGTAAGCCCAGATAACCCGGTCTAACAGCTGCTTGGAAACCGAGTAGATCCAGCGCTGTTTGTTAATCGGACCGACGACCAGGTTCGAGTGGTCTTCATCAAAGTTGCTGTCGGTACACATCCCATACACTTCGGACGTTGACGGGAAAATGATACGTTTGCCGTACTTCACACAGTCGCGAACAATTTTGAGGTTTTCTTCAAAATCCAGCTCAAAGACACGCAGCGGGTTGCGGGTATACTCAATCGGCGTGGCGATAGCGACCAACGGCAGAATGACGTCACATTTTTTAATGTGGTATTCGATCCACTCTGAGTGAATGCTGATATCGCCTTCAACAAACTGGAAGCGCGGATGACCAACAAAGCGGCTGATCGCGTCGGAACCAATATCCAGGCCAAACACTTCGAAGTTGTCGTCCTGCAGCAGGCGCTCGGTCAGATGGTTACCAATAAAGCCGTTAACACCCAGGATCAACACGCGGGTGCGACGCTTCACGGCGGCCACAGCCTGAGAATACAGCAGTGCGCCATTTACCATGCCCAGATGTTGCGCCAGCTGAACACCGTTCATGTAAACGCTGTTCGGGGTTTGCCCCGTCTGGATTTCCAGCGCGCCTTCACCACAAGCCACGACAAACGGATCGGCTGACAGCACGGTTCCCGGACGAGCGTTGTGCGCGGTCGTTAAAACTTTGGCTTTCCAGACCACAAACTTTGTGGTGCCGGCAAACGCAAACGCGCCCGGCCATGGATCGGTAACGGCACGGACCAGATTATTGATTTGCTTAGCAGGCAGGCTCCAGTTGATGCGACCATCTTCTGGTGTTCTGCGACCCACAACCGTGGCTTCCGCTTCGTTTTGCGGCTTGCCGACGATATTGCCCTGTTTCATCGCGGGCAAGGTGCTTTCCAGCAGCTTACTGGCGCAGTCAACCAGTTTGCGGTGCAGCGTTAACGCGTTGTCTTCTTCAGCAATGGCGATGCGCTGTTGCGCGATGATTTCACCCGCATCGGCTTTTTTCACCATGCGGTGTAAGGTCACACCGGTTTCCGTTTCGCCATTCACCAGCGCCCAGTTTAATGGCGCACGACCGCGGTATTTTGGCAGCAGTGAACCGTGCAGGTTAAAAGCGCCCTGCTTCGCGCAGTTCAGAATGTCGTCACACAACAGGTTGCGGTAGTAGAAGGAGAAAATAACATCAGGTTCTGCTGATTTAATGCGATCGATCCACAGCGGATGGTTAACCTCATCCGGAGCATAAACCGGGATTGAATTTTCAGCCGCAATTCGCGCCACTGAGCCAAAAAAGTGATTTTCTGACGCCGTGTCGGCATGGGTGTAGATGGCGCTGATAGTGAAGCCTGCTTTCAACAGCGCATTGATGCCCGCACAACCCATGTCGTGATAAGCGAAGACGATAGTTTTCATTACTCGGTTTCCTGTACAGAACGGTCTTTCTGAGGATTGATAACACGTTGAATAAAATAGCGTGGACGGGCACGTACATCGTTGTAGATACGACCAATGTATTCACCCAGCAGTCCCATGCCGATAAATTGCGCGCCGATAAAGATAAACAGGACGGCAAACAACATAAAAACACCATCGCCAGCCCAGGCTGCGCCCAGAAACAGCCGCAGCAGAATCAGGATCACGGAGAACGCAAAACCTGCAATCGCAATCAGACTGCCCAGTACACTCAGCATGCGTAGTGGTGTGGTTGTGAGACAGGTGACAAGGTCGTACATCAGGTTAATCAGGCGCATAAAGCTGTACTTCGAACTGCCGTGTTCACGTTCTGCGTGAGTAACCGGAAGTTCAATCGTACGACGCGCAAAGGTGTTAGCCAGGATCGGGATAAACGTGCTGCGCTCATGGCAGTTAAGCATGGCATCGATAATGTGACGGCGATAAGCCCGCAGCATACAACCGTAATCTCCCATCGATTTACCGGTCACGCGTTGGATCATCTGGTTGATGGTGCGTGATGCCTGACGACGGAACCAGCTGTCCTGACGATTCTGGCGTACCGTGCCGACAACGTCATAGCCTTCCTGAGCGGCGGCCACCAGACGGGGAATTTCTTCGGGTGGGTTTTGCAAATCGGCATCCAGCGTGATGATGAGATCGCCGCTGACATTGCTGAATCCCGCCATAATCGCGGAGTGCTGACCATAGTTACGGTTGAGCAAAACGGCGACAATATGACTGCCGGGCAGTGAGGCTGCATCGGCGATCATCGTCGCGGACGCATCCTGGCTGCCGTCGTCGACCAGCAGAATTTCATAGTCCAGGTTCAGGCTCTTACAGGCATCATCGGTACGCTGAATCAATGCCGGTAAGCTTTCCTGCTCATTGTAAACCGGGATGACTACCGATACTTTTTCAATCTTTTTATCGTCGAACATTTAAACCCCAGCCAGTCCACGTAGTGCGCTGATAACGCGTTCAACGTCATCGTCAGTCATGTCGGGAAACAACGGAATGGAACAAATACGCTCGCTGTTCCACTCAGTGGCAGGCAGCGATAAATGCGGATAATGCTCACGGTAATATTTGTGCGTATGCGCTGCACGGAAATGCAGCCCCGTGCCGATGTCCTGCTCTTTCAGCGCCTGCATCAGTGCATCACGGGTCATACCGCACGCCTGCTCATCAACGCGAATAATGAAGAGATGCCAGGCGTGCTGATGCTGCCAGGCGGGCGGAACAAGAGGCTTAAACGGCGTATCTTTAAGGGCATCGAGGTAACGTTGCGCTATCGCCGCGCGACGCTGATTGATTTCGGGGAGCTTCTCCAGCTGAACCAGCGCAATGGCCGCGCTGATATCCGGCAGATTGTATTTAAAGCCCGGCATAATCACTTCTGCCTGAGGCTGACGACCGTGTGTTTGACGATCAAACGCGTCGACGCCCAGACCATGAAACTTCAGGCTGCGAATGCGATCGGCCAGAGCCGCGTCGTCGGTGACGACCAGGCCACCTTCTGCGCAGGTCATGTTTTTGATGGCATGGAAGGAAAAAATAGCATTCCCCTGGCCACCCACGTGTTTACCTTTGTAGTGGGTACCGGCCGCATGCGCGGCATCTTCAATGACCGGAATGCCATGGCGTTGGCCGATAGCATAGATCGCGTCCATATCCGCAGGCGCACCCGCATAATGGACAGGGATAATCGCCCTGGTTTTCGGCGTAATCGCCGCTTCGATAGCTTCAGGGGCCACCATCAGATTATCGATATCCACATCGATCATCACCGGCGTCGCGCCAAGTAACGTGATGATATTTAACGTAGAAACCCAGGTCAGGGAAGGTGTGATGACTTCATCACCGGCTTTGATGCCCAACGCCATTAACATGACGTGCATACCGGCAGTAGCAGACGTGACGGCAATAGCGTGTTGATTGCCGGTTAACTGGCAAAATGCACGCTCAAGTTCAGCACACTTCGGCCCGGTCGTAATCCAGCCAGACGCAAAGACCTCACGCACTGCAGACAATTCAGTCTCGCCTAAAGAAGGACGAGAAAACGGAAGAAACGCCATTAAGTAATGTCCTTAAACTGTTTTGCCTTTTTTCCAGAAGAAAGAGGATAAGTTTGAAATATGAAAACAGCCAAAATGTAATCTTATGCTCATTTTTTTCCGTTAAAATCCGCGAAAAGAGGCAAAGTACACTGACCTCTGATCGTGAAGTCAAATATTAGAAAAATATTCACTTCATAACGATGCCAAATGATACGCTCGTAACCTTAACCAAACATTAAACGCTTCATTCAATTCACAAATTGACACGATCTTTATTAGGTTTACCAGATTAATCACATTAAATAAACAGATATGTTTGACAGTTTCATGAAGAGATTACCGCACATTCTGCAAATGCTGCCAAACGGTATCTACATTGTTGACAGATAGCATTTTCTAAGGGAAAGTCGGAGTTTTGATACACGCGTTGCACTCATAAAGTGACGGTGATCACTTTTCTAACTTTTAGATTTTTTTCTTATGAACAAGGAATTACGCGTCACTACATCGTCAGTTGAACCTGCTGATTCTCGCTTCTGGAATTCGATGGTGCCGGAACTGACTGTCACTGATTTTGCCAGATCCTTTGCGTTTTATGTCGATGAACTGGGGTTTACTGTGAGAATAAGACGCATTCACCCAGACTTCGCTTATCTCTGTTATGGTGAAGCGCAATTAATGATTGAACAGCAGCATGACGCGGGCTGGCACACCGCAGAGATGCAGTATCCTTTGGGACGCGGTATTAACTTCCAGATAGAAGTCTCCAATATTCAGCAGCTTCACACGCGCCTGGTGAAAACGGGCACGCCCTTGTTCCGACCACTTAGCGAAAATGCCTACTATACGGGTGAGAAATATGAACGCCAGCAGGAGTTACTGGTTCAGGATCCAGATGGCTACCTGCTGCGTTTTTGTCAGGTCTTAGACTGAAAAAACATTACAGCGCGACCACCTCGCTGACCTGATGGTGAAAGACTTAGGGATCGGAGATCAACCCAAACTGTTCGTCATCCGCATAGGTAACTGCCACCGGGTAATCCTCGCCAGCAAACGCTTTCACTGCCGCCAGATCCCGCCAGTATGTGGCCAGAAAGAAATGCTGCCACTCTCCCTGTGCAACCTGATGAATAAAAGCGCCTGTGTTACCGGGTACCGATTCTGCATGCTGCACGCCCGTCTTCTGTAGATGCGTAAAAAATGCCTCTGCGTGCTGCTGAGGGACACAACCATGCCAGGTTCTGACAATCATCGTTTTCTCCTTTTAATGACGTAATGTCATGGTAACACGCTGTTTTTATAAAAAATTAAGACTGGCAGTGAAAAATAATGTTGTCGGCTGGCACAAATCCGAATTTGTTCTACATTTAGTGGCCCGACCAGGGGAACGACATTCATCACAGCAAAAAACAAAAACGGTAAAAATTATGGAATTGAGCAAGTTTGAGGTCAGAACGGGCCTGTGGCCACACATGCATTTCACGGATATTGAATACGATCACCGTGGCGGAAGTTACGAAATTTATGCCACCGATGTGACCAATCAAACCAAGAGTAAACTGTTTATCTGTCGTACCACGGATGAACAACAGGCGAAGCAACTGGCGGAGCAATTTAAAATCTGGCTGCCCAAAGTTAACAGCAGAAAGCGTAAAGCGACGGCGAAATCCGCACTTACCGGTTACGATCGCGTCGCGTGCCATAAAGGGTAAATACGGATTCATGCTGGCCGCCCCGTAGCAGATGAAGGCTGCTGTGGGGCGGCCTTGCACAGAAGCGATAAATCACGCGACCGATCAGGTTTGCGCCAGATATTACGCGGCGGCGTTATTAAACCGGGCGGTTTTTCATCGTATCAGTCGGACAGCCTTGTATGAACGTCACCTGGCCTGCCCGTAACCACTTCCTGCCCGGCACCATGCCAGTCTTGCCTGAGCAAAACGCTCACCATAAAAGTGACAGTGTCATTTTTTCTGCCCAGCGCTAACGCATCGGCATCGCAGACATTCCCCACACTGAGCAACCCCCGTAATGCCTTAAACGTAAACGTCTGACTCCGCCTGGTCAGCCGTTTGATAACAACATGAAAAAGCGTCTGATGTCCGTTCATTATTTCTGATCGAGCCCTTTTTCATCACGTTTTTTTATTAGGCGTATTGTTTTTCTCTCTGGCATCCTGCGCATTCCCTTCTCTTCCTCCAGCCGACATTAAACTGACCATGTCTTGCCGATTTTTTCAGGTTATTATCGTTTTGCTTAATCACATTAAATGCAGACGACACGGCTGACATGCCAATAGAGCGGTGCGGGCACATACGGGAAATGAGGGAGAAAAAGTCAAAGTGGCCCCAATGAAGTCTAAACGTGTACTGATTATCGAAGATGATGCCGATGCAGCCGGCGTACTTGAAGCCTATCTTAAACGTGAAGGCTACACGGTGATGATTGCTGGCGATGGAATGACAGGACTTGACCACGCGCAACGGTGGCAGCCCGATCTCATTCTGCTTGATGTGATGCTGCCCGTCATGAACGGCACGGAAGTTCTGGCGGCCCTTCGACGCAGGGGAAATACACCAGTGATTATGGTGACAGCGATGGGAGATGCCCCCGACAGGATCGGCGCATTACGCTATGGTGCAGATGATTATGTGGTGAAACCCTACCATCCTGGCGAGGTCGTCGCACGTGTTCAGGCCGTTTTACGTCGCACCCAACAAAGTACCGTCCCCGACAGCACATTGTGTTGGGCGGGCCTGGAAGTCGACACTGAATCGCTGACAGCGGTAGTAAAAAATGAACAGGGCATTCAGCGGCTCGATCTGACCCCAACGGAGTTTTCGATTCTGGTGACGTTGATGCGCGCCCCAACCCGCCCGTTTAGTCGCTTATTCTTGCTTGAACACTGCCTGCCTGAAAGTGATGCGCTTGAGCGCGTGGTTGATACCCATGTTTATAACCTGCGACGCAAACTGGAAGCCGCAGGCATGTCAGATATCTTACCTGCGGTTCGCAGCGTGGGTTACAGGTTCAGACAACCATGAAACTAAAAACGCACGACTCAATGTGGCGCTGGATCTGCATCCGTATTTTGATAATCGGTCTGGGAAGCGTCATCCTTATCGCGTTTTGCATGTGGCTGCGTTTTGCGCTGCAAATGCTCTGGGTTTACTCTCGCATGCCTGCGGACGTCTGGGCGGAGTTTTCCCGCATACGGTTACACCCGGAGCAGGCACCGGCTCGCTTTCATCAGATTGTCGATCAGTGGTGGGGCGTCGGCTTTTCCGACCCGTCAATCGCCTCGGCTGACTGGCTGACGGTCGCCGTGCTGGTCGCCGTGGTGATTCCGTTCTTTATTGTAATGGGGCTGCGCTTCGCCCGACCGCTGGCGAAACAGTTTAGTCAGCTGGCGAATGCGGCACGCGATGTGGCACAGGGGAAATTCGGCACATCGGTCGGTCAGGTCGACGGCGCGCCACAGGAATTAGTGCGGTTTACGGAAGACTTTAATCTGATGACCCAGCAGTTAGCCCGTTACGAACGCGAACTTAAAGCTTCGCAGGTTGCCATTGCTCATGAACTACGATCGCCACTCACCGCAGCCATTGGCCGCTTACAAGGCATTGTCGACGGCGTATTTGCGCCGGAACCTCAGCAGTTCTCCATGATCATGAAGCAGCTGACGCAGCTGAGCCGCCTGACGGATGAACTACACTTATTATCGTTAGCGGAAGCTGGCCAGCTTACGCTCAGCCTGAGCCGGTTTAACCTTACCGAACTGTTACGCGAACGTACAGCGTGGCTGGCGCCTCAGGCTGAAGCAGAACAGATGGTGATTGAGGTGCAGTCTCCCGGCCAACTCTCTTTCACTGGCGATGCCTCCCGGCTGGGCCAGGTGGTAACCATCTTAACGGAAAATGCACTGCGTTATGCCGCAGAGGGGAAACGGTTTTCTGTGACGGCTCATACCTCGCCCGCCGCTGTCACACTGCAGTTTCGTGACTATGGACCGGGCGTGGATCCTCAGTTTCTGCCTGTCATTTTCGACCGTTTCACCCGGGCAGAATCGTCACGCGCACGGCATTCCGGCGGAAGCGGTCTCGGCATGTCTATTGCGAAGGCTATCGTGGAGGCGCACGGTGGGGAGATATTTGCACGTTTGCCTGCGGACGGCGGACTGCAGATTACAATCGTTTTGCCTTTAACTGACGACGCGCGCTCAATCTGAGTGCGTGCTGGCCTGTACAGGCTTTTTCGTCTGCCTTGACCATTTCTTGATAATTCATCGAAGGTTTCTGGACATAACCCGCTTTAAATGAGCCTGTCTCATTTTAGGAATACGGTTATGACAGATTTTATTCCCGCTTTTGCCCGCCAGGCGCTGCGTCATCTGAGCTTTCCGGGTTATGTGTTACCGTCACTGTTTGTCGTGGCAGGCATGCTTATCCTGTCAGGCTGCCGGGAGGAAGCGCCGCCTGCGCGTGAAGCGCCTCGTCCCGTGCGGACAGTACTGGTTCCGCCCTTCTCCAGCGGTGGACTGATGACGCAGACGGGTGAAATTCGTGCCCATGAAGAAATTTCGCTGGCTTTCAGGCTGGATGGCCGCGTCATTACCCGCACCACGGACATTGGACAGCATGTGAATGCCGGTCAGGTTCTGGCGACCTTAGACAGTAATGCCGCTCAAAACCAGCTCAGCAGTGCCACTGCCGATCTGGCGAGTGCGCGCGCCTCAGAACATGTTGCCGCACTTACGCTGCGTCGTATGCAGCAGCTGATGCCCGGTGGGGCCATTTCCCGTTCGCAGTTAGACAGTGCAAAAGGTGACTGGCAGGCGGCCGTTTCCCGGCGTCAGAGCAGTGAAGCCGCGCTTAAAAATGCCCAGGATAATCTCAACTGGACGCAGCTTACCGCGCCGCGCGCCGGTGTTATTACCGCCGTCAATGTCCAGCCGGGTCAGGTGGTCAGCGCCGCGCAGTCCGTAATGACGCTTGCCGCTGATGGCGATCGCGATGCTGTCTTTGACCTTGCTGAACCCTCGCTGGCGGAGTACGCCTCCTCCACGCCCTTCAGCATTACGTTGTTATCAAACCCTGCGATAAAGACACAGGGGCATTTTCGCGATATCAGTCCGCAGGCCGATCCGCAGACCCGCACCTGGCGACTACGTATCATGCTGCCGCAACCGCCGGTCGCTATGGCGTTGGGGTCGACCGTCGTGGGGGCCTTTCCCGGTAAAGCCGAACAGGTTGTCACCCTGCCCGCCAGCGCTCTCACGCGTGCCGGTGATCGTCCCGCCGTTTTTGTGGTGAACACCCAGTCCCATCAGCTTTCACTCAGGCCGGTCACGCTGGCGCGCTTCGATGCCCAACATATCTATCTCAGTGCCGGCGTGATACCGGGTGAGCGCGTAGTCACCGCAGGGGTGAAAACGCTCTTGCCGGGAGAGCGGGTACAGTCCGGGGAGGATGAAAAATGAGAAGATCGGCTGAAAGAGCCCGCTTTAATCTCTCTGCCTGGGCGTTAGCACATCAGCAACTGGTGGTGTTTTTCATGCTGTTGGTGATGACGACGGGTGTACTGAGTTACATCGATCTGCCCCGTAATGAAGATCCGGCGTTTACCATCAAAACGGCGGTCGTGTCCGCACAATGGCCCGGTGCCACGGTGGAAGACACGATGCAGTTAGTGACGGATACGCTGGAAAAAAAACTGCAGGAAACACCGTTCCTGGATTTTATCGAGAGTGAAACCCGGGCGGGAAAGGCCGTCATCTTTGTTAACCTGCGTGATGATACGCCGCCGGATCAGGTCCCGACTATCTGGTACCAGATTCGGAAAAAAATGCAGGATATCGCCTCATCGCTTCCACAAGGCGTTCAGGGTCCCGCTGTTAATGACGAATTTGGCGACACCTATGGCACGATTTATGGCTTTACGGCCGATGGCTTCAGTCCGCGAGAACTGCGGGATAAAGTCGATGAGATCCGTCGAAGCCTGATGGATGTGCCAGACATGGGTAAAATTACCCTGCCCGGCGAACAGGAAGAACACATTGTTATCGCGTTTTCGCCACGGCAGTTAGCGGGCATGGGCCTTACGCTTCGGGAGGTAAGTGATGCTCTGGCCGCGCAAAATGCCGTTGCGCCCGCAGGTGTAATACGCACTGATAAAGAAAATATTGCACTTCATGTCAGTGGTGCATTGACCTCGGCTGATAACCTTAAGGCCATTACCTTACATATCGGCCAGCGCTTTATCCCGCTGACCAGTATTGCCACGATAACGCTTCAGCCTGCTGAACCGCCGGCGTCAACCTTCCGGGTCAACGGCGAGCCTGGCATTGGCCTGGCCATCTCCATGGCCCCGACGGGTAATATGCTGAAATTTGGTCAGGCCATTCATGCGCGCATGGAGACGATTGCCGCCCAGCTCCCGCACGGTATCACGATGGTGAAGATCGCCGATCAATCCACCGTTGTTAAAACCGCCGTCAGTGGCTTTGTGCGGGTGCTGGCGGAAGCGGTACTGATCGTTCTGGCAATCTCGTTTTTCTCGCTGGGTTTCCGTGCCGGGCTGGTGGTCGCCGCTGCGATTCCCCTCGTTCTGGCCATGACATTCGTCGGCATGACAGTGGCCGGTATTGGCCTGCAACGCATTTCGCTGGGGGCTCTCATTATTGCGCTGGGTTTACTGGTCGATGATGCCATGATCACGGTTGAAACCATGGTTTCCCGCCTTGAGGCGGGAGACAGCAAAGCGCAGGCCGCAACCTTTGCGTTTAAAACCACCGCGTTTCCTATGCTGACGGGAACGCTGGTGATGATCGCCGGTTTTATTCCGGTCGGTTTTGCGGCCTCCAGCGCCGGTGAATATTGTTACTCCCTTTTTGCAGTCGTGCTGATCTCGCTGCTGTGCTCCTGGGTCGTGGCGATTCTGTTTTCCCCGGTTATCGGCACCTGGCTGTTAACTGAGCAGGTGACAGCCCCATCACCACCTCCCGGGCTGATGGCCCGCTGCTATCGTCGTCTGCTTGATCGGGTTTTACACTACCGCTGGACAACCGTGATAAGCGCCTTGTTATTGCTGGGAATGGGGATTGCAGGCACTACATTGATGCAGGGCGAATTCTTCCCCGCGTCCGATCGTCCCGAGCTGTTAGTGAATCTTTCGCTGGCGGCAAATGCCTCTCAAAGTGAAACGACACGGCGTACCGCACAGCTGGAAACCCTGTTGCGCGCCGATCACGATGTCGATCACTTCTCCAGCTATGTCGGCGCAGGTGCCGTGCGGTTTTATTTGCCCATGGAAGTCTTGCTGGACAATGAAAATGTGGCGCAACTGGTTGTGGTGACTAAGAACCTGGAAGCGCGCGATCGCGTTCGACGCCGCCTGGAGGCGACACTGGCGCGGGATTTCAGCGATCTGACTGCCCGTGTGGCCCCTCTCGAACTGGGTCCACCCGTCGGCTGGCCATTGAAATACCGCGTCACCGGCCCTGACTACAGCAAAGTACGGGACATCGCGGAAAAACTGGCTGCTCAACTTTCGCGTTCGCCGAATACGCGTGAGGTAAATATGACGGCTGGCGAGCCCGAGCGGGAAATCAATGTTGAGGTAAACCAGACTGCTGCACGCGCCGTCGGCGTCTCCTCAGAAAGCATTGCTTCCACACTGAATACTGTCATGTCCGGCAGTACCGTGACCACGGTTCGCGATCATAACCGGCTAATAGATGTGGTTCTGCGCGGCAACGATCGGGAACGACAGGACACAGCCATCTTAGACAGCCTGATGCTCAACACAGCTTCCGGGCAAAAAATTCCGCTTGGGCAGGTCGCCACACTGAAATGGCAGCTCGACGATCCGGTGATTTGGCGACGACAGCGTTTGCCCTATATCACCGTGCAAACCGATATTGCACCTGAGCAACGGGCCGAAACGGTGTCTGATCAACTGAGACCTGGCCTGGATACTCTGCGGGCAACCTTGCCCGCAGGTTACGCCATTGAAGAAGGTGGAACCGTCGCCGAGTCGAATAAAGGTAACAGTTCGGTGTTTGCCGTTTTGCCGGTCACCCTGTGCTGCATGCTTGTGTTATTGATGCTGCAGTTGAAGCGGTTCTCCAGAATGCTGCTTGCGCTGCTGATGGCACCTTTCGGCCTGCCGGGAATTGTCCTGGCAATGTTACCGGGTGGCACGCCGATGGGGTTTGTCGCACTGCTGGGCATCATTGCGCTGGCGGGCATGATTATCCGTAACGCCGTAATCATGATCAGCGAGGTAGACAGCCATGCGCAGGCTGGCATGGCCCTGGGTGACGCCATCCGCCATGCCGCACTGCACCGGGCGCGCCCCATCCTGCTCACTGCCTGCGCGGCAATCTTCGGCATGTTACCTATTTCACATCAGGTTTTCTGGGGGCCAATGGCATTCGCGATCATCGGTGGGCTGATCACCGGCACATTGGTCACGCTGACCCTGCTGCCTGCCTCACTCAGCCTGATAATGGCATGGGAAAACGGCCGCGCGCCCCGATCGCGCACATGAGGGCGGCGAATATTGTCACTGGGTTACGGATCGTAGTGCGCAACGGAATGAGGCATACGGTCTTGGTATGGAGGGCATGAATGGCGCACAAGGCCTGCACAGTATCACTAGCGTGCATCGAAGGAGAGAAAAGCGTCTTATGCGCCAAAAAAAGGCTTTTTCGCCAAGCAAAACGCATGTCAATAAAAAAGCGCTGCGATATCGCAGCGCTCGTGTTCTGGGCCTGAAGCGATCAGGCCCAGTGACAGCGCATCAGAAACTTTCCCAGTTAACCTTATCTGCACCGGTGGCATTCAGTTGCGGTCTTTTTAACACTGGCGATGCATAGCTCACGGCTACAGGGGACGATACTGCCACCTGCGTGACGCTCTCGTTAACTTTGAACGTTGACACCAGTCTCGACAACGTTTCCGCCTGCTCCTGTAAAGATTTGGATGCAGATGAAGCTTCCTCAACCAGAGAGGCGTTCTGCTGCGTGACCTCATCCATCTGGCCGATAGCCTGGTGCACTTGCTCAATGCCTTTGCTTTGCTCGGCTGTAGCAGCGGCAATTTCATTAACCAGATCGGCAACCTGCTGAATAGCATGGCCCACGTTATCGGAGTTACTGCCTACGCTTGTTGCCTGCGTCAGCCCCTGTTCAACCTGCGAAACAGACGTGGTGATTAACTCTTTAATTTCACGAGCCGCGGATGACGAACGTTGTGCCAGATTGCGAACTTCTGATGCCACGACCGCAAAACCACGGCCATGCTCACCCGCACGGGCAGCCTCAACGGCGGCGTTAAGGGCCAGAATATTCGTCTGAAATGCAATACCTTCGATCAGCCCTGTGATATCAGATATTTTGGCTGAGCTACCGCGAATTTCATCCATCGTGGTCAGCATCTGACTCACGGCTTCGCCGTTCTGCCTGGACAGTTTATTGGCGTTATTGGCCAGGTTGCTGGCCTGGACTGCGCCCTCGGCATTTTGCCGTACGGTATCGCTGAGCGTAGCCATACTAACCGATGTCTCTTCCAGCGAGGCGGCCTGTTGCTCAGTGCGAGATGACAAATCTTCGTTGCCAGCCGCAATCTGCGTCGATCCTGTGCTGACGGATTGCGCCGCATGATTGACTGACAGCAGCGTAGTCGATACACGCTTAAGCAGATCATTAAACGCCATAGCCGTTTGACCAATCTCATCCTTTCTCAACACCGGCGCTAAGCGTGTCAGATCCAAATTGCTGCTCACTTCAGCCATGGTATCTTTGATGCTGGTAAGGCTACGTTTAATGCCAACAATAATGTTTATTGAGAACGCACCGAGCAGCAAAATAACCAACAGTGAGGCACAGGTCATCATCCAGACGGTTTTAGAATAAATCTGATTATTCTGTGCTCTGAGTGCATCACCAATCTGAATGTTCAGCTCAATTTGTTTAGTAAAATCAGACTCCATTTTACGTGCGGCAGCGCCAATGCCATTGTCACTTTGCAGGAGAGAAAGTGACAGTTCATTATTATGGCTACGTGAGGCAGCAAGAAAAGCAGGTAACGCACTGCGAACCGCATCGAGGTTACGATTGGCCCCAACGGTCATTTCTTTATCTTCATCACTGGAAATATCATTCGCCATATAATAATCATTTAATGACTTGATGTTATTAATAATGGTATTAATTTTTTGTTCTGCTTCAGCCTGCTTAGCGCTGTCTGTCGCCGTCTGATGGCGATACAGGGCCAGCCCCAGTTGGTTAGTTGCGCTAATTGACTTATTCAGATCTTTAATGCTGGGAATAGCATTAACCTGAACATATTCAAAGCGCGACTGAAAGCCCGAAATCACAGATAAAGAAACAGCAACAAGCGCACAAAGTGATAAAGCAAGCAAAGAAAATGCCAGCACTAAACGCTGCGTGATTGTCATAGAAAAAACTCCCCCGGATAGGTAAAAACTACAATTATTTTCACAGGCCTTTATCGGCAAATAACTAACCGGCTTTACAACGTAATTTTATTTCCAGAACCTTGAAAAAAAGAAAACAGCGACTATGACGGGATATTTTGTCACTAACAGAAACTATAGGGTTAAATGTGAACAGGTTGTTTCATTAAAATATAAATCCATGATAATAAGAGCATATTGCTACGCACCGCCTGTGCGTTAAAATAGAACGTTCCCCATAATGACAACCGCAGTTCGTGCAGCTAAGGTAGCGGTTTTTACACAGAGATAATGATGGAAAGGTTATTCGTTTATGGCACTTTGCGCCCGGGCCACAGTAATGCCCACATTCTCGACAGGGTCGGAGGCAACTGGCAGGCAGGCTTTGTAAGCGGCATTTTCTATCCTCAGGGGTGCGGAGCAGCCGCAGGCTTTCCTGGTCTGGTGCTGGATAGCCGAGGTCCGCGCGTTGAGGGTTACGTTTTTAGTTCTGATAATCTCTTATCATACTGGCCCATGCTGGACGAATTTGAAGACGGGTACGATCGCCTCAGGACGGAAGTGACCCTTGAAAACGGTGACACTGTCACCGCTTATGTCTATCAACTGCAACCGCAATGCACACCGCCGCGCGCATAAACAGCTAATGCGCGTTTGTCAGCGCTTTACGCCTGAACCACTGCAGGGGGCGGGCAAACATTACCAGGTTACCGCTTAAAATCAGTAGCAAGCCGGCCACACTATGACTTTGCCAGGTATAGCCTTCAAAAAGTGTGGAGAACGATAACGCGACCAGAGGGAACATAAGTGTGGTGTAGGCGGCTTTGCCCGCACTTGTGCGTTTGATCAGGGTGAAATAAGCCCAGAAAGCAATGACGGAACCAAACACCGCCAGGTAAAGTAAGGCACCGAGATAAGTGAAGGTCCATTGCGGTGAGAAGCTGGCACCACGAATAATAGCGATAAGGCCCATAACGAGGGCACCATAAAACATGGCCCAGGCGTTGGTGGTCATCGTCTCAAGATGCCGACGCTGATGGCGCAGGCTGATCATATTGCCTAATGAAAAACCAAAGGTACCCAGTGCTGACAGCCCCATTCCCATGAGCGCGGTACTGTTCCAGTCGCTGATATGCAGATCGTGCCAGAACAGGACGATCATGCCGGTTAATCCCAGTGCGGCGGCAAACCAGAAACGGGGGAGTGGGCGCTGGCCAAAGAAAATATAACTGTTTACCGCGTTATAGAGCACGGCCATCGAAAAAATCACCGACTCCAGGCCTGTATTAATGTAAGCCGCAGCCGTGTAAAAACACCAAAAATTAAAGCAAAACACACAGCATCCCTGGATCAGACAAAACAGGTGGTCCTGCCATGCCAGGCGGCGCAGGCGTCCCAGCAGCGTTAACAGGATCAGCATAATGACGCTGGCGATCGCAAACCGCCAGAATACCGAAACCGTGACATCTACAGGCCCCTGCTGTAAAAAAATAGCGATCCAGGTTGTTCCCCAAATCACGACCACAATGGCGTAAAGTATTGCGTTCATCGTTATCCCTCTGCCTCAGACTCTCTTCACTGTGACGTAATCGCGAGGGGTTGGTTTTCATCATGTTGCGGTCGGGTTGCAAAATCTTGCGCATTTTAGCGTGATACATCTGGCTACCTGACGTCTGTCATCCTAGACTGGACCTCTGTTTATCCAGCGGAAGCATGCCATGTCTCGCGTTTACGACACCTTTGAAACACTGCGTCAAAAAAAGGCCGTGCTGCGGGAATCGGTGATGCTTAATTCGGGCATCCGACTGGCCGCCTGGCACAACAAACAAGACCGCGTTACCGTTAACAGCAATCATCATACGCTCAGCCTGTATATTGCTGATGGTTATGAGAGTTACCACAAAACGGCAAACGGATGGCGCAACGGCGGCGGACCGAATAAATTTTGCCTGATGCCGCAGCACAGTGAATCGACCTGGGATGTACGCAGCGATCTCTCCTTCGTGCATCTCTACTGCACAGATGAGCACCTGCGAGAGGTCGGTGAAAAGATTTGGGATCGCAGCCCGGCCTCGTTATCCCTCGATGAAAAGATTTTTGCCAGTGATGACACGATTACGGCGTTGTATCGCCAGTTTTTACTTAGCTGCGACTGGCAGCAGCCAGCCAATCAGCTGATGCTGAGCACCGCCAGCACGTTGTTGTTAACCCATCTGATTCAACACTATTCGTGTGTCCAGTGGCGGCTTCCCTCTGTCACGGGCGGACTTGCTCCCTATGTGTTGCGCAATACCCTGGCGTTTATTGATGCGCACCTGGCTCTGCCCCTTACTCTGAACGTTCTCGCCAGCCAGGCCAGTCTGAGTGAATATCATTTTGCCCGGATGTTTCGTCAGTCACTCGGCGTTGCACCTCACCAGTACGTGATGAAGCGCCGGATGGAAAACGCGCGTCAGATGATCGTATCGACATCATTGTCGTTAACCGAGATTGCACTGGAGAATGGTTTTAACTCACTGAGCCATTTCAGTAACCGGTTTAAGCAGGTGACCGGATCGACACCGTCGCAGTTACGCATGGCCAGCGGCCCTGAATTGTTGTGAATCGTCTCAGTCATGGACGAAGCACCCCGCGAGTTAACCTAAACCAATCCTCACACATTGGCGGTTCGTGCTTTGACGCATTGTGTAACCTGATTACACTACGTGCAGATTCATTCGGACGCCCTGTGACGGGATAACCTTCTTTTTACCCTTCCGATGAGTAAAACGCTTTCGTGATGGTTTTGCTCGCCCTAGGGCGACAGCAGGCTTCCCGTCGCGATGACTGGCCTTTTGTCCGGTTAATCATGAATCAGACCATAAGGACCACCGTCATGTTTATGTTCAAAAATGCGCTATTCCCGCCTCCCGGATGGACGGCATCCTTGCTGTAAGGCATCCGTAAAGCGTTTTTAAACGCGGAACGGCAATGCGGCGATCCTGCCTTGCACAACGGAACCACACCACTGACGTACTGGCAGACCTCACGCTGTTCCTGTGACGCGCTAACCCCTTTTTGAGTGAGGCGGCTTTACGCCTTTACCGGAAACCGGTGAGCCCCTGCTCTGCCTGAAGCCATGAAACAGACCTGTCCTGCCCCGATTTGTTGCTTTCTGCACAGTAGGGTCAGGCACTCATCATTAACCAGGGAGGAATACTATGAATCGTTCATCCGAAACCGCGATAACCCTGATCTTTCTTTTTGTCGGCTTTATCGTGATGTCGGCAGGTATTTGGCAAATACTGACGCAGTGAGGGAAGGCAATGCGCAAGTTCACGCTTAACCAGATTTTTATTCAGGTTGTTGCCATAGCGGCCATCCTCATCCTGCTGACGATCGTGATTCGTTAACCACTCAGGACCAGACATTACCTGCGTCTGGTCCGTCAGATACCGGACCCGGTGGGCGCAGCGTAATGCCCACGACGGTGCCTGAGAACCCATTAAATTTTCTGGTCAAACATCCACTTTCGCGGAACACACGTAACCAACCCCCATAAAACCTTCGCTTTCATAATCTTGCTCAACACCGCGCTATGCCTTATGCGCTACCGTCTGCTGGCAAAGGCTGAACGCCCCTGCAACCTTTTAAAAACCCTTAACAATTCATACTTTCTTTCAACGTCTCAGGGAATAATTATGAATGTATGCCACACTTTTTTTATTGGGGGACTGGCCGTAATCATGACGATGAGTAACGCGATGGCAACGAAAAATACTGAACTGACCGGATACCGTGAAGGCGCAAAGGTGATTGAAGTCCAACCTGTGCGCAACCAGATTGATGCGATCACTGGCGTGGTTTATTCGCAGATTACAACGCTACGATCGGTCAGACCGCTTCACATGTCATTACTGGTGCCCCGCACCGATGCAGTCAAACCCGCAATTGTTTACTTTCCGGGCGGGGGGTTTACCAGTGCCGACCATGAGAAATTTATTCAGATGCGCATGGCGCTGGCAGAGGCGGGCTTTGTTGTGGCCGCAGCTGAATATCGTGTTGTACCGGATACCTTCCCTGCGCCGGTTGTTGACGGGAAAGCGGCCGTACGCTATCTGAGACAGCATGCAGAAACGTACGGTATCGATCCTCATCGTATTGGTGTTTTAGGCGATTCGGCAGGAGGCTGGCTGGCACAAATGCTGGGCATGACAAATGGTCAGACCGCTTTCGATCAGGGTGATTTCACAGAAACATCATCTGACGTCCAGGCCGCCGCCACGATTTACGGTATTTCAGATTTACGCAATATTGGCGAAGGCTTCTCTGAAGAGAATCAACAGGTGCATGCCTCACCGGCCGTCACTGAAGCCCTTTTGATTCATGGACCGGCCTTCCACGATTTTGCAGGTGCGTCTGTCATGGATGATCCTGATAAAGCCCGTCAGGCAAGTCCCATGGGCCATCTTGCGAACCCCAAACCGCCTTTCCTGATTATGCACGGTGACAAAGATTCACTCGTTTCACCGCATCAAAGTGCGCAACTCTTTGATGCGCTTAAAAAGGCAGGTGATCAGGTTGAGTACGTCGTGGTGAAAGGTGCAGAACATGGTGATGAGGTCTGGTATCAACCTGACGTCATCCGCCTGGTTGTGAACTGGTTTTCAGAGGTGCTGCACCCTGATACACGAACAGGCAGCAAGAGCACAGCCAATTTAAACGACAATTTGTAATGCACCAGGCAAACCACTTTATGTGGTTTGCCTGGTCATCAGTCTGCTGACACGTCAGCCATCAGGTCAGCGACAGTCTGTTTTGCCCCTTTGTCCAGTAGATGGAGATAGGACTTAACCACCTGCTGCACAAAACAGGGATTATCGGGCAGCGTGTGGCCGAATATAGCTTCCAGTCCTAACAGCGCTTTTACCCTCGCCTCCCCTTCTACGCTGCCGTCAACGGCGGTTCGTATAGACGCCAATAAAGGATCGCAGACCTCAATCTCTTTTCCCTGGTCATCCTTACCGCTGACATAGCGCATCCATGCGGCAATACCTAATGCAAGCAGATCAAAACGGCTGCCGCGCTTGAGGTGCCTGCAAACGGAATGTAACCAACGTTGCGGTAACTTCTGGCTGCCATCCATCGCAATTTGCCAGGTACGATGCTGTAGCGCGGGATTTTCATAGCGTGCAATCAGCCGATCGGCATAATCGATCAAATCAACGTTCTTAACGGTTAGCGTCGGTGCCTGTTCTGTCAACATTAAGCGTCGTGCCGCAAGGCGAAAGTTCGGGTCCTGCATACAGTCATAAATATGCTCATAACCCGCAAGGTTGCCCAGGTAAGCCAGAAATGAATGGCTGCCGTTCAACATACGCAGTTTCATCTCTTCGTAAGGCAGCACGTCTTTGACTAACTCTGCACCGGCTTTTTCCCATGCCGGCCGCCCTGCGACGAAATTATCCTCAATAACCCACTGGCGAAAGGGCTCACAGGCTACCGCGACGGGATCGGCCACCTGAATAAGCGCCGCGATCGCGTCAAGACTCTGCGGATTCATCGCCGGTACGATACGGTCCACCATGGTTGAAGGGAACGTCACCTGCTGTTCAATCCAGTCTGCCAGGTCGTTGTCACGTTGTCGGGCAAAAGCACGCACGACCTGACCGATCACTTTTCCGTTTTCTGGAATATTGTCGCAGGACAACACAGTAAACGCAGGCAGACCAGCAGCCTTGCGACGCGCCAGTGCTTCAACGATGATCCCTGGCGCAGAAAGCGGCTGGTGAGGCTGAGCCAGATCAGCGACAATCTGAGGATGGTCGCGCATCAGCTCGCCCGTTGCCGGTGAATGACAATAGCCTTTCTCAGTAATCGTTAAGGAAACGATGGCAATTTCGGGCTGACACAGGGCGTGAAGTACGGCTTCGGTTCCATCGACCTGAGCGTGAAGCGCCTGCTTCACCACACCAATCACGCGCCCTTCCCAGCCATGAGCCGACATTTCTGCCACGCTGTACAATAATCCCTGACGTTTCAGATCGGCAATCTGTTGTTCCCCGCCGATGAGATTAACTTCGACGTATCCCCAGTCGCTGTTATGTTCTGCTGCAAGAACATCGGCATAGACCGCCTGATGAGCCCGATGAAAAGCACCGAATCCAAGATGGACAATACGCGGGACGAGCTTCTTCCTGTTCCATTTTGGAACCGTCGCCTTCGCATTCAGTAGGGTAGTTTGCATTTCTTTCTCACCTTATTTTTTATTAGCTGCGTGGACACTGACGTTAAATAACGGCAGCACCTGGAGATCGCCTTGATGTTTTCCTGTGCGGCGCAGTTTGGATCAAGCGCCTGAGAACACCACGGCAAAAGGAAAGTTTTTAAAACAGAATTGGTGCGGGAAGCCTATCGTCAGCGGCAGAATTGTTCCACTACCATACCAGTTATAATTAAAAAATGTGATGAATGGCAATTATGTCTTTGGGTAAAATTGCATTAATTAACAAAGAAAATAAAAATCACAACTTCTTTATAACTATAAATATTGCTGGCACTACAGAAGAATTAACCTTCAAACAGGCTGATGCGTATTAGCACGCTGTTTTGCGGTTCGGGTGAATAACCAAAATTTAAAAAATCCGAAAGATTGCTTTTAAAAAGGGCCGACCTCATCAGGCGTCATGTATAAAAAGACTTAATCGCACCGATGGGTTTAAGAGCACTCGGGTTTGAGGGTGAGCTATTTCGCTACGGACAAAACGGAAATCAGGCAGAAACTCAACGCCGTGTTTGACTGGCGGGACATTAACGCTGAACGCTTTTTATTCCCTCATCTGGCGTCATTCGACGTGTACGTGGTAAGGCTGTCAGTTATGCCTCTGTGGAGCCGGAGCATTTAAACCAATCCGATACGGTGCTGTATTGATATTGCACCCGCATGCGATGACAGACACCCGTTTCCCGACGCGTCGCTGTATTAAGGTTATATCGGTTCAGGTGCCTGTTTTATCGCGAAAGTTTGCACAGCCGCCCAGAAGCCGTATGCAGGGCAACGCAATCATGTCACCCTGAGCCTCCCTTCCCGCACAACGCTATGCTTGCGTAATTTGCAGCGCCATATCAATCGAGATAGCCATACTTTCGGGATTCGCTTTACCGGTCCAGGCAATGTTAAAGGCCGTGCCATGATCGGCTGAGGTGCGCAGGAACGGTAAGCCTGCGGTAATGTTTACGCCGTCGTAGAAGCCCAACAACTTGAGCGGAATATGGCCTTGATCATGATACATAGCCACAACAATGTCATACATGCCCTCATTGCATTGCATAAATACGGTGTCCGGCGGGCACGGGCCATAGACGTTTATGCCCTGCGCCTTCATCGCGTCAATCGCCGGTGTCAGCACGCGAATTTCCTCATCTCCGAACAACCCATTTTCACCCGCGTGTGGGTTAACGCCCGCAACCGCAATACGCGGCTGGCTATAACCGACCCGGCGCAAAAACGTATCGGCAATTCTGATTACCGTTTCAACGCGCGCCTGGCTGAGCGTATCCAGGAATGTCCGCAGAGAAATATGCGTGCTGACGTGGATCACTTTGAGTTTATCGGTGTAGAGCACCATCGAATAATCTTTGGTGTCAGTTAATTTTGCCAGTAATTCCGTATGGCCTGGATAATGATGGCCAGCCATATGCAGCGCTTCTTTATTCAGCGGAGCCGTCGCAATCGCTTTCACATCACCGCGCATCGCCATTTCTGTTGCACGTTTGATGCATCGATAAGCCACATCGCCCGCTTCAGGCTGCACAACCCCACACTGTAGTGCCTCCGGATGTGCCACTTTCTCATCGATAATATGAATAACGCCCGGCATAAAGGTGGCTTCGGACACGTTATTAATGACGTTTAATTCCGCCTGCGGCGTTATGTTCATTGCCAGTATGCGGCGGAACGTTTGTACACAACCGATAACCACAACGGGCGAACCCGCTAACGCGCCCTCGGTTAAGGCCTTAATAATAATTTCAGGACCGATCCCAGCCGGATCGCCCATCGTAATCGCCACAACATTCGTCACTTATTTTCTCCTCAACGACGCTCAAAATTTTTAAAGGGGGAGATTCATTACCCAAACACCGGCTTTCGTTAATCCCGCCTGACGTCAGTCACAACCGGATGCATGCCCACCAGGAACATATTCCGCCGCCCTTCTGTGCCGCGTTGCGTCCGGGCCGAGACGGTTGCAGCAGCCCATTTAGCCATCCCTGACGCCTTGTCGCTAAAATCAGCCCAGCGTGCAAACCCGCACTGCCGTCGTTGAGCGATTTCACTCATCCGGTCAACGGTCAGAGATATGGCCCTCTTGTTTTGTCGCCCCATGTCGTCAAAAGCGCCTGAAGATCAGAGTCACAACGCACCTCATCAGTTTTCACTCCTCACCATAATGATTATATTCAATCACATTCGATTATATGTGAGCAAGATCAATTTAATAAAGCGCCATTTTATTTATAAATTTAGACAGTGAGTGAGCGAAGTTAAGCGGAATGAAGAATTTCAGTCATTTATGGGGAGACAGACGTGGCATTAATTAACAGCACAATATTGAGCGGTTCCGACGCGATAAAGGCACTGACGCCGGTTGTCGCGGACAAACAACACCTGCTGGTTTTGACAGACAAGAACATTGTAAATTTGCCCGCGACCACGCAAATCATGACATTGCTCAGTCAGGATGGCCGTCACGTTAAACTGATCGATGATGTTCCGGCAGAACCCACGCATACCGATGTTGAAGCAGTGCTGTCGCGTACAGCAGGTAAAACGTTTGATTTAGTGGTGGGCATTGGCGGTGGAAGCGTACTGGATGTGGCGAAGCTGCTTTCTGTGTTATGTCACGTTGCGTCACCCTCCCTTAAGGCGCTGTTTGATGGCGTGAAAATTACAGCCCGTTTACCCTCACTGCTTATTCCCTCGACGGCGGGAACGGGTTCGGAAGCAACGCCCAATGCTATTCTGGCTATCCCTGAAAAAAACACCAAATCAGGCATCATTTCCCCTGTGATGCTGCCAGATTATGTCGCATTAATTCCAGAACTGACCACCAGCATGCCTGCGCATATCGCCTCATCAACGGGCATTGATGCACTGTGCCATTTACTGGAATGTTATACCGCCACCATTTCGAACCCTGTGGGTGACAACGTTGCGCTGATGGGCCTGCATAAGCTGTTCCGGAATCTGGAAACATCCGTCACTGAACCGCATAACCTGAACGCGAAGCTGGAAATGCTATGGGCTTCTTATTATGGCGGCGCGGCAATCGCGCACGCCGGCACCCATCTTGTTCATGCGCTTTCGTATCCTCTGGGAGGCACTTATCACCTGCCTCACGGCGTCGCCAATGCCATTCTGCTGGCACCCTGTATGAAAGTGGTGCGCCCGTTTGCCATCGACAAATTTGCCACTGTCTGGGACCTGATTCCGGGCGCCGATATCACATTGACCCCGGAAGAAAAATCGCACGCGCTGGTCGACTATCTCGCCAAATTAGTTAAACGGCTCAATCTGCCGGATAACCTGGAAACATTAGGCGTGCCGTCAGGTGATATTGATGCGCTGAGCGAATCTGCACTCAATGTGAAGCGTTTAATGAACAATTCACCCTGCGCTGTAAATCATCAGGATGTGGCTGATATTTACCGGACCCTGTTCCCTAAAATTTAACCGCCGAAAGGAGTGGGTAAAGATGAAAAAAATAGAAGGTGTACTTACAGCGATTGTGACGCCTTTTACTCAGGAAGGTGATCTTTATCTTGATGAACTGAAACGCCAGGTTACCCGACAACTCAATGCCGGTAACGGTATTTTTTGCGGCGGCACAAATGGTGAGTTCTTTGTTCTCAACGAAAAAGAAAAGCTTACTGTTACAGAAACCTGTGTTAACGAAGTGTCGGGGCGGGCAAAGGTTGTTGCCCATATTGGTGAGATATCGACCCGGGACACCCTTCGCCTGGGTAAACAAATTGAAAAGCTGGGCGTGGATGCGGTTTCAGTAATCACGCCCTATTTTGTGCCGTTAAATCAACGCGAACTGATTAACCATTACACGGCAATTGCGGATGGCCTTTCCGTACCGGTTTTTCTGTACAACATTCCGGCCAGAACAGGCAATACGATTGAACCAGAAACCGCCCGCACCCTTGCTGCCCATCCCAATATCATTGGTGTAAAAGACAGTGCCGGAAGTTATGAAAGCCTGCGCGACTATCTGGACACGGTAAAAGAATGCGATAACTTTGACGTGCTTAACGGCCCCGATTCACTTATCCATCAAGGCTTTGTTGAAGGGTGCTCTGCCTGTATATCAGGCCTGGCTAACGTTGCACCGCACCAGATAAATGCGATCTGGTCACGCTTTCATGCCGGCGATATTGACGGATCACGTCAGGCGCAGGAACAGGTCACAGGGTTACGCACCGATCTTTATAAGGTCGCCTTTTCACCTGCAGCAGTAAAAAAAGCGCTACAAATTTTAGGCCATAACGTGGGCGAGAGCCGTTATGCCATTCATTTTGACGCTGCGCAGAAAGAGGAAATTCGCAGAATCATTAACCTGTACCTGAAATGATAATAAGAATTTATAAATTTTAAATACCGGGAGCATAAAGTGCTCCCCGAATTTATCTTGCTCTATCTGAGGCTATAATGAAAACATTCAACGCTCAGGACACCCTGATAATTATCGGCATTGTATTGGCATATATTCTTTTTACCACCTGGCTGACATTCCGGTTACGTAGTAAAAACTCGGGCGATTTTATGGAAGGCTCAAGAGCCATGCCAGCCTTTATTGTAGGTATTCTGCTGATGTCAGAATATATCGGTGCAAAATCGACTATCGGCACGGCTCAGGCCGCCTTTGAAGGTGGGATTGCCGCGTCCTGGTCAGTCATTGGCGCCGCTATTGGCTTTCCCCTTTTTGGCATGATTCTGGTAAAACGCATTTATAATACGGGTAAAATTACCATCTCGGGTGCGATTGCTGAAAAGTACGGTAACAGCACCAAAAATATTATTTCACTGATCATGATTTATGCCCTGCTTTTGGTCAATGTGGGAAATTATGTCAGTGGTGCGGCGGCAATCGCCACTGTATTACACGTGACATTGCCGGTTGCCGCTTTTATTACGGCTGTAGTCAGTACGTTCTATTTTGCCTTCGGCGGTTTAAAAGGAATCGCCTGGGTCACCATGCTACACAGCGCGCTGAAATATTTTGGTATCCTGGCTATTCTTTGGTTTGCATTGTCACAAACGGGCGGCCTCAAGCCTATGATCAATGAAATGCCCGCTTATTACTGGACCTGGGACGGTAATATCGGCGCGTCAACCATTGTCGCCTGGCTTATCGGGACGATTGGCTCGATCTTCTGCACCCAGTTTGTCATTCAGGCTATCTCGTCGACCAGAAGTGTGAAGTCAGCGCAGCGCTCGACCTGGATTGCCTTTCTGTTCTGTATGCCGATTGCGTTGGCGATTGCCGTTATCGGTGTGGCAGCCAAATATCTCCACCCCAATATTGACAGCCTGTATGCATTGCCGGTGTTTCTGCAGGATATGAATCCCTGGCTGGCTGGTCTGGTAACGACCTCACTGGTTGCCTCTATATTTGTCAGCGTCAGTACCGTTGCCCTGGCTATCGCGTCGCTGGTGGTGAAGGATTTCTATGTGCCTTATTTCAAACCCACGACAGAGCAGGAATTTAAAACCACGCGCTGGTTGTCGCTGCTGATTGGCTTTCTGCCGCTGATCTTTGTCCTGTTTGTCCCTGAAGTTCTGAAACTGTCCTTTTTTACCCGAGCGATTCGCCTGTCTATTACCGTTGTCGCGGTCATTGCCTTCTATGCCCCGTTCTACAGAAGTACTCGCGGTGCCAATGCCGGCCTGATTGGTGCGTGTGTCGTGACCTCAGTCTGGTATCTGGCAGGCGATCCGTTCGGTATTAATAACATGTATATCGCGCTACTGACGCCCGCATTGATCATGGCGATTGACCATATGATCCCCAGCAAAGCCAGAACCGCAGCGGCTGAACACGCCAGAGCTGCCGCAGGAAAAGGAGAATAAAATGACTGTAACCGTAACGCGCGATGGCATCCTGACGCCATGGGAAAAAGATGACCGCGTACTGACCGCAATGCTGCCTTCGTCATGCCCACAGAACCACGCCGCCAATATTTTACCGCTGCACGATGGTTCCCTGCTCTGCGTCTGGTTTGGCGGCACACAGGAAGGCATAGCCGATATCTCTGTCTGGTGCTCGCGCTTACCTGCAGGCAGCCATATCTGGAGTGAGGCGATAAAACTGTCCGACGATCCAACCCGTTCTGAGCAGAATCCCGTTCTGTTCCTCGCGCCCGACAACGTGCTGTGGCTGTTGTGGACCGCACAGCTGTCCGGTAATCAGGATACGGCGATTGTCCGCTACCGCCAGTCTGGCGATCTGGGTAAAACCTGGGGGCCCATTGACACGTTACTGGATAAACCGGGCACCTTTATTCGTCAGCCCATCACCGTGCTGGAAAACGGCAACTGGTTACTCCCGGTGTTTTACTGCCGCACACAGCCGGGTGAAAAGTGGGTGGGTAACGACGATATCAGTGCGGTGAAGATTTCATCCGACCAGGGTAAAAGCTGGCGGGATGTGGTTGTGCCGGAAAGCCTGGGGTGCGTGCATATGAATATCACTGCCCTGCAGGATGGTTCGCTGGTTGCCCTTTACCGCAGCCGTTGGGCAGACAATATCTATCTCAGCCGATCCACCGATGGTGGTGAGAGCTGGACAGCGCCTGAAGCCACGGTGTTACCTAACAACAATTCGTCAATTCAGGTGACGACGCTGCAAAGTGGCGAACTGGCGCTGGTGTTTAATAGCATGAGCGCAGCCGGGGCAACGGAACGTCGCGCGTCACTCTATGATGAGATCGATGACGGTGACGGCAGAAAGGAGCCAGAAGCAACCGGACGAAGCGCTTTCTGGGGGGCGCCACGCGCCCCAATGACTGTCGCAATTTCCGCCGATGGCGGCAAAACCTGGCCGTGGCAGAAAAACCTGGATGAAGGTGACGGTTACTGTATGACAAACAATTCTCAGGAAAAACTGAACCGTGAGTTTTCCTACCCGAGCATTAAACAGGATGCACAGGGTACCTTACATATCGCGTATACCTATTTCCGCCAGGCGATTAAATATGCGCGCGTCACACCCGACTGGGTGAAGGAGTAAGCAGATGATTATCGGCAATCTGAACGCCCTGCCGCTGGCAGGGTTACCCGAATCCTTACTGGCTCTGCTCCGGTTACCCGACTGTTCTCTTGAAGCACTGGCCGCAAGGGATATCGGTAGATGGCAGCCGGAAAATGCAGCGTGGTTTTGCACGATCCAACAGGCCACCACCCAGGACGCCACGCTGCGTCATACGGAATACCACCATCTTTGGACTGACATTCAGGTGATGCTGGAGGGTGAAGAGGTCATTTATGCTGGCACCCAGTCCATTGCCAGGGCCGGAGATGAAGAGCGCAAACCCGATTTGTATATCGCGCAGCCAGAAGCATTACCGGTTAGCATCACTTTGCGTAAGGGAGACTTTGCGGTCTTTTTGCCCGGTGAACCCCATCAGGCCCTGTGTGCCGCAGGCGCGCCAGTAGCCGTTCGTAAAGCCGTCTTTAAGGTACCGAAATCGATGTCAGGAGGTTGAGATGCGTCACGCTATCGTTACAGGCTACAGTTCTGGCATCGGCAAAGCGATTACTCAGGATTTATTGCAAAAGGGCTGGAAAGTTACGGGGCTGAGCCGGACGCAGGGCGAGGCAGCCTTACCCAACCTCAACGGCATCGCCGTTGATCTCACTGATGCCGATCAACTCAGGTCGGCAATCAGCGGGCTTGATACGCCGGATGCGCTGATTCACGCCGCAGGAATGATCGTCGCCGCCCCGCTGGGCGAACTGGACGGAGCGGCCAGCAAACGCTTGTGGTCGTTGCACGTTCACGCAGCCGAAGTGCTGATCAATCACTTTGCGCCAACGCTTAAGCCAGGCAGCAGGATCGTCGTTATCGGCAGTCGTACCTCGCGCGGTGCCGCCAATCGCTCGCAGTATGCGGCAACCAAAGCGGCGCTGGTTGGCATGGTCCGCTCATGGGGAATGGAACTGGCTCCTCGGCAGATTACGGTGAATGTTGTCGCTCCCGGCGCAACCGAAACGCCGATGCTGACCAAACCTGAACGGGCCTCATCCGCCCCCATCCTGCCGCCAATGGGACGCCTGATTCAGCCAGAAGAAGTGGCTTCACTGGTGAGTTATTTACTCAGTGAACGCGCTGCTCCCATCACAGGTCAGGAGCTGGTGATATGTGGAGGCGCTTCACTTAAAGCCTGATTCGCCGCGTGGTTAAACCCGCGTTTACCGGCTGGTTTAACCACGGCTGTCGCGCTTATTCCGGTGAAATGACGTGAGCCCTTCCCCTTTTTTATTCACATTACGTCACGGGCTTTGCCCGCATAGCGATCTAAAACTCTTCCGGCTCGCCGGGTAGCGGTTCGGTCAGTTCCTGCCCTTTCACACCCGCGTACGTGATAATCAGCTCAGCAGGACTTTCCAGCGTAAAACCACGATGCGCACTGTTGATGGTTTCATTCAACGCTTCACCAGCCTGAAAAGTTTGCTGCTCACCCGTTTCTTTATCCTCCACCACTAACGTCCCTGAAAGGACAAACGCTGCATTGGGCATCGGATGAGTATGCCAGGGCAAGGCGGTTTGCGCCGGAAGGGTTAAGCGTATGACTGTCAGTTCGGGTTGTCCCTGCGGATAAGCGTCAATATGTTGGCCATTCCATGCCTGGCAACTTTTGAGCAGCGTTACCGCCTTAATTTCTGATGCTGATGCGTTATCGCTGTTTTCACCTGACATCGTTTCTCCTGATAATGACGCCCCGGGCCGGGCTGAGTGACTCGTTTAAAAATAGCTGATAATTCGCCAGCACACTTAACATCAGCAATTGAAAGGCGGCAGAGACAGCGATAACAGCGCTGATGTTTTTTTATCCCAATCAGAGCATGATGGTTATATCTTATAGCGACGCGTAAGTACGCAATACCGTGAATTTGTATTAGGCTTTCGGCATCAAATACTGACGGGAATCCCTAGATATGAAAGGTTTATTGACGGCGCTAATCGCCAGTTCCGTATTATTATTGTCCGCCTGCTCGCCTGATAACGATCATAAAGTGAAAGTGGCTATTAATACGGGTCCTGATGAAGCTATCTGGAAAGAAGTACAGAAAGTAGCCAAAGATAAGTATCAGCTGGATGTTGAAGTGCTGAACTTCAATGATTATGTTTTGCCCAATGAAGCACTGAATAATAAAGAAGTGGATGCGAACGCCTTTCAAAGCCTGCCTTACCTTGAAGAGCAGTCAAAGGAGCGCGGCTATAAATTTGCCGTTGTGGGCAAAACGTTTGTTTTCCCTATCGCTGCCTATTCGCACAAAATTAAAAATATCAGTGAGCTGAAGGATGGCGATACCATTACGATATCAAATGAAGCCACCACGCTTGGACGCAGCCTGCTGCTATTACAGGCTCAGGGGCTGATTAAGCTAAAAGACGGTGTGGGTTATTTACCAACATCGCTGGATATTACCGATAATCCCAAACATCTGAAGCTGGTCGAAGTGGATACACCACAGCTTACCCGCACGCTGGACGACCCAAACGTCACCCTTTCCATTATTAATACCAACTTCTCTGCGCAGGCGGGGTTATCTGCTCATCGCGATGGTTTGTTTATGGAAAGCGCCTCTTCGCCGTACGTTAACGCCCTGGTTTCACGTCAGGACAATAAAGACAGCGATAAGATTCAAAAGCTGAAAGCTGCATTTCAGTCTCCTGAGGTCGCAGCAAAAGCAGAAGACGTTTATAAAGGCGATGCCATTAAAGGTTGGTAAATCCGCTAGCCTGGGGCAAGCCGCGCAGCAGGCGGCCTGTTCCAGGCATAACGTGCCGTCAGGCGGCAGCGCCTTTGGTTTGTGCGGACAGATGCCCGGCCCATAAGCTGGCAATCCACCGGACCCCTTTCGTGGTAAACCGCGCCTGTGAGAAAGTATGCTGATTTTCTGCCGTTCCTGCATGCAGGGTAAAGTAACCCGCCTGCAGATGGTAATGCTGTGGTGTCAGTGCGCCCTTTTCACGGTACATGATATTGCGGTCGAGCAGAAACTGACGAAAATCCGTTTCTTTCACTTTCAGCATTTTACACAGCTGACGAAAACCGAGCGCGGTGTCCACATTCACGAAATCGTCGAAAAAGGCGGCTTTTGGCGCAGATTCGGCCAGTTGCTTTTCTGCAGCACGGCGCTGTTCAAACTGCTCCGCCCAGGCGCGGGCCGCCTCGGCGGGATTCGTGAAATCAGGGAGATGAACGCGTTCTTCACGCGCCTGCCAGCGATCAAGCGCTTCCGCGGTAAAGCCAGGCGAAAGCCGGGCCACCGCCAGAAGGGAATCGCGTTTATTCAGGTGATATTCCTGGCGCATTTCGCCCTGGTGTTCATAGAGATTGACCAAAAGTGGCTGGGACAGGCGCTGTGCCGTTTCAAGGCTTTTGATTAACCGTTTAACTTCACCATGTGTATTTCCGGTCATTTGAGCAATTTCCCGGCTACTCATTGTGATGGCATGATCCGTTGCGTTGAAAGTTTCTGTCGACATCATCATGGGCTTTACCCCCTAATCATTCCAGACAACACCCAGCGGGCAGTGGAATAATTATACAATTACCTGTTTAAATATCCAGTATTATTTTTAAGCAACATCATAAATGGAATGCGTTACACAATCGAACAGCGATCGCGATACCGGAGGCACGCAAAGCATGGCCCTGTGCTTTTCACCTTGCCAGGGAACCCGGGGCACACGCGGAAGACCGCAAAAGCGAGTGAAAGGTAAGCGCACGGGGTTTACATCGGTTTATACTGTCCGCTATTCATCACTGAATTCAGCCGGATACTGCTGTCCGGCAGCGGGATCGATGTCTTTATGATGTGTGACTGGCAATGGTACGCATCAGAGAATTTATAGTCATTCGGGAAGATGAGCGCGTCTGCCGATCTCTCAGGAACCGGATGTCACGTTGACTGGAGTAAGTTATGCAACCGTTAAGAGTCGCCTTTATCAAGGCAAACTGGCACAGCGAGATTGTTTCTCAAACCCTGGCTGGATTTCAGCAGGAAATGGACAACAGCAGCACGCCCTGTGAAATCAAAACCTGGGATGTGCCTGGCGCCTTCGAAATGCCGTTACTGGCACAACGCCTGGCACAAACTGGTAAGTTCGATGCAATTGTCTGTGCGGCTCTGGTCGTGGATGGTGGCATTTACCGCCACGATTTTGTCGCTCAGGCCGTCGTGAACGGACTCATGCAGGCACAACTGGCGACCAACGTGCCCGTGTTTTCCGTCTCACTGACACCACATAATTTTCAGCCTGCCGATGAATTCATTCGCTTCTACACCGAGCATTTTGTGAAAAAAGGCAAAGAAGCGGCACGCGCAGTCCGTCAAATTCACGCCATTTCACTGTAAACGCACGTGGTTTTGTCTGTTTAACAGTCTGTTTATCACAGCCAGGCGGCGCGCTTATCCAGAGTGCCGCTATTTCAGGAGACAGTATGGAAGCCCCACGCCAGCCTTTACCACCGTTTACCGATGTACAACAGGCCATAACGAAAGTGCGTCTGGCCGAAGATGCCTGGAACAGCCGCGACCCCGAACGCGTTTCACTGGCTTACTCACCTGACAGCGTCTGGCGAAATCGCGATATCTTTCTGAGCGGACGTAGCGAAATCGTGGCGTTTTTGCGCGAGAAATGGCAGCGAGAAGCCGAGTATCGGCTGATAAAAGAGCTGTGGAGTTTTCACTCAAACCGCATTGCGGTTCGGTTTGCCTATGAATGGCATGACAGCGCGGCAAACTGGTTTCGTTCTTATGGCAATGAAAACTGGGAATTTGACGAGAATGGCTTCATGGTCAGGCGCCACGCCAGCATAAACGACGTGGCGATTGCCGAGAGTCAGCGTTTGTTTCACTGGCCTCAGGGCCGCCGACCGGACGACCATCCTTCACTCAGTGATCTTGGCCTGTAGGCAATTTCCGTGAAACATGTCTGAGATCCACCTGACGCACCCTCTCGCGTCGGGTGAGACAGAAAAGAACAGCACCATATTGTCTGAACCGTTCACCTTCAGGCCGTAAACAGCAGCCCTGACTTTTCCACTACCTGGGCATTTTAGTTCCGGCAAGGCTGTTCACGCCGACAATTCAGGTCAGTCACATCGGACTGACCCTCCCGCCTGATGCCTTAACCTTGTTCCTGCGCAGCGTCGTTTGATTTAGGCTGCTCAACAAAGGTCGCTTTATTGCGCGTCACCGTGTAGGCCACTTTTTTCACGTCGTTAGGTGACGTTGTCACCTCAAGGGGATCAATGGTTACGCGTCCCAGACCAAATAAGGTACGGACGTAACCGCCGACTTCATGTTTACCCGCCGGGACATGCAGGACTTTACTTTCGCCATTCGGCAATTCGCCAGCATCTTTACCATCCACGGTCAGGTAAATATGGGAACCGTCGTCAGCACGCGTAATCACATGAGAGACATCAATCTGCGTTTGTCCTTCGGCAAAGGCGTCAGCAGGATTGGCGGCAGGCTGCTTTTTGGCGCAGCCTGACAAGGCAGTGGCGACCGCGAGTGCGGCAAACAGATAACGATAACGCATTGTGGCTGTGTGACTCCCTGACAAATGAGCACGTTATTTTAGCGATTTCAGAGCATGATGGAAGCCCGCAGGCGCTCGGCATGCTCTGAATTTTGTCAGTAAGCAATGCGAAGGGTAACGAGAAACAGCCTGGCTGAACAGAGGTCGCCTGGCACAAGCGTGCCAGGCCTGATCGCGATCAGCTAAACACCATTCCGCCATCAACCAGGATAGACTGGCCGGTAATATAATCCGAGTCCGGTCCTGCGAGGAAGGCTACACAGGCGGCCACATCGTCGGGCTCGGATAAACGGCCCAGTGTGATTCTTTTGGCGAAGGCCTCGGTACCATAACCTGCAGGCTGACCTGCGGCTTCGGAAATTTGCCGATCAATTTCTGCCCACATGGGGGTTTTGACAATGCCCGGACAAAAACCGTTTACGGTAATGCCCGCCGGGGCGAGATCCCGGGCTGCCGTTTGGGTCAGACCGCGCACGGCAAACTTACTCGAACTGTATATCGCCAGTTCAGGATTTCCGACGTGGCCAGCCTGGGAGCAGGCATTAATGATCTTTCCGCCGTGCCCCTCCGCTGCAAAGGCTTCAACCGCGGCCTGCATACCCCAAATCACGCCTTTCACGTTGACGTTGTAGACTTTATCAATGATGTCTTCCGTAATGTCCTGAACAGGCGTGGACGGCGCAATCCCGGCATTATTGACAATGACATTAAAGTCGCCCAGCACTTCACGTGCCTGCTCAACCGCGTGAAAAACCTGATCACGCTTTGATACATCAACCTTGATGGCTAATGCACTGCCCTGCGCTTTTTTAATTTTTTCCGCGACCTGAGAAGCGGTATCAAAATTAAAATCCGCTACCGCAACGGCAAAGCCATCTTTCGCCAGGCGTAACGCAATGGCCTCACCAATGCCCTGGCCCGCACCTGTTACCAGCGCCACTCGATTTTTCATCATCATGTCCTCCGTTCCTTCGTGATTAAAGAAGCTGACTCAGATGGAGTTGTCCCATCAAAAGGGGGTTATCCGCATAATCCACCGGTACAGCCACAACCGCCGGCCCCTGCACATCCATTGCTTTACGTAGTGTCGGCTCAAGTTCAGCTGCGCTGGTCACCGCAAACCCCGCGGCGCCAAACGCCTCGGCATAGGCTTTAAAATCAATGGGCCCAAAATTGACACCGGACACACGTTGATATTTTTTCTCTTCCTGCATCGCCACCATGTTGTAGGCATTGTCGACCCAGATAATGTGCAGGATATTGGCGTTGAGCCTGACCGCCGTTTCCAGCTCCATACTGGACTGGAGAAAACCGCCATCCCCTGATACCGACACCACTTTACGTGATGGATCGACGAGCCAGGCACCGATAGCCCAGGGCAGCGCAACGCCCATGGTTTGTTGTCCGTTAGAAATCATGATTTGACGCGCACGGAAGCTGTAGAGGTAGCGGGCAATCCAGATATGAAAACTGCCCATGTCCACGGTAAGACTGACGTCACTGTTGATGATGTCCTGCATCGCCCGGACAATACGCAGGGGATGAAGTGCAAACTGATTCAGACTGGCCCCCTGAAGCGCCAGTAACTGTCGCTGTTGTTGGCGATCGTCCAGTATGCTGGCAGCCTGCTGACTAAGTTGTAAGGGTGAGGTTATCCGTGTCGCCAGCTTGCCCACCGTTGCCGCGATATTCCCCACTAACTCAGCATCAGGTAAATAGCGGTTGTCGGTTTCCGCCGGGACGACATCAATATGAATTAACGTCGCATTACCGGTATTCCACATCGCCGGTTCGTACTCAACCGGGCTGTAGCCAATCGTGATAATCAGATCCGCCTGCTGGAGTAGTTTGTCACCGGCCTGGTTATTGAAAAGACCCACGCGGCCAGCAAAACGGGAAAAGTGCTCCTGACGTATCGCGCCTGCTGCCTGATAGGTGCTGGTAACAGGGATATGGCTGCGGTTTAACAGATCGTGAATGGCCTCGCTGTTCTCAGGCTGGCTTGCCATCAGGCCAAGCAGAATCACCGGATTTTTTGCTTTGGCTATTTCACGACTGACCGCATCAATCATGACGTCGGGTGCCGCCCCCAGGGTGATACCGCCTTTGCTGGCCAGGACTTTGCCCGTCACCGGCTGGTCGACAATATCCTGTGGCAGGCTGACAAACGCACCGCCTCCGCGACCATGCTCCGCATGGCGAAAGGCATTTGACACGCATTCAGCCAGGGCGGAGGGATCGGTCACCTCTACCGCATATTTTGTAACCGGGCGGAACATAGAGACGGTATCCAGGCTTTGGTGGACCTGCTTGGCGCTGTCAGAGCGTTTGACGGCGCCCCCCAGCGCCACAACCGGATCGCCTTCGCTGGTCGCGGTCGCCATACCGGTCACCAGATTGGAGCAACCAGGACCGGAGGTGACCAGCGCCACCCCTGCTTTTCCGGTCAGTCTGCCCACCGCAGCGGCCATAAACGCAGCATTGGCTTCATGCCGCACGGGAATGGTCTGAACAGACGAATCCAGCAATGAATCAAAGACTTTATCGATTTTTGCACCCGGAATACCAAACACATGGCTGACGCCCTGTGCTTCCAGTTGCGCGACAACCAGGTCGGCGCCGCAGGTCCAGAGGGTTGTATCTGAGAGGGTTTTCATATTCAGGCCTCGTTATTAGCTTTCGACAGAACGGATAGCGTCATCCAGGTTTTCGGGCGTCAAATTGGCGTGCAGGAAATCACTGTTTTCCGGCAGGTCGATGACCAGCTTGCTGATGGCGCCAAAGGTCAGCGTGCCCTCTTCAAGCACGTAGTCGAGAATGTGACCGCCTCCGGTTCTGTCGTCGGTGATAAAATGTTCGTGGTACCCGGCGACGTTAATGCCCTGCATGTACTGTGGCGTACGGAACCCGATAAGCTCACCGCTGCGATGAGAAAATTCAAAGATGGGCTGATTGCCGAGCACTTCTGGCATCGAGCGGTATGGGCGGCACTGACACGGGACGGTACGGGTTTGTACCGATGAAAAGTGGCCGCTGACACGTAAGGCACAGAACTGATTGTCCGAGGTGATTTCACTGTCAATTAACTGGTGCAGCTCATGACGTGGAACAGCACGTTCGAAAGTGTGTTTATGCTGAGGCTGGAAGAAGGTCATAACCGCAAAGGGCGTTTTCTGCTCAGGATGGGCAGGACGGGCGCTGCCATCCGCCCGTAACTGATAAACATTGCTGTCGAATGCAATCAATTCTCCGTCGAGCTGGTTGAACGTGCCCAGGCCAAAGTCGCCCTTACGCAGTAAATCTGCAATTCGGGTTTCACCTTCGTAAACACCGCTCAGAAGTGCACTCATCAAAGAGGTTTGATACATAACACTTTCTGGCATATTTTTTTGCAGTTTGTTCACCGTATCTTTAAGTTGATCCTCGCAGGAACAATCAGTTACAAAATTGCTCATTGGATGCCTCATGGGTTAACTGTTAAGCCGTGTTAACATTATGGTGGTCCCGTTTGCCGACAGAATCCAATAGCAAAACCTGTTAACTTTGAGACGTTTTTAATATGGAACTGCGCCATCTACGTTATTTTGTTGCGGTCGCACAGACTCAACACTTCACCCGAGCGGCTGAACTACTGGGCATTTCGCAGCCGCCGCTGAGTCAACAAATTCAGCGCCTGGAGCATGAAATTGGTACCCCGCTGTTGAAGCGGCTGACACGTGGTGTGGAACTGACAGAGGCTGGAAAGACTTTTCTGACAGATGCGATTGAAATTGTTCAGCTGGCCGATTATGCCCTGGAGAAAGCCAGAGGCGTTGCCCGTGGGATGAGCGGAAAAATGTCATTAGGTTTTGCGAGTTCGGTGGCGTTTAATCCTCGTGTGTTCGAAATCATTCGGCACTTTAAAGCCCGCTATCCTGCACTGGAATTAATGACCCGCGAAGAAAACATGTCTTTGCTGATACAGGATCTTCAGGAAGGACTACTGGACGCGGCGTTTATTCGTTTACCCTGTGAAAGCAGTCGGTCATTTAATTTGCGGGTTATTTCGACCGAGCGGATGGTGTTGGCACTGCCTGCCGACCATCATCTGAAACATAAAACGGCCATTGCGCTAAGTGAGTTGGCAGACGAAACGTTGATTATTTTTCCACGTGAAGTTTCGCCCAGTTTGTATGAACTCATTGTCAGTGCCTGTTTACGGGCAGGTTTTTCGTCTTCCTCTTTCCAGCAGGCCCCGCAAATCAGCTCTTCGCTGGGGATGGTCGGCGCGGGCTGCGGGATTGCGCTGATCCCTGAATCCATGATTTGCGTACAGAATCCCCACATTTGCTTTCGTGACATTGCAGAGAATACGCTCTTTACGGATGTCGCTTTTGCCTGGCGGCGTAATAATGCCTCCAAGGCCGTGAACCATTTATTAGCACTCATTCCTGCGCGTTAAACACTCAGCGATCACTCCTTTCGGTGGCAGAAACGAAGCGGGAAAAATGAAAGATGCAGTATGAAAAGGGGAAATAAGCGCTGCGAATATATCCCCCTGATGCGTCACCGGGGCTATTTCATGTTGCCTTTGTGTTTTCACATAAATGAAATTTTCATTCGCATTAGCTGAATTAATGCACCACATTGGTGCAAAAAAGTCAATGCCATTTCTAACATTTAATTAACTTTTTGAACCTTCTCAAAGAACTGATAAATGGTTGATTTTTTAGTTTATGCATCTTTTATGCATTCCTTATGCACCCGTAATGGGAATTTTACCCGGTTTACCTGCACTATTATTCACTCTTATTCAGCGTTAATCGAAATAGCATAGCGATAATGCGTGCCGGGCCGACATCATATTTTTTCTGGCAGTGATAAATTATATAGGCGCTGAAAAGCGTGTTTTTTCCACGGCTCAACACAATAAATAACGTCGATAAGAAAGGTTTTGTATGGATAAGTTATCTTACGCGTCTGACAGTAGTACATCCGCCTGGTCTACCTACCTTCAACAAATCGATCGCGTTGCCCCTTATTTGGGCGATCTCTCTCGCTGGATCGATACGTTACGTCATCCTAAACGTGCCTTAATCGTTGATATTCCTTTGCAAATGGATGACGGTACGATTCGTCATTTCGAGGGTTACCGTGTTCAACATAATCTGTCACGCGGCCCCGGCAAAGGCGGAATCCGCTATCATCCGGATGTTGACCTGAATGAAGTCATGGCACTCTCCGCCTGGATGACCATCAAATGTGCCGCTGTGAACCTGCCTTATGGTGGTGCTAAAGGCGGGATTCGTGTAGATCCCTTCAAATTGTCTGAAGGTGAGCTTGAGCGTTTAACCCGCCGCTATACCAGCGAAATTGGTATCATCATCGGTCCACAAAAAGACATTCCGGCACCCGATGTCGGTACCAACGGTAAAGTTATGGCCTGGATGATGGATACCTACTCCATGAATCTGGGCACCACCGTGACGGGCGTCGTGACAGGTAAACCTATTCACCTGGGTGGATCGCTGGGTCGCGAAAAAGCCACCGGTCGCGGCGTATTTGTTACAGGTCGCGAAGTGGCGCGCCGTGCCGGTATTGAGATTGAAGGTGCGCGCGTCGCCGTTCAGGGCTTCGGTAACGTTGGCAGTGAAGCGGCACGTCTGTTCAGCCAGGCTGGCGCACGCGTCGTGGTGATTCAGGATCATACCGCTACCCTGTTCAATGCCGACGGTATTGATATGGATGCACTGACGCAATGGCAGGCCGAAAACAAACAGATTGCTGGCTTCAAAGGCGCACAAGTCATTGATAAAGAGGCCTTCTGGCACACGGAAATGGATATTCTCATTCCGGCAGCCCTTGAGGGTCAGATTACCCGTGAACGCGCTGAGACCCTGAGCTGTAAACTGGTACTTGAAGGTGCCAACGGTCCTACCTATCCCGATGCTGACGATGTGCTGGCAAACCGTGGCGTGATTGTGGTCCCAGACGTTATCTGTAACGCCGGCGGTGTGACGGTCAGTTACTTCGAATGGGTGCAGGATATGGCCAGTTTCTTCTGGAGTGAAGACGAGATTAATAAACGGTCTGATAAAATCATGACTGAAGCCATGATTCACGTTTGGGAAAAAGCCAAAGAGAAAGACTGCTCTCTGCGCACCGCAGCCTATATCGTTGCCTGTGAGCGTATTCTGATGGCCCGTAAAGATCGCGGTATCTATCCGGGCTAAGCCAGTAAAAAAACAACCCGCGATGTGCGCGGGTTGTTTTTATTCAGCGGCTTTCACTTAACGGAATTGCTGCACCGTCTGGGCCAGCTGTTGCGCCTGATCTTCAAGCGAACTGGCTGCCGCCGACATTTGTTGCACCAAAGCCGCGTTTTGCTGCGTGGTTCCGTCCATTTCATTTACCGCAATCGTCACCTGACTGATCCCTCGCGCCTGTTCATCTGACGCGGCAACGATTTCGTTGATGATACTTTGTACAGAGGAGACAGCCTGGGTCATTTCATGCATCGTTTTGCCTGCCTCATTGACCAGCGTGACGCCGCTTTGTACCCGGGCACTGGACTCTTCAATAAGCGCGGCAATGTCTTTGACCGCACCGGCACTGCGTTGCGCCAGGTTTCTGACCTCAGAGGCCACTACCGCAAATCCGCGCCCCTGCTCGCCCGCCCTGGCCGCCTCAACGGCTGCGTTGAGCGCCAGGATATTGGTCTGGAAGGCAATGCTGTTGATCATGGTCGTGATATCGCCAATCTTCTTTGAGCTGTCATCAATTTGCGACATGGTCTGTACCACCTGGCCCACCAGGTTTTCGCCCCGGCTGGCAATGGTTGTCGCATTTCCGGTCAGGTGCGTAGCCTGCTGGGCGTTATCCGCGTTCAGGCGAACCGTGGCGCTGATTTGTTCCATGCTGGCTGCTGTCTCTTCCAGTGCTGCCGCTTGTTGTTCGGTGCGCGAGGCTAAATCCAGGTTGCCGCTGGCTATCTCACTGGCCCCCTCTCTGACAGACGCGCTGGCATCTTTAATCTGGCCCACAATGGATTGCAACTGGCTCTGCATGGTGTGCAGGGCGTAAAACAGGCTGGCGTTGTCACCGTGCGCGACCTGAATATCATTGCTCAGTTTGCCTTCCGCAACGGCCAGCGCAATGCGGGCTGCTTCTGCGGGTTCGCCACCAAGCGGGCGCATTACTTTGCGATTAAACAATAACCCCAGTACGGCACCTACCAGCAGGATGCTCACAAGCATTAAACCGATAGCCCAATAGAGCTGGCGGTTCGCGGCGGCCATGACCTGGCTTACAGGGGCGACAATTCCCACATACCAGGGCTTATCGCTGTTGCCTGTCACCACCGGATACCAGGTGTACATGGCTCTTTCACCCAACACCGGATCATCATGTTCGACGATCTGACGGGTAAAATTGTCTTTGTCGCCTTTCCATTCCTTACCGGCGTCATTTTTGACAGGTGAAGATACCACTTTGCCACTGTTCGAAAGCAACAGCGCATAACCCGTATCCTGCCAGGGTTTTATCTGGTTCACTTTTTGCTGTAATGACGCAAGCGAAATATCCGATGTGACCACCGCCATGAGCTTGCCTTGATCGATAATGGGTGAGGCAACCGAGGTCAGTAAGGTTGGCACGCCGTTGTACGGGTAGCTGTAGGGCTCTATCAGGGTATCTTTACGCGACTGTTGAGGGACAAGATAATAATCCCCCTGGCCAGGCGTCAAATAGGAGAGCAGCGGATGCATGGCATAGTTGCCGGACTGATCGCGGTCAACAAACCAGGCATAGCGGCCCTGAGGTGGCTGTCCTTTCTGACCAACAAACTCCGCATCGCGACCGTCAAACGCGTCAGGTTCAAAAATCACGGACATAGAGAGATAGTCAGGGTTGGCCCTGAGGGAATACTCCATAATTTTGTCGGCAATTTTCCGGTCATTAACGCCCGCTTTTGGTAAGGCAATCAGGCTTTGGCCAAGGCTGTGTGCCATATCGCGCGCGTAACTCAGCTCTTGCTGAATCTGCAGGCCGCGACTTTGTGCAATCTGTTGAAGATAATTTTCCGCTAAGTTTTTTTGCTCTTTTGCCGATTGCCAGCTCAGGACGCCAATAGTGACGGTAAAACCAAGCGTAATAGTCAGGCCACCGGCAAGCAGCATCTGGGTGCGGGTGGTCAGTGTTTTTTTTGCGGGTTGAGAAGTCATGCGGATTCCCCTGAAATCGATCGACTTAATTGACTTCCCTGCCAGACAGACGCTTTTATGTTCCTTAAGGATCTATCGGCGCTCAATAAACGAACTTTAATTCTCATGACTCAAGTCAGACCTTAATCACAACGTTCATCATCAGGGGGAAAGCGCATGATTTCGAAAGAGAACGCAGAACATTATTTCTGGGGTGAGCAGTGTGAGGGTTGGCATCTGCTTAAAAGACACGATCTGAGCATTATTTATGAGCAGATGCCGCCTGCAACACATGAAATACGGCATTATCATGTGCGATCGCGGCAGTTCTTTTTTGTGCTGGAAGGCCAGCTCAGCCTTGAGGTGGAAGGTGTGGTGCATCATCTGCAGACGCAACAGGGAATTGAAATTCCCCCCGGCGCAAAACATCAGGCTCGCAATATCAGCGATAACAGCGTCACTTTTTTAGTCATTTCTCATCCCACAACGCGTGGCGATCGTCACGATGTCGTCTGAACACCGGGCGGGAAAGTGAAATTTTGGTAACTTATCGCGATGATTTTGACCTGAAACAATAAACGGGCGGAAAAAATATGTCAGTTTGTGCCCTCTTTTTTGGCGGGATGAAAAACCGGACTTATTCATGTGGAATCATACTGGCTGGCTTCACAGCTCTGCGCTTTGTTTTGGCTGGCTTGCCAGATATCTCCATCACTACGCTTTTGCCATCACACATTTGACTGGCTGATCGTAATGCAGGCAAGCACGGCGCAAACCAGTCAATGCGCGCGAAGCGTTATGGAGAGAGCGTTGTGCGTGATAACAGGCAGGCAGTTCACAGGTAATGAACTGCCTGGAATGAACCATCAGGCCGCTTTAACGGCGCGGACTTTTTTCTCACTTTGCGCAGTCGCGTCAGCTGTTTCTGACACATTTTGCGCCGTGCCAGGTAATTTGCTGGTGCGAAGAATATGCTGTACCGCGTCTTTTTGCTCTGCCAGCAACAACCCTAAGGTTTCAGCCTGCGATTCGTCCATATCGGCCTGGTGTGCCAGTAACCAGTCGGTGAACGCCTCTGCCATATCCAGCATTTTGTCGTAGGCATCGGCCTCTTTCTTATTGGCAAATGTCATCTTCTCTTCACCCTTTCTGACTACTACAAATTTGGTTTCGACAGCCATTTTATTGCCCTCACATACTGTTTATTTATACAGTATAACACAGTCGGCGACGTTTTCCAGTGAAGAAAAGACACAACGGTTAAACCTGCCCTGCTTACGCCATTCGGTGTGCATCAGGCCAGTAATTCTTCCATAAACTCAGCCAACGCTTTACGGGGATCGTCCTCTTCCGACACGATCATTTCGATTCCCCATTGCCCCAATACTTCTTTTGCCACCGGGTTATTGCGATTGGTAAAAAGGTAAGATTTGGGTCGGGCGGTTGCCAGGCCTGTGCGCCCCCACATTTTTGTCAGCCGATAGAAGAGCAGACGAATATTAAAATCACTGATGCTGTAGCCAACAAACAAAACCGAATTGCCCATGACATCATGGGTCAGCTTGATATCTAACGGCGAATCAAAATAGAGGCGTTCAAAGTAGCTGCTTTCATCCAGTACGATAGAAGTATCGTCATCAAAGTCGCCATGAAGTTTGATGATATGACGTTTATCTTCGGTGAGTGAAACCAGATCGGCTGCATTCGCCACTTTTGAATAAGGCACGCCATGGGCCTCATGCGCGGCTTCCAGCCACCGATCGTAATTCGTGGTATAGATGCGTGAAAAGTTGCCCTGAGTGATCATGGTATGAATTTCAGAGCTGCGGACATCAATATCAGGCCGGTGCCATTCGCGATCCATCCAGCTTCGTAACGGTCCTAACGAACCTTTTTTCTGCTTGTAGTACTCAGCCAGAGAGAGGTGCGTACCGTAAGTATTAAAAATTTTCGGATCGTACCCCAGTTCATTAGCCAGATGAGCGATAAGCTCATGCCATTCAGGCAGGCCGAGATTACGGGAAAGACCGGCTCCGGCAAACAGAATGAGCTTGCCGGAATCGTATGCGCGTTTGAGCTCAGGTTTCATGCCACGCCTCGTGCAGTTTTTAAAAAGGCAGCAAAACGATCCAGCGCAATGCGACGGTTGGAAATTTCGTTTTTCTTCTCGCCCATCTCAGCGAAGGTTTGATCGTATCCTTCGGGAATAAAGATACAGTCCCACTGGAATCCATGGGGACCGGCAGGTTCAGGTGCAATAGTGCCGCGCAATTCGCCGAAAAACTGGTACATTTTGCGTCCGTCGCAATAACCCAGTACGGTTTTGGCGGTTACACCCTGACTGTCGAGGCCCTGTACCAGCGATGCAAAGCGATCGGCACCGAGGCGATTCCAGAAAATACGCGTCAGCCCCGCAGGCAAACCATTCAGGCCATCCAGATACAGCCCGGTGTGCTCAACAAAAAGCGGACGTCCGATAATAGAGAAGGCCTTCGTCAGTTTATCTCGCACTAAATCCAGTTCATTTTCCGTTTGAATTTCTTCAATGCGACGCGCGATGGGTACGACGTCCACGCCCACAGGTTCCAGTATTCCGCGGACCTCCGCCAGTTTTTGCTCATTGGCCGAAAGGAATCTGATTTTCATGCTTCTTCCACGTTGATTACGCTGCCTCAGTCAAATTTATCATTGAGACAGAACAAGAGGTTATCGCTGGTGAGTGTAGCGCAAATTCGCGCCTTTCTGGCGTGAACATTTGCGCAAAACGCGGGGTTACAGAGTAGAGCGGATAAAACAGAACAACGCAGGACGTGAATAAGTCCGAATAAGGCATGATGTAAAACACCGCTCCGTTTAATAAGCACCCGCTGCATTGGCTATTTAAAGACACACCATCTTTTGCGCATCGTCTGCGTTTTTGCACCTTTCCAAAGCGCGGAAATACCGTAAGCCACAGAGAAACCGGCCGCGAAGTTCTTTCAGGGGCTCTGTTCGCCAGCCAGACTGATGCAGGCGTCATCATAGTACTGACAGTATCAAGTCACTGACGTTTTATTTTCCATCCAATGCCTGACAGATGAATCGAAAATATTACGCATAGCATAAGCCGTTTATCCTGCGCTCTCTGTTCCGTTCGTCAAAGCCGCATCACTCGTCAGGGGCTGAACCTGTCTTTCACTGGCAGAGAGTGCTCTGGCGAGGCTGTATAAAAGAATCGGGAAGAAAGTCGGACGTGACGCCCTGACAAGGACCTGTGTATTTATCGGTGGCAAAGCTGTTTTGCAAACGGCAGCGATGAACGTTTATATCTTTTATTGCTAATGTACGGCATGTGCAGACCAGTGCCGCCCTTCACACCGACTGTTCACCCTTCCGGCATTTCAAAATTCATCCTGAGGAAAATGATAAAGACGCCGCACTACGCATGTTTATGTGAAAAGCGGTTTTGAATGGTTCCAGAAACCCCCTGCACGTTATTCTGTCAGACAGAGCGACTCACTTTTCAGACGTGGAATGAAAAGCATCCCATAGCGGAAAAGATGACAATATCCGCCTTAGCGAAAAGTGCAAGAATCTAATGGCAGCAATACGTTGTGTTTTCATAAGCAAACGGCATCACGTCCGCAGCCATATAAATGTTGTTGATCTGATAAATTCTTATAGCGACGATAACCTCCCGACTGGCTTTAAGTACAGTGACGGAGAGAGGCCATCAGGATGATATTAGCTACCCGTTTTTATTCTTGCCGTCACTTGTCAACGCTCCGCTTATAGCTCTGCTTTACAGCACGAAATGTGTGATTAAACCTTAAGACAGACAGGCGCGCGTACCCACAATGTTATCCATCATAGCGATCTATATTGCGCTGACTAACCGTGTTAAAAGAAGGATTTGTCCTGTAAGAAAAGTTGCAGACTTCAGTAATCGTCTGGCTTCACAAAAACTAATCCCGTGAACAGGAATGAACAAGACGGTTAACACATTATCCGGCGATTAAGACACAACCATTTTGGAGCAGAATGAAGATAAGGACAATTTATCATGGGGAATTATTAACCTGACGTTATCATTTACCTGCGCTGGAATGAAGCGACTTTATTATGCCGTAATATCCCTGTAACTGGTAAGGAGGCAATGCATTACACACTGATTTTTATTGCTTTTTTAAGTAAATAAATGGGCGTTATTTTCAATACGTCACCGTAATATGCTACCGTTTATCACCTGGACCTCAACGAAAAAGGCGCTGACAATGCGTCTGGCATTTAAATTTTATGTATGTTTAATGCGTTTAAAATGCCGTAATAATCCTAAGCGGTAACAAATTTGTACATTTCAGACAGAAGAGATATTTCTTTCCTTGATTATTTTTCGTAGAATGACCCTGTTTAAATATTCGCTGTAATTTAAGGATTAACCAATGGATGCGCTCAAAGCATTAAATAACCTTCGTATTCTACGCGCACAAGCCCGGGAAATTGAGCTTGATGTGTTAAATGAAATGCTCGAAAAGCTTTCTGTCGTTGTCGCTGAACGCCGTGAAGAAGAAGAAGCTGAGCAAGCTATGCTGCGCGAGAAAGCAGATAAGTTAGCTAAGTATAAAGAAATGCTGATGAATGACGGCATTGATATTTCTGAACTGGTTGATTTGCCCACAGAGACAAAAACAAAAGCTAAGCGCGCACCTCGCCCTGCTAAATATCGCTATACCGATGAAAACGGTGAAACTAAATCGTGGACAGGCCAGGGCCGTACACCATCGCCAATTAAAAAGGTGCTGGACGCTGGCGGTTCGCTTGACGATTTCCTGATCTGACAAAATGCGCGGTATTGATTTCGATACCGCGCATTTTATTGGAAACATTGTTTTAAGAGATTATCTGCTCATCATCATTATTGATGAACTGGCTAATTGTAGCGTCTCATTCTCATACCGATGAGGGAGATGATGGTAGCTGTCGCTTTCAGTAATACGCTCAACCGTTTCTGAATACCGCTCCAGCGCAGTCCGCATTTGCACAACATAATCATGCGTATCGTATACCCGATCGATTCCCTCTAATGCATGATTCATAATTTTTCTTGCCACATCGTTTGGCGTGTCCAGCGCGGCGAGTTTCGAACGTGCCGTTCGACGTAAATCACGCGGCGTGAAAGGTTCCAGCCCTAATCCCCGAGGCGCACGCAACATCCGGCGTAGTGCCTGATTCAGCGCACCTTTCGAAAGCGGCTGCATGACATCACGCGGCGCAGGTACGAGCCAGGGAGAAGCCGGATCGCTGGCGGCAATTAAGGCCTCAATACAACGGCGCATTAACGCTGAAATGGGTAAAGTATGTTCGCGCTGGGACTTGTTACGTGTTCCCTGCTTCCATAATCCGGATTGCAGATTAAATTCTGATTTCCGCGCCTGAACCACTTCGTCGGGCCGACGGGCACTGACCAGACACAGGCGTAAGGCCCAGCGTACCTGTTCTGACAACGACCAGTTATCCAGACCATGCCAGAAAACCCAAATCTCCGCGTCTGACAGTTGCCGGCTTCGTGGAGGTGACGCACGGCCCGCAATATCACGTTTCCTCAGTGAAGCCACGGGCGAATGCGCCAGGTAACCCTGCATTTCGGCCCAGGACAAAAACTGTTTAGTCAGAGCAAAAACGCGCCGGGCTTCCTCTTTTTTACCTTCAGAAATCAGGACGTTATAGAGCCTGTTTAATCGTAAACGCGTCAGGTTTTTTAGCGGTAAAGTGCCAATATTCGGCAACACATGCCTGAGTAGTGATGATATGGCAATTTCGGGACGACGTCGGGTGACAAGCAACGACAGTTTTACCCACACGCGGATAACCTGCTCCACTGTTCCTTCGTCGCCAAAATTATCCAGATCAGACAAGGAAGCATGTCTGATCTGATTGAGCCAACACATAACGTGACGGCCCACATGTGGCGATGTCATTTCTGTCAAAATTTCTGCCACTGCCTCTCCTGATCGTAAAACTGTCGGCCAGATTCTACCTTCCAACAGCCTGTGACTCCAGACCTGTTAAGTCTGGAGTCACAATGGTAGCGCTGTACGCTTTTTAAGAAAGTCATTAAGGGAAAGACTCTCATTATTTTTAAATGGATTGGTTAATAAACCCGCAGAGAACAACGCGATAAATGATGGATTATTTCCACAACGGCGCTTTCTCAGGAGATAAAGACGATGAATGGGATACGTCAGCTAACTGCAAAGTATGCGGTCAAAAATTCCGCGATGCGTTTTGTGCATTTGACAGCTATTCGCTGTACGGAGATCCGGGCAGGAAACCTCTGCGCACGTTCAGATGAACAGGCGCAGTAATAGCAAGTGAGACAGCTTCACTAATACCAGGAGGCGCAGATAAATTACGGGGTTCTGATCGTCGTGCTACCGCTTCATGAGTACGCCCCCTGCCATAAATTATGAGTCGCACCGCCAGTAAGATCTCTGCAATACCTGGCTCGGGCTACGGGAGAGATTATCGATAACAAGGCACTCTCGGGTTGACCATGTGGTCAGAATGCATTTGATACAGCGGCACTGCACTCTAACATTGAAAATGAAACAATTGCGCGTAACACCAGCCGCTTCAGCTCTTGCTAAACGTATAGTTAAAAACTCGTCCGTTTTGAGTTTGCACAGTAAGCGTCTTTCCCGCCGATGTATCCAGGGCCCTGGCCTGACTGTATTTCCACATCATGACCTGCTGCCCGTTGGGGTAAGGTGATTCTGTATCAGGCGGTCCAAACATACGAATGAGCTCCGCGCGTGTCGTCTGACCGGGTTTAATCTTCTGAATAGTCGCCGTATCGAAATTGTGTCCCACAGAGTTAGAACATGCAGCAAGAACCCACACCAGGCCCATGATAATTAGTGATCGCATTACGTTGTTCCCGGAGATGAGTTTGACATGCGTTGCATCGCGCTGTGTTACAAGGGTTGTACTATCTTCTTATGATATCGGCAAAATAAGCATTCACTGCAATAAATGTCCGAATGCGTATTATGGCCTACAGACCGCCCGATGGCGTACTAAAATTCCGTACTGGCATGTCGACATTATTAAAAACGTTGCGTGATGAATTACCGCTGCTCTCTGTCAATACGATTTCCGGTTTCGCCACCGCAAGACAAAGGCTGAAGGTGACGGCTATGGCCGTGCTGCATGTGAACGACTCGCCTGTTCACTCTGCCGACAGTCGTTAATTCTGCCGCCTGAATCACATCGATAAAGTACTACTTTTCAGTCGGTTAGCCAGACATCACTCTTTAAACACCCATTAACTTCGTGTGCAATACAGGATTGATCGCCACGTCATACTGAACGCCAGCTTACCGGCAAAAAAATGCAGGCCGTTAACTGGCCTGCTCGCGTTATTCTGAAAATGGTTGGAACGATTTTTATGTCTGTAAAAAGGGGACAACTACCCCTTTGTACAGAATAAAAAATCACTTATTAGTTACACTGTCACTTTTTTTGTGTCTGGCAGACAGTCGCTTCATTTTTTCAGCGAAGGCCTTAGCACACAGGCGTTCTTATAGACTCTCCAGATTCAGTGAAAGCCAGTTACCCTGTGCATAGCGTGCCAGACCGGCCTCTTCAAAGCGCCAGAGATGGAGCCAGCCGTTATCGAGCAGTTTCCGGATAACCTCATGCTTACCAATCACTGTGTCAATGGCGCTTTGCGGCGCGTCGATAACAACGGTCAGGCGCAACGGCTCGTGCATCCAGTGCTCGCCGTCATGGAGCGACTGACGTGATAAACCGATCCGCAGATCGCCGCCATTGCCCTCAAAGACACCGATGCGGCCCCCCACTACGTTGTGCAGCACCTTATTGCCGCTCCCCAACCTTTGCGGATCGCATGTTGACGCGTGGTACTGCCAGTTGATCCAGTGTGTGACCAGCATGGGTGCGGTCATCAGGCCTTCCAGTAGACTGCCATCACTATCCTGACTCGCATCGTAGTCATGCAGAAAGCTGCGCCCGCCCAGGACTACGCCACGACTTCTGTGACGAGGGGCAATGAGAAAGGCTGCGTTGCCCGAAAGACCCCATTCGGGACGGGTTTGTGCCCCGTCATTAGCGCGACGGCGTAGTTGTCCGAGCAACACATCTTCGGGCGCACGCGGGTCCAGCTTAAGGGCGGGTGCCCGCTCGCGGCGAACCTGATCACTGGCTTGATTAAAAATCGGTTGCAATCGCTCACAGCGGGCGCGCGCACTTTGCGGCAACAAATCGAGATCAAACCACTCGATTTCATCGGTAGTCGTGTTATGCAGGGCGGCCACAAACGTCGTAGAGTCCGGAATCACTGTTCCTTGCGCTTGCAGCCCCTGGCGAACCTGTGGTTCGTTAAGCAATTGCGCCAGGCTGCGTGCATTCACTTCACCGGTCTGGCCACAACAGGCACCACAGTCCAGTGCCGCTGCGTGGGCATTGTTAGCTGACTGGCTGCCATGTCCCACGAGGAGCACTATAGGTGCCAGATGCTGTTCCAGGCCCATGGCATGAAGAACCCCGGCAGCGAGCTTAACTTTAGCCTCAGTATCCAGCCCAACCAGTTGTGGGCGGCACGTCTCCCGAAACCGCGCAGGTAAGCCAGCAAGATCATCTCTGGCACGTGCTTTATTGCCCGGGCGTAACCAGTTTACCAGCTTGACCGAGTAGCCCAGTCCAACCGCTTCCACAAACGAGAAGGCAGCCCCCGGCCAGCGGCTAATCGCATTCCATTGATCGGCCATGGCAAATCGGGCGTGACGCGAACGACTGGCCTGGCTTTGCAGTGCCGCATCGGCTTTATATTGCGAACCCGCCTCCACGATACGGTCAGCGACCTCCAGGGAAGGCGCAAGTAAGCCGGGTAACTGGGGACGGCGGGCTTGCGTGCCCAGCGGTGTGTAGGCAATGGGAAGGCCAAAGAATCCTGCACAACCGATGGTCTGTATACCAGCACTCACGGTCTCAAGCGCACGGCGCAACGGTTCACTGCGCACATCAATGCAGAAAGCAGCCTGTGCTTCGATTGCCTGATGTTCCGTACCATGACCTTTTGCCGAGGCCAGCCGATGTGCCAACTCACGCTGATAGCCAATCTCCAGCGCCAGTTGCCATACTTCGTCAACCAGCATCGCCTGTTCCGCCGCCTCCAGCACCTGGTGAGCCTGTTTCCAGGCGTGCTGAAGCGAAGCAAGCGCGTGCCGGGTTGCTGCATCATCTTTGCATTCCAACAGGATTACGCCCCAGGCTAAGCGAATCGTCAGCAACTCGCGCAGGTGTGGGTCCTTACCCCCCGCCAGTCCCGCCTGCCAGCTCAGACAGGCACACCAGGAAGCCCACCCATTCACGGTAAGCAGTACCGATTCCAGATAATCCGCCCATACAGCTTCAGGCAGGCCCAGACGTGCGATAAGCCAACGCTCCGCATCGGTAGCATTATCGGGTAAGGCGTTGATAGCATTTGTGATATGGGGCAACCCCATTAACAAACCGATACCCTGATCGTGCCCCAGCGTATCCCGCCAGAAGGCATATAAGCCCTGCCGCTGAGGCTGCCAGTTCGCCTGATCTTCATCGAAGTAGGCGGCGCAGGTTTGACCAACCTGGTGCGTGATAGCCTGCCGCCAGGATAATCTCTGGTGCCGATCAGGATCGTTGTCGAGCACATCGATTAGCAGCGGCAATTGCACTGGTGAGGTTCTTGCCTGTAACGCATCCAGGCACTGTTCAGCCGTCAGACCGGTCGCTTGTGCTTCGGGCAGCTGATGTAGCGCCAGATTGAGATCGGCAAGGCTGATACGGCCCTCGCGCCAGGCCAGGAACTGCTGATCGCGCGATGGGAATACCCGGATACCGCCGAGTACCGCCATCCGGGCGGCCACCCTGCGTACCGGCATGCCAATACGCGACCAGTGAGGGTTGACAGCAATGGCGCGATCCAGCGGCCATGTAGGTGCAATCGCCTGGCAGGCCTGGCTGCAAGCCTGCTCAATTGCAGCATGCCGGGAACAGGCGTTTTGTGTCGATTGCGTCAGGCTCGCCGAACCGGTTTTTTCGTTATTGACTAAGGTATCCATCAGTAGGCTCTCCAGTTTATTCGTGTGGTTCAGCTCAGCCTGTCAGCAACAGGCGCGGTTGGTACTTCAGGTTCAACGTGCATAGAAACCCGGGATGTGAGGTTAACTGGCCATAAGCGCAGCGCCAGACGTGTGAAGGCTTCGTCAAGGTAAAAACCCGCATAGCTCCATTGACGCAAGCGCGACAGGTGTTGCGGCTGCTTTTGCAATAACACCTGACAGAGATACAGGGCCGCCATGCCTGCCAGCGCGATCAGACCCAGACTGTCATCCGGCATATCCTGCAGGCCAAGCGGCAGCGCATGTGCTGACAGCGCAACTGTCGTCAGACAGATCACCGTGACGCACCCGAAAAGAAGCTGCGCCGACTTTCCAGACCCGCCCTCTGAAGCCTCGGGTAACCACAGTAACGGTGCCCAGGCCATACCAAGCACCACACTCCACCACCAGGGCCAGGCGGCAAGACCTGAGAGCATCAGCACCAGAAACACGGCGGTAATTGTCAGCACGGGGGCAAAAAACACGCTAAGGGTGCTGGGCAAAGCGGCCCGGTGCAAAGCCTGCAGGCGAGTGTCTCTTACACCTTCCGAGGCCGACAGGAAAGCATGGGCTTTATAGAGTGAATGGCCAATCAGATGCAGTGCCGCCAGCGTATAAAGGCCAAGCGCGCATTCGAGCAGCATGAAGCCCATCTGCGCAACGGTCGACCAGGCCAACCGCACTTTAATACTGATGCGAGTCAACATGACAATGCCTGCCAGCACAGCGGTCGCCAGCGCGAAAATCAGCAACAGGATGCGCGCAGCGTTTGCCTGATCTAACATGGGTGCGAAGCGAATAAGCACGAAGCCACCCAGATTGACGACGCCAGCATGCAAGAGTGCGGATACCGGTGTTGGCGCCTCCATCACCTGTATCAACCAGCCATGCACGGGTAGCAAGGCCGTACGAAGGATGACCGCCATTACGAGCAGAACGGCGCTCGCCTGTAAGGACAGGGACATGCCATGCTGAGCGATATGCATCCCCAGAGCTGACAGCGAGAAACTACCTACATCCCACCAGGCGAGCGCGGCAGCGCCAAGCAACATCACGTCAGCCATGCGATCCGCAATGTGCTTTTTGTGTGCCGCAAGCCGCGCAAAAGGCCGATCGGGATAAAAGCAAAGCAAGTGCTGAAGTGCCACACCGACTGCGGCCCAGGCCGCGATGAGCAGCAGCCAGTTATCGGCGATCACGAGCAGATGCACGCTGCACAGCACAACGGCCAGTGCGCCAATATAGCCTCGCTGGTTGGCTTCCCCTTCAAGGTAACGCGCAGAAAATGAAGCGATAACCTTACCCAGCACTTGCACCAGTAAAGCCAAAACCAGGCCAAAAGAGGTTGCCATTATTACGCCCGTCCATTGCGCACCACTGATGCCCGCGGCAAGACACAGTCCGGTTAAGGCAATGGTACTCAACGAGACTCCCTGTAATACACGCCAAAGCATCGGCGTGGTAATCCAACTAAACCGCGTCAGTCCCGCTAATGCGGCCATTAGAAATGCAGGCGCCAAAAAACAGACCAGATGCAGAACATCAAGGATATTCATTGTATTTCCCTCATACGCTTAATTAGCCGTATGATCATTGACCTGAACTATTCTGTAAAATATATTTATTTGCACATTTCAATATTAAAAAACGAACAATGAACCTCAACCAGTTGAATTTTCATCACCTTTATTATTTCTGGCGCGTGGCCAGGCTTGGGCATCTGACGCGGGCTGCCGAAGAGTTGGCCACCTCGCAATCGGCCGTTTCGGTGCAAATTCGGCAACTGGAGGATCGACTTGGAGAAAGTTTGTTAATCCGTAAAGGTCGCCGTCTGATGCTGACAGATACAGGTCAGCTGGTTATGGCCTATGCCGACAACATCTTTGGTCTGAGCCAGGAGATGTTGGGACGGTTAAAAGGCACGTCAGCCGGTGTTACACGGTTACGCGTAGGCAGCGTGGCAACGCTGTCGCGAAATTATCAGGAAAACTGGATTCGGCCCGCGCTTACCGACCCTGCCATAGTACTGACACTGGAGTCCGGATTACTGGAGGGCCTGCTGGTCAGGCTGACGCAGCATAAGCTGGATGTGGTATTGGCTAATGAGACGGTACCTGCCGATCCCGATCGTCCGTTGCGCTGCGTGTTCCTGGGCAGCCAGTCTATCTCCGTCGTCGGCCCCGCGAGCAAATGGGCGTCACAAAGCCTGCGCATCCCGGAAGACCTGGATGGCGTGGAGATTGCCCTGCCCGGCCCGCGCCATGCCCTGCGTGCGCAACTTGATGCTTTATGTTCTAAGGCCGGCGTGACGCCAAGACTGCGAGCCGAGGTGGACGACATGGCGATGCTGCGTCTGATCGCCCGCGACAGCGGCTGGCTCACCGTGTTGCCCGAGGTTGTGGTTCAGGATGAGCTACGCGCCGGCATTCTTGTCTCCGTGGGTCAGTCAGATGAACTGCAGGAGCGCTTCTTTGCCATCACAACACCACACCGGCATCGTATTGACGTGCTGGAGCAACTGCTGGCAGGGGCGCAAAAATTACAGGTGCCCAACTGAGTATCACGCCGATTGCAGGTTGCCTGGCAATGTATTGAATCGTCCAATAGCTAAAATTCTGAGGTTTCACACTAAAATATAAATAGGCGTTGGTGTAAAAAATACAGAAGAACGTCGCGTAAATTTCACACATTTTCAGATGCCCATGAATTTTCATTGCAATTTCCACTGCAGGCATTACCCTGTATATAAAACGCATACATTTTATATACAGGATGAGTATGGGCATCGTAAAAATATCCGACGTGATGCATGAGAATCTTCGTATTGCCAGTCAGGCAATGAGCCGCTCGATCAACTCGCAGGCTGAGCACTGGTTAAAACTGGGCATGCTGGCCGAGCTCTATCCGCAGTTAACGCAAAATGAACTGGCGCAAACGCTCATTCGTATAGAAATGAACGGCGGTGCTGATATTCGCCAGGTGCTGCATAAGAGTGACCTGGCCCCACAGGGAGAAGTGTAATGGGAACAGTGAAAATACATTCCGCCGAAGAAATCGAAAAAGCTCGCGCGGCAGGTCATGCTGCAGCACAGGTGCTGGCCATGATCACACCGCACGTTCGTCCAGGCATTACGACGGAAGAGCTGGACGATATTTGCCACGATTTTATTGTCAATGAACTCAACGTGACGCCGGCTAATATCGGTTATCACGGTTATACGCGAACCACCTGCACCTCTGTAAACCACGTTGTCTGTCACGGCATCCCTGCGGCAAAAAAACTGAAAGACGGTGATATCGTGAATATCGATGTCGCCATTATCAAAGATGGCTGGTATGGCGACACAAGCCGCATGTATTTTGTTGGCACACCGTCCGTGCGCGCCAAACGCCTGGTCGATATCACTTACCAGTCGCTGGTTGCCGGTATAAAAACTGTCCGTCCTGGCGCGACCTTAGGCGATATAGGGGCAGCCATTCAGCGCATTGCTGAAAATGCCGGCTTTTCGGTTGTCAGAGAATATTGCGGTCATGGCGTCGGCGAGATTTATCATACCGACCCACAAATTTTGCATTACGGTACGCCCGGTGAAGGGATGCCCTTGAAAGCTGGTATGATTTTTACTATCGAGCCGATGATCAATGCCGGAAAAGCGGGCACCAGCGTGCTTTCCGATGGCTGGACGGTAGTCACGAAGGATCGATCACTCTCCGCACAGTGGGAGCATACCGTTGCCGTTACCGACACGGGTTTTGACCTGCTCACGCCCTGGCCCGAGGGAACGGGCGATTATCCCGCTATCTGAGTCAATAAAGCCGCCCTTAACAGGCGGCTTTATTTTTGCGGTATAAGATATCGTGCCCTGTGCTTAAAGACCTCGCCATAACTTTAAACCATTACGTCCTGAGCGCTTAACGTCATATAACGCTTCATCGGCACGGCGCAACCATTCGTGTATCGAACTGGCTTTTTCTGCACAGGCAATACCAATACTGACTGAACAGGTAAAATCGGGCGAAGCAGGCAACCGTAACTGCGTAATGCGCCACTGAATATGCTCAGCGAGTTTGACGATGCCAGCGTCATCAGCATCACGGACAATGACGCCCAGCTCATCGCCACCGAACCGCGCCGGTGTGTCTTTCATTCCCACACTATCGCGTAATAAACCTGAAATTTCCGCCAGAAGAAAATCCCCTGCTTCGTGACCATAGGTATCGTTAACATGTTTGAAATGGTCAACATCGATCAGAATCAGATAGGCTTTACTGTCTCCACGGCGGGTACGAAGAAATTCGCTTTCGAGTCGGCGCTCAAAAAGACGTCGATTAGGAATTTGCAAACCCGGATCCATTAATGCAATGCGTTCAAGTTCGCGATTTTTTTGACGCAGCATATACGTCAGATTATGGGATACAACGCTTAACGCCAGCATATAAAAGGTCGCCAGCGGTAATGTCAGCCAGGCTGTACGGAGGCTGAACGTCATTGATACCGGCGCACCTTCAAACGTCCAGACCAGAAGAAAGGCAAAAAGAAATGACTGAAATGCGGACAAGAGCTGTGGCCAGCCGCCTGCTGCGTAACGGTCGGAAATTAATACTGCCATGATCACAAAACACGGCATGGGACTCAGCGCCAGCAACGCGACCCAGATACCGCCAAACGCCGCATCAAGCGTCAGATTTATTCTTTCCCTCGCGGTTGAATCACGCGCGGAAGCCGCAAGGCGATAGGCCAGAGACGGCCAGACGATGACATTACCGATCAGTAACGCAAAAATATAGATGCCGTGACCCTGTTCGACTAATACAGAAGCGATTGGCATGGCACATAAAATCGTCCCTAATTGGCGCATTGCGAACATGCGACGAACAAATCGCGTCGATCGCATTTTGAGATGATTATCATCGGGTGAGTAATAGGTCATTCGAAGGCGTAATTAGCAGTCTATATAACGCAGTTTATCTACAAAAAGATCAGGTCGCATGACTTTTTAAGATTCTTTCCGCTTTATTTATTATTTTTTCTGACGAGAAAAAATGTTAGCTGCCCGCATTTAAAAAATACGTTTAAGCCCAACGCGCAACATCACCTCATTGTCATGCATCAGGCTGTCAATTTAGCAATACATTGCCGCTATCTCCTGCGGCCCTTCGCGACCGACGCAGACCAGTTAAAATCGCTGACTTCACTGGCAGTCAGTGAGGACGGTTTCTTTTTTCGGACAGGTTTTTTGTTTTCCTTTTCTGCTTTTACTTTTTCTTTAAGCAATTTATCCGCCATCACCTGCTGACGCGCTTCAAGGTTAAGCGCTTTCTCTTTTTTGACGTCCGGTTCTTTACCCGTACGTTGGCGGTATTTTTCAATCAAATGATGAAGCACTTCATTGACGGCAAGTCGCTCTTCATCGCTGAACTGATCGATGGAAATCATTTTCTTGTCATTCATCGTCGCTTTCCTCGTCGTGGGATCATCGGCAGTGTACAACAAGCCGGATGAATAAAAGGCATTTGCTTGCCTCTTAACGCATTTTAACCGGGAACGTGAGTATCATTTCGTCTCAGGACAGCTAAAATAAGCGAAAATTAACAACGAGAATCTGGATAATGAAAATCCCCCTGCCTGACGATCATAAAGCATTTATCACCGCACTTCTGGACGAACCCGTTGACGTCATTGAGATGCACTCTCCCCACGCTGAACACATTGATCGCGCTTATACTGTCGCGCTACAGCAAAAAAATCATGAGGCTGAGGCAGACTGGAAACGGACGATCACGTTTCTGGCCCTGTTCGTTTTTCTCTATGCGGCGCTGGGTGCATCACTGACGCTGGACCTGAGTCCCGCCGGGGCGAGTCACAAAAGTATTGAATACGCGTTAGAAGCCGTGCCGGTGCTTATCGCCTTTTCCGGCTTTTTTATTTCTGTGCTTTACCTGTTTCTTGTGCGCGCGGGTTCACGTCAACGCCGTAACTGGCAACGAACACTTTTGATTCTGGAAAGGTATACCACTGGTCATGTATTTAAACTGACGCATCAGCAAGGCGCGGGTACCAGCAACTACTCGCTTTCATCCATCATGCTGGCGCTCGCGATGTTCATTTGCCTCACATGGTTAATCATCTATAACTACCTTACCTTCACTACCAGCGGTGTGTTTGGTAGCGTCATTTCACTGTTTATCAGTACGATGGTTTATGTCATTTTGGATATTCAGCTCCTGAAACCGTGGCAGTCAGAGGCTGAAAACGATCCCTCCGGTGTTGATGAAAATAAAGCCGATCGCTAACCTTCCATGGCCCGATATGCATCGGGCCAGCCTTTGCATCTGGCAGGCGAAACAGGCACATAGGTTAATGCTAGGGATAACTTAAAACGCTTAAAGTATGTTGTAACTATATTATGCCTCGTTGATGCTCAGCTTACGTTCAGGCTCGCCAGGGGCTGCTCACTCATCGTAAGCAGCCCCTGAAACATCGCTACAAGTGACAACGTCACCTGTGGTTTCCGCAGGACGTGATTTGGGTTGGTTGATGTCTGATTAGTGAAATCAGTCGAATGGAAATTCACGAGCCAGAACGCGGGCAATCACATTCAACGCGCCCTCGTCCGTATTACTCTCGGTTTTAAAACGCGCGACAGCCGAGACAGCCTCACCCGCATTGGCCATTGCAAAACTAAAGCAGGCCTGACGTAACATCTCGATATCATTCGCGCTGTCGCCGACAGCCACCACTTCACAATCGCTAATGCCCCATTTTTGCTGAAGCAAAGCGATACCGTGCGCTTTATGGCAACCCGCAATAATCAGGTCAATAAAGCCATAACCGCTGGAAACGGGATGCATGATGTGATCGATTTCGCCCAATTGGGTATGCAAACGCGTCATCAGGCTTTCAATCCCTTCGTGCGCCAGATTGAGCGAGAACTTAAAGACAGTGTCATCAATATCGTAAAGGTTGTCGCGCTTCTCGAGTCGGTAATAATGATTTTTTAGCATGCCGATCACGCTATCCGGCATGGACGCATGAACATAAGCACTTTTGCGGCCACAAACAACGACGCTGATATCCGGTTCTCTGGCCAGAATATCGAGTACGCTGTGTACCCTTTCTTTTGCCAGCTCGCCACAAAATATTACTTCATCGCCATGCGACACCCACGCACCGTTTTCTGCCACGAAGGCAATTTCATTTTTGATGTCAGGGAAATATCGCTGTAACTGGTAATACTGATTGCCGCTGGCGACCACAAAATGAATACCTTTTTCTTTGAGCAGAGCATACTGGCGTGAAAAGCGCTGGACATTGTACTGCTTGTTTTCATCAAGAAAGGTACCGTCCATATCCACTGCAATCATCCTTACTGCCATTTTACTCCCCCTTTGCTCCCGGCCTTAACAGGCTAACTGTGTGGTTAAGCTTACTCGCTGTAAGGATTATTGAAAGTTACAAACGCTGAATTTCCGCCTGTTATGGCAAATTGTGCCGTCGCGCCCAGATTGAAAGTTAAAGCTCTGTTAATAATGACCATCACCTTCGAATGAAGGTTACATAAATTTCATTCGAAATGACATCATCTGTTAAGAGGTTAATCTATGCGCGAAGGACTTCACTACACCCCACTTCCTGAGGACGTCTCTGCCTCTATCCGTAACTTTAAGCAGCGCGCACGTGAGCAGATCGGCGACGTTGAGCGCGTATTTCGGCAAGTCTGTCAGAAAACAGAAGAGGCCATTGCCGAAGCCAGGCTGGAAGAGGCTCAAACCGGGAGCGCCTGGCCCATCGTCACGGGCGAGGCGATAGCCTCAGGCACGGTTTCCCCGGAAACGCGGGCGCGTATCAAGCGGCGCGGCTGTGTCGTCGTCCGGCAGCATTTCCCTCGTGAGCAGGCACTGGCCTGGGATGCCGACATGTTGCGCTATCTGGATGAAAACCAGTTTGATGCACAGTACCGCGGGCCAGGAGACAATTTTTTCGGCAGTCTTGAGGCATCCCGTCCAGAAATTTACCCCATTTACTGGTCTCAGGCTCAAATGCAGGCCAGTCAACGCCCGGAAATGCATCAGGTACAGTCGTTTCTGAACCGGTTATGGACCTATGAATCGGAGGGGCAGCGATGGTTTGATCCTGACGTGAATATCCTCTATCCAGACCGTATCCGTCGACGGCTACCGGGCACCACCTCAAAGGGACTGGGTGCGCATACCGATTCAGGCGCGCTGGAACGGTGGCTGTTGCCTGCTTATCAACGCGTCTTTCACGCCGTTTTTAACGGGGATATTGATCGCTACGATCCCTGGAATGCCGCTCACCGCAGCGACGTCGATGAATACGATGTACCGGACACCACAAAATGTTCTGTCTTCCGCACTTTCCAGGGCTGGACCGCGCTGTCCGATATGATCCCGGGTCAGGGTTTACTTCACGTTGTGCCCGTCCCCATGGCAATGGCCTATCTTCTGTTACGTCCACTGCTCTCCGATGTGCCGGAAGATGAACTGTGCGGTGTCGCACCCGGCCGCGTCCTGCCTGTTAATGAAAAATGGCATCCCCATTTGATGAAGGGCTTATGCCCGGTACCGGCTATTACCGCCGGCGATTCCGTTTGGTGGCATTGTGACCTTATTCACGCGGTCGCGCCGGTCGAAAACCAACAAGGCTGGGGAAATGTGATGTATATTCCTGCTGCGCCGATGTGCGATAAAAACCGTGCGTATGCGCATCATGTGGCGCATGCGCTGAAGCAAGGCCATTCCCCTGCGGATTTCCCACCGGAGCATTACGAAGCTGACTGGAAGAATCGCTTTACCCTGGCCGACCTTAACCCACTCGGGAAACGCAGCCTGTGCCAGTCCTGATAAAAAAGAGTAAGCGGGTTAATGCCCGCTTTGGTTCAGTAGGATAAAGGGAGCCGGTATGAATACGCGCCAGGAAAAAATTATCGAACTGGTCAATGCGCGTGGCAGCATCACCGTCAGTGAACTGGCTCGCGTTGTCAGTGTGTCTGAGGTGACGATACGGCAGGATTTAACACAACTTGAACAGCAGCGCGTGTTACGTCGCGTTCACGGTGCAGCCATCGCCCTGGACAGTGATAATGTGAGCACACGGATGAACACACGTTTCAGCATCAAACAGGCTCTCGCCCGTTATGCCGCCGGACGCGTCAATGAGGGCGAATCAGTTTTTATCGAGGGCGGCAGTACGAATGCCTTACTGGCACTTGCGCTTGCCGGTCGAAAAAATCTGACGCTTATCACCGTCAGTCACTATATCGCTCATCTGCTGAAAGAAGCCGATTGTGAGGTCATTGTGCTGGGAGGCCGGTTACAAAAGAGCAGTGAATCGATGACCGGGCCACTGACGCGTTACTGCATTCAGCAGACCCACTTTCATAAAGCGTTTATTGGTGCTGATGGCTGGCACCCGGAAACCGGTTTTACCGGTCGCGACATGCTACGGTGTGACGTGGTGGACGCTGTACTGGCAAAAAACGCTGAGAGCTATGTCCTGACAGACAGCAGTAAATTCGGACAGCTTTATCCCTATCCTTTATCGCCCGGTTATGCGCCGCGTCATGTCATCACGGAACACGGGTTGCCCGCGGATACCGTGAACCGGCTTACAGAGCAAGGCACCGAGGTGATACTGGTGACGATCGCTTAAAGGTGGCTGTCGGTTTCAGGGTGCGACGCTGACAGAATCGCGCGACACCAGACTGGCGATAAAAGGCTTACGCTGCATTAACTCGCCGCCATCGAGCATGGCGACCAGCCGGTTGATAGTTTCATTGATCATGTCGGTAACCGGAAACTTCATGCTGGAGAGCGAGGGAATCACATACGGAGCCAGCGGGATGTCATCAAAACCTATCACCGAAACGCTGGCCGGTACGGCAATGTTGTTTTCCGTGAGTTGTTTAATGGCACCAATTGCCATTTCATCGTTGCTGGCTACGATAGCGCTGAAAGACTCGCCGCTGGCGAGCAGGGATTTGACCGCCAGCATGCCGCTTTGTGCGGTCCACTTACCCTGCACAATCAACTGGGGATTAGGCGCAATGCCCGCCGCGCTTAATGCAGCCTGATAACCGGAAAGTCGTTCCTGACTGGTAGGAGAATCCAGCGAGCCGGTGATAAACGCGATATCACGATGCCCCTGTTCAAGCAGATGATTGACAGCCAGCCGCCCTGCTGCCTGCTGGTCGCTGAATACACAAAAACTTTCATGAATGCGCAGGCGGCGATTGATTACCAGAATGGGTTGTTTGTGGTCGGAAATAATAGCATCCAGTTCATCAATACTCAGAAAGCGCGGATAGATGATGATGCCATCGCAGCGTAGATCGAGCAAAAACTGAATCGCCGCGCGCTCTTCAGCGGCAGTGTGCTTCCCGTCAGCCAGAATTAACTGACGATTCTGCTGCTCCATAATCCTGGCGGAATGCGACATTAACTCGCTGAAAATATTGCCGCTGTACAGTGTGTTAGTCACCACCAGCCCTATGGTTTGTGTACTTTTATTTGCCAGATTACGGGCCAGTAAATTGGGCCGATAGCCTGTTTCAGCGATAGCCTGCAAAACGTGTTCACGTTTCTCTTTGCCGACGTAACCGTTGCCCGACAACACCCGGGAAACCGTTGCTTTTGAGACACCGGCGCGTTTTGCCACTTCTGAAATCGTTGTCATATGAGGATCGCCAGAATTCTCAGCCTGAAAGCAGTCTACCTAAGTCTTTCATTATTTGAAATATTTACACGCCAGCCCACAGGGCGCGCCAGATCATTGACAGTGACCTTAATCACAGAAATAACACAGGGTGATTATTGGCGCTTGTGTCAGCCCCAAAACAGCTTCATGATTTTGTGAAACCGGTTTCCTATTTTGCCGTGCCGATCGTCAGTGGTCACGCAACGTTCCCCTGGCGAAAGACGTAAAACAATAAGGCAGCCGTCATGAGCGGAAACCAGAACGCACTTCCCTCTACCCTACGAGAGAAACATCATGTCAGGAAATTATGCCGGGATTTCACAGGCTATCGTTACCGCCTTAGGTGGCCTGAACAACATTAGCGCCATTACGCATTGTATGACGCGCCTGCGTTTTGTCGTGAAAGACGACGACAGTGTCGATCTGGCGGCCCTGAAGGCCGTCAACGGCATCATGGGCGTCGTGCATACCGATACACAATATCAGGTGATCATCGGGAATAATGTTGCCAAAGCCTATCAGGCCGTTCTGGCCCTCGGTCAACCGCAGGCTGAAAGCGCTTCGCCAGTTAAACGTCGTATCACGCTGAAAAGCATTGGTGCCGGTATTCTCGATGCGCTTGTCGGTACCATGTCTCCACTGATTCCGGCGATCATTGGCGGATCGATGGTCAAACTGCTGGCCATGATTCTGGATATGGCGGGCGTTTTTGACAAAGGCTCGTCCACGCTGACCATCCTGAACGTTATCGGGGATGGGGCATTCTTCTTTTTACCGGTCATGGTAGCGGCTTCTGCCGCACTGAAATTTAAAACCAATATGTCACTGGCGATTGCTATTGCCGGCGTCCTGGTGCACCCCACTTTCATCGATTTAATGGCCAAAGCAGCTCAAGGCCAGCATGTCGAGTTTGCTTCTGTTCCGGTGACGGCGGTGAAATATACCTATACAGTGATCCCCGCCCTCGTGATGACGTGGATTCTGTCCCATATCGAACGTGGCGTGGATCGAATTACGCCTGCCGTCACCAAAAACTTCCTCAAGCCCATGCTGATTGTGCTGATTGCGGCACCGATTGCGATTGTATTAATAGGTCCCATTGGCATCTGGATCGGCAGCGGTATCTCTGCGCTGGTCTACACCATTCACGGCTATCTGGGCTGGCTTTCCGTGGCCATCATGGGCGGGCTGTGGCCGCTACTGGTAATGACCGGCATGCACCGGGTTTTTACCCCTACCATCATCCAGACGATTGCAGAAACAGGTAAAGAAGGCATGGTGATGCCTTCAGAAATTGGGGCCAACTTATCACTTGGCGGTTCGTCGCTGGCCGTCGCCTTTAAAACGAAAAACCGCGAATTACGCCAAACGGCGCTTGCAGCCGCGGCCTCCGCTATTGTGGCCGGTATTTCTGAGCCTGCTCTTTACGGTGTCGCCGTGCGCCTGAAACGCCCATTAATCGCCAGCCTGATGAGTGGCTTTATCTGCGGTGCCGTTGCCGGAATCGGCGGGCTTGCCAGCCATTCAATGGCTTCGCCAGGATTATTTACCAGCGTGCAGTTTTTTGATCCGTCCAATCCCCTGTCGATTGTCTGGGTCGTGGCGGTAATGGTGCTTTCTGTCGTGCTGTCGTTCATTCTTACTCTCATTCTGGGGTTTGAAGATATCCCTGAAACGACCCAGCCGTCTGCGCCCTCGTCCGTCGTCACCGCAGAAAAAGCGAACGCGGTTAACGCCAGTTAATTAATGATTACAGTATTAAAGAGGATGTCATGTCTGAGTCAGTATTCCCGGAAGGATTTTTATGGGGCGGTGCCCTGTCCGCAAACCAGTCAGAGGGCGCTTTTCTTGAAGGCGGGAAAGGATTAACGACCGTTGACATGTTACCGCTTGGCCCGGCACGCATGCCGGTGAAACTGGGGCAGGAAAAACGCGTCACACTGCGCGATGATGAATTTTATCCCAGCCATACCGCTATCGACTTTTATCATCGCTATCGCGAAGATATTGCGCTGATGGCAGAAATGGGATTCACCGTCTTTCGCACCTCTATCGCCTGGAGCCGACTTTTCCCTCGAGGGGATGAATTAACGCCCAACGAGCAGGGGCTGGCGTTTTACCGTGATCTGTTTACCGAATGTCGTCGCTATGGCATTGAGCCATTGGTGACGCTGTGCCATTTTGACGTGCCGATGCATCTGGTAACGGAATATGGATCGTGGCGTCATCGTAAAATGATCGCGTTTTTCGCACGCTATGCACGAAGCTGTTTTGAGGCATTCGACGGCCTTGTGAAATACTGGCTTACCTTCAATGAAATTAACATCATGCTGCATAGTCCGTTTTCAGGCGCTGGGCTGGTGTTTGAACCGGGTGAAAATACCGAGCAGGTTAAATATCAGGCTGCCCATCATGAACTGGTTGCCAGTGCGCTGGTAACGAAAATTGCTCATGAGGTCAACCCGGCCAACCAGGTAGGCTGCATGCTGGCCGGCGGCAATTTTTATCCCTGGTCAAGTAAACCCGACGATGTCTGGGCGGCACTGCAAAAGGATCGTGAAAATCTGTTTTTTATCGATGTGCAGGCACGGGGCACCTACCCAGCGTATTCCGCGCGTCTGTTTCGAGAGAAAGGCATTGAGATCGTTATGGCGGAAGACGATGCGGAGATCCTTAAAAACACTGTCGATTTTGTTTCATTCAGTTATTACGCCTCTCGCTGCGCATCTGCTGATATGCATGACCAGAACAGCAGCGCAGCCAATGTCGTCAAATCGCTGACTAATCCGCACATCGCACGCAGTGAATGGGGTTGGGGCATTGATCCGCTTGGACTTCGCATCACCATGAATATGATGTACGACCGCTATCAGAAACCGCTGTTTTTAGTCGAGAACGGTCTGGGTGCACGTGACGAGTTAACACCAGAAGGCGAAATCATAGACGATTATCGTATCAGCTACCTGCGTGAGCATATTCGCGCCATGGCTGACGCGATTGGCGACGGTATTCCCGTACTGGGTTATACCACATGGGGCTGCATTGATTTGGTGGCGGCTTCAACCGGTGAAATGAGCAAGCGCTATGGTTTTGTCTATGTTGATCGGGACGACCACGGTAACGGGACGCTGGAAAGACGCCGGAAAAAATCGTTCTGGTGGTACAAGAAAGTCATCGCCAGCAATGGCCGCGATCTGGATTGAGTCGGTGTGCAGCCACGAGACGTGGCCAGACGCGACGGCGGTGAAGCATTTAAAGGGATAAGGCGACAGATAATACTGTCGCCTTCTGGTCCGGTTATTTTTGCAGCAGCCAGTGTTCAATCTCGCTGGCTGGCAGCGGTTTAGAAAAAAAGTAGCCCTGAATCTGGTCGCAACCATATTGCTTCAGCAGACTCAGCGTCGCTTCGGTTTCGACCCCTTCCGCCAGAACCGTATAATTCAGCTCCTTCAACATCTGAATAATGCTTCTGACAATCACTCTGGACGCCTGATCGTTGTCCATGCGGTTAATCAGAGACATATCAACTTTGATAACGTCTAAGGGAATTTCCTGTAAATAGCTGATGTTGCTGTAGCCTGTGCCAAAATCATCCAGAGAGATAACAAACCCCTCGGTTCTCAGCGCTTCCAGGCCGTTTATAGCAACATGGCTTTCTGTAATGAGTTCATTTTCAAGGCACTCCACGCCCATAAAGGACGTAGGCAAATCAGCAGCCTGCATTTTACTGGCCAAATCTGCCGCAAAGCCGGGGCGTGAAAAGTCACGTTCACTGACGTTAACTGAGACAGGAATTAACTGATATTCCTGTTTCCACGTTTTGAGTTGAACGATGACACGATCGATGACCCAGTCCGTCAGCACCGAGATCAGGTTTGTTTTTACAGCCAGGGGAACGAAATCGGCAGGGAACAGCTCGCCTCGTTCCGGGTGATGCCACCGGATCAACGCTTCCAGCCCCACGGTTTTGCCGGTTTTTAAACACACTTTGGGCTGATAAGCCAGATAAAGACCTTCGTCTTTTTTCAGCGCCTGTGCCAAATCATTCATGATGAGAAAATCATCCGTGCGGCGCGAATCATAAGCATGATCGAAGGTCATGGCACCGCAATTCTGATAAATGCATTCATGCAGTGCGCTTACCGCCTGACGAACGATTTCATTGGCATCTATCTCTCGGGAGACAAATTCTGTTTCACCTGCATAAACGTCGATATCGATCGTGATATTGTCCGCTAAATCCGCCTTCAAATTCTTGAGAACATCAATCGTGCTTTGTGCCGTGTACCCTTCAAGATAGGGCTGGATGAGGGCAAACCGACCCGGTGCGAATGAATAAAGCATATCATCGGACTCAAGTTCGAGGCGCGCACTGACCAGGCCGGCGATTTGCCGGAGCAGGTTTTCTACCGGCGCGATACCAAAGGTGCGCGAGAGTTCATAAGCATGCGGAATATCAATGCAGTCGATAAGAATAAGGCGGAAGCGTCGATCAGGATTGCTCACGGCCAGCTGCTGCATATCACGCAACAACCGCGGGCGATTAGGAAGATGCGTAATCAGGTCAGTAAAACTGGCCAGATTCCAGGCATCCAGAAATGAGGTGACCAGCCTCGCTAACGACTTTAAGGTTTCGAGTTGCGCATCGTTAAAGGTATGGGGTTGCGTATCTGTGACGCATAACGTGCCCAGAACCAACCCTTCAACATTACATAATGACACGCCCGCATAGAAGCGGATATGCGGCTCGCCTTCCACTAACGGATGGAAAGAGAACCGATTGTCTTGCAGTGTATCCTGAATGACCAGTTGGCCGTCGCCATCAATAACATGTCGACATAAGGAAACATCACGTGACGACGCCTTAAGATTAAAGTTGCGGGAAACTTTAATGTATTGATTTTTGTCGTCAATAATTGAGATAAAACTGCCCGAAATGCCGAGTGCCTGCGCGGCAAGCTGTACAAATTTTTCCAGCACCTCATCCCTGGTTACATCAGGTGACAAAAGTGCTTTAACCGCTTTAAGACGATTTTCTTCATTGCCACTTTGATTATCGTGCACAACAGCCTCCCCATGTGCGGGTGCAAAACGCAGAAAACAATTTAGCCTAATTTTAAATATTTAGCGCCACATTGACCGACAATTTATAGCAAACAAGAGGCCATGCGAGACTGTATAACATGCAAGAAAAGGTTTTAAGTCATTTTTAACCGTAAATGTCACAACGTTCTGCATTATGCCCGACACACAGGCGGCACTTTTGGTGAGGAGACGACATCGCTGTCAATGTTCAGGCACAATAATCGATCCGCTTACCCCATTAAGGGTATTGGTCCACGTTAAGCGGTTTTTTCTCCCGACGCTTTATCTTGCCACAGGCTGCCTCTCTCAGTAATGAATGCGCATTCAGTTATTACCTGTTGCGAGCCTGTAAGACTGCCGTTATGAAATATTACTTAAGCTTTTCTGTAAGAGATAAGAACTTAATAATGGCAAAACATCCTGACAGCACAGGCGTTAATTAAATGCAAAATGTAAAGTTATGGAAGCAAAGATTAACAAACACGGTCGGGGCTTCGTGATGGCGCGAGGAATACAGAACAGTTCAGGCATCTTAGTGTCTGCAAAAACGATAAATGTCAGCAGACTTCTGGCTGAAAGCGTAAGGAAATGGACGTTAGCCCGCTATCACCGGCTACGGTATGCTGAACAGCTTTTCTTTTCGCTTATTAAACGACGCCCTGACGGTAATGATGGGCTGACACGCTGATAATTGGTACACTTATTGCCTTGGCGGAACAATGCCAATGCTGAACTCGATTAACAGGTTAAACAACCCTGCCAGTTGGCGCCAGCAGGTCTGGGTTGCTCAGGAAAAGAAGTATGCTGACTGACGATCAACTGAATTACATTCTCAGCCACCCCGACGAATTTTCAGATCAGGTTGTGGCAATGGCGAAAGAGATACGGGTTTACCGTGCTGCGTTCGCACAGCCCTATGCGATCATTGAACCATTAGGTATGACGTTTATTGGCGATGAAAATGGCGCGATGGTGTGGCATCCGAAACACTACGAAGAAGGCGATACGCCGCTCTACCTCAGACCATCAATGGAAGAATAACCGTTGTGACGTATTCATACTTACACATCTGTAAATCCCCGTCCTGGCACGCCCCCGTTCACCTTCATTCATGTCAACGCTGCGAGACTCATGTTACACACTGATCCTCCCTTAGTCAGCCCTGCTCTTCACCCCGTAGCATCAACACTTCATCTATCCATGTTTAGTTTGATTCGAGACACTGCCTGGCGCTGCCATGATGCGTGTGGCGTGACCACACGCTCTGCAGAAAGATAAGCGATTCGGTCACTTTTCATCGTCAACGCATACCGATGCCGTCCATTGTGGTTGTTGGCATCTGTCCCGGCTCTGCACTTACTGAATCACTGATGTGATGCGACAAGCGCGTGATTTAAGCGAGACCCCATATCATCACAACACGCGATCACCGCTTTCAGCTGCCACCGGGCGAGTCAGAAAACGCGGGTTGACCGCATTTCTCTGGGCCCCATCGTTGCGGCTTCTGCGCCCATCAGTTTTTGTAAGTTGTTACTGGCAAAATAATGCAGGCAACTCAGGCAGGATGAGCGATAGTCAACGCAGGCACGCTGCTGGACAGGAGCGCTTTCCTGACATCTGCGTCCAGATTAGCGTCAGTGACAATATCCGTCAGCGCATCCAGATGAACCACATTGAAAAGAGACCAGGCACCGTATTTTGAACTGTCTGCCAGCAAAACACGTCGCCTCGCATTGATGATCAAATCGTGTTTCAGAGCCGCTTTTTCTTCCGTGGGCGATGTCACGCCTTTCGTCATATCCCATCCATTACCACTCAGGAAAGCAATGTCAGGATTGATATTGTTCAGCATCTTCCGACCGTGATCGCCAATGCAGGACTGGCTGCTTTCATCGATTCGCCCACCAATGATGGTTACTTCAATCTGCTTAAACTCGGAGAGGAACAGTGCAATATGTAAGTCATTGGTGATCACACGTAGCGGCATATGGGTAATTTGCCGGGCCAGCTCAAACATCGTCGTCCCTGCATCAAGGATTACTGCATCGCCTGCTTTGATGAAGGTGGCTGCAACGCGCGCAATAGCATGTTTTTCAGGCTGATTCCGTGACGATTTTTCCAGCGTGGTGGGCTGCGATGGAATAAAGCGGTTAAGCGTTACGCCCCCGTGCGTGCGGCTGACCACTCCTTCCTGATCGAGTTTAATCAGATCACGCCTGATAGTGGCAGGAGAAGCGCCTGTGACCGAAACAAGCTGTTCAACCGTTACCAGATTATTTCCTTTCAGGTAATTCATTATCGATTCTAAGCGACTGTTTTCTTTCATCTTCACATTGACCAGGGCGTTTTCTTTTTTTGGATCATGCAGATATGATCGCAAAGTGCGATTTTTCTGTCCAGGTAATACTGAGAAGGTGATTAACTCAGCTCACGGGTGAGTAAATACCTTTGGATTCCTCACTGCACGACTGAAATGATGGTGATCCGCTTTCCTGCGCCATGCATACTCTCATCGCGAAAGCATTCTGTTCAGCATGACTTCTCAGCGAGCGACGGCGTATTAATGCTCTTAGATGAATATAAGGTTTCGTCCCACTTCGTCTGAAACGAGGACGGTAAAAATTTGATGTGAAAGGCGAGATGACTGATTCAGGCGTGAAGTCGGGACAGGTTGAATGCGGTATCTGGAGCACTGCTGACGCAATCAAAACGGCAGCGGTCCCTGCTGCGAGTGATACGATGTCTTTATCGTGACATATAATATTAACCGGACCTTACATCGCGCTTCGATATTCCGGCCAGGCCACCGCGTCTGAATGAAGCGCACCTGAAGGAGCAAATAAACTGCCCTGGAAATTAATCACGCCCGCTGCTTCCAGCCACATCCACTCCTCCGCTTTCACGATGCCGGCAGCAATGACCGTAATCTCTAAGGCAGAGCAACATTTTATAATGGCCTGAACCACGGCTTGTTTCGGACCACTGCGGTGAACATCGGAAGTGATACTTGAGTCAATGCGAATCCGGTCGGGCTGAATATGTGTCAATAACGAGAGCCCGGCGGAACCGGCACCAAAATTATCGACGGACAGACTGATGCCCGCAGCCTTAAGCTCCCTGACGGCAACCGAAAAAGCTTCCACGCGTGAAATAACTTCCGTTTCGCTGACACCAATGACCACCTGCTCAGGGACCAGTCCTGCAGCATTTATGGCCGCAACAATGGTCTGAACCGCATCAGGTACGACAACCAGCGTCATAGGCAGCAGACTGACATACAGCGTCATCTCGTCCGGGCAGGCCCGCCCGGCCATCCTGAACGCTGTAATCACCGCGTCAAGATCGGCATCATGTAACTGCTTTGACGAATCGCGCTGTTCAGTACGACGAAGCCGTGCGTCCGCTATCGCCTCAATCGCCGTCACTTGACGGGCAAGCGGATCGACGACGGGACGGAAAGTAATACCCGATACCGAAGGCGTCACCTTGCTGGCAGTGGTGCTTTCCGGAATGAATTCCCAGTATTCGGAGGGCAATACCTCGAAGTAATTCTCTTTCTCACGCGCCTCTACAAAGGTACGCAGGAACTGCAACGCGCGGTCAGCATAAGTTAACTGGTACTTCGACGTGCCTTTATCCAGCACCGCCTGAAGCACAGTGGAACGATCATGCTCACGTAAATCAAACAATTCCATGCCGGCATTACCGAACCGACGCGAGGGCGCATAATCACGCATCAACTCGACCAGGTTATGGTGACGTCGATCAGCACAAATGCGCTGATAAATGGCAAGCACGCCCTCTTCCGGGCCTTCCAGTAACTGGAAAAAGTGCGTGCCATTGAACAACAGAATACCGGTCACATCATGAGACGCATTCAGTATGCTGGCATCATCCACCATTCCGGGTAGCGTCTTAACAGGAACGTCATCCGAGATATGGCTGCGATAAATTATTGTGGTCAGCAAAGGGCATCTCCAACATCAACGTGATTGTAGTCGTCAGCTTATCAGTTATTCCTTTAACATGCAGGTCTCGGTGGCGGACTGACGCAATAATTTACATTAAATTGCATCAGGGATGAACGGTGATGGCGCGCGAGACAAAATAACACAAGGTAAATCCGGAACAACTTCTCATTAATTATCGTTACTTTTTCAGCGGGGAACGATTGCTGCCCTGACCTCTTTTAAAAGAGATATTTTCTTAACTGCGAATGAGTGCGCTTTTATTTATTTTTAACTCTATGTTTTAAAAGGTTTTAACCCACCTGCCGATGACTCGCGCTTCTGGGTTTGCAGATTTATCCACCTGAAGCCGGCCCGACATGCCGCACGGAGCACGTCGGGAAATGTATCGCAGCCAGAAATTTGCCTTATAAAAAAGCGTAAGCGAAAATAAAATCTTCGTTCGAGGCTCCAGGGTTTCTGTTCTTTCCTCACCTGCCGTATTAATCAATACGCATTAACTCAAAAAATAAACGGCCTTCATCCGGGACGTAAACGGTTATTCCATGACGGTTTAATATCGCAACGCATTAATTGCTTTCGCCTTTTATAGTGATTGGCTTTTATTTTTTAAAATCAACGTACAATTATTTTTTGCAATATCATTCAGCATATGGGCAGGAGCGGCAATGGCTCAGGAACCTGGCGACAAGGAATATCACCGCACCAGAACAACACAGTCACTGCGCTTCTCAGACAGAGGCCGGGATGAGGTGCTGAAAAAGTTTTTACGTCTGGCCTGTCAGTTAGTTGGTATTAATGGAAGTTATATCGCTGTCTTAAATGACGATAAGCATAGTGTGCGTGCCAATTACAATATTGAGCTGAGTGACACGACGCGCGAACAGGCCTTATGCCGGCATGTTGTCGAAAGTGATGCGACGGTCATTGCACCTGATACCCGACTTGATCCGCGTTATGCCCATCACCCTTTGATTGTCCATGCCCCTTATATTCGCTTTTATGTCGGTACGCCGCTGAAAAACGCTCATGGACAGATACTGGGAACGCTATGCCTGACGGATACGGTGCCACGGACTTTTAGCCACCAGCAGAAACAGATCATAGAGTCACTGGCTGGATTGGTTGTTGCCTTTCTTGAAGCCTGGCATTCGGCGGCCTTTATCGAACCTGTTACCGGCATGGCCAATCGGGAACGTCTCTTTCGCGACATTCTGCATCTTGCCACGCTGAATGACACGGCACTGCGCCGTCTGGTGCTTATCGACTGTATTGATATGTCACGCGCCTACGACCTGTCCCGGTCACTGGGCATGGCGTCGCTGGAGTCCTTGCTTAAGGATGTCGCCACCCTGTTAAGGTTACGTCTTCGGCCTGCCAGTGGTGAGTCGATTTACACGATCGCGACTGGCCGTTTTGCGATTTTGACCCGTGCAGAAAGCCACGTTAGCGCAAAATGGGTTGAGGAACGGTTAAACGGAATTCATGCCGATATGGGCGACGGCCTCACTATGGCGTTGGCGACCTGTACCGCGCAGATCGACTTTATCGCCGGCCAGACCTTCCCCCAGGACGCTCTCAGACGGGCAGTCAATGCGCTGGAACGCGTGAGCGGTCCGTCCGTTCGTCTGTGTGATGCTGTTAGTGATGGAATTAAAGACGCGAGTTCCCCCGCTGATTTCACCTTAATGCGTGATCTTGCAGACGCGCTGCGGCGCAACCAGGGACTGTATCTGGTATTCCAGCCCAACGTTTGCTTGCTCAGTGGTAAACCGGTTAGCCTCGAAGCGCAGATCCGTTGGCATCATCCCCAACGTGGAGAGCTGGCAGCCGATAACTTTACTTCACTGGCCGTTGGGACTGAGCTGGGCACAACACTCACGACCTGGCTGATTGACAGCACCATTGCCCGGCTTAAACGTCTACGTAATCATCCTATTCAGTTACCTGTCACAATCAGTATTCATGAGCGGGATGTGACAGATCGGGCGTTTGCAGAAAAGCTGGCGGAAAAAATGCTTAAGGCAACCTTACCTGTGTCAATGCTGGTCATCAAAATCGTTCAAAAAGAGCATATCATTGACAGCCCCTCAGCCATGCTGGGCCTGGAAATGCTAAGACGTATGGGATTCACAATGACATGGGAATATATCGCGAAAGGCTATCGCAAAATACGCTATCTGCGCGGGATGCCGCCTGATGTTATAAAACTGGATAAAACACTGGCCAACCAAATTCATGCAAATATTACTTCCCGACTTATCGCACACAGTATTTTTACGACGCTCAAAGAGCTCAACCTCCTTGTTTTAGCCCACAGCGATCGTCCCGCCTCTGTGGTCACCTCAGATAACAGTGAGGCTACCTATGAATATTTCAACATTAAACCTATGACAGAAACGGAACTCGATCCCTGGCTGAAATGGAAGTTACCGGGATAAGCGTTTTCTCCCCGTTCTGTACTCGTGGACTATCCTGCTGGTATTTATTTTCTGGCCAGATGGCGTTTCGTATCACGAGCCTGGATACGCGCTTCTGTGGGTGAGGGAAACAGATAATGGTACAGATCGCGATACAGGCTCAGATGTTTCACCACGCCCTCATGGATAGTCTTGGTAATATCGTTGATTAAAAAATCGCAGGTGGTGTTGAAGTTTCCCATTTTAAAAAAGGCTTTATCAAAAACCGTAATAATGCCTTCCCATTTCATCTGATATTCATCTCTGATCGGATCATGAGTTGCAATGAACAGGCCTTTGTGGGACTTCACACCATGTTTGCCCACATAGGTGGTTTGCGAATCGTAGCCACGTTTACTCCGCCAACGGCAAAATTCATAAGGCACATCATAATGGGGCAAAATAAAGTCGGGACAGCGGAAATTCTCGTCGCTTAACAGACCATCCAGCGTCACCGTGAAATGCAAAAAATCCTGCATAAAATCGAACTGACGCGTCTTGGTTAAGGTGACATTGATGGTGAAATTGCCTGAATGCACATACCAGTAGTTAGTAAAACCGTTGACCAGAATACAAAATACCTGCCAGTCGCTAAGCCGCCGGTCACCGGCTAATCCTCTGAAACGACTTATCATTAGCCTTGCTTTGGGATGCTGATACGCTTTGAACAACGGATCATTCATACCTTTCAGTAACATCAGGCCCACTCCTTTGTAATTTAGCGTATCCTGCCATGCCATTTTACTACTGAAAAGGTGCCGTCATCTGATTATGCGACGTTGCGCTTTCCTTTTGGGCACCGTCTTACTTATCGTTCTGTGATGCCGTCTGTAGCCATAAGCATCAGGCTGCATCATTGAATGTGCAGACAAGGCAAGGCTAAATTTTGCAAAAGGAAAATAAAGAGAGATAATTCAGAAGGGATAGAGGGCTAGTGCGCGTTGCTGATGGGTCTGAACAAACGCATTTTTTAATTCACAGTAAACGTTACTCTCCCCCCGGCAGTCACGTTGCGCGGCGTATTTCACTGCCGCATAGCTGTCGCGGATGTCTGGATATTTTCGCAAATAATCCCGAAACGCCAGATGCCGGATGATATCTGGACTGCCCTGGATAAAAGCATGGACGTGATGCGTACGGCGGCCCTGAAGGCTCTTGGTATAATAGCGTCTTCCTGGCATACCGTTTTCGCCACGCGCCTGATAGCCAGAGGCGCACAACGCTGACGTAATGTCAGACGAATCATGAGTAATCACTTCCAGCAAAATATCGATGATCGGTTTGGCCGCTAATCCTGGCACCGCAGTGCTACCAATATGATGAATAGCGACAAGGTGTTTACCCAATCTTGCCGCTAACACAGCCGCCTCAGCAGAGAAATGATTCGCCCATTCAGGACAATACTCACTCACGATTATCTGACGCCCGTTTATCATTTCGCTTTTTAGCGCCCTTTTTTCTTGCGACCCGGCTGCGTAAATCGCTTGCGTGAAGCGGGCTTATCATCAGCTTTTACGCTCGATTTAGGTTGGCTATTCCCTGGTTTTTTTGCAGGAGATTTTTTCTGCGGCGTCTTTTTTGCCGATTTGTCATCAGAAGTGGAATTTTCGAGCAGCTTAAACAGTTCGATTAATTCATCATCCGTCAGATCGCGCCATTCACCCAAAGGAATACCTTTGAGATTTACATTCATAATGCGCGTGCGTTCCAGTTTGGTGACTTCATACCCAAAGTGTTTGCACATACGACGGATCTGCCGATTAAGCCCCTGTACCAGCGTAATACGAAACACGTAGGATGCTTCTTTCTTCACTTTGCACTTTTTGGTTACCGTGCCCAACATGGGAACGCCGGCTGCCATACCGGCAATAAATTCATCGGTAACGGGCTTATCAACAGTGACGACATATTCTTTTTCGTGGTTATTGCCTGCACGCAAAATTTTATTGACCAGATCGCCATGATTGGTCAGGAAAATAAGTCCCTGCGAATCTTTATCGAGACGACCGATGGGAAAAACGCGTTTACTGTGATTAACAAAATCACTGATGTTATCGCGTTCGCCCTCTTCCATTGTGGTGATAATGCCTGTGGGTTTATTCAGCGCGATCAGCACCAAATCACCTTCATCACGAGGCTCAATCAGCTGACCATTCACTTTTACGACATCGCCAGCAAAAACCTGGGCACCAACGGCTGCGCGTTTACCATTGATAAAAACGTTGCCCTGTTCGATAAAGCGATCAGCATCGCGGCGGGAGCAGATTCCGCTCTCACTGATGTATTTATTGAGTCGTGTTGATGAATGCGTCAGCATGGTTCCTCCAAAAACGCGCACTATACCTTACCCGCTCTCGCTTGCGAAGCAGAAGGCATTAAACTTTTGGCCCCTTCATCGGCCAGTAAAATCAGGCCATATCCTCTGCGTTTTGAACCTGAAAGTGCAGGCAGACGACGTGACACATCAGTCTCGTCCCGCGCCTTTTTCGATGGCGCTGACCCGGGCCTGATCGATGCGACGCCCATAGCTCTGCACCGGGCAGGTACTAAAACCGCGCGCTCATGCCAAGGTTCCAGGTGACCTCATGATAATCACGTGCGCTCGCCACCGTCGACACAGCGGCAAAAGCGCTAACCGCGTCGCCGATGGGGACATTGGCCCCTACAGCTATATCCGCCCAGTCTTTATCCTGATTCGAACGGCTTTGTCGGAAAGCCGTTCGTGTCGATTTCAGACCTGCACTCACCGATGTATCCGTGTCGCCAAACTGATGGTTATAACTGACCTGTGCCCAGGGATTGATTCCTAATCCCTGGGTATCAATGCGCCACCCCACTGCGCCAGTTTGTGAATGCCGTGTTTGATCGGAGAAACGCATCGCACTGCTGCTGTCGCCGCGTTCCTGATAACCGTCGGCCCGCACATAATCCAGCGCATAGCTGACAACAGGCCCCGTGGTAATCGTCTCGTTTAAGGGAAAATCCCAACCGGTTTGAACCCGCGTGCCCATCAGCTTTCCACTACTGCTGCCCTGTTCAGTGCGGACCGCAGGGCCAAGTTTTATCTGACGTTCAATGCTGTCGTAATCCAGATCCGCATAATGGATATCGGCGTTGACCCACAGTCTGTCCATCAGTTGTAGCTGGCTCCAGAGTGCCACCATGTTGCCGTGCAGCCGGTAATCATAACGTTCAGAGGGATGCTGTCGTTGGCTGGCCGTTGACAGCAACGCCCCTGCCTGCAGGTTGTCGGTCAGCTGATAACCCATGCCGGCTGACAGGTTTGCAGTATCTGTGTCGCCATCATTAAAAACATCACGTTTGTTGCGCGCGTGCTGACCGGCGTAACCGCCAAACACGGTGAATTCTCCGGCTTCAGCGGGTTGCCTGCGCTGCTGCTGGAGATGACTGTCCAGCGTGTTATGCACATCCTGCAGCATCGTCAGCGGTGCCTGCGTCAGTACCGCGACCTGGGCTGGTGCATCCAGGATTGACTGAATGTAGTCAGCAATCAGGGCATGCACCGCAGGGCTGGGATGAAGACGATCGGCAAACAAAAAAGTCTGTTGCGATGAGAAACCCGCTGTCGACGAAGTACAGACGGCGGAAGAGGTGCCCGGTGGACAGGCCATGCCTGCGGTGTTAGTAAGACCATAAAGCGCCGGACTGGCGATCACTTCATTAAAAAGCCCATTAATATCGACCCGAACAATATTCCCCTGTGCAGCCGCCAGCGCGTTTTCTTCCTGCTGATTGTAACGGGCCGTCAGAGAAGCCGCCTGATCGCTTAACTGCTGCCAGGTGGCGAACAGCTGTTGTGCGATCAGGTCACGAACCGCCGGTATGGCAGAGAGCTGCGCAGCGGCCTGACCGAAAGCCGTCTGGATAGCCTGCTGCCGTTCCGCCGTAGTGAACATGGTCGCCGCGTTCAGTGACTGAAACGCCGCCGCCACCGCTGCGGAACCGGCCCCCTGAAGTATTCCTTCTATCAGGGCAGGCGTCGCACCGACATTAGGCACGGTTGGCACTATCACCGTACTAGCGCCCGCATTCAGTAACGCGCTGACCTGGCTGGCGGCCGCACCGGCGCTGTTGTCAACCAGAGAAAGCGCCAGCGAGGGGCTGGGAATGAGCGTGGCAGCGGCCAGGTCATTCCCGCCGATCCAGTGAATATAGAGCCCGTTGGAATCGGCCCGGCCATTCGTTGACGACAGATAGCGGGCAACCTGATCCTGGGTATTAAACTGCGGATTGAGAGCGGGCACCGCCACAGCACCGCCTGCCGCGTAATTACTCCCGCCCTGAGAGGACGGCTGCAGCATCAGTCCCGCGTCACGGGCGATGATTTCATCATAGAGTGGATGACTGGCAGAATCGTAGGTAAAACGGCCGACGTTACCTGTATCACTCAGGCTGTCGCCAAATACGGTAAGACTGTCCCAGGCCATCACCGCTGGTGGGCTTACCAGGATGGCAAGCGCGACGAACGACACAGGAAACCATGCACGATTTTTCTTCATGACCAGCTCCATTCAGGAAATAACAAGGATGGATAAATCAAAAGAACAGCAAATAAACATCACGGCTGAGTAATAGCCGCAGATTGAAGAACGCTCCAGACGAAAGCTGACGTGAGTTCGCAAAAACGAAAAATTTTTAAGCCATTCCGAAAAGTGTCAGCCACTTTTGCAAACCCGATCACGCCAGGTATTGAGGAAACACATCCAGGCGTTGCAGGGTGAGCGAAAGCGTTAAGCTGCGCCAGCCATGTACTGGCTCAACTCTCCTCTTGTCGTGTGACATCTGAACGAAGGATTTATTTTTTTATGGCAGGCTTAAGACCACGGTAGAAATCCTGTAGCCGTTTCATGGTCTTAGTCGTACGATCTGGCAGGGAAGCGGCCACCGAGAGAATCAACATTTCAAGGCAAACCATCACTGTGCCGTGTAACGGGATGCGCCCTTTTTCCCCGCCGCGTGGCACGTCAATAACCACATCCGCTTCCCGGGCAAAGAAGGCGTCGGTCGCATGGGTGAGAAGAATTATCGGAATGCCCAGCCTTTTGGCCTCACGCACCACTGTTGTTCCTTCGCGATGTGCCGACTTTTGTGCCATCATGATCAGCACATCGCCCCGTTGCAGCGCCAGCATCTGTTCCGCCAGCGCAATACATGAACGGTTAAGTGAGAAGGCTGGCAAACCGATGCGATTTAACAGGCGGACGGTGTAGTCAGCCAGAATACCCGAGGCGTTAATCCCGAAAACGGCCACCTGGCGGGCTTCACTCAGTAACCCCGTCGCTTCGGCCAGCGCCTGGCGGTTTTGCTCAGAGGCCAGTACCTGACACGCATGGAGATGCCCCTGCAATACGAAGTCTATCGACGACGAAACATCATGCGTCATAGCATTGACGGTGCTCAGCATTTTCTCTTCTGAAGAGAGGCCGGGACCAAACCAGGCCTGAAGGACGTTTTTCAAATCGCGCAGTCCTGAAAAACCCAGTGCCTGAATGGCGCGAATCACGGTCGCATCCGATGTGTTGTTCGCGCGGGCGATATCCATGGCAGTGCTGTCCAGAACCGTTTCCCGGTTGGTGTGAAGATAATGTGCAACAGCCAGCAGGCGGGGTGAGAGTTGCTGTTCCCGCGAACGCAAACGCTCGCCCAATATATCTGTACGACTTCTGGCCTGCATCAAGGAAGCCTGTCACGCTGATTACTGTTAAAAACACCGATGAGATGAAACACTCTCACGCCCCCGTTAAATCCTGAACGATAATGTGTGAACCTGACAGGGTAAGCCCCTTCGACGATACTGTTCTTGCTTCGCCTGCGCTAAGCATGTCTCGCCCGGCTGTAGTCAGCAAGCCTTTTCTCCCTCACGAACAGCAAGGTTATGCTTCTTCTCATGGATACACTTCGCCAGAATAACTTTTTTAATTCATGAAAATTAATGATTTAACAATATAAAAACAGTTAAATCATCGTTAATACACTCTCCTGAAAATGTAGTAAAAATAAATGTTTTTATATTTACTACTACATTACTCAATGATTGAATGATTCTCAATTACAAAACAGCCTACCAGGACGGACGCAAAAACCTCCGCCTGAAGGCGAAAAACCCCCACGTTTAACGTGGCCTTTACGTTTATTTTGTTTTTGATGATCAGCGAAAAAATATAATGAAAACACGTCCAGGCGAGAGTAAGAACCTCAGATTTCAGCAGGCTTTAATAGTGGCGATCTGTTCCAGCGCCTGGCTTCCGGCCGGTAACAGCATTGCCGCCACCGGGGATGATACCGTCACCGTCACCAGCGATGCTGACCGTGAAGAGGGCTATGCAGCCACCACCAGCAGCGTTGGCAGTAAAATGCCGACGGCGCGTCTCGACGAGGCCCAGTCTGTCAGTACCGTGACACAACAGCAGCTTAATGATTATCAGGTCAGCAATCTGAGCGATGCGATGCGCTTCGTCAGTGGTGTTGCGGAAGCCAACACGTTGGCAGGAACAGAGGACGGTTTCGTTCGCCGTGCCTTCGGTAGCAATTCTGATGGCTCGATATATCGCGATGGTATACGAAGCAGCCAGGGGTTAAATCTGGATGCGACCACGGAGCGGGTTGAGGTACTCAAGGGATCGGCATCTCTGCTCTATGGCATTCAAAATCCGGGCGGTATCATCAATGTCATCAGCAAAAAACCACGCTATTCATGGGAGTCTTCCGTCAGTGGGCGCTACGCAAGTGAAGGCGGTGGAGCCGGTACGCTCGATGTCACCGGCCCGCTGGGTAATGGTTTTGCTTTCAGGCTCATCGCAGAGAAGCAGCGTCAGGATTACTGGCGCAATTTTGGCAGTGATGCGCATTCTCTGCTCGCACCGTCATTGCAATGGTACGGTGAGAAAGCCAGCCTGTTGGTCAGCTACAGCGACTATCGTTATGACATTCCTTACGATCGCGGTACCGCTTTTATTAATGGCGCACCACTCGATGTCGGTTATAAACAGCGACTGGATGACAAAGCGAATCATGCCTGGGGACATAATCAGGCACTGAACGCGCATTACGACTGGCAGTTCAACGACAGCTGGAGCACGCGCCTGACGCTTGGCTGGAATCAGCGCCGTTATGACAATAACGAAGTTCGGGTCACGGCGATTAATCCTGCTACCGGCGTGGTTACCCGGCGCGCTGATGCCAATCGCGGATTTAATCAGCAAACCAAATATCTGTCATGGGACGTCCTGGGGAATCCGGAGATATTCGGCATGGCGCATGCGCTGGTCTTCGGTACGGATTATGAAATGAACCAGACGTACCGGGCGCACCAGTATCAGGGCAAAAATGACCGCCGCTTTAACTACCTCAACCCCACTTATGACCTGCTGTCACCGGTAACCGACAGCACAACCGAAAATACGGCAAATGCTAACAACCTTAACCGTATCCACAGCCGTTCGGTTTATTTAAAAGACAGTATTTCGCTTACTCCAGACTGGATTGCGGTCATTGGCGGACGTTATCAACATTACGAACAACGCGCGTCAAAAGGATTTAATCCGGTCGTTGAAACGCTGAATGATGAGGGAAATACCTTCCTGCCACAAACCGGGCTGATTTATAAAATCACACCGGATGTTTCGCTCTATGCCAGCATGAGTAAATCGTTCACCCCATCGACGGATGTCGACGATGAAGGAAACGTCAGTAAGCCTGAGCAGGGCACCACCTGGGAGGTTGGCAGCAAATGGCAACTTTCTCCGCGCCTCTTTGCCTCGCTGGCGCTGTACAGAATCGATGAAAAGCGGATGACACTAAACATCAACGGTACTAACCGTCCGATCAACAAGGCGCGCTCGCAGGGCGTTGAGGTTGAGCTTAATGGTGAAGTGGTCCAGGACTGGGATGTCAGTGCCAGTTACAGCTATGACAACGCTGAAATTGTCGATGACCGGATTAACCCGGCGAATAATGGCAATCGCTTACAGAACGCACCAGAGCAGTCCGGTGCGCTTTACCTGAGCCATAATCTGATCGTCAGCAACGTGCCCGGTGATTTTCGTGTCGGCGGCGGCGCCCGCTATGTTGGCAGTCGTGCTGGCGATCCTGACAACAGTTTTACCTTACCGGATTATGTCGTAGCGGACAGCTTTATTGCCTGGAACAACGCGTTGCTGGGCAAGAAAACACAGATACGACTGAATCTGAATAACCTGTTTAATAAACACTATTACACGTCGAGCGGCGGAAACCTGCGCGTACGTGAAGGTGAAACCCGCAACCTGATGGTACAAGCCCGTGTTGAATTCTGATTTCTGTAAACGCAGCCTGCTACGAACGCTCCTGCTGTTGGCTTTGACCTTCAGTAGCCTGGGCTGGGGCAAAACCATCACCGATATCAACGGCGATAAGGTCACCGTTCCCGATCATCCTGTGCGTATTGTGCTGGGCGAAAGCCGGGTGCTTTACACCTACGCACTGCTGGAACCCGGCAACCCTTTCAAAAGGCTGGTCGGCTGGCCCGAGGATCTGAAAAAGTACGATCGTCAGACATGGGATATTTTCGCGCGTCAGTTTCCTGAAATGCAGCATATCGCGTCATTAGGTCAGGAGGGATCAAATGACATCAACCCTGAGAAGGTGATCGCATTACAACCCGATGTGGTAATTTTGCCGGCACTGGCGCGCAGCAGTGAGGCCGGACAACGGCTGGAGCGCGTCCTGAAATCCGCGCATATCCCGGTCGTGAAAATCGACCTGCGGGTGCATCTCCTTGAAAATACGACCCGCAGCGTAGCCATTCTGGGAGAGGTGCTCGATCAGGGTGAGCGAGCCTCGGCTTTGAATGCGTTTTATCAGCAACATATGCAGACCCTTGCGCAGCGCCTCGCTCAGTTTCGCGGGAAGAAGCCCACCGTACTTCTGCAGTTGCATCTGGGACGTCGAAATGAATGCTGTGTGACGTCGGTAAACGGCAGCCTTGGTGAGATACTGGCGTTTGCCGGCGGCGAAAACATTGCCAGCAAAACGGTTTCCGGCGTTTTCGGCCGGTTGAATGAAGAAACGGTGATTGCGTCACATCCGGACTTCTATTTTGCAACGGGCAGCGGCGATCGTAATGATACGTCCGATTTGCGTATTGGCCCTGCCATCACGCAGGCTGAAACGCGCGCCTCGCTGCGGCAACTGACCGCGCAACAAACGGGCCTGAAGTCGTTGCGTGCGTTGCAGGACGGCCACGCGGCGGCCCTGTGGCATAATTTTTACCTCAGCCCCTGGCACGTTGTCGCGGCAGAATTTTTTGCCAAAACGCTTCATCCCGCGCTCTTTAACGATATTGATCCTGAAAAAACGCTGCGCCAGCTGTTTACTGATTTTCTGCCGGTTCCGTATTCCGGCACCTATTTCTGTGAGCTGACGCCCAATACCTGATCACGGATTGACCGGCGTCGTAATGGTGACGCCGGTCAACGCAACGTCTTAACAGTGATTTTTTACCCGTACGATGTCGGCCATGACAGACAGCGCGATTTCCGCGGGGGTTTTACTTCCGATAGCCAGACCAACAGGCGCAATGATCCGTGCGAGCTCATCGTTATCCAACCCTGCAATGGTCTGTAAACGCGTCTTGCGCCTGGCCGTATTTTTAGCCGACCCCATAATGCCAATGTAAAACGCATGAGTGTTGACCGCTTCCATCATGGTTAGCTCATCTATGCGCGGATCGTGAGTTAATGAGACGATGGCTACCGCAGCATGCGCACCGTTGAGCTCCAGCCAGCGCGCGGGATGCTGAGGGACGATCGTAATCGTATCCTGGCCCGTAAAATGACCTTCCAGCTCACTTAACATCTCTGAGCGATGCTCACATACCCGAACATGAAAGCCCAGGATTTGTGCCAGCCGGATGCACTCAAAGGCCACGGTAGAGTAACCTGCCACCAGCAATTCCGGGACGGCACCAACCGGTAACACGACCTCTGGATGCTGATAACGAAGCACCGGCAGCGCCGCCGTCATCGCCACAGTTTGCCAGGTGGCACGTTTGCTTACAGTGACCGTTTTGAGCAGTCGTGTTTTGCCACGCAACGCCTGATGCATCGCTTGTAACATCTGGCCGCTGTCGTTATCGGCAACCAAATATTCCACCAGCACGTCGAGGCTACCGCCACAGGGCAACTGCACCTGCGTTTGCCTTCCGCCTTCACCATAACGGACAATCTGACTGTGGATGCGGTAATGCCCCTCAGCCAGCCGTGCCAGAAAGTCTTCTTCTATACAGCCGCCGGAAAGCGAGCCGCATCCTTCTCCACTGTCACTGATCACCATCATCGTGCCAGGTGCGCGCGGTGAAGAGCCCCAGGTCTGCAACACAGTGCACAGCCAGACGGCCCGTCCCGCATGATGCCAGCCTAATGCCGTTTCAATCACTCGTTGATCTAACGTCATCATGGGCTGCACCTCATTCGCCGTAAATCATCCGGATAATCAACATCCTCCAGGCAACCGCGATCCCGAAGTGGCACGTAATGTACAGGATGATGTTGTAACAGTTGCTGCGCACCAGTATCACCGGTCAGCTGGCGCAGCGCGGGGAAAAAAGCGGCCGAAAAACCCACGGGATGACCAGCACGGTCGTCAACCCAGGGACGCACCAGCGGATACGTGGTTAACGCCCTGTTTACCGCCCTGTAGCTTGCAGCGGTAAGCCACGGCATATCGCCCAGCGCCACGATCACGCCATCATAATCCGTGCAGGCACTGACGCCCGCCGCTATCGACTCGCCCAGCCCTGCGCTGGCACATAACACCCGCATCGCATCACCTAGCAGAGAATGAATGGCCACGTCTTCGGGACGCGATACCACGACCACCTCCATTCCGCTCGCCCTCGCCTTATCAAGCGTATGTTTCAGCACGGCTTTGCCATTCAACGCCGTCAGTAGCTTATGTTCGCCACTGGCATGCCGAAACCGGCGGCCCATCCCTGCCGCCGTTAATACAATGGCCGTTTTCATCTCAGCGCGTTCCTTCGCATGTTTAGAGAATCTTATCCAGCGTGATGGGCAGATCGCGAACCCGCTTGCCCGTAGCATGGTAAACCGCGTTACTGATCGCGGCCGCCACGCCCACGATGCCCAGTTCACCCACCGTTTTGCCGCCCATCCGGGTCGCTTTATAATCCGGCAGGCCAACATCAATCGTGGTAATCGCCGGGATATCCGCGTTCACGGGAATCAGATAATCGGCAAGATTGTTGTTCAGCACTCTGCCGTTGCGCGGATCGATAATGCCTTCCTCAAGCAAGGCCTGTCCCACGCCCATAATCATGCCGCCAACCCACTGACTGCGGGCCAGTTTGGGGTTATAAAGCCGGCCGCTGTCAAACGCCGCGACCATACGTTTAACCCGGATGGTGCCAAAGTCCTCGTCCACTCTCACTTCGACAAACTGTGCACTCCAGCTGTGTGCAGAGACGTCTTCCGGGCGGCTCATTTCACCCAGGCTACCGGTCACACTGTCCCGTTCCTCGGCAGACATATCCGCTGAGAACGTGCCGCCTTCGACGCACAGCACGGATGCATTCGTCAGGCTGACCAGTGCACCAAAAGAAACAGTCTGAGAAGGGTTAGCGGTAACACAAATCGCCCCGTTCGCCAGGCTGAGTTCATGCGGAGGGATGCCTCTCAGAGGCGAGCCCGTTAATTCGCTTGCGAGCGTGACTAAGCGCACGCGCATTTTTTTGGCGGTGTCATCAACCGCAGCCGTCAGGTTTCCTGCCAGCTGAGAGCCCCCCGCAACGCCGGCTCGTGGCAGTTGCGTATCGCCCAGTTCAACTTCAATGCAGTGTGAATCCACCCCTAAGATATCAGCGGCGGTTTGCGCCAGAATCGTGTACGTCCCGGTGCCGATGTCAGCTCCCGCGCACTGCACAACAATCTGCCCCTGAGAGGAAAGCAGGATTTTTGCCTCAGCCGGCATGGTATTAACCGGATACGTGCCCGATGCCATGCCCCAGCCAATTAATTCACGTCCTTCGCGCATCGAACGAGGCGCCATAATGCGTTTATCCCAGCCGAAGGCTTCCGCCCCTTTTTCATAGGCTTCTTTCAGATGACGTGAGCTCCAGGGCAACCCCAACTGATAATCGTGATCTGCCCAGTTGCGTAAGCGAAAGGCCAGCGGATCGAGATTTAGCGCATAAGCCATTTCATCCATCGCCACCTCAAGCCCGAATGCACTGGGATTCTCACCCGGTGCGCGCATCCAGCCTGGCGTGACGGTATTGATGGGCCTGACCTGGTGCTGCGCCGAGAGATTTTCAATAGCGTACATGCGCCCCGTCACCTTACTGCAGTTTTCAGCGAAGACATCAATCAGTGACGTTTCACTGAAGCTGCGCAAAATCACCGACTGAATTTTCCCGTCGCGTGTCGCTCCCATCTCCAGCTGCTGTGACGTGGCAGGACGCCCCCCCAAGCCGGTGAAGGTTTGTGGCCGCGTCAGTGAAACGCGAACCGGACGATTAAGCGCGCGCGAGGCCACGCAGGCCAGCGCTACGTGCGTATAAGGCACCGGCTTAGAGCCAAAACCTCCCCCCACATAGGGCGAGATGACGTGAACATCTTTTGGCGAGATCCCCATCCATTCGGCGATTTCAACCTGCGCCCCTGCCACCCACTGGCTGGGTTCCCAGACGGTTATGCGGCCCTGCTCCCAGTGTGCAATACAGGCATGGGGCTCCATCGGCATGTTATATTCGCGTGGCGTGGTATAACGCTGATTAATCCGCACGTCTGCACGTTCCATGGCGGCCTGAGCCTCACCTAAATCGATGTCCTGCTTTGTAGTCGGCTTAGGCTCCACCCCTTCATCCGTCGCCGAGATCAGAGCAGGCGTCGTCTCATAGTGGATATCGACCAGGGAAGCGGCATAAGTTGCCTGTTCAAATGTCTCTGCTACGACCAGGCCAATGTTCTGACCATTGTGAATAATCACATCGTCCTGAATGGGCGTATAGGTTGTCTGCGCCGCACCGCCATCAGCGATAGCCGTCGGCTTATTGATTCTGAGTGAATTAAGATGTGTATAAACGGCAATCACACCTGTCGCACGTTCCGCTTTGGCCGTATCGATATGTGAGATGCGGCCACTGGCAATTGTCGATTGCAGGACGACGCCATGCAGCACGCGGTCGGGCTTATGCTCTACAGCATAACGGGCTTTTCCCGTGACTTTGACCTTGCCCTCACCGCGGGTTCGCGGTGTGCCAAGACCGGAAGGGCTGGCAGCGGCGCGACGGTGAGGATTGACGCTTTGCTTATCCGCGGACAGCACATCGTTGTCGGACCGCGTCAAGCCGTTGTTATGTTTTGTCATGCCTGCTCCCCCGCAGCCAGCAGCGCGCGGGCAATCACGCGCGGCGTTAACGTTATTTTGTAAGCGTTGTGCGCCAGCGCGCGCGTTTCCTGAGTGATTAACTCTGCGGCCTTATACAGGCTTTGCTCCTCAAACCGCTGTCCGGTTAACGCATGCTCCACATGACGGGCACGCCAGGGCTTGGTTGCGACACCACCTAACGCGATATGAACGGTCTCTATCCGTCCCTGCGCAAGCGTTAATCCCACGGCCGCACTCGCGCTGGCGAATTCGTAAGAAGTCCGATCGCGTACTTTCAGGTAATGGGACTGTTTTAATGCTAAAGAACGGGGAATCTCGATGGCGACGATAATTTCATCGGGTTGTAAGGCGTGCTCATGCTGCGGCGTCTCGCCGGGCAACAGAAAAAAGTCGTCAACCGGAATGCGCCGCATATCCTGATGGCTGTTTTGGACAATAATCGTCGCGTCAAAGGCCGTCAGCGCGACGGCCAGATCACCAGGATAGACCGCCACACATTGTTCACTGCCGCCCAGAATGGCGTGACTCGCATTGATGCCGTGCAGCGCTGCACATCCGGAGCCCGGCGTACGTTTATTGCAGGCGGAAAAGGTGGCCGGATCGCGGTAGTAGGCGCAACGGGTACGCTGGCAGAGATTGCCGCCGATGGTTGCCATATTGCGGATTTGAGGCGACGCCGCCTGCCACAGACTGCCATACAGAGCGGGGGCCAGGGCCTCACAATCAGGATGACTGGCCAGTTCACTCATGGTGACCAGCGCCCCAATGGTGATTTTATCGTCGCCGAATTCGATCGTTGACAGATCCGACAAGCCGGCAATATCGGTGAGAAGTGAGGGAGTCAGTACGCCACATTTCATCAAATCAAGTTGCGTCGTTCCGCCCGCGATAAGCTGATTGTCAGCGTGCTGTTTAGCGCCTGCTGCATCCGTTACTGACCGGGCAACCTGCCAGCGAAATTCGTTCATCGTACGTCCTCCGCCATTTCAGCTGCAGCCTGCTTTATCGCATCAATGATAAAAGGATACGCGCCACAGCGGCAGAGATTACCGCTCATGTATTCGCGAATCTCGTCGTCTGAGCCTGTATGACCTTCTTTAATACAGGCGACCGCAGACATAATCTGCCCGGGCGTGCAGTAGCCGCACTGAAAACCGTCATGTTCAATAAAACAGCGCTGTACCGGGTGCAGCTCACCCGATGCCTGTTCCAGACCTTCAATCGTGGTGACGGCTTTTTCTTGCGTCTGAACAGCCAGCGTCAGGCAACTCAGGACACGCTGACCGTTCACCAGCACTGTACAGGCGCCGCACTGGCCCTGATCGCATCCTTTTTTAGTGCCGGTCAGATCAAGATGATCGCGCAGTGCATCTAATAATGTGACGCGAGGATCGACCGTTAACTGCCGGGTCTCACCATTGACCTGCATCGCGAGTGGTATTTTTTCTGACATTATCTGTTTCCCATGGTTGCAGTGCCGGTTACGTGATGTGAGGCTTATCGCTAACGGGCGAAATTAAAAACGTGAAGCGCGGATAACCCTGATGTTTACATGCGTATGTCCGTCATTAGGTTTAGCACTTATTTTTCGGGTCGGAGATAAAAACGAGAAGAATGTCTGCTGTGCTTGACGCTGACCGTCCAGACAAGGGTGACGGTCAGCGAAACAGCGAAGATTAATGGGCAGGTAAACGTGGGCCTTTAACGTGCGCGATCAACAAACTGATCATAAAAACGAAAGCGAATAAGACAACGATGGTCGGTGCTGGGGCACTGTCGATAAAAAATGACAAATATACACCGCTGAGCGATACCATTACGGAAATGAGAGCGGCCAGAATCAACGCATGTGAAAAACGACGTGTCAGTAAGACAGCAATCGCGCCGGGCGCAATCAACAAAGAAATGGAAAGAATGATGCCCACCGCTTTTAACGTCGCTACAATCGTCAGAGAAACCATGGCTAACAAGCCATAATGCAGCCAGCGCACCGCCAGGCCACAAGCCCGCGCCTGCTGGACATCGAAACTGAATACCATCAGGTCACGCCATTTCAGGATAACAAGTATTACCACTGTCGCAGCCATCGCCCCTGTCTGAATAATGTCATCACGGCTGATTCCCAGCATATCGCCAAAGAGAATATGGTCGAGATGAATCGCGGGTTTTAACGCAACAAACATAATCAGGCCGGTGGCAAACATGCCCGAAAAAACAATCCCCAGTACCGTATCCTGTTTGATTCTGCTGTTATCTTTAAGATAGCCGCTGGCAATCGCGCAGAAAAAACCCGCGCTGAAAGCGCCTGTGGCAAGCGGTAATGACAGCATCCATGCCAGCACAACACCGGGAAACACGGCATGGCTCATGGCATCCCCCATTAGCGCCCACCCTTTCAGAACCAGAAAGACAGACAACAGCGCACAGGGAATAGCAACGATACAGGCAATTAACAGGGCGTGGTTCATAAAACCAAACTGAAAAGGTTCCAGCCACATCATCATATCTCCTGCATCCGGCGACGCCGATGGTTCGCGAGTAAACCGTGCTTAGGTGCAAACACAAAAGTCAGCAGAAACAGCAACGTCTGGGCCACCACAATGATTCCTCCTGTCGCACCATCGAGATAATAACTTGCCCAGGCACCCGCAAAGCTGGTCAGGCTGCCGATGGCGACAGCAATAGCCAGTAAACGTGGAAAGCGATCGGTCAGCAGCCATGCGGTTGCACCCGGTGTTACCACCAGACTGATGACTAAAAAAGCCCCAACCGTTTGTAATGCCGCTACGGTTGAAACTGCAAGTAAGGTGAAAAACAGTATTTTGAGCCGTCCCGGCTGTAACCCCACGGCGCGAGCATGGTTCTCATCGAAGAAAGCCACCATTAAATCTTTCCATTTGAAAAATAAAATCGTGGCAGACGTGATCCCGATAACAGCCAACTGAACAATATCCGCGGGGGCGATAGCCAGAATATTGCCCAGTATGATGGTTTGAATATTCACCGACAGGGGATTCAGTGAAACCATAAACAGCCCTAACCCGAAAAACGAAGAAAATACCAGACCAATAATGGCATCTTCTTTTAAACGTGTACGCTGATTCAGCACTAGCATGCTCCCCGCCGCTAATCCCCCCGACAGGAATGCACCAAAGGCAAACGGAAGCCCCAGCATGTACGCGCCTGCCACGCCCGGCACGATAGCGTGCGACAGCGCATCGCCGATAAGCGACCAGCCTTTTAGCATCAGGTAGCATGAAAGGAAGGCACACAATCCACCCACCATTGCGGCAATCCACATGGCGTTCAACATATATTGATAACTGAAGGGTTCAAATAATAGCGTCATGGCTGACCTCGTACTGAACGCCTGTCAGGCGATGCGGGTAAAAGAGGCTTATCATCCATGACCTCACGCAGCTCACCCTCAACCATCGCATGGCGAAGTACACCGCTAAATGCCCGTTCGAGATTTGCCTGTGTAAAGGTGGTGCGCGTCGGCCCGCTGGCCAGAACGGTACCTTTGACCATCACGGTGTAGTCGCAAAACGCCATCACCGAACTGAGGTTGTGCGTTGAGACCAGCAGGGTTTTCCCTTCATCGCGCAGTTCACGCAACAGACTAATGATTTTGGCTTCGGTTTTTACATCGACGCCTGTAAAAGGTTCGTCCAGTAAAATTACCTCTCCCTGCTGAGCAATGGCCCGGGCGAGAAAGACACGTTTTTTCTGACCGCCTGAGAGCTCGCCGATTTGCCGCTCCCGGTATTCGAGCATATCTACCCGTCCGAGCGCAGCCATGACTTTGTCACGATCCTGTTGTCTGGGCCTGCGCATCAGACCCATGTGACCATAACGCCCCATCATGACAACATCCTCAACCCGGACAGGAAAAGACCAGTCGACCTCTTCTGCCTGCGGCACATAAGCCACCAGACTACGGCGTAAGGCCTGTCGCGTTGTCATACCGAGGATACTGACCGTACCTGCACGGACAGGAACGAACCCCATCAGCGCTTTAAAAAGCGTTGATTTCCCCGAGCCATTGACGCCAAGCAATGCGGCAATGGAACCGGCTGGCACGCAAAAACTGGCCTTGTCGAGGGCAATATGGCCATTGCGGTAGATTACCGAGAGGTCAGAAACATCAATTGTCGGCGTCATTGTTTTTTCATCCCATCATTAATGCCTTTCACCAATGTCTGAGTGGTGACCTTAAGTAAGTCCAGATACGTTGGTACGGGTCCACTGGCGGTACTGAGAGAATCGACATACAGAACGCCGCCATAGTGCGCCTGTGTTTCACGTGCTACCTGACGAGCCGGTTTATCCGATACGGTGCTTTCACTGAAAATAACGGGAATGGCATGTTTCTTCATCTGGTCAATAACCTGGCGTACCTGTTGAGGCGTCCCCTGCTGATCGGCATTGACAGGCCAGAGATAACGTTCCTTAAGCCCCAAATCGCGCGCAAGGTAGGAAAATGCCCCCTCGCTGGTCACGAGCCAGCGTTTGTTCTCAGGGATGTCGGCGATTTGTTTTCGGAAAGGCTCAAGCGATGCGATGATTTTCTGCTTATAGGCAGCGGCGTTCTGTGCATAGATCTGGGCATTGGTCGGATCATATTTACTCAGCGCGTCACGAATATTGTCGACATAGATAAGTGCATTATCGGGCGACATCCACGCATGAGGATTGGGTTTGCCATTGTAAGGCCCCTCCCCTATCCCCATGGGCTCGATTCCGGCAGAAACGACAACGTCAGGTACGCCTTTCAGGTGCTGATAAAAGCGCTGGAACCATAGCTCAAGATTCAGGCCGTTAGCCATCACCAGTTGCGCCCCCTGAGCCCGCTTTATGTCTCCGGGCGTCGGCTGATAATCATGAATTTCGGCTCCGGGCTTAGTGATGGATGTTACTTCAGCCGCCTCCCCCGCCACATTTTTTGCCATATCGGCAATGACGGTAAATGTCGTTACAACTTTAAATTTTTCAGCGGCATGGCTGTTTGTTGTCATTGCAACACCGAGCATGACACTCAGCGCGGTTATCCAATACCTTTTAAACCTGTTCATCGTACTGTCCTCAGCTTAATGCGCAAATATAGCTCGTGCTAACTTGTATAGCACAAGCTATAAATCAGGGACAGAAACACTTTGTGAAGTTTTATAATGAAATGAATGGAAGTTTCATTTTTTCTGACAGGAGGTATGTAATTCGTTATTTTAAAGAGTAAAAAATAGATCCACCCCTCTCCAGCTAATGCAGATTTTCTGTCTAAACAGGTGCCGTGAATTCGTGTAAGCGTACAAACAGCGCTGTACGGTAAGGCGGATTGTATTCTTTGCTAAAATTACGAATGTGGAACACATGCCAAAGGAGGTTATTTTGCTACTTTCACAACAGTATCTGACTAACACTATCATTGGCGAGGCCGCTCTGAACCTGATAGCAATTAATCAGGACGTAAGTGTTGAGTCCCTGGTGGATGAGCTCAGGGTAATGAAAGAATCTGAAGTTGATGAAAAACGACTTCTGCAACTGGCCGATGCAACAAAGTGGCTCATGGGATTCAGAAAAATCGGTGCACGCTCGTCTCCCGGCACAGGCTGGTCTGCACGCAAGCACCCTTTTTCAGCGTCTTCTGACAATGACTATGATGATATTTTCTTTAAATAGTAATAAGCTTGTTTTTCATCCCTGATGGTGGGAAACAAGCTGAACCGTACGCCATAATTGTTAAAAAAGTTTAAACGCCAACCTCTATAACCCTCTGTTTTACCTCAATTAGCACTTTTTGCACAAAAATATTCCTTCAAGATCATCAAAATTCTGTACAAGTTTTTAAAACATGTATAACTTTCGCTTAGCGGCGAAGTATATTTTAACCACTTGAGGATATGAGCATGCGTCAGAACGGACATGCACCGGATAATACCAGCGACATTGCCCGTTATTTTAACCAGGCCAGCCAGCCCTCTCAGCAGGAAACATTGGGCGAAATTGTTGTGGAACTCCTGCGCGCTGGTCAAACGCTCTCTCGTAAAGCTATCTGCAGTAAACTTCTCCATCGTCTTGATGGGTGCGCTTCATCAGAACAACAGCAGCATTATCAGGCCCTGATTGGTTTGCTGTTTAGCCGTGAAGGCTGATAAATTTTGCATTAATCGTTAATTCGTTTTTAAAGTAAATTCTGATCGGACAGTACTGCGTTTAGTCACAGGGAGTGTACTGTCCACAGCTGACGCGGGAAGGTTAGCTGTCCCCGTCATCGTGACCGGACTATGGCCACACATTCGTAATCAGAGAAGCCAGTATGTACAGAAGTGAAGAAGAAAAAATAACGGATGTGATGATAGGTGAGGCCGTGCTGACCTTACTCAAGTCCGAAAGTCCGATTTCCAGCAATGCATTAATCGCCCAGCTTGAGGTGATGGCGGGCGAAACGGAAGATGCAACACGACTGCGTGCGATTAAAGTTGCCATCGTTGAAGTGCAAAAAGGAATGGCTTCTGCAAACAGTCGTCGAAGAGTGGATCTTTCAGAACGTGATAAGCACCGTTTAAACAATGATGGTCCGCCTGAAGGTTCTAAAAAGCACTGAGCTTAATGTTTGTGGCTGGTCATCAGGCGATGATGCGGTGTGATTGCAGACAGGTAAGTTACCTGATTAACCCTGATAAATAATAATACTGTCGGCTGACTTCCTGCTATTCAACTGACAATTTTCTTAGAGAATTGAGACTATGCAACAGAGCACATCAGATTTAGCCATCATCGAATTTTTCCGCAGTGAGGGCGATCACCTCGCCAAAGAAACTGAATTGCTTGGTCGGGTGATCAGAAACATTGTCAGCGATAAGAAGCGGGTGACGAATAAAGCCATTATTCTGTACTTAATTGCTGAACTGGAGTGCACTGACGATGCATCTCAGATTGAACTGTTACGCAATACGCTGGAAATTGTGGTAGGCCGAACCCCGGACGACGCGGGCATTTGATATTATCACCAGGAAATAAAACAACGATATTTCCTGGCTGCCCTCTTTATCCTGCAACACCTTTGTATTGCAGGATAAGGCTAATGCATTTTACGCATAAAAAAATGAATGGCGCGCTTGCACAGATGTTTGACTCTTTTGTCCCGGCTATCCTCGCCCATTCGAAACAGTGCATCCGTGATCTGATGAAACTGAACGGGCTCCCCCATCTTCAAAAGCTCACTCACCACCTCTCCAATCAACGCACGAATATCGTTGTCTTCATGGTTATTCACATAACCTCCAACTGGTGTATGTATATACAGACTAACATCTTTATCATCTTAAAAACAAAGAAGATAATGAAAATTTATGGTAAGCGGAGCGGTGACATTAAGTTATGCTCTTGATTTTATTCTGGATTATTTATCACTAAGCGTGCGTAAATAGCGAGATTCCTGGTACAGGATAAATTGACGAAATACGATAAAAAGTAAATTTATATTTCCTGAAAGAGCAATACGTGAAGAAAATTTAACAATCCATACTTTATATGTTGACCGATATTGCGGATGTATCATAAAAATCAGAGCGGCTTTTCAGATAACGCCACCCGATAAAATACGACTTCAACTCTTTTTTCGTCTGCGTCAAGCCGTTGCCGCCTGTTGCGATTACTAACGACTGGCGATGATATTTACCTGGCAGGCACCGACTACCCGATGAAATAAATCGACCAATCATAGAGCGAATATCAGTTGTTTTACCTGATATGGCAAACACAGAAAAACAGCGCTGGAAGCTGTCAGGTAGTTACTCAGAAAAATTTCAGAAACCGGAAAATACATTCTCTGTCTTTTTGCCCCCGAGCAGGAAAAAACGGCCCAGCGCTGACAAAAACGCATGATCTTCCTTTAATCCGGCACGTGTATCGACCCAGCCATGCAGTGAGAAAACACTGTCCCGAGTCTGAAAACCTGATGTCATCGTCATGAATCTGAATGAAACGCGTACCTCCACCGCCCGGTGCACCCTGAACAAAACCTTCGGCTATCACATTGTTTTTTACAACCAGTAAGCATGTAACTTACTGCATCGCCTGCCCTTTGAGTACTTATCCTGAATGCGCAGGAGATTTCTGTGACGGATACGGGTCGCCCTGAAAACCTGGCCCACCAGGATACTGCCAGCACACCTCCGCGGGTAAAACCCGGGATGCATCCCTCATACCCGGCGGCTGGATGACTTTACCTTTTTGTTTCTTGTTAACTTTCAGCATGCAGCCATATTTTCCTGGTAATGAGAAAAACGATGCGTAAAGGCCCCACAGAGGAACGCATGCTGGGATACGCCTGCCAGGTGCTGGATAACAACATGGCGAAGGTTATAGACGGATTTAATCTGACAGTTCTGATTGCGCGCCTGCTGCTTTTCCGGAACGCCTTCAATCATTGCCATGAGAGAAGCCCGACGCAGAGGGGTGAGATTGAATGCTTGTGCAGTTACGGGTTTTAACTCAGTGGAACCCGTGATGATGTCCTGTAATGCGCATTTCATCTGCTGAGGTGAAAGTCTGGAGGGTATTGCGTAAAAATTATCACCTGAGACATAAGGCAGGCCGGCTAAACGCAGGAGCACCTGAATACAGTTAGCAGACATATCAGTAAGTATGATAACCGGTCCCTTAAACTTTCCTCTGACACACCTCCGAACAAGTGAACGAAGGATACTGAATTGTATGCTGATACTGTAGTGAAGATTTATTATGACAGCATCATAATGCATTTCAGGAAATAAACCGCACTTACCGGCGACAGGCAAACGGATATGCGCTATATCGTCATATTTCGCGCCTGACAATTGTTTAACTGCCAACGAAAAGAAGTTACAGTCATCTATTATGCAAAGTCTTCTTCCAGAGGGATGCGAGCTCTGTATTTTTACAATTTCATTCATGTCCACTCACCTGCACGAAAAGGAGTTTAAAATAAACCCCATTAAGGATTAAACTAACCAAAAATAAGAGATTTGATCCACACGATTAATTTAACATTCAGTAATCAACATGATTTAAATAATGAATATCACTACTCATATCCGGGACGCCAGCAGCGTCACTTTATCGACCACCTGATATAATCAATTCAACACCTTCCCTGACCTGTTCGAGCCTACACCAGAGTCAGACTTGCAACCTGTCTGAATATTCGATTATGAAATGAATGATAATACAGAGCGGCAGTATCAGAGAGGGTTAAAGCGAAGCTCGGATTTTTTGATGTAGTACCTGACACAATATTACCAATTGGTGAATTATTTTTATTAACGTCACACGCTGCTAGCTCTGGTGCTTTTATTGAAAATTACCTACCTTACCAGTCTGCATCCTCATGCTTTAAATAACAGCAGAACTGGCTGTTGCAGAATGGAAGAATGTTGCATTAGCATCATTTTAAATAGCAGCACGACCTGATACTACCTGGGCAGCTTCACCCGTCATACTTAAAGTAAAGGCAAATGCACCTTCTCAATATTGTCCACCAGGTAACCTGTATATCATCGCCTTTGAGCGCCCGTCGGAAAAGTAAAAAATTCCTGCGGTCATAGTAAGCGCGACTTCTCAACTGGTGCTGGGGGTATAGGTGACCGTTACCGTCCCGGTATACTCGCCGCTGTTTTTAGCTGATGGCTTAAAAGTCGGGGTGGTAAATGTCAGCGGCGCCGGAACGCAATACGTGGAGGTTGTGTAACCCGGCAGGGTGACCAGGCGGCCGGTGAACCCTCTATCGGGTGCTACCCAGGTGATGGCTTCCCCATTCTTCACCGTCTGCGCAGCGCTGGTAACCGGATTCCTCACGCTGATGGCGAAGTCAACACGGTCAGCCGGATTAGTCTCACTCCCTCCGATCCGGTGAACAGAGAAAAGACCCGATGTCCGGTCAGAGGGACTCCCCCCTGCATCGCTCAGTGACAGGATTATCTTTTTTCCCGCCGCATTTGCACCGTCATACAGGCACATATCCAGCGAGGCCGAACCGCTTGTGGTTGGCCAGAAACCGGAAACGCCCAGGTCGACTGTTGCATCCGAGGACGTAAAGGCAGGAAAATACACCTGCTGGGCACTGGCAGTGGTGACAGTCAGGGTGATGTCGGCAGTCCAGGTAGCCACATACGTAGATTCCCATGTGTAGTAATCCATCACCAGTGTGGCACGCCAGACTCCGTCAGTCAGACTGCTTAACTCACTCTGTGCGATAGAATAAGTAAAGGCAGGAGCGGTTGGTGTATCCATATTTATACTGCTCCAGGGTACCCGGTCGTAGGCACCATTATAAGAGCGCGTTCCTAGCACAGTCAGGGGCTTTGTCTGCCCGGTGCGGTCCTGAGTGAAGGTCAGCGTGATTCTGCCCGGGGCTTCAGGCTTCCAGGAAAGAGCAGTATCACAGGCCCCATTTGTGGAGTCCGTGCTACTTTTACAGACCATTCCTACCTGGGAGGAGGATGTTCCACTAATACTGCCAGCGGTAACCTTATTCCAGATGTACAGCGGAGCGGGCAGCGAACTGGTGTCTATCGTCTCCGTCACGGTCGTCGTGCTACTTGTCGGCAGGTCGGCCAGGACAGGCAGCGATACCAGCCAGCACAGGGCGGTCAGCCAGCAATAGATGTTTGTTTTCATGGTCTCTCACGGTCTGAATTATTGGTATAAACGTATTAATCTGTCATCGCTACCGGGCTGTCTGCACGCTCTGACCCGGCGGTCATCAGGGTAACCTGACGACGCTCTGCTGACGGCAGGCGTGCCATATCGGTATTCTGGCACGTGGTCGCACCCAGATAGCGAACGACCTCGCGCACTTTCTGTACCCTGAGTGCACACACCCAGAACTGGTCTGCCCGCATGACGTACAGCTGGTCCATACGTGACTCCGTCTCCATGGTAAAACCGCCGTCACCGACTGACGTCCATGACGTCACATTGAGAGGAATGACGTTCTCAAGAGGCTGACGTGAACCATCAAGCAACCGCCCAAGCCAGATATAGCGCGGACTGACGGTAACCTCTTTGTTAAGTATTTTGCCGGGAGCCATAAAGGCTGTGGTCGTGCCTGCGCCCCGGGTGATTTCAGCCGCCACCCCGTCAGAGGAGACGCCCGACTCGTGGATTCTGAACGTGCTTTCCTGATACCCCTGCGTCGTGAACACAGCCCGCCGCCCGCTGGTGATATCCGTCCGCCCCCCAAGACCGGAGATACTGACCCGGGAGCCGGTCTCATCATCACTCCGCCCGACGGAGACACCAAAGGCTGAGGCCGCGCCGTCATTGCTCCAGCGTCCCAACGCCACGCCTGACCGGTCCACCACCAGGGAGGAGTTGTAGGCTCCGCTGCTGCCAAACGTGTGCCGGCGGCTTCCTGAACGGTCCCATGCATCACTTATCGTCAGCGTCCCGTCACCGTACTGACCGCCGGCACTTCCGGTGACAGAGCCATTCACCGTATCCGTATTGATGCCTGACAACGCCACACCTGCACGGTTATTTCCGTTATCTTCGCCATAGTGAGTCATTGAGGTACTGTACCCAAGCGCCCCACCCGACCGTTCAGACTGCCAGTTCATGCCCGCACTGGTTGTCAGTCGGGCGCCGTCTGAAAGTTTCGTACTGCGGAATATTGACACCCCGATGTACCCGCCTTTGTCGGGGCTGCTGTAGGTACTGACATTTCTGACATAAGCGCTCAGCCGCATGTTTATATTGAGGCTATTGACGGAAAAGCTACGATTCAGACCCAGCTGCCAGCTCTCGCTACGGGAACTGGACTGATAAATCTGCTCCCAGGGGGCACCGGCATTATATTCAGCACTGCTTTCATCCAGGTCCTGACGGTAAACATAACGCCCCTGATTATCGCTAAGGGTATAACCCACAGAGGCCTGCCAGCTCATTACGGGAACAGACAGCATCACGTTGGTATTTTTGTAGCAGCCCGTGAAGCCGTAAATATGCGATCGCTGAACATTACAGTCATCCGCTGTCCGGGATGTGCGGTAAAAGCTGAGAGCGAAACCATCGTTGTAACTCACCTGCTGGGTATTCCCCCGAGAGCCATCGCTGCCCTGCAGCCAGCTGACCCGTGTGCTTAGCTGCCCGTCCAGTACTCCTGAGTCAAATCCGTGAAGCCAGTCGGCTGCCGCTTCGGCATATTCAGAGTCACTGAGCACAGCTGTTCCGGCCGTCAGCGCCAGCGTGTCTGTCAAAGGGAGGCGGCCGCCGGCATGCATGACAAAATGCTCATGTGAAGCATCAGTAGTCATGGAGGAACGCTCACTGTCCGGTGAGCCCGCCTGCAGGAACCACTGAAATCCGTTCCCCCACCCCATCTCCTGGCGGGTGTAGAGTTGTGATTCGGTTCGCACGAGCTGGTTATTCTCATAAATACGCAAGGTCAGCGTGTAACTGCCGGCCGGTAACATACTGGTATCGAGCAGCTGCATGCCGGCTTTGAGGTAAAACGTATTGAGCAACTGATTATCCCGGTAGGCATCCACTCGCGCATCCCGGGGTAAAAACAGGTTTACGGGCGTGCCTGCTGACATTTTACTTTTATTTGCCCACGCCAGAGTCGACCCCATGCGAACGCCGCGAATACGCTCTATCGGCAGCTGATTCAGGACTATATTCCCCCCTGCATTCGTAAAAATATCCTGAGAATTCATCAGTCCGGCCTGGATATAGATGCGCTTCAGAAAATCTTGCCTGAAATACGCATTAGAGGCTTCTGCCTCCTGGGTGCCGGAATGTCCAGAGCGCTGACTCAGCCAGCTCCAGTCCACACTGGCATAGCTGGTTTCTCCAAGCCCGAGCGTGCCGTTACCTCTTAAGGTCAGTGACTGATACTGACCCGTCGTGGCCAGATTCAAAGCCTGCTGGTGAATAAAGGCGTTTCTGCCTGCCGGAGTGGCCTGGTAATAACCACTGTCTTCAGGCACGTGAAGAGTGTAAAGATCACTGAGAAACAGTCTGACTACATTATTGTTTTCATCATAAATGACACTGAGGCTGTCTGTTTTGAGATAATCACAGCCGACACGCCCCCGGTGGGCACTGCATGACAGCTGGCCATTCCTGCTCAATGGCAGATGAAGATTTTTTGTCAGCAGGGAATCAAGTCCGGAGGGATAACCATAAAGTTTCGCGATGGCCTGCGATAATTTATCAGGCTCAAGAAAGGTTATATTTTCAAGGTCCACCCGCACACGGGCCATTCCCAGAGACTGACCGTATATCTGAACCTCTGACTGAAATTCCTGGCCCTGAATCAATTCTTCAAACCCAGCCGGAACACGCATAGCGGCCTGAGACATCACAGGAATGATGACTGCAAAAGGAAAGAAAATAGCCCAAGAGGGAAATCGGTTCACGTCACACCCGCACAGAAGATACCTGACGGGGTTACCGTCAGGTATGAATTAATGAATCAGGAACTTGTAGCCTGGGACAGAATCAGGGAGACGGTCCCGCTGTACTCACCGGCAGTACTGACAACCCCCTTGGTTGTCTGGGATATCGCCAGGGGAATTGTGATTGAACCGTTAGTAATTCCGTTCGGGAAATAGGTGGCATATGACAGCGTCGACTTAGTTGTGCTAAGCGCGGTACCGTTCAGCGTCACCGTCAGCGGAATGGTGGTGGTAGTCGTGGATGCGCTCAGTTCCGGTGAACTGGCCAGGGCAACGTTCAGGTCGGCAGTGGTTGAGTTGGACCAGAGCTTAACATCTTTTGAGACTGTACCGAGTCCAGAACCCACAACATACTGCATGGCAATGGTGTCAGGTAAAACAGTGCCATCGGCCAGCGTGATGTCCACAGTCGGATCAATCGATGCCGTGACGGTGATGTTTTTTGTCACAGCATGCGCGGATGCGAACGTCAGCATGGCTGCAGAAAGCAGTGAACAGGAAAGAATTTTTTTCATCAGATACCCTTAAATCAACTGTTATTAAAAGTGTTATGGCAATACCTCAGGCGCAATCTCCTTAATATTGCCGGTTGTAACGTCTGTATATTTAAACTTGTAATGTTCGCCTGGTCTGAACGTAAAATCTTTAAGGATGACATGCATGTCTGGATAAATTGTTTTCACTTTGCTTTGCCATTTACAGCGCCCCTGCTTATCACAAATGCCGATTTCCTTTAAAGGCAACCTGACCGTGCCATCATTTACGATTTCAGATGAGCCCGGACGGTATTTCATGCTGACAACTACATTCTCAGGTGGAACATGCAATAAAACACCCCAGATAATATTGACACCCACCCGGGTGGAAATATCTTTATTTGATTTTTCCCCGGTAATTTCTGAATTGAAGGTATTGTTATCCACAGATTCAAAGTAAATACGCCAGGTTGTTTCTTTCTCTGGTGGCAGCATTGATACAATGCGGACAATCCTTTCGCTACCGGCTGCCAGCGCAATTTTTGAGGGCACAACAGCAATACCGGTATCACCACCAATATCAGACACAACCTCACGCTCCTGCGGCGTGCCGGGATTTTCTATCCGTTTCAGCGTCACTTTAACAAATTGTACATCATCATCTTTTGATAAAAGCGTGAGTTGCCTGGTGCCTTTGTCATTCAGAGAGACTTCCATCGGGTAGACGTACATGGCCGCGGCAGCATCTGCGGTTATAAAAAAACAATAAATCGCAGTCACACCGAAAATAAGTGAACGAAGCTGCATGACAAACCTCACTGGCATTAATGTTCATTTATCTGAACCGTCAACATTCAGATTAAAATAATTTCAGACCCAACATGACTGAGAGCGGAAATAAATGGCCCCGGCCCTTTATGATGGCATATAACCATATTGACGGCGCAACGAGACCTGCACGGGAAACAGAAACCTGTGACTGCATCAGTCGCTCTGGATAAAAACGTTCTTTCAGGCGTCAACTTAAAAGTCAGAGATCATTTGCTGCGGAACAACAGACCAGAGCGGAGTTAACTTCCTGTCACAGAGTATTCATCCCGGAAAAAACATACTCCCATCATCATGCCCGACAAGACACTCAACTAACTTTCCCTGAACCTATTTCAGTTCTGCCTCCCTGGGGTATGTATCGCATACATAGTCAAAAAAGATATATTTTTGTCCCCACTGAATAAATCCGTAAATCCTAATCCTGTCTTTAAGAATACTGCGCATCAGTGATGACTGAAGCCAACTTGCCGTACCGGATTTATCCCCTTCATTCCTTTAGCATAAATAAGCATCCTGCCGCCCTTATCAGATGGATAAATATTTTTTAACAGATACGGCAATACCCCGCGGGGGTAAGAACTTTCCGTAAAAATAAAATCAAGCGCATTATGCACAACGACACACCGACGTCAAACCCGATCATAAAAAGGCATCTGATAGTTATCAACTATCAAAAAAACAAGTATTGATCGTTTTCCACAGCTAGTGGATTATGCAAATAAACACATATCATATTGAAAATAAAGATGATATTTAGCACGCACCTGCTGCATTTATGGGCATAGCGTTTGGATGTATGTGAAATTCTCAGGGAAAAATGGTTCCGCAAAAAAAAATTTTATTTGATATATGACAATATTTACGTTGCGGCACCAATTTAATCCTTTTCATTTTGATAATGGAAAATACACACTCCTTCCAGGAAGACAGCAATTGGAGCCACATTATTTTCATTTGAAAGATAAACTGAGTTTACATCCCAATAAATTTCCTTTTAAAACTTAAAACCCTGAGATTATTAGCGCCGTATTAGTTACTCCAGTTGCAATTAATAAGTATGTAACTGGACAATATGAAATAAGCCCCCAAAGCCACCCCGTCAGAATCTATGATAATGGAGAGGTGAAAGTGAAGAAGGTTTAAGGGCGAGAAATTTACAGAAATGTAGGCGTACAGAGAGAACCGTAATGACGAACAAGGACGACTCGGTTGGCAGGACGATGCGCCCGGTTTATCGGCCAGTCAGCAATAACGTCCTGGACATGCCGGAAATCGCTTTCAGGTTCCACATCGTTCAGTTTGCACGTCCCTATCAGGCTGCACATCAGCGCCATCGCGGACTGACGGCCAGGCGAAGCGGCCGCGCTCCAGCCGTTTGGCCAGCAGGCACAGCCCGTCACTGGCAGACCACAGCCGTATGATCTGACTGCCGCTGCGGCCCGGGAAGATGAAGACGTGGCCGGACATCGGATCGTCTTTCAGCGTCGTCTGCACTTTTGTGGCGAGGCCATTGAAACCGTTACGCATGTCGGTGATACTGGCAACCAGCCAGATTTTGGTGCCTGTTGGTAACGGGATTACCGTTTGAACGCCTGTATCAGCAGGGTCAACAGGTTTTTGCTGACAGTGCCCTTGAGACAGAGCGTTCCGTGCCGGAACGTTACCTCACAGCCAATATTAAGGGTTCCCGGGTCCTCTGCGAGTGGCTCTGACTATACGGCAGCTGCATCGAGAGTCACAGGAAGTAGCTGAGGACTCTCTGAAGAGGGTAATAGCAGCTTTCCCTCACGCTATTGTTGGTGCCATTTAAACAACAGATTGGCGTAAGTGCCATTGCAAGCGCCAGCTTTTAAATGAATTTCCCGGGTTCGCAGGGGGCAGCAACGCGCTGCTGTTTAAATTCAGGAGAATAATCAGGGCAGTCTTTACGCCTGCCGGGAGTCATATTTTTCTGCATATCTGACGCTTCGGTTCCCACTACTTATTTGGTGAACATCACTTTGTCGGATGCTTCAGATTATGAGCAGACGGTTTGCGCTGTACGCTTACCTTTTTTGCATTATTCAGGGTGATTATTATGGCGCTTGTCGCGAGGGTGATAAGGAAAATACCTAATGCAATCATCGCATTAAATCCATAACCTTTAAAAAGCATTAAACCGGCGATACACCCGGACAAAAATGAAAAGACGGTGGTCAGATGGGTATGCAACTGTTTCTGTGCAAAACGTCTGTCGCAGGGTTCGGCACGAGAAACGAACGAAGAAACGTACGTGCCAAGTGCAATTCCGGCATCAGTAAGCGTACCTGTGATATGTGTAGATCGAACACGACCATTTGAGAGTTGAGTAGACGTCGCATTATGCAATCCCATCAGGAAAGCCAGCATCAATAACACTTCACCATTATACTCAGGAGAATAAAACATTTTCTCAAACAGCGAAGCAGACGTCAGAGCAATTCCTTCAGCCAGGATAATCTGACAAAAAACCGTCCTTATTTTCCGCCTTTCTCCGGCAATGATAAATAATCTTGCCGACGTGCATCCAACAACAAACGCCATAATTAATCCAGCAAGAAAGATGAGGCTGTCAAAATCGGATGTAAAAACTTCAGTTGAAATTTGAGAGGTATTTCCACTCATATGTGACGGAAAAAAACCAAACGCACCAAGCGCCATGGCATTAAGAATACCTGCCGTTGTCGCTAATGCCTGAGCAAGATAACGGTCTTCGGTATGTGAACGCAATTTCTTCTTTTTTATCAGCATATGATTCCCCTGTTACTGTTTTTCCGCACCATTTATGATTTCGCCTGTTGTAGATTTTTTAGCATAGTCGGTTTTAAGAAACGTAACGGTAAATACAGACTAGTCTGGACAGATAACACCCTAATTATATTGATATTTACAGTTATTTACAGGAAACGAAAAGGCGCGTAAAAATGTTAAAAATGGGTGTTCGCAGTTGATTTAATAAAACAACGAAAGACTGTTTCGCTTGTTTCCCCAGCCATGTGCTTTAACAACCCTTCATGTTTATGGCAGGATACGCAACCAAACTCGTAACTGTGCAGACTGTCAGTCATATTTTTAAGGTTGTATCATGGCAAAAGTTGGTCCTAAATTTATTGTTCTTGTAATTATTGTGCTGGCTTGCCTGGCCTGGTGGCTCGTTCCGCATTATGATGCGGAAGAGAAAGCTTATTATGTATCAGTGCTCTGTGCAGTGCCTCAGCAAAATGAACATCAGATATACAATGCAATGAATAATGTTATCGAAGGCAGTAACTCTGATTATGCATTGCAAAAAATCCATTTTATCCCGGGACTGGCTAAACGTGTCATTACTGTCTGGAAAAATCTGACGCCCGACCAGCAGCAACTCGCCGCCAGTAATAATACGCAGTGCCAGCACTTGCTCACCCACAATAAATAGCTGCGCAAAAGGTCACTTAATCATGCTGCAACGAAAAAATTACGCTGCGCTGGGCCAAATAACAGCGCCATATGTTCACGCCGTCAGCCATAACGGAACACTGTATGTTTCAGGCCTTACCGCCCACGGCACGACAGCAAGCCAGCGTGACATAGCAGCTCAGGCAGAAGCGATATTCGATCAGCTTGAGGTTATCGCCAGCGCTGAACAAACGTCGTTAGAGAATTTGATAAAGGTGACCCTGTTCATTACTTCATTCACTGATATTGATGCACTTCGTAAGGTATTGTTTAAACGCTATGGCCCCGCTCTCCCAGCCAGTTCACTGGTTCAGGTTAGCGCCCTCTTTGCTCCTGAATTGTTAATTGAGATTGAGGCGATCATTGCACTTTAAGAAAAGTTCGCCCTGCCCTTTTCATATGAGTAATATCACCAACTGGTAAGAACATGCTTTACGCACAGCATGTTCTTAATGTATTTCCATCTCCCATCCTTTTCTGACTTCACATCATTTCAGATAAGTGCGGTACATGTTTGCTCTGCACGTTGACGTGGTATTCCTCTTATGGCGCCGGCTTTTATACTTTCCCCTCCTGGCTATCTGGTTTTCAGGCATGCTCAACGCGAAAGATGCTGGCTGGCTATTAACATTGCAGCGATCGCGCTTGTATTCATACTGACGAAAGCTTTTTGACATGCCATACAGATATGCAACATTGTCGTTGCTATATGAATAACAAACCGAGTGGCTGACGTTTCGCAGCTCGCTTATCAATCTGTCGCATACCTGTCATAACCAGAATTGCGGTTTATCTGCATAAGGCTTTCTCATTTAGACAAACTGGCTGTGCCTGTCAAAAGGAACCTGATTAATTAATTCGTATTTCGCGTGGGCCTTCGTAAAAGGGATTCATTCAGAAACCCATGACATGTGAATTTCAGCCTGAAATCGCCAAAGAGAATCACTGACTACAGTGAATGTTTGAGTATTCACTGTAGTCAGTTCGCTTGAACAGATGACTGCGTTATTGGCACGCTTATTCTAGAAACAGATAAAAAGGACGGCTAACAGCGATGCTGCGGCGATGTTAAGATCGAAGCTAGTGGCAGCTCTAGACCACTTGATATTAAGGTCATTGAGCCGGCCTGAAAGACAAGCGCGCTGAACATGAATCACGGACAGCAATACGGGTACCGCAGGCTTGCGATATGCAGCAAGCCGCTAAAATGTCACGGTCATCTTAGCTGGACGCGCATTTTATAGTGCCGTGATTTATTAAGTTTAACTTTTACCCGATTTCGCTTTGCGGCCTTCCGGATTATATTAATTCTGTATTTCTTCAATAACGATGCGAGTCAGTTTCAGCGTGATGAGTTGTAAACATTGACTCAGGCGCGTAACCGCATTCACGGCTTAGCTTTTAGCTTCCGCCCGGAAAGGTTGACGACCAAATTTCAGCCTGAAATCGCCAAACTCATTTGGCTCACTGATTACAGTGAACATGCAGCAGGTGTTCACTGTAATCAGTAATTAGTAATCAACTGCATTTTTACATATGGCCGCTTCAGACTAAGCGAGAGATCTCATGTCATTGCCATACTCATCCCAGGCTGTGCACCGCGCCGTCAGTAAACGGCATATTCCTGACTAGCAGCGGTACCAATGCGTGGCAAGTGATTCACTGTAATCTGTAGTGTGAAGCATCGGTAAGCGTCAAAGCCTGAGCAACATGCTCAGGGCACCAGAATACTGGTTACAGTGAATTCAATATTAAAACCTGAACTCCCATCGCTTTGTCCTTTTGAACATGATTAGCCGGAGCAGATGTAATAAGCCTTTCTTCGTTTCAAAAAGTGAGATTAAAGCCAATGATTGTGTCACCTGCATTCTGGTGCCTGAAACGTTTTGCGGCCGATTCAACAGCAATGATACTGACGCAACACGCAGGCTTAAGCGGTTTTATTAATACAACGAGAATTTGCATCATCATTCACAGCGCCTTACAGAAAAAGGGGTGATATCATTTGTCTCACCTTTCCTCACTCGCTGGCCCCAGTCCTGCAGTGTGCGGGCGACTACAGGCTTCACTTTTAAAGAAAGGAGGGATGAGGGCGCTAATCAGCGTGTGAGAGAGATTCGGGCAAAATCGTGATGGTGCCATGCATTGACAACTTTGGCTTACTCATTACCAAATACTTTCCCGTTAGCACATCATCATACAGAGTGATTTATCCATCACAGCCTTAGTTATCCACTTTTTCTGTGGATAACTAAGGGATATTTTCTGTATATCGTCATTATTGATAATTTTATTGTTTATCAGATTTTCTCGCGGCAAATAAGTTTAGTGAGGATACGGTGTCAGCTCATATCGATGAGGTTTACATTGCTGGCAGTTTTAGAAAAATTTCAGGGTGAAATCGCCAAAATAAAAGCTATATAATACAAGCATATATAAGAGAAAATCGCAAATTTATCGCCGTTATAGCGTAACATCAAAGCATTCTATCACTCCTTCAAACTTTCCTTTTAGTACGAACAGTCGAGAGACAGCACGAAGAGCTGATAAAAGCGTAAGCGGTTGAACAAATATCATCCATAAGATGATTATAAGACCGGATTTCTGAACGTCAGGCTTTCATTACAGTCTTACAGATCATGCACAATTTCGACCAGCACAACCAAGACCCGAAACAGAATTTCGGGCGAAATTTTACGGCACTGAGATTAAAAAGAACTTATTTTTCAATATATTAATATCGGAAAGGAAGACTATTAAATGGCGATTTCAGCCTGAAATTGCGAGTGTAAATAGCAGCATAAACAAAGCAGGAAGGGAGGAAAGAAACCAGGCAAAGGCTATTTGCCTGGTCAGGGTTAGACGCTCATCGTGTCATGAATTTTTTCAGGGTTTCTGAGATCACTTTATCCAGCTCATCCTGCAGCTCTTTAGACTGGCGATTAAATTCATAACTGAACATCCTTCCTCGCGTTTTTTTACGCGCAAAACGATCTTTATCTGCGAAAGACCACAGCGCAATGGCAGTGGTTTTGTCTTTTTCGGGCTCTTTAATCAACGTCTGGCTGCCCTGACGGATTAAGCGAAGAATATTATTCTTTAGCTCATCTTCAGCTAAATTTTCACGCGCTCTGACCACATCGATTTCAGCAGAAATCGCATTAATCAATGCGTCAACTGATTGCCCTGTTTCACTGAGCTTGTCTGAAGCCTGGAGCAGAGCTTTATAATCAGGATAAGTCAGTTCAGATTGATTGGGGAAAAGCGAAATCAGATCGGCAGGCACACTCGCCGCCTGTAATGCACGGGTCACTTTAGCCTGAGACAGCCCCTGATTTTCAGCTATTTCTTTTTGTGAAAGTCCGCCTTCTTTAAGCGCAAGCAAACGCATGCCGACTTCACGTAAATTATGTTCGCGCGCCGTCTGTATATCCTGAGCAAGCTTGCGTGCCTCATCGGACGTGATTGCAGCATCGGTAACCAACACATCAAGACCGGTTTTACAGTGCAACGCTGCGGCCCGTCGCCTTGAACCATCCAGTATCTCAATACGTTCGTCCTGCATGATGCCAATGGCAGGAAAAAACTGCTGGAGTTTGATGGTACGAATAATGTCGCGTAATGAATCAGGTGTAAGACCAGACTGGTCGCGACCATTGGTTTCCATATTTACGAAGGTTTTAGCAGCCACTTCGCTGGCAGGTATATGATTAAACCTGAACACGGCGCGTTTCCCCGTCGAAAGCACAAAGGTTTGTGAGGGGAGTTCAGAGGATTTTTCGGTAGTTAACGGCGTCTGGCTGAAGGTTCGACCAATCGTTATTCTTTTTGCACTCATAAAAACCTCAGTTCAGGCGAATAAATTCGATGCGGTCAAAAACCGCTTTTGCAAAATCTTCAGCGGCAGAACGCGCATTTTTTAGCGCTTCGCTGCTGCCCACATAGGTGGATGGATTAGCAGATATAACGGTGTCAAATGACTCTCCACAGCGTTCAAAACCATCCAGTCGCGGAAGCGTTGCATCTAACATATCGCCGCCAAAAATTTCTTTAGCAAGACTATGACACAGCTTATGGTCAGCTTTATTCGAGAGTTTCGACATAAAGCCGATATTTCCCTGAAGGCGACACTCTGCCCCCGATTCTTCAATGATGCCAATCAACTCAGGTAAACGCGTCAGATATTTGAGAGTGGAATGAAAATCCACCTGTGCAGGCGGCACCGGCGTCATCAGAAGATCAGAAGCAGCAATCGCGTTTTTTAAAAAGGCATCCAGATGGGGACCACTGTCGATGAAGATAAAGTCGTAATCTTTTTTGAGTTTTGAGACAACATTGTCATAAAGCACTGAATGGACATTCTGTCCTGGAAGATGCGTGGCACAGAGCTCATCCCAGCTAGATGCAATAAACGCATCATCGATGGAGGCGGGTAGCACATCCACGCCCGGAATGATGGACGATACGATAAACTCATTCACCAGCTCGTCACGACTCACGTTCTGTAGCATGGCCTGCGCGGCCGTAGCCTCAACCAAACCGACTGAGCGTTCATGATTTAAAAACATGGTGGCTGAGGATTGTGGGTCAAGATCGATAACCAGAATGCGCAGGTCTTCATAGAGCAGGTGAGGGTGAGCGCGAAGCGCATGCGCCAGAGAAACTGTCGAAACGGTTTTAGATACGCCGCCTTTTAAATTTCCGACAAACAACGTAAAGGCTTCAGGATGGCGATCACGGTATTTCGGTACGCCGCGATGGTGATAGATATCAATGATATTCTGTATGGACATGGCGTATTTGACCGAACTTCCCGCAGCGCGCTTATCAAACTGGTAGCCACTTTCTTCCATCTCATTGACTGCATAATCCACACTGGCGCGGGTTAATTTTGGCAGTTTAGCCAGCGCAGCCTTCGCATAAATCTGGTAATAACTGTTTTCCTGTAACTCAAGCTTTTGCGCCTGAATTTGTTCAGTAAGGCTCAATAGCATCCGTTCAGAACGCTGAGCAACTTTCATGACCTGACTGTCATCGTTAGCCATACTTACTCCAGATATGTAGGATTTACGACTTTATACCTAAATCCTGCACATCGGGCAAGAATTTATCTTATAAACGCTATCCTGTGTTTAATGCTGAACTTATGATTTATGTGACGCTATACACATAATTTACTGTAATAAGCATCTGCGATGCGTTCAGAGGTGGACTATACAGGAGGATGAACTTAATCCGTCTCGCCCACACAGCTGGACAAAGATACCGTGAGGCTATCTTCGCTCGGTTTATACAGGAAAAGTAGAACGTCAGTACGTACAACGAGAAGCGAACATTCACTGTAATCAGTAAAGCCCGCCGATCACATGGGCGCAAAACTGCGTAGCAAAGGGTCAGCAGCTACTGCGCTTGTGGCGTCACTGCTGGCGGATGTATTTAACGGGCATCTGACCAGCAGGTGCCTTTTAACCTGTATTCGTTCACTGTAATCAGTAAAAGATTCACTGTATTCAGTAGCGGATGAGCGCCGAGCGTGTGGCCAGAATCAGGATGACAGACAGCCAAAACAGCACAGCAGGTGATTCAGCATCAATATCTATTACTTAGACTCAGCAGGGGCGTTCTGGACCCATCCTGTGTTCACTGAAGCAAGCTGTGTCTCAATGCTAACTCTCTAAAAATCAGACAGAGCGAACATATACATCCGCAATGTTCACTATAATCAGTATCCCTTCCAGTTGCCTGCAGATGAAAAGCCTGACCACAGAGATGCCGCTATTTGCCACACGACTTGCTTCTGTCGCAACAGATGTGGAAAGGCATCGACTAAAACATTCACTGTAATCAGTAAGTGATGCCGGGCCAGCTTTGAGGCCGGACCTGGCGATAAAGGCGTAGCGATACAGACCGTGACGAGCCTTTAGCGAAAAATAAACAGGGAAGGGGAATGACGTAAACATTCACTGTAATCAGAAGCAGAAACCCCATACCAGCGTGGCAGTCTTTGTTGTCGGGTAGAGAAGTCCGGAAGAGGTTTCATCAGCCCGCCCCCCTGAATATTCACTGTAATCAGTAACACATGCAGCCTTCAGAAGGAGAAAATGCTCATGGCATCAGGCTGGAAGGCTATAAGAATGATACGCTTCCCTGTAACATTCACTGTAATCAGTAAACGCCCTGTTCTGAATCAGCCTCTGCCTGACATTGTGGTCCATCCATGACACGTCGATAGCATTCACTGTAATCAGTAAACGTAGCTGCTGCCGTCAGTAATCTGGATCTAACTTCGGAACGTTCACTGTAATCAGCAGGAACCTTGTGACGAACAGAGGACAGATTCACTGGAATCAGTAAATGCATTTTGTCGGCTTAACCCGTCATAACATTCACTGTAATCAGCGTTACCACTAACCCTGTCACTTTTTTACTGTGATTGTTTATTAATGCCAACGTGTTCAACCCTGCGTTGTCTAACCCAAAAAAAAATACAAATAAAATCAATTAATTAATAACAATATTCACTATAATCAGTTATATCATTCTCCACAAACGTTCACTGTAATCAGTGAAAGGCAGGGCGCGAATAAACGCAGCCAGTATTCACTGTAATCAGCAAGGCGAGGCAAAAAAGGATAAGCAGAAAATTAATAAAATAATAGTAAGCGCACACTTACTTATAAGTCATTGAAATAATATTAAAATAAAATCAGATGGCAGACGTTCCAACAGCATAACTTCAGCGGCGTTACTGACTATAGTGAATGCTGCTGATTACAGTGAATGATTGTAGGTAAGGAGTGAAAGAAGTGTATTAACAGGCGTAGAGTGTCACTTTTTCGTTAAAAGTGACACTGCAACGCAAAACTTACTGATTACAGTAAATGCGCGCGCTATTCTTCAAATTCAATGTCTTCAAGGGTATCAATGCCTTCAAGATTGCCGATACCATCCAGTTTAGGCGTTCTGCTGTGGATAATGAAAAACACAGAGCGTCCGCGTTTGACTTCAGAATAGTCGAGATAGCCAATCTCTTTAAGCTGCTCCATTGCGCGTCGCACAACGTGGTTCTGCGTCGTAATTTTAGATCCTAAATTCAGGCGCATACGCAGGCGTGCCAGTGATATAGGCGCAGGGTTGGTGGGAAGGCTCTCAAGGAACGTATAGAGCGCCTGAGCCGATTCTTTACGTTTCAGACGGGAGATGGCGCGTAGCTGAAGTAAAACCTTGTGATCGAAGTTATAGAGCTCAAAAAGCTTGGGATCAGCTTGTATGCGAACAATATCTTTTTCACGATCATAGTAGGCAGACTGAACAAGGTGCGTGTGATAGGCCTTACCGTTTCCTTCAAAGGACAGCGTATTGGTCGCAATTCGCCGTAGGGATGCATCAAGCCGCTTACGTAAGGCAGCAGAAGAGTTTGCTGATGGTATTCCACACATTTTAACGAAATCGATAAAGGGCAGCGTGACCGTATCGCCCTGAGTAGGATAACGCGAAAAAGACTGGATGATGCCTGCCCATGTCTTGAAATCATTATCCATATCCAGCCTGGCACCGGTGATGGTAATCTTTTCATACCCTTCCGCTTTCACCAGCGAGAGGTTTTTAAGTTCTTTCGTCGCATCCGTGGACGCCATCGCGCCTGAAATCCCGCGCGCGGTGGATTTAAGCGTTGGTACAAACAGTCCCAGTCGCATCAAGGCAACAGGCTGAACAGTGTTATTTTTATTGGGATGAAGCTGAATAACTTCACCGCTGTTTTTAGTCACAGACAGAAAAGGCTCTAGTAACGCTTTGTTTTCACTATCTTTATCTGCCATGGGATAAGATCTTCATTCTGTGGATGAAAAGGATCGTTTTCTGATTACAGTGAACATTAGCACTGATTATAGTGAACTTTCTACAGTGTGTAGTGAATAAAGTACTGATTACAGTGAATAGTTTGCTGATTACAGTGAACACCAACCCCCTCTCAGCCCTTGTGTGGTGCGGCCTGCAGCGATCGGGGATCTCTTTGGATCTATTATGGATCTCTCTATGATCGTTATATAGGAACTATTCACTGTATAAGTGGATAACTCAGCGATAACAGATCATAGTGATGTTTCTCTGAATAGCGTTTTTTTAAAAAAGATAAGGTAACTGCCACCCGTCCCGGACAAACGCACTCACTTGTACCTTCATTTTTCAGAAACAAGTTCATCACTATTATTCATTTTTCATCAGTATTACTACGGCGTATGGTGACAGAATTTCGTCATTACTAAGGATCACGATCATGACTGACTTTGCCATTTCGCGTAATCCCACAACGGGTGAAATTCTTGCAAAATATCCAATGCAAACCGCTTCTGAACTGGAGCAGACGTTAGACTCAAGTGCCAAGGCCAGTAAAGCGTGGCGGCAAAGCAGCATGGACATGCGTGTCAACGTACTTCGTCAACTGAGCGAACAACTTCGCCAGCGTGAGCCAGAACTGACGCGAATGATAACCCTGGAAATGGGTAAACCTGTTGCACAGGCAAGAGCAGAGATCCTGAAATGTGCCAGTTTGTGTGACTGGTACGCTGAATTTGGCCCTGCCATGCTGCAAGACCAACCCTCACAGATTCCCGATGCGTGGCAGTCATTCCGGCCAATCGGGACTATTCTGGCGGTAATGCCCTGGAATTTCCCCTTCTGGCAGGTTCTGCGCGGTGCTGTAGGGATGCTGCTGGCGGGTAACACTTATCTGCTTAAACACGCCCCTAATGTCATGGGAAGCGCAATGCTGATGGCAGAGCTGTTCGATGCTACAGATCTGCCTGAAGGCGGTTTTAACCTGATAAACGTCGATAACGAAGGCGTTTCAACCGCAATCCGGGATGATCGCATCGCAGCGGTTGCAGTAACAGGCAGCGTCCGGGCGGGTGCCGCTATAGCTGCCCAGGCGGGTGCGGCGCTGAAAAAAACCGTGCTGGAGTTAGGTGGTTCAGATCCTTTCATCGTGCTGGCTGATGCTGATCTTGATGAAGCCGTTAAATCCGCAGTCACAGGCCGTTTCCAGAACACCGGGCAGGTTTGTATGGCAGCGAAACGCTTTATCGTTGAAGCGCCGATTGCGGAAGCGTTTGAAATGCGTTTTGTTGAAGCCGTTAAGGCGCTTAAAATTGGCGATCCGCTGGATGAACAAACGTACATTGGCCCAATGGCCCGTTACGATCTCCGCGATGAACTGGATGACCAGGTCAAAGCGAGTCTGCGTGAAGGTGCACGTCTGGTGTTAGGTGGCGAAAAAATAGCAGGGCAGGGCAATTATTATGCACCGACGATCCTGTCTGATGTAACAAGTGACATGACAGCCTTCAGGCAAGAGCTCTTTGGGCCTGTCGCCGCTATCGCAGTCGCCCGTGATGCGGATCATGCGCTGGAAATCGCTAATAACAGCGAATTCGGACTCAGTGCAACGGTATGGACGAACAACACCGATCGTGCTGAGCAGATGACGGCAAACCTCGAAGTGGGTGCTGTATTTATCAATGGCAATGGTGCATCCGATCCACGCGTGACTATCGGTGGCGTGAAGAAGAGTGGCTATGGTCGTGAGTTATCGCACTTTGGCGTCCATGAGTTCTGTAATATTCAGACAGTCTGGAAAAACCGGCGCTAACCAGTATTTTATTATCCCCTGAGTCTACCGGCGCAGCAGTGCGCCGGCTTACTGTCTTTTCCCATCGGATAACAACATTGATTTCTGCCTGACACAAAACAGGATCCTTTGCAGAAAAAGATCCGTTACGATTCTGCGTCATCGAACCAGCCGGGCAGGGGATCGGAAAGCGTCACCCAGTATCCCGGCCCCGCCGCCATTTCCTGAGGGGTTAACAAGGCGTGATCAAGCGCAGCACGCACTGCCGTTTCATCCATATCGATGCCGATAAAAACCAGTTCCTGTCGTGCATCGCCTGTCCCGTCTATCCAGTTGTCGGCAATAAACGCGAGGGATTCACTGTCCTGTGGCCATTTATCACGCGGGATACTGGCCCACCAGCTGCCTGCATAGCCATGCCGGGCTATCGCACCCGCCTGAGACCACGACGCTGCATATTCAGGACGGCTGGCCAGCCAGAAATAACCTTTCGAACGGATCACCCCCTCAAGCTGATGATTAACCGCATGCCAGAATCGTTCAGGATGAAACGGACGTCTTGCGCGATAGACAAAGCTACGAATACCGTACTCTTCTGTTTCTGGCTGATGCTCGCCGCGAAGTTCTTTTAGCCAGCCTGGTGCCTGAGCGGCCTGGTCAAAGTCAAACAGGCCGGTATCCAGTACCTGATCGAGCGGAACATTACCAAAATGGCTGGTGATAATGCGCGCCCGTGGATTCAACCTGTGCAGCATCGCTTTGAGCGTGCGTTGATCCTCATGGCTGATAAGATCGGTTTTGTTCACAATCAAAACATCGCAAAATTCAATCTGATCGATCAGCAAATCCACAACCGAGCGCTCATCCTCTTCGCCCAGTGATTCGCCACGCGCCTGTAAGGAGTCCAGTGAACGGTAGTCACGAAGAAAGTTATAACCATCCACAACAGTGATCATGGTATCCAGCCTTGCCACCGTCGACAGGCTTTCACCTTCTTCATCGGCAAAGGTAAACGTTTCGGCAACGGGCAGCGGTTCGGAAATGCCGGTTGATTCAATGACCAGATGGTCGAAACGACCTTCCGACGCCAGCCGTTTCACCTCCAGCAAAAGATCCTCACGTAGCGTGCAGCAGATGCAGCCGTTACTCATTTCCACCAGCTTTTCATCCGTACGAGACAGTGCCGCACCGCCATTACGTACTAAGGCTGCATCAATGTTGACTTCCGACATGTCATTGACAATCACGGCGATGCGCCTGCCTTCACGGTTATTGAGGATATGGTTGAGAAGGGTGGTTTTGCCTGCCCCGAGAAAGCCGGACAGCACGGAAACGGGCAAACGTTTGTCTGTGGGCGATGAAAGAGAGTGGCCTGACATGAAGTGATCCTTAAATGGCGAATATATTATGTTATAACATAACAAAATAGCGGCCATTTTCAATATGCTTAGTTGGATTCAGGGTTTCCATTTCTTTGCTGTTAAGACTGAAAGCGAGCAGGCTGATGCGACTGGCTGAGCGTTAAACGGGTTCATATTTTAATTGTTATGTTATAACATAATTAATTCTGGGAAACATTATGTGGTAAACAGACATATCATGACACAATTCAAATACTGGTTTTTCGGTACGCTTACTGGCCTGCTGTTTGCGTCATTAAGTGCTTACGCCGATCGCAATCAGCCCGTTCGCATTGCTGCGCCTTTCGAGATTAAAGGTCCCGATCCCGCCCTTTCAGGCGACATTCTGCTTCGTATGGATGTGGTGGAAACGCTGGTGGAAACAGATGAGAAAGGCAAGGCGGTACCTGCGTTAGCCGAAAGCTGGGACATTTCGCCCGATGGGCTGCAATGGCATTTTACGCTGCGGAGCAACGCCCATTTTCATGATGGATCGCCTGTTACTGCTGAGAGCGTCGTAAAATCGCTGAATACCGCCCGCAGTAAGCCAGGTTTACTCGACAAAGCACCCATTACGTCGGTCAGCGGAGAAGATCGGCGTGTGACGGTCACGCTGAGCGAGCCTTTCACGCCGCTGCTGGCGGTGCTGGCTGAAAGCCGTTCGCAAATCCTCGCGCTGAGTTCCTGGGACGATACCAATACCATTACGCGCGTCATCGGCAGTGGCCCTTTCCAGCTCGTCAGTTTCCAGCCACCTCAGTCACTGAGTGTAAAACGGTTTGAAGGATACTGGGGAGAGAAACCCAGCATTGAACGTGCCCGTTATTTGTCCGCGGGCCGGGCCGAAACGCGCGCATTACTTGCAGAAAGTGGTGATGCGGATTACGTCTTTAATCTGGACGCCGCCAGCCGTCAGCGCTTGTCACACAAAAGTTCACTACAGGTGCTTACCGTTTCCGTACCCCGTACGGTGATGCTGAAGCTGAACGTCGCTCATCCGTTCCTGAAGGAACAAACCACGCGCGAAGCGCTCAGCCTGGCGATCAATCGGAATGCGCTGTCTGCGGCCATATTACGCTCTCCCGGTGCGGCAACACAGATGTTCCCGCCCTCTATGGCCGGGTGGCACAACGCGTCTTTACAGCCTCTGGATTATGCTCCTCAGCGTGCCGCCGCCTTACTGGCACAGTCCGGATGGATGTCCGGCCGGGACGGCATGTTAACCCGCGCTGGCCAGCGCTTTACCCTCACGCTGCTGACATATCCCGATCGCCCCGAGCTGCCCTTAATCGCCATGGTCATTCAGCAACAACTGCGAGAGGTCGGGATCGAGGTCATCATCAATTCAACCAATTCCAGTGAGATACCCGCGCGTCATCATGATGGCAGCCTGCAAATGGCGCTCTATGCCCGTAATTTCGCCCTGACGCCGGATCCAAGCGGCACGCTACTTCAGGATTACGGTTCGCAGGGAGGTGACTGGGGCGCAATGAACTGGCACGACAACGCGTTTGATAAGGCGCTCAGCACGCTTTCACGTAGCAACGATCCCGATCAACGACAGCAGGCAAGAGCGGTCATCACCGCCGCATTACAGCGTGATTTACCGGTTATTCCGGTTGCCTGGTACCAGCAGTCAGCAGCAGTAAACGCGAAGCTCGCCGCCGTAAAACTGGATCCCTTTGAACGCCATTTTGGCCTGCGTGAAATGAAATGGGCGGAATAATGCTTAAACAACTCGTCTGGCGCCTGGGTCAGGCTGCCTTTGTGATTTTTGCCGTCGGTATTTTAACGTTCGTTTTAGTACAGGCGTTACCGGGCGATATGGCCTGGCGCATTGCGTCGGGACGATATGGTTATGACCGGGTCGACCTGGCGGCGGTTACCCGCGTGCAGCAACAGCTGACGGACTTTTCCGCTCAGGGAAATGCACTATGGCACTGGATGTGGGATCTGCTGCGCTTCGATTTCGGGCGATCTCTCGTCTCAGGCGAGCCGGTCAGCAGTGAGCTGGGCTGGCAGTTAACACAAACCCTTGCTCTGGCCGGTGTAGCACTGCTGATGATGTTGATTCTCATTATTCCTGCGGGGATCTGGGCAGGATGTCGGCCGGGCGGTGTTGTTGATCGGCTCATTAACGTGCTGGCACCCACGTTTAAATCGATTCCACATTTTGCCCTGGGTTTACTTCTGATTATGTTGTTTTCGCTGCGCCTGAACTGGCTACCCAGTGCGGGGCATGGGGAAGGGCAACATGTCATCCTGCCGGCGCTGACGCTGGCATTAACGCTGAGCGCGGTAGGGGCGCGTGTTGTCCGTGAGGCAACCTGTCAGGCAGTGAAAGCAGGCTGGTATCGCTGGGGAGCGCAAAAGGGCCTTTCCGCGCCGCACCTGTTTTTGCGACATGGTTTGCGCAATCTCAGTGTCCCTGTCGTCACCTGGATCGGCATGCAGTTCGTCTGGTTAGTGGAAGGTGTGGTGGTGATCGAAACTCTTTTTGCCTGGCCAGGTGTCGGACACGCGCTGGTACATGCGATTTTTGCCCGGGATGTTCCGGTGATTCAGGCCAGTGCGGTGGTACTGGGATTGACCTTTGTCACCTTAAATATGCTTGTCGATGCCGTGTGTTATGTCCTGGATCCCCGAGGTAAACGCGTATGACGTACCGCCAAAAAACGGGGCTGGTGATAATTTTAACCCTGCTGGCCTTTGCGTGGCTGATGCCGTTGTTTGATCAGAACGATCCCCTGCAGCAGGATTTGTTGCAGATGTTAACGCCGCCCTCGGGTAACGCGTGGCTGGGTTATGACCATTTAGGGCGCTCAATGCTGGCGCGCCTGAGTGCGGCGCTGCGATTGTCACTGGGGCTGGCGGCCCTGTGTGTGATTACAGCAATGCTCATGGGGCTGCTGGCGGGAATAGCCAGCGCCTGGTACGGCGGATGGGTCGATCGACTTTTCGGTATGCTGGCCGACATGTGTCTGGCGCTGCCGGGCCTGCTGTTAGTCCTGCTGCTCGCCGCAATCGCACCTGACGCGCCCCTCATGTTATGGCTGGGACTTTCACTGGTACTGTGGGTGGAATTTTTCCGTGTGACACGCGCCACGCTGCGGCCCGTGGTCATGTCGCCAGCCGTTCAGTCATCTTCACTGCTTGGCTTCTCCATTGTTTATCTCTTTCGCCGACATCTTTGGCCGGCCCTGTCTCCGTTATTGCTGACACTGACCGTCTATGCATTCAGCAATGCCATTATGGCCGTATCGGCGCTGGGATTTATCAGTGTTGGCGTTCGTCCACCCACACCTGAGCTGGGCCTGATGATGACGGAGCTGTTCCCCTATGCCTGGGAAGCGCCCTGGCTATTACTGCAGCCTGTGGTTGTGCTGTTTATCCTGCTGGTGGGGCTGAATTTGTTGGTCAACAAGGAGCGCAAATGGCAAGCATCGTAATCAAACAGGTTGCCGTCTTCGCGGATACCTGCATTGTTGAGCCTGTAAGTCTGATCATCCATCCCGGCAGGCCCGTCACCTTCATTGGTGAGACAGGATCGGGAAAAAGTTTGTTTGCGCAGGCCATTTTCGGCGCCTTACCCGACGGAGTGCGCGCTGAAGGAACGGTAGTCATTGACGGGCAGCAATATAATCTGCAAACCGATCTGACAGCACTCCGCGCGCTGTGGGGACACCGTATTGCCGCTCTACCTCAGGAGCCCTTACTGGCGCTTGATCCGACGATGCGTGTGAAAAGCCAGACAGAAGAGGGTTATCGGTACATACGGGGGTTCACGCGTCAGGGCGCGCAGCAGGCGGCAGGTTTGGCGCTGGACTCGCTGGGGCTGGCCCACGCGGCAGAGCGTTTCCCCTGGCAGCTTTCCGGTGGAATGGCCCAACGGGTGTGCTTTGCCGCTGCGCGGGCGGGCGGTGCCACTCTGCTTATCGCGGATGAACCGACGAAAGGACTGGATGTGGCGCGACGGGACGAAATTGGTGACATGCTCAACCTGGCCGTAGCCCGCGGCGAAGCCTTGCTGACCATCACCCATGATATCGCGCTGGCCAGGCAGTTAGGCGGTGACATTGTCGTGATGCATAAGGGAAAGGTGATTGAGCAGGGCAATGCCACGCAAGTCCTGAATGCGCCGCAGAAGGCTTATACGAAACAGTTGCTGGCCGCCGAACCCCATGCCTGGCCACCGGCCACGTTGTTGCCCTGTGATGACACCCTCGTATTACGGGCCGAAGGGCTTACTCTGAAACGCGCCGGGAAAACGTTGTTCCGCAATGTAAATTTATGCTTTCGCGCCGGTGAAATCGTTGGGCTTTATGGTGAGAGCGGCAGTGGCAAAAGCAGCCTGGGAGATACGCTATCGGGCTTGATTAAGCCCGATAAGGGAACGATAACCCGACCGGGCAGGTTTCATCCGTTGCGTTATCAAAAACTGTACCAGGATCCTTCTGCGGTTTTTCCACCGGATATCACTATGGCCCAGATCATCGACGATCTGCTGCAGCGCCACACAATCCCGGTGAGGCGACGTGATGAGCGGATGCGGCAATTGGGGCTCGGACAGGCGTTGTTACACCGTCCGGCTTCAGGATTGTCAGGCGGTGAACTTCAGCGGTTTTCGCTGCTTCGGGCGATGTTGCTGAATCCCGTGTTCCTGTTTGCCGATGAACCCACGTCGCGTCTCGATCCTGTGGTTCAGCAACAGACGCTGGCCTTACTGACTGATCTGGCCATGCAGCAACGCTGCGCCATTCTGCTGGTCAGTCATGATCTCACGCTACTTGAGAGGAGTGCACATCGGGTCATTTCCCTTGATGCGATTAGCCTGCCTGATGACTGAGGCAGAGCACCCTCAGATGTGCTCCATGACCAGCACGGCCAGCGTATCCGGCTCCAGCGCACGAAAAATATGTTCAGTGTCGCCGGGATAGCTGATGTAGTCGCCCGGTGCCAGTTCGACGGGCGAGTCTGTGGGCCCGACCAGCGCGCGTCCCTGAGTCAAGATGAGATGCTCAATGGTGTTCGGCGAATGCGGTTGCGAGCGGCGCTCGCTGCCGGGCTGGATGTTTAGCAGATAGATATCCCGTCGCGCGCCGGGCGGACAGGTTGCCAGCAGGACGGCTTTATAATCCGCCTGCTCGGCGGCAACGGCAGGGCCTTCACCGCGACGAATAACCTGCAGGCGGTTCGCTTCCGGCTCCATCAGGCGGGCAAACGGAATATTCAGGGCAACGCAAAGTGACCACAACGTCTCAATGCCAGGATTACCGTTCCCCGCCTCAAGTTGAGAGAGGGTCGATTTTGCTATGCCGGCCCGACGCGCGACTTCTGCAAGTGTCAGTCCTGCCCGCTGGCGCTCTCTGACTAAACTGCTGGCGATAATATCAATGGGTGTACTCATCCTGCATCCTGTTAGTTATAGCGAACATATCGTTCATCTTGTAATGCTGCTGCGGTCCGTTCATTATAATGGGTATATCGTTCGTTATGGGATCTAATCGTGATGCTGGATAAAAAAGAGACGCTGGACAAGGGCGTGATAAAAGCCATTTTCCTTGTCTGTCTTGCCGATGGCATTGTTGGCCTGTCATATGGTTCGCTCGCTCTTGCAGAGGGTTTTCCGTTTTGGGTGCCGCTGGCGTTATCGACGCTGGTGCTGGCGGGGGCGTCGGAGTTCCTGTTTATCGGTATCGTGGCGGGCGGTGGCAGTCCTCTCACGGCGGCAGCGGCGGGGCTGTTGGTCAATGCGCGTCATCTTCCTTTTGGTATCACTGTCAAGGATTTGGTCGGTCAGGGCAGACGGGGTCTGCTAGGATGCCACATCATGAATGATGAAAGTGTCGTGTTTGGCATTTCCCAGCCTACGCTGGCGCAACGTCGCCAGGCATTCTGGATATGCGGCATCAGTATTGGCGTAATCTGGCCTGTGACCGTAATGGCTGGCGCGGCGATAGGGCAGTTTATTCCGAATGTGTCTGCTATCGGCCTGGATGCGGTCTTTCCCGCGATCCTGATTGCGCTAATCTTTCCTGCCTTACGCAAAGCGCGCACCCGCATTCCTGCTATGACTGGTGCGTTTTTGTCGCTGGTGGTCACGCCTTTCGTACCTGCCGGTATGCCCGTATTGTTTTCCTTGCTTGGCCTCTTTACATGGAGATCGCGCAAATGAATCACGCCATGATTATTGCAGGTATTGCGTTGCTGGCTGCTGGCACCTACGCCATCCGTTTCGCGGGTGTTAAACTCGGCAATCGTCTGCCCGTCAGTGAACGAACCCAAAATATGTTATCCGATGCTGCCACTGTACTGCTGCTTGCGGTTGCGGCAACCACCACGCTGTTTGAAGGCCAGCATTTTGCAGGGATGGCCAGAGTGCTGGGCGTCGGGTTTGCCCTGTTCCTTGCCTGGCGTAGAGCTCCGCTGATTTTCATTATTCTGGGCGCGGCCTGCATGACGGCGTTGTTGCGCTATATGGGTGTACCCTGAATGCGCTATTTATCTTGCCGGACCCGGCGATAAATTGCGTGTCAGCCTTGACGAACAGCGTCGCTTAAAATACAACTAGAACCCGTCAGGGGAGTCTCGCCAGAGAGACTGAGAGGCTAATAGCGCCATGCGCGGCTTAGCGACCCTTAGAACCTGACCCAGTTGATACTGGCGTAGGAAGACGGGCATCTGCGCATCGCGTAGATGCTTGCCGCAGAGCCTGTTTCTGTCAGGCTTGTGCTTTTTCCCTTCTTGTATCGCGGGTCTCTGAGAGCTAACAGAGAGGCCAATGTGACTATCCTTATTCCGTTTTTACCCCATCAGGATGGCGGACAATGAGCCGCTGGTCAGTGCTGGGCAGCGGTGTATCCGGACTCTGTATCGCGACGTTACTGGCCGAACACGGCGAAAAGGTTGAAGTCATTACGCAACCGAATTGTCAGGCGGCGTCCTACTGGGCTGGCGGCATGCTGGCACCCTGGTGTGAGGCAGAAAGTGCGCCTCAGCAGGTCGTTGAATGGGGACAGCACGCTGCAGCGTGGTGGGCAGCCCGCGTAAGTGGCGTTGAACAGCAGGGCACACTCGTACTCACGCCACCGCGTGACAGCGCCGAACTTACCCGGTTTGCCAGCATGACCCTAGCGCATCAGTGGGTTGCGCCAGGTGACATCGAACCCGCGCTGGAAAACCGCTTCGCCCGGGGATTATTTTTCCCGGCTGAAGCGCATCTCGATCCGCGTCAGGCAATGCAACAGTTACGTGCACGTCTGGTCAGCGCGGGCGTCAGTATTCACGCTGGCAATCCCAGCGGACGCATTATTGATTGCCGCGGTATTCATGCGCGTGAGGCACAGCCAGCCTTGCGTGCGGTGCGGGGCGAAATGCTAATCCTGCAAACGGATGAGATCACGTTTTCCCGACCTTTACGCCTGCTGCATCCCCGTTTTCCTTGCTATCTGGTTCCCCGGGCGCAGGGGCACTTTATGCTCGGGGCCACCATGGTTGAGAGTCAGGATACCAGCCCCATCAGCGCGCGCGCCATGATGGAGCTGCTGAGCGCTGCTTACAGCATTCATCCTGCGCTTGCCGAAGCGCGCATTATCGAAAGCGGGACGGGGTTACGTCCTGCTTATCACGACAACCTGCCCGACGTGCGTTATGAAAACGGTGTCTTTTCCATTAACGGCATGTATCGCCATGGCTTTTTGCTGGCACCGGTTATGGCCGAAAAGCTCATGCATCAACTTGCAACAGAGAGACTACTATGCGAATCGAACTAAATGGTCGTGCTATCGAGACGAAAGCCGGGACGCTTGCGGAGTTGTTAGAAGAGCAGGGCATTGACGCTGGCTGTGTGGCCAGTGCCCTCGATGGAACCTTTGTTCCCAGAGAGCGCTATGCCTCACAGTTGCTTGAGGCCAACTGCCGTCTGGAAGTGCTGTCGCCAATGCAGGGAGGTTGATCATGTTTTACGACTACAAGGGCGACTCCCGTTTTTTACTGGGTACGGCCGGTTATCCCTCACCGGATATTCTTCAGCAGGCTGTTGTGGCCTCCGGTGCGGATATCATCACGGTCAGTCTGCGTCGGGAAGGAAGTCAGGGTGGGGCCTTTCGCGATTTACTGAAAACGCTGAATAAGCGCGTGTTACCCAATACGGCGGGTTGCCATACCGTCAGGGAAGCCGTCACGACGGCGCATATGGCGCGCGAACTGTTTGCCACGCCGTGGATCAAACTGGAAGTGATCGGGCACGCGGATACCCTGCAACCGGATCCTTTCGCCCTGGTGGAGGCCGCCCGTATTTTATGTGCCGAAGGTTTTTATGTTTTTCCTTACACCACAGAAGATCTGATTGTGGGCGAAAAACTGCTGGAAGCGGGCTGTCAGGTGCTGATGCCCTGGGGCGCGCCCATTGGCTCGGGGCAGGGGCTACGCAATATTGACGGTTTACGCACCATGCGTGCCTGGTTTAAAGACGTTCCGCTGATCATTGACGCGGGGATCGGTGCTCCCAGCCAGGCGGCGCAGGCGATGGAGCTGGGCTTTGATGCCGTGTTGCTGAATACCGCCGTCGCGAAATCCCACGATCCGGTACGCATGGCGGGAGCGTTTGCCAGTGCCATTCAGTCAGGACATCAGGCGCGGTTGGCCGGCATGATGGAACGTCGGGATATGGCGGTCGCCTCCACGCCCGTTTTTGGTCTGGCGCAGTTCAGTTAAGGAGCGAAAATGTCGCGATATCAACGACAGACTATGTTGCCCGAAGTCGGGGATGAGGGGCAGCAGGCGCTGGCTGCAGCCCGCGTTCTGGTCGTGGGCGCGGGTGGACTCGCGTCAACCCTGTTGCCCCTGCTCGCAGGTGCCGGCGTGGGCTATATCCGGCTGTATGATCATGATGTCGTGACGCTGCATAATTTGCATCGCCAGACGTTGTTTACCGTTGCCGACATTGGCGAGCCCAAGGTTTTCTGCGCGCAGCGTGCGCTGGCGCAACGCAATCCTGACATACTCATCGAGCCGCATGTTGATGCCCTGCGTGCCAGCATTATCGATACGGCAATGGCAGGGATTGATTTGGTCATTGACGCCGCAGACAATTTTGCAGTGACCTATCTGCTCTCCGACAACTGCTATGCCCGACGAATTCCCCTGGTGAGTGCCTCAGTGCTGGGAAGACAAGGCTATGTTGGCGGATTCTGCGGCGGAGCGCCCAGCTATCGCGCGCTGTTTCCCCGTTTACCCAAAGCATCAGGCAACTGCAACACTGCGGGGGTTTTAGGCCCGGCGGTCGCCACCTTAGGCGCAATGCAGGCTCAGATGGCGCTCAGCATACTGCTAACGCTGTCGCCGTCACCGTTAGGGTGCATGATTAACTGTGATTTTGTGTCATGGCAACTGCGTCAGTTCCGCTTTGACGCGGCACCGGAACCGGAAAAACCCGGGATTCCGTTTATTGACCCTGCCTTGTTGACGCCAGACGACTGCGTGGTGGAGCTACGTGGGATGGATGAAGCCCCCGTGAGCGTCAGCACGAATGCTGAGAGGCTACTGCCACAGGATATTGCCTGCTGGCAGCCGCCCGCGGATAAGCGCATTGTTCTGGTCTGCGCCAGCGGCATGCGTGCCGCTCAGGCCGCGCAGGCACTGGAGGCGCGTGGCTGTGAGCGGCTGGCCATCATCGCCGACCGCTAAATCTGACGGAAAAGCAGGCTTATCAGGCCCGGTCTGAACGACGGGCCTGATAGATATCGGGTCGGGTAATCGTCCAGGCGTAATCGGGCCGGCTGGTATGAACATGCCGATAAGCTGAATCAACAGGCTCAGATGAAACGCGAACGCGCGACCACCTTCATGCTGGCTTTCGAAAAAACGCTGCAGTATCCACCGCAAAAAGCAGATGATTTATAAAACCGTTTACAGAGACGTCGTTAAATATTTTTCTAAACCAGAAAGGGTAAATGCAATTTTGATCCTGAAGTTGTCCGTATACGGCAGCGCGCTATGGATGCGGCCAACCATAGCGCCGGATTTGATGTTGCCACCATGCAGGATAACTAACGCTGGTGTTAACAGCGATGATGCTTTGCAGTGTGGCATTGAGACCGAAGATTGCACTGGCTAGTTGTGCACCAACATTTTCAATGGCAAGATCAGTTTATATCTTATAGCAATTAATGGCTTAAGCACGTCTGTCTGCTTCTCCAGACAATCAGGGCGAATTGATCGGAACAGCCAATGAGAGACAGCATCAAACACGGTGTACTTTTATTACAAATGCCGGGAGTTAATTGATGATGAAAAGGAGAAATGTATGGTTAGGGATGTAAGCTGGATGCATGAGTGCCTGGAAATTAATAATGGCTTATTTAATAAAGTTTTTAACATGATTTTAATGTGAATGTTAACGCCAACACCAGCAAGCCCGGCAAGACCAGGCTTTTTTCATTTAAGCAGTTGCGCGATCATTCCATGAGTCGCGGAAGATAATATTGCCATCTATATATTTCCATGTAATCGCTTCATATCGAATCTCCAGCGTTTCCTGGTGAGTGCTGCTCATCCCATTAGGTGTAAGATAAGGCGAAATAGTCGTTATTTTGACATTTTCTAAAATAATATTGAAATATTCGGCCTCTGTACCAGACTCCAGTATATGATACATTTTAATCGTAGCCTTCTTCATAGGACGGCCCTGACATACGGCACGATATAAAATGGGTGTAGTTCTGTCGAATTCTTTCACTACAGTAATGGGTCGGTGAATACGTGTTCCTGTTAATTTTCCCCAGCTGGGATCAACCGGAATTGTCACGGCGTGAGAAAAATTTTTTAACTCTATAGAACCCAAACGCATTGGCATTGTGCAGCCACCAATAATAGGCGAACCGTTTTCATCTTCAAGCCATAAATGAGCTGGTGTAGACATATTATTTCCTTATAAATCTGTGTTATTGCTTTCGTTTGAACTTCACAATTTCATATATTGATAAACCAACCATCACGAATATAAAGAATAAGGGGATTAGCCAGATTGGACTATTCGGGAAAAATAAGCCCTGAATGACAGCAAATGCTATGGTCAATGCTGCCGGGCCATAAACCGAAATTAATGATCTGAATATACGGCTGAAAACCCTTTTAGTTAAAGTCGTCATTTATCTAATCATCTTAGTAATGATATCTGCAATTTTATTATCTGATGCCCAATGAGCATTAAATGCCTCCGCCCGCTCGAATAAAGGTTCTATCAGGAAATACATCATTTCGAGCTCTTGGGTGTATAGCGCTGAATAATAAACCGGATTAGACACGTGAAGACGGTATGCGCTATCTGCCGCTTTCTGGACTATGCCATATATGCCAATCGCTCCGGCTAACTGTCCCGCCCTACGTCCCACCAGCGCGCTGAGTTGAAAACTCAGATTCATGCCTGCTGCAACAGAAGTTGCTGTTGCTAAAGCAAATCCAACGTTTGTCAGTGAGCTGGCGGCAATATGTATGTTAACAGTCATTAGCTTTTGCTTGATGTGTTCAAGTTGTTCGGAGGTCTTATCCTTAAATATTTCTTCGAAATATATCTTTAGCATTTGATAAGCAATATTTTCATGTCGCAAAAGATAAATGACGCCATTTTTGAATCGAACATCTTCGTTTTTTTGCTGCTGGCAAACATCGTTATATTCATCGGTAAAATACGAGGTATAATAAAGCGCACGCCTGGCACCAGCGCCAATCGTATCTATCTGGTTTGAAACTAAATCCATGACACCTGTTAACGCACGATCTAATTTAGAAGCTAATATGTTATTGGCTTGAAAATAATTTATTATCTCTTCCCTGTAATACATCCTTCTATCCTTTTCGACGTCCTTTCATGTTTGTTTTAACGGTTCATCGTCACTGATGAAACGCGAGATTAACGAGAAATGTTTAACCAGGTACAATGTAATGCTATTAACTTATTAAGTAAATCGGAAAATTGTCTTGATAAAAGTCTTGTCAATAAAAATAATTATTTTTCATAGGTTTTACAAATTCCCAACCGTAGCGGCTTGATCATTATCACGTACTGATATTACTGTAATTACACATAGCAAAAATTGAAGGGCAGATTGATGCCCCGAGACTACGAAATCATGGTTACCTTTCGCCAGGCTGTTAAGTGCAACAGCGAAGGCCGCTACACACTCAGTGCACTCGACCTTGTACGAGAATGACTGGCACTGAACGTTACACGCCGCAAACAACTGGATAGAGACGTACGGCCACATCCATTCGCGATATTTCAACCGGCTGCTCATGTTGAGCGGGTAAGATAGCGATGAATCGCCTCAATATCCATTCTTGCGCGATCTGTCGTGATCAGATAATCGTCTTTATACCATTGCTGAACGGTTACCATCTGTTTTCCCCTGCCTTCCGATATGAATGAAAGTTATGATGACCGCGTTGAACGCACGATCAGGATACCAGGTTGTGTACGGCAATCACTATCAGCAAAAGACCCCCTGCCATGTTTACATAGCGTTTCAGAACAACGGGATTCACGCTTTGCGCTGAAAAAACCAGTAGCTGGCTGATAAGCGTGAGCCAGAGACACATCACTACAATGTGCACGGTGGCCAGGCTCAGGAAGGCAGCCAAATCGGTTCTGTCGCCTGTAAACTGGGAAACCACCGTCAGGTAAAACAGGATAGCTTTAGGGTTAATGACGTTGGCCAGCCAGGCGCCTTTTATCGTAACCGCGCTGTCCATGGCGTTCAGCGTAAAGGTTTTTGTCTTTATCCCGGTGATAAACAGCAGTCCGCCAAGCCACAGTAAATAAACGCCCCCCACGATTTTTAACCAGGTGAACAGTGTGGATGACGCCACCAGCGCCGTCGACAGCCCCAGTCCAATCAGCAGCGCGTGCGTGTAAATACCCAGCGCAGTGCCGAACAGTGTTTTAAACAAGCCTCTGTAGCCTGATGTAAGTGCACTGTTCATCGCCAGAGTGAAACTCGCCCCAGGTGACAGCGCAATCGGCAACAGTGCAGGCAGAAAGCCAGCGAGATTAATATCCAACGGCTCTCCGTTTACAAGGCTTTTTCGCTGCGTGTACAGAACCGGTCATACACTATGACGGATTGTAAAAAGCACACAGCTTATTACCGGTGGGATCTCTGAGATAAGCGACACAGCGACCATCGGTTTCTCTGATATGCGGTGGGGATTCAGCCGAGGTTCCGCCGTTTTCGAGACCCTGCTGATGCCAGCGGAAGACGGCGTCAGATGAGGGCATCGCAAAGCCAATGGTTCCGCCATTGGCAAAGGTGGCGGGTTGACCATTAATGGGCTTAGTGACAATAAAACGCTGGTTATTTTTCGAATAAAAAGGGCGGCCTATGGCATCAATTCCCTGCTCTTCACACGCTATTACGGCAAAAATGGCGTCATAGAATTTTTTTGTCTGCTCAATATCGTCTGTACCAACAACCATATGACTAAACATGATTAACTCCTTTTAACATCGGTAAGCATATACTTAACATACCCGCAATGCGTGCGGAAGAGCTGATGAATGAGCTACCTGTTTTACAGGTTGTCAGACGAAGCGACAGGGCGATGACTTCCCGTGATTATGCAGCACTATGCAGAGGATGCCGGCCTGATGATAAAGCCGGGAATGACGGTAACGGGCAAGGCCGCCATGCGTCGTGCTTTTAAGGCCATTGTTCAGGATAAGCGGGTGGTTGAGCAGGGCAGAATGGCGGTCACTGAGGGGGGAAACGGCGCTGGTGATCATGGAAACCGTGCTGCGTTATTCCTGTCAGCAGAAAACCATGTTGAAACGACCCGGCGCGCCACCTATGTGTTTCGCCGGGACCGTGATGGTCAATGGCGCTGCACCGTTGATTTGGCCTGCTGCCCCGGAATGAAAACGCCCGTTCGGATGTAATACGGGCGCGAACGGGCGGTTTGTCAGATGACTTCCACCAGCTGGAAGGTTTCAAAGATCAGCTCCATTTCGGGACTGAATCCGCCGTTGCGCTGGAAGAAGCGTTGATGTTCACGCTGCCAGTATTCAAGACTCAGGTCGCCTTCTCCTTCCATCATGGCCATTTCCGGCGTGACGCGATCAAAGCGCGTCAGAAAAAGCCCGGTCGTTCTGACGACGCACAGCGGTTTTTTCTCGCCATCTAAAATAATGTTGTAACCGCCAGGCAGCGGCCTGACGTCGTCATCGTACCAGCCCTGCAACGAGCTGCAGGTGGCAATTTTCTTCCCGGTCAGGACCAGGGTCGCCAGTTCATTCGCCAGCTCAGGTGAATCGCCAAATGACCACGACAGTGCGCCAGGATATTTAGCCTTTAATTGTTCCACATTCATTGTCATGGGAATATTACGTCCGTTTATGGGTTATCCACTCAGTTTGTGTGCATCGCAGGGGAATATCAGGCCAGAAGGCGTTCTGCCCACTGTTCAACCGAATCGCCGCTGCCGATATCGGGCTGGACCAGACCATTAATCATGAAGGTTGGCGAAACATGAATCCCGTTCTGACGGGCATACTTACAGTGCCATTTCACCAGATTTTGTAAGTCAGGGCGATCGAAAGCCGCATAAGCATCAATGCCGCTGTAATCCCTGAGCCGTGCCAGGAGTTGGTTAGGCGTGGTGTCCATGTTAGGACCACGGCAGTGGTCAGTGAACTCAAACGCTTCGCGGTGATCGGCCACCGCCTGGAGGACGGCTTTAGCCGCCGCTTTACCTTGTACTGAGGCGGCAAGAATATAGCGCACAATAACCCCGGAATACATATGCCAGGGCTGGGACTGAAGATGGACTTTAAGCGTCATCTTATCTTCTCCGACCAGGCTCAGGAGCGCATCCAGCTTATTGAAAGCCCGAACGGAGAAAGGGCAGGTGGGCTCGATAAAAACTTCAAAAAGATGAGGCCCATGACCCCAGGTCAGTGGTTCTGCCCGTAGTGTTTCAGTGTTCATAGCGGCTCCTGTTGTAAAGCATGAAAGTTGGCTTCAATGACTGTGACAAACTTAGCCAGGTTCTGCCAGTGCAGACCTTATTTTAAACTGATAAGGATTAATCTCATTTCTCCCACATCAAACCAAACCAAACTAGAATTAGCTATCCGGCGGTTTCGCTTTAAAGGCCAGCACTATCAGATTTCATCAATGTTAAATCATGATATTAAACATTATTTTTAACGTTAAGGCACAAAGCGGCAAACTGAAGCGAAATAAAAGCCGCTAAGGTAACGCGCTTTATTCCCTGATATTGGGGTTCAGTCGCGTCATTTATGCCTGGTTCAGGTCTGAGGAACACTGCATGTCGCATTTTCGTCCGGTAGCGCTGGAACACGCAAGCCGTCTGCTTAATCACGGTCCCACGGTGTTAATTACCAGTCGCGACAGTCAGTCAAAGCGCCGCAACATCATGGCCGCAGCCTGGTCGGTACCCGTTGAGTTCACACCAGCAAGAATGGCTATCGTTGTGGATAAATCCACATTGTCACGTGAGATCATTGAAGCCAGCGGGGCATTTGGCATTTGTGTACCGGCGGCGGGTTTTGTTGATATGGCTTATGCGGTGGGCAGCACGTCCGGGCGCGATCAGGACAAGTTTGCCGACTTCGCTATTCAGGCACACGAAAGTCTGCACTATGGCGTGCCGTTGCTGGAAGAGAGCTGTGTCGCGTGGATGGAGTGCCGTCTGCTGCCTGAAACGGAAGCGCAGCAGGCCTATGACACGCTGTTTGGTGAGGTGCTCACTGCGGCGGCTGACAGCCGGGTATTTTATGACGGCCGCTGGCATTTCGAGGCCGTGGATCCCGCGCTCCATACATTACATCATCTTGGCGGTGGTCAGTTCGTGACCGTTGCGAATACGCTGACTGCCAAATCAACGCGTTAAAAGAGGTACAGAATGACAATTAAGAGTTACGCAGCCATGCAGGCGGGACAAGCGCTGGAGCGTTACGACTATGATCCCGGCCCGTTGGACGCTGAAGATGTTGAAGTCGAGGTTGAGTATTGTGGTGTCTGTCACTCCGACCTGTCGATGATCGATAACGAGTGGGGAATTTCGGCTTATCCCGTGGTTGCTGGCCATGAGGTCATCGGACGCGTAGCCGCACTGGGCGACAGTGCAAAAAATAAAGGGCTGAAAGTCGGTCAGCGCGTGGGCATTGGCTGGACGGCCAAGAGCTGCCAGCACTGCGATCCCTGCATCAGTGGCGATCACGTTAACTGTGCACAGGGTACGACGACGACCATCGGCAACCACGGCGGTTTCGCTGAGAAGCTGCGTGCTAACTGGCAATGGGTCATTCCGCTGCCGGAAAAACTGGATCCTGCCACGGCAGGCCCACTGCTCTGCGGCGGTATCACGGTATTTAAGCCTCTGCTGATGCACAACATCACGGCGATGAGCCGGGTTGGTGTGATCGGAATTGGTGGACTGGGTCATATCGCCATTAAAATCCTGCATGCCATGGGGGCGGAAGTAACGGCGTTCAGTTCATCTGAAAGCAAAAAGCAGGCTATCCTCGACATGGGGGCAGACCATGTGGTGAACAGTCGCGATCCCGAGGCGCTGAAAGCGCTGGCCGGTCAGTTCGATCTGATTATCAGCACTGTCGCGGTCGATCTTGACTGGCAGCCGTACTTTGCGGCACTGGCTCCTCGCGGCAAGTTCCATACGGTCGGCGCGGTGCTGAAACCTTTCGATGTCCCGGCTTTTAGTCTGATTCTGGGCGACCGTGCCGTTACTGGCTCGTCAACGGGTTCTCCGGCTCAGTTACGTTCACTGCTGAAGCTGGCTGGTCGTGCAGATATCGCCCCGACGGTAGAGTACTTCCCAATGTCCAAAATTAACGATGCGCTGGCGCACGTACGCGCGGGTAAAGCCAATTACCGCGTGGTTCTGAAGGCGGATTTCTGATGCCAGGCGCGCCTTTCTGGCGCGCCTTTTCTCTTTCCCGTAAGTAGACGGGCTAATCTCTGTTAAAATTAACTCCTCACGCTTGATGCCGGACGTCTGTACTGGAGAGATTATGTTGTGGATTTGGAATGCCCTGATCGTGTTTATCACCGTGGTCGGCATGGAAGTGGTTGCTGCACTGGCACATAAATACATCATGCACGGCTGGGGTTGGGGCTGGCATCTTTCACATCATGAACCGCGTAAAGGCGCATTTGAAGTTAACGATCTCTATGCCGTGGTATTCGCCATTGTGTCGATTGCCCTGATTTACTTCGGCAGTACAGGAATCTGGCCGCTCCAGTGGATTGGTGCAGGCATGACCGCTTATGGTTTACTGTATTTTATGGTCCACGACGGACTGGTACACCAGCGCTGGCCGTTCCGCTACATACCGCGCAAAGGCTACCTGAAACGGTTATACATGGCCCACCGTATGCATCATGCTGTAAGGGGAAAAGAGGGCTGCGTGTCCTTTGGTTTTCTGTACGCGCCACCGTTATCTAAACTTCAGGCGACGCTGAGAGAAAGGCATGCGGCTAGATCGGGCGCTGCCAGAGATGAGCAGGACGGGGTGGATACGTCTTCATCCGGGAAGTAACTGCCTGACCGGATGCCGTCAGCAAAAGCGTTAATTTTTCGGCGGTGGACGTGGACTGGCGATGATCCCAGGCCTGCTTACCGGCCAGTTCAACTTTCACGCCAATTTTACGGTACACCTGCTTCGCTGTCGCGATGGCCCAGGCCGAGCGTAAGGGTAATTGTGCCAGACCGGCCATTGATGAGACGTAATAGGGTTCCGCTTCCCGTACCAGTCGCCCGGCGATACGGCTTAAGGCCTGCCGGTTTTCTGGCGCAGCATAATTCGCTTTCGTCAGTCCTTCCTGTTCCAGCCAGCTTTCAGGCAGATAACAGCGGCCCACCTGAGCATCGTCGACAATATCACGCGCAATGTTGGTCAGCTGGAAAGCCAGCCCGAGATCGCAGGCGCGATCGAGCGTGGCGTTATCGCGAACGCCCATAATTTGCGCCATCATCAGGCCCACAACACCGGCGACGTGATAGCAATAACGCAGCGTATCGTCCAGTGTAAGGTAGCGCGTTTCGCGCACATCCATGGCAAAACCTTCCAGATGGTCGAACGCGTAGGCGGGAGCGATATCATGCGCCATCGCGACCTCCTGAAACGCGGCAAAAGCGGGCTCGTGCATTTGCGAACCGGCGTAGGCCTGACGCGTTTTCATTTCAAGCTGCTGCAGGCGCTGCTCAGGCATCTGCGAAGAGGGCTGGTCGGCATGAAAGCCCAGTGTTTGATCGTCAATGACGTCGTCGCAGTGGCGGCACCATGCGTAAAGCATCAGCACGCTGCGACGGGTTTTGGCGTCGAAAAGCGACGATGCAGTCGCAAAGCTTTTCGAGCCAACCGCCATGGTTTCGACGGCATGATTCAGTAATGACGTATTCGTCAAATCAGGTCCTCCAGCATTAAGCCTGCCGTCGCCTTCGCCGAGCCGATTACGCCGGGAATGCCCGCGCCAGGATGGGTGCCTGCGCCAACCAGATAAAGATTATCAATGTGCTTATCGCGGTTATGTGGTCGGAACCAGGCGCTCTGGGTCAGAATAGGTTCAACCGAGAAGGCCGAACCTTGCCAGGCATTGAGCTCGTCGCGGAAATCGAACGGCGTAAACATACGGTGCGTCACCAACTGGCTTCGCAAGCCAGGCATGTAATGTTGCTCAAGGTAGTCAAAAATACGATCGCGCAGTCGGGGTCCTTCTACCGCCCAGTCGAGGTTCGCCGTGCCTAAGTGTGGAACAGGCGCCAGCACATAATAGCTGCCGCAACCTTCCGGTGCCAGTGACGGATCCGTGACACAAGGTGCGTGTAAATAAAGCGAAAAATCCTCAGCCAGACCATCATGGTTAAAAATTTCGTGAATCAGTTCACGGTAGCGTGGCCCAAAACAGACGGTATGATGGGCGAGTTGATCGTGATGATGGTTGAGACCAAAATAGAGTACAAACAGTGAGTTACTCATACGCTTGGATTGCAGTTTTTTCGCCTGCTTAGCGGCTGCGGGATGCTGAGACAGCAGATCGCGATAGGTATGTACAACATCAGCGTTCGACGCCACCGCGCAGGTTTCAAACCGTCTGCCGTCTTCCAACTGCACGGCCTGAATCTTGTCCCCAACGGTTTCCATATGACTGACCCGGGCGTTAAGCACGACTTCGCCGCCCAGATCCTGAAACAGCTTGATCATGCCATTGACCAGCGCACCGGTGCCACCGCGTGGAAACCAGACGCCCCATTCCCGTTCTAACGCGTGAATCAGCGTATAAATGGACGAGGTTGCAAACGGATTCCCCCCCACTAAGAGCGAGTGAAAAGAAAACGCCTGCCGAAGATGCTCATCCTCAATGTAGCCGGCAACTTTACTGTAAACGCTACGCCACGCCTGCAGCTTTGCCAACTGGGGCGCGGCCCGAAGCATGTCTTTGAACGATAAAAAAGGCACAGTGCCGAGCTTCAGATAGCCCTCATTGAATACGGCACGCGAATAGTCAAGGAACGCTCGATAACCCGCAACATCGCGCGGATTAAACTGCTGTATCTGCGCTTCTAACTGGGCCTGGTCGTTATCGTAATTGAAGACCTTGCCGGACTCCCAGCACAGGCGATAAAACGGCGTGACCGGCAACAGCTCGACGTAATCCTTAAGCTGTTTACCGGCCAGAGCAAACAGTTCTTCAATCGCGCTGGGATCGGTGATAACGGTAGGGCCTGCATCAAAAGTAAAGCCCTGCTCCTGATAAACATAAGCCCGGCCACCCGGCTTGTCGCGCTGCTCAAGCAGCAAAACAGGAATACCTGCGGCCTGTAAACGAATTGCCAGTGCCAGGCCACCAAAGCCCGCACCAATTACCGTAGTTGGTTTCATGTAGTCGCTCTTCAACGATGAGTCGTCATAATTGCCTGCAATGCCGCGAAAACGGGAACGGGCGGCTTGCCGCTCAGAATGCGTAGCCGATCGGTCACGGTGAGTTTTCCCGCATAAAAGCGGGCAATCAAATCCTCGGGTAAGCCATAGAAACGCTGCATCACACGCCAGCGTGACTCGGCCGGTCCGGCTAAAAACAACATGCGATTCAGCATGCGGAAAAACCCCTGTTGCTGCCAACGTTGCTGGGCGAAGTGAGCAATCGTCTGGTGAACAGAGGAAGAGGTAAACACATCCAGCGCGCTGAGACGATCGGCGAGTGCCACCGCGAGCGGTAGGGAGTAGCCGGTTGTCGGATGAAACAGCCCGGCGCGTAATCCGCTACAGGCTTGTGGTTGCTGTTGCCAAAACTGACGATTATCGCCCGTTAACGTAATGGGCAATGCACCCTGTTCTTCCCGCAGCAACGTCTGTAACGGCCAACCCTGTCGCGCAGCATAATCGCGAATGTTCTGACGCGCCCGTTCGGCCTGAAGATTAGCCTTGTCAATGTAGTGTGTGTCTTCGATCAGCAGTGCGGTTGCGGAAAGCGGCAGGGTATAAACAAAGCGGTAGCCATTTTGCTGATCGACCGTCGCATCCATGATAATCGGTGACGATAAACCATGCGGCGCGCTCAGTTGCCACTCCTGACCGATAAATGCCTGGAATCCTACGCGTAGTGCAGAATCAGGCGTGTAACCCCGTCCGTCGATCACTGTACTGGCATGAATAATCCGGCCATCCGCTAACTGGACCGATTCAGCATGAACGGCTGAAACCGCGGTATGCAGCCATAAATGTTGTCCAAACTGTTGCCGGAGTATCCCGGCGAAATGCCGGGAGGTCACGCAGTAGTAGCCACTGTTCACATGGCGACGGCGTTGGGGGAAACGAACCTGGTAGTCGGGCCAGTGATGGACCACAAGCGGCGCTATCCAGCGATGCTGGTTCAGCGTTAAATCCTCTTCGTGAAAGGACCAGGTATGGTTCCCTCCCGCCTCAGGACCCGCCTCAATAAGCAAGATCCGCATATCCGGATGCTGTTGCTGAAGCCGGAGCGCGATAAGGCCGTTAGCCAGACCGGCACCGACCAGAATGAGATCATAGTGCGGTTGCATAATCCTGCCCACTGAGTACTGGCTGACAGGTCCGCATCGCCTGTTCAACAATATCGGCGGCGGCTGGTGTGCCGCCTGCCAGACGCAATGCGGCCTGAATTTTTGTCATACGCTGCGGGTAATCGGTGTTAGTCAGCAGCGATCGAATCTGCCGCGCCAGCGCATGGCTGGTGGTAAACCGAGACGCACGCTTGCCGATGCCATGATAAACAATTCGTGATGCCACGCCAGGTTGATCAAATGCCAGCGGCAGCGCCAGTAGCGGTGTGCGGGAAGCAATAGCATCCAGTACCGTATTCATCCCACCATGTGTGATTGCCAACTGTGCCTGTGAAAGTGCTGCGGATTGATCGGCAAAATCCACAACCTGAATGTCCCCGCCCCGGGCCAGTTCACCTGCCTGCGTGGCTGAGAGGCCGCCACAGTGTGCCAACAGTAACTGCGCATCCACTTCTTCGCAGGCTTTGGCGATGGTCCTGAACAGGCCATAACGATGCCCCTGCAGGGTGCCCAGCGAGGCAAAAATACGGGGTTTGTCCGGGGACGGAAAATAAGAAGTTGATGACCCCGGCCTCCCCTGAGGTTGCCGTAACGGTCCAACCGCATGAAAGCAGTCGGGCAGCGCTTTGCGGGGAAAATCCAGTTCGGGGATCAACTGGCTGATTTGTGCCAGTGGAGAAAAGCAGTGATGCAGTTTTTCACGCGGGGCTAAACCCATTCTGCAGGCATGATGCGCGATCACACGATCGTGACGTCGCATCAGCCAGTCATAAATTTTTTCGCTGGTGGTATAGCGTTCCCGAGCCGCATCGCTGGTGCCGTATTCGAAAGGCATCACCGCCAGAGGCAAACCCGGTTCGCGGTTGAGCGGCAGCGCGCAGGCCACCGAAACAAACGGCAGGCCTGACGCTTCTGCGATTACTGCACCTGCCGGTTCCATTTGATCAACGATCACGCCCTCTATCTGCAACGCATGAAAAGCGGCGGGCAGTTCCCGGCAAAGCATATCGCTGGTACGTGCCATTTCATTGATCAGTCGTAACATCGAGGGTCCGAGCGGGTGCGCGGCCAGGTGCAGCAGGTGCGATAAGGAACCGGGAGGATGCGTTTGCAGTCCGACGGTCTGGAATCCGATATCGCTGCCCGTTACCAGCGCTTTGCAGTCATGTTGCTGAAAAAACGTAACACGATGACCGCGGGCCACTAATTCCTGAGCAAGGTTTTGCAGAGCGCGAACATGGCTGAAAAAGGGCGGTGCGATCACCGCAAAATGGCTCATGCAGCATCCTTAACTGACGGCAGCGAGTTTTTTGTCAAACCAGGCCTGAATAAAAAGTTGGGTGGTGGAATGGCCGTTTTGGCATGCCGCGGAAAGGTGTTCACTGGCCAGGCGCAAATGCTGTCGCAGGCGTTCTTCGACCGCGCCTGAGCCTAATAAATTGACCAGCGTTGATTTACCTGCATCCTGATTGATGTCTTTGCCGGTATCGGTCATGCCATCGGTAAGATCGTCAAGCAACTGAAAGGCCTGGCCGAGATCGAGCGAGAAACGATGCAGGTTCTCACGCGCTTCGCAGGACGCGTTGGCCGCAATGGACGCCATTTGCGTTGAAGCGCAAAACAGCGTGCTGGTTTTAAACTGATTGGTTAGCAGTATGGCATCGGCGCTGCGGGGTTTATCGCCTTCCGAGAGGTCCTTAAACTGGCCCTGAACCAGACCCTGCATGCCAATCGCAGTGGACAGCTCCGACACCGCGCGAGTTTTGGCTATCGGCGTCAGACCTTCAGCCTCGGCAATCACCCCAAACGCTTTGCTGAGTAAAGCGACCGCCGCCAGAATCGCCACATGTTCACCGTACTGCGTGTGAATGGTGGGACGCCCCCGACGCATCTGCGCATCGTCCATGCAGGGCATATCATCCAGAATCAGCGAGGCAGCATGCACCATTTCAACCGCGCAGGCTAAATCCAGTAATCCCCCGTGACTGATCGCACAGCCAAGATCGCGCGCTGTTAATAACAGCAGCATCGGACGAATACGTTTGCCCGGTGCCAGCGTGCCTTCACGCATCGCGGCACCCACACAATCCCGCTCACCCTGAACCGGCAGTAACTGATCAAGGCGGCTATCAATATCAGCCAGCAACTGCTCAGCCGAAATGCCAGTAAGGTGAACGTGTTTTTTTGCGCAGACCGTCATTCGGGCTGTCCTTATTAACGGATACATTTACGACAACGCTAAAACGTGCGATGCCATTTTAAAAGACACTTTAACTGCCAGAGCATCGTTGGCAGGGCTACCCGTTTTTTTACCGTTCGGGTTTTCAGTTTTTATTGGGCTAAACCCATATAATTAATACTAGTTGAGCTTTAAGAAAAGAGGGGAAATTCATCAACCTCCGTCACTGCCCTCTGCCGGACTGGCCTTAATCACCTGGATCGTTCTTCAGCGCGTCAGCACCCGTAATAGCGAAATAATCTGCGAAATGTCATCCGCGCTCAGGGGAGTGTCTTTGGCAAATTGCACATTGCCTTGTGCGTCAAGAACAATTGCCGCCGCCCCGCCCGGTTTAAGCTGCCAGCGATGGCGGGCAAGGCCACTGCTGTCAATGATGAACTGCTGCCACGGCGACGCTTTTTTACTGGCGCGAATGCTGTTAACCACAAAAATACTGCTGCCCGGCAGCGCATCGTCGGTATTAACGATGGTGGTTGTCTGAAAGGTCTTTTCCGGCAGACTGGCCTGCTGAATGGCGCTGATGAGGCCTGCGGACTGCTCTTTAGCCGATAACCGGCCAGCCACATGAATAAGTAAACGGGCTTTTCCTGTAAGTGACTGACTGTTCCAGGTTTGGTAGTGAATTTGACCGTTGCGTAACTGCATTTCACCTTTATCTGCGACAGAAACGGCCGGAACAGGTTTGCCCATCGTAAATGTGTGAGCATCAGACCAACAGGAAACAAGAAAAAGCACCATCAATCCATAACGTTGCACGTGGTCTTCTCATGTTGTATTCAGGAGAACTTCCAGCTTAGCAACTTTCTCCCTCTTTCGTCTGTTTAATGCGTGTATATGACGCAGATCAATAAGAACTGCCCTGAATTGAACAAAAATGCAGCATTAACGACAGGTTGGGAGGTGAACATGCATGCAGAGTTTATGACATTACCCGAAATGGCGACCTATCTGGGTATTTCGCAAACAAGCCTGGTCAGAGCGCTTTGCAATCGTGGGGCGTTATATGGGGTACCATTGCCTGAGGGGCTGGAGCATCTGCCTTTGACGCAGCGTCACTGGTTACGCGAGGATGTGCGGCAGTTTAAACATGCGCTACAACGTGCCCATGTTATCCATCATCACTGAACGGACAAAACGTTATTATGCCTGACAGCACTGTCGCCCGCTTTTAGCGGGCGACATTGTTTATTTACCTTGCTCGTCGCTTTCACCCAGGAAGAAGTACCAGAGCGGAATGGACATTAAGCCTGTAAACACTGTTGTATAAAGCAAAATCATCAAGGCCTGCGTGATATACATCATCGCGGTCCAGTCGCTGAACGGAATATTGTATTGCTCAATTACACCACTCACCATGGCGCGAGCCATCACCGTTCCGACAATAATGGCGAGAATGGCGACACTGCGCAGGAAATAGCGCATCTCTTTACGCTTTACTGCAAAACGGGACTGCACAATCGCCAGCGGCGATTGTTGATCTTCCGGCGTAGCGACCACCTGGCGTACCGCACGCTGCGCTTTACGCCAGCGTTGCAGATCCAGCAGCACAAAGACCACTAAACTGACGCCCATCAGCGGCAACGCATAACCCAGAGCCAGGGCGAGAATCAGGCTTGAGCCCTGAAGATAGCGGGGTAACGCCAGCCAGGCCGCGAGCAGCGTTTGCACTGGATTGGCCTGCGGCAGTGCCGGGCGTCGAATCCACCACATGCGGTAGCCGAGCACGATCATGGCGCACAAACCAAAACCAAAGAACGCGAGAAGCAACTGATTGGGTAAGCCAAACAGCACGCCCATATGCGCATCCACGCCCCAGCGCGTAAGTTTTGCGACCAGCGGGAAACGGGCAAACTCAACGTGATCAACAATGCTGAAGTCATGCGGATTTACGGATACCGAGTCGACCTGCGTCGGCCAGCGACGATCTATCTCACTGACCGTCCAGGCCTGGTCAGGGTTTTTGGGCTGGCGCAGCTCAATTTTGGCAGCGTGTAAACCGGCCAGGCGCGCGGCGTGTTCAACGCTGTCCCAGTCCGCGTCCGGCTGATTGAATACGGCGGGCATACTGGCATGATGACCCGGCATTGAAGTCTCCATCACCATGCCGTCCATGTCGGGATGATGATCGGCGTGGGGATCGGCAGGCGCAGAGGGTGCAGCCCCGTTTAACGCCGTTCTGACCTGCGGTGTCAGCCAGCCAAGATCGCTACGCATTTTATCAATATTGCTCCCGGCCCACTGCGACCAGGTCAATCCCGTAACGGAGAAAAAGATCAACCCCAGAGATAACACCAGGCCCAGCGTAATATGCCAGTATCGTGTCAGTGCAAAACCCGTCTTGCGCGTTTTTACCTGACGCCGGGGCCGGGTACCAGACCACAACACGATCCCGCCCAGCGCCGCTACCCACAACCACGACGCCGCGAGTTCACTGTAGTTGCGGCCAACATCCCCCAGCAGCAGTCCACGATGCATCTGGTCAAGCCACATCCGCAGAGGTAACACGCCGCTGGTGCCGTATACGGTCATATCACCTTTGACGCGAAGCGTATAAGGATCGATGAAAACAGAGCGTGACTCTGAGGGGCCTGACTGTGCATCCGTAAATTGCACGCGAGTGGTGTCATGAGCGCCGGGCGCAGGCCGTACCGCATAAATCCGCGCATCACCAACATATCGCCGCGCCGCAGCAATCTGAGCGGACAGCGGCTGAGCGGCACCCACAGGTTCCGCGGTTAACGCATCTTTATAAATTACGTTTTCTATCTGTGGCGTCAGGACATAAAGCGTGCCGGTTAATGCCGCAATAAAAATAAACGGCGCAATAAACAGGCCAATGTAAAAATGCAAACGGCGCAAAACATTCAGTACCGTGCCGCGCGGCGGCGATGTTATTTCTTGTGAAACACTCATAGCGATTCCATATTTCGAGAATACCGGGCTTTTCTTCTTCGTGGATGACGAAGAAGAAAAGATCACATTAAGCTGAGGCGCGCATTTGCAATGGTGGGGCGCGCTGCCGGTAAACCCGCTTGTGGCGCGGTAACAGAGGGCAAAACGTATCGGGAGTCGGTGGGGCCCGGCTAATTAAACACATTAACCAGATGAACGGAATAAACACCCACAGCATAAAGGGGATATGGACCAGCAGATCGCAATAACCACAGGCACTCATCATCATGCTGTGATCGCCCATGGCCATATCGCTATGGTGATCCCCCATCGGCATGTCGGCCATGATCATATCGTTATGCTGATCCAGCATCGTCATGTCGGACATCGCCATCGCGTCACGATTTTCAGCCAGATTTTTGGATACCATCGGTGCAATGAACAACAGCAGCACCGCCAGTATCGCAAGACAGGCGGTAAAACGTTGTCGATTATAATGGGTGGCGTTAATCATCTGAACGGCGGTAGTCGGGTACACGATAGAGGCGGCAGTGTAACGCGTCAGAGAGTTTAGGGTTAAAAGAAATGCCTTTTTGCCCCAAAAAATTAGCACCTTTTGAACACCTTCACTTAATTAGATATTAAGAATAACTTATCTGTTACTGCTGCCATACATTTGAGCAACATTATTCATCCGCAAAACGTGATAAAGGATACGTCATGAAAATCGTAACGCTTGATGGCGGCACGCTGCCCGTCCCTCCTTCTCAACCTGACTGGTGCAGCGACTGGTGTTTTCGTGAAGAAACGCACGACAATGAGATTATTGAGGCGTTAAAGGGCGCAACGATTGCCATCACTAATAAAGTCCCGCTGCGTGCGGCGACGCTGGCGCACCTTCCTGACCTGCGCTACATCTGCGTCACCGCCACGGGCTTTGATTGCATTGATATTCCGGCGTGTCGGGAACGTGGAATCGTCGTGAGTAATATCCCCGGCTATTCAACGCAAAGCGTTTCAGAATGCGTGATCGCCTTTATTTTTGCGTTGCGTCGCCAGATAGTGGAATACGCGACGCTCACGCGTGAAGTATGGCCTGCCTCTTCTCATTTTTGTTTTCACCGTTCACCCATTCAGGATATTGCGGGGGCAACATTAGGCATTGTGGGAAAAGGAGACATTGGTATCGCCGTGGGCAGGCTGGCACAGGCGCTCGGCATGAAGGTGTGCTTTGCCGAACGCAGGGGCAGCACCAGGGTGCGTGAGGGCTATGTAAGTTTTGACGAGATGCTGGCCGCAAGCGATGTGATTTCGCTGCATTGTCCCCTGAGCGAACAAACCCGGCATCTGATTTACAGTGAAACCCTGAATAAGATGCAACCCCATGCGCTGTTGATCAACACAGCGCGTGGCGGTCTGATTCATGAAGCTGATTTGGCGGAGGCATTGCAACAGGGCACGATAGCCGGAGCGGCACTGGATGTACTGAGCAGTGAGCCGCCGCCAGCCGATCATCCTCTGCTTCAGGCCGATGTGCCGAATCTGCTTGTCACGCCGCATATTGCCTGGGCAAGCAAAAGTGGTATGCACAATTTGTTGCAAGGCATCATGGTCAATCTGGCTGGCTTTGAGCAAAACCGGCCTGTAAATGTTGTCAGCTGAGTCAGAATATTGAGCGGCCCAGCCTGTCAGTCAGGCACTCCAGCGCAGCAGTGCCTGCCAGCGAGTTGCCTGCACTGTCCAGCCCGGGTGACCATACCGCTATACTCATTTCGCCCGGGACCACGGCAATAATACCGCCACCAACGCCCGATTTTGCGGGCATGCCGACACGCCAGGCAAATTCACCCGCCCCATCGTACATGCCACTGGTGATCATCAAGGCATTGATTTGCCGGGCCTGACGGGAGGTGATGAGCGCCGAGCCGTCAAGCGTTTTTCCCTGGTTTGCCAGGTAAATAAAACTGCGGGCCAGTTCAATACAGTTCATGGACAATGAGCAGTAGTGAAAGTAGGTCTGCATCACGTTGGTCACGTCGTTGTCAAAATTGCCAAATGACTTCATTAACCAGGCAATAGCCGCGTTGCGGGCTGAGTGTTCAAACTCTGAACGCGCGACATGACGATCGTACTGAATATCAGGTTGCTGGCTCAGTTGACGGATAATCTCAAGCATACGCTGGCGCGGTGCTGTAAGACGCGTTTCAAGCAAATCACAGATCACCAGCGCGCCGGCGTTAATAAAAGGATTACGCGGTTTTCCCTGTTCAAGTTCAAGCTGAACCAGTGAATTGAACGGCTGACCTGAGGGCTCTTTACCCACGCGTTGCCAGATCTCCGCATCCTCATAGCGCGTCAGTGCAACAGTTAAGGAGAGGACTTTAGAAATCGACTGGATGGAAAAGCGCGTTTCAGCATCACCCGCCTGAAAGACTGTGCCGTCACGCAGACAGACGGCAATACCTAAATGATCGGCAGCCACGTCGGCCAGTGCCGGAATATAATCGGCTACCTTACCGCGATGAATTAAGGGACGAACCTGTTCAAGAACCTCTTCCAGCAAGGCATTACTCAGCGTGGTCACACGTTTCACTCCAGAATAAGCGATGATGGCGCAGGATGATGAGCGCCCTTCAGGCGCAAATCAATGGTTTATGGATAAAATTGCCGTGCACATCCTCAAATCATGTTCTTCGCGGGTGGCGAGCGGCAGAACAGCAGGCGTTGCTGGCGTAGTAAAATCCAGAGATAAATAAAAGCGAGGAATAATGCTGCAAATACGCTAACCTCTCGATTTAATTTGGGTGGTCAGTTTTCAGCAGGATATTTGAGGTCAGGCATGCGCGCTTCTGTTTCAAACCGACACGGGATTTTTCGGCCTCGTCGGCTCCGTCTGTTGCAATATATTATACGTCGAGACAAAACACCGGCCGCGTTGCTGCTGATGGCCGCGCTGGTGGGTGTGCTGACTGGCCTGACCGCGGTGGCGTTTGATAAAGCCGTTGGCTGGGTGATTCATTCGCGGGTCAACTGGCTGAGCCAGCATGAAAATAATGTCTTTCTTCTTGGCTGCTACGCTTTTATTTTTTCCGCCGTGCTGGCCGCGACAGGCTATTTTCTTGTCAGGCGCTTTGCGCCGGAAGCAGGCGGTTCGGGCATTCCTGAAATCGAAGGTGCGCTGGAAGAACTGAGGCCGGTGCGCTGGTGGCGCGTGTTGCCGGTTAAATTCTTTGGCGGACTTGGCGCAATTGGTTCTGGCATGGTGCTGGGTCGTGAAGGCCCGACGGTTCAGATTGGTGGTAACATCGGGCGTATGTGCCTCGATATCTTTCGCATGCGCTCCTCTGAATCCCGCCACACTATTTTGGCTACCGGGGCCGCATCAGGTCTGGCCGCAGCCTTTAATGCACCGCTGGCGGGCATTCTGTTTATCATTGAAGAAATGCGCCTGCAGTTCCGCTTTAGCCTTATCTCCATTAAAGCCGTGTTTGTGGGCGTCAGTACGTCAAGCATCGTTTTTCTTGCGCTGAACGGTAATCAGCCCATTATCAATATTGGTCAGTTAAAAGACGCTCCGATCCAGACGCTCTGGTTATATTTACTGCTGGGGATTTTATTTGGCGGTTGTGGCGTCGCTTTTAATCGCCTGATATTTACCCTTCAGGATCTGTTTCAAAGGCTGCATCAGGGACGGACATCACGCTGGGTCCTGGGTGGGGCGTTATTGGGCGGCTTATGTGGCTTACTGGGGCTGATATTGCCCCAGGGCGTAACCGGCGGGATTACGCTCATCCCCGACTTTACCGCAGGAAACTATACGTCGATTGCCTTACTGTCCTTATTTTTATTGCGGGCGGTCGTCACGCTACTGTGTTTTGCCTCTGGCGCCCCAGGGGGCATTTTCGCCCCCATGCTGACGCTGGGCACCTTACTGGGTACCTGCGTGGGGCAACTGTGCGTTAACCTGTTCCCAGCCTATCATCTTGAAGCCGCGACGTTTGCCGTAGCAGGCATGGGCGCCTTGTTTGCCGCTTCTGTTCGGGCACCGCTCACCGGAATTATTCTGGTACTGGAGATGACCAACAATTATCAGTTGATCCTGCCGATGATTATTACCTGTCTCGGTGCGACACTCTCTGCACAGTATTTCGGCGGTACACCGCTGTATTCAACGATACTGGCACGTACGCTGGCAAAACAACAACCTCAGGAGGAGGGGGCAACGGCGCGGTAAAAGCATCCCGATTACGGCAGGCAGGGCGCGCGCCATCTGTAAAAGGATGGCGTCCGTATGTAAAGCAGACTGCGCGGAACAGGTGCGATATCACGCAGGCTTGTGCAGGGAAACGTCTGGCAGAGAGAAAAGCGATCAGGAAAAGCCAGCCGGCACGGGCAGGAGAAAGGCCTTAAAACAACGCGAACATAAGGGCGACGGGGAAACTCATCGGCCAGGTTGCACCCACCAGAAAGGCACTCAGTAATTTAATGCTGAGTTTGTCGCGGGCGATAAAAAACGTAATGAGCGCGGCAACAAAAGCAACCACGCCGTAGAAAACCAACATGTGTTGATAAAGTGTCATTTGAGCCCTTATCCCTGATTCATGATTTGTTACGATCATGCGGTTTTTTGTGACTTAGATCAAGTATCAGACCTTTTGTGTAAATAAAAAAACAATGCCTTTCTAAGAAGGTAAACCGTAGAGCAGACAAGGTGAGCTGGCGATTTCATGCTGAAATCGTCGAAAGTTCAGGCGATTATGTAACAGCATGCTCGCGCTTACCGTAAGCCTTCAGGCTAATGACAGCCCTCGCTTTCATAGCGCCTCATGCTTCTGCACAGCCAGGCTTTGCGACATATACTGTTTACGGCAACGTGCCTCACGCTTACCTCCTCTCAATACGGTTTCGCACAGGAGTACCCGGTGAATAAACTGATTTCTCTGCTATTAATTTGTTTGAGTCCTGCGGCATTGGCTTTGACGCTGCAGTCAAAAGATTTTAGTGATAATGGCGTGCTGGATAAGAAGTTCGCGGGCGCAGATAAAAGTAAGCCAGCCTGTACCGGGCAGAATGTTTCTCCTGAACTCAACTGGTCCGAAACACCGGCGGGAACAAAAAGCTTTGCCTTGCTGATGACCGATCCTGTTGGCGCAAAAGGGCTCGGGGTTACGCATATGGTGGCATACAATATTGCCGCTGAACGCAGCGCATTTGCTCAGGGCGAACTGACGCAGGGGAAAGGCTATACCGGCGGTAAGAATTCACCGGGTACGGCGCACTATTATGGTCCTTGTCCCCCTGTGGGATCTGGGCTTCATCACTACAACTTTGTGCTTATTGCCACAGACCTGCCGCCGTCTGCGCTCAAAGCCGGTTTAACGCATGATCAACTGCTGAGTAAACTTAAAGGGCATGCGCTGGCTGCTGCAAGCACCGTCGCCCGTTTCGGCAATGACTAACGTGCTATGCGATCAAAAAAACACCCTGCATGTGCAGGGTGTTTTTGGTTAGTTTGCTTTATTTCGCGTCGGCTGGTGAGGGTGGCACTGGTTCTGCGCTTTTATCCAGTTTTCTAATCAGGCTATGCGCTTCAGCTTCAGTTGCCACAGCGGGGGATGAACCGCTTAACGGCTTACGGGCGGTTTCCCTGACCGTCAGAATCGTCAGTAATCCAATCACACCCGCCACCATCATATAGTACGCTGGCATCATGGTATTCTGCGTGGTATCGACCAGCCATGCTGTCAGTAACGGGGTTGTCCCGCCAAACAACGATACAGACAGATTAAAGCCGATGGCGAGCGCACTGTAACGAATATCCGTGGTAAACAGTGCCGGTAATGTCGAGGGCATTGTGCCGCTGAAGCAGGTATGGAGCACGCCCAGAATCAACAGTCCCGCAAATACGGCCCACATATTATGTGTCCCGATCAACATAAAGCAGGGGATGGAGAGCAAAATCAGCCCTACCGCACCGAAACCAATCACCGGGCGGCGCCCAATGCGATCGGTCCAGCGGCCCCACATCAGCGTGAGCGGCATCATCACAAACATGACAACCATGACCAGTAACAGACCGCTCAGTTCAGGTAAACCCAGCACGCCGGTCAGATAGCTGGGCATATATGACGTCAGCATATAGTTCGACACGTTAAATAACAGGACCAGGCCGATACATTTCATCATCGGGACACGATGCTTACTTAGCATCTTAAACAGGCTCAGGCGCGGTTTGCTTTGCTCCAGTTCCTCCTGCTTTTGCATATGCTGTTTGAAGGCCGGCGTTTCTTCCAGTTTCAGACGCACATACAGGCCGAACAAGCCCAACGGTGCGGCGATAAAAAAAGGCACGCGCCAGCCCCACGACATCATCGCCTCGGACGAGATTACCGAAGTCATGACCGTCACCAGACACGCGCCCAGCAGGTAACCGCCAAGCGTTCCAAACTCCAGGAAGCTGCCCATGAAACCGCGACGTTTGTCTGTTGAATATTCTGCGATGAAGGTGGCTGCACCGCCGTATTCGCCACCCGTTGAGAACCCCTGCACCAGGCGGGCGACCAACAAGAGGATGGGTGCCATGATCCCGATAGAGGCATAAGAAGGGATAATGCCGATACAAAATGTGCCAATCGACATCATGATCATCGTTATCGCCAACACCTTCTGGCGTCCAATCCGATCGCCAAGTGGACCAAAGACCATCCCACCCAGTGGACGCACTAAAAAGGCGGCCGCAAAAGTACCAAAGGTGGCGATAAGCTGAATCGCGTTATTGGCATCGGGAAAGAAAACCTTACCGATGATCACCGCCAGATAGCTGTAAACCCCGAAGTCGAACCACTCCATGGCATTGCCTAATGCCGCGGCCCCTACTGCCCGCTTCAGCATGTCATTATCAATAACGGTAATATCATCAACAGTGAGTTTTTTTGGCCTTTTATTCCAGAAATGCTTTTTTGGCCTGGTTGACGATGAATGGTTAGTATCCATATTTTCCTCATACGACTTAAATGGGACGACCTATAGCTTTCGCAGCCAGTCAGCGAGGTTAACGGAAGAGAAGGAAGTGAAAGCTATAAGAGGCCAGTAACTTTAATGATAGAGCGTTCTTAACCGCAGCGTAGAAACATAGTCGATGAATGTCATTTTTTGCAAGTCTCTGGGAAAAAAGACTGTCTTATAAATGAGATAGCAGAAAATGAGTTTTTACTTTTATTTACATTTTGCCATGTTTTCGAAAAGGCACTGAGAGTGACCCGGGAGCCCGTTAAAAGTGGTGCGCGAAGACTCTCTGCCAGCCAGGGCTGGCAGAGAAGGGCACATCAGGCAGGCTTCGCCTCGGGTGTCCGGCCCGAGAACCACCACAACATCAAGGCTACCAGGGCAATGCAGCCTAATGCGCTAAAGGCAATACTGTAAGAGTAACGGGCCACAATCAGGCCTGTCATGGCTGGGCTCATGGACGCCCCAACGCCCTGCATCAGCATTACCACACTTTGGCCAGCGTTCACGTGCCCACTGCCGCGCAACAGCGACACGATATAGCCCGGCACGGCGACGCCCAGTATCCCGGCCGCAATACCGTCCAGGATTTGTACGGGAACCACGAAAAAGGTCTCCGGAAATTCTGCTGCAATAACCGCGCGCAGTGGCATCATTAACAGTGCGGTCATGATTAAACGGCGATAGCCAATGTGATCGACACGTTTAGAGACAAAGATCGCGACAGGGATCATCACTAACTGGGAAATTACGACCGTTGCGGCAGCATACAGGCCGGGATCCACCGTATCAGGTCCGGTTGAGGAGGCCACACGCATGCTCAGCATGGGCAACAGCGCAGCGTTAGCCAGATGGAACAGCAGCAGCGTCAATCCGGCCACCAGCAACGCCGGTTTGCGCGCCAGTATCCACAGGCTGAGCGTAGGTTTATCCGACGATTTATCGTCCAGGCCGCGCGCCACATCATGGTCAATATCGTCTGCACGAATAGCCAGGGTGGCGATAGCCGCAAATACCGCCATGACCATCATCAGGATGAACACCGCACCCAGCCCCCATTTCCAGGCGGCAAAACCTGCAAGGACAGCCGCCAGCGTATTACCCGCATGGTTATAGGCTTCGTTGCGTCCCATCTGACGGTTGAAACCTTTTTGCCCGGTCAGGCCCAGCGTTATACCTGCCACCGTCGGACCGATGAAGGCGGCAGCGATGCCCGCGACGATTTGCGAAATAATCGCCGTCCATGACTGATTGCTGTACCAGAGCAGTAAGGTAGCGACCGTAATCACGACACAACCCGCCAGGATAATAAAGCGTTTGTAACGTGTGGCGTCGGCAACCACACCCGCCGGTAACGTTGAGAGCAGTCCGGCGATACCGCCTGAGGTCATCACCAGGCCTATTTCATCCGGGCTCCAGTGGCGTTCTGTCAAAAAAATGCCTAAAAAGGGCCCAAGGCCGTCTCTGACGTCGGCCAGAAAAAAACTCATCAGGCACAGCGCCTGAAGTGACCGTTGTGACATGTGCTTTTCCCTGTAGCTGATAAGAAGGTGTGGGTAACGACCACATTTCAATGCGTAACGCAATGCATCATGGCAGTAAAAATACTCAGTAACATAACGTTAAAGTTACAAAATGAAAAAATTCACGTTTTGTGTAATTTAGTCTAATGACTGGCTGACTGTGTGAGGGGCTCTGAGGCTGCCAGCGGTCAGGCTTTATGCCATAGCGTGCCATCCCCTTATTGATGCGGCACTGTCTTCATCGTTGCCACTGGGGAGGCCTGCGGAGGGAGCAGTGTTGGGTCGTGCAGAATTTCACAATTTTTATCCAGAAGCGATTCGACGGATGCCCGGTTCCCTTTATCCCAGCCTCGTCGCGTCACCAGCAGGATAAAGCCGTTTTTTCCTGAAAACGTGGCAGGAACAACGGCAATCCCGTATTCCGCCAACTGAGTCGGAGACAGATGAAAATCGCGGGCAACGGATGCAACAGGATAAATGCCCATCACACTGGGCTGCAGGACGCGTCGCGCATAATAAGTGTGCGTTAACAATTTGTCTGGCAGGGGATGCCAGTCATCCAGAATATAAGGGCGTTCAGCCTGTAACTGGCGATAGACATCTTCCCGCAGGCAGGTGAGATGAATATGCAGTTGATTCTGGCTGCGCCCCCAGGCGGAATTGACAGCCATGCCCAGCCTGTCTTCCGGCACCGTTCCGCCATACGCCGCCATTACGCGATAACGCATCAGCCACGCATAACCGAAATAGTCTGTGCGGGTCGTATACGACAATAAGGGGCTTTCGATACCAGATAACAAAAGTGTGGGCACCAGAATAAAATGATACGGATAACGTGGATTTTGAATAACGCTGAAGCCCTGCTGTTCCCCTTTTGCAAGATAGACTTGCTGGCAGGGGGCAGGATAGCCAGTGTACGCGTAGTTCACCCTGCAAACGTCGTTCGTCACCATCCACAACACATCCTGGCGCGCACAGCCTGACAGCGCAAAAGCTATCCCTGCCAGAATACACAGACGGCACAGAAGGGGCAGGAGAGCCATCAGACTGCCGCCGGTGTTAACGTGCCGCGTGGCGCCGTGCTATGTGCATAATCCGAAGTGTTCGCGTTCTGAAATGCCATACCTTATTTGTCCTTACAGGCTTATCCGTTCCACCGGCTACACAATAAATTAGCGCCACGCCACAATAAAGGCCACAGCGTGTGTGACAGAAGATCATCCCGCGCGTGTTTCTGCGCTGGCCGTGCCGAACGCCCATCGGCCGCAGAGGTGAGATCTTTGATCACTTAGCGAATCACCAGCTGTGTCAGTGCGGATAACAAGGCATCTACCTTCGGCAGCAGTTGCTTACGGCGTGGCCAGATGACGCTCAGGGCCAGACCATCAGGCTGTAATTGTGGCAGGATAATCTCCAGTTCGCCTTTAGCTACGGCACTGTTTACCAGCCAGGAGGGCATTTGCGCTATGCCAAGTCCGGCTATGACCGCCTGGAGTTGCGCATCTACATCACCCAATGCCATCCGAAACGGCATATCTCGCCACTGGACATGTCCTTCTTCACGGGGGAATAACCAGGGTTTGGGCGTGTTATCCGCGCGTTCGTAAAGAATGGCCCGATGTTGCATCAGCGCCTGTTCGTCCTGTGGCCGGCCTTCGCGATCCAGCCAGGCTGGCGATGCACAAAACACCATTCTCTCTCGTCCCAGGTAGCGACTACCCATTGAGGCTGGTAAATCGGCGGATCCGCCAATCCTGACCGCGACATCAATACCTTCGTCGAAGAGATCAATAAAACGATCTGAAAAGCTCACTCTGAGCTCAAGCTCGGGATGCTGCTGGCAAAACGGAATCAGCAACGGCATCACATTCAGGCGACCATACGTATGCGGCACAGCGAGTCGCAGGCGTCCTGACGGAATAATACGTTGTGCTGCCAGAACTGACTCAGCTTCAGCAAGCTCCTCCATGATGCGTATGCAGGTTTGGTAATAGGCGTTACCGGCATCGGTGAGCTGCAGCCTGCGTGTTGTGCGCTCCAGCAGGCGCGAGCCCAGCCGCGCTTCCAGCCGACTGACGCTTTTACTGACGGCGGAGCCGGTGACATGCAGACGTGCTGCCGCAGCAGTAAAACTGCCGCTTTCAACACTGGCAACAAAGGGAACAATATCCTTAAGACGTTGATCGTGCATGATTGATGAACTCAGGTTGAGAATGCTGTGAATAATTACCAATAATAGGAATTAAATTCTCTATTACGCTTAGCATTACGCAAAACGAGGAGAATTAACATGCAAAAACAGGCTTTGATTGTCGGAATCAGCGGGGTTATCGGACGAGCGCTGGCTGAAAGGTTAATGAAAGACGGATGGCAGGTCAGCGGATTATCCCGCGGTCGCGGCGCTGTTCCGCAAGGCTGCCACAGTCTGACGGCCGATTTGACCGATCCCGATGCGGTGCGCGCTACCCTGAAAGATACGAAACCCGATGCGGTATTCTTCAGCGTGTGGGCGCGTCAGGACACCGAAAAAGAGAATATCCGCGTCAATGGCGGGATGATCCGTAATGTCATTGAGGCACTCGGCGAGCGCTTACAGGGGGCGCATGTTGCCCTTGTCACCGGACTGAAGCACTATCTGGGGCCGTTCGAGGCTTACGGTAAAGGTGCGGTGCCGGTTACGCCTTTCCGTGAAGAACAAGGTCGTCAGCCCGTTGATAACTTTTATTACGCGCAGGAAGATGAGGTTTTTGCAGGCGCTGACAAGTACGGCTACCGCTGGAGTGTCCATCGTCCCCATACCATCATTGGCTATGCGCTCGGCAATGCCATGAACATGGGGCAGACGCTGGCCGTTTACGCGACCTTGTGTAAAGAAAAAGGCTGGCCGTTTATCTTCCCGGGCTCACCTGAACAGTGGAACGGCGTTGTGGATATGACCGATGCGGATCTCCTGGCTGAACAACTTGAGTGGGCGGCAACCAGTCCAGACGCGGCCAATCAGGATTTTAACGCTGTCAATGGTGATGTGTTCCGCTGGAACTGGATGTGGCCGAAACTGGCTGAATATTTTGGTATTGAAGCCGCTGCTTATCCGGCAAAAATGATGCCGCTCGATGGCCGTATGCAGGACGCTGCCAGCGTATGGCAGGCCATTGCCGGGCGCGAAAACCTGCGCGAGAGCGACGTCACCCGACTGGCGTCATGGTGGCACACTGACGCCGATCTGGGCCGTCCAATGGAAGCCTTTACCGATATGAGTAAAAGCCGTAAAGCGGGGTTTACCGGCTACCGCAGCACGCTGGATTCATTCATCCAGCTGTTCGATAAGCTGAAGCAGGAAAAAATCATCCCGCAGTAACGGGATTCGGCCCTGTCAGCGCAAGGCCATCGCCGCTGCGCTAAGGGTTATACTTGTAGTCTGACTGACGTGAAATAAGGATCAGGACGATGGCAACGTGTTTTATCATTGGCGCGGCGGGAAAAGTGGGCACTCACCTGACGAAACAGCTCTGCGCCAGACAGCATGCGGTCTCGGCGCTGCACCGTAAACCGGAGCAGGCCGAAGCCATCACCGCTGTGGGCGCGACACCGATCATGGGCGATCTTCAAAAACTCAGTGTTGAGACGCTGGCGCAGAAAATGACCGGTCATGAGGTGGTGATTTTCAGCGCAGGGGCGGGTGGTGCTGGCATTGAACTCACCAATGCTATTGATGGTCAGGGTCTGGCGCTGGCGGTTGCTGCAGCAGAGAAGGCGGGGGTTAACCGTTTTTTGCTGGTGTCGGTTTTTCCGGATGCGGCGCGGGGCGAAAAAACGTCTGAAGGCTTCGAGAACTACATGCATGTGAAGCGGCTGGCGGATGTTCGCCTGGTGGAAAGTCAGCTTGACTGGGTAATCCTGCGTCCCGGGACGTTAACGGATACGGCGGGCAGTGGCACCGTACGAGCCGGTTACGCCATCCCCTACGGAGCGGTTCCACGTGAAGACGTTGCCGCCACGCTGGTGGCGCTCGTTGAAACACCGCAACTGAATCACAAAATCATTGAACTGACCGCAGGTGATGAAAGCATCAGTCACGCTCTGCAACGTTTGCAGCGCTAAAAAAAACGGCCCCTGTCAGGGGGCCGTTTTCTGTTACTGCCAGCTTATTTTACACAGCGCGAGCAGTGTTCACGTTCGATATGCTGGAAAAAGTCATTTCCTTTGTCATCGACCAGAATGAAGGCCGGGAAATTTTCTACTTCGATTTTCCAGATTGCTTCCATTCCTAACTCAGCGTATTCCACACACTCCAGGCTCTTGATGCTCTGTTGCGCCAGAACTGCCGCGGGTCCGCCAATACTGCCCAGGTAAAACCCGCCGTGTTTATGACAGGCATCAGTAACCTGCTGGCTGCGGTTGCCTTTTGCCAGCATCACTTTGCTGCCACCATTTGCCTGCAGAAGGTCAACATAGGAATCCATGCGGCCTGCTGTTGTCGGGCCCAGTGAACCCGATGCATAGCCTTCAGGCGTTTTTGCCGGTCCGGCATAGTATACCGGGTGATCCTTGATGTACTGCGGCAGGCCTTCGCCGTTATCAATACGTTCTTTCAATTTCGCATGCGCAATATCGCGGGCCACGATAATGGTGCCGGTCAGGGACAGACGGGTGGACACCGGATACTCAGAAAGCTGTGCAAGAATCTCATTCATTGGGCGATTCAGGTCAATATGCACCACCTCGCCCTCACCCTGTTTGCGCAGCGCTTCAGGAATATAGCGTCCAGGATTGGCTTCCAGCTTCTCAATCCAGATACCGTCGCGGTTGATTTTGGCTTTGATATTGCGGTCAGCGGAGCAGGAGACGCCCATACCGACGGGGCAGGATGCGCCGTGGCGTGGCAGACGGATAACGCGGATATCGTGGGCGAAATATTTTCCGCCAAACTGTGCGCCCAGCCCTAACTGCTGTGCGGCTTCAAGTAATTCCTGTTCCAGCTGAACATCGCGGAATGCCTGGCCATGCTCGTTGCCTTCTGTTGGCAAGCCATCGTAGTAGTGCGTTGACGCCAGCTTCACGGTTTTCAGCGTGCTTTCAGCAGAGGTACCGCCAATGACAAAGGCGATATGGTAAGGCGGACAGGCGGCGGTGCCCAGGGTGCGCATTTTATCGACAAGATAATTCTTCAGCTTACCCGGGCTGAGCAGGGCTTTGGTTTCCTGGTACAGATAGGTTTTGTTGGCTGAACCGCCCCCTTTGGCGATGCAGAGAAATTTGTATTCGTCACCATCCACGCTGTAGAGATCGATCTGGGCGGGCAGGTTAGTCCCGGTGTTGACCTCTTTATACATGTCCAGCGCCGCGTTCTGTGAGTAACGCAGATTGTCTTCGATATAGGTATTGTAAATCCCCTTTGACAGGGCGGCCTCATCACCTCCACCTGTCCACACGCGCTGACCTTTTTTCCCCATAATGATGGCTGTACCGGTGTCCTGGCAGGTTGGCAGCACACCTTTGGCCGCGATTTCTGAATTGCGCAGGAACTGGAGTGCCACATACTTGTCGTTATCGCTGGCTTCAGGATCATCAAGAATAGAGGCCACCTGCTGCTGGTGGGCCGGGCGCAACATAAAGGAAGCATCATGAAAAGCCTGTTGCGCGAGTAAGGTTAACGCCTGAGGTTCTACTTTCAGCACCTCCTGCCCGTCAAATTCAGCAACGGAAACATAGTCAGGGCTGAGCAGGTAGTATTCGGTATCCTCGTGGGTAAGAGGGAAGGGGTTCTGATAATAAAAAGGTTTGTTCGACATGGTATCTCACTTAATGACGTGCTGGCTCCTTTTGAGACAGGCTGACAGGAGCAACATCACAGGCGAATTCGTTGTTTATTATGCTTGCCAGCCGTAAGCGCAGGCTGGCAAGTAATGGCATGTTATCGTATGACGCGCTGGATTGCACAGGGCGCGGTCAGAACATCCACACCATCCAGGGATAAGCAATCAGCATCATTGCAATCAGGAAGATAGCGCCGAAGATAGTTCCCAGTCGCCAGTAATCCTTAGTGGGTAAGTAGCCGCTGCCGTAATAAATAGGGCTTGGACCTGTACCGTAAGGTGTGATGATGCCCATCACGCCCAGAGAGGTACACAGCATCAGACAGAACACGGGCATATTGATGCCAGGAATCGAGGCGGCAATCGTCAACATGGCAGGCAGTAACGCCGTTGTGTGCGCGGTGGTACTGGCGAACAGGTAATGCAGCAGGAAAAAGGCAATTAACAACACGACCGCCGAGATCTGTGGATCATAGCCTTGCAGTAATATTCCTCCTTCTTTACCCAGCCAGGCGATAAAGCCCACTCTGGCCAGACCGTCAGCCAGGGCTACCAGCGTGGCAAACCAGGCAAAAGTGTTCCAGGCCGCTTTGTTGCTGGTGATATCATTCCAGTTAAGCACACCAGTCCACAGCATCAGGATGATGACTAACAGTGCCGCCATGGCCGGTTCGATCCAGGCAGTAGCAAAAATCCACATCAACAGCGCACAGACCACAAACACCAGTAACAGGATTTCATTGCGGGTCAGTTTACCCAGTTTTTCAAGCTCTGCCATCGCCCAGCGTGGCACCTCATCATTCACTTTGACTTCAGGTGGATAGAACCAGTAAGCCAGCAGCGGCATGGTCAGAATCAGCAGCAGACCTAAAGGAATAAAGGCAAGAAACCACATTCCCCAGGAAATATCGAAGCCAATGACGCTTTTGACTAAAGCAAGGGCTAACAGATTCGGCGCCAGTGCAGACAGGAACATGGAGCTGGTAATACAGGCCGCCGTGATGGCAACCCACATTAAGTAGGATCCGATTTTGCGCGCGCTGGGATCGTTGGGTTTAGAGCCATACAGCGGTGGCAGGTTGGCGATAATCGGGTAGATGGTACCGCCACTGCGCGCGGTGTTAGACGGAGTAAAGGGTGCTAAAAGCAGGTCAGCAAAAGTGATGGCATAACCTAATGTTAAGCTGCGGCGGCCCAGATATTTCACCAGAATCAGGGCCAGACGACGACCAAACTGCGTTTTATCGTAGCCAGCAGCAAACATGAATGCGCCAAAGATCAGCCACACGGTTGAATTACCAAAGCCGCTGACGGCCCATTTAAAGGACTCCGTTGCCAGTTTAAATGTCGGATTGGCCAGTTCTGTCGGGCTAAAAAGCAAAAACTGACTGAAGAGGGCGATGACGACGACGCCTGTCAGACCAATTACGGCACCGGGCAGCGGCTCAAAAATCAAGCCTACAATCACCCCAACAAAGATGGCGAAGAAATGCCATGCATAGGGTTCAAGACCGGACGGTACGGGGACAAGTAATAAAAGCACTGCGACGATGACAGGCAGGGCTAGCATCAGTGCTTTATTTTTTTTGCCCGCAGCTGCAGGGGCTGCTTTAGGGGGCTCTTTCATGTTTGAGAGTGTTTTCATAGTGTTTTTCTACGAGTTAAGGATAATACGATTAACGCCCCGGCGAATTCTTCAAGACATTTTATTTATTCTACATTATAAGAATAACCCGTGGTGTTTTATATTCTTTTAACGTTTCTACTCGTGCGATGCAGAAAATTTAAGAAACCATGTGAATATGATGCGACTTCTGGAAAATAAAATTTTGATCTGGATCAAACAAGTTAAATTGTATTTTTTATGTTTTAACAAATTAAACGATAATCAATGAGGAACAGGTGAGTAAGATAGCATTGAATACTTTTTGCAACCACATCAGGAAGAAAAAACACAGAGCGTTAATTTTAAATTATTGTTTTTATTGTGTTTATTTTACTGCTGTTTCACTATTGCTTTTTGGTAACTATTGATTAACAATAACCATACATCACGAAATCACTCCAATAAAACAAAAAGTCTAAAGATATTTAAAAGTTAAATAATTAAAATTATATCTTATGAAACTAAATTAACTGATATATTAGAAGCATGACATCGGACCACTTAAATTAAATTAAAAACGTCCAGAAAGAATTCCCGGTTTTTGATATTTTGGAGTTAATCGCAATGAATACACTCACCCCAATTCTTAATCCCCTCACCTTGCCGCGTGGTGCAGTTTTAAAAAATCGTCTGATCATGGCACCAATGACAACCTGTACCGGATTTTATGATGGTACGGTGACCAGCGAGTTGGTTGAATATTACCGTGCACGTGCGGGCAGTATCGGAACAGTGATTGTTGAGTGCTGCTTTATCGATCCAAAAGGCCCGGCTTTTCCGGGTGCGATCGCCATCGACAGCGACAACAAAATACCCGGCTTAAAACGCATCGCTGACGCCATCAAGGAAAAAGGATCCACCGCGATTCTTCAAATCTATCACGGCGGACGCATGGTTGAGCCTGAACTGATTGGCGGTAAAACCCCTATCGCGCCCAGCGCAATTGCGGCACCCCGTGAAGGGGCAACGACGCCCCGCGCCTTAACGGCAGAAGAAGTGGATACCATGATCACCAAATTTGGTGATGCCGTTAACCGCGCCATCAAAGCGGGTTTCGATGGCGTAGAAATCCATGGCGCTAACACCTATCTTATTCAGCAATTCTACTCACCTAACTCAAATCAGCGTGAAGACAAATGGGGCGGCAGTCGTGATAACCGCGCCCGCTTCCCGCTGGAAGTGCTGGATATCACGCATAAGATGGCCGAGCGCTTTGCGCATAACTCGTTCATCATCGGTTATCGTTTTTCGCCTGAAGAACTCGAAGTGCCCGGCATCCGCTTTGACGACACAATGTACTTACTGGAGAAACTTGCAGCACGGGGCCTGGATTATGTGCACTTCTCTGTCGGGCAGTTGATGCGCCCATCCATCGTGGATACCACCGATCCTACACCGCTTATTGAGAAGTTTATTGCCATGCGGTCAGAAACCCTGGCGAAGGTCCCGGTAATAGGTGTCGGCGGCGTGGTTAACAAAGAGGATGCAGAAAAGGCACTGGAAAAAGGCTATGACCTGGTCGCCGTCGGTAAAGCCTGCATCGCTTATCCAGACTGGACTGACCGCATCATCAATAACGAGCACCTTGAACTCTATATCGACAGCAACAAACGTGAAGCTTTACTCATCCCCGAGCCTCTGTGGCGTTTCTCACTGGTTGACGCCATGATTCGTGACATGAGCGAAACCGGTCGTAAATACAAAGCGGGCGTTTATCAGGAGAAAGTTGAGGCTGAAGCACTGAAGCTGAAAATCAACGTTACGCTGGATACCGATCGTATTACCGATATTTCCCTGGTTCCTGATGACACGCTGGATGTGGACTTCACCACCACGTTTGAAAGTCTGCGTAATCGTATTCTGGTGGCAAACAGCCCACATGTTGACGCGATTACCGGTGCGACGACACAGAGTGAAGCGCTGAAAAAAGCGGTCTCACGCGCAATGACCACATCGAACAAAGCACACGTCATTGAAGAGGGCGGCAATCCCAACGCGCCACAGCAGTATGACGTTGTGGTTGTTGGCAGTGGTGGTGCAGGGCTGGCCGCCGCCATTCAGGCCCACGATGAAGGCGCTAAAGTGGTGGTCATTGAGAAGATGCCGACCATTGGCGGCAACACCATTAAAGCCTCTGTCGGGATGAACGCCGCAGAAACGCGTTTTCAGAAGCTGAAAGGGATTCAGGACAGCAAGGAGCTGTTTTATGAAGAAACCCTCAAAGGCGGTAAATTTAAAAATAATCCCGCGCTGTTGCGTGAGTTTGTTGACTTAGCGCCGGAAGCCATCGACTGGCTGGCAGATCACGGCATTGAGCTTAACGATATCACTATCACAGGCGGTATGAGTATCGACCGTACGCATCGCCCTGCAGACCGCTCCGCTGTCGGCGGCTTCCTGATTAGTGGTCTGGTGAAAAATATCAACAGCCGTAATATCGACGTGCTGCTTGAAACCGCAGTTGAAGAGATCCTGTTTGAAAATGGCGCGGTCAGCGGCGTGAAGGTGGTGGATGAATACAATGACAGCCGTATTCTGAACGCAAAAAGCGTGATTGTGGCGACAGGCGGTTTCAGTGCTAACCGGGAAATGGTGGTGAAATATCGCCCGGAACTGGATGGTTTTGTCACCACCAACCATAAAGGCGCTACCGGTGCAGGCATTGCAATGCTGCAAAAAATTGGGGCGGATACAGTCGATATGGGCGAGATTCAGATTCACCCGACAGTCGAGCAGACGACATCTTACCTGGTCTCAGAATCGATTCGCGGTGGCGGGGCGATCCTGGTCAGCCAGGCAGGCCAGCGCTTCTACAACGAAATGGAAACTCGCGATAAAGTTTCGGCGCAGATTATTGCGCTGCCAGAAAAAAGTGCCTGGATTATCTTTGACGAGCAGGTCCGTATGAACAACAAGGCCGCTGATGAATATATTGCGAAAGGCTTTGTGATCAGCGCCCCGAGCGTAGCGGAGCTGGCGGTTAAGCTGAATATGGAACACCGTACGCTGGAAGAGACACTGCAACGCTACAACGGTTTTGTGATTAAACAGAAAGACGAGGATTTTGGCCGTCAAACCGCGCTGCGTCATCCGTTAAGCGAAGGGCCTTTCTATGCCATTCGCATCGCGCCCGGCGTCCATCACACAATGGGCGGCGTGACTATCAACACGGCGACTGCAGTACTGGACACCAATAAGCAGGTTATTAACGGTGCCTGGGCTTGTGGTGAGGTCGTCGGTGGTATCCACGGTGCAAACCGTATCGGTGGAAACGCGGTTGCCGATATCATCATCTTTGGTATTCTTGCTGGCGCAAACGCAGCGGCTTTTGCCAAACGCTAAGCCGTGATATCCGGCATCCGTATAACATCGGATGCCGGTTCTTCTTTCTCCCCGAGTCCTGTCGCTTATGCAAACTGATTCACACGTGTACGCCTATTCCGCCGTCCTGATGGGCTCGCCCATTCTGCTTAAGCTGTATGAGCATAATGAGGCGCTGGCAGGTCAGGTTTTTCGCTTGATCAAACAGTATGAGAATGTGCTTACCGTCAATCGCGAGCACTCCGAAGTGATGGCGATTAATCATGCGGCCGGTCAGCGTCCCGTCAGCGTCAGCCAGCCCGTGTTTACGCTAATCGAGCGTGCACTTGCGGTCAGCCTGCTGCCTGAAAGTAGTTTTAATCTGGCCATCGGACCGCTGGTCAAATGCTGGAAGATCGGCTTTCAGGGGAAAAGCGTGCCGGCGCGGGCAGAGATACAGGCAAAACTCGCTTTAACCCATCCTGAGAACATTGAACTTGATGCGGCGAACCGTTCGGTCTTTCTGAAGCAAGCGGGCATGGAGATTGATCTGGGTGCGATTGCCAAGGGCTATATTGCCGATCGGGTGCAGGCATTTTTACATGAGCATGGTGTGGACAGCGCGCTCATCAATCTTGGCGGCAATGTGCAAACGCTCGGCGCGCCGCCTGATGCACCGCAGGAAGGCTGGGCAATTGGTTTAAAAAAACCCTTTGCCGCTTCGGACGCGCTGCTTGGGGTGATTAACGTAACGAATAAATCCGTAGTGACTTCCGGGATTTACGAACGTTACTTTGAACAGGAAGGGGTCTGCTACCACCATATCCTGGACAGGCATACCGGCTATCCGCTGGATAACGCGCTACTCAGCGTAACCATCGTTTCAGATCACTCAATTGATGGGGATATTTTTACCACGCTGATCTATGGCATGGGCATTGAAAAGGGGAGCGACTATCTGAAAGCCTATCCCGGCATAGAGGCTATCTTCGTGACGCGCGACAAACGCATCATCTGCTCGTCACAACGTCACTTTGATTTTACATTGCTGGATCACAGCTTCCGCTACATCACTGGCAGTACTGACGTAAAAGTGCGTGATACTCAGGCTGGAGACGGTAACGATAAACCGGACGACCTGTCACACCGTAATGAATGCTCGTAAATAAAATATTGCTTTGCGCCAGCCAAATCAGGTATTTGCGGCAAGATACACGAGAAATATTGACCTCCGTTGCCAGCTCATCGGTGGAAAATTCCGTTCCGGGATGCGCATCAATCCACAGGCAAAGCGTACGCAGTGTTTGCGGTGTCAGTCCTTTAGGCAGACGTTTTGTCTCGTTGGCGTTCGCCGGGTTGCCGTGCAGCAACTGGTCGACATCAGATTGTTGATAAAACTGATGATTATCCATGAGCCGTTTTTTTTGTCGCCAGCCGGTCAATGCTTCTTCAAAGCGCGAAAACTGAAACGGTTTAATCAGGTAATCCACAACACCATAATTCAGCGAGGTTTTGATGGTTGCCGCATCCGCTGCTGACGAGATGATAATCACGTCAATCGGACGACCGGCGCTGCGCAGCTCCGGCAGCAAATCCAGTCCGTTTTCCTGCTGCATATAGATATCCAGCAAAATAAGATCAACGGCCGGATCGGTCTGCAACAGGCGTTCTTTGGCTTGCAGTAACGTGGACGCAGTGCCACAACAGGTAAAACCGTCTATCTGACCGATGTAGCATCGGTTCAGCTCGGCCACCATGGCATCATCGTCTACAACTAACACATTGATCATTCGTTAATATTTCCTCTTTCCCACGGAAGCTGTACTAAAAACTGCGTGTACACGCCTGGCTCGGATTCGACGCTGACGTTACCGCCCAGACTTTCCGTTTGTTGCTTGAGTAAAAACAGTCCAACGCCACGATCTTCACCTTTGGTGGAAACGCCACGTTCGAAAATGGTTGCCAGCTGATCGGCAGGAATGCCGGGACCATCGTCGCTGACCTCACATGACAACCAGCCGTTTTGGTAGTGCAGCATGACGTGAATTTCACCGTCCATATCCGGGTCAAGCGCCTCAAGGGCGTTTTCGATCAGGTTACCCAGCACCGTTATTAATGCGGCAATTTGCTGTTCACTGCCGCTGTCTGGCAGGTAGCTGGCTTCGCTCAGGATTAGCTGATGGCCTTCATCCGTCACACGATTAATTTTGCTTAACAGGAAACCCGCAATGACCGGTGATTTAATCTTCTGCAACAGCGAACCGATTTCGGTCTGGTAGTTATTGGCCGTTTTAAGGATGTACTCTTCCATCTGCGCATAGTTTTTCATGTGCAGCAGCCCAAGAATCACGTGCAGTTTGTTCATGAATTCATGGGAACGTTCACGCAGCGCATCCACATAGTTTACCATGCCGTCGAGACGCTGCATTAGCTGACTGATCTCTGTCTTGTCCCTGAAGGTGCTCACCGCGCCAATGATACTGCTGCGACTGCGCACGGGTACGGTGTTGCTGATCAGTATCTTGCCGCGCACATTAAGTTCTTCATCATATGCGGCTTTGCCATCATGCAACGCATCACGCAGATGGGTCAGCATTTGCGCATTTTCCGGTACGCGATCGCCACTCAGAAAGGCTTCACGCGTCGTCTCTTTCAATAATTGTGACGCTGCCTGATTGATCAGGCTGACGCGGGACTGATCGTCGACGGCAATGACGCCTTCCTTAATCGAATCCAGGATAGCCTGACGCTCTTCAAACAAACTGGAGATTTCGTATGGCTCTAACCCCAGCAAAATGTGCTTCAGGCGTTTTACTAATATGAAAATGCCCAGCATGCCGACCAACGCGCCTAATAATACCGTCCAGAAGATATTCCAGCGGCTTTTTGTGACTTGCGCGGCAACGTCATTCACTGAGATGCCAATAGCCACAACGCCGATTTGCTGATGTCTGGCATTAAACACGGGTGTAAACACTCGGAGTGCTTCGACCAGAACGCCATGATTAACCGCAACGTTCTCATGACCCTGTAAAGCAGGGTTAATATCCTCACCGACAAAATGTTGGTTAACCACATCAGGATTCGGATGCGAAAACCGAATACCGCGCATATCTGTTACCACGACAAACAGCAAATCATTACGTTTACGCGTTGTCTGGGCGATAGGCTGAATGATTTTGCTGCCATCAGGCTGGGTCAGCGCCTGCTGGATTTCCGGGCTGTCAGCCAGCGTTCGCGCCACGGCCAGGGCCTTATCTTTCACATGCGCACGTGTGAAGTTATCAATCTGCACATAGTAAAGCAGATGTACGCTTAACAAGACGGTCATCAACACAGCAGCCATCATCAGAGACGAGAGCGTGCTGAGTTTCATGGGGCGTTTTTTAGACGAACGGTGGGGCCGGGAGTCATTCATAGTGAGTATCAGCAATAGTAAGGTTCGCGATGCAACATACGCGAAGTCGTACCACCAGTACAGTTTCATGGCCAGCGATCATCAGTTTAAAAAAACTCACCACACAGGCAGGACTGATTCAGGTCAATGCTGCTACCCAAAAGTAAAGCTATCGTGCGTCATTGCGCGTGTTTTCCGTGCTTATCCCCCAGAGGCCTCTTATTGCCACAATGAAATGTCAGCTTGTTATTCTGGAGTCAGGGTTGATGAAGAAGAAGAACGGCACGCCAATGCCTCACGATGCAACGTTTCGACAATTTCTCTCGCAGCCCGAGATTGCACGTGACTTTATGGAATTGCATCTTCCCGCCGAATTACGCGCTATTTGTGATCTGAATACATTGAAACTGGAATCCGGCTCTTTTGTGGAAGACGACCTTCGCCAGTATTTCAGTGATGTTCTCTACAGTCTGAAAACGACACGAGACGAGGAGGGCTATATCCATGTACTGATCGAACATCAGTCCTCCCCGGATAAACTGATGGCTTTCAGATTACTGCGGTACGCGGTGGCGGCCATGCAACGTCACCTTGAAGCCGGCCACAAAAGTCTGCCGCTGGTGATTCCTGTCCTCTTCTATACCGGGAAACGTAGTCCCTATCCCTACTCGACCCGTTGGCTCGATGCATTCAGCGATCCCGTACTGGCTGCCCGACTCTATGCCGAACCCTTCCCGCTGGTGGATGTCACCGTGATTCCTGATGAAGAAATTGCGGGTCATCGCAGTATGGCCGCGCTGACACTGCTCCAGAAGCATATCCATCAGCGTGATTTTGCGGAGCTGATGGATACGCTTGTCCCGGTATTGCTGGCAGGCTATCTTTCTTCATCACAAGTCATATCATTGATACACTACATTGTGCAGACAGGGGAAACTTCGGATGCCGAAGCCCTGGTCAGAGAACTGGCACAACGTGTGCCGCAACATGGAGACGAACTAATGACCATCGCGCAGCAGCTCGAACAAAAAGGCATCGAAAAGGGCATGGAGAAAGGTATCGAAAAGGGCATTCAGCTGGGACGTGAAGCGGGTCGTTCTGAAGGGGAACGTGAAGCTACCCTGAAAATTGCCCGTACTATGCTGCAAAACGGCCTGGATAACGAGACGGTAATGAAAATGACGGGTCTTAATGCGGATGATCTGGCGCAGATCCGTCACTGAGGATCCCCTTGACCGGTCAGTGATAAAGAGCCGCTTTTATCACCGTTGAGAGACTCACTATCCGTAATATCTTATCTGGAACGGCGCGCTTTCCTCTTTGTGTTTTAGCCTTCCTGCGAGTAAAAGCTGTCGCATCATTTCTCATCACCGCGCGCTGAAAATATTTGCCTTAGGGCATTGTATATTGCAAAACGCCCCTTTATTGTGTGGTTAAAATATATCGATAATGAAGTTAACCTTTTGTAACTAAATTAATCGAAATAAAGAAGCTTTTAATTTTTTAACTATTTTCACATTAACTACGCAATAACAATATTTTAAACTTTCGGGACTTTTTTTAACTACTTCTCCACGTTAATTGTAGATTCCGAATGATTAAATCAACTAAATTCGTACCTGCACTTTCGCTTGCAGCGTTACTCGTTTCTTCAGTCACCCATGCTGAAAATTCACCAGAAAAAACAGACGTTCTGCTGATCGGCGGCGGTATCATGAGTGCTTCTCTGGGCACCCTGCTGGAAGAGCTACAACCGGGCTGGAAACAGATCATGGTTGAGAAGCTTGATGGTGTGGCACTTGAATCCTCGAATGGCTGGAATAATGCCGGTACCGGCCACTCCGCCAATATGGAACTGAACTACACGCCTGAGCGTGCTGATGGTTCTATTGACGTGACCAAAGCGCTGGAAATTAACGAAGCCTTTATGATCTCCCGCCAGTTCTGGAGTTCTCAGGTGAAAGACGGCGTGTTAAATAACCCGCGTTCATTTATCAACTCTACGCCGCATATGAGTTTTGTATGGGGCGATAATGTGGATTATCTGACTAAGCGCTACGCGGCGTTGCAGAAAACCGTCCTGTTCCAGGGTATGCAGTTCTCCACCGATCACAAACAGATTGCGCAGTGGGCACCTCTGGTGATGGAAGGTCGTGACCCTCAACAAAAAGTGGCGGCAACCTGGACGCCTGTCGGGACCGACGTTAACTACGGTGAAATTACCCGTCAGTTGATTGGTAGCCTGAAGAAACATGATAATTTCCGTCTGGAAACGTCTTCTGAAGTCACTGACTTCAAACGTAACAGCGATAACTCCTGGCACGTGACCATCAAAGATGCCAAAAATGGCGGCGAACGCACGGTAGACGCAAAATATGTGTTCATCGGCGCGGGCGGCGGTGCGCTGAAGTTACTGCAAAAAACCGGCATTCCCGAAGCGGATAATTATGCAGGTTTCCCGGTTGGCGGCTCATTCCTGGTCACCAAAAACCCGCAGATTGCTGAGCGTCATTTAGCCAAAGTTTACGGTCAGGCTTCTGTGGGTGCGCCACCGATGTCCGTTCCACATCTTGATACACGCTACTTCGATGGCAAACGTGTCGTGTTGTTTGGACCTTTCGCCACGTTCTCAACCAAGTTCCTGAAAAACGGTTCGCTGTTTGACTTGCTGAGCTCGACGACGACTCACAACTTTATGCCAATGACCCATGTGGGCCTGGATAACTTCGATCTGGTGAAATACCTGATTGGTCAGGTCATGTTGAGCGATGATGACCGCTTTGCTGCGCTGAGAGAATATTATCCTGATGCGAAGAAAGAAGACTGGACGCTGATCCAGGCCGGTCAACGTGTACAGATCATCAAGAAAGATGCAGAGAAAGGTGGCGTGCTGAAACTCGGTACAGAAATCGTGACCGATCAGCAGAAAACCGTTGCTGCACTGCTGGGCGCATCGCCAGGCGCATCAACCGCTGCACCTATTGCGATTAACGTTATGCAGAAACTGTTCCCGGAGCAATTCAAGTCTGCGGAATGGCAGGAAAAAATCCGTAAAATTGTTCCTGCTTACGGTCAGAAACTGAACGACAATCCTGCACTGACCCAGCAGGTATGGGATGAAACGGCTGCAACGCTGCAGCTGACGAAGCCACCGGTTATTAACATGGGCACTAAGCCTGCTGAAGCTCCCGCGGCGAAAAGTGATAAAACACCTGAACCAGCGAAGCACGATATGGCGCTGTAATGCCATAATCTGAAAAAGCCCGCGTCAGTGATGACGCGGGCTTTTTTACGTCTGAAGCGTGCGCGCAATCTTCATCAGGTTTTATCACGGCGCCAACTGGACCACGGATCTTCATCGGATGACGGTGCGGAATCCGGTTGCGCGCCATCCCGTGAAGCCAGGTACAGGGCTTCCACTTCAGCACGCGCCCAGGGCGTCCGGCGAAGAAACTTCAGGCTGGACTTCACACTGGGATCGTTTTTAAAACAGTTGATATTGATACGCTTGCTCAGTTCAGCCCAGCCATATCGTGCCACCAGGCTGTTGACCTGCATTTCAAGTGTAATACCGTGCAGGGGATCGTTAGAGACGTGAGCGGTCATAGTCTTTCCGGTAAATGCTGTAAAAGTCTTATCCTGCAGCACGATGCTGCGTGGCGCAAGTCAGTTCAGTCAGGGGCGCGGTAGGGCGACATTGTCCACCGGCACGCTAAGCCTTGCGGACAGTCTTCACAAATAAATAAGGCCGGTAAAAATTACCGGCCTGAGTCAGGCAGAATAAGAAAGGCTTACAGTAATGACTGTGCTGTTTTCTCCAGGAGTGCCAGCAGGACAGTAATGTCCTCCAGGGTCACCGTTGGGTTCAACAACGTCATTTTCAGGCAGGTCATACCGTTATGCTCGGTCACGCCGACATTGGCCCGGCCGGATTCCAGCAATGCATCGCCGATTCGCTGGTTGAACAGCGCAATGTCAGCATCGCTCCAGCCCGCGGACTGATGTGGGCGATAACGGAACAGGACGCTCGCCAGCTGAGGTTTCATCACCAGCTCCAGCGCATCCTGCTGTTCAATAAACTGCGCAACCTGCTGTGCCAGCGTGACGCCGTGATCGATAATTTCGGCATACTGTTTCTGGCCCAGCGCTTCCAGTCCCATCCACAGCTTCAGCGCATCGAAACGGCGCGTGGTTTGCAGAGATTTTGATACCAGGTTCGGTACGCCCTGTGCCTCATCAAATTCAGAGTTCAGGTAAGCGGCCTGATAGCGCATCAGCTCATAGTGACGGGCTTCTTTTAACAGGAAAGCGCCACAGCTGATTGTCTGGAAGAATTGTTTATGGAAATCCAGCGTAACGGAATCCACCAGCTCCAGACCATCCAGGTAGTGACGATATTTCTCGGACAGCAGCAGCGCGCCGCCCCAGGCCGCATCAACGTGAACCCAGATGTGCTGCTCAGCCGCCAGCCTGACAATCTCACGTAACGGATCGATAGCACCGGCATCCGTTGTGCCCGCCGTCGCGACAATCGCCAGCACCTGCTCGTTGTTGGCTTTGGCCTGTGCCAGTTTCTGAGCCAGGTCCGTCATATCCATGCGCGCAAACTCGTCGCATTTCACCAACGTGACCGACTGGTAGCCTAAGCCGAGCAGGGCCATATTTTTCTGCACTGAGAAGTGCGCGTTTTCCGAACAGAAAACTTTGATTTTTTTCAGATCGCCAGTCAGGCCGTCCTGCTGCACGGAATGACCCTGACGGGCAAAGAAGGCATCGCGTGCCAGCATCAGCCCCATCAGATTGCTCTGCGTGCCGCCACTGGTAAAGACGCCTGCATCACCCGCCTGATAACCAACCTGCTCGCGCAACCACTCGATCAGCTTCATTTCGATAAGCGTGGCAGAAGGTGCCTGATCCCACGAGTCCATACTCTGGTTCGTTGCGTTGATCAGTACTTCAGCGGCCTGGCTGATAACCAGACTTGGGCAATGTAAATGCGCAACACACTGTGGATGATGAACAGACAGGCTGTCTTTCAGGAAATACTCAATCGCGCGCTCAATGGCGGCCTGGTTACCCAGGCCTTCTGGATTAAAGTCCAGCTTGATGCGTTCGCGGAGTTCTGCAACCGTTTTGCCCTGATACATTTCAGGCTGTTCCAGCCACTTAACAACGGCCGCGCTGCTTTGAGCGATAGCCTGCTGATAAGCCTCGGTGCTTTGCACCGAGGACGCCAGAATAGGATTTGACCGTGACATCGAACTTACTCCACTTAAACTGCTTCGACGCCTGCGGCAAGCAGGGCGTTTTCAAACTTATCCAGGAAAACCTGAAGCTCATCATGGTTGATCAGCAGAGAAGGCAGCAGACGTAATACGCTGCCGTGGCGGCCGCCACGCTCCAGAATCAGACCATTTTCGAAGCATTTTTTCTGCACCAGCGCAGACAGATCGCCGTCAGCCGGGTAGCAGCCCATGTGATCCTGTGCTTCGTTTGGTTTGACCATTTCGATACCGATCATCAAACCCAGACCACGGACGTTGCCAATCGCCGGATAACGTTTTTGCAGCTCGGCCAGTTTGCCTTTCAGCCACTCACCTTTTTCTGCCACGCTGTCAGCGATGTTGTTTTCTTTCAGCAATTTCAACGTTGTCAGACCGGTTGCCATGGCCAGTTGGTTGCCACGGAATGTACCGGTATGGTGGCCAGGCGACCAGGCATCAAATTGCTTTTTAATACCCAGTACGGCTAATGGCAAACCGCCACCGACGGCTTTTGACATAACGATAATGTCGGGTTCAATGCCGGCGTGTTCAAAGGCAAAGAATTTACCGGTACGGGCAAATCCGGCCTGAACCTCATCCAGAATCAGCAGAATGCCGTGCTCCTGGGTGACTTTACGGATACGTTGCAGCCACTCTGCTGGCGCAGGATTGACGCCGCCTTCACCCTGAACGGCTTCCAGGATGACCGCAGCCGGTTTACGTACGCCACTTTCAACGTCGTTGATCAGGTTTTCGAAGTAGTAGGTCAGCGCTTTAACACCGGCTTCGCCGCCAATGCCCAGCGGGCAACGGTAAAGGTGCGGATAAGGCATGAACTGCACTTCCGGCATCATGCCGTCCACGGCTTCTTTCGGTGACAGATTACCTGTCACTGAAAGCGCACCGTGGGTCATGCCATGATAACCGCCGGAGAAGCTGATCACGCCTGAACGGCCCGTGTGTTTTTTCGCCAGTTTCAGCGCGGCTTCAACTGCGTCCGCACCAGAAGGACCAGTGAACTGCAGGCAGTACTCTTTGCCCTGACCCGGTAACAGAGAGAGCAAATATTCTGAGAACGCGTCTTTTAATGGCGTGGTCAGATCGAGAGTATGTAACGGCAAGCCGCTGGTAATGACATTTTGGATGCTTTGCAGTACGTCAGGATGATTATGACCCAACGCAAGCGTTCCGGCACCGGCAAGACAGTCAAGATACTGTTTGTTCTCAACGTCTGTGATCCAGACACCATTAGCTTTTGCGATCGCTAACGGCAATTTACGCGGATAACTTCGAACATTTGATTCAAACTCGGCCTGGCGGGCCAGATAAGACTCATTGTTACCGTTTAATGTATTCGCATTCAAACTATCAATACGGACTTTATCCGTCATCATATCTCTCCTACAACCGGGCGTGGCATCACGCTGCAGTTGGATAAGTGAATAAAATTTAGAACTCATGTTAAAAACGCGGCCAATATATTGTTTTTTAACACAGGACTCAATGATTAATTTTATGTCTTTTTATTAATTCATTTGTTATATAAAACAGTTGCTTACCGTTAATTTCGTCACTAAGTAAGCAACTTTTCTTAAAACAGATAATCAATAAAGTGCCAAAAAACACGCGCTTATCGGATCACGCATGCGTTTTACTAAGTAAAAATAAAGTGTGTTAGCAACCGTTTCGGTGCGGATAAGCGATAAAATTTGAGATTAATCAACCATCAAAATGTAAAACGTGCGCCATAGAGATGAAACAATATAAGGATAAGAGTAAATATAATTATAACTTCTGTTTAACATTCCTTTAATGTCGGTGGGCGTCAACGCCACGCTGTTGTTGCGGATACGGTTAACGCAGCAGTTTTACAAAGTGATGAATATCAGACATCACCTGCTCGACTCTCTCAGGCGAAGACTTAATACTGAGCAGATCGGCATAGCCATTCAGCATGGCGTTGAGCTGGCGTGCGCTGCGCGCAACATCCTCAATCCGAAAGTATCCCTGTGCGACGCCAGCCTCAAGAATGCGACAGAGCAGGGCATCCCAGCCGACCGTAATTTTATCGGCCAGTCCGGCATAATCATCGTGATGGCCAGCCATCTGCCACACTGAAGCATAAAGTTGCCAGCCGGAATCCGCCGCATCAGGAATATGTCCTTCGATTAAACAGTATAGTTGCTGCTCAGGATCCAGCGCGGCCAGTTCACGGGCGAAGTCGTCGAGTTCGCCCTGCATAAAGCGCTCCAGCGCCGTTAAGGTCAGCGTGTGCCAGTCAGGAAAATAGTGATAGATATGACTGCGTGAAATGCCCAGCGTCGCGGTGAGCTCGCGTGTGGTGGCCTTTTCGAGCCCCTTTTCAAGAAAAAGCGCGACGGCGCCCGCCAGAATTTTTTCTTTCAGTGTTTCCCCGGCGGATTGGGTTGATGCTTGCATCCTGACTCCTGAATTAACTTTAAGCAATCACGCAATTATGATGCGCTGGTACTTGAGCGACCGCTCAGTTTTAACAGTTTACGAAAAGAAAATCATGCGTTCTTCCAGAGCGATACTACCGAATACCGCGCCACATACCGCCATTGCAACCCTGAAAACGCTGGGGCGACGTCACAGTAAAAAGTTGACTCTCACCCTGTTGCGGGTCATGGCGGAAAATGTCTCCTGTTTGCTTTACCCGCTGTTAGCTGGGTTCGCGATTAGTGCCATTATCACCGGACATGCGCTCCAGGCCATGCTTCATGCGGTAATGGCCTTTACAATGTGGGAAACGGTGCGGCAAGGCGTAGCGTGGAAACCCGAATTTTTGCACGGATCTATGTAGAGTTGGCGGTGCCGGTGGTCGTGGCGCAACGCGAAGCGTAATGCCTCAACGATTGCTATCCGTGTGACGCTGTCACGTGAGTTTGTCGACTTTTTTGAGCTGCATTTGCCTGTCTTGATAACATCCGTCGTCCCATCAGCGGTGCCGCCATCGTGTTGCTGGCAATTGCGTTCTGGACGGGCGTCGGTTGCCCGATCATTTTGCTGAGCCTGGCATGTTTCCTGCCGGGATTCTCACACAAAAATAAAGCCTTGTCTGGCCGGCTAAATAACCGACTGGAAAAAGAGATCAGCTTGCCGCCGGCACAACGCGCAGGACAGCCTGACGTAACAGGTTCACACACCTCACCCGTCTCAACGGTCAGTACCGCTTCGTATCAAATTTGTTTACTATCCATTTAATATATTCATAACCCAAATAACCATCTGGTTTAACGACTACGCTGTCCAGGCGCTGTTGAAGGATCACAAAACATCATGCTGGGTTTGCCGCTAACAGGAAAAAGATTTCTTGCATGCGTAACGTAAAGGACAGTGGCTGGCTTGTCGATAGAGTTAATCAGAGCAGGTCGTCGCAGTCATCACTTCGTCAAGTTTAGCGATGACGTAAGGCAAAGCATCCAGGACGCAATGCATTCTGGCAACACACTATTCGTATGCCAAAGAAGGATTTGCTGCCAGAGAAAGGCAGCTTTTTGACTGGATAATATGATGAATCACTATTCACGCCGACGCGTGCTGAAGATGGTTGGGCTTGTCGCTGTGGCCAGTGCGACCGGCCATCTGTTCCCTTTGGCGCCTCTCAACGCCGCGCAACCGAACATGCAGGCAGATGCCCTTGATGTGTTTATGCTGGTTTCACAGCAACTGACACAACAGAACGAGCTCAATGACACGGTAGGCAGTGCGCTGTTTGATGCGTTCAGTCAGACGCAGAAAAACTTCAGCGCGGCACTTTTTCATCTCAGCAACCTGTTAACGCATCAGCCCGACCTGTTAAAACAGGCACGCCTGCAGTTTGCTGAAACTGAGGCGGCGAGCGCCAGACTGGCCGGGGCGATTCTGAGCAGCTGGTATACCGGCATTGTCGGCAAAGGCAAAAATGCGCGCTATATCACCTATATCAACACGCTTGCGAATCGGGTCGTTAACGACAAACTGGTTCCACCGAGCTTCTCCTATGGCGTCTGTGGCAGTTGGGCGAGTCAACCGTGACCCTTTTCAAGAGTAATGTTATCCATGAAGAAGAATAATTCGGCTGATGTGGTCGTTATCGGTGCAGGCGTGAATGGCGCGTTGCTGGCGACGCGTCTGGCGAAAGCCGGAAAGTCCGTTATCCTGCTTGAATCCGGACCTAAGGTCAGCCGTGGAGAACTGGTGGAGCGCTTCCGCAGTTCTGCCTTTAAGTCTGACTTTATGTCACCGTACCCCTTTTCACCGATGGCACCCCAACCGCGCTATACCCCAGAACCCAATGATTACCTGCAGCAACTGGGGCCTCAGGCATTTAATGCGCAATATATTCGTATTTTTGGCGGCACCAGCTGGCACTGGGCGGCTCAGTTGTGGCGCTTTGTCCCGAATGATTTTCAGCAACATTCGCTGTATGGCGTGGGAAAAGACTGGCCGATTAGCTATCAGGATCTGGAACCTTATTACTATGAAGCCGAAGTCATCGCTGGCGTCGGCGGATCGCCGGACAACGGCTCGCCTCGCAGTAAGCCGTTTCCGATGGAACGGGTGCCAGCCTCCTGGTTGCAGCAACGTGTCACGGCCCGACTCGCGCCAGACTTCACCGTACTGGATGACAGTACCGGCCGCAACAGCCGAAGTTACGATGGCCGACCGGCCTGCTGTGGAAACAATAACTGCATGCCCGTGTGCCCCATTGACGCGCAGTATCACGGTGGCCTGGCCGCTCAGCAGGCGGAAGACAGCGGCGTACAGGTAATCACTGAAGCTGTCGTTTATCAACTTGAGCACGATGCGCAGGGGCGGATTGTGGCCGCAAACTATTATGACTGGAATAAAACCCGCCATCGCGTGACGGCGCAGACATTTGTTCTGGCGGCCAATGCGATTGAAACGCCTAAGCTGCTGCTGATGTCCACCAGCGAGAGATTCCCACAGGGCATCGGCAATGCCCGGGACACTGTGGGCCGTAACCTCTGCGATCACCCCGCGATTGGCGTCACGTTTGATGTGGATGAAGAAATCTGGCCCGGACGCGGCCCCGTCAGCCCGTGCTCAATCGGGCAGTTCAGGGACGGTAAGTTCCGTCGTGAACACGCGCCATTCCGTCTGGATATTTCCAATGCCTCGCAGGTCGCCGCGGTGACGAAAGAAGTGCTGGAGGAAGGCTATTTTGGCAAAAAACTTCAGGAACAGATTCGCTTCCGTGCGGCACGTCGTCTCAGCATAAAGAATGCCCTGGAACAGCTCCCGGATCCCACCAACCGCGTCACGTTAAGCAGTAACAAAGATGCTCTTGGGCTGCCTACCCCGGCACTGTACTGGAATGTGGACGAGTATGTGCAAAAGGGCACGGCGAAAACCCGTGAATGTTATGACGCGATTGCCGCAAAGCTGGGCGCGACCAATATTCGCCACAGTAAAAGCGGCAAATTTTCTAATCGCCAACATATTACTGGCACGTTGTCGATGGGCCTGGATCCCGCTACCAGCGTCACGGATGCCTGGGGACGGGCGCACGATCATGAAAACCTGTTTATGGTGGGCACTGGCGTGATGCCCACGGTCGGAACCTGTAATGTCACACTGACCGCCATGGCGCTTGCGTTGCGCACGGCTGATAAAATTTTGCAGGAGACGCAGCATGGATAAGTTACTGAGGCGCCTGGTGCCGCCGATTGCCCTTATGCTCAGCCTCATGCAGACCACTGCGCATGCCGAAAGCCAGGGCGATCTTATTAAGCGGGGAGAATACCTTGCCGTAGCCGGGGACTGCGCGGCCTGCCATACAGAAGAGGGCAAAGCACCGTTTACCGGTGGCCATGCGATTGGCAGCCCGTTAGGGATCATCTTCAGTACCAACATTACGCCTTCAAAAACGGCAGGCATTGGTCACTACAGTGAGAAGCAGTTTGCCGATGCCTTACGCAAGGGCATTCGCGCGGATGGCAGCCATCTTTATCCGGCCATGCCGTATCCCGCCTATGCCCGGATTAACGACAGCGATATCTCCGCGCTTTATGCCTATTTTATGTACGGTGTAAAAGCAGATGATACACAGCCAGAAAAAACGGCGTTGCCGTTTCCGTTTAATCTCCGCTTCAGCATGGCGGCGTGGAATCTTCTGTTCCTTGACGGCAAGCCTTTTACTCCCGATCCCAGCCAGTCTGCTGAATGGAATCGCGGCGCGTATCTGGTGGAAGGGTTAACTCACTGCAGCACCTGCCATACGCCACGTAATTTCCTGATGGCGGAGGAGTCGGATAAATCGTTACAGGGCGCTTCTCTCGGGACCTGGTATGCGCCAGCGATTACGTCTGCTGCGTTACAAAGTGACGATCAGTGGTCACGCGAGTCGCTGGCAGCCTATCTCGCCAGCGGTCACGCCGATAATGGTGCAACGGCGGCCGGTCCGATGCTGGAAGCCATCGACAAAAGTTTTTCGCGGATGACGCCGGACGATCGGGCCGCTATCGCGACCTACCTGTTGCCTGCAGTCGATCACGAAGACGACACGGATGCCGATGCCGACAGCGAGGAGCCCACTGTCGGTCTGACGCCCGTCACCGGGGACGATACACCTGATATGTTATCGGATATGACGGACGGCGAGCAGATTTACCGTAATAACTGCGCATCCTGCCATAACCTGGAAGGACAGGGACTTAACGGCCTGCCTGCCTTAACCAAACATCCGGTACTGGAGAAACCCAATGCGGATAACGTGGCGATGGTCATACTGGACGGTGTCTGGCCTGCAAAAGGGCAGGGCATGCTCAGTTTTGCCCAGACCTTAAATGACACACAAATTGCCGATGTCACGAACTACGTGATGCAGGACATCGGCAACAGTGCAGTGCGCATCACTCCGGCGCGCGTGAAAGCATTGCGTCAGGGCGGTGAGCCTTCACTGCTGCTGCCGTTGGTCCGGGGGGCGATGGTCGCAGGCGTGCTGGTGGTCATTGGGGGGCTGTTTTGGTGGTGGCGTCGTCGACGTTAAGGCATCTTCCCCTCTGTCTCTGAGGGCAGAGGGGAAACCTGATAATCAGCTCACTCGCCCTGCCGCATTATGCTTCCACCGCCGGAGAAGATTCTCTTTCCTCTCGCTGACATGCACAGCATGCGCGTGAAAGCGTAACCGTCATCTACACTAAACACAGTTGGCAGAAATGGCCTGTGTGGTTGTCATTGTTAACATGTTATTTCTGATATGTTGCGGTATCCCATAGCGAAAAAACGGTAAACCGGCATGGAATTACGTCGTAAAAAAGATGCTGCAATGATGCGCCTTTCCCCGCTGCTCAGAAGCATAACACTGGCCTGTAGTTTACTGACGCTGGGCGTGATTGTGGTTAATGCCTGGACGCTGCACATGGACTGGCAGAGAACCGTCCGGTCAACCGAGGAGCGTGCGATTGATCTCTCTGTCGCACAGGCCCGTCAGGCAGAAGATACCTTTTTGCAAATCGAACTTTCTCTGCGCGAGGTACAGCGCGTTATTCAGTCCCAGCCCGGAACGGATATTGACGTGGCGGAAGTCAATAACATCATGCGCACCTTACAAAGTCGTCTTCCTCAACTGGAGGACATGTTTTACTTTGACTCACAAGGGCGATGGATAGCCAGTTCGCTTACTGAGATGCCCAAAGGAAATAACAATGCTGACCGGGAGTATTTTATTTTCCATCAACATAATCTTCGTAGCAGCGTGCATGTCGGTCCGGCGCTCCGCAGCCGCAGCTCGGGACGCTATGTCATCCCGGTATCCTTACGGATTAATGACGACTATGGCGGCTTCAAAGGTGTGCTGCTCGCCACGATTAGCATTGATTATTTCCGCCATTATTACGATTACTTTGTTATCGGCCCGCAGGATTTACTGGTGCTTATGCTGGCAGACAGTACGGTGCTGTATGCGCGCCCGTTGCCAGACAGCTATATCGGCAAAAACCTCTCCTCCAGTCCACTTTTCCATCAGTTATTAGCCAATGCCGAGCGCGGAAGCGGCCAGTGGAAAGCCGAACTGGATGGCGAAAAGCGAATATTTGGTTTTGTCAGCTCCAGCCGTTATCCGGTAGTTGTGACCGCGGGATTTGATACCAAACGGCTTTTTTTAGAGTGGATGCAAAGCCGCGTGCAGGGGGTTTTACTGAGCCTTGTATTGCTGGTGGGCATTATTCTGCTCTGGATATTTATCCGGAATGAAGCCAGGCGCAGCCTGCGTTATCAACTTGAACTGACGCATCTTCGCGATGAGCTCACCGCCGCGAATCAGTCGCTGAAGAGTCTGGCAAATGCGGACGGGCTTACAGGGCTGGCAAATCGTCGCTATTTCGATCAATTCCTGAAAAAAAGCCTGCTCCATGCGCGCAGCAGCGGCGGGCCGGTGTCGCTGATCCTTTTCGATATCGACTATTTTAAACGCTACAACGATACTTAAGGCCATGTGTCAGGTGACGAATGCTTACAGCAGGTCGCCCAGATACTGAAAACGTTTGCCCAACGTCGCACGGATATCGCGGCCCGTTATGGCGGCGAGGAATTTGCGATTGTGTTGGCCGATACGTCGGCCCGGGATGCGCTGACCGTTGCCTTAAGTGTGGTCGAGACCGTCAGACAACAGGCCATACCTCATGTCTCAACGGGGCTCACAACGGGTTGCGTTACGCTCAGTGCGGGGGTGGCGGCTACGGAGGCTGGTGAAGGGCCAGAGCATGCAGAATCACTGATCAAGCGTGCGGATGATGCCTTGTACCGGACAAAACACGAAGGGCGAAACGGTGCTAGTCTGTAACGTCGCGCCATTCAGTGCCGCTGCCCGGATTAGCACCGGGCAGTGGTGTCTTACTTGTCGCTACCGAAGCCTTGCTTATGCAGTGCGGGCAGGACTTTGGGGAAATAGATGTGTTGGTAATAGCCACTCACGCTGTCACTCCAGCTTTCGCCGTCGGCGCGGCCTGTATCTTTCCAGTGCTGCACCATCTCGGCGTTATAGTGGGCAATCTGTTGTTCCAGGCCTTCGGTATGGTAGCTTTCCTCATGACGGAAAGTCTGCATTGGCAGGCGTGGCTTCTGAAACGCGGGTTGATCAACATAGCCGATAACCACACCTGCGACCGGGAAGGTATATTCTGGCAGGTTAAGCAGTTCGATCATGGCGTCAGGATCGCGGCGGATACCACCAATCGGCACAATGCCCAGTCCTTCTGAACGGGCTGCAGCCATGATGCTTCCCAGGGCAATACCCACATCCGTCGAGCCAGAAACAATACTTTCAATGCTTTGCTGGGCAATTTGCTCTTTGCCTACGGCGGCCATCGCCATCCGTGATTTATGCATATCCAGCACCACAGTGATAAAGACAGGGGCTTTAGCGATCCACGGTTGGCCGCCCGCGATTTGCGAGATAGCCTGGCGTTTAGCCGGATCGCGTGTCACCACCAGAGAAACCTGCTGTGAGTTTACGGAGGTAGGCGCGCGATAAGCAGTGCTGATTATGCGATCCAGAATGGCATCATCGACCGGCTGATCGGTGAAGCTGCGTTCGCTTTTGTGACGGGTAAACAGGTTAATTATCTCGCTCATCATCTCTCCTGACATCATCCTTTAAAAATCGTGTCGTGAGGATAACAAAAGAGTGCGCTGTGCTCTTTAACCGTACTGGCTTTCACCCGCCAAAACAGGTTAACTGCCTTCAAACGAATCAGATCAGGTCCTGTCAGCAGCACGACACGAAGGGCGTCGATAGCCTGTCGGCACAACGCTTAACCGTCTCTGCACCTTGCAGAACCGTTAGCCGCCATAATCACATCACGTTCTGTCATTCTGCTGACACTTTTCAGCCATAAATCTTTCATTTTGCTCCGCTAGCTTACTGCCATTCTCATTGGCAGAGCGGCGAAGCTATGAGCCATTTGGCGCTTCACAACATCACTAAACGCTGGGGCGAAAAAACTGCTCTGGATAACATTTGTTTCGAAGCGGAAGAAGGAACCTTTGTAGCGCTGTTAGGTCCGTCAGGCTGCGGTAAGTCGACGCTGCTTCGGACGATCGCCGGACTGGAAACCGCGGATGAGGGAACGGTCAGTTTCAGTCATCGCGATATCACGCACCTGCCGCCATCAGAGCGCAAACTTTCGATGGTTTTTCAGTCGTATGCGCTGTTTCCGCATCTCAGCGTTCGCGAAAATTTGCTGTTTGGTTTAAAAGCGCGCGGTGAGGACAGGCAGACATTTGCTGGCCGCCTGAGCCGCGTCAGCAAATTAATGGAACTGGAGACGTTGCTGGATCGGTTACCTGCACAGCTTTCGGGCGGCCAACAACAGCGCGTTGCACTCGGACGTGCCGTGATTGCCAACAACACCTTATGCCTGATGGATGAACCCCTTTCTAACCTGGACGCGAAACTGCGCCAAAGTATGCGTCGCGAAATTCGTGCGCTGCAGAGAGCGCTGGGCCTGACGATGCTCTATGTCACCCACGATCAGACGGAAGCGATGAGCATGGCTGACCGCATCATTCTGCTGAATGACGGCCGGATTGAGCAGCATGATACGCCAGACAACCTGTATAACAATCCGGCCAGTATTTTTGCGGCGCAGTTTATCGGTGCGCCGCCCATGAATATTCTGCCGCTGACCTCTGTCAACGGCAGGCACTTTTTGAGCCAGCTCACTCAGCCTGTGGTCACCGAGTCGTCTGAGACGGCGCTCAGTCTGGGGATCAGGGCGGAAGATATCCAGTTCATTGATCCTCACAGTGCGGGGTTGACTGCCAACGTCGTGAACTACGAATACATGGGCGCTGATACGTTAGTGGTCTGTCAGCTAACAGGCAGCCAGGCCGTTTTAACCGTTACCGTGCCGGGCATGAAACGTTTTAACGAAGGTCATCTGACCGGGTTGCAATGGCCTGTCGATAAGCAATACCTGTTTTCCACTGCGAGCGGTAAACGCTGTTTACACGCTGAACAGCAGATGTCTGCCTCTTTCAAACAATACGCCGTTTAACTTTTACCTAAGGGAAAATCATGCCAGCCATTCGTCTGTCACGTTTGCTTTCAGCCTTACTTATCGCGACGAGCACGGCAGTCTTTGCCGCCGAGCCGGTCAAACTGCAAATGTATTACCCTATCGCGGTCGGTGGGGAGATCAGCCATACCGTGGAAGCGCTGGTGGCCGATTTCGAAAAAATTCATCCTGAGGTCAGCATTCAGCCTGTTTATACCGGTGACTACGCCACAACGGTTACGAAAGCCTTAACCGCCTTTCGTGGCGGGAATGCGCCGCAAATGGCGGTCATTGGTGATATCGAAGCCTACTCTCTGATGGATGCAGGGGCTATTGTGGCGGCCAGCGATCTGGCTCAGGATGACGCCGGTAAAAAATGGATCGACAGCTTTTACCCCGCTTTTTTGCGCCACATCAACGGCAAAGTCTGGGGCGTGCCTTTTCAGCGCTCGACGGTGGTGCTGTACTGGAATAAACAGGCGTTTGAAAAAGCGGGTCTGGCTGCTGATACAGCGCCTGCGAACTGGCAGCAGGTGGTGGATTTCGGTAAAAAACTGGTCGTGAAAGACGGCGATAACGTCAGTCAGTGGGGCATCGAAATCCCGACGACGCCCAATGGTTACTGGGTTTTCCAGGGCTTTGCGGCCACGAACGGCGCGCATCTGGATAACGGCAAGGGCACGGCGGTCTATTTTAATACGCCCAACAATGTCGAAACGCTGCAATGGCTGACCGATTTAGGCCAGAAGGCGGGCGTTTCCCCGAAAGGCGCGATTGCCTGGGGCACGACGCCACAGGATTTCCTCAGTGGCAAAACGGCCATGATGGTTACCACCACCGGCAACCTGAGCGTGGTGCGCAAAAATGCCAAATTCCCGTTTGGTGTTGCCATGTTGCCTGAAAAAACACAGCGCGGCAGCCCAACGGGCGGCGGTAATCTCTATGTTTTCAAAAGTGCTTCACCGGAACAGCAAAAAGCCGCCATGGAATTTATCCGTTGGGTCACCGCGCCAGAGCAGGCGGCGCGCTGGAGTATTGCGACAGGCTATGTCGCTACCTCCCCGGCAGCATGGGAAACGCCAGCGATGCAAGACTATGTGAAGCAGGTTCCTCAGGCGCTGGTCGCTCGTGAACAACTGAAATATGCCCAGCCTGAACTCTCTACCTACAACAGTGTGCAGATACAGGAAGCCCTGAACCATGCCATTGAGGCGGCGGTGACGCAGTCTAAAACCCCGGCTGAGGCACTGGAAGCGGCACAGAAGCAGGCCGATCGTTTACTGAAGGCCTATCAGTAAGGGGATGGCGATGAACATGGCGGCAACAGCAACGCCCGCACCGCGTGTGCGGCGCGGTTCACTTCAGCTGTGTGGCTATTTGCTGATTTTACCGGCGCTGGGTTTTCTGCTGCTGTTTACCCATTATCCTGCGCTGGCAACGGTGTGGGAAAGCCTGTTCAGCGCTGCCCGTGCAGGTCATCCGGCCCACTTTGTTGGGCTGGATAACTACGCTGCGCTGCTGGATGATGATGTGTTTATCCGGTCGCTGTGGAATAACCTGTTGTATGCCTTGATCACTATACCGCTTGCGGTTTCCCTGGCGTTACTGATGGCCCTGGCCGTTAACCGACGGCTGGCGGGTAACGCCGCTGTGCGTGCAGCCTTCTTTATTCCCTCTCTGCTGCCGATGATAGCCATCGCCAATCTGTGGCTGTTTTTCTACACACCACAGCTGGGACTTCTGAATAAGCTGCTTGCGCTGTTTTCTGTCGCACCGGTTAACTGGCTCGGCGAACCCGGCACGACGCTCGGGTGCCTGATGGCCGTTTCTGTCTGGCGCGAGGCTGGTTTTTTTATGATTTTTTATCTGGCTGCGTTACAGCAGATCGATCCGCGCCTCAGCGAAGCAGCACAAATCGAAGGGGCGTCAAAGGGGTATTTTTTTCGCCGCGTCCAGTGGCCGTTACTGATGCCGACGACGTTGTTCGTGCTGATTAATGCCTCAATGAATGCATTTCGTATCGTCGATCAGGTGATTGCGATGACCAACGGTGGCCCGGACAGCAGCAGCAGCCTGTTACTGTTTTATATCTACCGTACGGCATTCAGCTACTGGGATCTCCCTGCGGCAGCGGCGATGACCGTCGTATTGCTGCTGATTTTAGCCCTGATTGCGGTGCTGAAATTTTCCCTGCTGGATAAGCGAGCGCACTATCAATGAAGCCTGAATTCTCTGCGGGCCGACTGTGCCTGAATATGGTTATCTGGCTGGCGGCGCTGCTGTGGTTGTTACCGATACTGGTGGCGTTGTGGGTAGCGGTTCACCCGGCGGCCGATCAGGGAAGCTTCTCGCTGTGGGCACCCCTGACGCTACAAAATTTCACGGATGCCTGGCACGCCGCGCCCTTTGGTCGCTATTTCCTGAATACCATATTGCTGGTGGTCATGATTGTGGTGTGTCAGCTTATCCTGGCCACGATGGCGGCGTACGCGCTGGTCAGGTTTCGCCTGAAATATTCGGGTTTTCTGTTCGCGCTTATCCTGTTACAGCTGATGATAAGCCCGGATGTCCTGATCCTGAATAATTACAAAACCATTGGTGCGCTGGGCTTGCGCGATACGTTGACCGGCATTGCCTTGCCGTATTTTGCTTCAGCATTTGCGATTTTCTTGCTGCGCCAGACCTTTAAAAGCATCCCTGTGGTGCTGGAAGAAGCGGCCATTGTAGAGGGCGCCAGTCGGTTTTATATCCTGCGCAAAATCTATATTCCGCTGGCCAGGCCAATCTATATCGCTTTTGCACTGGTCTCCATTAGTTTCCACTGGAATGATTTTCTGTGGCCGCTGGTTATTACGGATTCTGTAAAAGTCCGTCCGTTGACGGTAGGACTGCAGTTATTTTCGGCACCGGAGCAGGGCGTGCAATGGGCACTGATTGGGGCGGCAACGATCATGACAACGCTGCCGCTGTTGCTGTTGTTTCTGGTGTTCCAGCGCCAGTTTATCCAGTCATTTATGCGCGCAGGCATTCGCTAAGGAAAATAACATGTTAACGCCGCACACTCTCAGCCCGTCACAACGTACCTTGCTGGCGGATATTGCGTCGCTGTATCAGCCGCCATCGTTACGTGCGTTGCCCGTCAGAGATAATGGCATCCGTTTTGGTCTGCTTGCCGATCCTCAGTATGCTGATGTGGACCCGGATATCAGCAACAATCTTTACTACCGCAATGGCCTTAATAAACTCAGCCAGGCCATCAAGGCATTCAATGCGGAGCCGCTGGATTTTGTGGTGACGCTGGGCGATCTGGTGGATCGCCACTGGCAAAGCTATGCCGCCATACTGCCGGTGTTTGCCCGGTTACAGCATCCGCATGCTGTGGTACTGGGCAACCATGATGCGCAGACCATCGCTGAACGACTAGATAATCAGGCTCCCTTACACAAAGGCTATTACGCTTTCCGTTTTAACGGTTGGCGCTTTGTTGTTTACGATGGCAACGATATGAGCCTGTACTGTAATACCCTCAACGGCCGCGATCGTGAAGAGGCCGCAGCCTTGTTAGCGCAACTGCAACATGACCATCAGCCTCAGGCGCAGCCCTGGAACGGTGCCGTTGGCAGGCAACAATTCAACTGGATTGAACAGCAGCTACAGGCTGCCCAACAGTCACGGGAAAGCGTGATTGTTTTTGGCCACTATCCGCTGGCACCCGTAACCACGCACCGCCTGATGAATGCCCCCGCGCTGGTGGCGTTATTCACACGTTATCGCGTACGCGCCTGTTTTGCCGGGCACGATCATCGTGGAGGTTATGCCTGTATCGACGGGACGGAATTTTTCACCCTGAAAGGCATGCTGGATGGCCCCACAGCGGTGCCCTTTGCGTGGGTTGATATCACGGGTGACCAACTCAGGGTGTCCGGTTTTGGTGGAGAAATCAGCCGGGGCTAGCGTTTTGTGGGTGCGGGTTCAGCGTGTCTGATGCAGGGGAAACGCGAACAGCGCTGTGTTATGCATTTTAGTTACATCATACTCTAACGATTTCCTGCCAGGGTGTCGGCATCAACTTTCGCGGCAAAATAGCGTTAGCAGCAGATAATCTGCGAACATACCTTTTCGCGGAAAACCCGCTTTCATCGGCCCGCCAGAAGCGTGTGCTATCCGTGACAGCGTAACGTGAAGCGGCAGCAGGGCAGAGGTTAACGTGCAGTCTAATAAGGAAAACCCCCCAGTTTCTTCACCACTATCACCTTGTTCATTCATCTGGCGGGGTGAATTCTTTGCACTGATTAGCGACTCACACCAGTGATGCCGCGCCCGAGGTAAAGCGTTCCGGTCCGTCACAGACCAGCAAAGTGCGCTTTGATCGACTCGCAGAGTGATGCGGCTGCAGGGGATAACGGTTTTTCAGCACAGTGCAGGCTGACGCCAATCGTGCCCATTTCCGGCAGAGCTGATGTCAGCAACGTTAGCGAAGACGGTAAGCCCATCTGTGTCCGCAAGGTAATACCCAGCCCCGCCTCCGCGGCGGCCCATATTCCGCTCAGACTGCGGCTGGTGAACGCAATGCGCCAGGGAATATTCGCCCTGTCTAACGCCGCAGTGGCGGCGCTACGCATAAGGCAGGGCGCGTCAAAGACCAGCAAGGGTAGTGGTTGTTTAGCCTCCAGCAGACTCTGGACATCAAAACCCTTTACGCTGATCCAGTTGAGCGGCAACGCGCCAAGTGACTGACTGTGCGCCGTCGACTCCTCGCCTTGCCAGCAGAGGGCGACGTCAATCTCGTGCTGGCGTATTGCGGTCAGCAAGGGCTGATTGCGGCTCACGGATGCTGAAATTTGCACGTCGGGATGCGCACGCGAAAACTGACCCAGAACGGCAGGCAGGAATGTTTCGCCAAAATCTTCCTGCAAACCCAGCCGCACTTCTCCGCCAATCCCGCTGGCCTTGATGGCGGCACAGGCTTCGTCATTCAGGCTCATCAGCCTGCGCGCATAGGCAAGCATAATCTCGCCCTGCGCGGTAAGCGTCAGATGCCGTCCTGACTTCTGCACCAACGCTGCTCCCGCCTGGTATTCCAGTTTCTTTAGCTGAGCGCTCACCGCCGAGGTTGATCGGCCCAGGCGCTGCGCGGCAGACGCAAAGCTCCCCAGTTCAATACCGGTCACAAACGTACGCAGGCTTTCTGCATCAAACGTCACGGGCCTTTTCGCCATTCTTATTCATCCCATAAAACGGGACTGTTTGTCCCAATATTTCTGATTTTATAAATCATCGCCGCCTTTTATCTTTTTATCACACCCACAGAAGGAAAGAGAAATGAACCCCATACCGTTAACGCGCGAAAATCTGGCTGAGATCGCGCCCAGGCTGGCAGCGTTGAGTGAAGACATTTTATTTGGCGATATCTGGCAGCGCGACGGGCTTTCACCGCGAGACAGAAGTCTGATTACTGTCAGTGCGCTTATTGCGTTAAACCGACCCGAACAACTGAGCTGGCATCTGAAACTGGCTCGCAAGAATGGCCTCTCTGAGGCTGAGCTCACGGAAATGATGACCCACCTGGCCTTTTATTGCGGCTGGCCGGCGGCTGTTTCCGCCCTCACGGTTTTTAAAAGCACGCTCTCAGAGTAAGGAATATCTATGCCCGTCAGTCGTATTGCGATATCTGAACACCGTATTGAACAGTGGCGTGAGGCTATCTCCACGGCGTTACAGGACGCATTCGAGACCTCTTTTTCTGTGCCGCACGGGGATTGTTTTCAGTTCTTTGACAGTTATCACCGGCATACACGTGTTTTTGACCGGCACTATTTGTGCAGCGCGCAGACGGGCCGAAGTGATGACTTTCTTCTGTTTCACATTACGGCAGGGAAAGCGCGTAGCCTCGCACAAAAGCAGGCTTTTTATGCAGATTTGAATGCGCGTCTGGTAAAGGCGATTGGCATTAATCCGGCTGACGTCATGATTGTCGTGAATTTCAGTGACCCCGAGGACTGGTCATTTGGCAACGGCAAGGTGTTTAGTCTGGCCGATATCTCATCACGCTGAGGAGAAAAAATATGCTGGCGATGCAGTACCGTTTTGTTCTTCCCGCTGACTACGATATGACAATCATTCAGCGCAGGATTGCTGACAACGGCAAAAAAATGGATGGCTTTCCAGGCCTGCTGTTTAAAGCTTATCTTTACGCCTGGCAGAAGGGCGCCGATATGAACGGCCAGGAAAACAGTTATGCCCCGTTTTATCTCTGGCAGGATGCGGACAGTATGCACCGCTTTTTAGCCAGCGAGGGGTTCAAAAGGTTGACGCAGGCCTTTGGCTGGCCGCGTATTGATACCTTTCCGGTGCTGTCTGCCGACATATCGACGGCTATCAGCCAGGCGAGTTGGGCCGTCTGTGAAATCAGCCCCGTACAACCTTACAGCGATCTCGCGCTACTGACTCACCATCGGCCGCTGGACAACGCGCTGGCACGGGTGTCCGCACTGGACGCCTGCGGCTGGCGGCGCCTGACATTCACCTTATGGCGAACACCGCAGGCCGTCACTTGTCCGGCTCGCGCTTATCAGGTCGGATATATTGCACGGGCGTGACCGGCGGACCGTTACGCTCTGTCACACATTTATCTTACTAACCGCATATCTATTAGAACGGTTATATGACTATCTTATTTTATCTGCCGGGTACGTGTGTATGACCTTTCTGTCCGCCCGGCCATGCGGCTAAATATTTCCATTTTTTGCCAGTGAATCTAGTATCAATGTGCATAAGGCACTGTTGCCTGTTTGCCGATGGAGAGAAAAAGAATGCATCAAATGAAGCGCCTGAAAATGCTGACGGCAGCGACGCTGCTGGCGTTAAGCCTGCCTGTGACTTCTGCGTTTGCTGCGCTGGCCGCAGGAGAAACCGCACCGGACTTTAAACTGGAAGCGGCTCTGGCAGGTAAAGAAACGACCTTCTCCTTACAGCAGGCACTGAAAAAAGGACCGGTTGTACTTTATTTCTTCCCGGCGGCGTTCAGCGCTGGCTGCACGCTGGAAGCGCATGCTTTTGCGGAAGCAACCGATGAGTTTAAAAAGCAGGGCGCAACGGTAATTGGCGTGACCGCAGGTAATACCGATCAGATTGCGAAATTCTCTCAGCTTGAGTGTAGCGATAAGTTCACCGTCGCCGCCGATCCGGGTGCCAAAGTGGCGGCCGAATACAAAAGTACGATGGAAATGAAAGGTAAAACTCTGTCTGACCGCACATCGTATGTTATTGCGCCGGATGGCAAAATTTTGCTGAGTTACACCGATAAAAATCCAGAGGCCCATATTCAGAAGACCCTGGATGCCGTGAAAAAATACCGTCAGGCTAACCCGGCTTAATCTCACATCTGGACAGCGCCATCATGTTGACTGCTATCGCCGCCGCGTTTCTGGGCGGCATTATCCTTAATCTCATGCCCTGTGTATTCCCGGTGATCTCGCTGAAGGCCCTGAGTCTGCTGCGCCACAATGCCCAACCCGCACATGCGCGAGCCGAAGGGCTGGCTTTTCTGGTGGGTGTGGTTGTCACGATGGTGCTGCTGGTCAGTGTGCTGTTACTGGCAAGAATGGGGGGCGCTTCCGTCGGCTGGGGTTTTCAGTTGCAATCGCCGCTGGTGATAGCCTTACTGGTGCTAATCATGGTGGCATCGGCCCTCAACCTGTTCGGCCTGTTTGAGGTTGGCTTATCCCTTCAGCGGGCGGGTGAAGTCGGAGGCGAGCGGGGAGGGCTAACCGGATCGGCACTCACCGGCGCGCTGGCCATCGTCGTCGCCACGCCCTGTAGCGCGCCGTTTATGGCCAGCGCCATCGGCTATGCCTTTACGCAACCTCCCGTTATCAGTGTGGTTATTTTCCTTTCACTGGCGCTGGGGTTTGCAGCACCGTTCACACTAATTTCCTTTTTCCCTGTGTTTGCCCGCCTGCTACCTGCGCCGGGTGCCTGGATGATCACGCTCAAACACGGGCTCGCCTTTCCCATGCTGGGGGCGGCGGGGTGGTTGATTTGGGTACTGGAGCGTCAGGCGGGTTCGACAGCCCTGGCAGCCATTCTGACATGCTGCCTGGTGCTGAGTTTTGCCGCCTGGCTGTATGGTATGGCGCAAAAGCGACAGATGATGGGAAGGCGGCACTGGGCATTACACATCGCTACAGCCGCCATGGTCGTTCTGTTAATTCCGCCGTTGTTAACATTGAAAACCGCCACGACAACGCCGGATTCGCCCGATACCGTTGCCGCGGCCGCGGTGGCATGGACACCTCAAAATGTTGAGGCGATAAAAGGTCAGGGCAAACCCGTTCTGGTCAATTTTACGGCCTCATGGTGCATTACCTGTCAGGTTAACGAGCGCACTTCCCTGTCGACGCAGGCGGTTAAGCAAGCCATGGCGCGCACGGACACCATCTATATGATTGCGGACTCCACGAAGTACAATCCTGATGTCGAACAGGCGCTCAGCGACTTTGGTCGCGGCGGATTGCCGCTGTATGTCGTTTACCCTGCGGATGGCGGAAAACCTGTCGTTCTGCCGCAGGTGTTAACCCCGGGCATCGTCATCACGGCACTGCAGCAGGCCAGCGAAAAAGGTAAAAAAACCTGATGGCCTTATTGCTGCGGCAGACCATTAAACCTGCATTCAGGCCTGCGCACGCATAAGGCGGGCCTGAACCTGCACGGCATGCACACAGGATGAACATGAAAACAATCGGACTGATCGGTGGGATGAGCTGGGAATCCACGCTGCCTTATTACCGCTTCATCAATGAAGGTATTCGGGAAAGACTGGGCGGATTACACTCGGCACGACTGCTGTTACACAGCGTCGATTTTCACGATATTGAAGTCTGTCAGCGTGAGGGCAACTGGGCACAGGCAGGCAAGCAGTTGGGTGAAGCCGCCCGGGGACTGGCACTTGCCGGGGCCGAAGCCATCGTGCTGTGTACCAATACGATGCACAAGGTCGCCGACGATATAGAAGCCCACTGCAATCTTCCCTTTTTACACATTGCCGATGCCACGGGCAGGGCGATAACAGCCAGAGGGATGACGCGAGTCGCCTTGCTGGGCACCCGCTATACGATGGAGCAGGATTTTTATCTGGGGCGGTTACAGCAGCGGTTTTCGATTAACACGATCGTGCCGGAGGCGGAGCAGCGCGCCACCCTCAATCACATCATTTTTGATGAACTCTGCATGGGAAAATTTACCGAAAGCGCACGCCAGTATTATCTTGATGTGATCACGCAGCTGCGCGATCAGGGCGCGCAAGCGGTGATTTTCGGCTGCACGGAAATCGGCCTGCTGGTTCCCGAGGCGCAAAGCGCTCTGCCTGTCTTTGATACCACCAGCCTTCATGCCCGTGATGCCGTAGACTTTATGTTGTCCTGATTGTCCGTTATCCGGGCAACCAAAAAGTCTGTTCGTCGGCGTCATTAAGGGGTTTCAAATATCACGTAGAGCTTACGCATGGTCGTGTCCATAACCCATGTGCCTTCCGTATTTGCTTCAAAAAACAACGTATCGCCGGGTTTGAAATGCTGTGGTGTTTCGCCATCAGCAGTAAAAGATCCCGTTCCGGAAAGGAAGTGCATCATCTCCGCTTGCTTTACGCCGCGACGATAGCTGCCCGGCGAACATTCAAAAATGCCCATATCAATACTCTCATGGCCCGGAATGACTTTCTGCAGCCCGGCGATCACGATTTCAGGTGAACCAGGTAATCCCTCAACGGTACCCCAGGGTTCGAGAGTGCTGATCGAAGCAGGTTGTTCAAGTTTTTGTACTTTCATTTTTTCTTCCTGAGCGATTGTCACGGTTATGGCAGGCATTGCACGTTGCCCTTAGCGTAAACAAAACCAGAAAAACAAAGCGCGTTTTAATTTCCTGCGTATGAAACTTCTGCTCATTCACCGTCGTCTTTAAAGCAGAATATGCCTGGCAAGGTCACGGCGCGTTCGGTACAGAGGCTAAGGGCGCAGTGTGCGGTTTTCCCGACGCCTTGCGACTTAATGCCACACGACATCGTCGGACTGAAACTGGCGTAAGGCTATCAACAAAATAGAAGGATCACGTTTAACGGTATCCGGCGATAGTTAACGGGTTCGTTAATCTGTTCTGCAATAAACAAAATCGCGGGATGGATTTGAAGAAGGCACTGGTGATGAATTAACCCTTTTAGTTATGACAGCCCTTTAGCGGATATCACTCTATTTGACGCAATCACGATGATTAAGGATTTACCAGAAAACGGTATCGAACATACCTGTAATGCACGAGGCGAGAGCTTAAGGCGCTAGTATGTGCGGTATGTCATTCTCCTGAATTAAACACCAGCAAGACAGGCTATCCAGAGCGGGCGGCGCATCCGCCGTTTTTGCTTGTGAATGCAGGCAGTTACGATGTCATCTCATCTGCCAGACGCCGTGGGATCGCAGCCTGATTTGAGTCACCTATTCTGAGCATGCTTTGACTGTTTTTTAAAGCAAAACAGACAGGCTTATTTCGCAACAGGTAGCGTTGAGATGGGTTTCGATCCCGGTTGATCGCCTTTTCCGCCAGGCTTAACCATGCCCGTTCTCGCCGACTTTATCCGTCTGTTTATTTTTTCGCCTTGCGGCGAAATAAGATTTTTAATGAAAGTTAAACGTCTCATAAACGTAACAGAACCTGAACGGCAAAAACGTACAACATCGCTACGCTCAATATAGGTAAATCATTTTCATAATCGTTACGGAGTCAAATTGATGCATAAACTTTCGATGGTTGTTATTACCGCAGGTCTGCTCATGGCAATGAGTACTCAGGTCGAAGCGAAAGGGTGCCTGAAAGGTGCAGCCGTCGGTGGCGTTGCCGGGCATATGAAAAACCACGGTGCAGCGGGTGCGGCGGCTGGCTGTGCGGTTGGGCATCATATGGCGAAGAAAAAACAAAAAGAGGCGGATGCTAAGCAGCAAGGGCAGCAGTAAATCTCGCCTCCCTACACCGTCCGTCAGCGGACAGGTGTAGGGCAGATCAGGCTTTTCACCGCAGGTAATCTCTTCTCTCTCTTTCGTGACGCACGTTAGCTCAGCAGGCTGGCGGCCACGTTTACAGATAGCCCCAGAATCGTCAGATTAAAGATAAAAGAGATGACCGACTGCAGCAGGGCGAGTTTTCGCATTTCTGTTGTGCCCGTTGCCACATCGGCGGTCTGAGAAGCCACCGCGATGGTAAAAGAGAAATAGAGAAAATCCCAGTAAGCCGGGTGCGCCGGTTTTTCTGGAAAGATCATCGGGGTAACGCTGCTGCTACGATGCAAATAGTGCTGGTGTGCATAATGCATTGCAAACGCGCTGGGCAGTAATGCCCAGGAGGCGATGAGCGTTATGGCGGTCAGAAGCAAATGCAGGGCCCGCGGTGTGCCCGTCAGGCTTTTCAGCGTGGGAAGCTCACTCATAATGGCCACCATACTGATCGTACAGGCTACAATCACCAGCCCCAGTACGAGTGCGGCACTTTGATCCTGCATCTGGGCGATTCGTTTAATCTGATCAGGCGCAGTGCGTAACATACGAAACCAGATAAACCAAAGATAGAGCCACGCCAGCACGTTCCAGCTTATCAACAGTCGCTGCATTTGCCCCAACTGTTCGGGCAGTAAAAAATAGCAGACGATACCCGCAACGACAGAGATGAGCAGGCGCAACCGGGCGAAAAGATTTGAGCCAAAGGAAGAGTGCATGGTCATGGGTTTTTACTGGTAATTGAATCAGTTAACTCTAGTGTATTCCGGATTATCCTGCCGTAAAAAAAGCACGAGATTTACCCTGCGTTGTGAATGGGATGATGATGACATTCAGCTCTGAGTCAAATGCCCCAGCCACCACACCTTAAGTCAGGCAAACAGATGCGGTTACGTGCGATATCACCCCATTTCGTCTTTCTGTTCTGTACCGGCACCGAGAGTGTGCAACGCACATTCATTACTCATCATTCTGGTGCTTCGCGGCCTGAAAATCGGGTAATTGCCTGATTTCTGGCAACATGATTTCTGGCACGTCAATTGCAAAACTGTGAACAGTACGCAGCGCAACACATAATCTGATAGCAATAGCTGGCTAGGGTTCCGGTTCACGCGGGTGAATGTCTGGTCCGAGAGCTGGCGACCTCTGCGAGGTTACACGGCGGGACAAAAGCCCGGGAGACAGCAGCACCGTGAGGTGTCGCGCTGCTCCTTTTTTGTGCCAACCAGAGGTTAACCATGAAAACAACGTCGTTCATCCGCACGCTTTTGCTGTCACTGGTCTTGCTGATCAGCTTTCCTTCCTTCGCCGCGGTCAAAAAAGAATTCAACATCTGCTGGACGATCTATGCGGGCTGGATGCCCTGGGGCACCATCAGTAATGAAAAAATTATTGATAAATGGGCCAGCAAATACGGCATCAAAATCCATATCGTTCAACTCAACGACTACATCGAATCCATTAACCAGTATACAGCGGGGCAGTTTGACGGCTGCACCATGACTAATATGGATGCGCTGACTATCCCGGCGGCAGGCGGCGTGGATTCGACTGCGCTGATCACCGGCAGCTATTCCGATGGCAACGACGGTATAGTCCTGAAAGGGGTGAATAAAAAACTCAGCGACCTGAAGGGCATGCCGGTCTATTTACCTGAGCTGTCGGTATCGCACTATCTTCTGGTTCGCGGACTGGAAAAAGCCGGACTGCAGGAAAAGGACGTGAAGGTCGTCAATACCTCGGATGCGGATATCGTCTCGGCTTTTGGCACCAGCAACGTGCGGGCGGTGGTCGCCTGGAACCCGCAACTGTCCGTCATCAAAAAGACACCACAAACCACTGAAGTGTTCAGCTCCTCCCAGGTCCCCGGTGAACTTATCGACATGATGGTGGTGAACACCCAGACGCTGAAAGATAACCCGGCTCTCGGCAAAGCGCTGACCGGAGCCTGGTTTGAAATGATGGCAAAAATGCACGCAGGCGATACGAAAGTGCTGAGTGAGATGGCTGCTGATTCCGGTACCGACCTTGCGGGCTATCAGGCCCAGCTGAAAACGACCCACCTGTTCTGGACACCTGCCGAAACGCTGGCCTTTATTTCTTCCCCGGAATTGCCAAAAACCATGCAGCGCGTGGCGACATTCTCCTTTGATAAAGGGCTGCTGGGCCAGGGCGCACAGAGCGCTGACTTTATCGGCATGACGTTCCCGGGCAACGTCACCATTGGCGACAGGGCTAACAGCAAGCTGCGCTTCGACGACAGCTATCTGAAGCTGGCCGCCGCGGGCAAGTTGTAACCACTGACCACGGGAGTTCGTGCCATGCGCCTCATCAACCGCTATCCCCGCCAGGGCATGCGCCTGACGCTAATGCTGTTGCCCTTCGTGCTGATTATCGCCGCCTGGTTTATCGGGTCGGCGGTGCGGCTCGAAGCCAATCCGCAGGACAAACTGCTGCCCGGCCTGTCGCAGATGATTGATGCCATTGACCGGATGGCTTTCACGCCGGATAAGCGCAGTGGTGAATACCTGCTGTGGACCGATACGTTTACCAGCCTGAGCCGCCTGCTGCTGGGGCTGACGCTCTCCTCGTTGATCGGCCTGTGTCTGGGTATCGCCGCAGGGGTGTTCCCGCTGTCCCGCGCCGCCCTGTCACCCCTGCTGACGGTTGTCTCAATGATTCCGCCGCTGGCGATTCTGCCCGTGCTGTTTATTGTTTTCGGCCTGGATGAGTTGTCAAAAGTGATGCTTATCGTCATTGGCATTACGCCGATGCTCGCGCGCGATCTTGAACACCGGGCGCGGGAAATCCCGGCAGAACTCTTTATCAAAGCGCAAACCCTGGGGGCGAATAGCTGGACGGTTGTGCTGCGGGTTGTCCTGCCGCAGCTGTTATCGCGGCTTATTACCTCGCTACGTCTGCTGCTGGGATCGGCCTGGCTGTTTTTAATCTCTTCTGAAGCGATTTCGGCGACCGCCGGGCTCGGCTATCGCATTTTCCTCGTACGGCGTTACATGGCGATGGATGTGATTATTCCTTATGTCATCTGGATCACGCTGCTGGCATGGCTGATGGATCTGGGCCTGCGCAGGTTGCACAACGCCTGTTTCCCCTGGGCGGAAGGAGGCCGGAAATGAGTTTTATCAGCATCAGGAATATCTGGCAGGAGTACGGCGATCATGTAGTGCTGGAGCGTATCAGTTTGCAGGTTAAAGAGGGTGAATTCTGCTCCCTGGTCGGTGCATCGGGCTGCGGAAAGTCGACATTTTTACGCCTGCTGCTGGGTCAGGAGAAACCTACCCGGGGAGAGATCACGCTGGATGGCCAGGCTCTGGCAACAGAACCAGACCGTAGCCGCGGCGTCGTGTTTCAGCGCTACTCCGTGTTTCCCCATCTCAACGTCCTGGATAACGTCGCGACGGGACTTGAGTTACCTGCTTCCCCGCTGTTTGGCCGCCTGTTTGGTGCCCGGAAACGCGAGGCCCGCCAGCAGGCGCGCGCGATGCTGGAGAAGGTGGGGCTGGGAAATGCGCTGGATAAATATCCGGCGCAGCTCTCCGGCGGCATGCAGCAAAGGCTGGCGATTGCCCAGGCATTCATCATGCAACCGCGCGTGCTGTTGCTTGATGAACCTTTTGGCGCACTGGATCCCGGCATTCGCAAAGATATGCATGCGCTGTTGCTTCAACTATGGAGTGAAACCCGTATGACGGTGTTTATGGTCACTCACGATCTTGCCGAAGGCTTCAACCTGGGCACCCGGCTACTGGTATTCGACAAAGTCCGTCACGATCCCCAGGCCCCTGATGCCTGGGGCGCACGTATTACTTACGATATTCCGCTTAATGAGGCGCGAATGGCACAACTGATGGCAGACAGTAAAGACAACGTTTATGCATTAAGGAGACAGCAATGACCGCACGTTTTCACTCGGCTCCCAGCCTGCGCGAAGAGCGGCTTCCCGGCGGGGCGCATACCTCACTCATTCTGCGTAAAGGACAGATCCTGCGCCTGACCGATCTCGACGGCGGCGCTAACGTCAGCATGATGATGCTCAATCCCCACGAAAAAAGTGAACGCCTGAATCTGCCGGATACGCTAAAGGGTCAGCATACTGCCCGGCTCACCACCGGGCACTGTTTCTACTCCGATATGGGCCGCGTACTCGCCGGAATCGTGGCGGACAGCTGTGGCTGGCACGACCCGTTTGGCGGCGTACTGAACGCGGCAGAAACGCACGAAAAATATGGCACGGGGCGCTATCAGGAGCTGCGGAATGGCTTCCATCGTAACGGCGTCGATAATCTGTTGGTCGAAATGGGCAAATGGGATTTGGGTCTGGAAGATCTGCTCATGGTCGTTAACTTCTTCAGCAAAGTCACTGTAGATGAAGATGGCCACTTTCACTTCATCACAGCGAACAGTCGCGCAGGGGATTTTGTTGAGTTGTTTGCCCCTATGGACGTCCTGATCGTTTTGACCGTGCTGCCGCATCCGATGGATCCTGCCCCGGACTATGCCCCGCGCCCCATTCAGCTGAGCTGGTATCAGGCGGATGACGAACAGGCCGCTACCGAAGCGTTGTTTATCCGCGATGAAAACCAGCGCGCGATTCGCAATACCCAACTTTTTGCCCTGTAAGGAGGCAGTGATGACCATGATTTCCAGCGACCGCCGCCCTGAAGATGCCGTGTACCGTCACGTGATCCCGGCGGGAGAGCCCTGGCTGTTTGAGGTTAAAAAAGGGCAAACACTGCGTCTGCTCGATTTGGAAGGGAATCAGGCGATCGATACGCTGTTTTACAACGCGGATAACCCGCGTGAACGTTACGATCCTCAACGTACACTACGCCGTCAGGGTAAGGCTTACCTGACCACCGGCAGCGTACTCTATTCCAATCTGGGCAATCCGTTGCTGACTATTGTCGCCGATACCTGCGGCCGTCACGATACGTTGGGCGGGGCTTGTGCGCAGGAAAGTAACACTGTGCGCTATGCCCATGACAAGCGCTATATGCACAGCTGCCGGGATAATTTTCTCTGTGCCTGTCTGCACGATGGCCGTCTGCATAAACGCGATATCGGTGCCAACATCAACTTTTTTATGAATGTCCCTGTTACCCCGCAAGGGGGACTGACCTTTGAGGACGGCATCTCTGCGGCCGGTAAATACGTTGAACTGCGTGCTGAGTGTAATGCGGTGGTTTTGATCTCTAACTGTCCGCAGTTAAACAACCCCTGCAACGGCTGGAACCCTACACCCGCCGAGGTACTGGTGTGGAACTGAGTCCGGCGCGGCTGAGCGTTACGCGCGCCTGAACAACATCAGCCCCGGGGACGGCCCCAGGGGACATATCGACTTTGTGCGGGACGGCCCGCTTCCCTGAGAGTTCCGCTTATGTTTGATACCTTACTGATTGCCAACCGTGGCGCGATTGCCTGCCGCATTTTGCGCACCCTACGTGCCATGCAGGTGAAGGGTGTGGCTGTGTACGCCGAAGCCGATCTCGGTAGCCTGCATATTCGCGACGCGGATGAAGCGTTAAGCCTTGGCGACGGCCCGGCGGCGCAAACCTATCTGGTCGCCGAAAAAATTATCGCCGCAGCGCAGCAAAGTGGCGCACAGGCCATTCATCCGGGCTACGGTTTTCTCTCTGAAAATGCCGCGTTCGCGGAAGCCTGTGAGGCCGCAGGACTGATTTTTGTCGGCCCAACGCCGCAGCAGTTGCGAACCTTTGGCCTGAAGCACACGGCCCGGGCCCTGGCGAAAGCCGAAGGTGTGCCCTTACTGGAAGGCAGCGAATTACTGGCCGATGCCGCCGAAGCCTGCCGTGTCGCCGGGACAGTCGGTTATCCGGTGATGCTGAAAAGCACCGCGGGCGGCGGCGGAATTGGCATGCGCGTTTGCCGCGATGCGCACGAGCTGGCCGACGCGTTCGATACGGTACAGCGGCTGGGGCAAAACAACTTCAGCGACGCCGGCGTGTTTCTCGAAAACTATATCGAGCGGGCGCGCCACCTTGAGGTACAGATTTTCGGCGACGGACTGGGTGAGGTTATCGCGCTGGGCGTGCGTGACTGCTCGGTGCAGCGGCGTAATCAAAAGGTCATCGAAGAAACCCCCGCGCCCAATCTGCCCGAAGGAATGGCGCAGGCGCTGTGCGAGGCGGCGGTTGCGCTGGGTAAAGCGGTAAACTATCGCAGTGCGGGCACAGTGGAGTTTGTTTATGACAGCGTCGCCCGCCAGTTTTACTTCCTGGAGGTCAATACCCGCCTTCAGGTAGAGCATGGCGTAACGGAACAGGTCTGGGGTGTTGACCTGGTGAAATGGATGATTGAACTGGCGGCGGGCACCTTGCCGCCGCTGCGCGAGCTGGCCGCGGGGCTTCAGCCACAGGGTCATGCTGTTCAGGCACGGGTTTATGCGGAAGATCCGGGACGGCAGTTTCAGCCTTCCCCCGGACTGCTCACGGAGGTAGCCTTTCCCGAAACCGAGAATGCCAGCCTGCGCATTGATCACTGGGTCGAAGCCGGCTGTGAAGTGCCGCCGTTTTTTGATCCGCTACTGGCAAAAATGATCGCCTGGCGGCCCAGCCGCGATGAGGCCATTGCCACGCTTTCGCAGGCGCTAGGGGAGACGCGTTTGTACGGTGTTGAAACCAATCGCCTCTATCTGCAGCAAATCCTGGCGTTTGCGCCCTTTGTCCACGGAGAACCCTGGACCCGTTGTCTGGAGCAACTGTGTTATCAGGCGGCGACAGTTGAGGTGCTGAGTGCCGGTACGCAAACCAGCGTTCAGGATTACCCGGGCCGTCTGGGGTACTGGGCAGTCGGCGTACCGCCATCCGGGCCGATGGATGATCGCGCCCTGCGTTCAGGCAACCGGCTGCTGGGGAATGAGGAGGGCGAAGCCGCGCTGGAAATCACCCTCACCGGACCCACCCTGAAATTTAACACCGCCATTGAGGCGGTGATTTGCGGTGCATCGCTGAGCGCTACCCTGGATGGCCAGCCCGTGCCGATGGAATGTGTCTTTACGATATCCGCCGGAGCAACGCTAAAGCTGGGTGCCGTAAACGGTGCGGGCGTGCGAAGCTATCTCTGCCTGAGCGGCGGTATTCAGGTGCCAACATATTTAGGCAGCAAAAGCACCTTTACGCTCGGCCAGTTTGGTGGTCATGCCGGACGCGCCCTGCGCAGCGGTGATATCCTGCACCTGGCACCGCAGACGGCGCAGGCGGGCACGAAACTTCCTCTGGCGTTGCGTACGAATCTTCCGCAGGTCCGCACCTTGCGGGTGATTTATGGCCCCCATGGCGCGCCGGAGTTTTTTACGCCGGACTATATCGCCACCTTTTTTGCCACGGACTGGGAAGTACATTTCAACTCCAGTCGCACGGGCGTTCGTCTGATTGGACCCAAGCCTGACTGGAGCCGTGACAGCGGCGGCGAAGCCGGACTGCACCCGTCGAATATTCACGATAACCCCTACGCTATTGGCGCGGTTGATTTTACCGGCGATATGCCGGTAATTCTGGGCCCGGATGGACCCAGTCTGGGAGGCTTCGTTTGTCCGGTCACGGTTATAGAAGCCGACCTCTGGCAACTGGGGCAACTGAAAGCCGGTGATAACGTGCGCTTTACCGCAGTGGATTTGCCCACCGCGCGTCAGCTGGCCCGGGAGCAACGCCAGGCGCTGGCAACGCTCTGCGCGCAGGAGACGGCCTGGCAACCTGTGCCGCTGACCTCGCCGATTGTTATGACCTGCGGCGAGGCCGATAAGCGCCTGGTGGCGCGGCTTTCGGGCGATACGCATCTGCTCCTCGAAGCCGGGGAGCCGGAACTGGATCTGGTTCTGCGTTTTCGCATTCATGCCCTGATGCAGGCGCTGGAAGCGCATGCAAAAGACGGGGTGATTGATATCACGCCGGGGATCCGTTCGCTGCAAATCCATTTTCAGCCTGAAATTCTCACCCATGACGCGCTGCTGGCATGGGTGCGCGGCGAGTGGCTCACAGTTTGTATGCATGATGATCTGCAGGTGCCGACCCGCGTGGTGCATCTGCCGCTTTCCTGGGACGATCCCGCCTGTCGTCAGGCGATTGAAAAATACATGACCACGGTACGTCCTGATGCGCCGTGGTGCCCCAGCAACCTGGAGTTTATTCGTCGGATTAACGATCTGCCTGATGAGCAGGCGGTCTGGAAAACGGTATTTGAAGCCAGCTACCTGGTTATGGGGCTGGGTGATGTCTATCTTGGCGCGCCGGTAGCGACACCGCTGGATCCGCGCCATCGTCTTGTCACCACAAAATATAATCCGGCGCGCACCTGGACGGCAGAAAATTCGGTCGGTATCGGTGGGGCTTACCTGTGCGTTTACGGTATGGAAGGGCCCGGTGGCTATCAGTTTGTGGGCCGCACGCTTCAGATGTGGAACCGCTATCGCGACGTCACCGATTTTGCCGGAAAACCCTGGCTACTGCGCTTCTTCGATCAACTGCGTTTTTACCCCGTATCCGCCGGGGAACTGATGCAAATCCGCCGCGATTTTCCACTGGGACGCTATCCGCTGCGCATTGAGCACAGCACGCTGCGGTTAAGCGATTATCAGCAGTTTCTTGCTCAGGAGGCGCAGAGCATCGCGGCGTTTCGTGACCATCAGCAAAAGGCGTTTAATGCGGAACGCGATCGCTGGATCGCCAGCGGTCAGGCTCATTTCGACAGCCAGGAAAGCGTGGTGGAAGAGGGCGGCGATAGGTCATTACAGCAGGGTGAACAGGGCGTCGAAAGCCCGGTTTCCGGCAATCTCTGGCAGGTGCAAACCACGGCGGGAAGTCGCGTGCGTGCGGGGGATGTGCTGGTCGTGCTGGAATCCATGAAAATGGAGATTCCGCTGCTGGCGCCGTGCGACGGCATCATTCAGCAGATAAACGTGCAGCCAGGCAGTGCTGTGCGCGCGGGACAGCGGGTTGCGGTGATAAGGGAAGAGAACGTCTGAAGCGGGAGCGGTTTCGGGCCCCGGATAGCGGTTACCGCCGGGGCTGATCACGCTCGTTGGTGATCTCCGTCTGGCAGGGGCGCGAAGCAGGTATGGCTCGTGCACCTGCGCGCCGAAAGCCATGCGCTCTGGCATGTTATCGGCGCGCTGTTTGCTAAACAAAAACGGCTGTAAAGGTGATGCGTATTCCCGGCCTTTTACGCGTCGCGGACGCTGCCACCATAAGCTTCCGGCACCAGATCCTGCTCGGCATCCCCGCTCTCAAGTAGCATTAACAGACTTTCAGCAACTTTTTCAGGTGAATGCGCGAAGGCGGCAATCTCTTTTTCCTGCGCGCTGGCCTGCTCACGGCCTGATTTAACGGACTGGTAAAATTCTGTCGCGGTCACAAAGGGATAGAAAGTCGATACCGTGATCCGCTCAGAAGCCAGCTCCAGACGGGCAACACGTGAAAGCATATTCAGTCCGGCTTTCGCGCTGGTATAGGCCGCAGAGCCTGGATAGGTTGCCAGCGTTGCACCTGAGCTGACATTAACAATGCTGCCGCGTCCTTGCTGACGCATCGCGGGTAGGACCGCCTGCATCATCCTGAGTGGCGCAACCAGATTTACGTCCAGCAGTGCCATGAAGTCCTCACTGCCGATCGTGTCAATGGCACCATGCAGCCCTTGCCCCGCATTGTTGATTAACGCGTCAACGCGCCCAAAATGGCTAAGCGTGGTCTGAACGGCGTTGGCAATCTCATCATGACGCGTCACATCACAGGCTATCGCTATGGCGTTTCCCAACGTTTGCGCCAGCGCGCTAATGCGTTCTTTACGCCGCGCGATAAGTACCACCTGCGCGCCAGATTGTGCAGCCGCCCGGGCGGTTGCTGCACCAATGCCCGACGATGCGCCGGTTATCATGATTACTGCCCCTTTAATATTCATCGCTTTTCTCGCTCCGGTTGCGGCACTCTCCGCACTGATTTTAGTGCGCACATCATTGCCGCGCGGCCTGAATTCTGCTTATTATTTGCCTGTTTCTGCTTAATTCTGCGTAAGGCTGAGCTTATGACAACGGCATTAGACGCCCTGCGCGAGAGCGTGCAGGACTGGCCTGTGGATGCAAACGCGCGTTCGGCCATCCCACGACTGGACATCTACCGGGTCACGCAACCTCTTACTCTTCCGCCCGAGGTTTATCCGCCCTTTATTAGCCTGATCCTGCAGGGTGAGAAGCAGCTGCAGATTGGATCGCGTCTCTTTCGCTATAGCGCCGGGCAGGCCTTTATCTCGTCTGTCGATCTGCCAGCAAGCGGTAAGATTGTGGGTGCCAGCGATACAGCGCCTTATCTGGCAGTGCGCCTGACATTCGATCTTGCCGTGATAAGAGCATTACTGCATGTGTCACCCTTAGTGAGTGAACCACCGGACGGACCGGGGTTTGCTGTTGAGGATGCAGATGCAACATTACTGGATGCCTGGTTGCGACTGGTGCGTCTGATTCATCATCCCGAAGATATTGCTGTGATGGCGCCCTTAACGGAGCGTGAAATTATTTACCGCCTGTTGCGTGGCCCCCAGGGGGCGCTGTTGCGTCAGGCTGCTGACACAAGCGGTTATTTTTTATCCATCCGCAGTGCGGTGAGCTGGTTGAAAACGCACTATGCTTCGCCGGTGCGCATTGAACAACTGGCGCATATGACCAACATGAGTATCTCGGTATTTCATCGTCGTTTTAAAGCCAGCACCGGATTTTCTCCGTTGCAGTATCAAAAGCATCTGCGGCTTTATGCGGCGCGTAATCTGCTCTTTCGTCAGCCCGGTAACGTCGCTGCCGTTGCGTCGACGGTGGGTTATGACAGTTTGACGCAGTTTACCCGTGAATATAGTCGTCTGTTTGGCATCCCGCCCGCGCGGGACGCCAGAGATCATCGTGGGGTAGGCGCGTTTCAGCAGGTGAGGTCGCTTTGATGACCCGCACCCGAATAATGCATCAGGGCACAATAACCATTTGAGAGGGCGCGCCAACGGCAACGTAGTTTCCGGTAAAGGTCATGGCACCGCTCGCTTTGTCCACTCTGAAGCTGGTGATGTTATCGCTACGCTGATTCATCACGTAAATCATGCTGCCATCGGGGGATAACGTCAGCGTTCGTGGGTAATCACCGCGCGTCCACACATCATCCTTATGCGTCAGTGTGCCGTTAGCATTGACCTCAAAGTGCGCAATGCTGTCATGCAGACGGTTGGCCACGTAAAGATTTTTCCCCGCCTTATCAATAACTAACCCGGCTGCAAAACTGGTGCCTTTATAACCGGCAGGCAGCGTAGAAACCGTGGCCTTTTCCTGCAAGGCACCGGTATGCGGATTAATAAGGTAATGCGTGAGTGTCGAGGCTTCTTCATTGACTAACCAGAGCGCACGACCGTCGGCGCTAAAGACGAAATGGCGCGGGCCTGCTCCTGCTGACGAGGCATTTATCCATGCGGGTTTACCGGGCGTGAGCGTACCGTCTTTATTCAGGTGATACTGGTAAATGCGATCCAGTCCCAGATCCGTCGAGTACACAAACTGGCCCGTAGGATCGCTGGCGACCATATGTGCATGCGGACCGTTGTGATCGCTAATAGCAAAACTGCCCTCCGGTGCCGCCGCGGGTTTGCCTGCGCCTGCCGGGCCACTGTCCTGATGATGATCGACAGCCTCACTCAGCCTGCCCTCTGACGTCACCGCAAACACTGTGATACTACCGCTGACATAATTGGCGACCATCAGGTAACGCTGATCGGGTGTCATAGACAGATAAACCGGCCCCTTACCTTGGGTGTCAACCTGATTTAATGCCGTGAGCGAGCCGTCCGGGTCAATCTGATAAGCGGTAACGCTGCCTTTTTCGGTCTCACTGGCCACATAGAGATGTTTACCATCGGCTGACGCGACCATCTGCGCCTGATTGGGCAGTTGACTCACCAACGTTTTTCCCGACAGTTCACCCTGCGCATTGATCGTGAATCGATAAACCCCTTCGCCATCAGGATTATAGGTTCCCACATACGCGTAAGATGCCTGAGCCATAAACGGCACGAAGGCCGTAACGCTTGCAACGGCGGCGGCTGTCAGAATCGTTTTATTCATAATTTTTCCCTATTTACCAGTGTCATTAAGCGAATATAACGGTTGCCCGTTCATCAATGCAGTGACTGCGCCGTGAGTAAAAGGGCAGAACGCAGCGTTTCAGTGATGCGCGCTTTGCCTTTACGTCGAAACGATTGCCAGAAAAGTGTGGCGGAGAGTATCCATCCACTTTGTCGTGTCGCTTTTCGGCCTGTCAGAAGCGCCTCTGCGTGGCACGCATGCCTGGCTGCGGTTTTCTGAAGGTGTCCGTTAAGCGTTTGTATTGGGAATGTAAAGCCAGAGTCTGGATAAATTATCAGCAAGCTCTGATGGGATACAGAGAGTGTTTTTCCGGTAGTAAGCGGAAATGTTTTGGCTGGGGATGGGGGATGTCACAGGAGGGGAATGGGCAGAAAGCTGTTTGGGGATAAAGGCTTGAATAAAAAGGCTTTTGCTGACGCAGACTCTTCCTGACTCATCATTATTAACGATTCAGGTTCAGGTCTGGTGTTTGATACAGATGCGAACACCGCAGATCACTTCTGTGCAGCCTGAAAACTTTATTATCTTAAGTAAAACCGAATTCAATGTCAGAAACATGATATAGCGTGGTTATTTTATCATGGTGAATTAAAAAGAAACCTGCGGTGCTTCGAGGCGAATAATTAATTGCCATTCTCTGTAATGGTGCAATGTATTTTCGCGCATCTGTAAAAGCTTTTCGGCGGGGATATATCGATCCTCACCGGGTCCGCTTTCAGGCTTTTCTCCTGTGTGCGAAGAATAACCCGGTCGTCCGGAAATAAAAAGTGGGGCTCTGGACGGTTTCCTGTAAACAAGATGAAGCTAACTCTCTGTCGGTAAAAGAGAAAATGAAAAGGGGGGAGGAGGGCATCGCCCTGACACTCTGTCCTTGAGCTGTGGTAACGGCGGAAGTTGCCATACAACAGGCTGACTCAGAGAAAACCTCGAAAATTGCCCAAATACAGGGGGCGGGAAAAGCGATAAAATCTGTCTGGTCAATTACCGCATAAGTGACTCGCATCGGGTATCATATCATTCATATGCTAAACTCTTTTAATTAATAATCTAAGCCGAATTCGTCCTCTTTTTATATCCGCATTCATTCAGGCAGACATATCAAAAATTGCTCGCGATAAGGCGAGCAGAGTGAAATTAATATAAAATTTGAGCTTAACGCTATAAAGGTGTTGTGGTGATGGTAATAATGTTATTAAAATTTCCCGCAGTAGGTTTATCGTCGGAACGGACACCTGTGAAACCCAAGTCAAAACCATGACTGGCGGAATTAACAGAAAACGATAATTTCCCATCGGGACCGAAAACTGTTTTTTTTCCGTCAATATCGGTAAGGAAATTCAAACCTCCGCCAGCAACGAGATACCCGCCAGATGTTACCTTATTGGTGCTAAGGATAATATTAATACCAGCACTGTAAGAGCACTGTGAAATAACTTTCACACTTTTACTGACACCAGTCGACTGACTAGGAGAAAGAGCGGCGAGTTGAGAAGTGGTAAAGGTCCCCATATCCAGATTCGGGTTACTGACAGATGTCGTGCACACAGGCGGTGGGGGCAATACATTGACTGTGTAGGTAAACCTGTCGGAGTTTTCTCCATATCGGTGATCAATATTTATGCTTATCGTTTTAGTCTCAGAGGATTCATTTTTGAATGTGGCGTATACAGTGTCTACTAATTTCTCTACCTTTTTATTTGAATCAGGGCGGTTTGAGGGGAAATAACGGTTCTTTTCATGGTTAAGAGGGATTTTTATATTATTTGCGTATGAAGACGTACCATCACTATAAGTATATGTAACATTGGCAATGACAGAATCATTATCAACCTGAGCATCGTCACTTTTCCATCCTGTAATATCATAATCGTATGCAGGCTCAATGCTATGGCCATTATAAACAGACTGTAACTGCATTCTGCATACCTTACCTGACGTGCAGGTAAAACTGCCGCTGACGGAATCTGCAAAAACAGACCGGGAATGTAGAGAACAGACAAGCACAGGTATGATACAGAAAACTATGAATTTGCATCTCGCCCCAAAAAAAAATTTAAGGAAAAAGCTAAAAGTCAGCGTATTATTCATTTTGTGTATTTACTCATTGAAGGGCGATGCCGTTAAGAATAAACGACATTCGCCAGTCATTTTCAGTAAGTGAAATAAAAGCTACCCGGTACGGGCAGCTTTGCTAATTAGTTGTACGCAACGTTGAGCGTGACAATACTGCTAAAGTCACCAGCCGTGGGTGCGGTGGCAGACGTCTGGATTAACTTTGCGGTAAAATCCATTCTCACTTTGCTATCCACTATCGCATAATCAACGGAGCTGCTGCCGTTGGGCAAAAGCTGGGTTGCTTGTGTGCTACCACCGTACAGACCGAGTGCTACACCTGCAGCTCCTGAACGGGTACTATTTGCAAAAAGTGTCTGATTGGTTCCGTCAGGGGTTCCATTTGCAGTCACAGTAACTGATTTAGCACCAGCGCCACAGCCTTCTAAATCCAGATGAAATGTTTTAGCCGCACCAGATTCTCCTGTGCCCGTAAAATCTCTAAGAGATGCCCGGCCTAAAGATACATTGATTCCAGAAGCACTCCAGCCGGGCGTACAGGTATTATCAACAACCGTTGCTGTAACATTAATTTTTGCAGTTTCGGTTGCCGCATAAACATCAGTAGCTGCGCATGCAATTAAGATATTCATCAAGAAAGCAGTACTGAACTTTTTGGTTGAAGGCATTTTAGATCCTCAATAGTTTTCATTTAAAATTTGAAATAAGAATGTTTGCAATAGTTCATATTTCACTTACACACCAGAGACATTTGAATAATGCTTTTATCCTGTTTTATTTTTGAAAAGTCATAATGGGCAGTACATTGTTCGCCTGTGTGATTTCCCCATTTAGCCCTAAGCAATCCTTTCTCCTTTAAACCGGTAAGATATACCTCTCCATTTTCATCAATAATTCCGGCTTTATCATCGTCAGAGACAGAAACACCGGCACCAAAAGGTAAAGGTTTATCCTGATAAATCAGGTTTAAAAGAGCTTGATGCCCTTTACGAACGTTAAAACCTGCAAGCACTATCGCACCTTCGGTAGGAGTAACGTATTTGACGGGCTCTTTAATTTCAGTAAACTGATCAAGCGAGCCGACATTAAGAGCGACACGATTTCGACGATAATCTGAAGCATTATTTTTGATTGTATAACCACGCCAGTCAGTTCTCACTCCCGGACTATCAGTTACAGGTATATACGATGCTTCAGGTGCTTTAATAAGAATATTAGTTTTACTCAGCTGCTGACCAAACGTCAGACCATATGACGAAAGTACCATGCTTCCTGTAGCTCCATATCTTAACTGGCTGTAATTCTTACTCTGACCGTAACCCAATGAAATACCGCCATAGGTACCCAAATAATCAATGGCAGCGTCGCCGGAGTTACCCTCCCGCTGGTTATAAACCTGACTAACACCCCAGTTTAAATTATTGTTTTCCAGAGCACTTCCGCTGAGCTGCATTTGATTAGAGGTACTGCCGTTACCGCTGTTAATATTGTATGCCAGGTAACTATTACTCAGCATACCTCTATTGAATAACCAGTTATCAAGTGGAAGTGAAAAAGAGAGGTATATACTCTTATCAGCATAAGGCTGATCGCTGTATTTACTATACCCTGCGGAGACTTGATAATTAACCTTCCAGAATGAACTGTTGAATCCGACTTGAAAAGAAGTGGTCGGTGTCATGCCACTCCAATATGTCTGCCGACTTGCAGTCAGATACAGCGAGCCTACTTCCCCGAGTCGTTGTGTTATATTAGCCTGTATAAGATTTTTTTTAGCTTGATAGAGGTTGTAATAATCACCCCAGTTTACTTTATCGTTATTAGGATTAATGCGGTTTGAAAGATCATCACTGGCCCATCCGTTCATTTTTTTCAAAGCCGCTTCAGATAGCGTGTAATAACCCCTGGTAGAAAATCGGTTTGCCATTAACTGGAATGTTGTCCCTACCGATGACAGAGATCTTGCATACATCAATCTCCATGAAGCACCACTATGCTTCGATTCATCAGCTAAAAGACTCTCTGCCCGGGTAACATCGGCTGATATGGCACCGAGAAAGCCAGCATTTAAACCTGCACCGATTGCAGCCGCCTGATAACGGTTTGCTAGCTGCGTGCCACCATAAATGGTTGTATCATCCGTTACACCCCACTGAAAAGTTCCATGCGCAAAGTTAAGCGGATCATATAAGTTGTTAGTATCTCTGACTTTCCCGGCTGCCAGCGTATAAACAACACGTCCTTCTCGTTGTAAAACCGGTACAGAAGAATAAGGCACAACAAAATGTGTCTTTGTACCATTAGTTTCTACAATCGTAACCCTGAGGTCACCACTGTTGCTGACGGAAGCCAGATCAGTAATAGAGAATGCCCCTGCAGGCACTGCCGTGCTGTAGATAAGATTACCGTTTTGACGAACATACACTTCGGCATTACTGGCAGCGACACCTCTGATTACCGGCGCGAAGCCCTGCATCGTGTCGGAATACATTGCTAAATCAGTCCCTATTTTAAAACCACTGAATGAAAAAGATTCAAATATGTTTCCATTCGACTGTGTATTACCTATGACGAGGTTACTCTTCCATGGAACGATAGGCCGCATTAAATAAGTATTCAGATGTTCCCAATTATGCTCTCGCTTACCGTTGCTCCTATATCGAGTTAGTATACTGTTATCGCGTAAACGCCACGCGCCTGTGTTTATGCCAGAATTTAAGTTCATATAATCATTAAAGGCATTTCCGTATACGGTACTGTTTTTATTTCCTGAATATTGCCAGCTCAAAAAAACCGCGTTTATGCCGTTGTCCCATTCAGTTTCATTCGTTGATTCATTGTTTTTTAAAATTAAATATGCTTGTGGGATATTAATGTCCAGCCTCATTTTGGAGAAGCTGAATCGTGTATACGCAGAGTCTATATATTCTCCCGGATTAAAACATTTCGTTCGGGACGTATTATTTATCTTAGTAAACGTGTTAAAGTTCAAGCCGATACTTTGAAAAAAATCCGGCCTGAGACAAGCCATTAAACCGGTATCATCTCTTACGCTTTTTGTTTTTATATTCATATAATGTATGGAAGTAAAATAAATGTTCTTCTTTTCAATGAATGAACCATTTAAATACATGTCAACATTATAATTTCCAGGTAATTGTCTGCCCGGGGTAGAGAACACAGATAAATCAGCTACATTATTGACATTGTCTGAAATCATAGCTGGATCAAAATTAAGTCGGGCAAAACTAATTTTAGGGTTTAAAATTACGGTCAATATAAAAATACTTTTCACAAAAAAAGATGTTCTTTCCATTTTTATTGCTTTTTTTGTTATAGCACTTTGGCATGAATTGGGAGAGTGTTCGCACCATAGTCATTAATGGTTGAGTAAATAATCAGAGATGAGCTTGTATCCCCTGATGTTAATAATTGCTCTGAAAAAGGTTTAACCATCATGCTTTCGATATTTTGTGAGCCGTATTTAATATTGACCATGGTCAGGTAATAAGGTGTTGGGTTTTTTACAACTATGCTGTTATTACTTTTCATGAAACTTAACTTTGCCGGAGCTTTCTCAGGAGAGGGGCTTAACCCTGACGGACGCACAAATAATTTAATGCGGCTTGCTATGGCGATACGGACATTATTCTCATCATCAGTTTTTTTTCCGATTGAAGGAATGCCTTTCGCAATGAAGTAGTAAAGAGACTCTCTGTCTTCCGGCAGATTATGATTCATAAGAATGAGCCTGAGAATGTTCTCATCCTCAGGACCACTCAGATAAAGGGGAGGGACTACAATCAAATCCTTGACTTTCATACCTGCCTGATTTTCAACCCAGGACTGTACCAAAAAAGAATCTTTGGATGATGTGTTAGATATAGTGAAAGTCAGTTGTTTATCATCCATTGGATAAACAAGTCTTGTTCCTTCTATAGTAATACCACCATCAGCAATGGCGTGATTAAGGAAAACTAAAAAAAACGCAAATACAGCTATAACACTTCGTATTTTTGACATGATCTACAATTTAACCTCAAAAAACCCTGATGCGGCAACTACATGACTTCATAAATTGATATCGGCCTCTTAGTTTATTAGACCTGGGTTAGTCATGATGTGAAGGATAACTCTACCATTTTCTTTTTTATTTTGTTAAATATGAGATCTGAATAAATATGAAGTTTTCTTTTTATCCTGAAATGATTTTTTTAATTAATCTTTTGTTTTTTACTAAAAACAATTCCGTTGTTTGATTTAAATCAATTGTTAACTTAAAAAAGGTCTCCGGAATTAATGTGGATATTTGCTGTTCTTTACAAAAGAAGTCTGTGCGCCCACCTGTAACCTGTTAAAGAAAATGAATTCTTTTATCAAAAGATTAGATAGCATTGATGTTTGTGAATGTGCTGTCCATGAATAGCCGACTTTTTTGATATTGCTGATTAAACAGGAAAGAGGTGGTGGTTATGAGCCTGTGCGCTATCAGAAATTCCAGTTAGGTAGACTGATTCATTTTTTGCATTTACATAATTATTGCTTACACCGATCTGAAAATTATCACCGCAGCGCAGCAAAGTCGCGCGCAGGCAATTCACCCGGGTTACGGTTTTCTCTTTGAAAATGCCGCGCTTGCGGAAGCCTGTGAGTCCGCAGGGCGGATTTTTATCGGCCCAACGCCGCAGCAGTTGCGAACCTTTGGCCTGAGGCTCACAGCCCGTGCTCTGGCGAAAGCCGAAGATGTGCCTTTGCTGGAAGGCAGCGAATTACTCGTCGATGTCGCCGAGGTCTGCCGCGTCACCAGTACAGCCAGTTATCTGGTGAGGCTGAAAAGTTCACCTGCGTTCAGGTTCGGTCTGCCTTCGTAGAAACAGGGGTTATTGAGTTCTTCAGTTGTGTACAACGCCTGCGCCCTCACGTTCAGCCGGAATTATCATCCTGACGCTTTTATGAAGATACCGCTGATAGTGACGCGGGCAACCTGACGGTCGGGAACGCACTCCGGCCACCAGCTGACCTGTCATCAGTTTCCTTCAGGCTTATCCTCTTTCAGGTAAACCGGATCGGCGCTCTTTGGCAGAGTCAGGGAAATCTGCGCTAACGGTCGAGGCGCTCATGAAAATAAACTCGCAGTACCTCTGACTGCTGCAGTTCTGCTTCCATCGGGATAAGGGTTTATTCATTTGCTCTTTACAGACAACGCCTGAGGCTGCGAGATCAATATTGATTTTATACCGCTCCAGCCTGTCTTTCGCTGCAATATCATGTGACGTAGTAACTCTTCCTGAATACAGTATGGTGCCTGTACAGACAGAGGCGGCAGGAGAGGGTGATATAATGGCCAGAACGGCCGGTGGGATTACGTGTGCGGTTTTTCGTCAGACACATTCAGGGAAAGCTTCAATAGTGCGCGGCGGGTGACAGATGCTCTCAGTATTTTCCGGGAGTTTACACCCAGCTTTTTCTGCACGGAATTGATGGCTTCTTTAACCTTATCTTCAGAAAACCTAAGTTATTTAGCGAGATTCTCTCGTAATGTGACAGAAGACCAGCATGCAAAGATGAGTGGCCTGCTGCACAGTCTGCTCAGGAAAAATGTTGTAAGCGATTCATAATTTACGTATTCGTTAGCAGTCATCGTGACTTCATGATCACTTTAACTGCGATACTTTTTCCTGAGTTCATAAATCATGTTACTGATTAATTCGTCCTGATATAAAAAATACGTCGAGTTTCAAAAGTCACTCAACAGATTGTCAGGTATAGATTTTTTATTATGGAACCTGGTAATTTTGTTAAAACAGCTCAGAACTTTGAATTTATAAAAAATCTTAGTGAATATAAACGAGAAAAAATAGCGTTCCCTGGTGTTGTTTATATTATGTAAAAATCACATGGCTGAATGCCCTAATCCAGACCCATCATGCGCCAGAAATATACTACAAAAACAATGCCATTTTAAATTTCTTGCAGTCTGTTTTTTATTTATATACCCTTGCAGAAAATAAAAGGGAATTAAGCATCTTCCGGTCTGTTGTTTCATTTACGTAGGATACACCACACCGGAATGGAGTAAATGGGGTTATTCACCCCATTGACAGATGCAATGACTTGTGTATAAGGATTCTTATTCCAAAGAGAGTAATCTGCTTTATACATCTGCAAGCCGCAAGGAACGTACTTTGAAGATCACACTTATTACCAATCCTTCCCACCAGGAAAAAAACGTTATCACTGATGGACTCTGGAGCCACAACGCCACATTCCATCCCGTTGAAATCGAACCGTTTCTGCTTTACTGCACAGACGATGATGGCAACGTAGCTGGGGGTCTGATCGCTCAGACCTGGTGGGGGACTCTTGAAATTCAGTATTTATGGATCGCTGAACGTATCAGAGGTAAGGGATATGGAAAAGAATTGATGTCAGCTGCTGAAGCAGAGGCCAGAAACCGAAACTGCCACATGGCCACAGTGGACACGTTCGATTTTCAGGCCAGGTCGTTCTATGAAAAGCTCGGTTACAAAGAGTATGGATCACTCTCAGGCTATGCACATAAGTTCAGACGTCACTACCTGGCAAAAGAATTTACGTAGCATACCTGCGAAAGCAGAGGTATGTATGCAGTATAAGAGAGTCTGCGCGAACACACTGTCCATCATGATCAAAATGATCGAAAAACTGGATGAACCGTGGGGAATTAAAGACTGCCAGTCCAGACATCTTTTTATGAACAAAGCCGCCCGCATGTACACCTGCACACCGGCGGCTTTCGATCTTGAGGGTAAACTTGACTGCGAATTTCCCACAACGTGGGCGGAGCAGGCGGAAGGGTTTATTGAACATGACAGAAAGGCGGAATCAGAAGGAAAAGGCGTCAGCGTGATAGAGACCGACTTCTGGTTTGGCCGAAAAGAACTCTACCCTTATATCAGTGAGAAAATACCCTTCAGGGATGCGAACGGTGTCTGTATGGGGACACTGTGGAATGCCAGAAAAATAAGGGTCCTTTCCCCGTACGTATGTATCAGTGATAAAAAACCGGGCGTCCTGCATACAGCGTCCGACCAGTCTGTATTCACTCGTTCGGAAATGGATATGATTTTTTATCTGATGAAAAACCTGAGTCAGAAAGAGGTCGCAAACCAACTCGGATTATCCACAAAGACCATTAATAACAAAATGCAAAATATATACAGAAAGACAGGAGTTAATTCAGTTTCTGCGCTCTATGAATTCTGCTTACATAAAAACCTGCAGAATTACCTGCCTGAATTTGCCATTAATAAAGGCATAAAATTTATCTGACCGGAGCACTTATGAGCTTGCATGAAAATTATTCTGTTGAAAGGGTTCCGGCCGCAGCTCGCCTGCCGTTCTGGGGCGTGGCACTGGTTCACATGGGGATGCTGACTGCGCTGGACCAGTTCATGTTGGGGGCCACCCTTGGCCACTCAATGAGCTATGCACACGCCTTCATCGCCATCACCGCCGGCAGCCTGATTTTCTTTGTCGCAACGTTTGGGCTGGGTTACGCCGGTATGCGGGAAGGCATCTCCGGCAGCCTGCTGGCTCGCTGGTGCGGTTTTGGCCGGGGAGGTTCCGTGCTGGTCAGTCTGCTTATCGCCGTCAGTCTCCTGGGATGGTTTGGCATACAGAATTCCGTCTTTGCCAGTTCGCTGGATCATGCCCTTGGCCAGAAACTCGGATTCCACTGGGCAGCTGCGCTTTCAGGCCTTACCCTGACGCTTATCGTGGCTTTCGGTTTCAGAGCGCTACGCTTTGCCGCCCGCATAGCGGTCCCGGCGTTCGCCATCAGCGTTCTGTACATCTCTACCGTTCTGCTGACAGGTCAGGACATGGGGGCGCTTTCGGCGCTGTCTGAAGCAGGAAAAGGTCTTTCCATCAGTGATGCCATTACGCTTGTGGTGGGAGGCAGTATCGTGGCCAGCCTGATAACGCCAGACCTGACACGCTATTACAGCAACGGCCGGCAGGTCATGCTCATGACGGTTCTGACCATCTTTGCGGGAGAATACGTTATCAACGGGCTGGCAGTGATCATTTCCGTGATACTGAATACTGCAGACGTGGTGACCATTATGAGTCAGGTCACCGGCGGCATTGGGCTGGTCGTCGTGGTGTTTTCGACGATGAGGATCAACGACATCAACCTGTATTCGTCCTCGCTTGGCGTGGCCAACGCGATTGAAGCTTTTACGGGGAAAAAAATCCCGTACGTGGTTATCACGCTTTTCATCGGCCTTGCCGGCACTACGATGTCGGTAATGGGCATTCTTGACCGTTTCGTCGACTTTCTTAACCTGCTAGGTGTCCTGTTCCCGCCAGTCATCGGAGTCATGATGGTTGACTATTTCATTCTGAAAAGTGACAGGAAGGTATTGGACGAAAGCCGGCGCAGGAACGCCTTACCCGACGAAGCGCAGACGAAAAACTTCGGCTGGAATGCGATCATCGCCAGCCTGTTGGGCGCGGTAGCGGGTTATTACGTCACCTACGGCGTACCGGCGCTGAACTCAATCATTGCTGGCTGCCTGATGTACCTCGTACTGAATTTTATCAAAGGACAAATGACGTCACGGGACAGTGAAAGCATATCCGGAATCTGACAGCCGTAAACATGCCCTGACACAGACTAATCTGCGCTGTTTAAGGCGGGTACATTCAGCCACGCTTCAGCGGCCTTCCTGGCCGCTTTCTTTACCCCGTGATCATTACGCGTCAGTACTGACGAGGAAGAGCTGACGCTGCAGAACAGCATTTTTGAAGATGCCCGGGGCAGGGATGGTTATGTTGACGGCGTTTATAAAGAAAAGGCCTCAGCGACCGCGCTGAACTCCAGCGCATGATTGCCGACCTGCATGCCGGTGAGGTGGTTGTAGCCGAAACAGGCCATGTATTCATTTTCAGGGAGCAGGTCAGCTGGTCGGTAAGGCTCATCAGCATATAAATCCAGCTCTTCAAAATATAAAACGGCTCAACTATTGTCATCGAATGATGCCGGGAACCAGTACAGCAAGGCCTTGCACAAGCTGGCGATTGCGCAAGCCACGGCGGCGATTCGCCATTGCCAGCGGCCCGGACTCGCTATAACGAACAGGCAGACGCCGGCAGTGGTGAACCGTCAGGCCGAGTCGTTGTGATGCAAGCGAGGTGGTAAGCCGGCCATCAATAACGTCATGCACGATCTTGATGCGGTTAACTTCATTCATCGTAAAGCACGCCGAACCCTAAGCCGTCATCAGGTTTATCCTCAGCCCGGAAGCCTTGGTAAAAGGACGTCAATGCGGACATATCAATACAGCCAGAGGCAGACATCTGAACTTAGCCACTACAGTAAAGTGCGTATAATCATAGTTATGTTAAATTATATAACTTTTATGTAATTATCTGCCCATTACCAGTCCTGTAAGTCGCCCTGTCTTCACAATCCTCCTGCTTCTCGTTTTTCAGAAGCGTATATCTGGTCGCTGCGCCTGTAGCGAAAGCTGTATTGATACTAAAGCACCCACATATTTAGTGGAACTGGTGGACCCCTAACTCCCACTCACAAAAGGTTTAACGTTAGTGAAAGTGGCTTTTACCATCCATCCCCAGGGAAAATAAGAGGTATCATTGATATGGGTTGCGTATCTTCCAAAAACTCTATCACGTCTGATAGTTTTCGTTCTTACACATTAAATTCTCCAGACAATTTTGGGGCATCATCATCTTCTGCGGCCAGGCGTCAGGGAAATTCCCCTAGATATGGCGAGTTAAAAGGACCACAACCTAGCAGGTTGGTACCTTATCAGCAGTCTCTGGTCGGTGTGGCACGTTGGCCGGAGCAAAGGTTTAACAGAGATGATTCACCTCATCAAATGGCATATGGACAATCTTTTTACAATAAAACCAGAGAATTGGGTTCGGAAATTGCTGAGGGCTCAGTGACAAACTTCCATGAGCTTTGGGGTAAGGCCCGTGAATGGAGAGCAAACATGGCTCCCGAAAACGCACATGTTTTTCGGGAGGAACGTGATCCCAATACTTATAAAGTTTATGGAACGCCTTTAGCTGAACAGTACGCTTATGTAGCCCGGAAGTTAGCTGACCGAAATGATTTAGAAACCAGCCCTTCTCAATATTCTCTTCCGCCAACTAAATCCCTTCAAATTATAGGGAAAATAAATGGTGAAAAAATTCCCCTTACACAGGTTACGGTCAGTACAGATAAGAATGCAGATCGAATGCAAGAACCTTATTTAAGTATACGTCAGCGAGGGTTCGATGATATTGGAGAGCCGAATCAAATGTTTCATACAAGTGCTGAACATGTACCGCTAATCATGCAACATGTTGAAGATCTGTACAGAAAAGCTATCGATGCAAGAGAACCTGATTCCAAAGCATTAAACACGCTGGCAGAAATGCATTGGTGGATGGCGCATGCCATGCCAGACAAGCGTGGAAGTGCAGCGAAAACTGAATTATGTGTTCGTTCTATTGCCCAGGCAAGAGGCATGGATTTAGGACCTATGAAACATGGTATTGTGCCGGACCTGGAAGCAATGACCATGCAGCTTAAAGATTTCATGAGAAAGTATGAAAGTTTTTTTGAAAAACCATAGCGATATCTATCGTAAATACTTCTCATGACTTATTTATTTAGTCCTGCTAATCTGTAATAAGTCATAATAAATCCGGCGTTTTATAAAGTAATTTTACTTCCTTTACGCTGGTCCGGTTGGGCCAGCTTGACTCTTTTTGGATAATCTGTAGTTTCGCTAAAATAAGTTGACTATACATTGCTCATAAATTTATTTCTTGAGTAATTTACCTTTGTCGCGTGATGCAGGTAAGCGCCCTCCTCTATACGTTAATAATGAAAAATTGCCAAACTGCGCATTGTTACGGCCTCATGGCGACTTAGCTTAATGTTAAATTTTTTAATTTATGAGGACGATTTATTTTATAACACTTTTTTGGCTAACTAAGTTGTATCTAAGAGGCTTTGATATTGTTACGTATTATAATTCAAGCCACTTCGTGCTCAGTAATGTGTGTGATGAACTCACGCACCTCTTCAGCTTGTGTAATAAAACCTGTTATAAGGTTACCAAAACTGGTCTCATCAATCTGACTTATCGTTTGCTGAAAACATAAACGCACTATATGATTTTCATCTATCGCCAGCCAACAGCCTCGCATAGCAGACATTTCAAAATTCAACTGCAGTAAAAGCGCATAAAAGTTCTGTCCGGCCTGATGTTCAGCGTTGATTAACTGGCAATGAAAAAGCAGGCAGTCACTTTGGTCTGGAACCTCCAGCACTGCGGCTTCATGTCCCTGCGTGTTATACAATGCGCATACACCTTCTTTAAGGTGCAACGTTGTATTGCAGCTCGTGGCAAATTGCTGTAATAATGCTTCAACTTTTTTTTGAGAAGGTGTCATTAATTTACTCCTTAATATTGTAATAACCTGTAGTGACTGATGAATTAATCATAATGTCAGCTTTTCATTTCAAACCCTTCTTTTTTAAGCTCAGACAAAGCAGAGGCTACGTCTGGATTTGCTTTAGCAATTTCGCCTTCCAGAGTAAAGCGCCTGGGTGTGTCTTGATCTTGCCCATATTTGAAATTAATGGTGCCAATATTACGTCCCATACTCAGCCCCGCACTGTTGCTTGCCCCTAATAGCAATGCGGGCATATTAAAACCCTCGCTTTTACTAACACTCTGACTGACACTGATCGAACGGATACGTAAGTTATTACGATCCTGGAAGAGCAGCGCAAGTTCTTCACGTCCCACCTTACCGTCCAGAATGGCTTTTTCCGTTTGGTCACGCAGGCCATCTTTGAGCTCCATCGAAACGCTTGCGCTGGTGAATGGTGAACTTTGCAACTTTTGGATAAGCGCTTTAAGTAAAGGGTTGTTAGCCATCATATTACTAATACGGGTTGCGCTGGTCGGCGGTAATGCTGCATTGAAATGATGATGTAAAATATCGAAAATGCCGTTTTCATCTAAACGAGAGAGGTTGCTGTATTGCGTGGTATGTTTGGCTGAACCTAATTCCATCATATTACTTTCTGCTGCCCGTTGGCGCTGAACTAATTGTTTCAGACTTCGCACTGCTTCATAACGGTCATCGCCAACGACATTATTATAGCTGAAATGTCGATCAAGGCTTTTCAGTTGCTCAGCCGGATCGGGATTTTCTTGATTTTTAAGAGATGAAAGTAATGTAGTACTCATACTGTCTTTAAAATGCTTACCTAACGTTGAAATTAACTCGTCGATATCGTTTTGAGAGACGGGATCAGCATGTTTCATTTCAACGCTGATGCTTTGTGTCGTGCGATTATCCAAAGCCAGCGCTGTTGAAACATTAACTGACATAAATGCAGGGAAGGTTCCAGATTTTTTTTCTGGTTTTGTTGTTCCATCCTGACTGACGCTGGCACCGCGGATAAAATCATGAGCGACGCCCGCACTTAACGTAAGGTTGGCACCTATATTAGCAGAATTGAAAAATGTAGGCCGGTTGTCACTGGCCGAAACCGTATTCCCAAGCTGGCCGACTGTTGTACTGCGCTCGCTTCTGGCTGAAACAAGATTGGCTGAGGCGCTCAATCCTGTAGATGCACGGAAGGTGGCGGTATCGGGTTTGCTACCGTCGGCGGTGATATTGATACCGGCACGGAGATCTGACGCGGCCGAAACATCTATGTTAAAGACCAGTTTGCTCCCCTGTTTCATCTGATGCTCAATCCCTTTTTTCATCAGATCTACTGGGGTCAATGTGCCCTGAATCATCCCATTCAGAAATGAGGGAAGCTCATCTTCTGTGAGTTTAAAATTGAGGCTGTTTTGTAGCGTGCGCTGCATGTTGCTACTCAGGGTGGCACCGATACGAAAATCCGGGCTGATTTTATGTTTTTTGCTCAGCCAGTCACTGGCGTTTTCGGCGGTGGTTTGGGTGCCGGTCATATAAGGTAATAAATCATGTCCTGTAGAAACAGAGAGGGTTCCTGTCACTCCGCCGTCGCGGGCAAAGCTGACATCGAGTCCGCCATCAGTACGACCAAACGTGAGATTATAAGCCCGATCCAGAGTGATACCCGCGCCGGGTACAATCGGTACCGGTATTTTTTTTATAGTGGGAACAAAGGCCGTACTGAGGCCACCACTGTATGCACGACTGAAACTCATACTTTCACCCGCGTTCAGGGACAGAAGCGTATCCTTCAATTTCTTTTCCAGGCTGGCGTTTCCCTGGGTTTCCAGTACGGTGCGAGTGGTCAGGTTTACGCCATGATGCTCTTTTCGAAACGCGTTGATAAAAGCTTTTACCGCGTCGTAATTCGCCTCCAGTGCGGCATTATGGGTAAAGCCCATGTCGGTAAACTGTTTTACCGGGTTTGCTTCGTACTGGTTTTCACGCAGGGCCTCAAACTCTTGGTTTAGCTGGGCTATCTGGCTGGGGTCGGGATTATGCCCCGATATCAGTGCTGCCTTATCTACAAACTCGTGCAACTCACCAAGGGTAACGACATCCAGAATAAGCCGGGATTTTGTCAGTGCGTTCTCATCATTAGGATCTCGCTGGCGTCCCAACGGTATATCACCTTTCTGGTGGCTCATATTGAGACCTGACGTGACAAAATGGCTAAGCAATTTTTGCAATTTACTTTGAGGGGACGGAGAGGCAGCACGAACGGCTTGCTCCAGACCTTTACTTAAATCCCTGCCAGAGCGGTTAACGTTAAAGCTTTGTATGGCCGCTTTACTGATCGGAGGTTTGAATTTTTCATTGATTTGACCGTTGCTGGTCAGTACGCCTTGATGCTTTCCTAGCAATATTGCTGCTTGTGTTGCGCTGTTTTCAAGTTCTTCACGGAATTGCTTTATGTTTTTAAGTAACGTCGCACCCTGCTCCCCAAAGTCCAGTGCGTCCAGTTTGCTTTGCAAATCCGTTTGCGCACCCTTGTTTCGTACATTTTGAGATTCCAGTTGCTTAATCAGCGCGCCTTGCATTTCATAGACGGCACTCAGGCCTCGCCGTCCTTGCCATCTGTGTTGAAGATTGTATGCAATATTTTTCAGAGGTCGCGGTGTAGCCATGGTAGGATTAAATATATAAGCACGCACCCTTTCAGCGAATTTACTCTTTATTTGTCGGTTTTCCCTCCCTGTCTGGCCGGCAAGCTGCGCTGAAGCCTGTATTGTTAGTCCGGTCCCCGGAATTAGCCCACCTTTCATATCCTGATTGAGTCTTGCAAATACACGCTGTGAATCGCGCAGACCGGTTTCTAATTGCGTGGGTTCAGATGCGTTTTGAGGATGCCATGTTTCACCTCTTAACTGGTAACGGCTGCCGTCGAGAAGTACTGCAACAGGATGAAAATGAGCGTCAGTTTCGATACGATCTATTCCGCTCTCACCTGGTGGCATTGTCAGTTTTTGCCAACCTCTCCCTGACTCACCCTGCTGCCAGTGTTCACGTGCCTGGCGAAATATCTCTCCTTCGCGGGTCACTGCATACAAATTCTGCTTTTTATCGAGATGAATATCTTTAAGAGTGCCGTTCAGCCCTTCCTGACTCAGGGTTCGCGCGGGACGTGCTAATTGCTGAGCGCCTGGTTTTATTTGAAAAGACCGGATATCGCCTTTTTCAGATAAGGCAAGATAATTATTCACGCCAACAACAGCGATAGCCTGCGCTTTATCCGTTTTATCCAACCCATGAAGTGCCGTTCCCGGTTCCGGTTTATTGCGAACATGAGGCAATGCGAAGAAATTATCTCTGCCCTGGCTAATGGATGAGGTTGACTGATTAATATTCAGGCGCTTGACTTCACCCTCTTTCAGAATATATGCGCCACCGTCGAGTCCTTTTTTTAACTGCTGACAGCCCGCCTCTGCTTCTGTCCAGCCCCTGGTAAGCTGATCAAAATAGTGCACTTTGCCATCCTGCAGCGTCAGACTGCCTTCATGCCCCAGATTAACGATTTCATGAGGTGCAGGATTAATATTATTCAGCCCGAGCTGATTGTTTATGATCAGCGCATCACTCAAATTCCAGCCTGCATGAAACTGATTGTCGTCAGCCAGTGGGCAAGCATGCATCTGTCGGAAGTTATCTTTTACCAGCGCATTGACCTGTCCGTTGTCATCAGTAAAAAAACCTTCAATACGGTGATCGTGGCCAAAATGTTGCTTAAGAACATTTTGCGACATGGGATTCATGGGCAACTCGCCATCTTTAATCTGTGATAGCTCGCCGCAGTATAATTTCCCTTCGCTGTCGGCAGCAAAAAGCCTGCCGTCCTTAAGCGCGATCGACTGGGTTTCAAGATGTGGCTCACCACGCTGAAGCATTTGCATGGTATCAGCCAGATGAAGACTGAACGCTATACGCTCACTGGAAACCGCATTTGCCGAAGGCATCAGACAAATATGGTGGGGACTTTCTGTATCAGTCAGAACAGCGACTTCCCCGTGCTCACTGACAGCAAATGACTTAATCTTGTCGACAAACCTTTCTGATACGTGATTATCGGAAAGGTTGTGAAGTGCCCGGCTATCCCGTACGGCGTAGAGTTTGCCATCCCCCTGAACGGAAAGCTGGCTATACGGTGTTTTATCCGACGTTTGCCACACTCCGACTTCATTATTTAAATAATGGATTTTGTCATCATGAATGCGGACCCATTGGTTTTCCTGGTTCATCTCCCCTGCTACAGAATGTCGCCAGATACCGCTGAGGTAAGCATGGTGGATTTCGCCGGGAGGATTGAGATGCAATACTTTCTGACCTTCAGCTCCCCTGTCCAGGATTATTTTTCCATTATCATTTACCAGTTTAATCGGTTCATCACTGTTTTTGGACAACTGCATTTTTACAGTCGAGGGTAGGCTGTTATGAAAAACGCTGTAACCACCCTCATGACTTTTGAGGTCAAACAAGTGCCCTTGTTCATCCAGCAGCATATGATGGTTGCCCTCTGCGCTGGCTGTGTGTGCAAGATAGTGTTGCCCCTCCTTGCCTAAGGTTTGTTCCAAAAGCGTATTCATTGCAGTGGGATTACTGTCAGCAAGCCGTAATTTACCTTTATCCAGCGTCAGGCTAAGCGGGCTGACCGGTGTATTTTCCAGAGGTGGTGGAGTCTGAAGCGGCTGTATTCTTCGGTTTGCCCCAGCTTCCGCGGTATTTTCTGCAATAGCGGGTAATGTAGGCCGGAAGCGGTGAATGCTTGTCACATCCCGGCCTGTTTTTAGTATTCGCGAAGAATTTTCTCGAGCATCCAGATGCCGCTGCGGAAGCTGTTGTTCGGGCTGAGTTGCATCAACCTCCTCCGTTATTTCTGACGTTGTGGATGGAATGGCAGGTAAAGGCGCTCTCGCGTCCATGACTGATGATGTGGTAGTTCCCTGAGAAAATGGTCTCGTTTTGCTCAAGATGTTTTGGCGCATCTGATTGAAATTATTCAGTTGATGCTTAATATCGATGGCAGACGTTTCACGTGGGTCTGCCTTTGCGACAGGCTTATCGCGCATGTCTTCCACGCTGTGACGTCTTACACCGGGAGAACGGGTCAGGCGCGGGGAAGCGGCTGAAGGATGGGGGGCTTGAATCTCACCGTCCTGTTCTGGTTGTGCCAAAAAGTCACCCAGCGTGGGTCTCCGAATCCGACTGCTTTCCGGAACATTTGAGCCAGGGTTTGTGGGTTGGGCAGGGGCCTTTGTTGTTTTTTTAAATCCGAGAAAATTTTTTAAACTGAAGCTTTTATTTTTTTGCCGGGCAGCACCATTTTCACCATCAGCGGATAAATGCTGACGAATAGCGGGCATACTGGCAATGTTTTTACCCTCGCTGGCTAGCGTTCCGCCTGCCGCCTGAGGGGCGCTGCTGCTGCTTCCCTGTTGCAGTGGCGGGATTGTAGAATTATTAGGATTTTCGACATTCTGAACGGTTGTTTTCTTTTCTGTTGCGTGCAAATTCAGTCTCATAATCCGCCCTCACCATCAGGTCTTCGCAAAAAAACATTAATTATCTTTATGTGGTGAATTTGCGTGGACAGTTCCACTTTGTTGAATAAAGCCTCAAGCGAAGGATGAACAGTGTTTCAGAACGTGTACGCAAAATTTTTCCCTATAGTGAAACGATATTTATGGCGCGTGTTCTTATAGCGATGAAATAAGGAATGCGTGAGAATGATGATTAGCGGTCCGAGGGGGAATCATTGCTGGCAAAGGGGCACCGGGCAGATCGTGAAGTAACATGATTTATCTACCCGGAAAGACTTTCGCGGAGCCAGGATTTATTGCAGGTCCGTAAAATGGGCAGGCAGAAACTCCCTGCCTGCCTTATGGTGCTTTATGCCGCACTCAGTCTGGTCAGTGCCATATTGTTTATGGCATCTCCCGTCAGGGTGGCATCAATACCCATTGATGATCCGCCTGCGCCACGTGCCTGAAGGTTGATGTTGCCATTATCGCCAGCCATAGCGCTTTTGATGATGCCTTTGGCTTTATTAAATTGCTCCATGCTGGCAGGCGTCATACCGTCATCGTCTGGTTGACTCAGTGCTTCAGCCCAGGATTTCGTATCGGTCTTTACTGCCGAATCTGCGTTTTTTTGGTACTGGGGTTTGCCGAAGGTTTCGGGATATTGATCCATAAACTGTCCCACTTCCCTGGCCAGCGCGCGATCCTCTTTGTTAATAAAAGAGCGAGTACTGCTATCGCTGTGTGTACCAATATTGTTCAGGGCCTCAATGCCCGCTTTCATACCGACACCGGTACCGATCGCATTACCCAACTGCTGAAAGTCAGCAGGACCACTCAGATCCTGTAACCCTTTTCCGCCCAGTCCATTACCGCCACCAAGCCCCATGCCTCCATCCAGTCCACCTTCGGATCCGTTTCCAGCAACCTGGCTCAGGCCTCCTCCCATAAAGGCAGTCAGGGCATCCGTAACACCTTTTTTATATGCATTTTGCTCATCCTGAGAAGGTTGACGCCCTGCGTTGCCTCCCGATGCGCCATCCTGATCGCCAAACAGGCTTTGCGTAATATCGGCGAATATTTTCATCAACTGCTCCATCGGACTCATACCGGATGTTTGGCCAGCGCCTGACAGAGAATCATCACCCGTCTGGGTCGGATCAAGTCCCAGCGACGAACCAGCCCCCGTAGTACCTCCAGGTGAACCACCCGATGTTCCACTCAGCGTGTTCCCGGGTGCCGAGCCTGAACCACCGAAAGGTGAGTTCCCCAGGCCGCTCCCCATCCCAGTGCCTGAACCAAAAAGGCTGCTAAGGCCGCCGCCGCCCATCATGCTCATCATCATCATCATGCCAGTGAGGGCAGCTGCAAGCAGATCGATGCTTTCATTGTGACCTTTCCCCTCGCCCAGCCCTGGCTGGGAAAGTAATCCCAATCCGTCGGTACGTAAATCCGTTCCCATCAAACCATTATTGCCACCCAAAGTAACTTGTAGCGCAGATGTGCCCAGCGGACTCGTATTCATACTCATGTCCTCTTCCTCTTTGAATAAGTGATGATTACTTTGCATACGGAGCGCTATGTGAGTGTCCGGGCAAAGCTTTTATTAAGTGCCGCTATCGCGGTGCTGGTTCCTGTCTGAAATGAAAATAATCACACGTGATGGGGGAATTTGACGTTTACAGAGCGTGACTTTCGTTTGGGTCAGAAGAACGAAATTTGCAAATAAAAGCGGCACAGCGATGTGGAAAAAAGCTGTAAATACAAAGCGTAGTGGGTTAGCAGAGGTAGGTGGAAGATCATAAAAGATGAAACTTACTCAGATCCAGACTTCAGTTTCGATGCCGGCTAGCTGAAAAAGTTGTGCAATCTGATGCTTGTCATCAGCGCCCTCTTCCCTTAACTGATACCAGCAAGAAAGTATGTTCTCACTGTTCAAACAGAGATAACAGCCATCATAGTAATCCGGGTGCTGCGCGCGGCGGCGCAGCAATCGCTGAAAAATTCCGGGAGCCTGAAAAGGGGGATACAGGTTAAGCATCAATTCACGTCCATGAGTACCGCACAATACAACAAGTTCTACCCCCTGAAGCACTGTCCAGCGGCAGTTTTGTTGAAGTTTGAGCACGTCTAGCACAGCAGAAAGTGAGTTAACCTGAGGGCAAGTTTCATTCATTTACCGAGACCTGAGTATAGTCCGCAGCGTTGTTGCGTAAATCGGGTTGCCACCAGATAACCAACTGATGTGGGCTGGACTGTGGACGACAGTCTGAGGATGTACAGGACAACCCTTTATCCTGCCGCGAAGCGCAGCCAGCAAGTAAAAATGCGGCCACCAGAAGAAGGTAAGCAGAAGATTTAAGCATATATTTAGCCTTAACGATTTATCAGCGATTCTCGTGTCACAGCAATATTACGATGTGGTTGTAGGGCCATGTAAACTTCTGCCGATTCACCCGGTGCCAGGGAACTGTGCGGCCAGACAGCCACCGCCAGTGTCCGTTTGCCTGCGCAACTGGCTTCGTTAAAGCGCAGTGTGTTATGCGTGATATTGCGGACCACACCAACGCTCAGTCGTACACTCCCGCTGTCGCTGCTGTACCACTGCCCGCGCGCGTTATCAAAAAGTAAGCCCGGGGTGGACTGGCAAATATCGTTTAAACGTTCCCCCGATGCTTCTGCTTTAAAACCTGCGGGAGTTTGTCGTTCAGCCAGATCGCGCAGGGCATTTTCCACCATATCCTGCAGGTTAACGTTACTGTGACGACGTTCGACCCGCGCCATGGCGTCACTTAACTGCTGACGGTTATCTGCGGAGACATAGCGTGTGGGATCTGTTTGATCACCGATCAGACGCGGGGTAAGAATAAACAATCGCTCACGCTGAGAAATTTCATGCCGTGTTGACGTGAAAAGCCTCCCTAACCACGGAATATCTCCCAGCAAAGGAATCCGGCGGTCACGTTCACCACTTTCTTCGACATGGAATCCACCTAACACCAGGGCGCGATTTTCGCTTATTAATGCCTGGGTGCTAACCGTACCGCGTTTAACGCCGGTTGCCTGGCCGTCGTTGTTGGTTTCAACGTGCCCATCTTCAATATCAATCACTAACTGAATACTGGCATGGTCCTGATGGCCTACTGCACGCGGCGTGACCTGAAGACTGGTGCCTGCCGTGACTGGCTGAATATCCGCAACGCGTTCACCTGTTGCAGTAATGTAAGCGGTCTGGCTGAAATCAATGACAGCTGGCTGATTTTCAAGTGTCAGCACCGACGGGTTGGCGACAATCGATGCGGTACCTTCTCCTTCCAGAGCCTTAATATCGGCAAAAAAACGTTTAAAATCACTGACGAAAAGCGTACCGCTGCCTGACATTAGTGATGTACCGCCAGTTACGCCACCTAACGTTGCCTGCCAGTTTGCTTCCAGTCGATTAAGGGCGGTACGATCGATATCAATGATGACTGCATCAATTTCTACCAAATTTTGCGGTATATCGATCTTGTTAATAAGCTGCGCGTATTCTTCACGACGCTTATCATCATCCCTGATGAGTAATGCATTATTCCTTACGTCTGCAGAAATGCGGCCACTGAGATCGTCAACGCTGTTATTATCTCTGTCACCCGGTCGGTTAGTGTTGTTCGCGTGATTAGAGAGACGAGCCAGTAATGACTGGGTGTTTTGCATCATTGCAGCGTTATCCGCTCCCCCTATCGTCCCCTCAGCCCCGCTGGCGCTTACCGGCGCGGCACGCTTACCGTTCATCAACTCATTAAGCATTGTGGCGACACCGGGAATGACCAGCGTTTGATCCCTGTAATGAATAGTCCTGTCCGCAACCGAAGCATACTTAAGGGGAAAGGTCATCACCTTCCGCCGATCCTCTTTTTTCTGTCGCTGTTCGCTGAAACGTTTAACCAAAGACAGGTATTGTGGCGGACCTGTCACCAGTACCACCCCATCATCAGGTAGCTCACCCCAACCGAATCGGGGATCGAGCAGGCCAATACCACTTAAGGCCTGTTTAATATCAGGCGCGGCATCCGGGGAAATTTCGAGCCGCTCAGAGCTTTGTTCATCCTGTGGGCTAATGTAGAGAGTATTATTGTAAACGAACCATTGAAAACGGTGCTCCAGGGCTAACCGGTCCAGGAAAGCGCTTGCGCTGTCGGCGCGCATCTTGCCATTGACTTCCGTGTCTTCGATATTCCCCAACTGCAAATCAACTCCATGCCCGTCAGCAAAATCTTGAAGTAAAGTGGATAACATAGTGTGATCGGCGGAATAGGCGTAAGACTGGTCTTTCCAGTCAGACGGCGTCTGAGCACATAACCGAAACGTGGCGCACAGCACTAAGACCGCGCATATAACTCGCCAGCGCGATTGAGGTTCGTTAACCATGATCTCCCCTTGATAAAAAAGCCATGCTGTGTAATGGCACGGAACAATGGGTTATTGCTTTTTTTTGCAGTTTTTGTAGCAAACTCTGCCAGACATCTCGTTGATTAAGCAGAGATTCCAGTTGTTTAGCTATTTTTTCTGAGTGAGCCTCATGGAGACGCAAAATTAAGACCAGACTGTTATTTTGCAAGGCTAATGCGGCCGAATCCCGTCCGTAATGACGCAGTGCAGGGGCTGAGAGGCGCAATGCTTGCGCCAGGAACATTTCATCCAGCGGTACTTTATTTGTTGACTCAGCAAGCGCAAAAAGCTTCCCTCCCCGTTGCTGTAACCAGAGAAGACCATCATCGACCTTGCATTGATGGTCTTCGGCGGGGTTAGTCAAAAAAGATCGCACCCAGTGCTGCAATTTAGTTGATCTCGTTGATGAGGGCTTTGATTAAACCATGTTTGACGGTCAATTCTTGCGTGGCTGCCCAACTGGCACTGGAAAGGCCCATGCTGGCTTCAAAAAAGGCAAAACTGTCAGCTTGACTATATCCCTCACTGGCATTCATGGTGGCTTCGTCAAGCTGGTTTTTCGCACGTTCAAACTGATTGTCTAAACGCCGCTGAATCGAACTCAGTGATGACATACATACCCTCTCATTTTGGATGTTCCTGTCATTGAGTGGCAGAAAGTGCAAAACGGTTCCTTAAAAAATAGCTTTTTAAGGCGCTTGTTGTTCTACCGAACAAGGTTTTAATTGCTGCGAAGCCAGCTGCCAGTCGAGGTATAATTCACCCTGTGGTGTAACAAGTTTCAGGCTGTCTGGCGGAAGGGACTCTTCTGGCTGCAGTTGCCAGTTCAGGTGTGAATAATTTTCCAGCATTGTCGCAATGGACGCCTGTTGAGAGGGATGGCAGCACAGCGTAGCCTTATCTGTCTGCGTTTTTTCAAGCAACAATTGTCGCAGCAGTCCCTGGAGGCGCTGTGATTCAGGGACTACCGTCAGCAACTGTTCCAGGGCCTGTTCCAGTACGACGTCCATCACTGAGAGCACGTCTGACTCCCACTGCTGTTGCTGCTTTTGCCAGTGCCTGAACATCGTGTCTGCCCGCTTCCAGAACGCTTCCTCTGCACGCTGCCGAACCAACAGTGAAGAAGCTTCCGCTTCCTGTTCTGCGGCCGATATTATTTTTTCTGCTCGCTGATGGGCCTCCTGAATGATTGTCCTGGCCTGCTCCTGCACGGCGAGCTGATGCCGGGAGATCACTGGTGCGAGATCATCTTTGCCATTCACCAAATCAATATGTCTGCGTATCAACATGGGCATTCCTGCCTTGCATACCAGAGAACGGCCTGCCAGAGCGGTCGTAAGCGTTCGGGAAAGGTTTCAATGTGGTGCAGTTTTTCCATCTGATTTACACGCTCAGCATTAAATGCCAGGCGCAGGCGCTGCCAGCATTCCGGGCCAGCGCGTAGACGCAATAACCATAAGCTCTTAAGATCTGGGCAACTGGCGGGTAAGTCTGTGGCTTGAGTAAGCCAGAGTCCAGGGCGCAGTCCCTGAGCAATGCGACGACACCAACGTTGTTGTGTTGGTTCGAGCAATGCGAGTGCGCAATCCCGCCAACATACTTCTGCAGCAAGTAACATTGTCAGTTGCCGTTGCGACATCGTCAGTTCCAGCCATGCCAAAATTTCAGCATCGACCGGTGCGACTTTATTACCTAGCTTCAACTGCTGGCAGATTTGCTTGTGGTGGGTCCTTGCCAGGGCACTAAGACGCGCCTCATCCAGGTCATAAAATGCCGCATAGCGCCAACTTTTATCGGCGGTTAACCAGCTGTCGATGCACCACCACCGTAGCCACCGCAAACGCGCATCGTCTGAAAAAGACATATCACTCACCCTTTTCGTCCGACTCTGTTTTTTTACGTTGGTGATAGCGCCGCCAGTAGGGTAAGCCTACAGATGCAGCCACGGCCAACAGAATCAATGTACCAATAGTGCCACTCAACCAGGTTAACTGTGTCGCCCGCTGAGGCGTTACGGTAAAAGGGCCGAAAGAGACTTCCGATGGCTTATCCTGATACGTTCCCGCCGGGACAAAAACAATAGCCAGATCTTTTCCGGGCCGCCCAGCCAGCCCGGGTAGGCTGCTGGCTACCATTTGACGTATACGTGGTTCAATGACATCAGGATCGAGTTCAGGGCGATACTTAATAAATACCGCCGCACTGGCGGGTAAGATCGGTTCGCCCGGCGCAACGCGTTCCGGAAGCACCACATGCACCCTGGCCACAATCACGCCGTCAATTTGACTCAGTGTCGATTCTACTTCCTGCGACAGTGCGTAAATGTAGCGGGCACGTTCCTCAAGCGGCGTAGAGATAACGCCATTTTTCTGAAAAACTTCGCCCAGATTGGTGCGCGTGGGTCGTGGCAAACCTGCAGCGTCCAGAATATGCACGGCACGGTTCAGGTCTGCAGTATCCACCATTACAGTGATGCCATCTTTGTTCGTGTGTTTTTCAGCCTTGATGTGGTAACGACCCAGTTCCGCTGCGACTTCATTGGCATCGTTTTCCGTAAGACCATGATTGAGTTCTACCTGATCATTGCAACCGAACAACAGCAACACTGACATTAAAATCAATGATTTGAGAGGAAATTTAACCATGCGAATTATTGGAGATTCGTCAGTTTTTCTAGACTCTGGACACTCTTACCAATCAGTTTTGCATTGAGGAGGCTTTCAAGATAGTAAGATGATAAGGTGCGGTTAGCATCCATGACGCTTTTTGAGTCAATGCTGCGTGAGGCTTTAGCGAGAGCCCTGTCGGCCTGCTGAGATTCCTTGCTTGCCGCTTGCGTCAGATCAGTAAGTTTGTTTATCCATGAATGATTATCCGGAACATCAGCTTTCTTCACAGGCGCCTGCAACGCTGTTCTAAACCATGAAGCATCTGCAATGCTGGTGTCCGCCAGACTGACGTCATTATTTTCAGAATTCATGACCAATGAAGAGGATGTGCCGGTATTAATTTTCATTGTTCGTCCTTATCTCTGGGAAGAAACGGGCGCAGCTTTAAAGCTGACGCCCGTTTTAATAATCAGAACTGAATGGCTTTTGCCGCATTATGACCGGAGTTGATTTCTTTGGTCGCAGAGTCCATTTTTCCATCCAGAATGGAGTTCTGAGTATCCATTTTCATTTTAGCTGCCTGGGCAACCGCAGACTCTGTCATAGAATCGCTCATGGCACCTTCCAGGGTTTTTGAAGCAAAACTGGTGGCACTCGACAGTGGACCACCAAGTCCCATAAGTCCGGTAAGAAGACCGCTCATAATTTTCTCTCCAGTTAATTAGGTTTATTCTCAGAACATCACATAATGTTCATGCTTTTAGTGGTGAGTCTTTTATTGCGGTTCCCTTTAATGAGATTTTTTTAATACGCCCGGATTAATCAGGTAGTCAGCTACGCCGTCAGGCAGGTATAAAGGCAGAACAGATATTAAGCTTCTTGCCGGGCTGGAAAAACGTATCGGCAAGAAGCTGACTATCAGACAATGATGCGTTGCGTTGTCACGTTGAGTAATTTGATACGGTGATAAAGCGTGCGTAGCGGCATACCTAACTCCATGGCGGCTTCATCAATGCTGTGCCCATGGCGGACCAGGCAGTCGTGAATCAGGCTTTTTTCAATGCGACGCAGTATCTCCTTCAACTGTGGCCCTTGCCGTTCGGCGTTCCGGGGAACGTTAAGGGGGGGTAATCCCAGCGTAAAGCGTTTAGCCGCCGTTTTAAGTTCACGAATATTTCCCGGCCAGCTGTAACTAAGTAAATATTCACAAAGTTCCTGTGTAATTTCCGGCGGCGTGCATTGCATCGTTGTGGCCGCCTTAGCAATGAAGTGACGAAACAGGGGGATAATGATTTCAACCTGTGATCGCAGAGGCTGTAGCTGAATCGAGACAGTATTTAGCCGAAAATAAAGATCGCGGCGGAAAGTGCCCTGCTCAACCAGCGTCAGTAGCGGCTTCTGCGTTGCTACAATGACGCGCATATTTACCGGGATAAACCGGGTACCGCCAAGGCGCTCTATGCCACGGTTTTCGAGTACTCGCAGTAATTTGGCCTGCAGGGATAATGGCATGCTATCGATCTCGTCGAGAAACAGAATGCCGTTATTTGCTTCTTCGATGTAACCCGCTCTGGCTTGCACAGCACCGGTGTAAGCTCCGTTGTTGACGCCAAAAAGTTCACTCTCAGCCAGCGTTTCCGGAATGGCTGCACAGTTAACCGCTACCAGTCTGCCTGAGCATCCTGAAAGTCGGTGGATCTTACGTGCCAGAGTATCTTTTCCCGTTCCGGTTTCACCTTCCAGAACAAGATCGATTTCCAGCGGTGCTACAGTTTCAATGAGTGAAGCTAATGAATCGTGGATATCGACAGGTTGCTCTTTCGTGAATGAGATATGCTCTCCCAATTCCGGATGTGGTCGGAATGAGTGCTCATTATTTTCAATATTCATAAAAAGTTGCCCCTCACTTATCCCTTTCAACTGACATCATCGCAGTTAACAATATACTTAGAGCCAATAGCTGAATTACATTTAATTACAATCACTATTCTTATGTTTACGAAGTGCTTACAGGGGCATAAGAAATACCATGTCAGCACAGATAAACCATCGTCATATGCTGATATCGGGTAAGGAATTGATGGAGGATTGTAAGGATTTCCTGACTAACCCCGTGTGAAATGAAAACGGTTACATAAAATTTTTAAACATAACGTGCTGTTTAAAAAGCTTTTTTTGTAACCCGTTGAAATGATCAAGTAATAACGGTGGGTAGCATTAATTTGTAAATTAAGAGCAATCCTAAGAGATTAAATGATGACTTATCGCGTATTTAACAATGTCAGCATTGGTCTTAAACATCATTTTTTCCATCAGGCGGGCTTTATGCGTACTGACGGTTTTGTTACTGATTGCCAGAGCTTCTGCGATACTGTTAACTCCTTCTCCTCTGGCCAGCTTCAGCATAATTTGCATTTCTCGCGCAGTAAGCTGTTGATGAAGTCCTTCATTCGCACTCATGTTTTCATTAAAGACAATTTGCTCGGCGAGCATTTGGTCAATAAAACGCTGTCCGCGCGCTACGCGATGAATGGCAGCCAGCAGGGTTTCAGGATCGTTATCTTTCGTGATGTAACCCAGCGCGCCACATTTAAGTACCCGTCGTGCGATCTGTGGCTCACTGTACATCGTCAGGATAAGGATTGGCAGTTGAGGGTATAGCGAGTGAATGCGGCTGATCAGCTCTTCTCCGCACAGTCCAGGCATACACATATCTAACAGTAAAAGATCGACCTGCTCATTACGCAAACCTTCCATGACCTGTGTACCGTTTCCTGCTTCGCTCACTACCACCAGACGTTCGTCTAACGAAAAAATTTGCTTTAGTCCTTCGCGCATGATGACGTGGTCATCCACAATCATTATTCGAATCGTGTTATCCATATTGTTATCCAAATCTTTACTATTATTCGTCAGGGTATTAAAGGAATGGTCAAAGTCACACGGGTTCCATTGGCAGGCTGACTTTTGACTTCTACTTTGCCTCCGATCATGCGACCACGTTCTTTCATCCCCATAAGACCAAACGCGTTATCTTTGCTCTGATTGCAATCAAAGCCACGGCCGTTATCACTCACTGTTAACACGACCAGATGAGGCTTCCGGATAACCTCTATGAGAACCTCGTTCGCCTGGGCGTGACGAGAGATATTGGTTAAAGACTCCTGCGCGACACGAAATGCGGCTGTGACTTGCTCATCATTCAGTCTTACCTCATTTTCTGGCGCGATCAGCTGGCACTGACAACCAATATGGCGATTAATGAACTCATCGCGAAGCCACTCTAGCGCGGGCGTCAGACCCATGTTCAGCACATTTGGCCTGAGGCGGGTAGCGACATTACGCACTACCTGAATCGTTTTATCAGTAAGCCCCATCAGATGAACTATTCGCTCATGTAGCAAAGGGTTATCTTTGCTGAACTGGATGCGAAGCATCGAAATACCCATTCTCAGCGACGTAAGGTGCTGCCCCAGCTCATCGTGGATTTCACGCGCTATACGTTTTCGCTCCTCTTCACGTGATATTTCTCGCTGCCTTGTTAACAAACGCAAGCGCATATGTGAATCTTCTAACTTTTTTTCAGCGTAATGAATGGCCGTGATATCACGTCCGACCAACATAACTGAGGTCAGATTGCCATTTTGATTAAACTCCGGCACACAGCGGGTATGAATAATCATGGTTCCGCTAGTAAGTGAACTGTCCGACTCTACAAGTTCCCCTTCAGCTTCAATTTTCCTGTTTACCACTTCTTTAAGAAGGCGTTCAATGTGCCTCACACAGGGTAAATCCCCCTGAATCTCACGCAAAGTGCGTCCGCGAAGCTCTTCAAAAGATAACCGCAGGTGACGCAATGCAGCAGGATTGGCGTATTGGCATTTTAAATCGGGCGAGAATCGAACCACCATATCCGGTGAGTTCTCAACTAATACCCGAAACTCCTGTTCCCGAGCATAAGCTACCTGCTCTAGTTGCTTACGCTCTCTTATATCTTTTACCACGCACATACTGTAGCTTTTCTCTTCGTAAACAAATGGATTCGCACTAATCTCAACCGCTATCATCTCGCCCTGTAAGCTTTTGTGAAAGGTCTCAAAGGTGAATGGCCTGCCGCCATTTTGCTCTCGTACGCGTTTCCACATATCCATGACGTCATCGAAATCCCATTCGGGATCAATATCTGAAACGCGCATATTGAGCAATTCTGCATTGCTGTAGCCAAGCATTCTGCACGCTTCGTCATTGACATAAAAAAAACAGGTATCACTGTCAATCAGGTATACGGCGTCCCTTAGCATGTTCATGGCGAACTCAAGAAGTTTGATTGGCGTATCACTGCTATGTAATCGTCTGTCCAAATACTGCATCTCGCCTCCTTGAAGTAAACATTGTTAACCGGTCTGGGCGCAGATTCACAAGCTCAAGTCGTAATATTGAGAAGTGTCCTAACAGTGGATTAAACACACATCTCATTACAGACTGTTTCCGGTTTGTTTTACCCCGTTCAGCTTCAATAAAAGACTGACTGCTTTAGTGACACACGCGTCCGTGACAAACGCGAACGTACTGTGCCAACAGGGATGTTTAGACTCTTAGCAATATTCTGATAACTGCCGTCTTCCTCTACTAACATACTGAGCAGCTTACGTGTTTCTTTGGGCAGCAGGGCAATAGACTGGAGCGTAGAGCCGAGAATGCGTTGATGCTCTATGATGTGGCTAGGATCATCCTCCTGATTCAGAACAACATCCTCTTCTAATTCATCATAGTGGGGACGGGAAGACTGCGAACGGAAATGATTACGAATAAGGTTCAGGGCAATACCGAATACCCACGTCTCGGGTCGCGAGGCCCCCGCAAACTTATCACGGTTACGAATGACTTCCAGCCAGGTCATTTGAACTAGATCTTCCGCATCTTCTCGATGCGCAACACGCTTTCGAATGAAGTTATAAACGCGGCGTCCATGTTCACGAAAAATTTTCTCCCAATCAATATTATGTGGGGATGGAGGGTTAACGTGTAATGACTCAGTAGGGTGCAGGTTCATTTCTGACATAATACGCTCCGTATCTTAATCCATTTTGCCGTTTGGCTTAATGGCGATAGCAAAGTCTGTGCCAGCGATTTTATTTTGTTAAGCATTTGAAATTTAACGATTTAAATTTCATTTCCCTTCATTTTTTCGCAACTTTTTGCCGTAAGCTCCAGCTAAATCTGCAACTCATTGCAATCTTCTGTAATTAACTCTGTTGCCTGGGAAAATTTATTGGGAACCGGAGCATAAAACACGCCACATATCTGCATCAGCTTCCCTGTATGAGGTTCGCCAGGATGAAAATTGCTCCCGCTGTGCCCGGCGTTCAATCGGCGCATTTGTCTCCCAATACCGTGGTTGAAGAGGCATCGGTACCCGTTGTGAGTTCAGCGTCTTCGGTAAGCGGCGCATCATCAAGAGTGCCCGCCTCACCGCTTGAAGACGCTATGGAAGAGGTCTCAATGACGTTTGCTGAACATGTAGAGCGTAAAAACAAAGCGCTTAACCAGCGAAAAGTCGTCGCGCAACCGGGTAGCAAATCAACTCAACATATTGAACGTATTGAAAAACTCTACGAGTTAATGAAGTTGCTTGAGCACCCACAGCATGCTCAGCTGGAAACGCAGAATCAAAAAATGCAGACGTTGCTCCAGCGATCGCCTGCGCCTGACTTAGATGCTCTGCTGGATGTCGCTGGAAAGGATCCAGCCCTTTGTGACGTTTTGTTAAGACATACGATGATAAAGGGGCAGCAGACACAGAATACGTTGATAGTGGAGCGATCGCGGCACAGCATCGAACAACTGCATGAAAAGAAGGGAGCTGAAGTCAACGCAGGTTTAAATACTGCGCACGCCATTGCCAGCTTCAGTACCGATCCGCTGCAGAAGCAAGCGTTGCGTCACCTTTACTATGAGACGATTGTTCATCTGCAATCGGGTAATGCAATGCTGGATGCGCTGCTCAACCGTTTCGGCAGCGTTAATTTCATCCAGGGTCTGCGTACCCTACAGCGAGCACTTTCAGATGATATAGCAGCGCGTAGCTCTTCCATACCGAAACGCGCGCTACAAAAAATCATGGTTAGCCTGCAGGACGCCAGTCATATCAGCCAGACGCTTACAGCAAGCAAAGTTTTAATTTCGCGACTGACCAGTAAGTTGCCTGGTGTCGGCATTACTCCCCTGGATCTCACCCGTCGTTTGCTTAACCTGAGTGGCAATGGTGCCTATTTGCGTGATTTACAAAACTTAACGCGCGATGTAGCCGGCCAGCATCCTCAACATCAGGTTTTGTTTCTCAGTGGATTGGTTCCCCTACTCAGCCATTTGCCTATGGGAGTGTGGCGTGAGGACAGAAATAAAAACCGCCACCTGGCGTTAAATCTGTTACGCACAATGATCGGTGAATATGCAGCTGCTGAGCCGCGTGCGGAGCTCAAACAATCCAGGACGGCAGGGTAAATGAGTTCGTTGTTTGTCTGGTTAAATCGTCTCGCCATTAGTGCGATGCAACGCTCGGAAGTCGTAGGTGCCACGATCGTCATGTCGATCGTGTTCATGATGATAATTCCTCTGCCAACCAGTCTGATTGATGTGCTGATCGCACTCAATATATGCATATCTTCTCTACTTATTGTTTTGGCAATGTATCTGCCAAAACCACTGGCTTTCTCGACGTTTCCTTCAGTACTGCTCTTAACAACGATGTTTCGTCTGGCGCTGTCCATCTCAACGACGCGTCAAATCCTGTTGCAACAGGATGCAGGACACATTGTTGAAGCGTTCGGAAATTTTGTAGTGGGCGGCAATCTGGCAGTAGGTCTGGTGATCTTTTTGATTCTGACCGTAGTGAATTTTCTGGTGATAACCAAGGGTTCAGAGCGCGTGGCAGAAGTGGCTGCGCGCTTCACGCTGGATGCGATGCCGGGTAAGCAGATGTCAATTGACAGCGACCTCCGCGCAGGACTCATAGAAGCCCATCAGGCACGTCAGCGACGAGAGAATCTGGCTAAAGAGAGTCAGCTATTCGGCGCGATGGACGGCGCAATGAAGTTTGTAAAAGGTGACGCCATAGCAGGCCTGGTCATTGTCTTTATCAACATGCTTGGCGGATTCGCCATTGGTGTTCTGCAAAATGGTATGGACGCCAGTGCAGCAATTCATATCTATTCTGTATTGACCATTGGTGATGGTTTGATCGCACAGATCCCCGCGCTTCTCATTTCACTGACAGCCGGGATGATTATTACCCGGGTTTCCGCTGATGGTCAGCAAGTCGATGCCAACATTGGCCGGGAAATCGCCGAACAGTTAACAAGCCAGCCTAAGGCCTGGATTATGTCTGCCGCAGGCATGCTCGGCTTTGCGCTGTTGCCCGGTATGCCCACCGCCGTCTTCATCATCATCAGTTTACTCGCCCTGGGCAGCGGTCTTTTTCAGTTATGGCGCAGTAAACATAACAGAATACGACAGGAGGCCGACCAGCTCCATTTGCAGCAGCTGGCACCAGAAGAAAATGGCTACCAGGATCTCAGGCGTTTCAACCCAACTCGCGCTTTTCTGCTGCAGTTTAGCCAGGTTCATCAGGGTGGTGAGGCTGCCACAACGCTGATACGGGAAATACGTCGTCTTCGTAATCGCCTGGTATACCGTTTTGGCTTCACGCTTCCCGGTTTCGATATCGAGTTTTCGCCCAGGCTGGCTGAGGATGAGTTTCGCTTCTGTGTTTATGAAATTCCTCTGGTGACTGCAACCTTTGGCATTCCATTCGTGGCTGTCAGGAAAAGTGATGTGGATGCCTCGCACGGTGAGGACCATGATGAAGCTGATATTCAACTCAAGCCGGGTATTGCAGACCGGAACGAAGCTCACTATTGCTGGCTGTCACCTGACCACCCACTCCTGCAAAAGGCCGAAATGCGCTACTGGGCAGCCGGGCAGCTCATTATGCTGCGCATGGAGCAGGCTATTCACCAGAGCTGCGCGCAGTTTATTGGTCTGCAGGAGAGTAAATCCATTCTTACCTGGCTGGAAAGCGAACAACCCGAGCTGGCTCAAGAATTGCAACGTATTATGCCGCTTTCCCGCTTTGCGTCCGTATTACAGCGACTGGCCTCCGAGCGTATTTCGCTGCGCTCAGTTCGCACTATTGCGGAAACACTTGTTGAACATGGACAACATGAACGAGACAGTGCGGCGCTCACCGATCTTGTCCGTATTGCATTGAAAGAGCATATCTGCCACCAGTATCTGCAACCGAATGGGCTAAATGTCTGGTTACTGACTCCAGAAACCGAAGAGCTCCTCCGTGATTCTTTACGTCAGGCACAGAATGAAACCTTTTTCTCGCTGGCGCAGGATTACGGCATCAGTTTACTGCATCAAATGCGCGATGCCTTCCCTCCTTATGAAACGCCACAGGCGTTAATTCTTGTCGCCCAGGATTTACGGAGCCCTCTTCGCGCGCTGCTGAAAGATGAGTTCCATGCGGTGCCGGTTATCTCCTTTGCCGAATTGACCAGTAATGTTGCCATCAATGTGTTGGGGCGGATCGATTTACAGCTATCACCGCCTACGCTGCAGGAAGATGAATCATGCATGAATTACGCGTACTGACAGGCTTGCACCGCGGTGCTGCATTGCCGCTAAGTGGCGATAAATGGTGGATTGGTGCTGATGAACATGCCGATTTGGCCCTTTATGATCCGGGAATAAAGGATCGCCACTGTCAGCTGGTAAAAACCCCGCAGGGATGGGAAGTCAAAGCCTCTGACGGGCCAGTGAAAGATAACGAAGGGCAGCGCTGCGAAGCGCTGAGTAATCTGCAACCTGGCACAGCTTTTGCCGTCGGGCATATCTGGTTGAGCATCGTTGACGCAGCGACGCCCTGGCCGGAGGATGAGGCTGAACTGCTGCATGACGCGGAGTCAGCCCACGATAGTGAACCACCTTTGGTTGAGGCTTCAGCCGCAGTTCAACCCGTCTCAGAACACCTTTCGGCGAAGAAGAGCCCATTGCCATTTTGGGCGAAACTGTCTTACATGGGCCTGACGTTGCTGCTGGTTATGATGTTAGGAACCTGGATGCTGAATACCAGCATTGCCTCGCCCTCCGCACCACCTGCTCCAGGTAAACCCTCGCTAACGAGCGTATCCCGGACGCGCCAGATTATTGCCAGCATGTTGCTCGACCGCGGGCTTAATAAACACGTTTCTCTCACTTCAGATAATCAAAGCGTAACCCTGTCAGGCGGAGTCACCGATGAAGAAAATCAGCGCTTACAACGCATGCTGAAAACGCTTTATCGCCATTATGACGTACGGTTACCGATTCATAACCATGTGGGTGCCGCTAGCGTTAAGCTGCCGTTCAATATTGTGCAAATTACCAGCGGTGCTCACGCCAACATCGTCACTGACAGTGGTCAGCGTATATTTATAGGCGATGAAGTAGACCAGTTACGTCTGGTGGCAATTAACAGCGACAGCATTGAGTTTGCAGGGCGCGAAAATATCCGGGTGAAATGGTAATGGATACCTTAAGCCAGGATTTGAAACAGTGGTCGCTGAATCACCAACAGCGGCTTGCCCGTTATAAGCCCATCAGACGTTATGGAAGAGTCACCGGCATCAATGGGATTCTTATCGAATGCAGCCTGCCGGGCGCACGTATTGGTGATTTGTGCCTCATCCAGCGCAGTGAGGGTGACGCTGTGTTGTCCGAGATTGTAGGTTTTAGTGCAGAACACATTTTGCTTTCTGCACTCGGCGCTTTAGACGGCATATCTCAGGGTGCCCTTATCACACCCCTTTATCTCCCTCACAGCATCTGCGTGAGTGAACGGCTTATGGGGAGTGTACTCGATGGTTTTGGGCGCGCACTGGAACCTGGCGGCTACAGCGCCTTCGCTGAGCCGGGCCTTCAGTGCACTACCGTACCCGTCCTGAATGATGCACCTCCTCCTACAGAGCGACCGCGAATTGATACCGTTTTGCCAACCGGACTGCGGGCGATTGATGGTCTTTTGACGATAGGCAAGGGCCAGCGTGTTGGCGTTTTCGCCGGAGCGGGTTGTGGTAAAACGACGCTGCTGGCAGAACTGGCAAGAAATTCACCCTGTGATGTTATCGTCTTTGGTTTGATTGGCGAACGTGGTCGAGAGTTGCGCGAATTTCTCGATCATGAGCTGGACGATACCCTACGTAAACGTACCATTTTGCTATGCGCCACTTCAGACCGAAGCAGTATGGAGCGCGCCAGGGCCGCGTTTACAGCCACTGCCATTGCCGAGGCGTTTCGTGCTGAGGGCAAAAGCGTGCTGCTCATCATCGACTCTTTAACCCGCTTTGCCCGTGCCCAACGTGAAATAGGTCTCGCCTTAGGCGAACCGCCGGGACGTGGCGGGTTGCCGCCTTCTGTATATACGCTTCTGCCGCGCTTAGTAGAACGCGCCGGACAGACCCGGAAGGGAGCGATCACCGCGCTGTATTCGGTCTTGATCGAACAGGACTCTATGGGCGATCCGGTAGCCGATGAAGTTCGTTCACTGATTGATGGACACATTGTGCTCAGTCGCCGTCTGGCCGAGCGTAACCATTACCCTGCTATCGACATTCTGGCCAGCCTGAGCCGGACCATGAGTAACGTGGTAGATCAGGTTCACCTCAAGCAGGCGGGGAATATCCGTAGCCTCATAGCCGCCTACAAGCAGGTAGAAGTGCTGATTCGGTTAGGGGAATATCAACCCGGTCACGACATCCTGACGGATGCTGCCGTTAATGCGAACGACACCATCAACCATTTTCTGCGCCAGACAATGCGCACTCCTGAGCCTTTTGAACACATCCTCTCTCAACTTAATGAGGTCAGTGCCCATGCGCCAGAATGAAGACGATGAACTTGCTCAGGAAAACCCATTTGAAAGCCTACAAATGGCCCTGGAGACATTGATTCCCCTACGCCGCCAGCGTTTCATACGTGCTCAGCGCGTACAACGACAGCTGCAAAATAATCTGATTGAGGCTGAGTCACAGCAACACGTTGAAGAACAGCACCTTCAGCAAGCTCAGTTGCACTATCAACGACAACGTGAAGGCTTGCGTAAGCAATCGTGCCGGCAAACGCTCACGGCACAGGTTAACGCAGAGCGTACGGCTCTGGAGACCATGTGTCGGCAGCAGCAGAGCTGTCAGCAGTCAGAGCAACGCTGTCAACAGGTGGCTCATGAACTGACGCAAGCGTCTCAACACACGCGCGAACGGCAAAAAGATCTCGAAAAACTGGAATATTTAGCTGAACACCTGGAGGATGCATGAGAGAGCCATCGGGTTATCCTGACCGGTTACCGTCCCATAAACCTCAGCATCGGCTTGATGAGCGCGCAAGTAAGTCCACATCCGCGTCTTTCTTGCGCAAGCACGAGAGCAAAGAATCGCTGGCCACATTAGGTTCACTGTTTTTGGCCAGCACAACTTCGTACGAGCCCGTTAAGGATCAGCCGCCGGATGCATCGCCCTCGCCGGACTGGGACAGCCTTCATCAGGCGTTACTTGAACACATCGCTGACCATGCAAACGAAGACTGTGCTTTTACCCTTATGCTGCCTGAAGCAGGCGAAGTTGACGTCAGGCTCGCCCGTTGCCAGCCGGCCGGATGGGATATTGCGCTGCGCTTTTCGCCTCGCGTCTGGGATCACTGGCAGCGTCGTGAAAGACAGTGTCGCCGCCAGTTGAGTCAGTCTTTTGGTGCACCTGTCAGTCTCAGAATTGAACAGGGTAGCCTCTGATGGGCAAGATAACGCGACGACATTTCCCACTGGTGAGCCGGGCCAGTATGCAGTCACAGAATCAACTGGCGTGCAAATATTCATTTCCTTTCACGTTAGGTGATGAAGTCGGAGCACTGTCTCTTTTGCCTGGACACCTATCCTCTCCGATCGCCCTGACTCACTGGTCTTGTGCACTGGGAAACTTTTCCCTGGGTGACGGCATACCGCTGCTTAATATGTTGTCGCTGTCACCTTTTACCGATCAGGATGTGCAGTCGCCTGCCTGTGAGTGGGAATTGATATTATTTAACCAATACCTCAGCCCAGAACTGGCGAACCTGTTTGGTGAAATAAAACGCTGCGACAGAGCTGAAAATGATGTGTTAAGCACGAGGCTTATTGTCAGGCTCGGAGAGCGTCGTGTGGAAGGCAGACTTTATCTCAGCCATACGAGCCTGGCACACTGGCTCAGGCAACCCGGTTGGCAACCTCAACGATATACGCTGCCAGACACGCTGACTTACGTCAGGCCGTTAGTGCTTGGCCGCATCACTCTGCATACCTCACAGCTACATGCGCTTCAGGAAGGCGATGTGCTTGTTCCCCCCGTTAACTATTTTAGCCCGGATGGAAAAGGCTGCGTCAACATTGCTGGATATGAACTGGTGGGGACACTGCAGTTGCCTCATCACTTTGTGATTACTCATCTGGAGAGAACCGCTTTGAACCCCTATGAAACTGAAGGCTCTGACGCTGTTTCCAAACGGGAACATCTTGCATCGGATGATCATTTCTCGTTAGCCATGCTGCCATTGTCGCTGGAAGTCCGATGTGGCCGGACACGCCTTACTTTAGGAGAACTGCAACACCTCCAGCCAGGCAGCGTGTTGACGCTCGATAACATGACGCCTGGCGAAGCTGATTTATATTACGGCGAGACATTAATCGCTCAGGGTGAACTTGTGGATGTGGAAGGGCAACTTGGATTACAGCTCACCCGTCTCCTGCTGACATTACAGCAGGTATGAGTATGAGTACTGAACAATTCGATCCCATGACCTTTGCTCTTTTTCTGGGCGCGCTGTCACTCATACCTATCCTGATGATCGTCTGTACCTGCTTTTTAAAAATCTCTATGGTGCTGTTGATCACACGTAATGCTATTGGGGTCCAGCAGGTTCCACCCAACATGGCCCTTTACGGTATTGCACTGGCGGCAACGCTGTTTGTTATGGCTCCTGTTTTTAATCAGATGCAGCAGCAGTTCAGTCAGGCGCCCGCAGATTTCTCGAATGTGGACAACCTGAGAACCAGCATCACCAATGGCGTAACACCGTTACAGAAATTTATGACGCATAACACCGATCCCGACATTTTGATTCACTTGCAGGAAAACAGTGTCAGGATGTGGCCGAAGTCCATGTCAGAAAATATCAGTAAAGACAACCTGTTACTTGTCATACCGGCTTTCGTTTTGTCGGAATTACAAGCTGGATTCAAGATTGGTTTCTTAATCTATATCCCGTTTATTGTTATCGACCTCATTGTTTCAAATGTTTTACTGGCGCTGGGGATGCAGATGGTGGCTCCGATGACACTTTCCCTGCCCTTAAAAATGTTGCTCTTTGTGCTTATCAATGGCTGGACACGCCTGCTGGATGGCCTGTTTTATAGTTATCTTTGAGGTGCAAGCATGGAAATAATGAATCTCTTTAAACAGGCGATGTTACTTGTGGTTCTGCTTTCTGCTCCGCCATTGCTGGTTGCCGTCATTGTTGGCGTGTTGGTTTCTCTGCTTCAGGCCGTCATGCAACTTCAGGACCAGACCCTGCCGTTCGCGATCAAACTCGTAGCGGTAGGCATTGCACTGGCATTGAGTGGTCGCTGGATTGGAGTTGAGTTGCTGGAGCTGGCCCAGCAGGCTATGGCCATGATTCCTCAAACTGGCGCTTAATCATGGCGAACACTGTCATCCACGTACTCTATGAATATCTTTTCGCCCTGGCGCTGAGTGCCGCACGTTTATATCCCTGTCTGATCCTGGTGCCGGTATTTTCTTTCAATATCCTTAAAGGGATTGTACGTAGCGGGGTGGTATTAGCGCTGGCAATCGTCCCGACTTTGGGTTTACAGGCACAACTGGCATTACAAATGCCAGGCTGGCCGCAACTTATTGCGCTGATCCTTAAAGAGGGGGTGATTGGAATTCTGCTGGGATTGGTGATCAGCATGCCCTTCTGGTTATTTCAGTCAGTCGGTGCGCTGTTCGATAACCAGCGTGGCGCCCTCATTGGGGGACAATTGAATCCGGCACTCGGTAGTGACGTAACACCGCTGGGTCTTCTGCTTCAACAGACACTCATACTGTTTCTCATTCTTACCACCGGATTGAGTGGCGTCACTCAGATTATTTGGGACAGCTATTCTGTCTGGCCGGTAATGCAGTGGTTGCCATTTCCGAATCATAATGGATTTGAGCAATATCTGGCTCTGCTGACTGACACGTTCAGTCATATTATTATTTATGCTGGTCCGCTGGTGGCACTACTACTCATGATGGATTTCAGTATTGCGATTCTCAGTCTGTATAGCCCTCAGCTACAGGCTTTTGTTCTGTCGGTTCCCGCAAAATGCCTCCTCGGTCTGCTGTTTTTTGTACTTTATATCCCAACGTTAAGCACGCTGGGAGAGGAACGACTTTACCTGCTACGCGATCTCAGCAAACTGATAAAAGGCTTATTGGGGGGACAGTGACATGTCTGAAAAAACGGAAAAACCTACGGCGAAAAAACTTCAGGATGCGCGCCGTAAAGGCCAGGTTCCCCAAAGCCAGGACGTTCCGAAGCTTCTCATTTGTGCAGGCGTGGTTGAAACCGTAATGGCGCTGGATGATGTTGGCATGCAGAAGCTTCAGGCTCTTATGATGTTGCCGCTTATGCGCCTGAACCAGCCTTTTGAGCAGGTTCTCAGCGAGCTTGCTGGTAGTGCTTTGCTTATTGTTTCAACATTTTTTGGTATTACTGTGGCAGTGGCTGCGTTACTTCGTATTATCGGCGGTTGGATACAATATGGGCCTTTGTTTGCAACAGAAGCCCTCAAGCCTGATTTTAATCGCCTGAATCCCGTGAATCAGTTCAGGCAGATGTTTTCTGTGAAGAAACTCACCGACATGCTTAGTAGCGTGCTAAAAGCTGCGGCAATATGCACTATTTTTATTTTAGTGCTGAGTACCGATCTTGAGTCTCTTTCCCGTCTTGCTTATGGTGACCTGAACAGCTTTTGGCCTGCGGTGGAGGTTCTGCTCACCCGCGTTTCACGCCAGACACTGTTCACCTTATTGATAATGACCCTCCTGGACTTTGGCCTGCAGAAGTATTATTTCCTTAAGCAACAGCGTATGAGTCATCAGGACATACGTGATGAACATAAGCAGTCCGAAGGTGACCCTCATATGAAAGGACATCGTCATGCTGTTGCACAAGAGTTGCTGAACGCGCCTGTACAGGCTGTGAAGCGAGAGCCGCTTGAAAAGGCTGACCTGCTTCTGGTCAACCCTACCCATTATGCTGTTGCGCTCTACTATCGTCCTGAGTTAACGCCGTTACCACGTATCATATGCAAAGGCGAGGACAGTGATGCTAAAACGCTGATTGTCCGGGCACAACAGGCTAAAATTCCCGTGATTCGCTTCATTTGGCTGGCCAGAACGCTTTATCAATCCCAGGAGGGGCAACTCATCCCCAGGCATACTTTGCAGGCCGTCGCGAGAGTTTATCGTGTGTTGCGTGAACTGGATGACCCGTCTGACGAGGATGTGATCGAACTGGAGCCAGAATAATGGAACTTAATGCCACATCTCGCCACTTACACGTTTTAATGCTGAGGTAGAGCAGATTGCTGTTAACAAGGAACAGGGTACGTGAAGATGATAATAACAGCTACTCCTCATCCTGACGATGTGGCTGAAATACATAAGAAATTGATGGCGTTTAATTCCCGGTATGTTGATCCTGATGAAAAAAAAGACATTGCTCTTTTCATTAATGATGATGATGGCAACAAAGTGGCTGGCTTAGTCGCTATTACATGGGGTAACTGGATGCATATACACTTTCTGTGGGTCGACGAATCACGTCGAAAAACAGGGCTTGGCGCGAGGATGCTGCACGCTGCAGAACAGGAAGCATTAGCACGTGGTTGTAAAGGCGTTTTCGTTGATACATTCAGTTTTCAGGCGCGTGAATTCTATGAGAAACAAGGCTACCTGTTGCAAATGACGATCGAGCAAATTCCCCATCATCATCGCCAGCACTTTTTAATTAAACAGTTAGAATGTGCGGTTTAATTATTACTCAGTGATGTTATAAAATGTTTTTAATAATGGAGAAAGAAAATGTTGCTCTCTAAGCAATCTGCTTCATCAGACAGAAAGTACAGACTGTATGCCAGTAAATTCGCCATGTTGGCTACTTTTTTATGCATCTTTTCCCAGTCTGCTTTTGCCAGTACGCTCAATACGGTTTCTGAGATTAACCAGGCGTTAATGAAAGGAAAAGACATTAATTTATCTATCGATTTAACGCAGTGTTTCGATCGGGAAAACAATATCAAAGGTACCATGAGAGGCGGTATGAAGATTACGTCATACCTGATCAGACCTGACGGTTCTCTGGCTTTCTCAGATATGCACCAAACGGTTAATAATAAAGATAAACCGCAAGTCCAGTTTTTGCGCTACCGTTCAAAGGATGAAAACACCATAGGATTCTCCATGCGGACGTTTACTTTGCCAGACTGGAAGCCCTACGGCAATCCTGCTCAATACGAGTGTGCCATTAATAAAGGGATCGTGTTCTATTCTCACGATCAGGACTAACGGTTCTTCGGCTTAACTGCCCTACTGGTATTTATTTGCGGGTTTTTATTTCCTTGCAATTAAACAATCAGAAATAAATAACGGGTTTTACAGAGTAATATGAGCTAACGGGGCCTGCACTATAAGGTGGAGTCTACACATTTAGCGGCGGGCCCCCCTCTCCCCCTGTCAGTCATCAATTCTTTTATTCCCGAGCTTTATTGTCAGAATTCACGTAGTGCTGTCCCTGGACTGTACAACTCGTAACAGCCTGCCCGGACAGAGAAGGTACCGTCGCTTCCGGCGACAGTGAGGCCTTTTCTGAACATATATGATGCTCAGCGTGACGCAGATGTGCGCCGCCTGGGCGAATGCGCATGGCTCCACCAGATCAACGCAGATCACGAGTTTAGCAACGTCCGCTGCTGGCACAAAACGGACATTTTAATCTGAATTAACCCCTGCAGTGAGAGCCGTATTCATAATGCCGCTTCAGCGGCATGAAGGTGCCAGATGACGCGCAGAACTGAACGGCGCCGTACGCCCGGCGTAGCCGGTTACAGACGCATAAATCGTAGCCTACCCTACCGTTCCCTGAACAGCCCTGCGAGCCTTTGGCATGCCAACATCATTGTCATCAGTAAAACCCGCGCACTGTCCAGAGATACGGTACCCAGTTTTCTGGCCATCCGTTCACGAAGCAGACAGGCCGCGTGATCGAATACCAGTACTTCTTCGACCTCCAGCTGCTCGGGTGGATAATCTGTCCGCAGTTCATGCTAAGCCTGCTGAAGAAGCTCCTGACTGGTTCCGTATGCCAGCTGTTCGCCGCTGGACTGCCGTGTTTTTTGGGGGGTTTTTCGTTTGCGGGATTTCTTTATTTTTACCATGATGCTTAGCCAATAGTGAAGAACATGGCATCCCTGCACAATAAAGACTCAATCGGGGCTTACCGTAACGGAGTAATCAGCAACGATAAGTTTCAGATCCCGCGCCACGCTTTCCCGGTCACCACAGAAGACAAACGAGCCAAGACAATCCTTATGACAGAAGAACGCCCCTGACGCCACCTCGCCCAATTTGGGAAGCTGCTGCATCTTCAGCGTTGGCAGCCTGTCCACGGAAGGAACAGTCAGCCGGGAAACATAAAGTGTCTCTTTGGCAAGGTGCTTTTTAGGAAAGGTCATATATCCCCACGCCTCGCCCTGGGGTGCAAAATGGCGTCCCACTTCCAGCCCCAATTGCGTAGCCAGATGTGTGAAACGCAAATCTACTCCCCAGGCAATAGCGATCATTTCTACCGTCGCTGCCCCGCCGGGCCGGTATGCAATCTCAAGTAATTCTACCCCCTGCCCGTCATCACCAAATGCTTCAATATGATAAACGCCATCCGGACCGCCAAAAGCCGCTAACACCTTCTCAGTGAAAGGCCGCCAGATGTGCCGCAAATCGCGCTCCTCCACCGAAAAAAATCCCAGTGGATGCTCATCGAGGTAATCGATAGGTTTACCAATATATTTTCCCGCCGAGAGTAGCGCGAGCCGTCCTTCCAGCATTATCGCATCAAGCTGATAAACCGGCTGGGGATTGTAGCTCTCAAAAAAATATTGCTGCTCATCCATATCGCGATAGTCATCACCTTCGGTCGGCGTGATTGCACTGAGTTGCCCGGCATCAGTGATAATTTTCACCCCAACGGAGCCTGCCAGCGAGCGAGGTTTCATCACCAGCGGAAAACTCACATCGCCACGTTTAATCGCCTGCGGGCTGATTTCCCGTGCGGTGAGGATGCCTGCGCGACAGGCAATCTCTTTCATCTTCTTTTTATCGCGAAATCGGGCCGCCATATCAAAGGTTAGTCCCGGCAGTTGCCAGCGATGGTTGGCCCAGGCCGCAATCCATACGGCGAACTCATCATTGGGAATCACCCGCGTGACTGAAAATGACTGTGCAATCTGGCTGAACACATCTTCCACATCGTGATGGCGGGCAAAATCCCTGACGATAAAGACATCCTCGCGATGCAAATCATCTGCCGCCTGGTTTTTCAAATCTTCAAGAAGATAGATAAACCGCCACGGCCGGTTGGGATACGCTGTCTTGATGTCAGTGACCACCTCGCCGACATCCAGTTCTGATGAAACGATCAGGATGGTCTGCATCTCTTTTTTACTCATTCTTTGTCACCTTGTCCTGACTGTAAGCGCGGTTTTTGTTCACAGCCGTTAAGTGACCATTCTCAATATTAAGGCTGATACTCCGGCGCAACCTGTACCAGATAATGTGCATTCAGATAATTCACATCTCTTGAAACCTGCTCGCGATCGCCACAAAATACAAAGGATCCCAGTGAGTCTTTGTAGCAATAGAACTCTCCTGAGGCGATATCTCCGGCAACGGGAACCTTATGCGACTTAAGCGTTGCCATATGCTGTAATGGCGGCAGGTGGACACGGGTGACATACAGTGTCTGAGTAGCAAGATGTTTCTTTGGAAAGGTCATATAGCCAAAGGCTTCTTCCCTGCGCTGAACGAGAAGACCAACATTAAGTCCCAGTTGCGCAGCCAGATGAATATGTTTCAGATTCAGCCCGTACACCATCTCGACCATTTCCACGATTGCCGCACCGCCGGGACGCCAGGCAATTTCGAGTAATTCCACGCCCGCACCGGAATCAGCAAAAGCTTCGATGTGGTAAACCCCATCCGGCGCGTCGAAAGCAGCAAGAACTTTTTCGGTAAAAGGTTGCCAGACATCCTCAACAGTATGATCACAGACTGACAACACACCGACAGGCTTTTCCTGCAAAAAGTTAATCGGCTTACCTAAATATTCACCGACGGAAATAAACGAGAGACGACCATTAATCACTACACAATCAATATGATAAATTGTGTTTGGATTATATTGCTCAATAAAGTATTGCCGCTCATCCATATCGCGGTATTCCGGCGACCAGTCAATATCTATATTGGCAAGCTGCTTTGCATCAGAGACGATTTTTATGCCCATTGAGCCTGCCAGCGAACGTGGTTTTACTATCACCGGAAAGGCAACATCTCCATTTTCGATATCCTGAAGAGTTATTTCCCGCGCGGTGGCAATGCCAGCCTGCTGCGCCAGCTCTTTCATGCGTTTTTTATCGCGAAATTTCCTTGCTTCCGCGCAGGTTATTCCGGTTAATTGCCAGAAATCATTGGCAAAGGCAGCCACGTAAACCGCAAACTCATCGCAGGATATGACCAGCGAGACATCATATTGCTGATCGATCTTATGCAATACCGCCTTAATATCCTCCAACGCGGCGAAGTCACGCACAATAAAATTTTCAGGCCGCTCCTTTTCACAGGTGGCCACACCAAGATAATCCTCTATGAGATAGATAAAATGATGTGTTTTAAGCCCGTGCATGGCCTTGACGGCCTCAACCGTTTTCGCCGCATCCAGCTCGGAGGAGACAATCAATACTGTCTGAGTGGGTTGCATTTTGACATCCTGTTATTTTCCTTTTAATTGTGTAAAACGTTTTATGCCGTGATGCAGAGCCAGATGGCTCTGCGTGAGATCAAATGCTTTTTATCCATTGCATACGGGACAATGGCTGTTATGAGTAGAGTTATCAGATATAGCTCTTCAGACTTCCGCTTCGCTTCACATCCAACGTGGCGCAGTGGAATGAACCACCAAATGTCTGGAAATGCTTAAACGGACAAAGAACGGTTCTGAAACCCCATTTACGGAAGGCAGAAATCAGTGCTTCTTCATCTTTCTCAACCACCACGGTTTTTTCATCCAACATCAGTACATTCACGTGGATCCATTTTGAGGTGATGTATAAAGGATGGTCGTCCGGCAGATTAGAAGCAGGCGGATGCAATATTTCCCAGTCTCTGAAAATATCAGGGATCTGCGGTACCCAACCTTTATTAATTAATACGCGGCCCGGTGCCAACGGCAATATCGTCGTATCAATATGCATGGGACCTGGCTCTTCAAACTCATAGATATGGACGCGATAATCAGGCCCCAGCGTTCTGCGCAGCCACTCGATACCTTTATTATTGGTGACATGACTACGCTGACCTATAATGTCCCGCCCCATTCTCATAAAGTCGGCTGCGTCAAAAAGTGGCTCTACTTCGGTAATGATCGAATTAAAGGGGAGTTCCTGTTCGAAGTCATACTCTGTTTGCCACACATCATCTTTCAGCATCGGCTTGGGTGCAGAAATCCACTCCGCCCCTCTGGTGAAATAATCATTCAGGATGCTGCGAAAGGCGAAGGTTTCGAAATAACGGCTGCGCCATGACATCGGCACTTCAATGATTTTCTTTCCGATAGCAAACAGGCAGTCTCGCGGCATCGCGGAATAGAAGGTTCCACCGGTGGTAAAGTGCGGTGTGACGATCGGCTGATGATGATTTGACTCATCAGGGCGGCGTACTCTGATCCCTTCAGCTTGCAGGATTTCGGCAAAGGTATTCACTTCCTGCCTGGCTTTAACTACGAGTTCTTCCGGGAAACGTTGCCCGGAATACTCACGGAAAAAACCACTGGTTTCCTTAGGAATAATAGCTTTAAGGCCGGTGTCCCAATCCGGAACACGAATATCGTCCATAATCCCGACAATGACCTCTTCAAGTGGGTCCCATTCCGTATAAACTTCCACCGGGCTTTCATCTGTTGAAAAACAGGAGGTCTCTTCTTTTTGAAACTGCATGCTTTACCTTTAAAGTAATGTAATTTTTTGAACACTTTTCCTTAACATACTTAAACCGTCACGTTGCTGAAAAAAGCCCTTAGCAGCTGAACGAGTAACAGCAAACTGGCGGCCTGGCACAGTATTCTCCTGGTAGATGATAAATATAATATATTGATAATTATTATAAAATCATCTGTATTGGTGGGTGGTTAAAGACGGATATGAGTTCCCGGTTAAGTTTCTTATAGGAACAATCCTGGTTAGTTATTAATTATTTTAAATAATCATTAAAAACTATTGGCAACGCCGCGGGGCTGAACAGACGGGCTGAGTTGCGCTGGCACCGGTGAGATTCCGGTGCGCCATAACCGCCATGCATGAGAAATATTTTTTCGTTGCAAAAGGACAAAAAGTACGGCAAGGCATCAGAGCCATTCAGCAACGTCACTGCGTACAGAAGCTATCATAGCGTGGTGGGCCCGGTTAACACGGGCGTAATCAGGCGGGTCTAATAGCCCCGGGACACTGAACAAACAGCGTCCGGGGTAATTTAACTGTCAGACAGCAAAATCCTTAATCATGCTTACAGCTGGATTAAAACCCCACCGCGGCTCCTGCCGGACGGCGGATGTCATTTGCACCGTACAGCCAGCCCGGTCTCAATTTCCCAGAAACGGCAGAATCATTACCGGAGTCAGCCGCTTTTTTACCCTCGTTGAGTTTTGGCGCAACCATAATCAGTTCGGTCGCGCCCCACGGGGTCTGCTCGGTCAGCTTATAACCGCGCTGGCGTAGCAGCCTTAAAGTATCAAACGACAGCCCGTGCTGCTCATAATAGACTTCATCCGGTAGCCACTGGTGGTGCACCCTCGGCGCATCCACCGCTTCCTGCGGCAACATCCCGTGATCGATGATATTGAGCGCCACCTGCAATGATGCAGTAATGATGCGCGACCCACCCGGCGAGCCCAGCACCAGGAACACCTCGTTGTCGTGCGTCACAATGGTCGGCGCCATTGACGACAGGGGGCGTTTACCGGGAGCAATCGCATTGTTTGCTCCCTGTACCAGTCCGAACATGTTCTTCTCACCAATTTTTGTGGTGAAATCATCCATCTCATCGTTGAGGAAAAAACCGGTGCCCGGCGCCATAACCACAGCACCGAATCGCCCGTTGATGGTATAGGTGGTGGACACGGCATTACCCTGTTCATCAACCACAGAATAGTGGGTGGTTTCCGGACGCTCACCATTCACCTGTTTGCTTTCAGGTAGCCGGGATGGCGTCGCATCGGTCGGATGAATGCCCTGCCGCATTTCATCTGCATAAGATGTGCTAAGCAATTTATCTAGCGGGTTGTGGATAAACTCAGGATCGCCCAGTGAATTATTGCGATCAAAGTAAGCGATACGCATCGCTTCCGTCATCACATGAACCGAGTCGGCAGAATTAAAGCCCAGCGCACGTATGTCATAGCCAGAAAGGATATTCACCATCTCGCAAAGCGCGACGCCACCGGAGCTGGGAGGTGGGGAAGAGATAAATTCATAACCCCGATAGTGACACCGCAAAGGTGCACTTTCGGTGACATGATAACGGGCAAAGTCCGCAGCAGTAATAATTGCCCCCCCTTTCGCCGCAGCCGCCTCAACGCGCTGAGGAATCGGCTGCTTGTAAAAGTAATCCGTCCCGGACTGGGAAATATGGCTAAGAGTTTCAGCCAGTTCAGGCTGTTTCAGATTGTCACCCGGTTGAAGTTGCGAACCGTCTGGCCGCAGAAACCACCTCGCCGCCTGCGCATCCGTGCGGAACCGGTTGACGGTAGTATCCAGAATATCGGTATCCGCTCGCGTCAGAATAAAGCCCTGTCGGGCCAGTCTTATCGCCGGTGCCATAACCTGCTGACGGCTGAGTTTGCCATAGTGTCTCTGAGCGTAATCCAGCCCCATTACCGTGCCGGGGACGGCCACCGCAGAATAACCATGCAGGCTGGCATCAGAGCGCACTTTACCCTGCGGATCAAGATACATATCGGCACGCGCAGCGGCAGGCGCGGTTTCACGGAAGTTAATAAAGGTATCTTTGCCGTCAGCAAGATGGATCAGCATAAAACCACCACCACCAATATTGCCGCAGCAAGGATTAACTACGGCCTGAGCATAGCCTACCGCGACCGCTGCATCGATGGCATTACCACCCTGTTTCAGGATATCGATGCCCACCTGAGAAGCGATCGCCTGTGAGCTTACCACCATTCCGTGGCGAGCTTCGACGGCTGGCGCAGAAGCAGCCTCAACCTGACCCGCAGTAATAACGCCAGATGTTAAAAGAAAAATGAAAAGAATATTACGTAACATGGAATAATTTCTCTTTAACCAAAAAAATATGGCGCATCCCTACGCCATAACTTCATGATTATTATGTTTTATCAGCTTCACTGAGCAGCAGGTAGCCACGGTTCTCAGCACCATCAAGCGTGTTCATCCCCTTAAACAGGGTCTGGCTGTCGATCCAAATCCACGGATGTTCGGTATTGGATACATCCATGATCAGAAATGAATCAGATTTGGCATCATAAGCGCCCAGAGGAGAGAAATGTCCACCGCCCGACTGGCCTATGGCACTGCGTAAAAAGTTGACGATGACAAAAGAGTTATCCTGTTGCATGGCGGCAATAATCTCTTTCTTCATCTTGTCCTGCTGTGCGAGATCTTTCACCGGCACCGCTTTAACTTTTAATCCGGCATTACTGAGCAGACGACGCTCATCTTCCAGATGCAGACCATAATCAGCCTGCCCGCCAGGCGTTTTCGGTTTACCGAAAATCTCAATGCGTGGTTTGCTGCTGTATTTAACTACGCTGGTCTGAGTATAACGATTCCAGAATGGCTGCCAGCCGTTATTCTTTGGAAAATAAACCCTATCCTCAGTGTTTATTAAGCTGCTATCTGGCTCAATTTTCTTATTTTTATGTAGCCGCAAGCTATTCAGCACGATAGTTGCTGAAGCAACGCCACAATAGACTTTATTATTCTGCCCTTCAAACTGCGGGGCCAGAGAAAAGAAATCCTGTTTAACCGTTGCCTGTGTTAAACGCTGAATTCCTTCTGGGCTTTGCCAGTCAACAATCTGACTGAACCCGCTGACAGGCATCAAACAAATCGTCAACAGGGCAATACGAGAGGTTATTTTTTTCATTACTGTTCCCAAATTTTATAGTGCGCATCTCAACATGCCACCAAAGAGCATTATGCAATTGAGATCGGTAAAAATTATTTCAGTAGTTGATAATAGGTAGGGTTATCGTCACACTGCCCACCGCCACATTCCAGCACCGTTGAAAGCAAATTCGCCACCATCAGCAAAGCAAAAACAGCCACAACTGCACGTTGAATCAACGGATTGCGGATAGGTCCTGCCGTGGCTTTTTCAGGCGTAACCATCAGGGTAATGGCAACACCAAACACAATCGCCACCGCTAAAATAAAACTCCATGTATAAAGATGCAGACCAAGGAAAGGAAGACCATAACCTTTATCGCCCGGCAAAATATGCAGGAAAATATGGCGGGCAGCGACGGCAGCCAGCGCCAGAGCGCCAATAATCACCATGCCGTAATGCAGCTTTTTATTACCAAAACAGAGATTAAACAGTAACCCCGACCCGATAAGCAACAAAGCCGCACGTTGCAGCAGACAAAGCGGACATGGCAGATCGAAAAATCTCAGCTGAAAATAGAACGCGCAGAGTAACGCAACACTCACTAGGAGCAGCATCAACAGATTAAGCGGACGCGAAATATCTTTTTTTTCTGTAAATTGCATAGTGGCCTCTAAAACGAAAGGAGAAGTGCATCGGTGGCGTGATATTTCAACCAGGCGAGAATGATGACAAGGTCGGCAAACCAGAACAGATAAGCCAGTTTTCGTTTACCGGCCAGCGCACTGAAAATGGTTCCGCAACCCATCAGGAAGGGTAAATACATAAACATGTATGACTCCATTAATAAAAGTAAAATGCCATATCATCTTCCTCCGGCATATAATCGGATAAGGCGACAGGTCCGTCCTGTGTTCACAATCCGATGAACATAACCTGAGAAACAGATGAACGGCGTTGAGTGGTGAGAATGGATATTCAGTTCCAGTGGGATTGAACAGAACAGTATTTTATTCTGCCAGAGGACCAGTAATAATTTTTTGCGAAGGGAATATGTCATTATCTGAACATGATTGACCTGCTCCCCGTTGATTAATACACCGCGATGTCAGTAATGGAGTGTGAGTAAAAATGGCGGATATGGTCACGCAGCGTGACGCTATGAAAAGGAATGATTAAGCTCACGTTCTTTCTGTATCTGACGTGTGTGCTCCGGCATCAGCTCTGTCTTTACGCGCTCAGGGCCGGACGGCTGCAGCGCCTCTCACCAGGCGGGTCGCCGCAAAGGACAAATCAGGCATGGGCCGGTTTAGCTGTCCGGGCGCGAGAGGAAAAATTTTTTGGCCAGACAAAATTTCTCTGGCGAGAGGCTTCAGCCATCCCTGGACAGCCAGGCGGTTTGTGCTTGTCTCAGCCCCGGCGAAAGGACTCAGACAGGCGAACACCCCACCTGCAGAAAGCGGGAACTCGCCGCAACCGGAACGGCTGCTGCAGGTGAAAGGAGTTGCGTCAGGATGGAACCCCGCAACTGCGGAGCATGACAGCCGACCGGACGCCATACTGCTGCCCGTAAAGTGGCTTTTAGAAAAGGGAAGAAAATGAAAGTCAGAGAATGGATGTCAGAAAGGCAGGCGATGGATTACTGTGCTGAGCAGGAGAAAAGATAAGGCCGGTGCGTCAGCTCCGGCTCTGTCCAACTTTTATTCAGGCGCTACCTGAACTACTGTGTTTAAGATATTGCCTGAAAAAAACGTTTCTCAGCTCATCTTCTGTCGGTATTTCACCCTCTATAGAAAGCTTAGCGGGTAAAAGTGACATATTAGATTTCTCGCTGACAGGTTTGAGGACGGTAGAGCTACGAATCAGGCTCATGATCGCATTCTGGAAATCTCTGTCATGATGAGTAAGACTCGTTAATATGGCAATTCCGCCTTTGATATCCCGAAGCTCTCCTCTCTTTTTCGCAAGGCAAACCATATACAGATTTGATTCCGCCCGACGCCAGAAAGCCTCTGCTATTCCCGGTTCATTGATTGTTTCATAGCTTGTGATGCTTTCCCCACCCGCATTAACTTTGAATGCTGCAAGTGATATTGAAACAGACATCATTTCTCCTTTATATAACCTGGCCCACATAACGGGTTAAAGATAAAAACCTGTGTTCAATGCATAACAGAGCCGCGTAGAGGGCACAAAGTGAAACAGCGTCTTTTAACGCAGGTCGAATAAATCCAATCACACAGACTGATATCGTCCAGATGTGGAGACCACCTTTGCGCTGTCAGCAGCCTTATGGATATGGCTAAAAAACATATCCGGGACCAAAATGCTGGCCAGTCAGGAGGAAATCATGTGCGGCCTGCCTGGCCAGCATTTCTAAATTCAGCTACCGGGTCGACCTCATTTTGGCAAAACCGCGAATGACAGCTTCAGCCAGACTTGTTGCCGTATCCACAATCGGCAGCGGCTGTTGGGGATGGCTTTTAAGCAGGGGGCTTATGTCCGTGCAGGCAATAAGCAGCGCCTGTGCGCCAGCATCCTGTGCCAGGGAAATCAGCGTCCTCCACTGCGTTATCACTTCAGGATCGGAAAATCCTCTTTGCTTGACCAGCGCAATTAAACCCGTAGTGATTGCGCGTAATGGGTCAGAAGAGACACAGCGCTTTCCCGCTATATGCAGACGCTGCTGATAAAAACCCGCATCAAGCGTAGACGCAGTAGCAATCACGGCGATGTTCTCCTTTTCAGCAGGCAGGTGTTCAAGCGCACAATCGGCAATATGCAGCACAGGAATGCCGGCACTGGCCTCCTGCATCTCAGCGAAGTAGCAATGGGCAACATTACAGGGAACCGCGATCAAATTAACCCCCGCTTTTACCAGATCGCTAATCCCATCGCGCAGTGCTGCTGACATTGCGGCATCTTCAACCACCCGATCAGGAAAAAAAGGTGTCGGCAAAGAAATGATGTGCATTTTGGGATAGTCGATATCGAATCTGGCTCCGTATTGCTTTTGGCACTCATCCACCAACATATCAATAAAAGGCGCTGTAGAACGAGGCCCCATACCGGCTAACACACCAAGGCTGTAAGACATTACGCTCTCTCCCTCTGATAACGGGTAAAATTCATCATGCATAGCGCCAGCAGTAAAAAAGAAATTATCAACAGCTCAACAGATACATCAAGTGCGCTGCGAAGAGGACTCAACGTAGAAAGGGCAATCACGCACCCTGCGCCTGTCATAGCAATAGCACCTACAGCAGCGCCCGCATAACCGGCCTTCTTGCCATACAGATCCATGCATCTGGCCGTGGAGCTGGGCGTCACAATGCCTTCGCCAAGCGCGACGATCATCATAGGAACAACGAATGAAATAATAGCGTTGGGTAACATTTTGCTGAGTATCAGCATTGATACAGAGCCAGTAAGGATGAGTAACACGCCTAACGTGCAAATCGTCGTCACTTCAAAACGAGCAGAGAGTTTCGAAACAATAAAGTTTCCGACCATCACACAGGGAACAATAGCCAATGGAACCAAACCAAACTCTTGTGGAGAAAGGTGAAAGTTATCCTGAAGAATGTAAGAAGCCGAAAGCAGGAATACCAGTTCTGCCGCATAGCCCAACATATTGAACAGTGCCATTCTCATGAACTCGCCGTGGCTAAAAATATCACGGTAGTTTTTCCCCAACCGGACCAGCGTAAACCTGTTCGTTTCGTCCCCTACATTCTCGTTCGTTTCAGGAAGAGAAAAATAGAGATAAACAATAAAGCAAAAGGCCACCACACACAGCGTGGCGAAATTAATCCGCCAGCCAAAAAAGCCCTGAATGGCTCCACCTGCCATAGGTGAAACCGCGGGCGTTACGGACATAAACATGACCAGTATGCCCATAAGCTTCAGTAATTTTTTACCGTGTGACATATCCCGGGCAATGGCTCGTGCTATCGGGCCGACACAGCCTACTCCCAGACCAGTAACGATCTTTCCGGTCAGAAAAGCAGGACCGGACGTGGCCAGGAAACATGCAAGATTGCCAAGGAAAAAAATAGATAGGCCGATTAGGGCTACAGGGCGGCGGCCATAATAATCCGATAGCGGGCCATAAAAAAGCTGTGCCAGTCCAAAAGACACCAGCGTTAATGTCACTGAAAGTTGTAAAAGGGCATCAGTAGTGCCCAGTGGAGAACGCATATGGGGTAATGATGGAATAAATAACGTATTGTTAAACTGGCCCATAGCGACCAGTAAAACGATGATTATTCCAACTGAAAGGGTCCCCGACTGCTTATTTGGTAATGACGGCACCGTATTCACCTTTATCAGTAATCAACTTTATTTTTGCCAAATCATGAAAAACATCTTCAGATTTCCCTGTCAG
>NZ_CP049117.1:0-106454 GCF_011044475.1 Pantoea stewartii
AGCAGCGCCCGGGCTGCCTGCAGCGAGGGATGGTACGGATACTGGCGGCTCCAGCGGGCAAGGGTGCTCCAGAGGTCGCCGGCCCAGAGCTGACCGGCCAGCGCACCGAGCCCGGCCGGGGATCCGCTGAAATGCCCCGTCTCGTCCGCGAACGCCAGGATGCAGGTCATGAGGCGGCGCGTCAGGTCGCTGTGGCTGTCCGCCGGAAATAGTTGGGCGGCAAGACACTGACTGCCGTCCGCTGCGTTGACGCTGCCCATCGCGGCCAGCACGTCCCAGACGTCGCCCTTCTGCGTCTGCCCGGGCGCCAGGCGCCAGGCCTGCCAGAGTTTTTTCCAGACAGGTGCCTGCCAGAACGCCTCCCACAGTTCACCGCAGGGGTCCAGCACAAGCACCGGGCCGTTGCCCGCGTCCAGCAGGGATGAAAGCGCGCCGGTGTCCGGCGCGAAGGTACCGCTTGTCGTCATGTGATACTCCGGAAAGGTTACTGTGCGCTCACGCCGGCGCTCATTTGTGAGGACAGCGCCTGCAGCTGCGGGGCGTATTCATTTTTTGCCGCCAGCGCCAGCAGCTGGCCGCTGATGATGTTGGCCTGACGCAGCTCGTTTTTAATGCCCAGCGCCAGCCAGTTGGCCAGACTCTGCTGACGCGCCATTTCACGTGTCAGGTTGTCGCCGTCCATGGCCTGCAGGTCGGTGACCCACGCGGTGTTGGCATAGCGACGCCCGACTTCGAACGCTTCAAATTCGCGCTCGCTCATGGTGCCGGTCTGCTTTGCCTGCGCGGATGCGGTCTGCTGGAAGTAACTTTCCGCCGACGGTGCCTGCCGCGCCTCGGTCAGTGCCGCCTGTGTGGCATCCTGCGGCTGGCTCGCCGCCACCATGTCCAGCTGCGGTTGCATGGCCGCGCTCTGCATGGCCTTGTACTGCGTGAGCAGGCCCTGATACTCCTGACCGGTCGCGGTCTGGATTTCGCCCTTGCCCGGCGTCCGCCCGGCATCAAGCTTTGCAGAGTTGTTCACGTAAGCCATGGCCGCGTCCGTCTGCGCCTGGGTAAAGGTCAGCTCCGGGTCTTTGCCCGCCGGCCCCGCGCCGTCGTAAAGCGACCGGGCCTCAGTGTCGCCGCCGGGAAGCGCGGAGACGGACGGACACAGCCCGGTCCCCCCGTAGAGTTTTGCCTCCTCTGCCGTGCAGTAGGCTGCGTGAATGAGTGCGCTGCGGTAGCCCCCCTGACGGGGCGACGTCGGGAGGCTTGCCAGCGTTTCGCGCACGGCCGCACTCGACACGCCGCTGCCGCCGGCAAGCCTGGACGCCGCCGCCCGCGTGGCCTGGCTCACCTGCGCGGCCGTGCCGGAGGCCGACTCGCTGCAGATGCTGTCCGGCACCCTATAGGCCGCGCGGGCCTTTTCCAGCCGGTCCGCCTGCCGGTTAAAGTTCTCGGCTTCGCGCTGGGTGCGGGCCGCCTCCGTGACGGCTGTAGTGACTTTGTCGGCACTCTGCACCACGGCCGTACCGGTTTCGGTTTCGGCTGAGAGGATTTCGGCCAGCGTGGTCTGCATGGTGCCGAGCGCAGGCCTGACGACCGTATCCATCGGTACGCTGGTCATCACCTCAACGGGATAGGCCAGGGCGCCGGGGGAAAGCGCCGCCAGCACGCAGGCGGCAAGCAGCCGGCGCCCCGCGGGGCACCAGTGTGTGGATGGTTGCATATCAGTACTCCTGAAGGATCAGAGGTCGTAGCCCTGTTTATCGATAAGCTCGGTGGCCAGTTGACGGATGACGCTGTCACCGCGCTCCTCGCCGGCGGTGCGCCGTCGGTGCTCGATGACTTTTTCGGCCGAGCCATTGGGGAAGAAGCGGGCGAGAATGCGGCGGGTTGTCTCTTCGCCGACGTCTTTTTCAAGCGTGCGGCGCAGCGACATGTCCACCGGCGTGGTGCTGTGGCCCCACAGCTCCTCCGGGCCCACCGTGTTTTTCATGATGTGGGCAATCGTGCTCCCCCCTTTAATACGGAAAATGCCGAGGAACGGCACGCCACTGCCGTCAGCCGACGGCCCGCTGCCCATACGCTCAAAGTTGTCCAGCGTGACGTCCGGCACCTTAAAGCGCTCTTTAAGCAGCGCGCGGTCCTCCGGATCCACGCCGACCATATAGACGGAGTTGGCCGACTGGCGCAGCGCCTCGGGCATGTCTCGGAAATACTGTGAAGCCAGCACGGTGCGCACGCCGAACTTACGCTGCTCACGGTCGGCGGTCTCCAGCATCGGGAAGATAAAGGGGACGCCCTTGGCGTTGTGCAGCTCGTCGTACTGTTTGGTTTTGACCTCCTCGTCAAGCTGCTGCACGCGGGCGCGGTGCAGGCTGTGCCAGCGCTCATCCAGTCTGGGAAAGAGCTCATCCTGATACTGCGGCAGCACGAAGTCGCCGCCCGCGATATGACCGGCGAACAGGTACATCATGCCGGTCTGCAGGTAGCCCGCCTTTGACTTATCGCCAGCAACGTACTGAATATCGACCGTAATGACGCGCGCCTTCGGGCTTATCATGAAGCGCGTGCGCCCGGCAAACATGCGGTACTGTCCGCAGGCGTCGCGCAGGCAGCGGGCAATATACTCAATCAGCGCCTCATTGCTGCCGTCGCGCTGTATCTTGCCGTACATGCTTTTGTAATCTTCACTGAGCAGGCGCGGCGCCATGTCCGCCAGCTCCGGCACCGCCATAAACTGTGCCCGCTGCGCCGCATCCGTGTCCCCCGCGTCCTGCAGCAGGTCGCGCACCTCGTACCAGGTGGCGTTGTCCCGGTATTCCGGATGCGCCTCCCAGATACCGGCCTCTTCGAGTGCCGCATCAACCTGCGGCACAAGCCCGGGCTCATAACGGCGCGGATCTTCGCGACAGGCCTTAAATGAATCGCTGACCAGTCGGCGCAGAATGATGGGGGTGTCGCGACCGTTAGGCGGCACGCCGGTGTCCGGGTCGATGCACAGGGCCGTCAGCGCGTTTTCCATAAACTCGGACTCGTAGCTCAGCGGCGTCCTCAGCCCCAGCTGAATATCGAACAGGTTGCGGCAGTATTTAACGTCGTTGCGCAGGACGATGCTCAGCACCTCATCCTTACGCCCGGGCGGAAGCGCCGCCCGCAATATTGAGGTCATGCCCGTCGCGCTGAAGCCTTTCTCTATTCCCGCAAAGAATGGCAACTGCCGCTGTGCGGACATCGCCAGAATAATGGGCTGTCGGTTAATTTTCACCGACTTACCACCGCCGGACTCGCCCGCCACGATGGAGGTTTTCTTGGTCTGGTTCGACGGGGCGAGCGCGACGGGCATCAGCTTACCGTCAGGCGACACGAATAGGGCATTACCGTCCTCGCTCCATGCCGTCGTGGGCCGCGAGAGCGGCATCAGGTTCAGCGCCTCGGAGAGCGGCGGATACATCAGGCAGGGCCCGCTCGCAGCCGAGGACGCCGTCAGCGTAGCGACCCATGCACGAACCGGATCACCGAAGGTCTGCGTGACGCCGCAAACCCCCCAGGAGGTCAGCGCCTGCTGCAGCAGCGTCAGATTACGCGTTACCGTCTCCGGCGAATCTCCCCAGGTTGCGGCGGTGATGGTCATCACGCACACCGGCTCATGCATGTCACGCTCCGCCAGTTTCGTAATCGACTGAAAAATGGGCCTGAGACCGGGCACCCACTCGGAAAAGCTCAGCACGCCATGTTTGCCGCTGAGCCGGCGCATTCCCCCCGGCATCAGGTCCTTTCTGATGCGAAACGGCACGCTGCGGGGGATAAGCGCACGCAGTTTCGCAAAGCTCTGCGGGTTCTGCGGGCCGAGGTTCATTGCCACGGTGCCGTGCCAGACGCCGCAGATTTTCAGCAGATTATTGCGGATTTCTTCGACGTTCGTCCCCATGACCTGAAACTTCAGCCAGGGCGCCAGGAAGGGGGTCACATCCTCGCCCTGGCGTACCCCGTGAGGAATGACGCGATCGGTCGGCAGCAGCGGCTGCCAGTGCTCGCCGGTGCCCGGGTCGACCTGCGCCCGCAGCACCCGCCCCGCCTCATGTACGTCAATCCGGCGCATAAGCACGCCCTTGCCGCTGTCGCTGAGCGCGCGCTCCACCTGCGACAGAAACGCGTCATGACGGATTTTTAGACCGGGCAGCTCAGTCAGCAGCGGGTTCTGTCCGAACACCGCCGAGGGACTGCCCTTGACCAGCTCGCCGATCCGCGCGTTCTCATCGCGCAGTTCGTGCCCGGCGAGGACACCGCGGCCGGTGTAGCACACAAGCCAGGTACGCTCGCGGTTTACCCAGGGTGAAAGCTTCGTCACCTGCTCGTCCAGCATGTAGTCCAGCTTCAGACCGGTGCGCTTCAGCGAATGGTACTGAGGGGTCAGCAGACGTCTTATTTCGGCCTTCCCGCCGTCCGGATCGCACTCGTGAACGGTGCTGATTTTGTGACCGGCATGACGGTAATGCGAGTTCAGCGACTCTGTCATGCGATCCAGCCGGCCCTGCCACGAGTCGTCGTTTGAGGCCGGCAGGGTTTCATCCTGCTCGCGGTAGCTGCCTGCCACCTCATAAACCGTGAGAAAGTCACCGTTGTGGGTGACCATGATGTAGGGTCCCTTCAGCTCAGGATGACGGATGAGATCGTCATCGGAAAGGCGCACAACGGTTTCCAGATCGCAGTAGTCGGGCAGGTCGCGCGAAACGGCAAAGCGCGTGGCGGCGGTGATGATCTCTTCAGTCCAGCGGATGAGGCGGTTTGGCATACAGGTCGCTCCGGGTATAGGTATTCCAGGCCGGGGTGTGCACCGCGTTACCGGCGGTGCGGCCCATCGGCAGCAGCAGGGTCACATCTTTAAAAACGTCGTGAGGCAGAATAAGCACGCAGCCTTCCAGCCGCTGCTGAAGCCCCGTGCGCTTAGCCGGGGGCAGCTGACGGAGCGCCGCCGCAAACTCACTGGCGCGGGACGTGCCCCACATGCCCTCAACTTCGCGCGCGTGGCGGGCCAGCCAGTTCCATACCCTGCGTGACTGCTTGCGTACGGCTTTGCTGTCGCTGTGCTGCCCTATAAGCGCACGTCGCTGCAGGTTGATGATGTCGGCGGGCGGCGCGTCCGGCAGCCAGGCAAGGTGTCCGTGCGCGGCAGTGGGACTGTCGAGATTGAAGGTCAGCCAGCACAGCGTGCAGAGCGGCTGTGCGTCCGGGCCCTGCCACATGCGCTGCGCACGCGTCCCGCAGCACCGACAGGGCGGACCGGGTTCAACGGAAACGGGCCTGGGGGGCACGTCTTCGCCGCTGACGTCCGGCATAAGCGGCAACAGACCGCCTGCCACTGCAGGAGGCTGATAAACAGACATAGCGTGTCCTTACAGGCAGTGCCTGATGAAGATTGAAAAGTGGAAATGATGAGCTGGACGGCATTATGACCGCCCGTGAAGTAACGACAGCCTTATGCGCTTACCTCCCCTGTTTTTCTCTTCAAGGTTCGGGGGGACAGTCAGTACCCAGGCGTTAACCACAAAAATGTGCAGATGTTTTTTCCGCATTCAGCCGGAAAATTCAATTCAGGGATGCCATTCTCCGCCCTACCGAGCGCCGCCATTTTCGCACTCTGTGACACCATGGAAAGCAGGTGCAGGAGCCCGCCTGTCAGCGTCCCGTCAGCGCGTCGGACAGGCGTAGCATTCTACGCCTCCGGGTCTCATCCTGTTCAGTTCACGACAGGCCCCTTCTCCTTCCACTGTGGCCAGCCGGTATCAGGCTGTACGCTGCAGGTTGCTGTATGGCCCGCCACCGTGGTCACGGCGCCTTGGCTGAAGGCTTTACCCTCCAGCCAGCAGGTGCCGTTCTGCGCGCTCTGGTTCAGCGCAGTGAAAAGCTGCTGCAGGCGGCCGTCAATAACCTGTGCGGTGGCGTTCAGTTGGTCGAGTTTCTGACTGACGTCAGTATCGCTCACCGGCTGGCTCGCCTGGGCGCCGATGCACAATCCGGCAGATAAGGTGAAAGCAGTAACAGTGCTCAGTAAGGTTTTCATCAGGTCACTCCGGATGAGTTGTGAAGCAAAAGGAAATGACCGCCCCTGTCCGGGGCGGTGTACCGGGGTTAACCCACGCTGACCGGCGTCATGCCAACCTGCGTCTGACCGCGGCGGATAAGCTCCGGCACAACAATCAGCAGGATGCTGACCAGAAACGCAACCAGCACCATCCACGGCCTGACCTGCGGATTGTTCTTCATGCTTTTCAGTGCAAACAGGCTGCCGATAACACCAACCACGCCGGCAAACACCGCAATGTTGATAGCACTTTTGGTGCCCGACGTGGCCCCCTGTGACACGCTGTTAAACATGTCCGCAATATCCCCGTCGGCCATGGCCATCGGTGATATTAAGGCGAGCCAGGCAGTCAGGGCGCGCAGCGTCAGGCGACGCAGGGTTTCAGACACCGTCAGGGCGAGCGCGTACACCGCGCAGTAAAGGCGAGTCATCATGGTTTTTTCCTTAAGAATGAGTGTGGCCGGATGGCCGGTTAAATCGTCCGTGAGGACGGAATCTCAGTGGCCTGCGTCAGTGCAGGCCAAGCGTTTTCTGAATGGCGTCAAGCAGGTAGGGGTTACAGACAAACATCACGCCAATGATAAATTTCGCGGTGCCGGTGTTCACGTCGTTCCCGGCCGTCAGGCCGGTATGACCGTCTTTTTTGGACCGGCGCCAGAGCAGTACGCCGGAGAGCGCAAACCACACGCCGATCATGCGCAGCAGGGTCAGCAGGGCGTTGGCCGCCACCGCCCCCTGCCCGAACGTGCCCTGGTCGACGTAGCTGATGGCGTCAAACGACACCTGCCAGCCCACCTGACGCGCGCCCGCGCCGATGAGCTGGTCAAGGCCCACCAGGCCGCAGCACAGCAGCACCCAGGCAATGACCGCACCGCCGCTCGCTGCCTGTCCTGGCGCCTTGCGGGCAAGCCAGGACTGTCGGGCAAGAAAGCCGCTGGAGCCCACCACACCAAAGAGGATGCCGAGCGTGAGGGCAAGATTAGTGCCCGCGCTCTGCAGCCCCGAGGCCAGATTTGACAGCATGGTGATGCCGTCGAGCGATCCTCCCATGACGCCTCCCTAGCGCAGCACGCCGGCGCTGGTCGTCACGCTGCCGTCAGCCGCATTCACCTCCCGCACCGTCACGCCGCCGAGGCTGTCGCCGGGCTGCACTGCCCACGTTCTGCCCTGCCAGCTGACCCACGCCATACCGTTCTGCAGGCTTTCCAGCCGCATCCCGGACAGTGCGGAGCGCGGGCTTTTGCGCCCTGCCGAGGCGTGGCCTGAGTCAGCATCCGGCCTCACGGCCAGCACGGTCACCAGGTTGCCCAGCCTCGCGTTTTCTTTCGCCAGGCCGTCGAACTGCTGCTGCAGCGTGGCCAGCGCTTTCGTCTGCGCGCGTACCGTGTCGGACAGGCGGGTAATGGCTTCGCGGTTGGCTGCCTCAAACTCGCGCCCCTCGCGGATAAGCTTCACCACGTCATCCGGTACGCTGAGCCCGCCGGTCTGTGGCGGCGCCGGCGCGGTCTCAACCGGTGGGGCAGCAGACGCGGTCGCGGGGGCCGGCTGCACGTTGCTGAGACCGGAGTCCTGCCCGAAGGCAAGCTGCCCGGCGTCCGGCGCGGAGGAGGACGGCACCAGCAGGAACCAGCCGGCGGCGAGGATGACAATCGCCCCGCCGGCCAGCCACGGCAGTGACTGCCCGAGAAAGAGCTTGCGCGTCAGCAGGCTCTCTTTCTTCTGTACCGGCGGCGCGGGAACCTGCGCATTATCGGGCGCGCTGACCGCCGGCTGCGGATCGAATTCATTCACGTTGAGTTCCTCTCTGTTCGGCCGCGCGGATGCGCGTCTGTGTTTCCGCGCGCAGGTCGGCGGCGGTCGGGGTCGGGTTGCTGCTCAGCGCGGCAGGTGATGTTGTGGTCGTGGCAGACGCTGCCCCACCCTGTGCGGAGACGGCGTCGGTGCTGTACACTCCGCTCATAAACTGAATGGCCACCACCTCGTTGTTTTTCACGGTGACGGTGCGATCCGGCAGGCGGGAGGCGTCACTGGCCAGCACCTGCCCCGCACGCTGAGCCATGCCGCCGGCAATCACGCCCCCGACCACCGTCGGGTCCGGCAGACCGGGACGGGCGGTGACGGTGTTAAAGCCGTTGCTCAGCAGCTGCGTGTTGGACTGCGAGTAAAGCTGCCCCGCTTCACCGACGCCGCCGAAGATCGAGGGCAGCACGATGCGGCGGACGTAGTGATGGTCAACGTCGGTCGCAATGTTGGCCACAAGCGTCTTATCGTCGAGCGCGTAGGCGTCCACTTTGTAAGCCTGCCCGTTCAGCGTCATGCTGGTGAAGTGAATGATGACGCCGTCACCGGACAGCTTCGCGCCTTCCGGGGCCTTGAGTTTGGCCCCTGCATACGGGCCCGTTTCAATGCATCCCAGCACCGGCGTGGCGCCGTTATCGGAGTCCACGCCGGTACAGATTTTCCCCGGACCGCGCCAGTAAGGGGCCACCACGACAGAGGGCGGCGGCGTGTTTGCCGCGTCCTGACGGCTGCGGGCCGTGGCAAGCTGCACGTTGCTGCCGGGCAGCGAATCCCGCCATTCCGTCCAGCCGCCGTCCTTGCCGCCCATCAGCTGGGCCGTGGGCAGCTCACCGGCTTTCGGCTCAGCCTGCAGCTTCGCCAGCAGCGCGGCGAGCGACTTCTGCCGCGCCTCCGCCAGCCTCTTTTCCTCATCAGGCGTGCGTCCGCTGCGCGCCGCGCCGGGTGGCGTCTGTGCCGCCGTCACCGGGGCCGCCTTTGGCGGTTCGGCCGGGGCCGCCACGTCCTGCTGCAGCGGGATGCTGGCGATAAAGCTCTGGTTAGAGGCCGCCGCGTTCTGCGCCCCGCGGGCGTTGTTTTCCCGCAGCAGTTCGCGATAGGCCGGCTGCTCCTGCGCTCGGGTCTGTGTCGTGCCCGTGACACGGGTGAGGTCTACGCGGGAGGCCACAGGCGGCGGTGCCGCCATCCAGCTCCACAGCGCATAGCCGCCCCCCACCACCGCCACCACGCCGCCGGCAACCAGGCCCATCATCAGACGGATGTTACGCCCGCCGGTGTTCTGTTGATCGCTCATGATTACTCCAGGGCAATGCTGAGGGCTTCGGTGCGCCCGTCAACGGAAAAAGCCACGCGCGGCGTCAGCGGCAGCTTCCAGAGGTGCGTGCCGTCGGCCGAAGATAGCGTGGTGTCAAACTCGTCGCGGATGTTCGCGCGCGAGCGGATGTAGAGGTCGTCGCCCTGCTGCCACACCGCCGTGTCGGGCACGCTGCCGGTGGTTTTCAGGCGCTTTGCGCCCGCCGGCGGCACGCCGTCCAGAAACGCCTGCAGCAGGTCGTCATGCAGTCCGATGCGCGACGGGCCCGGCGCGTCGGGCGCCGCACCTGGTCCGCGGCGGGGAATGCGCAGGTCCAGGCGCGCGTCTACCGTCCAGGTCTTCTTCGCGGTGTCGGCCTCGCCGCTCATCACGCTTATCTGCAGTGGCACCGGCAGCCCCTCAAGGCCGACGGTAATGAGCGTGTTCACGAAGTCCCGCTTTGCCGTAATGCGCATAAAAGAGGCGCCGGGCGTCCAGTCCACCGTGATATCCGGCGAACCGCTCAGGGGAGCGCCGGTGATTTTCCAGGGCGCACCGGTGCTGTCGATAAAGCTCACGGAGGCCGGCCAGTTAACCGCCGTGCGCACCAGCGGCAGGCTGGCGCCCGGCTGCAGGCTCACGGTCTGCGCGCTGATGCGCGGCACCGCCGTAATGCCCGGCGTGGCCATCGCCCGGTCCTGCTCGGTCTGCAGGGCGCGCAGGCGGCGGATTTCATCGGCCGACAGCGGCGCCACCGTGGCTTCCGCCTGGTCGTAAGCGACTGATGACGGCGGCGGCAGGGGCTGATTCGGTAAGGGGCCAGCGGGTGCTGCAGTGGATTGTCCGGAAGCGGCGGGCACCGCGGCGGCGCCCGCGCACCCGCACAGCGCCAGCCACAGGGCCAGCGTGCGAAAGTGGCTCATAGCTGTCTTATCCTGCGTTGTTGGTGATGGTCTGCGTGACCTCAAGACCGCGCGGTTTGAGTCGCACATCGGCCTGCTGAATGCGCAGCGTGAAGATATAGCGAAGCGGCGGGCTGCTGCTGTTCTGTCCCTGCAGGCGCATGGTCACGGGATACTGGAACTCCCACGTGTAACGCCCGCCGATGACGCCGCGGCGGGTGATGACGCCCGGCTCCACGGTGTTGGTCAGGTTCATGCGCTTGTCCTTCACCAGCGACAGGATATTGGACCCGGTGGTCAGCGCCTGGTTGTAGCCGGTGAACCCCTCTTCCGAGAAGTCCGGCGACGCCGCCGTCATCTGGTCGCGGTAGTGTACAAAGTCCAGCGTGAAGGCCTTACTGATGGTGTCGGCGCCGAACTGCCGCACATCGCTTTCGCTCCATACCGGCTTGTCCGTCGGGTAAACAGGTGTGATACGGCCGTTTTCTGTTTTGAAATACTCACGCTGCACGTTCATTAAAAAGAAAATCAGCACGCCGATGGCAATCGCCTGAATCACGTTCAGGATGAGACTCCAGCCCAGCTTCTTCAGGCAGCTGCGCGCAAACTCTGCGCCCAGTGATCGCTCATGCTGGGCGTGCACGGCATGCTCGTAGATGGCCGGGTCGGTGACGGATACGGCCGCCGTCTCAGGCGGCGCAGCGGGTTGGGGGTTCTGCATGAAGGCTCCTTACAGACCGTAGGACTGCCACGGGTCAATACTGGTGGGCAGGTTGCTGTTGATTTTGTCCGTAAGGGACCCGCAGACCTTCTCCGACGCCTGATTCATGATGTCCTGCAGGCTCGGCAGGTTAGGCAGGCTGATGGAGATGTTGCGGATGCCGGACAGGCAGCTCTGCAGCTGGTCTGAGGTCTGGCTTTCGCGGGCAGCCCATGCATCGTTCGCTTTTTTAGCCGCGTTGTAGCCCGCTTCGCTGCCGGTCTGTGCAGCGCTGCCGGCCCGGCAGGTGGCCGCGCTGGCCGTAAACGTGGTGCACAAAAAGACCGCCACAAGGGCGGTCGCTGTATGCTTTTTCATGTAAGTTCTCCGGAAAAATCGATTACTGCGCCGGCCGCGGCGGCGTGACCGGTGCTGCCTGTGGTGCTGCTGCCGGCTGCTCCTTTACCCAGCCGGGCTCAGCCTTGTAGCGTTCGTCATAGCCGAGCCGGGCGTGCAGCGCGGCGGGCACGTCAGCAGGCGCGTCCAGCTTCGCGATGCGCTGCTGCTCGTCGCCGGTGAGACGGACCACCACATGCTCGCGCGGTACAGGCTGGCCGTTTGAGCGGTTGATGCCGTTACCGCTGCCGATGGGCTGCGCGCCCTCCGGCGTGAGCAGGTTAATCACCATCGGCGGCGCCTCTTTGCTGTCGGGGAGGCTGACCAGCACGTGCTGATAGACGCCCTCCTGCCGCACCACGCCCTGCAGGTAGTGGCCGTCTCCCTGTACCAGGTACAGGTCCGGACGGCCGTCATCACCCCACGCCGACATCACCGCCGAGCCGGCACGCTCGTTATGTTCCGGCCGCGGCGCCGAGAGTGGGTCGCCCGCGACGCAGCTGCCCTGCCCGTCCGGCTTCAGCCAGTACAGGCCGTCGGCGGGCTTCGGCGGCGCATGGATATCGAGTCCGAGGCGGCTCACCACCACGTGCTGTATCTGCGTGTAGCGATTCACGTCAACAGCCGCCAGCCGCACCATGTCTTCAGCACCGGTCTGCACCCGTGTGCCGCCGACCGGTGCCAGCGACCATTGATTGCGCCGCGTCTGCACCTTTTCATACTGACCAGTAAAGTTCCCCTGCGCGTCCTTCATGGGCTTATTGACGGTAACCGGCTGCTCCCCCATCCACTGCAGCGTCACCATGCGCCCGGGCTGCAGGTGAGTCTCGCGCAGCAGCCCGGCGAGCTCCTTGCCCCAGAACGTCTGCGACCCTTCTTTAGTTCGCAGGGTAATAAAGGTGCTTTCACTGGCGTCCGCTTCAAAGCGGAACGGGGCCTGCCCGCAGGCGGTAACTTTCCCGGTGACAGGCTCACGCGCTTTCTCTGCCGGGGTGTGTACCGCTGCGGAGACCCGCGGGGCCGCAGGCTCTTTGGGTGCCGGCTTCGGTGACGCCGTCACGGGTTCTGCCGTCTGCTGAGCCGCCCCGACCGGGGCAGGCGGCGCGGCGGGCGTTAACGGCGGGGCTTCTGCCGCGCGGGGCGTCTGCGGATCGCCGCGCACCGCATCCACAGGAGCGGCCGGCGTAACCGGCTGCCCCGCAGCCCGCCGTGCGGCATCTAGGTCGGCCTGCTGGCTGGCGTTCTTCATGCTCACGTTCAGCTTGTTGGCCACGATGACGCCGATCGCAAACGCCTTGAACTCGTCACTGCCGGTGAGCTCGATGCGCCCCTGATAATGATTGGCAGCTTTCAGCAGCGCGGCCAGCACCTTCTCTTCGTGCGCACTGGCGCCCTCCACCATGACCAGGCGGTTACCGCGGTCAATAAACGCGGGCTCTCCGTCCAGCTTGTACACAACGCTTTTGCCGTCCGGATGCATGTCATGCGTGATGCGGCTCAGCAGCTTATCGGCATCAATGCGGGGCGGGGTTGCCCCGGATGAGGCGGGCAGGTCTTCATCCTGCGGTGCCACACGCGGTGCACCGACCAGAATGGCGTTTTCCTCACCGAAGGCCGCGGCCGCCGGTAAAGGTGTCCAGGCAGGACGCTGCTCAAGCAACGCCCTGAGCTCGGCTTCCAGTACCTCGCTTTCATCCGACGGCCAGCGCGCATTTTCGGTGTCATTGCCCATCGCCCACATCTCCGTCAGCCCGATCCGCTCATTGATGAGCGCTCCGGTCCGCATGGCCAGTGCATTTGTATCGAGACTGGCCGCTTCGTCCTTCAGCGCACGCAGGCGCTGATAGATGTCAGCGAAGTCGGCGCTGAAATCATCTGCGGCCTGAGACATGCTGCCAGCCGTGAAAGCGCCCGGAGTGGCGGCGTCAGAAAGATGTACCGTTTCCTGCTCACTGCCGGCCCGAATCAGGCTGAGCGTTTCAGTCATGCCCAGATTCATCTCAGCGGCCACTCTGGCCAGACTTAGGCCCTGTCCGGAAAACGCCATTGCACGAGCAATATCTTCCGGATTCAGGGCCGCACTGTTTGCCCTTACTGCCGGTTCTGTTGCCGCGTCCGCTGAGAGTTCAGGTACAGCGTCGTCAGAGCCTGACTCACTGATAACCGCTGCCGGGAGCGCATCGCGGGGGATGACAGGGGCTGTCACACCTGAACCTGTATCAGCGTTATCCTGCGTGGCCACCGACACATCTGGAACTGACTTTTCAGTCTGCTGCGCCTTCAGAATACGGTAGACGCTGGTCTGGCCGATGCCGAGCTGTTCCGCAATCTGCGCGGGCTTAACGCCCTCACCGCGAAGCCTGAGGACGTCGTCGGCTTTCTCTTTAGCTGCGCCAGGGCGGCGGGCGGGTGTGGCTTCCGGAACGGCGTCCGGAAGGTTATCCGGCGCAGGCTGCGCGTCGTCAGGTTTGGCCATGGGGACATCCTTATAGTTGAGCTGCTCAAGAGCCTGAGCAATGTCGGGAAGCAGGGTTTCACGCAGGCGATCGGCGCCGCGGAACAGGAGCAGGTCGTTAAAATCGGTAAAGCCTCGTTCGATTTCGGCAGCCGTCAGGTCAGGCAGCAGTACCGCGCCACCGGTGGCTACTGCGGCGCGGTTCGCCGACAGCACGCCTTTATTGATGTCTTTGGCGTGGTCGACATCGGCCATAAACAGATGCGGGCTGTCGGGGTAGCGATCCTTCAGGACACTAGCTACCGTTTCCATGTTGCCGGCATCGATGGTCATCACTACCGGATGACCGGTGACCATGTGCAGGCTGCGCGCGGTGGCGTAGCCCTCCGCGTACAGGACGGGCTCGCCGTTTCTCAGCTCACCGCCCTCCACGCGGAAGTGCCCGGCCTTGGGCGCGTCCTTATACAGGTACTTTTCACCATCGGGCGGAATGTACTGCAGCGTACGGAATACGCCGTCAGCGTCACGGAACGGCACGACCAGCGCGCCGTTGCGCGTCTGTCTGACGTCTTCTGCCACCGTGATGCCCTTTCGCACCAGATAGCCGTGCGCCGGGTCAGCCGCCGGCAGTCGGTCATACAGCGTCTTTGCCTTTAAGGTCTGCTGCGCGTACAGCGCGGCCTGCTCGCGGGCAAAGTCATCCTGCGACTGGCGCATCACCGCGCGGATGTGAACGCGCGCCACCGGATCGGCTTCTCCCGTCCCGCCGCTGGATTTCCAGCGCGTAATGTCCTTGTCATTTTCAGCGCGGTGGTAGTTGATGAACCAGCCGCCGGGCTTGATGCCGTCCAGAAAACCGCGATAGACGCCGTCTTTGTTGCCTTTTTTCCCGTCTGCCACCGGCACGCGGTGCCGCCTCCCGTCCATGACCGGCAGACCATCCAGCACCAGACCGCCGCTGGTCAGCGCGTCCAGGAACTCGGCCTGCGGGTCACCGCCACCGCTGCTGCGGATGCTGCGGTCCGGCAGCCATTTTTGCAGGCGACTCAGGTCGGCGCCCGGGCGGGCAAACCAGAGCTGTGCCTCTTTATCCCATGCGATCGCGCTGCGACCATCCGGGTGCTTCCCGGCGTCGGCGCGCGCGGCGTCGCGCTGGTCCGGTAAGACGGCAAGCCATACCGGGTAGTCAGCTGTACTCATGATGCCTCCTGTTACAGGGTCAGAGACGGCTACTCACCGTCGGTAAAGCGCCGGTACCACCACGGCCGGCCGCTCAGACTTTTGCCACGGGCGAGGCGGACCAGGCGCGTCAGCAACTCGGTGATGCTCCAGCCGAAGGCCTTCAGCAGGCGTAACACGGCGATGATGCCGGACACGACGTAGAGGGTGTTCATGGAGGGGAAGCGGAACCAGAAGAGATAAAGCAGAAACAGCCAGGCGGGGATACCGAGAAAATTCAGCGGGGGGCCAGCCCACCGCCAGAACCCCGGCGGATAATCCTCTTTTTTAAATTCACTCACGCGATACCCTCCTCAAAATCGCGACGCTGGCGCGGTGACATCACCACGGCCAGCTCGGATCCTTCAATCCGGCGCTCAAGATAAAGCTTCCACGCCTGGTCGACGATGCGCCGCTTCTCCATCCGGATAATGGTGTTAATGTACGCCCCCCACTGCGACCACGGCATGCCGCCCAGCTTCTCGCGCAGGTCGTGATCGATGATGATGTACTCGCGCACCGCCGTGCGCCTGCCGTCGGTGGTGCGCAGCAGCGTCTGCACTACCACGTACTGCAGCACGCCCAGCAGCGACCACGCCATCGCCTCGCGGCTTTCGTGCGGAAACTCCATCAGCAGGCGCGGAAACGCTTCGCCCGGCGAGTCGATGTGGGTGGTCGACAGGCAGAGATGGCCGAGCTGCCCTGCGCGGATGCCGGCGTCAATGGTTTCGCGGTCGCGCATCTCGCCAACACCAATCAGCGAGGGCGCGCGGCGCAAATCGGCGCGGATGCCGGTCGCGAAGTCAGGGATATCTTTACCCACCTGTGACTGCAGAGGTTTAAGCACATCATCAGGGTGACCGAGGATGAACTCGATCGGGTCTTCTTTGGTGGTGACCTTACGGTCAGGGTATTTATCCAGGCAAAAGCGGTAGGTGGAGGCCAGCGCCGTGCTCTTGCCCGAGCCGGTGATGCCGCCCCACAGCCCCATGCCTTTGGGCGGCAGGATGTTGGCCATCAAATCCGCCTCCAGTCCCATGTCTTCCAGCGGCGGTATTACAGAGGGGATGACGCGCAGGGTCCAGGCGATGGTGCTGTCCTGACGCCCCGCGGTACCCTGCAGCAGGTTCACGCGAAAGCGGATGCGCTCGCCGCGGTTAAGCCCCCAGCGACCGGACATGTCTCCGTCGAGCTGCATCGCGCGGTCAACCGGAACGCCGCCGCGCACCTGCGGGCGAAGCTCCGGGCTGAACACCTCGTCCATGAGCTTGGACATCGTGTCGTCGGCCACCGCAAACGGGCTCGCCCTGAGCAGGCGACCGTAGCGGCCCACCACGAAGTGGTTGTCGCCCTGCAGATGAATGTCGCTGACGTTGTTGCGCGCGGACCACACCATAAAGCCGCGCAGCGTATCGGCGCTCAGGCCGCCGCTGAAGTCGTAAAGCTCCAGTTCTGATGCTGACATCAGCGCTTCTCCGTATTGATGACCGGCTTCCACTTCGCCTTATCGGTGACGAAACCGGCGCGGGATTCCAGACGACGCTCGCGGTCACCTGTGGTGAGTTTGTTGCTATCGCCGGTGACCGTCTGCTGACGTTCTGTCACGACCGGCGCAGTGATAAGGTTCTGGCGGCGCAGCAGCACGTACTGGAGCATGCCGTTGTAATCACGCGTCAGGCGGTTGACATTGGCCTCCAGTGTCTCATCGGCACTCTGGCGTCCCTCTGCCCATCCTTCATTTACCGCCGCCTGCCAGATGTCGCGCTGCACACCATTTTCCGGAACAAGTCCGCCCGACGGTTCGTCCGGCGGCACGGTACTGAGCCCGGCCATCAGCCAGCTGCGCCACGTCGGCGGGTTGCTGACGAAGCGCTCGGGCTGGATGATTTCGTAAACGTGGCTCGCGGTGCGGATCTGATCGGACGTGACGTGCGCCACGTCCACCGCCTCGGTGATGACCGGCGGCAGCCAGCCGCGGGCGCTGATGAGTGGGCGGAAGTCATAGGTGATGTCCAGCTGCTTGGCGCGCGCCTCCAGGTCACGGCGCAGCTCCCACGCGCGCTGCGCCTTGCCACCACGAAAACCAGTGGTGCGCCCGCCTTCGGTCAGCATCTGACGGCGGTTGTCAGACACGTCAGACGTGTCGCGCTTTTGCGGAGAGAGGTAGGCTTCCGGCCCCGGAGGCGGTGCCCCGTCAGGGCCGGGCGTCTCGGCCGCTTTGGTAAAGTTAAATCCCGCACAGCCCGCCAGCAGCACGGGCAGCAGCAGGACACAGAGTCGGGCTTTCATCGTCTGCCTCCGCGGTGCTCAGGGATGGAACTCATAAATTCCATAACCATTTGCCCCGGGTACCGGCGCAACGTGGCACGCCATGCGGTCTGCATTTCAATGATGCGCAGGAGGTTGGCGTAGGTGACGTACTGAACATCTATATTCACCGGCAGTGGAAGACGAACGCCGACATAACTGAATTCATCCCCACGAGCCCATGCCAGCGCGCGAAGCAGTTCAATCGCATCCCCGTCCCAGCGTAGAGTTAAGCGATCGCTGTCCGACCGTATTTCTGCAACAGGTACGGGAGCACCGGTGTTCATGGTTCCCTCCATCCACAACTGCTGCCGCTGCATTGCCACGCGAGAGGCTGACAGAGAAGACGCTGTGTTTGCTGTCTGGGTTTCGGTTCTGGAATTCATGACCGACTGACAGCCGGCCAGCATCACGACTGTCATGCAGACAGCCGGCAGGAAAATTTTCATATTTTCTCCGGTAAAACGCAGGGAAGTTATGTTTGAAGCAATGAGCGGGAACGCAATTAGCGGCTGGCCAGCCAGAAGGAGTACACCTTGCGTGCATAAACCATACGACGTCCGCTGTTGTCATCGGCAAAGCCAGCGTTGTAGCTGCCAAGGCACTGCCAGGTAAGGCCACAGACCTGCAGATGTTGTGCGAGGATCCATGCCCCCGTTTGTACGTTCAGACAGGGATCTGTAAGTAAATCCCGTTCATTGTGAATGACACCCATCGCCACAAGTTTCGGGATATGTGTTGAGTTAATCTGCATCAGCCCAAAATCCCGGCTGGTGATCTTTCCCTTCTTGTTGCGGTTATATCCAATCGCATGAGCATTCATTCTGCTTTCTACCTGCGCCATGGCGCGGAGGAGCATAGGTGAAACGTGATAGCGGGCACCGGCCTCTTTAAAGCAGTAAGCCTGAGCAGGCCTGGCAAAAGGCAGCAAGAAAAGAGATATCAATAAGGACCACGCATATAAATTAATACGCATACTATTGCCTCCCTTAAAAATAAGGGTATTTAGGATGGGTTACTTTTCGAAGGGCTGATCTTGTAGTGAGCGGTGCTTTTCAAATTCTGACAGGGCTTTCTGTACACATACATCAGCCGAAGCTTTATCCTCTTTACCTTCCTTCAGACTGCATGCCAGCATGGCATTGGTTCTGACTGCCCATGACAGTTTCATGCTCAACTTATTCATCTGGCTGGCCATACAACTGAAATAAGCTTCGGCGTAGGCATTTCTCGCCGCAACCGTCTCTTCTTTTCCGCTCTTAAGCAGCAGAGGGCGTGTTTCCGACTGGCAGTGAAAAGCATTTTGCCTGTACAGGGGGCCAAAACCGTCGCTGTCTGTGTTTCTAATTTTGGCATACCATTCCGAGAGGTTGGTACCTGCCCAGCCAATCAGTAAACCCACAACACACGCCATGAGTAACGGCCGCTTATTTTTAGATTTGAGCATTCTTAATTTCCAGTAAGTTCAAGATAACGTGCGTAGACCTTATGAGCGTATTTGAGCCTAAAGGGGGCATTTGCATCCTTAAAACCGGCGTTATAGGCCCCCACTGAGGTCCAGTTAACCCCGTTCTGCGATATGTTTTTGGCCAGAATCCAGGCCCCGACGTGAATGTTCTGACAGGGATTAGAGAGCAGTATCTTGCGGGTTATGCCCATTTTGCCCAGCACCGGCAGCCAGGAGGAGTTGATCTGCATCATGCCGAGATCTTCACTCAGCACTTTTCCGTGACGCACGTTAAGCCCTATAGCATCAGCCCGCAGGCCGCTCTCAACTTCGGCAATTGCCTGGAGTAGTCGCCAGTCAACACCAAACTTAATACCCGCCCCTCTGAGACACGTTGTGATGTCAGGGGATGGTTCACGAGCATTCGCGACTGGCATCAGAATGCTGGCAAGCGTAAGAACCAGGAGAAGTGAACGCCACATAGTGAAAACACCATAAAGACGGGATAAATAACGGTAATGAATGGAACACCCTGACGGTAACGACCAATCGGGATAGACAGAAACAGACTGATGAAAAAACACAGCACTGCGCTTTCAGGAGTCAGCCAGATACCGATTGCGGGCAACACATAGAGATCTCCCGATGCCAGAGCAGGCGACTGGCCCCGTATTACTGATATTCCATTCAATATCAGAGCTGGGACAAGCATTGCCGCCCCCCCGACTAGTAAAAATGGAACTGAATGCATGGTTAATCCGCCTGTCAGTACCACCCATGGCATGGCGAATATCAGCAAATCGGGAACCCATGTGGTCATCCAGTCGACATAGGCTGTCATGGCAAGCAGCAGAACAAAAAGCGTAAAAGGCAGGTTCGCTGTCATATACCAGGACGGAAGCACTCCACCACACAGCAACAAGGCAGACAAAACGGGTCTGACAGCCACCGCCTGCTGAGGTTCGTTCCGCCCGATGAGGGATGCCTCTGCAGAGCGTTTTGCACGTGCATAACAGGTCGGGAGGACGACTGCCAGAAGCATGGAAACCAGCGCCACAACAATGAAGACCATCATCCCGGCTACCTCACATAAACAACATAGCCCGGCGGAACAAAATCAGGTCGAGTGAGCCGGCCTGCAGGCGTGTTAATTCCTGCAGCATCAGTAATGCCGAAATGGGTGCTGTTTTCGGTATCTGCCAGAATTTGTCCATAAAGGCCAGGTTGAGAAGGTGTAAAAGCATATCCCTGACCACGACTGACACGCAGTACAATGGCCGAACTGTGTGGCAGCCAGGACGGCAGAACTGCTTTGGTAGTTACGTCCCCATCGGCTGGAGTGCCTGAACTGTACAGATCGTTCAGTGCAGCCACGTAGTGCAGGAACTCACCTGACTGCTGTTGCTGCCTTGCACCGTCAGTGCTTTCCCTCTGTTTACTGTTCCCGAACGAGAGCAACATGCTTGCGGCAGCGAGCAAGATAATAGAAATAAACAAAGAAGAGTTCATGATTCCCCTGATAGTCATGGGTTAAATTAGTGGGATTTATTAAGGCTGGAATAAAAACTGAGTAACGTATGACGCAAAAGAAAAAAAATAGAATTTTTTATTGAAGTGATTTTTATTAATTTAAAAAGGCCATCCAAATGATGACCTTATTTAAATAAAAACTGAGACACACTTGTTGGGATGATTAGGTAGTGGCTGCCTTACCCTGCCTCAAACGATTTTTTCTAAGTAAAGGTAGCTCAATATACTTCCAAGAGAAATACGCAAGGACTAGAGATATTGCTATGGAAATTAAAAATAACTCCCATCCCGGCTGAATGCCCATACTCTCTAATCTGCCGACCACCCCATTGTTTATCAGCGTATGAATCAGGTACAGCGAATAAGATATATTACCCAGCATGACTAAGGTATTGGGTATATACCTTCCTAAAAAATCTTCAGAAAGGATAGTAAACACCAAAAGTAGCCCTAACAGCCAACCGGATTCACTAAGACCATGCCCCGAGAACCGTCCCTGACTAAACATATAAACACATAAAAAAAAGGATAATGTAAGGGCAACATTAACTACAGTCGAGGGCAATTTTTTTAAAAAAGGTAGGCCTAAGGCAATAATCATTCCCGTCAGGAATAGGTAAATCATTGGGTTCATGACCAGTCCCAATAGTGCAGAGTTAGTTGGGTATCCAGTGACATTTAATGTAGATGAACCAGTAAGCACAATAGGCAGTGCGATGAGAGTGATCATAAAGTAACTTATCAACCAAAACCATCGGGCTGGCAAGCTTATCATTATCCCAACAACCAGATAAAAATAAATTTCATAGTTCAACGTCCATCTAATGCCATAGTTACCGCTATCGTCGACAAAGAATGGAGCGTGATCGGGATATATCGGCATAAATAAGATGGCACTTATAAGGTTTTCCTTTTTATCCGCGTAATGAAAAATACTCATCGCACCACACAATAAGAAGGTAATAAGCAACCAAAAATAATAAGAAGGTAAAATCCTTAACGCTCTGTTTTTAATAAAAGAAACTGTACCTGTAATCCCTTGAGGGATTTTTGACGCACTGAGGGTAATGACAAATCCACTGATTAGGAAAAAAAGATCTACTCCTGCAGCCCCCCATCCAAAGAGGTGGTCTCCTAAGCCGGGAGCTACTTGGTTAATATTCCACCTAAAATGGAACAGCATTACACTTAGTGCTGCTATCCCTCTTAGTGCTTGCACACCATTATAAGAAGTTTTATTTTTATCCATTCTCTGACTGTCACATTGTTTACGATGGATTTAAACTTTAACACTGCGCAATAGGTTAGGCGAACAAAAGCCTTGATGCTCTAACGTCCACACATAGCCACAGCATGTACGCATCCTCCAGAACTACCCGGAGGCGTAACTACCCATGCATTGTTTGATGCATCAGGGTAGGATGAATCAGGTGAGTTCCTTCCATCATCATTAAACCACTGAGTCATTTCATATCCTCCTGAAAGCATCCGATAGCCTTGAGGGCAATAAGCTATTGACTGGCCATTTCGGTTATTACACAAGCTGGGGCCATAAGTCGTCGTCGTTTGTGTGACTGAAGGTGCTTTCCAAACCCCACCTACGCATGAAAGTACAGCTCCTGAATTATCATGACTGATTGCCCCCCATGTGTCGCAAAAACTTCCTGCATTATTTACCTGTAGTGGTTTTAAGACTCCGGAAGCTATCAGGTCATGATTACTCCTCAGATTGCCATTTGCCACAACATCATTGTTAGCCGTTATGTTGCCATTCGCATAAACGCTGTTATTAGTTGTCAGGTTACCATCGGCATGTACGTCATTGCCTGCGGAAACGTTGCCATTTGCACGCATGCTTCCGTTCGCATTACTGTCGCCCGCCGCCCAGATATTGCTCTGTGACGTCAGGTTCCCGTTTGCGTTAATCCACCCGTTGGACTGAATACTTTGAGTGGCCGTGAGCCTTGCTGCGTTCACATCACCCGAAGCATTAACGGTTTGAGTATTCACATTGTTCGCGTTATTGATGTCATTGTTGCCCATATTAAGCGCGGTCCCCATTGTGTTAAGCTCAGGGTGGCCGGCAACGCTGTGCCTGTAGAGATAATCATTAACCACTGCCCCATTGTTATAAAAGCCCGCAATCACAACCGTTCCGTCTCCGGGATTAAAACCACCAAAAGCGGACAGGTTTTCCAGCCATCCACCCTGCGCGCCTTTTGCTACACCATTCTCAATATATCCGCCAGCTGCGCCGATGAATCCGGCCAACGTACGCGCCTGGCTCAGATTCAGCACCGTACCACCGGTCATAAATGTCATAGTGTGAAATTTGCTGGCAGCGGGCTGATAAATCAGGGTTCGGTAAGTCGATGCAAAGGCATTTGTGGGTGAATAGCCCTGTGGCAGATACCCTGCAGTTATGAGCATCGGTACGGTCAGCGTGTAAGCCGTTGACGCGCTGCTGTTCGCCGCAATGGTCGACTGCTGGTCTGCGATATAGCGGTTGACAGCCCGCTGTACCTGATTTGCCTGCTCGCCGGCACGGTACATCCGGTACATCTCCTGCGCCCAACTCGAGAGCGGGATGAGCAATATGACGATGATGGCCGCCACGACACCGTAGGCCACTGTGGCATCGGTTATCTGGGCAATACCCCTTTTCATGGTTTTCACGGCTTCTCCTCGAAGTTGTAATCGATACTGCCTAACTGATCTGTCAGTGACTTGAAGTTTCCGGCGGTGATCTTGGCCTGAATAGTGTCTCTGGCTGGAGTGTTTCGCAGGTTAAAACCTGTGATGTCTACATTCCTGCTGTTGTTAGCTGGATTTATCCGCATAGTCTGGTGAGCGAGGACGTATAAAGTGCTGGCAATATTTGCTTTAGCGGACGGGCTAATCGCTTCACAGAACATTACGTAGCGTTCCAGCGCTTCCTTCCAAGAACTACCGTGGATAGTGGATACGACAAACATGCTGAGGGACGCACGGAGCACCTCGTGCGCAGTAGCTGCATCTCGTATTTCACCCAGAAAGAAGGCTCCAGCCCCCATTCGGTAGGCTTTGCGTACCGCGCTGGCATACCCCTCGTTTTCCCTGACCTCCAGTTGTATACATCGGCCGTTCCCATGACGCCCTTGTACCAGGATCTCCGTCGGATCTTGAATCGCTACGCCCAGAGTTCCTGTCACAGCTATCCGGTGGCACAGGATGGATGCGGCTGTAGTGGTTTTTCCAGACCCCATGTCCCCAGCGATAAGAACAAGCCCGGCGGCAGAAGGCATCTCTATAGACTTACGCAGCGGGGTACTCAGTGGAATGCTGGCGAAAGAACGAACGCCGACTGGTGTTTGCCTCAGAACCAGGTCCGGCTCTCCACGAATGCCTTTATTTACAGTGGCACGATAAAGCCGATCCCCATGGAACAGGGAAAACTCACTGCGCCCGCTTTCTCTTTGTGTGTTGAGACAATGTGCCTTTAACTTACGGACATCATCCACAAGGGTTTCAGGAACAGATGAAAGAAACTGACTCCCCCCGACCAGCCCCTTGATCTCTGAGTAATCTTCACCAAGATAAAGGTCGATAAAATCGACCTCGTTAAGTGCGGTTGCTGTCATGGGAATACGAACCCCGGCGCGTCAGGAACGGGTGGTAAATGTCAGAGTGTTGTTACCATCCACACAGGCGGCTGCGGCATCAGCGCCAGTGACTTCCCCGGTAATTGTGGTGCTGTTGATTTTGGTCGATAACAAGTCCGCAGTTCCGATGCTTTTGGCTACCTTCACACACTCACCCTGAGGCAGCTGCGAATCCGCCACAATAAAGCCAACGCCGTTTCCTGTGACGGTCACCTGCCCGCCGGCTTTGTTATAAATCTGGCCATTCAGAACAGTGTAGTTTTTGGAGATACTGCCTCCTTTGATAAGCGCTGGCACATAATCGTCCGTACCATAGCCATCAGAGGATCGCAGGTTACGCGTTTCGTTCATGACTGTACTGATTAACGTGACCTCGCTGGTCGTGTTGACATAGTGATAGGCAAGCCCGACAAGCGTAAACACCAGGGCAATCAACACTACTGTTATGCCCAGTGAGGCCATGTTATCCGTGATGTTGGCGATACCTTTTTTGAACTTTTTCATTTCATTACCTTTTTAAAAGACGAGAGTATGCGGCGCAGCTAAAACCTGCGAAGCGGTTTTTATTCTTAGACCGTTACCGGTGCTGAGGAAAATCAGTGGAAGGCGAATGCCTGCTGTATCAGGGTAAACATGACAAAAATCAGAAAAGAGACGAGTAGGCCACAGAGTACAAGACTCCACAGACGGATGCGGTCGCCAGTCTTCTCAACATCCTCTACCGTTTTGCTGAGCCACACATCTGCGAATCGCTTAAGAGATCCCTCACTGTTCTTGGTTTCAAACAGGCTCTGCATTTTGATGATCGCACGCTCATCTGGAAAGTCGTAACCGGTAACATCAAGTGCCTGCCCCAGATTTTGTTCACCTCCGCTGATGGCCTTTTCAAGAGCATCCAGCCGCTCTTTCAGCCAGCATGAACGGGTCGAATTGTTCATGCTTTTTACCGCGTCTCCCATCGGGATGCCGGCAGAAATCATGGCATTGATGTTGAGAATAAAAGCGGCCCCCTGAACCCTTCGGTAAATCGACCAGGGTGGAAAACGATCCAGGAAAAAACGGACAGGCCCGGTAAGGCGAGGAAGAGAAGACCAGATGCCCCAGACCAAAACTGCAGCAATTATAAGCGTCAGCCAGCCGAACTCTGTCAGTAACAGGTAAAGGTAATACACCCCTGTCTGCATCTCATTCCACTGACTGAGGGGCACAACCTGCATGATCACGGGTACCAGCATGATACAGAAGAGCGAAAGCATGCCGATGATGAGCATGACAATCCATCCGGTTGTCATGATGGTGGACTTCAGGCTTTTGCCCATACGTCCTGTCCCGTCAGCAATATCAATTGCACTCTGGAAACCGTCCTGAGCCCTTCCTGCGAGGTCACAGGATTCGATGATGCTGACTTCCTGGTCCGGTAGCCATTCCCTAAGCGAATCAGCCAGTCCGTAACCGCTGTTAAGATTATCTGCGCATTCTTCCAGTATCTGCGCGACGGGATGGTTAGGGCTTTTACCACGACGGGAATAGTTGGCGATGAGTTTATTGAAAATATCCTTAACCGGGCGTTCATCGAGCAGATACTGACGAAAATCGTCATAAAGCTCGATGCGGTCCTGCGCGTTAAAAGTTGCTCGGTAGATAAAGCGGGCAAACCGATTCACAGTTCCTCCCCGGCTTTAAGCCTTGCATCACGATTGAGGTTACAGATGCGACGGTGTGCCCAGACTGGATCGGTGCGTCCTTCATTAATCACCCGAAGCATATTCTCACAGAGAGTTACCCCTCCCCGCTCAATCCAGTCAAGATAGGCAGCCATTTTGCCGCTTTCCGAATAAAGCCTCATGAACCTGTTATCCGTTTCAATGACCTCGAATACGCCAATACGACCTTTGATCCCGGTATTTCCGCAACAATCACATCCGCCCGGCCGACGAAGGAATACGCCTGACACTTTGGTGTAGGTTTCCACCAGATCCTGCATTACAGGGCTGACGTTTTGTCGCCCTTCAGACCAGGGTATTCGGCAGGACTCGCACAGCAAAGGCACAAGCCGCAGGCCAACCAGACCAGAGATGATGGTCGGATCAAACAGCAAATCAAGCTCCACACCAAACTTCCTGAAACGCTGAAGCACATCCGCAGGGGCGTTTGTATGGGTTGTCGTAATAACCGGAACACCTGTCAGCACAGCCTCTATCGTTGCAACCGTAGAGTCGGCATCTCGAGCCTCACCACCGTATAACCTGTCAGGGTCCATTCGAAGTAGGTTTCGGAGAGCTTCACCGTAAGTCTGCTTGCCACGTGGCGTCTGAAAAACCCCGGCAATAGGAGATTCGATGGGATCTTCCACAGACATGAAATTCTCGCCGGGGTCCTCTTTGGCAAGAAATTCCGCAGAGCACTGGCAGGCTGTCGACTTACCATGGCCTGTTGGACCACTGTAAATTGTCGCACCTGAACTGAGCAGCGTACGACGAAGCAATGTTTCCTCAGGAGGCGTCAGGCCCAGTTGACTGAAGGACAGGCTCTGCTTACGGCGGCTGACAAGACGGAGTGCGACCGCCAGTCTGCCCTGCCCACCTGGACGGCTCGCAAACCGGATAGTACTCAGGCCAAAACCGTTAACGAACTCTTCACGCACACGCGCGTCACAGGGCTCTGTATAGCTCAGTACAGGCTGGCTGTGCTCTTCACCCATTGAGTTAAAGAGTGTATTGCAGACTCGCGTCCCCCACTCCACCGATTCTGTTTTAATCTCCCGAAGGTTGCCATCAATACGGAACAGTACACTGGTGTAATTGGCCCAGATACGGTAGTGAATATCTGAGGCTCGCAGTCTTACTGCCTCATCAATGATGTTCAGATTGATGTTCTGATAGTCACTTGCGCTGATTAACGTGTCTGATATTGCGCTGAATTGTTCCACTATATGTGACAGTTCAGCGCGATTACACCATGTCACACCGGCATGAACCTCATTAGTCCGAAGGTTCTGTTTTAATTCTAAAAATTCAGTGTTCTGATCAAGCTCACTCAGGACATAGAGGCAGAGGCCATCTGTTGCGTTGTCGCGTATTAGCCTGACGTTATCGCGAATCAGTTGTGACAGTAACCGACCACTCAACTGCTTTTCCAGCGGCACAAGGCTGTGGGTTTTTTCACTCACCGTCATCATAGTGATAATCCTCAGTTCAGTGTAAGGAGCTGGTTATCAGCTTTTCGGCGAACCACAACCCCCCGCAACGACACCGATACCACTGTGAGACCACCCAGCGAATCCCCGGCCCTTACGGAAGTCATTGATCCATCAGCGAGACGTAACGTTGCCTCCTGACCGACAACCTTTTCAAGGGAAGGCATTGTGTTCGCAGCAGTGGCCGCAGACATGCCGGGTTGTGCAGCTGTGACGCCCTGCGCTGGCCCCACAGGCAGTGAGAGCGCATCGCCCTGCCCGGCTTCATTTTTAGCCTTATTAAAAGCAGCCTGTGCCTCATAAAGCACGCGACCGCTCTGCAGGCGATCAATATCACCGACCGTTTTTATCTCGGTTGCAGCATGCGCTACGCCACCCGCCACCAGTAACAGCAGTGTGTATTTAACGTTTTCCATAAAGCGATCCTGAAATTTTGTAACTGAGAGAGCCATTGGAGGTATTGATGTCAATGGCAATGGAGGAAAGGCGTATACCTGTGTACTGATTGCCGGGGAAAATGAGCTCGGGAGTGATGTCCGTTGAAGCACTGAATGTGTACGACTGCCAGTCCTGCAACGGCAGTTTTTCCCCTTCCTTATTCTCCTTGACGTCTTTTATCGGGACCGATGACACGCCCAGGTCAATATTGAGTGCCTGAAATAATGAGATGAAATTCATCAGACGTTCGCCTACCGGCACCATGGGATCGTCGCCCTCGGGAGGCAGAGTCTGTCTGAGGGTAAATGACGTCAGGCTGCTGTTTTTAAAGTTAAACTCAGCTGTCACGCCGAACAGCTTTTTAACGGCCGCCACATAGGCCGCGGTGGTCGCTGCGGAATTTGTCCGGCGCAATGACTGAACGCTCACCTGATCCTGCATACACATTACGTTGGTGGTCATCCAGCCCACTATTGAGAGTGGAATTTTGTCGAGCATTCCCCTGCAGTGACTGATAAAGGTGGCCACCGAAGGCTGTTCGGTCCAGGGATGCTTTAGTCCATCGAGGGCGGCTTTATAACGGGCTTGCCGGTTAACCTCAGCCTGATGTGCAGCTGCACGGATTCGCGCAAGCCTTTCGTCTTCTTCACGCTGATTCTCGATATGAAGCCAGATCATCAAACCGGCAACTGCAATCCCGACAACAATCGCTGCAGCGGCCAGCTGTCCGCGCGTCATCCCCCAGGTCAGCGGCCGCAGCCGGAACTGCCGCTTAAGATTCGCAGGTGAGAGCAGCGCGTCAAAGTCCAGCTCACTGGTCACACAGGGCGTAGACAACGCACCATAAACCGGAATCTCCAGATTACCGCGTGAGCCCCGCAGCTCATCTTTTAGATCAATCACCTTTTGCGGCAGTTCGACTTCGCTATAAACGCGATCTGAGTAGTAATGGATGCCTCCCCGTTCGAGTCGGCCTACCAGAGTAAACTGCGCCATGCCGTCCGGGCCTTCCCCCAACGGAACGACCGCAATACAGCTTCCTTTTAACAAAGAACTCAGGGCCACAGTAAGTGAGTAGGCCCCACGTAGACGCTGGCGGGTTTTCGGTGCAAATCCGGCCTGGATGCTGTCACTCTGGCAAACCGCAACCAGGTCCAGCCCTTTGTCTTTTCCGACGCGGCGGATTTCCTTCATGGGATTACGCTGCGCCTTGATAGTCTGCCAGACGAGCCCCACGACGAACCGACGCTGATGAAAGGTCAGCACGCGAATATGCTCAGTCAACGGCGATGACGCTGACGCCGTCGCTGTTTTTCTCTTCTTCATGATGACCTACCCGATAAAGGGAGTAACGGTGATGACGAAAGACTGGCGTGTTTTCTCACCTGAGCGGTTACCGCCGGTCACGAGGTTGTCCGGAGACAGCTGCCCCTCTTTACTGGCGTTATCCACATTCTGCTCAAGACCACTGATGACGACCGTCTGACCGGGTTTCAGCCAGACACGCTGAGGTACGGAGCGGGAATCAATGTCAGGAGCTTCCAGTTTGTCGCCACTGGTGCCTGACGAAATGTCACGCAGGCGGATAAGGCTGGATATGTTCAGGAACATGTTGAGCATCATGCGATCGTCACCGTTTAAAATTTTCGGGAAGATCGTGATGTTGGTGCCGGTAGTGACTGACCCTGGAGTCAGCGTCTGCGTCGGTACGGTGTTATTAGCACTGGCTATGGCAGTCGTGGAGACGCTTTTCAGGTACGTTATCTGGCGCCCAACAACGACTGACGCCGAGGCCATGTTCGTAGTCATCAGGGGTATTGTTCTGACATCAGCCACTTTTGCCTGTTTTGACAAGGCATCAAACAGGAACGAAGAGCCGGCGAACTGTCTGGCAGCACCTGTTGCGGTGTCCAGAACAGAGAAGCTTAGTGAACCTGCATCTCCGACTGCATTTGTCGGCCCGACAAGGTTGATGCCGTATTTACCTGCCAGCGTTTTATAGATGACGTTCCAGTTGATGCCGACGTTATCACTGACATCACTGTTGACGGAGTAAATCACAACCTTGAGATTAACCTGGCGACTCAGGGCTGCGTTTTCAGTGGTCAGGTAGTCGCCGACGCGTTTGACGACTTCGGGCACGTCCGTCACCACAACGGTACCGGTGGTCTTGTTCATATCAAGACGGCCAACGCCGGGTGTCAGCATACTTTCGGCTGTTGACTTCAGGTCAGCATAAAGGTTGTTCCCCATGGTGACGTCAGATTTCAGGTTAGTGCCGCTTTCACCTGATACACCGCCGGTGCTACCTGATCCGCTGCTGCTTCCCCCGCCGCCATCAGAAGAACTGCTGTTTGACACACCACTTACGACAGAGCCGGTAAGTGTGTATTTCGCATCGGACGGTTCAATATCGAACCGGGCAGTCTGGAGATAGAAAAAGGTCACCATCCCGTTTTCGTACTTCCAGGAAATCCCGAGGCGTGCTGTCACAATATCCAGCAGTCCGCCAAGCTTACCGCTGTAATTGACGCCTGAAAATTTACGGGATGAGTTGCCGGCTGAGGGGGCCTGCGCGGACATTCTGTCCGCTCCGCCGCTCCCGAACGAATCGAGAGGACGCATACCGTCGGCTCCCGTCATTACAGGTGATGGAACCTGAGAGAGGCGCTGCGTGGGTGAGCCTGTTTTTTCTGCCTGACTGCCAAGCACAGCAACCGCATCCGGCGTGACGCGGGTGCGCAGGTGGCAGACCGTCGCAATATCCTGGCTGAACTGCCAGATATCCTGCGGCGATTTGGTCAGATAAGGCATCTGACAGTTCACTATCTCCTGCGGCGCATCATATTTTGCAACCGGCAGCGGTACGGGATTAACGAACTGGCTGTTACTGAATTGCACGACAGGTCGGTTTACAGAGGCCTGTTTCAGCAACGATGAGGCTATGTCGCCGGTATCTGTTGCAGAACGGTCAACGTCATTGATGCGCTTAAATGCGCAGCCTGTGACAGCCAGGCATAGCAAGGCCACCGCGGTGAGGCGGAAAGAAGATTTCATGAATGTTTTTCCTGGTTACACCGCTCAGAGCGGCAAAAGCAGAACGGGCGGCGTCAGGAGGACACCTACATCCCGCGGCTGTCGTGAACGACAATCAGGCACTGGGGCGCGCCATAACCGTCAACAAAAAGCGGAACCCTGGCCGTTTTCCACAATGCAAATAACTGGCGCGTAGCTTCTTCAAAGCTTGTGGCAGTGAAACTCAGCGCGTAATCAATTGGGTAGTTTGCTGTAGCATCCCAACGGACCTGCCACATTTTCTGAGGACCACATGGCTCTGCTCCTGCCCACAGGGTGAACCCTTCTCTGAGTGTGGTGCCTTTATCGACTCGCCAGGTACGGACAGGTATCGCCTGAACGGGAGCCTGCACAGGTGGCATCGTTTTAACGGTCTTGCTGCTGAGAGGCGCTGTGGTACGGTCTGCACTGAATGGATCGCGGCCTGTGACGTGCTTTGCCGCCACATTAGGCAGCACTGGAATCCCTTTATTTAAATCAGGCACCTGTGATATCGCCTTAAGGGACTGCCCTTTCTGGTCTGCCGCTATCGTGACCGCGCGTGTTTTCTCGTTAAACGTCGCCCTCAGGCCCCGGTCAGCCAGCATCCTGTTGACGACATATGGCCAGCGATCATTCCCCGCCCACTGCCACAGTTCAGGCGTGTCGGGTTTGACTTCTGGGGCAAATATAACTGTCTGACCTGTTGGTACGATTTTACGTAGAGCAGCCCGAAGTGTGGGGGCTGCGCCCCTTTGCCGGATAAAGCCAGCAGTTGCGGCAGTGTCGGAAATAGCCGGTGTTACAGGCTTTGGCATATGACTTTGAGTCACAGTACTCGCTGACAAAGGCCGGGGAGACAGAGCAGAATTAATTCTGACAGAAGATGCTGAAACAGGCCTTTGCGCTGTAGGCCCGGTCTGGTAAACACGGTATTGCATGGCACTGATGTCGGAGGCGCTTCGCGTAAGCAGACCATCGACCACATTGCCTGATGGAGTGCCGGGAACAGTGGTTGGCGAAGCACAGCCGGCCAGCAGCAGAGCCGATAGCAGCCCTGCCCGTTCGGTAAATGACATAGTGAATACTCCGGATAGCAGGGAAGATACGGCTTGCTGGAAATGACAGGTAAACTGGTTGCCACTACCGTAGTGGCCACGCCCATGCCCTTGGGTGCGCGTCGCGTTGTTGCCGCTGATAACCGGTGCGCGTCTGGCAGTCGCGCTGCTTTACCGGCACACCTTCTTCTACTTTATTAACCCTCACCAGCGTGTGGTGCAGTTCGTACCTGCATCTGGCTCCCTCGGGGGACTCGGGGCAGCCTCATGACGGCTGCACTGGCTCATCTGGCCACGGTCTAACCGTGCTGCTGCTTCATGGGGGTGCTTCTCCGTTTTGAAAAGGGTGTTATGGTGCCGGGTGCCTCCCGGTGTCCCGTGTAAACCAGCAAACCCGGGACGGTGACCTCAGACTTAACGTAAAGTGAGTTTTCGCTGCTGGTTTTCCCGCGTGCGCTGGCCGCATTCACCACAACGCACAGCCCCCCCTTTTTACGGTGGGCTGTGCGTTGCAGTAAGTCACAGAAATTTGTGGCCGGAACAAAATCCGGCTAGGGTTTATCCGAATTGGCTGGTCTTAATAATCCAGATGATATAGCTGCCATCAGATAAGGGCTGCATGTTGAGGATCTCACTCCCATTACCGATCCATACCTGCCCCTTGATGGCCAGACTCTCGAAGTTACCATTTACCGGAGCATCAGCATGAAGGGATAAACGAACCAGTCCGGAAAAAGGTTGCGGCCGCCATGGCTGACGCAAGTCTGTATTAATGGTTAGAACGGCGCTGTAATTCCCGACAGCAGAACTAATGGCCAGCGGCAACGGATGATCGGGCAGTGAAACAGACTTCCATTCAAGTCTCAGTTGAAGCGAACCGAGATGGTCTAACTTTTCGATAAAGGTTTGTCCCGCGCCTGGTGCGATGACAGTCGGACCACCTGTGCTTCCCTGTCCATAGAAAACAGGGGACGGCTGCAGTTTAGAAAGTGAGGTTAGCATATCGATCTGCGCTTTCAGATCAGAAGGCTTGAACTGCCACACGGACACATTCACGTTGATACATTCACTGCAGATAATCGTATCCGGTGTGGGTACAGCGCTTTGCTTAACCGGGGCATCACTGGCGAAACTGTTAACTGACAGCAAAAGACTGAATGACAGGAACAGACCAGCCATTAGAAGTGGTTTCATGATGGTTTCCAGATGGAGAGATTGGATTAATTACTGAAGCTTAAAATGTCACTGAGGTGGGGCAGCAAGCATTTAGGCAGCTTGTGAAGTGGTCGGGCTCGTAGCTTTAAGCTCATCTTGCTTTTCAAACCAGAATTTAACGGGTTTTTTTGCATCAATGATAAGACCGTAGCGCAGTGCTTCTCTTAAATTTGAGCTGTGACGCTTAGCGCGCTCCAGCTGTTCTGCGATGACAACTCGGTATTGTTCTGGAGAGAGACTGCCTTTTGAAGTACGGCAGTCACTACATACCGTGGCAATCCCTCCAGCCACATATTCTTCCCCGATATACTCTGCCGTCCATCCCCGGTCTGGAAGATCAGACCCGCAGAAAGCACAGCATCCTTTGAATTTTTTACGCAGAGCTTCGCGTTTGTTTTTTGTCAGCTTCATCATTCACCCTTGATACATACTGATTTTTGCGAGCGTTTTAATATTTGTAGTGCGGTTAAAGCGATTCCGGGCTGACCCACTCCGAACAGAGTGGGCCGGCACTGATTGCTCGTTGTCATCTTTGCGTTATGTGGAGTAATACGGCAGGGAAACCCGTTCGCGACTGCGTGGATACGCCAGACTAATCATCACCAGATACAGGTTGTGCCCGGTGGAACGCACCGGGGCCTCATGTAATAAATACATCGGTCGAACTGGTTACATCGAACTGATTCGTTGGGACCCTGTTTTAATTAACAGATGAACCCTTTCACAACTGCACACAGGTGCAGTGCTAATAAACTCAGGAAACTGCATTTCCGGAAACCGACACCGCGAATCCCGCTGGCGCCAGAAACGTATTTATCGAACTGATTCGTTGGGATATAGACGTACTACCCACAATTCCGACTTTGATTTGTGCCCGTCAGTGAAATACGCGACCCGAAAAGCATGCCTCAGTCGCTTATAACCTGCCCCGTAATTTACGGGTTCCCCTGATGTGATTCTGACCATGACAGAGCCTCCGGACATCTTCCGCGCACCGATATTGCGTGCCGGCAAGAGAGGACCTTGAGATCAGGGTTTCGGACACATTGTTAAAGAGCGGAGGCTGGATTTTGACAAAACAAAGCTCTGCGCGGGTGCGCATATAAAATCTGAAAAAAGAACCGGCATTATCAATGCCGGCTAAGCTGGGCTATTTTAACAATTACCTTCTGCTTTAAATCGACGCCCTGGTGCGGCGAGATCTGGAAAATATTTCAAACTGTCTTCAAGACGGACCATAGCTTCACTGGTATTACTTCTGCCGGAGCGTATGGCTGCCTCACTTAACAGGTCAGTCATCTCAGCAGTAAGACGGAGAAGCACTGTTTTATTCTTATGAGTCGACTGAGAAGCCATCAATGTTCCTGTAAGTTTTTGTATGGTTTTTGTAAGCTGCGGCCATTAAATAAGATTGGTCCTAATTGTGTAAACCCCCCTATTTACAGGGGGGTGCAAATCAAGTTATTGAATTTATAGACAATAAAACAAAACACCCTCCTTGGGAGCGGGTATTTTTTTTAAAAATTAATTAAAAAAATGACACATTCTAAACTTAACCAAAATTAACACTATTCATGAACATCGAAATGCTCATGAGTACACGGCAGATGACCGTGGCCCTTAAAAGTTTCATTGAACTGACGCCCAGTCGTTTCTGAGCCGATTTTAATGACTCATTCACGGTATCTGTGCTTACACTACGAAGCTCAGCGATATCCTCTACTGAGATACAACCGAAAACGAGCATGCAACTGTGAATTGCCTGTATCTCAGTCAATTCAGGAAAAAACTTGCTCAGATGCGAAAAATGACTAGGATCGACCGCAGCCATGATGACCTCCTATCCAGGTTATTGTGGTTAGCTGGTTGTACAGGCCTTCAACCCTGTGCAATCAGCGCTAAATAATTTGGTTTATCAATTATTTAATTTTCTCTGCTCGCCCCCTTATGGACGCTGTAAATCTCTTTTTGAAATGCGTACGTTTTCATCGTATTTAAATTGCGGCTCGGCCTGTTTGAGTTCCGGCTGCACATTCTGATTTCGCAGGCTGTCTTCCGTGGCATTCACGCTGGCCATCAGCTTAGGATCACTGACTTTAAATTCTCGGCCGTCACGTTTAGTGATGTTTCTCACCACGCCGGAATACAGCACGCGGTTCACAGCTTTCTGCTCACCCGTCAGCGCAGTGCTCTCTCCGCTGCGCCAGGCTGTAAGCTCTGCAGCAAGATCATTGTTAAAGCGGTCAGACTTGCTGTCAGGCGCAGGATAAATCTCGACCCTGTCACCAAAGTCGGTTACGGCTGGCTTGCCGTCGCGTAGATAGCTGACTGTGCCGTCTCGCAGTACTCGCGTTTCATGTTCACTGGATTTAATTGCCGGAGCATTATCTCCCGCGCCGTAATGAACAATGACGTTAGGTTCTGGCCACGCATTTTTCTGCTGACGTGCAGCCCGTTTATCACGGTAAGCCCAGCCGCGCATCTGACTGAGCGCAGCTGCGTCTCCTTTGGAAGCTTCACGTTCAACCCATGACTTCCAGCTCAGTGGACGATTGTCTCCTGTCTCTTTCAGAGTCTGACGCTCCTCGCGAAGCTGCAGGCGCAGTTCGGCCATCGCTTTCATCTTTTCAAACTCGGCCACGCGGTACATCAGCTTGCGCATCAGCGGGTCTCTGACAGTGTCGCGGACGTGGGCCTTGGCAACCACACAGTGTGAGGCAATCTGACGGAACCGTTCACCCGCGCGCAGGTCAGGTTTTTCCCAGCCACTGCGGTACGCGTCATAACGTGCACGCAGGATATCGCGCGCAATGGCACGGGCTTCTCTGCGTTCACGACGTGCTTCCTGATCGCGCACGTGCAGCTGAGGCATGTAGAATTTATCAACGACGAGTATCCCTGCTTCATGATTGTCAGGATCTGATGGTGGTGGTGCCGGTTGATAATCTCCCCAACGCTTAACCATGGCCGCATGGCTGATAGCAGGGTGAACGTCAGACGCTTTCACGCTGGCACCTTCCGGATTCATCAGATCGTAGACTGCAAGGCCGCCCTGCTGTTCGCGCAGACCAAGTCCACGAGTGTAAAGCACGTTATGTAACAGCGGCCAGTCCAGACATTCCTGCTCGGCAAAGTCGTTTAGCATCTGACGGGTTTCGCGTACGGCATAGCCATAAAGGCTTTCTTTGTCTGAAAAGATTTCGCGTTTTGCAGCACCACGCGGAGCAGAAGGCATCTCGCGACGGGTACGGTGAAGCTCACCAGCCTCATCCATATGCCAGCTGCCGTTATCAACTTTGAAACCAAACTCACGCTCAAGCACGCGGCAGCACTTTTGCAGCGTGTCGGCATCGTTCCACATGTTCTGCGCAGTAAACGTGTTGGGGTGTACGCGGTTTGCTGAGACATGGCAGTGCAGGTTATCAGTGTCGCGATGAATAGCAGCAACATACTGATGCTCCTCCATGCCAAGCTGCTTAAGGCAATAGCGGACGGAACTGAACACCGCGTCAGGCGATGGGTCTTCATCGTCCTGCCAGGAAAGAATAAAGTGATATACCGCGTCTTTGCAGTGACGGTTCTGTGATGCTGTCAGATTCATCTCTGACGCGGCAGTGTCTAGCGAGAAGCAGTTTGTTTCACACAGCACTTCACCAGAAAGTACGCGCTGAGTGCCCTCTGGTGAAATGCTGATAATCTGTGAAAGAGCTACAGCACTTTTGCGACCGACATAGTCGACCAGCTGACCGAAACCCGGCGTGGAAACGTACTCAGTGCTGGCGTCACGAACCACTTCACGTGTTGCGGCTTCCGTTGGTTTTTTTTCCTCACGCGTGCTCACGTAGTCAACCAGCTTCTTAAAGCTGGTCTTCTTGTCGCGGCGCTTCGGCGGGATGATAACGTTCATCAGTCTTTCATTTCCTCGACAGGGACAGGCGTCATATCCAGCGCGTTAATGGCATCCCTGATACTGGTCAGCACTTCAGAAAACTGAAGGCTCAGCTCGGTCGTCATGTTCGTTTGCATTTGGGTGTAAAGATGCTTCTGCAGACCGCCGAGGCGTAGCAGTTCGTTCATCATACGAATGTCGGTTCGAACGGTAATGCGGCGGTTGAGCGCGGATCGGCGCAGGTATTCAGATGTCGTCAGCCCTGCTGCAATGGCCTTCCTGTTGATGGCCTCATATTCAGCATCTGTGCAACGACATTTAACCAACTTTTCCCTCTGACGCTTTTCACTTTTCGACATAACTCAACCTTGGCACTTAACCCGGGTCTCGGGGCGGAGCCCTGAGCAGGTCGTTTTGGGAATCACTGCCAGCGTGCTGGCGGTGGTCACAAAACATTTCCTGTCCCGTCTTTGAATTTCATTACTGTATTTTGGCACTTTAATCGCCAGAAGTAAATTGGCGTCATGGGGGGTGGAGGCTGGAAATTTCCATCATTACGGGGCAGAATCACCTTTTTTGATGTTTCCACTGGAGGGTGTTATGGCTACACAGCAGTTTTTTACACAAGAGCAGATTGATGAGGCAAAATCCAGGCTGGAAAATCTGCCAGATTTGTCACCAAAACGCATTACCAGAAATGAAGTGCTGGAAAGTCTCCGTGGCACCATTCTGATGCTGGCGAAAGAAAAAGGCTACAACGCAAAAGACATCAAGTCGGCACTGGATGAAATGCAGTTTGGTTTCAGCGAAAGGGCAATTTCTGATGTTCTGAAAGACAACGGAAAAGGAAAAAAACAGCCGCGTGACAGAAAGGTAAAAAATACGGTGACAGGTACAATCACTGAATAGCGTTACACGGTAACGTAGTAAAATAACAGATATAAAAAAGGGGCTTTTTTAGCCCCTTTGTGCAAATCAGGATTTAAGTTCTTTCATTTTTTCGGCAAGGGACCAGAGAAAACGGTTGTTTTTTATGTCGCCGTCAATGCCGTTTATCGCGCGGGTTTTTGTCACTGCTCCCTTCTCCGTCCGGCCACGTAATCCACCACGTATAATGTTTTCTTGTGTGCGCTGATAAACAGTCCAGAGGTCATTCGGATTGTCTGCCTTACGGCGGGCCTGCAAAACTGAATCAGCAGTGACCGGAATATGCTGGCCGTCATAGCGAAACTCCAGCGCCGTTTCGGCAAAGGCTACCTGTTCACGATGATCAAGCAAGATAACCTTCATTTCGTCGCGTGAATGTTCAATCGCCTCGAACCGATTAAGGATGTCATAAGCCCCCTCAACCACCTGACTGATAATGTCACCTTTATGCGGCACACGGATTTCGCCGTACACTTCTCCGCACACCATGCCGTTGGAACAGATACTGCGAAACTGTCCGGGGATCATCTGGTAGCTGCTGCTGCCGTCATGGCTGTTTAGCAAAATAATTTCCGAGACTTCTGAGGCAATAATCTGATCACGACGACGCAGGCGCAGCAGGTGTTTTGCATGACCGACGCGCCCCTGATCGCGCACGCGCTGCTGGCAGGCATAGAACGGTTCAAAACCTTCTTTACGCAGGCGAGTCAGAATATGGCTTGTAGGGATATAGGTGTAGCGGTCACTGCGTGAATCATGTTTATCTTCAGAAAACACGCTGGGGACAATCTGACGCAGCTCATCATCTGTAAGTGGGCGGTCGCGACGAATGCTGTTTGCAGAACGAAAACCATTAAATAAACGGGCCATAATTATCACACTCCGGATTTGAGATTATCGTGTAATGCCGCCCCGTTTAGGGACGGCAGGCAATCAGTCAGGCAACAGCCCGGTGGATCTCCAGCGAACGGAGAAACTGCCCCCATTCACTGCTGCTCATGGCAGGCACACGGACGGCTCTGCGCTTACGGACGCAGTGCGCTACGTGACGGACACGGGCACGCATTTCATCCGGAATCTCACGCACATCCGGATCGGCGTGACGATAGCGCGTATGAGATGATTTCCCGCCGGGCTTTACATATCCGGCGGAGGGTGTGATGATGCTGCGGTCAGCAGTTTTCATGATTTACTCCTTATTGCTGTTGACGTTCCGGACGGTCATTTGGTCGTGGCGTCCGGGGTGAACGGGCGGAATTTCCGCCCTTTTTCTTTGCTACCTGTCAGACCTGACGACGGATAACGGTGTAACCGATATCAAATTCGTAGACGGCAACAGGCCAGCCGTCGCGCATGTAAACTTTCCGCGCGTCCGGTTCTTCTGTCGGCTCATCAATCACCTCCAGCCCGTTAAAATCATCACGCGACAGGCCAGACGGCCCCAGGAATTCGCCGTGCGTCCATACGTAGTCACACAGGTCCATAAAGGCATCGAGGGACAAATCCTGCGTGTCCTGGATGCTGGAGGCTGATACGTTTTTCATCATGAAGTCCTCATGCTGTGAGATCCGGTTTGTACAGCGCGCTGCGGTTTGTCCGGAGGGCTGCGGGTGCCGAAAAAGACTTCCTCTGACGCGGATTTTTTCTTTTCCGGTCTGGCCTTTCGCGGCGAAGGGCAGAGTTGCGACGACGAAGAGAGGGCATAAAGGGGCGACGACAAAAAGTTTTTGCGGCCCCTGGCGAAAAGTTTTTGGCGGCGTACATTTCACCCCTTTCTGCACGAACCGGCGGTGCTACGACAGGCCCTCCGCGCAAGGCATGACCGAAACAGCGGGAAAGACGTCAGAAGGGGAATTTGCAGCCCGCAACCGCGGGCTGGCCACAGAGCCACGGCGGCTTTTTGCCGGGGCGGTTAAAGCGACGGCGCCAGCCGTCAGCAGCCGTTGACGTTGACCTTCGCCATCAGACTCTACACGAACCCGCCCGCGGGTTCGGCGGAGCTAGGCGGCTCTGCCGCCTTAGCGGAGTGAGGCTGACGACTGCCCGCCAGGGCAGGAGCCGAAGGGGGCCATGGCCCTGCCCGTGAAGTGGCTTTTGAAAAAGGAACAGAAAAGGAAAGTCAGAAGGAACACGGATACCAGGAAACGGATTGCTTTGATGTGCACAAAAACGGATAAGGCCGGTGCGGCAGCACCGGCGCTGTCCGGCCCTTGCGTTTTTTGTTGCGGAGCTGCACCGCGCAGAATGCAGAAAGTGAAACCGCGCCTTTCAGCGCGGGTCGATTAAATCCACGACCATCGACAGGATCTCGTCCATGATGTGGGGAGCCACCTTTGTGCTGTAAGTGGCCTTACGGGCAGCCAGGTCGAGCGAACGTAACTGATAGCAAAGTGCAACGCCCGTCACCTTACCCGATTCGGTGCTGTCTCCGTCTAACCAGACCGTCACGGACTGCGAACGCGCGGCCCCACCGCCACTCGTTATCGGTACACATACCGCCGTTCCCAGCGCCGCAACAAGCTCCCTGGGAGAAATCACAAGGTAATAGTGCGGCCCTTTAAACTCCTTTCCCTCAACCGGATCGCCGTTAACGTGCCAGATTTCACCTTTCTGCGGGATTCTGCGCGATACCATCAGATAAACTCCCTTCCCTGAGGTCTGTCAATCGCGCCGTCGCTGATTTCGTCGTTGAACTGGCGGATTTCATCCTGGTCAATCCCTGCCAGTAGCTGCGCCACCGTCTTACGGCCACGGGCAACGCGACCTGACGGGCGAATACTCACGGCATCCCCGTCTGCGGTAACGTCCAGCAGTGTGCCAACGCTCCAGCCTGCTCTGGCTGCAATGTCGCTTGGAATGGTCAGCACAACCGCCCCGCCCTGCTGCCTCAGTTTTGTTACTGTCATACGCCCTCCGGTGTGTGTAACTTTGTCACACTTATAATAGCACGTTGTGAAACAAAGTCACACTTTATCGGCGATTAAATCTTCTGTTTTTCGTTCAGATATAACGCGTAAGTATCCAGATGATGCACGCATTTCCCTTCTAGGAATCAGACTGAAGCATCATTTTGAGTTCCTTTTTTGCCGACCGGCAGAGATAATCACCGAGGCCATCAGGCTGGGTTCGTACCAGCCTGATGGCCTCGGCCCACGCCTGGACGGAAGAAAGGGGCAGCCTGGGCCGGGCCAGTGTCCAGTCAGTCACGGTTTCTGTGATCTCACCGGCTAAGCGCCACAGCGTACCCTGCATCAGTTCCTCACAATTTTCCTCATCCGGCTGGCTCACAAGTTCGCGCAGGAAACTGAGACATGCCTTAATTTCTTTGAATCTTTGTTCTGTGTAGCTCAGTGACGTGATCATGATCGCCTGTCTCCGAAAGCAGTATTAACGCTGTACCTGTCACGCGGTTACATGGTCCGCGCAGGCTGGTGCGCTACGCGTCCTGTTCAACCTGCCAGTGACGACTGGCCGAAAGGAGCATTTCGCAGAGCGGCATGCCGGTTTCACTGCATAAATGCATCAGGTCAGTGAGGAAATCGACAATAACGGTTTCGGCAGATTCGCCGTCGGTATTCAGTCCGGTATAGCGGGCGAAGGCGGTCAGAGCGGCAGCGGCTGCGCCTGCACGGCTGGCATTATCAGCATCAAACGGCAGGAGATCCGTCACCTGTTCTGCCAGGCAGGATAAATCGGCAACGTTGAGGGTTTCAGCCGCTCTGAGCGTGTGGCATTCAGGTAATGAAAAACTATGCATGTAACGTACCTCATTCGTGTCAGAACGGGCCGGACGTGTCCGGCCCCGTTTTATCAAATAATGACTTTGCGGTTATAAGTGGCTTTCCAGTCGGTGTATTCTTTGCAGTCACGCAGCGGATCAAGCGCCGTCAGGTTTTCAGCCAGGCCATTCATGACAAGAACCCGCTCAACCGCCGAAAACCAGTCTTCATTCTCACCAACAGGAAACCACAGGTTGCTGTTAACGCCGCTCAGCAGGGGATGCGAGCAGAAATGGATGCCTCTGTCGCCCAGCTTTGTCATACAGCCGGTGACGGTCACTGACGCTCTGACGTTTTCTGTCATGGCACTGCGGGCAAGCGCCTCCGCAACGTCATTCCAGCACCATTCCTCATCCCCCTGGACGGGCAGCGGAAGTTCAAACATCCGGAGCGGCATGCCTCCGGCGCGGGCAGACTGACGGGCTGTATCGACAACGGAGGGTTCGTTACTGCCTGCATCGGAACAGGTAACAAAATGCCCGTGGTGATAAAACGCCTCATCGCCGTTATCGAGCTGGATAAAGCAGTACGCGCCCATAACCCGTGCAATGTCGGTCTGCGACACCGGCGAACGTAACGCCGAAGCGGTAAGGACGGGCAGCAGTTTTACACTGTGCTGTTTCTCTGACATGGTGTGATCTCCTGAATAATGATTCGGGTCGGGCTTGACTGAATAACCGCTCAGCCAGGCCTGTTTTTCAGCGCCTGACGCCGTATCCCCTGATGTAGGTCGTAAGGCCGAATCCGGCCTCAGCTTCAAAATTCCACGCCCGCCAGATCAGCCCGCCCTGCGCATCGCGGATAACTAACTGAAAGTGCGTACCCGCGTCGTTCTCGATGAAAACGTTGCGGTATGCGCTCACCAGAGCGCTGGCGGTCTGACGGCCAAACGGGCCGGACGGCAGCCCCACAGAAGGTTTCTGATCGGCTGTGCCGCGGTAAGGGGGGATCGTCGTGTTCACGGGCAGGACTCCTTTTATTTGCCTGAAAATTCCGGCTCCTGAAGCGCTGGCAGACCAGCCGACCGGATGCGGGCCGAAAAAAGGCTTCCTCTGACGCGGCTTTTTTCTTTTCCGGTCTGGCCTTTCGCGGCGAAGGGCAGAGTTGCGACGACGAAGGGCGGGAATAAAAGGGGCGACGACAAAAAGTTTTTGCGGCCCCTGGCGAAAAGTTTTTGGCGGCGTACATTTCAACCCTTTTATTCACGAACCGGCGGTGCTACGACAAGCCCTCCGCGCAAGGCATGACCGAAACAGCGGGAAAGACGTCAGAAGGGGAATTTGCAGCCCGCAACCGCGGGCTGGCCACAGAGCCACGGCGGCTTTTTGCCGGGGCGGTTAAAGCACCGGCGACAGCCGGTTGCAGTCGTTGCGTCAGGATGGAAACCCGCTGGACCGGAACCGGAACGGGGCCGGTCCCGGGCAGAGACGGCGTGCCGGCTCTGTGCGAAGCATGACAGCCGCCCGGACGCCCGGGGTAAAAGCATTTGACCTGAGTGTTACGGGAGAAAAGGGCAATTCAGGCCACCTGTTCACCTTAACCAGCCTGAAAAAATGGAGGTGAACGGCATTATGATGAATACCGTTGTCAGAAAAGGGTGTGGTGGCCGCGCCGTCAGGCGCGGGGCTTCCCGCACCGCCGCCGCAGGCGGCAGGGTTTCCCGCCGGAGCCAGAAGGTGCGTGGGCTTCCCTGCCCTGCACCCTGCTGTCAGTCGTGTTTAGTGGCGCTTTCGCTGTCGGTATCCGGCAGCGGGGCACTGAGCCATTCAGGCAGCCAGCGGGAATCCGCTAAGGTCTGCGCCGCCAGTTCAGCAGCGTCTCCTTTTTTCATCTTTTCTGCCCCTCTGGCCAGATCGCCGCGCCCTGTGGCCTCCAGAGCATCGGCAGTCTGCGCCTTGCTCATGCGTCCGAAGAACGCCGCATCCGGTTGCCACCAGTCGCGAAGGTGGAAGAACAGCGCCGCCTCGGTGGCATCAAGCGCACAGTCGGGTGTATGACCATTTACGCGAACCTGTTCACCGTCGAGTGACGATGCCACGCAGAACGCCAGCAGCCGTTTCAGCGTATCGTGGTGCAGCGCAGCGAGCAGGGTAAAATCGAGTTTCCATCCCTCCGGCAGCAGTTCACGTAACGCCCCTTCTTCGTGTTGCATTTCGCGGTATCCCCGCCCGTCTGTTCCGGTATGGGCCTGAGCAGACATGGCTCCGGTTCGGGGATTCAGCGTAATACTGACGGGGGAATGGCCCAGCCCGCTTCCCCCGAAGACCTGTCGGCACAGCGTCCAGGTGAGCAGCGTGAGGGCAGTGTCAGGCTGCTGAAACAGCGCTGCCTGGACGGCAAGAGTGCGCTCACAGGACATTGACCTGACCAGTGCCGCAGAATAGGCCTCAACGCCTTTTTCAGGCGGCGAAACCTGACCACTGTCTGCCGTGCTGTCGTCGGTTCCGTCTTCCTTAGTTTCTGTCTGCTGGTCATCAACGAGGGCCAGACCCCGCTGGATGACTACCTCACCGTCATCCAGAGAGACAACGATCCAGCAACGGGCCTTATCCTCTGTACGCCAGCCGCGCGTAATTGCGGTTGCAGTCAGAGCAGCGAGTTCCTCATACGCCGCCTGTTCATCCTCATCAGTATCAAATTCGTCATTTTCAATGACTAACTCAAGCTGCGCCACGCGCTCTGCTTCTTCTGCGGAAAACTGCGGCTCCGGCTCCGGCAGAAAACACCATGTGTCACGATCAGCCCAGGTCTTTACCTGAGACAGCCGCGCTTCCGCAAACCCCCATCCTTCACGTCCGCGCACGTCTTCCGCTACGGCCCTCAGCTTTTCAAGCGCCAGCTTTTCAGTGAGCAGCGCATCGGCCCAGCCGCCCTCATCATCGCTGAATAAATCCTCCTGCACGGCCCCGCCTGCCGTCTCGTAAGCCTCCCGCCCCACAAAATTAAACAGCGCACTGGTTGTACGGATGTCGGTATCCGTGGCGAGGCGCTTCAGCATGTCAGGAGACGGCAGGTTGCCGCCGTACACCTTTGCGATCGCCGCTTCCCAAATCTGATCCTGCCGCTCAGGCGTTCCGGCAAGCGTGAGCGCCTGACAGTGGGCGACCGTAATGCGATCCTCTCGCAGCAGGCACATCAGCGCGGGAGAGAGGTCGGCAAGTTTGAGGCAGCGTCTGACATGGGCCACGCTGAACCCCAGAAGGTCGGCCACCTGCCCTTCGCTGCGGCCTTCCTCCGTAAGCGCGCGGAAGTTAACAATCTGTTCGGAAACGTGCATGTCGCGGCGTTTGCCGTTCTCGGTCATGGATACCACACGCGCCATGTCCTCCGGCACCATCAGGACGGGCAGAGGCCGGTCGGCTGGCCAGCGCCCTTCGGCTGTCAGTAACATCACCGCTTTCATGCGACCACCGCCTGCACAGATACCGGTTTTGCCGTCAGGCATCGTATGGCCTGCAAGATTCTGGAGCAGTCCGACACGGGCAATGGAGTCAGCAAGCTCACGGATTTCGCTGTCTGTATGCGCCATGTTACGGGCCTGATGCGGCGACAGGGTAAGCTGGTCCTGTGTGTGCATGACGGTGACGGCATTCTCCAGTACCGCCTCCACGCTGGCGCGGGGGGCAGTGGCTTTTTTACCGCCCTTTTTTACAGCAGGTTTCGTGGTGGTTTCCGGCATTGTTTCGTGTACTGACATGGCATATCCCCTTTTAGGCTTTTAAAAATCATCACCCGGTGAGTTTCTCCGCCGCGGTGTTGACCTGTGAGCTGAACGGCTGTGGTTTCCTGTGGTGTTTCATCACCCGGTTGAGATCCCACGCCGCAGGGGCGTTAACTGGCGCGGTCCAACGCAGACCGACCAGGACAGCGGGACATTTTTTTGGGCTTCATGAAAAAATGTCCACGCTGTTTATTCCATCCTGGACGGCAAGGCGGACCGTGGCTGTATCAGCCCCGGTGTGGGCGTAAACCGGCATGATGAAAGAGGGAATGAGGCGGACAGCACCGCAGTGCCGGCCGCGCGGAGAAACGCAGCGGCAGGGCACTGCGCATCAGAGCCACGGCGGCTCATTGCCGGGGCGGTTAAAGCACCGGCGACAGCCGGTTGCAGCCGTTGCGTCAGGATGGAAACCCGCTGGACCGGAACCGGAACGGGGCCGGTCCCGGGCAGAGACGGCCTGCCGGCTCTGTGCGAAGCATGACAGCCGCCCGGACGCCCGGGGTAAAAGACCTTTTGCTGTGAAACTGCGGCAGACTGAAAAAAGTGTTGTTAAACCGCCTTCGCTATTGAATATTAATGCTAATAAAAAGCATATTAATTCACAAAGGAGAGGTCCGGCATGTCAGTCACCCGTCCCGTTGCTGCTCAGTTTGAGGCGTACAATGCGCATGATATCGACGCTTTCATGGCCTGCTTTGCAGATGATTTTAAGGGCTACCGTATGCCTGCTGAAACGCCCTCAACACAGGGCAAACCGGCGCTGCGTGATTTCTACATTAACAACCGTTTCAACATTCCCGCACTCAGAGCGGAACTGATTTCCAGAACGGTGCTGGGGAATAAAGTGTTCGATCATGAATTCATTCACGGCCTGTCACCCTCTCCGCTTGAAAGCATTGCCGTTTTTGAAATTAATAACGATCTCATCTCAACGGCCTGGTTCTATTTTCCCTGATCCCCTGCACGCTGCCGGAATCAGCAGAACGGCAGGAAGCGCGCCGCCAGGCGTGTCTTGTGCCGTTCTGCCGCCGCAGGCGGCCGGTTTTTCGCCCGGGCCGGAAAGGGCGGCGGGCCTCCCTGCCCTGCTCCGCCCAGTTACTGATCGATGGCGTGGTAAGCCCGTCTGAGTGCTTCCTCAATATCGCTGGGGTCTTCATCGCCCCCCGTGTTCAGTAAGCGTTCAACGGCCTCTGCCAGAACAGCGAGATCTGAGGCGGCGATGGTCACCGGCCGGTTACGCCGAGAGGCGGCGTAGCGGACGCCACTGGCGATAAACCGAAGGGTTTCAGCACCCACGCCGGCTTCGTGCTGTGCATCCCTGTCCCATGTCGAGAGGTCGCACACGATTTCGGCGGCGGTTTCCTCCGTGATGTGCTCCTCGCTGAGTACCTTCATCACCTCCTCTTTACGCCAGATGATCAGTGTGATTTTTTCCTCGCCCTGAAATTCGGTTTTCAGGCGGTGGTAAAGCTGGCTGACGGTTCCGTACATTTTTTAGCTCCTCATCGGGGGCGGCTGCGCCGCCCCCGCGCTGTCACTGGGTTGTTATTCGTCTGCCTGCGCTCTCAGCGCGGCGCTGACACGTAAAAGTGCCTTTGTTTCGTCCGGATACAGCCGCGCGGCCGCCCCCTCGCCGCTCTGTGCGTCCTCAAGGCGCATAAAATCCCACGCCACCCTGAGCGCAATTTCGAGCGCGGCGGCGGGCACCGTCGCTTCGCGGGCCTGCTCGGCCTCATCAAGCAGGCTTTGCGCTATGCCCTGCAAGGCATCCAGTCCCACACCGCTGTCGTGCTGCCCGCCCTGCCATTCAATGCGTCTTAAAATTTCGTCGGCGATTTCATCGGTGATCCGTGAATCATCGAGCACGGCGAGCACGTCATTTTTCGTCCAGATAATCAGCGTCATGAGTTCGTCGGGCTTAAAACAGGATCTGAGACGGGCACAAAGCTCGTTAACGGTTCCGTACATAGTGTTTTCCTCTGTAGGGGCGGCCCCGCCGCCCCGTGTGTTATCAGTTCAGGGCGCAGAAAATGGCGGCGGCTTCGGGATGAGTTTTCACAAACTCCATCAGCTGGCGGTGGCGCTGGCAGAAGTGCGCACACAGTTCCTCGTCGTCGTGACGGTCGTAGAGCCAGCTACGGTGGTTGAGTACCAGCGCCGTGATGATGATCCCCGCTGCGTCAGCGCTGATTTCCAGTTCCGTCCAGTGGTAAGGGTTTGAATACATGTAGCGCTCTTCCCCTTCGGGCTTCATGTAGCCCCCGCCGCCTGCCAGTTGTACGAAGTCCCACACCGTGCCGTCATAGTTGGCCAGATAGCGGCTGGCATAGAGGTAAACGTTGTTTTCAGCCTGCGCGTAGTCGTGGCCAAACAGGGAAGGCAGAAAACGCAGGTTGACAAAATCTGCCAGGACAGACGCTGGCGGGTAAACGTGGAATTGTGTGTTCATCAGATATCTCCGCAGTCAAAGGGGATTACAGTTCCGGCCTGTGCCGTGCCTGAATGACAGCCCGACGAAAAGCGGAGTGATCAGGAGCGACGACGAGGCCGCAGCGCAAGCGAGCGGAGCCGTGATTACGCACGGCGCTGACGCGAATATTGAGCGGAAGCGCGACGGGAGTAAGCGCGGCGGAGGGAGTGCGAACGGGGGAGGAGGCGAGCGAAGCGATCTCTTGATCACGCAGCGGTCGGGCTAAAGTGAAGGCACGGCACCGGCCGCAGACCGCACGGACCGGGTTTTCTGTCCTGTCCCGCCGCAAGGCGGAATAAAGCGGCGCGCAGCAACATCCTTATTGCCTGTTGTCCACAGACCGGTGAATAAACCGGCCGGAACCCTGTGGATAAAAGCACAGCGGCGGCAGTACCAGCGAACTGAAAAGGAGCGGTCGAAAAATGACCGCCCCGGCATCTTAATTCAGGTGGCTGCGCATCAGGGCGGCACGCCGGTAAAGGTCAAGGAGCTGTAAATCGATATCCTCAATCAGTACCCCCGCCATTTTCTGCGCCGGCGAGGCGCCGCGGTAAAGGTTGCGCTTTACCATGTCCCGCAGCCGCAAATGAAACTCGTAAAGCGATTCCTCCAGGTCGTTCACGTCGTCGGTGAGCTGAGTTAGTTCTGTATTCAGGGTCTGAGCTGTCATTGTGCTGTCCTTCTGGTCTGGTTAAGGTGAATAAATCAGGCGGCCCGGGCGGCGCGCAGTTCGCCGAGACGACGCAGGCCGGCGGTGTGGTACTGCTCCAGCAGTTCGATACCAATCCAGCGGCGCCCGCTCTGATCCGCGGCGACGCAGGTCGAGCCTGAGCCGGCAAAGGGGTCCAGGACCAGATCGCCGGGCTTCGTGAAGGTTTCGATGAGCGGCTGTAGCACGCTTACCGGCTTTTCCGTCGGGTGGTGACGGTTGCCCGTGTACTGCCAGGGCATCACATCTGGCAGCGGGTTTGCCGGCAGCGGCGGGCGCCCTTTGGCCAGCAGGTAGGCGCTCTCATGCTGATACCCGACAAACGCCGATTTCGAGGCGTAGGTTTTGGTGAAAACGAGGTGCCCTACAACACGGAAGCCCGCCGCCTTCCAGGCCTGCATGAAGACGTCCACGCGGTTCCAGCCGTAAAAACTCACTGCCAGGCTGTTGTTTTTGAGTACGCGGAACATTTGCTGGCTCGCCGGCAGCACCCACTCATCGTTAACGTCGTTGGCGATCGAACGGCCGGACCGGTCCTTGAAGCCGACGAGGTACGGCGGATCGGTGAGAATGAAATCGATGCTGTTATCCGGAAAGCCGGACATGATCTGTACGCTGTCGCCACGCATGAATCGGGACATAGTTATGCTCCTCAGTTTCAGGGGGCACCCCTGTGGTGCCGTGACCACCACAAAGACGGGCGAAAAGCGGAGCAGGCAGGGGCGACACCGGAAGCCGCACGCGCCGCCGGAGCGGACTGAATGTCCCGCGCACGGCGGGGAACGGGTGAGGATGGCGGCGAAGCTTCCCTTGCAGGCGAAGCGGCCCGGCTACAGTGAGGGCACGGCACTTTGCATCTGCCGGTTTCCGGCCGTAGGACGGGAAGCGGCAAAAAAAGCGGAGCGAAGCGACATACTCGTTGGCTTATGAAGGATATGCCGCTCAACAGAATATCCATGAAAAAAGAAACATCAGACATCACAGTCAGGCCGATTGACCGGGCCACACACTTAACATTGCCTAACAGAAAAGCTGTGTTAGGATTTATCCGAACATAATCAGAAAATAGAAGGTATGAAATGTACGAACAGGAAATAGCGGATTTAGTGAAAAATATAAGAGATCACCGGAGCGTTCTTGATGCAGCCGCTCAACTGTTCAGAACGGAAGAAAAGAGAGACAGTTTCAATCCCAAAATTGCTGAAGACTGGTGTAATTCGGTTTTTGGAGACTGTCTCGTAAAGCTCCGACTATTTACGGAAAATAACTTTAACTACATTGAAAGCCTCAGTTTAATTTCAGTAACGCGCTATATATTCGAGATGAGTGTATGGCTGAAACTGCTCACAAAAAATTCGCGTTACGGAGTGGTATACTACTCTCAACTCCTTAAAGGCCAGCGCGAATACTGGGCTAATTTTCAGGAACAAATGAACAGGGAGGTGGCTTTCCTTGAAAAAATGGAGAAAAAGGAAAAAGAACTTACTGAAAAAAGACTAGGGGAGATCAGACTGATGGAGAAAACGGAGGAGGCTACCAAGGCCGCAGAAACGCTCTTTGAGTATGTAAAAAACATAATCGACAGGGAAGCTGACATGAGTTTTTCAATTTTTTCTGAGGAAGCCAAGTTTAATGGATATGGTTTTCAGGCAGTTCTGGTCAGGAAAAACCAGATGAATATGATAGAAAAATCCCTGACTGAAATAGCAAATGAAAAAGAAAACTTCGAGGACAACTTCCCGGAAGATGTGAAAGAAATGGTAAGCAAAAACATGGTTTGGAGATGGAATCAAAAGGCTAAAGAAGTTGGTCTTGAGGATGAATACAACTTCATATACACCTTTACCAGCAAACTAATACATTCTGTTCCAACGAGTATCACAACCGACCATAAAAACTTAGAACACCAGGAAATGGTTCTTTTTCTCCGGTATATTAACTTCAAAATAAAAGGCATCATTGAGTTAAGCAGTGAATATATCAGAACACACGGATAAACGTGGGTAAACCCTTAACAGCACGAAAAAAATTTCCATTTAAAATGCTCATTCAGAAAACATGAACTCGTCATAAATAATTTCAACCAGAAGGTGCTCTGTTACTGATACCAGGAAAGGGTCCTTTCTAAGACTTGATTTAGGTGAGACACGGGTTGTCCAACAACAGGGCCCCTGTTCGATTTCCACGGTTGCATAAATCTTTAACGGGCATCACTGGCTATAACTACAGGCTTCTTTTTTTTGCAAGCGATAAAACAGGGGGTACACCTCATGGCCCCCACCCTCTCAAACAAGAAAAAAATCACTTTAAACCCATAATTATCAATAAATTATAAAAAATACAAGAGTTTTACCTCCACATAACACACCACGAAAATTACTATGAAGCACACAACGAGGAGGCCTTATGCTAAAAGATTACCCGTATAACAGCATTTACTCACTTTTTAGCGAAGTGAGCTTAACTGATACTATACACGAAAGTTTTCTATCAGCGCTTGAGAGCGAATTTTCATATTTAGAATATAATACAGTCCCGGGCTCTATTAAAATTCTGAGAAAAAAAGTTGAGCAGATTTTCGGGAGGGGCAATTTAGACGGAAAAATATCTAAACACGACCTCCAGAAATGCATGCATTTTGTTCACATGATGAATGTGATATCTAAAGGCTGGAAACAGAGTACTGGATGGTGGCATACGCCTTTTTTGCTCGATGAAAATAAGCCTCTCACCACAATAGAGGATTACAGGCATGATGCCGTGATTCACAGCAACCTCGTTTCATGCAGAGAAATGCTGAATGTTCGCGTAAACCTTCTTCAGCAAATGTATCGGATAGAAAAGCTGATAATGGATTTCCTGGTGTACTTTCCCAGAAGTATGTATGACTTCCACAACCCCGGAACTAAGATGTTTTCGGGACAATACGAGGCGGCTGTTGTTCTGACACACCTTATTCATCAGCTTAACTTTGAACGTCAAAATGATTATCCCCAAAATGGGGTGGACGAATTTTGCAAACAAGCACTTGTTAATGAGGCCATAAAACATGCAAATTACTTCGTTAAAGAAAGTGAAGTTTTTGATGAATATGATTTTCAGGTTGCTGATATTGATTACAGCAAGCTCCTTGACTCTGAACATCAACATTACGACGATAATACACTGATAAAAATTGTTTGCGATCAATTCAACCATAACATAAGGGATGATGATTACAATAAAATCACCCCACTAATTGACGTGGTTATTTTTATAAAAAATCATGACAGAAAGCAACCTCTCTACAATGGTTCAACTGCACAGGCTTTTTATGAGTTAAAATCCGAACCTTACGTAAGGTTTGGTGCAATCTGTTTTTTGATTAAAGCATACAGGGACAAATTAATGTTCACCTCCCGTAAAACGGGGTCTGACAACAAAAAAATACACACCATTAAAGAGGTCATGAAAATATCAAGAAGTCTATCCAGAGAGGAAAGCTTTGAAGATAAAGAGAGGGTACTATCGGATTATGATTATTCATTTTTAAAGTTTGTTGCCTATGGGATCAGCGCAATCACAACAGCTATAGAGTATGAAACCCCATCCAAAGAAGGGATTAGCGAATATAAAAAAGTCAGGAGATTTAAATGGCAGCTAATTGCCATGCTTTATTCGACAATAGGCAACTTGCCGTTAGCAAATTTGAAAGACCATCTTTCAATACTGACCCGGAATTTAGCCCGATTTATTAAAAGCTCCGAGATGATGGGTGTCTTAAAAAAGAACTCAAGATCAGAATATCTGAGAATGAAGGAGACTGGAGAGTGGGACAAGCTGTAAAACCCGGATGAAATCACCGTGACCTTGTGGGTTACCCCTTACAGCCTTTGATGACGACATCGTTTGAAAGACGATGTCACTTTTCTCATGAAAAGACTGTAGTCATGAAATTATCAGGGAAATCACAATCTGTGTCAGTAACATAGTACATCGCAGATTAAATCATCGCTTCGTTCCTCTTGCCATGGACTCTCAACTCATCAATACTGTTTTTATATACAGTGGTATTTAGGAGGGAAATCAACCATGCCAGAGTTATTCACTGAAGCACGAACTTCAGGCCATTCAGTCCGGAGAGCGGCACCATGAAAGCGACATCCTCTCAGGGCGGACTGACGATATTCAGGCCTGCCGATATACGACCCGTCATGCGCATCCCGCTCTTTGTTGAGCGCTGCGCCGCCGGTTTCCCCTCCCCTGCCACCGATTATGTCGAAGCAGAGCTTGACCTGAATGAGCTCTGCATCACCCATCGCGCCGCTACGTTTTTTGTGCGTGCAAGCGGCAGCAGCATGGAAGATCTGGGCCTGTATGACGGGGACGTGATGGTCGTCGACCGCGCAAAGGAAGCCACGCATGGTGACATCGTCATCGCGGAGGTCGGTGGGGAGTTCACGGTCAAGCGCCTGCAGCTGCACCCAAAGATTGCGTTGCGACCGATGAACCCTGCCTATCCGGTAATCTACCCAGAGGAGTTGCATCTGCTGGGCGTGGTCACCTGGTTTTTCCACAATACCGAGGCGCGCCGGAGGTAACCATGCCGATGTTTGGTCTGGCTGACGTCAACAGCTTCTATGCGTCCTGTGAGGCCCTGTTCAGGCCCGATTTGCGGGGGAAACCGGTCGTCGTTCTTTCGAACAACGATGGCTGCGTAATCGCAAGAAGCAAAGCTTATGTGGAATTTTAAATCTACTCCTAACCTCACAGTTTGAACTTAGCACTTAATTATTAGTTGCATCATAACATTAAATTTGTTAATGATTTATGGCTTCAGAAACATTTAAACACATTTAATTTTATGGGCAAATTTATGAGATTACACACGTTAAAAATTAATGGCTTTAAGAGAATCAATGATGCAGAAGTTAAATTTGGTGACGCAACATTTCTCATTGGCTCCAATAATGCTGGTAAAAGCTCTGTCTTGAAAGCAATTGAATGGCTGCTTTCTAATAAAAAGACAATGGATCTAGATTGTTTTTGCTCTGAAATTGATCAAGAAACCGGTGAAAACAAAGTATGTTGTAAAACGGTTATCCTTGAGGCCGAATTCCGTAATGTACCTGAATCAGCCAAAAACTGGAGAGGTTTCAAAGGAAGAATTTTCAATTATGATCCAGAAGACACTAATGAGACTGGAAAAAGCATTACTTATAGGAAAAGTTACTCTCTGGGAGAGGATGCAATTATAGAACTAAAGTCTTTAAAAAGAGTCATGAAAAAAGAATTAGAAAAATTAAAAAAGCCCCAGCAACTCATAGATGCTGGCATCAATGAGGATTTAATAAAAGACCTCTTCACAGACCTAGAAAAAAATATAGGTTCATCAGAAAAAGGTAAGTTAGAGCTAATTGATGACATGTGGGATTTAAATGATGAAGAAGTTTGGGATAAAAACCCTGGGGGAATAGGTGGTGTTGTTCTCTCAAAGTTACCAAGTTTCCTTTTAATCCCTGCAGACTCAGGCGCATCAGAAATTGAAGGTAAAACAGGAGTTTTACAAAAAACGCTTAATGAGTTGTTTAAAGATGTACGTGGAATATCTGAGAATTACAAGCAAGCCCAAGCTTGTTTGAACGAATTAGCGAATGAGTTAAACCCTTCAGATGGGCAATCTGAATTTGGGAAAATGATGTCCGCACTTAACGCTGTATTATGCGGTGTTTTTCCTGAATCTAAAATTTATGCATCAGCTGACTTATCTAATCCTGACACAGCATTATCTCCGACATTCTCCATAGAAATGTCAAGCAATATAAGAACTTCCGTTTCAAATCAGGGGACAGGAATGGTTAGGGCTGCTGTTTTTGGATTATTGAGGTTTAGACAACAGTGGTTGAGAGACAGAGGAGGAGATGAAAGAAGCCTCATCATAGGTTTTGAAGAACCTGAAATCTATCTTCATCCGAGCGCTGCAAATCAAATGAGAGATTTGATTTATGAACTATCTGGAAATTCATCCCAAATAGTAGCAACCACTCACTCTCCATATTTAATTGATTTATCGAGAAAGCCTAAGCAGGTACTCAATAGATTTTATTACGACAAATCACACACAACAATAAACCCATTCTCTGTCACTGATGAATATAAAAAATTACAAGGTGAAGACAAAGATCATGTCAAAATGGTTATTAGGTTAGATGATCACATATCAAGAATATTTTTTACGAGGAAAGTAATTGTTGTTGAAGGCGATACTGAAGAACTTGTTTTCCGCGAAGCAATAAGAAGAATGCCAACTGAAGTGAGAAATAGGATAATGACAAGTTCAGAAGTTATCAAAGCCAGAGGAAAATCTGCAATAATAGGATTATTAAAATACCTCTCTGCTTTAGGCGTTGACTTTATAGTTATTCACGACCGAGACTTAGGTGTCAGGGGGGCTGAGATTTTTAATCCACATATTTTAAATGCAGCAGGCTCTCCAGACAAAGTAATTGCTATTGAAGAATGCATTGAGGATCTTCTCGGCTATCCTTCTCCTGCATCTGAAAAACCATTTAATGCATATCGCCATACATTAACATGGGGAGATGCTTATGAAGGTATACCCGAAAAATTGAAAACCGTATTGAGTAAAGTTTATAGCCCATGGATGTAATATCTGTATGATTATAATCCCTCTAAACTTTATGTTTAGAGGGATTATAAAATTTAAAATACTTCATCTTCTCTCGTTATCAATATCTGGTGATGCCACATTTCGCAGTGAGTCCGTAAGTTTTTTCATTGCTTCAACACCATCTTCAACTGCAGCCCTTTCGCTTTCAGTAAGTGGTATCTCTTGCATCAGCCTCAGTAAATTTCGTTGTCCCTCAACATACTGCGCTTCTGAAGATGATTTGGGCAGATAAAATGAACATTTTGCACAAGCCATCCGATGTGGGCATTGTTCAAAGAAATCATAGGAGCACAGACCATGCCCCAGATCGTAATAACGCCAAGGTTTTCCTTCGGCTGCCTGCCCTGCGGTTATCACATTCTGATCTATCAACACAGATATCATGCGACGGTTACGTTCAAAGTAACCAGCCTTTTCAAGAGAACCCGCCAGCTTTGTTGGCGTGATTTCGACATAATGGCGGGTAGATTCTGGTGAAGCATGTCCTAGCCATCTTTGAAGCTCGAAAATATCCAGGGGCTCCCTGGCATTATAAAGTTGAGTAGCCATAGTAGCTCTCGCACGGTGACTCGTTATCTTTCCCTTAGTATCACTCTCAGGTACCCCTGCTTTTCTGCAGAGCAAAGGGATAAGAGAATTGTTAATGTAACCTGTATGTACGCGTTTTCCACGATGCATGAACAGGAAATGTACACTTTCACCGGTTTTAGAATCTTCCTGAAGAGGATGCGTACTTCGCATCCCCTCCCACTGTTCAATCGCTTCCCCTATAATCGGGTCAACTGGTTTTGTGAATGCCGCGCATGTCTTGCTGACCGGTACGTCCAACAGGCAGATACGGCGCGAATCATCATCTTCCTTCCGCTGCCAGCGGATACAACCGCACCGCATCCTCAGGATTTCATCTCGTCTCAGACCACCAAAAAGCCAGAGTATGCTGAGGGCACGCACCATTTCCAGCGGATAAAAAGCAGGATAAGTAGCGGAGGGTTTCAGATCCGTTTCCTGAAGAGTCTGCCCTGCGTGAAGCAACCTGCACCATATATCGTCTGCTACGGGGCGCGGATCAGGCCCCGTAAGCGACGTCAGACTGCGCGGCGGCCGGAGTATTCTTTCCGGGCTGAACTGCACCGGTATCCAGCCCCATTCCTGCAAATCATGAAAAAAAGCGTGGACATGTCCAAGTAGACTTGCCCGTGCAGCAGGTTTCATTGTCATTCCACGACGATCGCGGTACATGCCGCAAGGATTTGACCACTCTCCCACTTTCATCCTGCATACTGTTGTCACCCAGTTCATTGCCGTCTCACGCGTCCAGTTGGCTGGCGACAGGCATTCCGGATGACATTCTGCCAGCCAGCGGCCGCATTTCAGTAGGACGTACCACGCAGACAAAACGGATGCGGGCCGGAGTACCGAGGTGACACGCCACCGTTCACACCAGGACAACCATTCTGCCGGAACATCGGCCACCGCAACATACTCACGGGGAGGTCTGCGACGCTCCTTAACGCGATGATCGAACCCTTCAACTTCTGTATCTGCCGCAGCCAGGATGCGTGACAGCGTGGCAGAAAATTTTCTGAGATAAACAGGCCCGACTGCCGAAATGTGTTTAAGTGTCTCTGTTTTCAGCTTTTCCGGAACGGGTTCCCGCTGGATAAGCATTGCCATACACATGGCATTTCTGATGCCATTGTTCCGGCCATCTCCCTGCACGTACCCCAGCCTCTGCATCATACTGTCGAGGCGGCTCACAGCACTGTCGGTGGACTGCCGGCCAAACACCTTCAGGCAGAGGCGGTACTGATAGAAAACGCCACAGGAATCCAGCCGGTCAAAACCACATAGAAGCCATGCCAGTGCCATAACGTACTGCCGGCAGTTACCGCTGGCACCAAACCTGCGGTGAAATTCACCTTCAGTACTGCAGATGACTTCTGACCATTCTGTCTGCGTCCAGGCCCAGTATGTTTTTCGCAGACGTTGCATTTCCAGGGTTATATCGTGAATAGCTGAATTATACGGCGCTCTGGCCGCATGCATCCCTATCAGCGTATCGCGTAGCGGTAAAAGAAGGCGGGAAAGCCGTTTCAGTATATGATGTGGCCAGTTCTTTCCGCCCTGGCGGAAGTGACTGACCAGTTCATCCAGCGCCTCAGCCTCGCCGGAAATAAACTCAGGGCGTTGGTCCCAGCGGGGGTCGGGAATTGTCACAGTTTCTTCTGCACAGGGGGCAGTTTGTCCGGATCGCATCATGATAGATATTCCCACTGTTACTTCAGTACTGAGAGCCAGGAATCATGCAGTGATGTCATTGTGCAACTGAACCGGCTGCTCAGATCACGTGCACTCAGATGAATGTACAACATTGTTGACTGAACACGACGGTGGCCAGCAAAAGCGGCAATTTCATGAATATCCCACCCGGCACGGGCCAATTCCGTCAGGCAGAGATGGCGGAACGTGTGCGTACTGATAAGAGGCTGGCCGGCACCGAGTGCAAGGCGCCGGACCACCTTTGACCAGGTCCAGCCAGTGACAGGCTCTGCACGGTTACGCGGTGAACGAGACAGAAATAGCGGACCGCGCGTCGTGCTGAGCAGACGACGTTCAGCAAGCCAGGCGGCGTAAAGTTCTCCGGTAACCGGTGAATAAGGTACCACACGCGCACAACGGTTTTTGGTGTTCTCTGCCCGCACAGTGAGCAGCCTTCTGGACGGGTCAATATCACCAGTGGACACTGTGCAGAGTTCCCCCCGCCGTAAAGCGCAGTCATAGGCCAACGCCAGCATGAAACGGGTACGAATGTCCGCCTGTGCAGCAACGTTCAGGAAGCGCTGCCAGCCTTCCGTCTCCGGAATCCACGGTAGTAGGCGCTGCACCGGCACGAGACCTGCAACGCCTTTTCCCCCGTTTTTCCAAAAACCCCGTCTGACAGGATTGGATTCCCGAATCCCCTCCTCGCAAAGGAAGTCACAGTAAAGTCGAACAATAGTGACACGATGACGGATGGTTGAAACGGCAAGTCTACGATCATCATGCAGAGTGCGGATATATAGCGCCACTGTATCACTTTTTGCTTCACATGGTTTTAGCCCGTAAGAGTGGCAAAACGCGAGCCAGTCATTGATTCCGCGGGCATAAGCATTGACAGTATTTGCCGCCTGTAACAGATCGCTTTGCAACTGTACCCACCTACATGCCGAAGGATCGTCTGCAAGAAAAGGCAGTGTGTACGATAACTTTCGCTGCATGACCTTTCCCCCTGAACAGAACACTATCTGTACAAATTACACCCAATTCCAAATAACATATAGGCCAAAGCCCTCGGCATCAAAATGGGTGTTCCCTGGTTCCAGATTAAAACGCAGGATTATCCGGAAAAAGTCCATGTGTTCAGCTCAAATTATGCGCTGTAGTAAGTTAAGTGGAATGCAACATTGATCGTATAGACTTTGAACAGCAACGCTGACCTCAGAGGTAAACGCAATGACGACTCCACTAAACAACAGTGCCATTTTACTGGCGGAACGCTGGCTGAAGCTGCTGTCCGACCTGGGGCGGGCACCCGCCACCCTGACCGCCTACCGCGCAGCCCTCTGTCATTATTTTGCGTTCTGCAGCCGGAACAGGATTGAACCTGAAAAGGTCAGGTTTGATGACATGGCTGCCTACATCCGTCCTCAGTTACCCGGTATGCCTTTCCCGGCCGCAAGCGCCACGCTCCAGCTGCGCCTGTCGGCTGTCCGTCTCTGGTACGACTTCCTGATGTATCTTGACCTGTGTAAGGTAAATCCGCTGCCCCGTTCCGGCACGCCGGGCATGCTGTGTTCCGCACGGGGGCTGGTTCCCCGTATCGTAAAGCTGCCGCGTATTCCTGACGATGCACAGTGGCAGCTTTTTCAGGCTCATGCCGCGGATTCTCCGCTTCGTGACCGGCTGATGCTGGCGTTAACCTACTGCGGTGCGCTGCGACGATCGGAAGTCACCGCGCTGAGTACTGATGACCTTGACTTTGCCCACCGCCTCATCCGCGTCCGGGCTGAAACCACCAAGAACCGTCATGAACGGATCGTCTGTTACAGTCCCGCCCTGACGCCGGTGCTGGCGGCTCATCTTTTACAGATGAAGCTGTCGGGGATGGTAAAAGGAGCCCTGTTCCGCTCTGAGTCCGATCGTAATCAGGGGGCACCGCTCTCTTACTGGAGCTGGAGCAAAACGGTACGGAAATGGGCGCTTGAGTCAGGGCTGCCCGACATTTCAACCCATACTTTCCGCCACCTGCGGTTGACGCATCTGGCCCGTGCGGGCTGGAAACTGCACGAACTTGCCACCTACGCAGGTCACCGTGATCCGCGCACCACTCAGATTTATATTCACCTTTCCGGCAGGGATCTTGCCGCCCGGATGGCAGGAGCAATTGAAACGGCAGATATCAGGATGGCGAACCTCATTTTCGGCACGGAGGAATAATATGGCAGCGTCTGAACAGCCTGAGAATGTGTGGCTTCCCTTCGACCTCTCCGCTTACAGGCTTGATGCTTTACTGACTGAGCCTGAAAAGGCCTCACTGGCCACCTCTCACAGCCGGGGCAGGCTGCTGCGGATAAAACCTGCACCTGAATTTATCAGGCCGCTGAAAGACATCGCTGCAGAAAGCGGATGCAGCCGCGAGGTTGCTGACCTGATAATACTGGACCTCCTGCGTGAGATGCACCTTTCGGGTATACCGTACTGGCGATGGCCGCAGGAACGCTGGCAGACATTCAGCCGGACGGACGGAAAAGGACGGCCGCTGATGGCCGCCTTTGCATGGCATTTCGCCGGACGGTATGATCCCCTCAGCCTGCCAGACATCAGAAAACCTGCCCTGTATACCTGTGCCATTTTTGGTCAGGCTATTTACTTCCGGGAGCTTCACCGCCTGACTGAAACCCTGAAATCGCTGGGCTATGCTGCGGGTAGTCAGGTCACGCATCTGTCGGGCATACTGGCCACGCTGATGGTCATGAACAGAGATCCCCGTCTTGAAACCTTTACGCCTGAACTGCTGTGGGAAGCCCAGAACAACACAGATAGCGGGACATCCCGGTACATTGGCCGGATTTCACACGGCCTTGCTGCGCTGGGCATCTTCAGCGCCCCGATGAGGATGCGTAATTATACCCGATGGTATGAAAAACCCGTAGACGGGATCGATCCGGCCTGGGTCAGGTGGTGCCGGCGCTGGCGGGAAACGTCTGTGCTGAGGCCTCGCACCCGTGAAGGCCAGTACAGCTTTATACTGCGCTGCGGCCTCTGGCTGGCAAAGGCGCATCCGGAGGTGCGTGAACCGTCAGACTGGAGCATGGAAATCTGCGCCAGCTTTATCGCTGCGGTCGGCCGGATGAACGTGGATGAGCTACAGTTGGGCACGGAAAGGGGCACCCGAAAATCGGTGCGATCCGGTGAGCCTATGATGCCGCATTCAAGGGCGCATTTTATCTACTCACTGCGCCGTTTTATGGTCGACTACGAAAACTGGGGCTGGGGTCGCCTGCGCTTCAGCCCTGCCCGTCATCTTTCCACACCGGATACCACCCTGTTTCGGCGCGACGTCAATCCCCGTGTTATCGACGATCCGGTCTGGCTCAAGCTCATCTGGGCCAGCCTCAATCTGCGTCAGGAAGACCTGCTTACTGAAATACATTATCCGCTGGCCATGCTGCAGGCGATGGCCGTCATCTGGACCCATGCGGGGCTGAGGAAAAATGAGCTGCTCCGCCTGACTACCGGTTGCATCGCGCCGCAGGCAGATGAAATAACGAAAGATGACGGCAGCGTCATCCCGGCCGGAACCCTTTGTTACCTTCATGTCCCCGCCGGAAAAACATCAAAAGCCTTTGTTAAACCCGTGGCGACAGTGGTAAAAAAATATGTCGACATCTGGCTGGCCGAACGCCCGGCAGAACAGGCCATGCTGGCTGATGAGCGGACCGGTGAGAAGGTCCGGCTGCTGTTTCAGTACCGGGGGAAGCCTGCCGGCAGCGCTATCCTCAACCGCACGGTGATACCGATGCTCTGCGCAAGAGCGGGCGTTCCTTCTGAAGACAGCGGCGGAGTGATAACCAGCCATCGGGGACGCGCCTCAGCCGTGACCGCACTGGCCAGCGTACCGCAGGGCATGTCACTGTATGAACTGATGCAGTGGGCTGGTCACTCAACGCCCCAGTCCACCATGCATTATCTCCGTATCCGCCCGACACAGCTGGCCGCCTCGTTTGTAAAAGCAGACAGAGTCGCGCACATGATCAGCGTACTGATTGATCGCGACCCTGACGCCGCCAGCCTGACCGGACCTGCAACGTATTATGATTTAGGTGATTCATACTGCTCAAATCCGTTCTGGAGCAGCTGCCCGCACCGGATGGCCTGCATCGGCTGCGATTTTAACCTGCTGAAGGACAGCGCGCGCGGGCTTATTCTGGAGAGTAAAGCATCCATCCGGCGTTACCTCGAAGAGGTCCCGCTCACTCCCGATGAGAAAGCCGTACTGGAGCAGGATGCTGAAAAGGTTGAGCAGGCTCTTACAAAATTGGGCCCAAAATCCTGAGTGCTCAAATGCTTTCAATGTCCGGTCTGAGGGTGTCAGTTCAGAGTCAGTACAGACGACCGAACGTCGTATTTGATATGAATCTGATTATAGCGGGCGTTATGACGTAACTGATGGAACAGCAGATGAGAAAACAGAAGCGATGTATGGGGTATGTGGCTGTCGTGGTCGATGACTACGATCGTGCAATTGAGTATTACACCGATAAGCTGGGCTTTACCCTGATTGAGGACACGCCGCAGCCGGGTAAGCGCTGGGTCGTGGTGACGCCGGACCCTGACAGCGACTGTGCTATTCTTCTTGCCCGCGCGTCGAACGACCGGCAGGAAGGCTTTATCGGCAACCAGTGCGGCGGACGGGTTTTTCTGTTCCTGCAGACCGATGACTTCTGGCGCGACTACAATGCTATGAAGGCAAAAGGCGTCCACTTCTGTCAGGAGCCGCGCGAGGAAGAATACGGAATGGTTGTCGTGTTTGAGGACATCTATGGCAATCGCTGGGACCTTTACCAGAACAGGCAGACCTGAAACTCTGTCACGACAGTGTCCCGGATTTAGGGGAAGCCTTACAGGCGTAAACCCTGTCGGATCAGGCCCGCAGAGAGCGCTTCTGAACAATATACTGAACTGTCTGACCTCAGTGCAGCGGTCGCTGCACTGAGGTCTCCCCTGGATAGAGGCCGTACGGTCCGGGTTAACCACACAGCGTCATGATATAAAATCCGGCCGCCGTCATGGCCAGCGAACCCAGCACGTGTATCAGCACCGAGGCGGCTGCCCAGGCATAGCTGCCTGACTGCAGCAGGGCAAAAACCTCAGCTGAGAATGTGGAGAAGGTCGTCATTCCGCCACACAGCCCGGTGGTAATGAGCAGCCGCCAGGCCGGATCGAGGCCGGGATGGCGCAGAAAATACGCCAGCGCCGCCCCGATGATAAATCCACCCAGCAGGTTGACCAGCAGCGTCCCCGGCGGCAGGTCCGGAAAAAGCGCGTTCAGGCGCGCGCCCAGCTGCCAGCGGATAACACACCCTAAAGCACCGCCGGTGATGACGGCAAAAAGCTGATTCACGTTCACTCCTTTTTTTTAATATTCAGAACATAACGGCACACGACCTGTGCGGCCGTATCCATTTCATATACAACCGGCACGCCGGTCGGGATGTGCAGCTGTGCCACGCTGTCGTGGGGCATGCCGTTCAGAAAGGCGGTCAGGGCGCGCAGCGTGTTGCCGTGCGCCACAATCAGAACGGTACTTCCGCAGCGCAGCTGTGGCACCACAACGTGGTGCCAGTATGGCATGACGCGACGCAGCGTCATTTCCAGGCTTTCCGTTGCAGGCAGGTCGGCCAGCGCAACGCGGCGGTAGCGCAGATCCCGACGCAGCTGCGCCGGAGCCTCCGCGTCTGCGGGCGGAATGCCGCTGAAGCTTTTGCGCCATAGCCGGACGGTCTCTTCCCCCATCATCCGGGCAGCGTCGTCCTTGTTCAGCCCCTGCAGCGCACCGTAGTGGCGCTCGTTCAGTCGCCAGCTCTTTTCCACGGGCGTCCAGCTTCGGTCAAGACGGTCCAGCACCCGCCAGACCGTGTGAACGCAGCGTGTCATCACCGAGGTGAAGACACGGTCGGGCATAAGGCCCGCTGCCCGCAGCGCGTCACCGGCCCGGTCGGCCTCCTGCCGCCCCCTGACCGTCAGCGGCACGTCCGTCCAGCCGGTAAAACGGTTTTCCCGGTTCCACTGGCTTTCGCCGTGCCGCAGGAGGATCAGCGTTGCAGGGGCCACAGGCATTCCTTCTTTGCCGGACGGGGACCGTCCGGCGGATGTGTTACGTGCGGCGCACAAACGCATGAAGCCCCGCGTAGTGCGCGTCCTCACCCAGCGCCTGCTCAATGCGCATCAGCTGGTTGTACTTTTCCACGCGTTCGCCGCGGCACGGCGCGCCGGTTTTCAGGTGTCCCGCGCGCAGGGCCACCGTCAGATCGGCAAGGAACGTGTCCGTGGTTTCCCCGCTGCGGTGAGACATGAACGCACCCCAGCCGTGCCGCTGGCAGAGAGCCACGGCGTCCAGCGTTTCGCTGAGCGAGCCTATCTGATTGAGCTTGATCAGCGCGGCGCTGGCGAGGTTTTCGTCAATGCCGCGCTGGATGTACTTCACGTTGGTTACAAACAGGTCGTCACCAACCAGCTCGGCCCTGCCCGCAAGCTGCTGGTGCAGATGCTTCCAGCCCGCCCAGTCGTCCTCGGCCAGGCCGTCTTCCAGCAGGATGACCGGAAACTGGTCCATCAGCTCGCCGTAGTATGCCGTCATTTCCGCCGCGCTCAGCGCGCTGCCCTCGGTGCGCAGATGATACTGACCGTCAGCGAAAAACTCACTTGAGGCAGGGTCCATGCAGATGCTGATGTCCTCTCCGGGCCTGTATCCCGCCTTCTCAATCGCCTGTACGATAAACGCCAGCGGGTCACGGTTCGACGACACGGCGGGCGCAAAACCGCCTTCGTCGCCCACTGCCGCTGAGAGTTTTTTGTCCAGCAGGATCTGGCGCAGCGCCTGGTAGACCTCGCTGCCCTGACGCACGGCCTCGCGCAGCGTGGGAGCCCCGTGTGGCGCTATCATGAACTCCTGGAAGTCCGCGCCCTGACCGCGGGCGTGCACGCCGCCGTTGATGATGTTCATGCACGGCACGGGCAGCAGATTCGCCTGCAGGCCCCCCAGGTAGCGCCACAGCGGCTCGTGCGAGGCCTGTGCCGCCAGCCGGGCCACCGCCAGCGATACGCCCAGAATGGCATTGGCACCCAGGCGACTCTTGTTCTCCGTGCCGTCCAGCATCAGCATGATGTTGTCCAGCTGCCGCTGCTCGCGCACGTCCAGGCCGCGCACGGCTTCGCAGATTTCCGTATTAACCGCCCTGACGGCATCCAGCACGCCTTTGCCGCCAAAACGTTGTGCGTCACCGTCGCGGCGCTCTGCGGCCTCGCGCGACCCGGTGCTGGCCCCGGAAGGCACCGAGGCGCGTGCCATCATCCCGTCCGGGGTCCGGGCCTCAACTTCAACGGTGGGGTTGCCGCGAGAGTCAAGAATTTCCCGGGCGGTCACGTTATCCAGTGTAAAGTGCATAGCGTTTCTCCCGGTTTAGTCATTCAGGTGAGTAATAAGCACATCCACCGTGAGGTGGTTGATGTATTCCGCCGAGCGGGACGTCAGCATTCCCATAAAGCGGTTGCGGTGCCCGGCAAGCACGAGGTCCACGCCCAGCTCATTGATGCACTTCTCCACGTCCTCAAAGCGGCGCATGGTCACCAGCTCCCGCGTGTCTACCGCCTCAGGCACGGAGGCCGCCAGCTCGCTCATAAACGCTTTGGCTTTCAGCACCTCTTCCGACACGACGTCGTCCATCAGGCTGTCGGACACGTAGTTCATTTCCCGGTAGTCGTCGCTGATGTGGGCCAGGGTGATTTTCATGCCGAGCGGCTGCGCCAGCGCGACCGCCCGTTTCAGCAGGAGGGTGCCGTCGTCTTTGTCGTTCACAAGTATCAGTGCGTGGGTGTAGCAGGTCATAATGAACTCCCGTTCTGGTTAAGGCGGGACTCAAGCCACGGCAGAAGCTGTTTTTTGCGGCTGAGCATGCCCGGTACGGAGCAGGAGGCCGCGTTAACGCTCTCCCGCCCGGCGAAGTAAAGCGTTGAAAACCCGGCGCGAATGTCGGTCAACATCAGCACCGTCAGCCCGGCACCCGACTGGTCCGCCAGATACGCCAGGGCAGCGAGCAGGTCGTCCATCACGGGGGCAACCTGTGTCGGTGAGCTGACCTCAATCTGGGCAATGCGCACGTCGGTGCCGGCAATGACGAAGGCCTTGAGGTCCCTGCCCAGCAGCTGCTGGGCGCTGAGGCCGCTGACGTCCGTTTTGGCGGTGAGGAGGTCACGGGCGAAGGCTCTGCGGTTTACGCCGGACAGCACGCCCAGTTCGGTCGCCGAACGGATATCGTCTTCGGTGGTGGTCGGCGAGCGAAGATTCACGGTGTCACTCAGGAGTGCGCCCAGCAGAAGCACGGCGAGCGTCGGGGGCAGCGTGCGGCGCGCTTCAGCGTCCATCAGCAGCCAGAGCAGCGTGGCGCTGCTGCCAACCGGGCGGATATGCACCTCCGGCGGCAGTTGCGTTATCAGCCCGCCCAGCCGGTGGTGGTCAGTGATGCCCACGACGTTGCTCCGGAGCAGGTCGTCAGGCCCCTGCGCCGGCTCGGTGAAATCGACCAGCCACACCCGTTCATCCTGCAGCGGAATAGCGAGCAGCGGCGGCAGCGTAAGACCGGCGGTGTCAAAGATAAAGCGGGTTTCCCGGTTAGCCTCGCCGAGACGCCATGCGCGGGCGTCCATGCCGCGCCCGGTCAGCCAGTGAGCGGTGACGACCGCCGTGCAGATGGCGTCGCTGTCAGGATTGATGTGGCCAAAAACGTGTATCAAGGGTCTCTCCCCGTAAAGGGAAGTACGCAGGCCGGGAGGAAAGTAAGGACGGCCTGACGCACCTCCTGAAAATCAAGAGTCACATCAGGCGTCATCAGCTCCGGAACGGAGCGGTTGGGAAAGGTGGAACGCCATCACCCTGTACTCTGAGTATAGAGCCAGACGGAAAGCCTGTCAGTATTATTCTGCTGGCACCCTCAGCCCGCCAGCGCAGCGCGTGCTTCGCGGAGCACCCGGCGGATGTTTTCCGGCACCGCCGGGCTTGTGCAAAGTGAAAGCGGACTGGGGTGAGGCATCTTCAGCACCGTGACGCCGGGGCACTGATGACTGACCGTCCCGCGGGCCTGAGCCGCTACGGCACCGGCCAGCACCACCACGCGCAGCGCGGGCAGATACGCCAGCACGTCCTCAAGCCAGGCGCAGCCGCTGCGGATGTCCGCCGCTGAGGGCCGTTTCTGCGGCCCGTCGCTGACCCAGGGCACCGTATTCCACAGCACGCTGTCCCGGCGCGCAATACCGGCTTCCGCCAGAAACCGCCCCAGGTTCTGCTGGGCCGGCCCCGGGTTATCCCGCGACACAAACCGGGGTGACGGGCTGCTGCGCGCCGGCGACTGCAGCAGGACGAGCAGTCCGGCCCCGGTCCCGCCGTCGGCCGGATCAAACCACGGCAGCTCCACGCCGTGCTGACGCAGCCCGCTGACCCAGCGATTCAGCGCGGCCACGTGCGGCGCGGTGACTGCCGCGAGGCGTTCCTCGCGTAAAAACGGGTCCAGCAGCGACGTGCAGGTTTCACTCACGGCTTCCGGTCCAGGCCTGCCAGACAGGGGGAAACAAACAGTTTCCCGCTCCATGCCCCGCGCACCGTCTTCACCGCGACCAGCAGCCACATGGCGGCCAGCATGACGACAAGAAGCGCACCGAAGCCTTTAAAGAACGCCAGGTCAACGAGGGTGGACAGCTTCAGCGTGGCGACCGTGTACACGCCCAGCGGGAAGGTAAAGCCCCACCATCCCAGATTGAACGGAATGCCTTCACGGAAGTATCGCACGGTTATCAGCGTGGCCAGCAGCATCCACCACAGGCCGCAGCCCCAGAAGAGAATGCCGGCAACGAACCCCACGCCCTGCGCGATATGACCGATTTCCGGCATGCCCGCCGCGGCAAACACCCCGGGCGCATCTCCGCCGATGACCAGCATCCCCAGCGAGCCGGTACCAATCGGCCCCAGTGCCAGCCAGCTTGAGGCCGCCATGCTTTCGTGTGGTAGCTTGTGCAGCGCCATACGCAGCAGCAGGATGGCGAGGATGCTCAGCGCCACCGGCACCGAGTACGCCCACAGCACGTAGCTGGTAATAATGATGCCGAGCTGCGCGTGGGGGTCGGCAATGTGCGGTGCCAGCAGGCCGCCACTGACTGCCGCAACCTCGGCGGCCACGACCGGCAGTAACCAGACGGCGGTCATCTGGTCAATGCTGTGCTGCTGCCGGGTAAACATCATGTAGGGAATACACACGCCACACAGCAGCGACATCGCCACGTCCAGCCACCACAGGGCGTGCGCTACGGGAATGACGTCAGCCCCCCACCGGGGGAGGCCAAACGCCAGCAGCCCGTTGATGATGGTGGCCATGCCCATCGGGATGGTGCCGAAGAACATGGACACCGTTGAATGGCCAAAGATGCGCTTTGCCTCACCGAAGTACATCACCCAGCGGGCCAGATACATCACGGCAAAGACGCTGAACAGGAAGATGTTAAACATCCAGAGTCCCTCGGCGACGAGGCGTAATCCCGGAACCGGCCAGGGGAACTGCGCCAGAGACAGAGACAGGATACCGGTCCCCATGGTCGCGGCGAACCAGTTAGGCGTGAACTGACGTATGGCCTCTTTCGGGCTGCTCAGCGCGCTCAGCGGGCGCGCTCCGTTATGCAGGGTAAATATTTTATCGTTCATGCCGTAATCTCCTGAGTAGACAGAAAGAGTATAGGCACGTCGGGTTAAATCTTTAAAACAGGTTATTCAGTTAAAATAAACCAGTAAAAGTGGTTAGACTCTCCCACTCCGGGAAGGACCGTCACACCGCCGGAGTGAGGGAAGGACTGAATCAGGCCTGCGGCGGGCTTTTAATCGTGGCCGTGACGCGGTTCTGTTTCAGGTCAACGACCGCAATGCTGAGGTCTTTATTCAGCACCCACGCGCGGGCACCGTCTTTGCTGAAAACGATGGCCTGACGGGGCGCATCCAGTCCGGTAACGGTGGAGACCACCTTACCGGCGGCGGTATCAATAACGGAGAGGCTGTTGTCGCCCAGGTTGCCGCTGTAAACATAGCGGTTATCCGGCGTCAGGGCGGCACCGTAAGGATCCTGCCCCACGGGAATGGTTGCCGTAATGGCGAGCTTCTGCGTGTCAACCACGGCGATGGTGTTGCTGCCGCTGTTAGCCGCGTACAGTGTGCGGCCGTCGGCGCTGACTGAAATGGCGCGCAGCTTGCTGAAGCCTGTTATCTCGCCGCGAATCTCGCCCGTTACGGCGTCAACCAGGGTAATTTTATCGCCCTTAAAGTTAGTGACGTAGACGGTTTTGCCGTCCGGGCTGATTTTTATGCCCTGACGGGGCTGGGCAAAACCCGTCACGACCGCAACGGGCCGGTTGTGCGTCAGGTCATACACCGAGAGCGTGCTGGCGGCCTCGTTATTCACATACAGGCGCTGACCGTCACGGCTGATAGCTGTGCCGAATGCCCCGGGCCCCAGCGGCAGCGAGGTCTCCACATCAAGCGTCCCGGTGCTGATTTTTCTGACCACGCCGAGGCTGCTGTCTGAAAGATATACGGCCTTCCCGTCGGGGGAGAAAAGCGCATTGCGGGGCGTGACGTATCCCTTCAGCACCTTTCTGACTTTCCCGGCAGCCAGGTCGTAGACCACCACCTCAGAGCGCTCACTGTAGGACGCCACCGCCGTTTTCTCATCGGGACTGACAGCAAGGGAATTGTTGTGGATATCGCCGTCAAACGTCCAGCGTTCCTCTGCGGCACCGGCGAGGGTGCTGATAAGAAGAAACGCCACCGCGGTCAGTCCCGGGATCCTGTATTTTTTTATCATCATTTTTCCTGCATTGGGGTGGGTAAGGGATAAGACTCATTGCCCGATTGAGGGCTTCAGAGTAAGCGTGGCAGATTAAATCCTGGCGGGGAAATCGATTTTCCGACTATGTCTTACCACCCTCAACCTTCCCCCCTGTCAGTAAGCATACTGAGGTAGTTCAAGGCTGAATAATTCCTGTTCAGAAAATAAACTTCAGAGGAATGGTAACTGATTTTTTTTGTTTAAATTGCATTCCACATAAATCACAGCCTCAGCCAGCGCGTCATGTCTGCTCTGGAAGATATGACGCCCAAAGTCGAACAGTATTCCATTGATGAAATGTTTCTCGATCTTACGGGCATCGATGGCTGTGAGGACTTCGAGCACTTCGGCCACCGGCTGCGTGCCCACGTTCTGGCCAGAACCGGACTGACGATTGGCGCAGGCATTGGCCCGACCAAAACGCTGGCCAAATCAGCCCAGTGGGCCTCGAAAGAGTGGCCCCAGTTTAGGGGCGTACTGGCGCTGACGCCTGGAAACCCTAAGCGGACAGAGGCTCTCCTGATGCGCCAGCCCGTGGAGGAAATCTGGGGCGTGGGCAGGCGAATTGGTAAAAAGCTGAACCTGCTCGGCATCACTAACGCGCTCGAGCTGGCGCGTACGCACCCCGCTTTCATCCGGAAGAACTTTTCGGTAGTGCTGGAAAGAACGGTGCGCGAGCTGAACGGCGAGGCCTGCATTCCGCTCGAGGAGATGCCGCCGGCAAAGCAGCAGATTGTCTGCAGCCGCAGTTTTGGATCCCGCATCACCACAAAAGTGGCAATGAAGCAGGCACTATGCCAGTACGCCACGCGCGCCGCTGAAAAGCTGCGGGGCGAACGACAGTACTGCAGGCACATCAGCGTGTTTGTCCGGACCTCACCGCACGCCGTCGGAGAGACGTTTTATGGCAATACGGCCGGTGAAAAACTCACCCTGCCCACGCAGGATACGCGCGATATCATCGGCGTGGCCATGCGCGCGCTGGATCGCATCTGGGAAGATGGCCACCGGTACATGAAGGCCGGCGTCATGCTCGATGACTTTACCCCTCACGGTGTCAGTCAGCTTAATCTGTTTGACGACAACCGGCCGCGGGCGAACAGCGCGCAGCTGATGAAGGTGCTGGACGGCATTAACCAGTCAGGTCTGGGACGGGTGTGGTTTGCGGGTCAGGGCATTGATACGGAATGGCGGATGAAACGGGAAATGTTGTCTCCGGCCTGGACCACGCGATGGAGCGACATTCCCTCAGCTAAAGTCAAATAAACGCGATCTGTGGCGATTAAAATTACATTCCTAAGAATGTTAAATCAGTTTGCTCCCTCTTATTTATTTATGCCTCTCATTGTGCACCTGAAAGCCACAGATGAAAGCGCACCAAAACAAAAGAAATATTTATAAGACACCATTGACAACGCTTAAAAAAAGATGAATATTCATTTGCAATAAACCCTGAAAAAACAGAAAAAAAATATTAAATTACTGTTTTTATTTAAATTTTAATTAACCATTAAAATTAAATGTTAAATTTATTTAAACTTTTAATTTTAAATGATTTTCCTGAATTAATGAAAACCCTTCTTTTTAATAAACTGTCGGCTGACTTTTCGTGTCTGCCGATTTTAATATCCTCTAACTTCATACAGGAAAGACTATGAGCATGGGCAGCACGGATTTATTCAACTACTTAGCATTTATGGGTACATGGGAGTCAGAGTCTGACGCCAACATCGATCCTCTTATCAGAGAACAATCCCTCTTTATCAGCCTTGGTGATTTTAATTCCGACTCGGTAGTCGATAAGGAGTTTGACTCACTGGTAGAGCTGGCATGTCAGGTAAGAGATCTCACTATCGCAGCTGACGCCTTGCAGATAAGTGCTGACGCAGCTGCTGTGGCTTCAATCTGGACATTCGGTTTCGGTATGGCGGCGTTTGCTGCTTTAGAAGCTGCTGAACTGATTGACCGCGGGGTCATTTCGAGTAAATCGGGGGACTTAAACGCCAAACTGCAGACTGTTGATACTGACATTGCATCCCAGATCACTCCGGCCGTCAGCGACTATATTTCTGCATACAAGGCGAACAACTCCCTCATCGTCTCTAAAGCCTATAAAGGCTTTAATACACAGGAGTGTCGTTCGCTGTTAATGCAGTTTATGGCAGAAGTGCAGAAGAAAAGCGGTAAGCTGGATGCGGCCACATTCAGACAGTATGCTGCATCAGCAAGACAGGCTTTTAACAGCCAGGAAATCAGCGCTGTTTACGATGCCCTCGACAAGCTCAACTTCAGTAGCAAAACAGATGCGGACATCCAGGAGTGCATGAAGTCACTGGCTGCATTCACATCCTCTGAACCTCTTGCCGTGACACTGGTACAGAATTTCTCTATCGCAATGATGATATACAACCTCAACGTCGCTAATAATGTCATTCAGCAGGCGGCCAGGGATGCCGGCATTCCGGTTGAAGAAGTCGAAGTTACGACGTTCGAAGCCATGAGTGCAGTAGGTAAATTTATCACTGTGGTTGCCGTCGTCATGTCCGTTGTGGACATTGTCTTCCAGGTTCTGAACATTGTTGACGTCGTTAAACAGTGTGACTCAATGTGCGACAAACTCAACGGTGATATCCGAGCCAACTACAAAGCCTACTTCAACGGGATCAAAGCTGCCTCTCAACAGTATGCAGCGGCGATTTCTGGAGCTACGCCTGCTCAGGCGGCTTAACATAATGACAAAGGCCGGCAGCCGGCCTTTGTGTCAACCTGCACAGCAGGTCAGTACTGTGCATACCGCCAACCATATAAGCCACAACACCTTAAACGACTTTCTTTAAAATCTTATAATCGCATAAACACATTTACAGAAAATCGTATTTACAGTTTTATTCTGGCTGATATTTTTCGCGCAGCAGTTCCCTGACTTCATCGGCGATTTTCGTTCCGCGGTTTGCACAGGCTGATTTTATCGCTTTGTGAAGACTCTCTGTGACATCGATTGTGAGACGCTTCATTTTTTCCTGTTCAACATCCTGGGCAGGCACTTCCCTGCTTTCGACCCATGCATCTGCAGCAGGCGCTCTTTCTGCACGACGTGCGAAATTGACTTTTTTACCGGTCATACATCCATCTCCAGAATTTCTTTTACAACGGCCTTTATCTCAGCTGAAGCAGCTGACTCACCCAGCTCATGAACGGCTTTCCCCTGCCCCGCAGCTTCAGCAAAGACAACACGCTGGCAGACGGTGCTGTTCAGCACCTGTGTCTCGTAGGTGGCGAGAGCTTCAACCACATCCCGCCCAATCGCCGTATTTGTAATTTTACGATTAACCACAAATACAGATTTCAGTGTTTCTTTATAGATTTTAGCTTCACGAATGAGGTTTACCACTTCTTCTGCAGCCCATACGTCATAAGGACTTGGCTGCACGGGGATGAGAACGAGATCTGCAGCCATGATTGCTGAACGAGCCAGGTCTGTTACACGGGGAGGACCGTCAATGATGATGTGGTCGTAATCAGCGGTGAACTTGCCGATATCTTTATGCAGCGTAGCACGGGGAAGGCCCAGCACCGCAAAGTGTGATTCATCTTCTCTTGCGGCCGCCCAGTCAAGTGAACTCCCCTGAGGGTCGGCGTCAAGCAGCAGCACACGGGCGCCCTCGGCAGCAAGCTGGCCGGCAATGTTGACGCTGAGGGTCGTTTTACCCACACCACCTTTCTGATTCAGGACAGAAATAATCATATCTGACTCCGTTCGGGTTACAGTTAAACTTAAAATCGCAAATACGATTTTAAAGAAATCATGCCGTAAAATCGCAAAGATGTAAAGTCGCAAAAACGCAAAATCGTAATTCATTAAAATCGCATTTGCGCATAACTGTATAATCGTACTTGTGGCTAATCCGGCAGGTGCCAGGTTTCCGGATGGCCACCGCAGAAACCACAGCCAACCATACTGCTCTGAGCAGGCACATAAGAACTCGGGTAAGAACAGTATTCGCAGCATCCAAGCGAGTCAAAATAGGCCATACACTGTGTGCACAGGTACCCTTTCTCATAGTGGCAAACCGTCTCGTACCCCTCGCATTCACAGCAGCCCGCCGGCGTCGATGAGTGGAGGTAATCTTCAGGAAGGGAATCATCCTGATCGAGAACGGAATACCGGTCCTGTGAATGAACGCAGTTTTTGCACAGGAAGGGCTCGTCACCTTCCTCAAGTTTGCTTTCATGATGACATTCAGGGCAGCGGACGAGAATGTAGCGCTCAAACTGACCGCAGACTTTGCAGTCCTCTGTAAAAACCAGCGCATTATCATCTTTAACAGCGAGGAACGACGGCTGAGAACAGACCTTACACATACGGTAATCGTGTGGTGAGGCTTCGAGCTCTTCCCTGAGAGAACGGAATTTTGCAGCGGCGTAATATTTACTGCTGTTGAGCAGGGCTGTATGGATCTTATCCACGCCTGACCACTGGTCCCGATGAAATACCTTACGCCATTCCCTGGTAATGAGCCTGGAAAGCGCAAACCACGCATCAGCCTGCTCGTTGCGTAGAGCGTCGAGTTCAGCATCAGTTACAGCGTCAAGGTAAAAATGAACCATACGGTTGCGATGTTTCTGTACCGTTTCAAAGAAAGCCAGCGCTTTGCCATCAATGGATATGCCCAGTTCTGACTCCAGGAGCTTGCAGGTTCTCGCGAAGCTGACGGAACGAAAATTCCCGGACACGAAATCATCTCTTGTGATTTCTGGCTGGCCTTTAGATCTGGCAACAATCAGCCTCCAGTCATGATTGACCAGTGGAACCTTCATCAGGATTTCGACACCACTCCAGAAGCTGACCAGTGACGATTTCGGGTCGCTATCAAACTCTGAGATGGCTTTGTTAAGGAAAGCGAGACCATTTTCCATCAACTCTGACGCATCATTGTTGTCAGGAACGTCCGGGAGGTGTGTCGTCATGCAAGGCCTCTGTCGCAAAATCGTTTTTCAGCATTATCGCATAATCTTATTTACGCCTAATCGTAAAATATCAACTGATGCTTTACGTCGAACCAGCTGATTATGGGCGATGGCATTCACTTTTAAGCGAACGCTGCGATAATCTCATTCACTCTGACTCAGGACTGTTTTCTTTGTATCAAGCCGGTGGCTTGACCCTCACAACGGTTTAAACCGCAGAGTCGTGTAAACACTTTTCCACAAAATCGCCTTTACGATTTATCGCAAATCTGCATTTACTGATTTAAGTCGTTGCCAGTTAACTCATCGTCGATGACTAACCCGTCCAGAATCTGCGCATCAACCGCACGGGTGAACGCCAGAACTTCCTGAGCGAGTCGACTGACTGTCTCATGGTTAAAAGATAAAAGAGTACCGTCTTCGTCTCTTCCGTTACGGTGAACAATGTGATGCCGCAGTTTCACGGCCCTGTGAATAAAGGGAAGCTGACTGGAGGGAAACTCAGTGAGCAATGTACTGGCGAATATGTTCATGGCTATGTCTATTTTATGCAGTGACAGGCCATCCAGGACTTCTTTGATGTCCGTATCTATCACTGAAAGCCTTGCATAAAGTTCTGTCAGGTTGAATTTGTGTTTTTTGAATGGCTCATAACTGGCCACAAACCTTTCCTTAACCGCCGGTCGAGCGAAAATTTCTCTGCGAAGGATATCTCCCAGATAGGCTTCCATTGAGGTGATGATGCTCGCATAACACATCCTCTGCAGGGAGGGGTTATCAGCCTGCGAGGCAGACAGGGAGATGATTTCCTCAAGGGACTGCCGGCTGAAGATGTGCGGATACGTTTCCTGACGCTGTATTTCATCCAGGTCACGGAAGTCGTCCTCATAGCCACTCTGGATCAGAGGCGCAATGTTGAGTTCGCAGACAGCATCATCGTTACAGCACGTTAGTAAGGCCAGCTGAAAGAAATGACTATCACTACAGGGAAAGTTGAAGAGGCCAGTATGCGAGAATTCTGTATAGAGGGGGATATCACTCAGCATCGCGTTGACCAGCGGATTTTCGCTGAGTACCCGCCAAACCGGCAACCCGGAAAAAACGCCAGACTGGCAAACGTGCTTATTCAGCGTTATTGCTTCCGGTAAAGCTGTAAGCCAGTGCTGAAAAGAGGTATTCCTGACCGCATCCAGAAACAGGCGATAAGCATCAACCCTGACCGATTTATCCTCAGAGTCAGCATGACGACGGTCGTCGTCATTTTGCAAGACCCACTCAGTTGCTTCAATCACACTGCGCAGGTTTTCGTTGAAGTGCCGTTCGCAGGACTGGAGATCGTAACCAGCCAGCATCATGCGCCGCCGAATGGAAGCAGCTGATGCACGAAAGCCGATGAATGCATCATCTGGCAGCCTGCCGTTTTCATGCCCTTCAAGATTCTCTCTGACTCTGTCGCCTGGTTTAAAAAACCAGGTACGGTGATGATTCTGATAATCTTCAACGCTCAGTCCGTCGATTTCGACACCCACACACGTAGACATAGAGCTTCCTTTTATAATTTGGCTAAAAGAAGGCTTATGCCGGTAGCCTTCCTGAAATATTGTCTCGACTTACATCCAGTTTTCGCAGCGGGTGCATCCATACTCTTTGCTGTTGTCCGGTATCCAAGTACCGGTGGCGTTGCATCGCTCGCAGGTTTTCAGCTCATCAGACACATCAAGGCAGGATGAGCACAAAAATTTATCCCCGTACTCACACACCGAATCCCAACTGTGGCATCCACCGCACACCGATGGGCTGGGATAGCGCGTACCGGTTTCAGGAGGGGAACGGAGTAAATCATACCGGCTCCTTGTGAGGCCACATCTCTCGCACTCGAAGTCAGTGTCGCCTCGTTTAATCTGGTGGGGTGCATTGCAGCCGGGACAGTATATTTCAGCGATAGGCTCTTTAGCATGGCAGACTATGCAGTCGTACAGGATAAAGCGCATGCGGGGTGCAGGAAGAGTGTGCGCCAGAGACTGCTGATTGCAGACCGTGCACTGGCTGACAGTGATGCCGGTCTGCCTGAGTTCATTCAGCTCATTCTGCACGGGCGTGTGCCTGAATCTGACTTCAGCGTAAAATGAGTTACCACGCAGCATAGCGGTTTCACTCATGCCGAGAACGAAGCTCAACCATGCTCCAAAGAGTGGCGCCCAGTCGTCGCGCAGCAGACGGTTCAGCGCAAACCAGGCTTCCGCCTGTTCGGCCTGGATCTGTCGCAGATCTTCACCGGACTCTGCGTTGTGGTAGAAATGCACCACGCGGTTGCGGTGCTGGCGAACCTTATTAAAGATAGCCACAGTGGCCGTACTCAGCGGCTTTTCCAGCACGTGCTCAAGTCGGGCGCAGGCGTCTTCGTAGGAGACCGACTGAAAATCCCCCTTTAGGTAATTGCGGCGCTCCAGCTTTTTCCCGCTACAGACGAGGGTCCAGTGTTCATGAACCAGCGGAACCTTCAGCAGAATTTCTACCGCCGTCCAGAAACTGACAATGGAGAACATGACCTGTCCCGCTTCAAGCTCCTCGCGCGCCCGGTCCAGAAAGTTAAGCCCGTTGCTCAGCAGGGCTTCGGTATCAGATCCCAGCAGGGGATCGTTTAATTCGCTCATACGTTCAGACCCTTCCTTTATACGTTCGCCCGGAGCAGCTGCAGCGCGCCGGCTGTATCCATAGAGAACCGCACCTGATGACTGGCCGCCACATCAAGCGCGAACACTTTGGTATAGACCTCGGTTGATTCAAACTTCTCGTGGCCGAGCAGGGACTGCAGCACCTTTGGCGGCACGTGGTGGTAGAGCATGTGCATGGCGAAGCTGTGCCGGAACGTGTGCGGCGAAATCTCAATGCTGAACCGCACGCCGGCACGGGCGGCCGCGTCGGTGGCCCGGTTTATCCAGTTACGTACCGTGCGATCGGAGACGGTCCACACCGGCAGCGCGCGACGTTCGCCCGTTACACCATCCGTTTCAAATTCCTCTCTGACGCTCGCAAACAGCCTTCTCATTTCGTCCACGTAAGCCGGATCGGAAAGGGGCACCACGCGGTTGGGGCTGGTGCCCCGCCGGGGGCGTCCACTGCCGGCGCGACGCTGCTTGGCCGTGCGGATGATGACGTGCGGAATGGTGTCATTCAGGCGAAAATCACGCCGGCGCAGCGCCAGCGCTTCATTGAGCCGGCTGCCGGTACACCATAAAGTGTTAACCAGCGCGTGCTGCGACCAGTCAGGCAGGTGGTGCAGCAGGCCGGTGACTTCGGGCGCCAGCAGATAGCGGGGCAGCTCGGCGTAGGCCGCGGCCATGGACCGCAGCGCCAGCGCCCGGCCGTAGTCGGGCTGTGCAGCCGGCAGCGCGATCGGACCATTAACGGACGGTAGCGACATAAACCCTCATTCTTCGGTGACAACGCTGTGTGAAATCTGGCGGGATTTACCCCTGCAGATTTCTCAGATTTCACACAGCGACGTCTGTTCGTGACAGATCCATTTTCGCCTGTCTGACGGCGGCAGACCACCCAAAAAATTCGCTGAGCGGATCGGCGTCATTTTCCGGTTTATGGATATATACCATATTTCGGAAGAAAACAGCAGTGAGGGCAGGGCGGGTGCGCCTGACAAAAGCGTCATTTTCGCCTGGATAAGGGTGATGAGAGGGTGATCGGACACCGTATATTGTGGTCCTGCCCCCCTGACACCCTTTTTCCGGTTATGGCGGAAAACGGAAAGGGCCAGGGAAGGAAGCAAAGCAGCAATAAACTTTCAGATGTGATTTCGGGGAAGTTAAAATAATGGAGAGAGTATCTGTACTTTTAAATAGTACTGTTCAGGTAAATTAGAAAACAGTAACTTTCCAGTACATGTACTGAAAGAATACTTTTATCAAATTGCGCACATAATACTACTTATCGCGCAAGTTATTTTTGAAAAAAAAGGCAAAAAATAGTCGTTTCAGGCCCTTGATATATTGACTCCAATGTGCACTCGTGGTATAGTAAGCTCATATTCAGAAAAGGAAGAAATAATCTTCCAAGACATCAGTCGGGTCTTCTGAGAATAAAGATAATAACAAAGTCAGAGATTCCGATTGGTGTGTTCATACCAGGCTCTGACGAATGTCAGGGCTTTTTTTTGCTCTGAACAAAATAACATCTTAGCATTATCAGGGTGCAACGCCCACGGATAACTGCGCCCTTAACAAGCGAACACAACAAGAGAGTGAGGTGAACTATGTAATAGATACTATCTGGAATACAAAGAGCTTTTTTTATTAATCAACAAGGATTTTCTAATGAAAACCATGTTTAGAAAACAAGATGTGCATTTTTTATCAACCCATTATACAGGAGAAACCTATGGGCCTATTTACACAAAATATCTACAACGACTGTACTTTCAACAATCAAGTTCAGAGCGAACCCGCGCACCGCCCGCCTGAGAACAACGGCAACAACGGCAATAAAGACACGTGGATTGAAATAGTGTTGGGTGTCGTCGTATCTTTCTATGCGGATCCGCACTTGAATGGAGTAAAGGCAATGCTTACGCAAGCCTTGGAAGTATTCCAGGTTTCACCGGACTACGCACCCACTGTTTCAGCAATCGCATGCTTCACAGTGGTTTGCGCAGCGCCGGCAGTCATTCGCAGGAGTTTACGTAAGCTTTTGAACTAAGTAGTTATTACAGTATCAGGGTCTCTCACACCCTGATACTGTTTATATTAACAAATCCCTGTTCAAAAAACAACCATACACATATGGAGGTTGTGGTATGAGCAGGGACTCTTCACTGTATGCTGACAATCTATCGTGTCTTTCTAACATTATAATGAGCTATCTCATCATAAAGATTTGATACCTTTGCTTCATTCACTTTCATTAGCTGGCACATATAACCATCTTTACCACCGTGCTCATCTAACAGGTGAACCAGGTTTTCGCCGCGCCTGTGATTTCTGAAATAATAGCGTAAATTCTTACCAGTATGTTTTTGGTATACACCTGAGACATAAAACCCGAATGTAAATTCGTCATAATTACATGTACCGAGAAAGGCTTCCTTTTCTAAAGAATTGAACATCTCGTTAGTACTTTTTCGAGGGATTTTATTATTTCCTAAGGTATATTCACTCGTCGGGAGTTTATCCCTTAACTCACCTGCATAACTATGCTTACTCAAAACCTCATCGATTGTGGAGTGCAGCTTTTCTTTCATGCAAAGACTCATGGGAAGCGAGTCCAGTGCTTTAAGCGCATCATGTTTCATTGGGTTTTCAAAAACAGTCATAACCATAATCACCGGAGAAAACAGTCTGACTTCCGGAACCTCAAAGCTACGTGATTCTTCATCAGCGCTTTGAGTGAGTTTTTCAATGAAATTCGCCTGCCGATTTAATATCAGGTCCTGAACTTTACCCGGCCAGTCATCCTGAACGAACAGCTCATTCGGTGTCTGCGGGAACATGAATATGGCATGCTCAAAAAAAACGAAATCGTGCAGCAGCAGCTGATAGTAAGGGTAAGAAGAGTTCTTCGCTCTTTCATCTCTGACATTCAGTGCATTTACGGCTATTAAAAGCAGAACGTCGTTCCGGATAGTCGACCTGAGCGGTGAGGTATAATTTTTCTGAAACTTGAGGTTATCCTTACCGCTAAAGTCACCGCTCTCTCTTACATATTTCAGGAGATGATAAAGCACTCTCATGTAGCGACTGATTATCTGGTGCCCCGTCAGGAACGAAAAACATTTATCTAAATTAGTATCGTAGATGTGTTTACTGAAGAACTCTTCAACGCCTTCCTTTTTTTCGTCCAGGTAATCACACAACTGGCGATGGTAATTGTCATGCTGTGCAAGGAGCATGTTGTACCGGCTTTCAAAAGCTGTTCGCCTGTTTGTGGCCTGGGTTTCTTCAAGCGTCTGACTCCCTAGATGCATTGTGGCTTCCATAGATTCACGTGCAATTTGTGCACTCTCGGCCGCCCTTTTAGCGGCCATCCAGGTAGCAATAGCTCCCCCTGTCGTCGCCAGCGTAGTGATTAGCGTTGACAGGGATGACCAGTTATCGAAAACCACTTTGAAAAGTTTAAATACTCCCCAAATTACAGATAACAATAAAGCAAGAATGACTAAAAAAATCACTATTCTTTTAATTTTCTTATTAACTTCATCGTGTTGTTCCAAAATAATTTCCTTTTAAAAGTAAGCTGGGGTTTAACTTAAAATTCTTTCGCTTTTTTTGACTTAATGAATCGCTTTTATTTATCCAATCCTGTCAGAATGAACTTTTCAAAGGAAAGTGTTATGCCTCTGACATGAATAATTTTAATTCTCTGACTCCACTGGTCTTAAGACGTTCTCTGCTTATTTATTTGGAAAATTCAGACAACTCCTTGTATGGAACATATGGTTTTCCTGATTCGGAGGCCTGTCTGATTTTAGCGTCCAGCAATACAGGAAAAGGAATACGATCGCCCAGGCTGTGATAGATATCTGCACCGCTGACACAAACCACACTGCTTCCGCGGCCAAATGCCTCAAAACAGTCCGGAGTAAAACCGTTCCAGCTGATGAATACTCCCCGCGTCCAGCTGGCCTTCTGCCTGAGTTTACCGTCGAAGACATGAAGGTCGGGTGCCGGTGTTGCACCTTTGTGCCACTTGGCCTCCAGCAGGTAGTATTCCCCCTCCATTTTGAAGCTGCCATCAATTTGCTCGCCGGTATTCCGGAAGCCTGCGCGTGGCTCAAGCCTGAAAGCGGCAAAGAGCTCTTTGAGCCACGTCTCAAAACGGTACCCCCTTTGATGCGGAGGCAGGGCTTTTATAATGTTCATTTCATCCGTGAGTCCGGCATAACTGACACCGGTATAAGCAGGCACGGGTTTGCTGCCGCTCTGATCAGGGCCCGAAACCGAATTGAGCCGTTCAAGCAGCTGGTGATAGTCAGCACTCAGACGTTCGGCTTCCGCCGGAGCGGTTTGCATTTTATAGCTCCAGAGCTTGTCGGTCACACGCAGCACCGTTTCGCGGTCTGACTTTGATATAAGGCGCCAGAGACGTTTGGCCTTTGAATTCGACTCATCGTCGGCAAGATACACCACGTCATCAATGTCTATGTTCAGTTCCTCATCAAAAAAAATGGTGAACGTCTTGTTCGTAAAATCCAGAATATACCCAGGGCTGCTTTCAAAAATCCGGGAGAAAAGGACGCTGTCCTGATATTTGATTTTCATTCTATTATTCACCTTTTTTTATTCAGCACCCGAGCCGACAAGGGTTAAACAGTCGGTGCTTTTACATTATCAGCGTTCTTGCTGCCCGCAAAAAATCGCGACAGCCAAACAGATAATAGACATTGGCTTTTATTAATATCGCTGTCATCGTCGGCTTCTTTATTAACCCCTGTAAGCAACCCCATATTTAGTAACAGACTTAGCCCGTGGAATGCAGGATGGCTATTACGCCAATCGCCTTTACACCGAGTAAAGGACGCGATTATTAACATTGACGCCCCAGATTTTCCGTCGATGTTTAAGAAAAACGATACTGCAAATTACGCCGCTCATCGACGATCCGCCGGAGCGAGAAGACCTTTCAGCCACCGGTGACGCTAAGTCATTAGCTGCTAAATTCTCCAGCTCGATGCACCAGCCCGGACAGACACAACTCCTCGGCGGGGCCGGTAAAAAACCCCTAGCCCCCAACGGTGCAAACCGGAACACACTGCACATCCAGAGCCGCGTAAGCGGTTTTTTTTATTTAACCCGGTTCAGGATCTCTTCGCCTTTCGTCCGGCGGGCAATTTCTCTCGCCGTCTCTTCAATTCCGGGATAGATGGTGCTGGGCTTGATGTTAAGCCTGCTGAGCTCCTGCAGGATCGCTTTCTTGTTGCTGACGTAAATGCGTTCCACTCTGATGTCATCGTTGTATCCGGTATCCGGCAGCACGGCCTCATGTCCGAACAGCAGAAACGCCCCGGACTGGGATGAGATCCGCTGGTTGGCAATTCTGCCGCGGACAAAGAGTATGCGGCTTAGGTCGCCAGGCCGTATTCCGTTTTCGAAGTACGGTTTTTCCGCCCGGATAAAATGAAGCAGCCTTTTCATTTCATCCGTTACTTCTTCTTTTAGGCGCAGTTCCACGGGAACTTCCGTTTCGGGTATGACCTTATTTTTATCTTCCACGTTAAGCAGGGACAGGTTGGCGATGCAGCTGACGGTGTCAGAATTATAAAATTTGATGTCATCCGTCCGGACGGATAAAATCTTCACATCCCCGACCTTCTCTTCCTCCTCATTTTTATCGAGCATGTCTGCGCAACAGAAATAAAGGGCGACCAGCGGATTGGCCGTGACATCCAGCAAACGCGTAGGCAGGCCATAGTGCTGCATGCGGACCAGCTTATCGAGCATGAATTGGTCCTGGTAAAACTCGGCCGGATGGGCAGTCAGGATTTCGTTAATCATGTTACTTTCTTTTTGCCTGTACAGCGGCACAGCATCCTCTTCGCGAAACAGAGAGGGTACGAGCTTATACTTAAAGTCGCTGTGCCCCCGGTAAAACACCTCATGGCCATCCTGTGCCTGAAATTCGTTTATTTTCTGCAGAAAAGCCTCTACTGACCTCACACTATCCTGGCGTTCCAGTACCCCCGGGGACAGAGGTGGCGGTGGTGGGTCGAGTGTTGGAACGGCCGGGACCTGTAACTTAAAGGCACCCATAACTTCAGGAAGGCTGACATCCTTGATGGCCCAGTGGGTTCTTCCTGTTTCGAAAAGGTGGAAGAAGAACCGGTCGGCCAGCGCCCGGTAGTTATCGACGTTCACTTTCCCGAAGTCATAGTATATGCGTACCGCATACTCCAGATTTCTTCCTTTGACGTTCACTTCCTCGAGCATGCCCACTCTGATGTTGGAAAACTGGTATGACTGTTCATTCGCGAACTCGGTCATCAGCAGACAGGGAATGAGTTTGAGGTCTGCCAGAACTTTTTCATTGAGTTCTCTGAAGATGACCGAAATGGTCTCACTCGTGTACTCCAGATAACGATTCAGGGGCATTGAGCTGTGGGCAAGCTCGCCTACGGGAACATTCCAGTCTTCATCACCCACTTTCATTATCAGATTTATCACGAGCTTTCCTTCAGATACATTAATGAGTATTCAGTGAGATAACTTTATATTTTTATACGTCTCGGATAAACAATATCCGTTACGGCGAGTTCCTTCTACGGCGGACTGACAGTGCCGGCCATCAACGTGACTACGGGTTATGAACAGCCGGAAATGCGAAGTTGAGAGGAAGAATACTTTCCAGAAACTGGTTATTCGCTGCAGTACGGGTGCCGTTAAACCATACTGCTAAAGTCACTTCATCATGCTCGCCAGGCAGGCTGCCAGTGTGTTCGAAAAGGAGCTGGTTGGCCGTAATAGGAATATATGGGCCCGCTTTAAAGACTTCTTCAAGGTCAATGCCAGCCAGCACATTTTCTAGTTCTGAAACCGTGCAACCATAACCTTCACTCAGGGTGGTAAGTGCCGTGTCCCGTTCGGAGCAGCTAAGTACAAAGCCCATCGAAATCTACTCTAGCACTTAGGTTAACTGTTAAACCTGCATGTCCCTGACGCACAGGAAGATAAGGGGAGGCGGTAATTTAACTGTAGTTCATCGATAAAGCAGGGGGAGTAAAATCATAAAAAACAACCACATGATGGCATTAATGAAATAATACGTACACAATAAGATTCATTTTGAGTACAATTATCATTACATGACTACATAAAGAGACGTACACATGCAAAAGTTGCAGGCCCGAAATATTCCTGACGACCTTTATGGACGCGTTGCAGCCGCTGCGGCACGTAACGACCGTTCTCTAGAGGGTGAGGTTCGGCAGGCGCTGGCAGCTGCGTACCCGGCCACAGGCACTCAAACCCTTACCCTTCGTCAGCAGTGGCAGCAAGAAACTGCTCGCCGCCTACGCCAGCTCGTCGCGCAGCTTCATGCGGATCACTTCTGGCAATTCAGGGGCCCTGGCACAACAGTACAACTGGCCCGCCACATAGGTGAGGACTCGCCTGCCCGTGTATTTGACTGGATGGACGGATTGGAGCCGCTTCCATTTGAGGCAGCAGGACGGATTGCAGAGTTCACTGGATGTAGCCGGGACTGGCTGATGGAAGGACGCACAGACCCGTTCCCTGTAACAGACATCGGGAATCCGGCAGACTACGAACAGTTTTTTTGCCCGGAAGGACATGGAGACTATCGTTTTAACCTCATCCGATTCGGTGACGGAAATCTGTTTTGCATCCGACATGACCGCAGTGCAGCCACCTGGTTAGCGGGTCATATGGGGGGGCGATTCTGCGTACAGGACGGCATGGGAAGCGGAGGCATGGGGAATCTGAAGCGGTTCCTCCAGTTTCTTAAGGGGCACCGCATCCAACTGAAGACAGACAGCTGCGAGCGCACAGAGAATAGCGACAATACCGGGCTGCACCACCCCGTTTATTTCACCCGCAACTCGGCGCTGACGATGACCGATTGGCTACAACAGCTGCTTCAGGGAAATCTGCCAGAGCGCTGGAGTGCGGACGCCTCAGAGCTGCGCTACATACTTGAGGAGGTCCGCGACGCTCCTGACTGCAGCGCGGTATAAGGAAATTTACGTGGAAAGCCAACATCGGTACCCCACGAGACGGCCTTAAGGATTCCTGACGCATTCCGATATGGTTCGAGACTTTATCGAGCAGCACCTGCAGGTGCTGCTGCGCGACGTCTGTAACCTCAGTTCCCTGAAACAGAAGCTAAAGGAACTGGAAGAAGGGCGTCAGTAAGGCAAAATGGTGGTGTCCCTTATCCTGCTGGCGAAAGGGATAACGCTGGAATCGGTAAGGGAGCTGGGAGGGTTGTCAGACGACAATCTCGCAAAACTCCGCCATTGATTCAGAGCGGGAGGATCAAAGCATGCCTAATGAGCAGATATGCATGGGATTGTAAGCAAGAAGCCGTCAAATTTTATGAGCTTACCGCATACAAACTTTAATGTAGTATTTGTGGTTTTGGTATTTCCTTTCCAAGCTGCTGGCTCCAAAACTTCCTTGGTGAATCACCGCAATATTCCTGAATTTTTTTATAATCATTCTTGTATTCAGGTAAGTTCTTACCAAAGATTATTTGGGGTGGCAATGATCCCGTGCTATCGCTGACGACTCTGAAGGTAATTACTCCCAGTTCTTTATTTTCACTGGCTAGTTTTAAAGTGGCTACAGTCTCTGTATACCCATTATGGAGTTGAGTAATAATAAATTTTCTATCCATAAAAAAGTTTGCAATCGATGGAGAATCGCTCATGAAATTAATAGACCAGGTAAGTGGCAAAGCATCGCAAATTTTTTCACTCATAATTTCACCGACAATACTACCGTCAACTCCTGGTTCCATGCTCATCACCATAACTGGCTGGGTAATATTCAGTCCTAAATCGCCTGAGTTAGCAACATACTCACCGTTTGTAGACCAATCCCCCTTCAAAAAAGATGATTCATAGAGATAATTTTTCTTTATCTGAGTATAAAACTCAGGGATCTTGTTTAATGCATCCAGAAACCCGCTTATTCCTGTAGCGCAGCCAAACACAAACCCGATCACCCCCGCTAACAAAGCCTTTTTTTTATAAAAAAAATCAACAATTTGCATAATAATCCTTTTTTTTCAATTCGTTACAAGTTGAGCGAAAAACCTAGAGAAAACACAAGTGCTTCAGGCTTATCTGTGGAAAAGTGTTATGCGTCTCTTGATTCAAAATCCCCCACCATACAACTAAATACATATAAGAGAGTATTAAAAAATGAGTCGGGTATTCTAGACCGAAACTGCGTAATTAATCTGCGCGATAGTTAGTCGATTTTTAGGCAGATCTGAAATGTGCTGACGTTAACGATTGTTGCTCCGGGGAGGATGATTTATCCATACGAGTTGTGCATGACGCTGCAATCAGTCATTTTCGCGTCGTACGCCTATTTCTCCGTACCCGAACGGGCCTGCTTATTCGTAGCGCCAGCGTCCTGCGCGGGCTGATTCAATCAGCATTGAGATGGTAAAGTCAGGGACTTCAGGAACGCATCGCTGACGCCGGAAAGGATTCAGTATCGCCAGCAGAGGCGGCTCAGGTGGATAGTACGTTGCAAGAGTAAAGTTCTCCCTGCTGACGTTGAATTCCATAAAAAACTCATCCATCAGCGACCGCACCTCATCTTCACTGAGATGAAGATCCGCATCAAGATCGGTTTCTGGCCTGAGTTCCTGCTCTGTGAAAATGCCCCTTCCGTTGTGACGCCTGACCAGTGCGTAAACTTTCGCATCGAGTTCGTCGGTTACCATAGTTTATCCTCTCCCCGTGCGATCCGGTTGTATTCAAGAACGCTGTGATAGGCGATTTGCGACACGTCAGAAGCCAGAATGACCCAGCCCAGAACAGGAATTGTCCGTCCGGTGAAGGTACCAATTCTGGCGACCATGCGTATTCTCAGCGTGGAGGGCGGATATCCTCCGACAAACGAGGGCAGTTTGATGCCCCAGGGAAAAGTGGCATCACCGAAAGCGCGCCTGGCTGCCCGCGAGGCCAGCGACGTTCCCCTGACAGCCCCTCCCGGCTTAGTACGGGTAGGCAGTACGTTTGCACCAGAGAGAACGGCAACAATGGCAGAGAAATCCCGTACTCCCAGCTGGATGGCTACCTGCTCACAAAAAATCATAAAGAACAGTTCACCGGCAGAGAGGTTCGGGCGCCCCGCATAGAAATAGGTCTGTCCCAGCTCTTCAGTTGTATCCACTTTCCGCTCCCGTAACCGCAGCTGCAGCTATCTTCCAGAGGTGGGTCTGAAGATACCGCTGCGCGTGACGACTGGCAACCTGACGGTCAGGAACGTCCGTCCGGCCATCAGCTGGCCTGCCATCAATTTCCTTCAGGCTTGTCCTCTTTCAGGTAAACCGGATCGGTACCCTTTGGCAGGGTCAGTGCAACCTGTCGGTAATAGGCGAGCCGCTCACGGAAATATTCCCGCAGCGCCTCAGGCTGCTGCAGTTCGGTTTCCATCGGGATAACAGGTTTATTCATCCGCTCTTTCCAGGCAACGCCTGAAGCAGCGAGATCAACATTGATTTTATCCCGCTCAAGCCTGTCTTTTGCTGCAATATTATGTGACATGGTAACTCCTCCTGAACACAGTATACCGCCTGGACAGGCGGAAGCGTCAGGAGGGGTTGATATCATGGCCAGAACGGCCGGTGGGATTAAGCATGCGGTTTTGAATCGGGCACAGTCAGAAACAGCTTCAACAGCACGCGGCTGGTGACAAACGGCCTCAGCATCTTCATGGAGTTCACACCCAGCTTTTTCTGAACAGAACTCATGGCTTCTTTGACCGTATCTTCAGACACTCCCCGGTATTCAGCGAGATCCTTTATCGTGATGTGGCCGAAGACAAGCATGCAAACCTGAGTGGCCTGCAGCACCGTCAGCTCAGGGAAAAACTTCGTCAGCGATTCATAATTTTTGTATTCGTCAGCAGCCATAGTGACCTCCCGGGCAAATTAACAGCGATACGTTTCCCAGAGTTCATAAATCATGTAACTGATTAACTCTTACTGATTTGAAAATAAAAAAAGAACGGTGAGTTTCAAAATCACTCACCAAATCGTTAGGCGTCTAAGTTTTATTATGGAATATCGTTATAATTATTTTTGGAACAAATACGGGCATTGTTTTTTTTCGGTCTTCGCGAACATAAACGGGAAAAAAAGAAACAGGATCCCTGGTGTTGTTTATATTCTGTAACAAATCACATCACTGGATGCAGTAATTTACACCCACAATGCGCCTGAAATAATACAAAATTAATACCACTTTTAAATTTCTTGCAGTCTGTTTTCTATTTATATAACCTCTCCGAAAATAAAAGGGAATTAAGCATCTTCCGGTCTGTTGTTACATTTACGCAGGATACACCAAACCGGAACGGAGTAAATGGGGTTATTCACCCCATTGACAGGTGCAATGACTTGTGTATAAGCATTCTTATTCCGAAGAGAGTAATCTGCTTTATACATCTGCAAGCCGCAAGGAACGTACTTTGAATATCACACTTATTACCAATCCTTCCCACCAGGAAAAAAACGTTATTACTGATGGACTCTGGAGTCACAACGCCACATTCCATCCCGTTGAAATCGAACCGTTTCTGCTTTACTGCTCAGACGATGATGGCAACGTCGCTGGAGGTCTGATCGCTCAGACCTGGTGGGGGACTCTTGAAATTCAGTATTTATGGATCGCTGAACGTATCAGGGGTAAGGGATATGGAAAAGAGTTGATGTCAGCTGCTGAAGCAGAGGCCAGAAACCGGATGTGCCACATGGCGACAGTGGACACGTTCGATTTTCAGGCCAGGTCGTTCTATGAAAAGCTCGGTTACAAAGAGTACGGCTCACTCCCAGGCTATGCACATAAGTTCAGGCGTCACTACCTGGCAAAAGAATTTACGTAGCATACCTGCGAAAGCAGAGGTATGTATGCGGTATCAAAGAGTCTGCACGAACACACTTTCCATCATGATCAGAATGATCGAAAACCTGCATGAACCATGGGGAATTAAAGACTGCCAGTCCAGACATCTTTTCATGAACAAAGCCGCCCGGTTGTATACGTGCACACCGGCGGCTTTTGATCTCGAGGGCAAACTTGACTGCGAATTTCCCGCGACGTGGGCGGAGCAGGCTGAGGGATTTATTGAGCATGACAGACAGGCGGAATCAGAAGGAAAAGGCGTCAGCGTAATAGAGACCGATTTCTGGTTTGGCCGAAAAGAACTCCATCCTTATATCAGTGAGAAAATACCCTTCAGGGATGCGAACGGGGTCTGTATGGGGACGCTCTGGAATGCCAGGAAAATAAGGGTGCTTTCCCCTTACGTGTGTATCAGTGATAAAAAACCAGGTGTCCTGCATACAGCGTCCGACCAGTCTGTCTTTACACGTTCGGAAATGGATATGATTTTTTATCTGATGAAAAACCTGAGTCAGAAAGAGGTCGCCAGCCATCTCGGATTATCCGCGAAGACCATCAATAACAAAATGCAGAATATATACAGAAAGACAGGGGTTAATTCAGTATCTGCGCTCTATGAATTCTGTTCACATAAGAACCTGCAGAATTACATTCCTGAATTTGCCATTAATAAAGGCATAAAATTTATCTGACCGGAGCACTTATGAGCTTGCACGAAAATTATTCCGTTGAAAGGGTTCCGGCCGCAGCCCGCCTGCCGTTCTGGGGCGTGGCACTGGTGCACATGGGGATGCTGACTGCGCTGGACCAGTTCATGCTGGGTGCCACCCTTGGCCACTCGATGAGCTATGCACACGCCTTCATGGCCATCACCGCCGGCAGCCTGATTTTCTTTGTCGCAACGTTCGGGCTGGGTTACGCCGGCATGCGGGAAGGCATCTCCGGCAGCCTGCTGGCCCGCTGGTGCGGTTTTGGCCGGGGCGGTTCCGTGCTGGTCAGTCTGCTTATCGCCGTCAGTCTCCTGGGATGGTTTGGCATACAGAATTCCGTCTTTGCTGATTCGCTGGATCACGCCCTCGGCCAGAAACTCGGATTTCACTGGGCCGCTGCGCTTTCAGGCCTTACCCTGACGCTTATCGTGGCTTTCGGTTTCAGGGCGCTGCGCTTTGCCGCCCGCATAGCGGTCCCGGCGTTCGCCATCAGCGTTCTGTACATCTCTACCGTTCTGCTGAAAGGTCAGGACATGGGGGCGCTTTCGGCGCTGTCTGAAGCAGGCAAAGGCCTCTCCATCAGCGACGCCATTACGCTTGTGGTGGGAGGCAGTATCGTGGCCAGCCTGATAACGCCAGACCTGACACGCTATTACAGCAACGGCCGGCAGGTCATGCTCATGACGGTCCTGACCATCTTTGCGGGAGAATACGTCATCAACGGGCTGGCTGTGATCATTTCCGTGATACTGAATACCGCGGACGTGGTGACCATCATGGGACAGGTCACCGGCGGCATTGGGCTGGTCGTCGTGGTGTTTTCGACGATGAGAATTAACGACATCAACCTGTATTCGTCCTCACTTGGCGTGGCCAACGCGATCGAAGCGTTTACGGGTAAGAAAATCCCGTACGTGGTTATCACGCTTTTCATCGGCATCGCCGGTACCACGATGTCGGTGATGGGCATCCTTGACCGGTTCGTCGACTTTCTGAATCTGCTGGGTGTCCTGTTCCCGCCGGTCATCGGCGTCATGATGGTTGACTATTTCATACTGAAAAGCGACAGGAAGGTACTGGACGAAAGCCGGGGCAGGAACGCGTTACCCGACGAAGCGCAGACGAAGAACTTCGGCTGGAATGCCATCATCGGCAGTCTGGTGGGCGCGGTAGCAGGGTATTACGTGACGTACGGCGTGCCGGCGCTGAATTCAATCATTGCGGGCTGCCTGATGTACCTCACTCTTTACTTTATCAAAAGCCTGATGACGTCACAGGATCGAACCGGCATACCCGGAATATAAAAACCTGAACAGGTCCTGGCTTGCGTTTAAAGCCTGCTGCTGCAGACTAATCTGAGTTGCAAGGCTGATACAGTCATCCACGCTAAAGCGGCCACTTGGCCGCTTTTTTCATACCCACTATCATTATCTGAGGGGGCATTTATGTGCGGACGGTTTGCGCAGTACAGCAGCAGAGACGACTACTTTGAGGCTGCCGGTATTTCTCCGGATGAACTGACTTTTGATGCGGAACCGCTGGGGCGTTATAACGTGGCTCCGGGCACACGGGTCCTGCTTCTTAACGAGCGGGATGACCAGCTGCATTTCGATCCGGTCTTCTGGGGCTATGGCCCTGACTGGTGGCCACGTCAGCCGTTGATTAACGTGCGCAGTGAGACAGCTGCGTCGCGAAAAATGTTTAAATCCTTATGGCAGAACGGGCGTGCAGTGATCCCCGCAGACGGCTGGTATGAATGGGCCAAAACACAAGCAGGTAAACAGCCCTATTTCATTTATCACAAATCCCGCCAGCCTCTTTTTTTTGCAGCGATTGGCAAAGCCCCGTTTGATCAGGACCATGGAAAGGAAGGGTTTGTCATCATTACGGCCGGAAGCAATGAGGGCATGGTCGATATTCACGACAGACGGCCAGTAGTGCTGAATCCAGAATCCGTCAGAGAGTGGTTAAGTGAGGATACCAGTTCCCGGAGGGCGGAGGAGATACTGCACAGGTCAGCACTGCCGGAAGGCAATTTCATCTGGCACAGGGTTTCCCACGCTGTAGGCAATATCCGTAACCAGGGCAGGGAGCTCATAAGCAAAACTGCATGACGTATTACTACACTTGCATGCATAAAAAAGCCGCCCAGAGGCGGCTTTATGTCATTAACCGTGAATCACTGTCACCGGGGCGTTGATACTGGTATTAATTGTCATACCTGTACCTCCGTTGTAGGTGGCCAGTAATGCTACCAGCAATGACACAGCTGTTAAGCTACGTCTCATGCGATGAGCCTTACTTGTTGACCATTGACGTTCGGTTCGCCGCGCAAGAGAACTGAAAACTTCTGCTTGTGCTTGGTCAGGTTACTAGGCAGTAAGGTACCGAAGGGCTGAGAAACCACCTTACTGTTTTGTTACTTATATAAGCATGCCACACTGTGGAGTGTGTTTCATACCCTAAATTGAATAACCAGAAAAATAGAATGCTAAACCACTATTTTTCTCGGAAAAAGTACGAATGAAGCCACAATCTCACTTAGAAAAATGTGAAAAAATTTTCTTTGAAAAAACGATTTCCACTTTTCTAAGGAAACTGAGTTTCAAAGATTTCTCTTAAACACAAGTTGCAAAGCTAAGCCCAAAACGTATACTGGCCTAGAAAACTTCTGCTTGTGTTTGCTTCTTTAAGCAAATCCGCAGTAGCAAAAATTGCCTGAGAACAATTTTTGCTTTCCGGAAAAGTGCCTGAGAACGCTTTTCTGGATTCATCAAACCGCCTACGGGCGGTTTTTTTGTTTTCGACAGGCACATAATACAACAGCATTTTTTTTGTTTCCCAGTTCTTTCCTACCTAAAGGTTGTTGTTTCGACTAATTTGCGGAAAAAAGTGCGTCAATCTAATGTTTTATCTCCGACAAGGATGAATTAAGCATCTCAGACTGCTTTATGGTGTTCACGAATCAACCATTTTTTTATGATCTTAAGGCCAATTCAGTCGCTCAGCATCCCTTCCAGAACACGGCTTAAATCCGGAAACCCAGCTTCTAATAGAACTGCAGCCGCCGATTTCGCACTGCCATTGCGACGATCTAACCAGACTACATTCAGTCTTTTCTCTTCGCCCAGGCGGGAATGGAGATTTTCCGGCAATTCTGACAGTCCAAACGGACAGCTGTCCCGTTTCATGGCATCCTTGAACACGGAATAGGCGGCCAGTGACGGAATCAACACGAGGTGCCAGCGGCGACTGAGTAAGGCTACTGCGCTCTTGCTGAGGGTATACCTGTATAGCCTGCCCTGAAGTGGCCAGTCCATTCCGAGTTGCAGTGCGATATGACGTGCCGCGGCCAGATGATGTGACCCGTTGTCGTTATTCCAGTAAAGACCTCTTTCCGCCCAGGAAAAGGCGCTGAACGCCATGTCATCCAGTTTAACTGAGAAGTAAGTGATCATTTCTCTCAGGCGGGATTCGGTAACCGGCTTGATGAAATCCGGGCAGTACATCAGAGCAAACTCCTCCATGTCCTTTGCTGAGGATATGTTATTGCCCGATGAGCTCATTCCGGCTATGTCTGTCAGATTGCAGCTGTAGTTCTCAATAGTCTCTTCCTGAACAAGCCCGGTGATTTCAGAAACAGCCAGCTGATCTTTTTCCATGCTTCCGGATGGGTCAGGCTGGAAATATTCAATGCGGGGAGTTTTATTGAAAATCACGCGATAGTCTGGCCATTCGTCCCATCTGACCACTGATTTAAGGCAGGCTGATGGTGCGACCGGCACTAACGGCTGCGGAATAAGTTTTCCGCTACTGATGGCCAGCCTCAGCGCAACGGGGCCTGAATCGTTGCTGTTGATAATATTCTCTTCCAGTTCGTAATCTCCGCAAGGTTTTAAATGCGCGACAGCGCATGAAGGCGCCAGCTGATGTCAGCCAGGGTGAAATGGCCACATGGCGCCGGTAGCCCGGCGAAGCCGGTTACGGTTTGATAGGTTCTGCCATTCCCCAACCCTTCCCTGCAAAGCCATACCCGCTAACCGCCGCATGAAAGCCACTGTACGCCGTCGGAGTGGTCACGACAAGGCGTAAGCCACAGTCGGGGCGTATCTCCGCGTTAGCGGGCCGTCAGGGCCGCTTACGGGCGTGTTTACTGTACTTTGCAGCGAGACGACTCAAAGCGACGCAATAGTTAGTAGTTACATCATCCATTTGAAGCCACTCCTGTTCCGGCCCTTTGGGCCGGGGCGGGGGCGGCTTTCCATGGGTGGAGAGGGGCGATGGGATTTTAGGTATAGCGAAGTTTACTTACTACAGTGGTCATGAGTTTGTTGTAACTACTTTTCTTGCCCGCCAGAGGCGGGAGCTATCTCTGGTCGCGAAGCGGCCATGGCGAACCGGCGCGGACGTGAGTCCGCTGTAAGGGCGTTCGTTTTCTGAAGCTGTCCACAGGTCAGCTGATGAACAGGTTATTTATTTAAAGGTAAGTATTACTGGTTTTTAAAAGATAAAAGATCGGGTTTTTAAAAGGATCATCGCGGTTTGTAAAAAGCTCGGACACAGGTTAAGTGGCATCTCGGTTAAGGGTTACGAAAATTACCCTCTTGTGGTTAATGTGGATAAGTACAGAATTCGCTACGTAACGGCCGTGAGGCTGGCCAGAACGATAACATCTGTGACGGCGACCACGTTCTTGCCCGACCGGTACGGGCGGGTACTGACTGCGTTTTGTACGATTTGGGGGGCTTCAGACGTGCAGAATCCTCCGGCGCGAACCGGATGACTGGAAGGAGGGTGAGGCCCGTGAAGAATGTCCGGACCGGCCAGATTTCGGGCAGCAGGAAACCGGCACGTCAGCGCCAGTTTTCACGCACGCAGCTCAGCTTTTAATCAGGTTTTCACCAGCAGATCATCGCCCAGTCGGGTGTAGTGGCCACGCGAGTATTTCATGCGTTCCGTTACCCTGCGTTCAATTTCTCTGCGCGCCGCTTCCAGGCCACCGACAAAGCGACCGTCGCGGATTTCTTTCTGGAGCTGCTGGCGGACCAGCTGATCAATGTCCTTACGGCTGCGTGGCGCATCTCTGAGTGCGCGGTGACGTTTAAGACCATGCTCGCGGTGAGCTCTCACAGTCTCGCGGAATTTTTCACGTACGAATGACCATGCTGCACTGATGAGCTCGCCGGCATCGGCGCGCGGCAGCCCCTTCCTCTCGCGCTTCCGGTTTTCCCACTCGACGCGGCTGCGGCGTGCGGCCGCAACGGCTTCTTCAGAGACATCCAGAACCTCCCACATCAGCGGGGTAAACGTGATATCGGTCGGGATGTTGCACCCTATTTCTTTGTCGTATTCGGTGTTGTAGGTAAGGAGCTTAATCTGCGCCATAAACTGCACGGCACCAGTGAAGCGGGTGATAGAGAGCCTTTTAGACTCAGTGGCCAGACCGCAAAGCCGGCACATGGTGGTGAGCGAGGCGCCGACACGGTTGGCCAGCGGATTGTAATACCAGCACAGAGCCTGAAGCGCGGCTTCCAGCCCCCTAATACGCAGGAGAGGTGGACGGCGCTTACGTTCGCCCCGGGCGATTAGCATGGCAACCAGCATCTGGAATTCGACGCGCTGTGTGAAGCCCGCGGCTTTCTCGCGGATTTTTTCGCAGAACGGCAGCGTTTTTTTTCCTTTAGCCGGAATAAATTTCGGATTCGGATTTTTTACCTGCCGGTAAATTGATGTGTTTTCAAAGACCTGTTCAGCCACGCCTTCCTGCGCTTATGTTGCACAGAAGGAGTAAGCACAGAAGGTATTGCAGTTTTCTGGGCATGAATCTATACTCCCCGCATAGAGCAACAGCTTCTATGCAGATTCAGTGAGCCCCGTTAGTCTTCTCCAGGTCGCCAAACTCAGGAAGATTATCGGGGTTTTCTTTTTTCTGGCCTTCAGTCGTGCTTCAGTACCAGTCTCCTGCCACCTTGCGGCGTGGCCTACCAGAATTCTTAAACGATCCGTAATCTATCACTCTGCTTTAGTACAGGCAACAAAGTGATGTCGCTACTTTTTCGTTATCTGCTTCTTTCTACTTCTTTTTTGACCAGTCTCTCGATCAGTTCAGTCTGCGTCACGCCTTCTGCTTCACATATCGTCCGCAACTCGTCTTTCAGTTGAGAGGGTAAAAACACTCTTACTTCCTGATGAGTTTGTTTTTTGCGGGCCAGTGAAGACTGCTGACGTTCTGCAACACTCAGCGGATTACCTTTACGGTATGGGCGTTTCGGTGACGACGATTCTGTATTAGCAGCTTGCGGCATTCCGGCCCCCTCGTGACACAGGTTTGGATCATGCCGCAGAGCATACTACAGATCATTCTTTACAGCGACCCCCCTCTACAAGGGGGGTATAGTGTTGGCGCACAGTTCGCTATTGCAGAAAAAAGAAGAGGTTGGCTCGTCTTAGTAGCCTGAATGCCAGTCAGTACCACCGTCCCAGCGCGACTGCCAGTGTGCCTGATAGGTCTGCGCCAGTGCCGGCACGCCGCGTATCAACAGTGCATTCTCTGAATTCGATTCTGCGGCGCTGCGCGTATAGTTAAATGATCCTGTTTCGACGTTCTGGCCATCGGTGATGATGATCTTGTCATGCATAATTTTGTACTGTCCGTTGGTGCGCAGCGGAATACCGGCATTGACCACTACGTTCATTGCGGCCTGACTGGCTTTACTCCGGTTTCCTTTGTCATCAACCACTACCCTGACGTCTACCCCCCTTTTTTTGGCCGCAACCAGCGATTTCACAACCTCAGGGGAGGTAAAGCTATATCCCATCAAACGGATGCTGTCGTGGGCCTCGTCGAGCGTCTTCAGCACTACTTTTAGTGCGCTGCCTTCAGGGGAGAAGCCAACATCAAGGGACGGAGCTGCAAATGACGCCCCGGCAGAGAGGGACAGCACGGCCGATAACACGACAGCAGAGATCTTTTTTTTCATTTCTTTTTCCTGAATGAGTTTTTCGATTACATGAAATTTAAGATAACTATGGTAAATGGCGGTTTCGCCCCGGTTTAGTGATGACGACCGGCAGGAACAGCCTGAGTGGAATGATGTTCAAATCCAGAGGTTTACGATACAGGCGACTTCCTGCGCAAGGAGAACGCCGGTGACAATACGCATGATAAATCTCCTTTAAGAGGCAACAGACTAAAGAGAGAGTGTGTCAGTGGGTTGTTTTTAATTACGACGGGAAGACGAACGGCGCAGGTGATACGTAGTTCTGCATGGCTTTTTCAATCGCCTCGCGGCCCACACCCATCAGACGGGGTTCACGCAGGCGGACCCTGTAGCCCCTGCCCCGCGCCGGCAGACTTTCCTGTACCATATGCCAGAGAACTGAAGAACGCACTGCGGCAGACGGGGAGCGCTTCCAGCAGTACTCACATTCGAGGCTGAACTCACCAACCGCAGCCAGCGCCGGGTCGGTCAGCACCAGCCGGCTGGTATCCTGCGTACCCGGCGGCGCGTCCAGCACCTGCAGAATGCGCTGCACACGGTCGGCCCGCACGTAGCTGCGGCGCTGACGGTAAGGCATGGTCGCCAGCAGCCGGGCCTCAGAAGGCGGACTGACCTCCAGAAACCGGTTGATGCGCACCGGCTCCTTCGTAAACTTATCGGCGTCCTTGATGTAAAGCGAGCTGCCGCGGATAACCTCCCCTCTGAAAAGGGTGATGTTTTCCCCCTCCTGCAGCTTCTGCACCTCCTCCACGTCGACCTTTTTCTTTTCGCTCACCTGCAGGCGGGGGTCCTCGCTCAGTCCGCTGCCGATGATGCTACCCTGCTGCACCAGCGCGCTCATGTGCGCACGGAACTCGGTGCCGGCCATCAGCTGCAGAATTTCCAGCGTGTCTTTCGGATCCATGATTTTGCCGGTGATGCGCGTACCCGTGTTGGCGATCAGCGTCCATACCGCGTCGCCCGCCGCCGTCTTCAGGCGCTGTACCTCCTGCCCGGCCAGCAGCAGGCAGTACCCCAGCGAACGGATCTGCGTGGCCAGTTCGCCGAGTTTTTCGCTGTAGCCGGCACCCACCTCATCAATAATCCAGAGCAGCGGGAAGCGGTCCTTAAACTTCCGCACCTTCATGTTGTCTTCCGGCCGTCCTTCGAGCTTTTCGCCGAGGTCCTGGCTTAATATCATGGCCAGCTGCGACTGGTAAAGCCGGCCCAGCGTGCTGCTTTCGCTGGCAGACAGTTCCAGTGCCGGCACCAGCACTATCAGGATACGGTCGTTGTGCACCACATCGCGGAGGTCAATGTCGCCCGCGTCGCGCGCAAACACGTGGCCATAGGTGTCGTTAAACAGGCTCAGCATGCGCGTGTACTGCTGCATCAGGTAGCCGTGCTGGCGGTTCGCCTCCGGATCCCATTCGGACGGCGTGGCCACCTTGTCCATGTCAAAACCGGCCAGCGTGCTCAGGTAGTTCTCCAGCGCCACGCGGATTTCCTCGTGCCACTGCTCCTCGACCGCCTGCACGTAGAGCCCGGCGATTTTGCGCAGCGGCAGGTGCGACTGAATGGTGCGCTGCGACATCACCGTGCCCTCGCGCCGGCACTTATAGACCAGCGCGGTCACCAGCGCCTGGTTCATGGAGCGGGCCTTTTCCTGCCAGTCCCCGCCGCTGCCGCCGGTTTTCGGCAGCATCGAATCCATCAGGTTAATGGTATAGGTTTCCTGCGCGATGCCGAACACATTGGTGCTGTTGGTCTGCGGTCGGCCCCTGTCATCTTCCAGCAGCTCCTGCGCGCGCGAGCGGCCACCGGTAATGAAGTTCATCACGCGCAGGTCGTCCTCACGGCCAAAGCGGCGGGCCATGGACATCATGGACAGCGCCACGTCGTTCTGCGCCTTGTGGTCCGACAAAATAACCCCCTTACCCCAGCACAGCGCATTAAACACCCAGCCCAGCAGCGTCTCCGTTTTCCCGGCACCGGTGGTACCGAACATCAGCACGTGCCGCGTCAGGTCGTCCATCGATAGCCAGAGCTCGCGTCCCGCGTCCCTGCCGCGCAGGTAGCCGGCGTAAAGGATACCGGCCGCGCGGCTCGTGTAAATGCGCACGGTGGCCACCGGCAGAAAGCCCAGCACCTTTGCCGGTACCTGACGGTCCGTAGACGGGTCGTCGCGGTTCATGTCCATCGGCATGCGCATCGGCATTGTCCACCGGCCGGCCGGCGCCACGACCATCGACCAGAACATCAGCACCGGCAGGCTCAGCAACAGCGTGGCAGGCCAGATGATGCCGGCGCCCACTGCGGCCAGCATCCCCCAGGCCAGCGTGCCGGTTTCACAGAGCACGTCGGTAAGCCACGAGCGGCCCGCGTGGCGGTTGACGCGCGAACTGTCTATCGCGGAATTACTGTCCGTCATGGCCCCCTCCGTTTAAAAAGGCCGTCAGCGCCGCCGGCGAGCTCAGCACGCTCTGCGGCACGTAGCGACCGTCGTCTGAAATCGTCCAGGGGGTGCCCGGCAGGCGGTAAGCCCGGAACGCCACCTCGTTGACGCCAATCGCCCCCCGCGCCGTTTCAGCCTGATTCTCGTCCGCTGGCGCTGGCAGGGTCTGTGCGGCACCCGGTACGCCGATGCCGGCGTCGGCCGCAAACAGCTGCTTCCAGGCGGCGGCCCGTTCAGCCTCCGGCAGGGCCATCACGGGCGTCAGCGCCTTCAGCGATGCCTCGCGCCCCTCAATGGTGACCGGGAATATCACCACGTTGACGGTGCCGGCGGCGGTTTCAAAATGGCGCTCCATGCGCTGGCAGTTCGGGCAGGCCGGGTCGGCGAATACGTAAAGGGTGCGTGCATGGCCGGATGACAGCGGCACGGTGAACAGACCGCGTGACGCCGCGCTGTGGAGTTTTGCCGGCAGCGCCGAACGCACGCTCTGCGGCAGGTCCCAGCCGTCGGCCGGTGCAGCAGCGGACGGCGCCTGCGCCTGCGGTAGCGGCTTTATCAGCGCAGGCGAGTCCACGCGCCAGCCCTTATGCCAGGACGGCGTCATGTCCGTGGCACCGGGTTCAGCAGGCATCAGGCGGGCGGGTCCCGGCACCGGATGAAACACCTGAGGGGTATCCACTGTAGTGAGCAGGCGGGTGTCCCGCGCCGACATCTGAGTCAGCGCCCAGCCGGCGAACCCCAGCAGAAGCCCTGTGAGACAGGCCACCGCAATGGCGCAACAGAACTGCATCAGTCCCCTGCGCCGGCGGCGTTTACCCTCTACAGTGGTCATCAGGTCAGTAAGGCAGCGCAGCAGCTGCGCCGCGTCATCGCCGCGGTAAAGTGCCGTCGGCGCAGCGGGCGCGTTCTGCGCATACAGCCCGTCCCCCTGCATCACAAACCACGAACACGCCGTGACGGGCAGGATAAAAAGGGGCTCTGACGTCGCCGTGGTGTGGAAATGCGCGCCCCCCGCTCCCCGTCCGGATTCGGCGGTTTCGCGGCGCGCGCTCAGCAGGCCACCGGTGATGTCGGCCACGAACGGGCCTTCTCTGCGTGAAACTGTCATCGTCATATCCTTGTCTCAGCGCACGCCGGCGCCGTCAGAAAATTCGTCTTCGCCCTCACCGGGCAGATAAAGTGCGTCAGGGAACGGCATTTCGCGCGGCTTTTTCGCCCGACCGGGTCGCGCGTCGCGCGGATACACGAGCCCCAGCGACTCAAGCTCCAGCTGCAGTCCGTCAACGGCCTCACCGGTCATCAGTGGTGGGCACGGCAGACCGAGCCGGGCGGCCAACTGCTCCGCCCGGGCCTGCGCGACGATGCCCGCCCCCTCAACGAACACCTTGGCAGTGTCGGCGGTGTGCAGCCCGTACCACAGCGTGCGGTCGCAGCCCTTCAGCCAGCGGAACCGGGCAGGCGGCAGACGCAGGTCGCGGCCGTAGAGCCCGGCCAGTGCGGAGCGTACCGTCCGGTGCGTTTTCAGCCATTCGCTCACCCCCGGACTCGCCAGCACGCGCGCCACGTGCTTTTCAGAAACCTGCCAGTCCGGCTGGCTTCGGAATTCCGGCGCGCGGAACGGCCGGCGAATCAGGCACGAACGGTTCAGGTCATCCAGCAGCCGGGTAGCCGCCTTACGGTCATCGCTGAACACCTGCAGGCCGAATACGGCCAGCAGCGCGCGCTCAAATGGCTGCCACTGCGCCGGTGGTGTCATCACGCGACCGGCCTGCGCGTCAAATAAAGCCGTCGCCGCCTCGCGGTCGAGCACACGCCGTTTAATCAGGCCGTGCTGCGCCGCAAACTCCTCCGGCTTCAGCGCCCAGGCATTTTCCGGCGTGGTGTCGTTCATCAGCCCGTCACCGCGATGACCGGCAAGCACCGGAATAACGGAAGGCGCGAAAGTGGCCATCACGCGGGGCAGCGAGTGAATGTCGATCGCGCGCCGGCTCCGAAAGCCCAGCGCAGGGTGACGCGCCAGCGCCCAGCCGGTCACGGCTATCAGCGGCACCATCGGGACAAACAGAATGCCGGCGGTGGCGTTGAGCACGTTCTGCCAATCGCTGAGGCTGACACCCTCTGCTCCGTTGCCGGTTGCGGCCAGCAGATTGATGCGCTCGGCGGCGTAGCGGTGGATGTGCGGGAAGTCCGCCATGCGCCACAGCCAGTAAAGCAGCCAGCAGCTCCAGCGCACGAAGTCGGAAAAAAAGAGCCAGCACAGCAGCGCCGTGAGGCCAAGGGCAATCAGCGCCATGGCCGGCTCATTACTGCCGGCGGCGTTCGGATGATGGGAGTGCATGTGAAGTTTCCGGAAGCGGAGACGGGAAGCCCGTCAGACTGCAGATAAGAAAACACCGGCGCGTGGCCGGTGTCAGAGGAATAGCGTCAGGATGTCAGCGTCAGGCTAAGTTGGCAGCCTGCGGTACCACTACGTTGTGCTCAAATTCCACGAAGCGGCTCTGGATGCCAACGTGCAGCGGCCAAGGTTCCTTCGGAAACGGCTCTGAATAACTGTTGTGACTCATCGCGCTCAGCGCATTAAACAGCTCTCTTGTTACAATCTGGTGCGCGTTAATGCTCAGCTCCGGCACGTCAGGATTCTTCGTCTTGATACGCAAAGTGCTGCCTTCCTGCTCGCTGTCCGACCAGTCATCCATGGTGAGGCCGATTACGTCCACAAATCCCTTCTTGACCATGTGAATGTAGAGCATGGTGCCGTTTTTAGTATCGATACCCAGATACTTGCTGCGACCCGCATCGAGCACCTGATGCTGCTTCTGCGGGCTGAAGCGTTCATCGCTGGTCAATAACGCGACCATTTTTTTCAGCTGACGGCGACGACTTACGATGCTAAATCGACGATATCCTAAGGGGATGATAATTGCGGCCCACAATAGTGCAGAGAAAAAATAATATCCGCCATCCGCTCGGACCATTGTATTGCCGAAAATGCCCACCAAAGAAGCGAGCGCTAAGAAAAGCAGGCAAGGTAGTCCCAAAAAATAATACAGAACCCGCGTTAAAGACCATAAAGCATCTATCCAGTTATCATGACGTTGCACATTTTTCATGGCATCCTCCTGCCTCTATTCCTCTGATTAAATTATACCCGCACCTGTGCATAATACCAGGTATAATTACTTGATTCCGTCCTCTTTATTAGAGCCGCTATTCTGCACTTTCTGCAGCCCAGGTGTTCTGCGAGCGCCACCGCCAGCCGCTGCAAACATCCCTTTGACGTCATCAACCAGTCCGCCCATGATGCCGGCCATACCTGCCCCGCCCAGGAACGTAATCACATAGTCAGCCAACGTCGCCTGTAGCCCGAATACCCGCGTGACGCCAAATGTCGCGATGCGCGCATATATCAGCAGCCAGCCCACCATTTTGAATACACCGATTATTGAGTCTGCGTTGGCATTAGCTAAAGCGGCTCCAAACAGAATGTTTAGCAACGTGCCTCCCGCCATCACAGCGACTGACGCAAAAAAGAAACCCAGCACCATCAGGGAGGGACGCAGCATCATGTCGATCAGGAAGATATACCCGTACGCGCTGCGGCTGCCCTTATCCTCTTCAGCGCCGAGGTGCGTCGCAGACCACATCGGGCCTGCTGCACAGCCCACCATGACGCTGACAATCCAGTTAAATACCCCAACCATCCAGTACAGGAACGGGACCGCTGGCAGAAAAACGGCAAGCGAGAAGCCCACTGCGAACAACAGCAACAGAAGGAAATAAAAGGGCGGGGACAGCTCAGATAACACATCTTTAGCTGCTGCCGTCACGTTAAAAGGAAGGATTTTCCCGACAGTTCCAAGTATCGAATTATCAGCAGCAGATGCAGCCGCATACACAAGAGTGTAAGTAGTAAGCGCGCTTTCGGTTGCAAACAAAGTGTAGTCACCTACTGTCTGCATCTTGATCAAAGGATTAATTTGATCAGAAAAACCAGCCTCCCCCCCCATCTTCCAAGTAGCTAAAGTCGTTGTAAGCTTCTGCATTGGACTTTTGAAAAGTCCGACAAATATTGCATCTGGATTAGTAGCACTGAGCGCAGCACCATCATCTTTCGCCGTCTGCGATCCCAGCGGTGCGGTATAGGTGCTGTTCTGCACCTGCGATCGGTAGGCCGTGAACACCTGGTGATACAGGTCGCCGGTGCCCGTCTCGCCGTGCAGGCTTGCGCCTGACGTCACCGGTGCCGCGTTGGCCACCTCGTTCGTCTTGCTGTTGGCCGTCGCAAACGTGTTGTACCAGGCGCCCAGCGAAATCCAGCCGTAGGTTTTGAGCTGAGACGTCAGCTGACTCTGAAGCGAGTCCTGATAGTTCAGCTGGTTCAGCGCGTTGTTGACCGTGGTTTCATACACGGCCGCCGCGTTCTGAATCGACGTCTCCGGGTCGCTCAGCGTGCCGGTGTCCTGGTCACGCTTGCTCAGGTACGCGTCGACGTAGGCCTGCGCGGCGGCATCGAGCGTGGACTGCATCGTATCAAGCGCGCCTCGCTCCGCGGTGGTCACGTTTGTCGTGTTCACCGCGTCCCCGAACAGGCTGTCGAGCACGCCCGACGACGGCTCTGGTATGCGGGCGCTGCCGCACAGTGCGCTGCCGTTTCCGGTGGTGTAGTCACCGTTACCGCCCTTCGTTTCCATCAGCCCCGTGCGCGCCTGCCCATCCTGGTACAGCGAGGACAGCTCGCGGTTGGTGGCGTATTTACACAGGTTCATCTCAAACACGGCACGCGCCGCCGATCGCGTGGAGGGTGCCGTGGGCTGCACGACCAGTGACATGCCGCTGCTTATCATGTCAGCGGCCTTGTCGGTAAGCAGGTTGGCGCTGCCGATGCCCATGGTGGAGGCAGCCCACAGCATCACCAGCTGCGACAGCGACCAGCCTGACGCGGTGGGGATAAGCGTGATAAAGCCGGCGAAGCTCATAACGGGATGCAGCATCGAGCGACCGGCGCTGAACACCTTGCCGTCCTGACCACCCTTAAACAGCGTTTTCAGCGTCACAATAAGGAACCACGCCAGTGCCACCGTACACAGCACGCCGTTCAGCAGCGCGAACAGCGAACCGATGAGAGTAGCCTGTCCGGGCTGGAACGGGGAAATTACGACATCACCGAATATCATTACCAGCGCCTGACGGGAGAGGTCTCCGGTCTTGCTGGCGGCGTCGCTGATGGTCTGATAGTCCACGCCGTCGGCAAACGCCGGGCAGGACGCGGCGCACAGCAGAGCCGCCGCCTGAATTTTTGTCAGTAGCTTCATGGTTTACCTGCGGGTCAGGAGCTGACCGGATAGGAAAGAGTGGGTGCCGCCTGAGCGGCCTTGTCAGGTGTGTGTCAGCGCAGCAGCAGAGGGCTGTGTCTCGCAGAGATGATGAGGCCTGAAAAATCTTTTATACGTCAGCCCTCGGGTAAATCAGGCTGAGGATAAAAACAGCCATACGTTGCATAAGCGACAGCATGCAGGCGGCATTCGTTAATGCCAGTCCGGAAAGAACTGCCCATCCCATGACCGGTAAGTTTCCTGTGCGGACAGCTTCCGTCAGGGGTTGCGCCAGTGACCAGCACAGGCACATAAGAAGCACCAGTCCGCCCACCCGGGCGGTAAAACTCAGTGTTGTTTTCAACATGTCAGGGTTCCTGAATGCGCCGGGAGCCGGCGAAGGATTGGCCGCCCGGGCAGGACGGCGTCAGAAGATTACTTCACGTACTGCCAGACGTGCGCGGGTACGCGGTCAAACAGCTTACCGGCGGCGAATTCTGCCTTACGGTGGTCATAAGCCTGCGTCATGGCAAATTCTTCTCCGGGGTCTCCGGAATAACTCAGGTGTTCATACACCTTTTCCAGCGTCTCAATGTTCCGGCAGCGCCGGAACTTCATAAGCCATTCGGTGCGGGTCATCCCTGCTCCTTTTGTTAATTACGCATCAGCAAATAATGCCGGACAGTGTGTGTCAGTCCGGAAAAGTACGGGCAATACGCTGATTCACGTTACGTTTTTGGCAGCCGGTTTTTGTACGCTTCGGCAAACCGCCCGGCCTCCCTCGCGGAAAACATCAGCTGGCTGCCGTAAGCTTTCACCGCCACCGGCAGAACCAGCCCCCTGAGCGGTTTACCGGCACTGGCGGCCAGCCAGAGCGCCAGCGGCGCGATGCCGGCCTGGCGGGCGAACGAGTCCAGCGAGACCAGTGACTCACCGGCCTCCGGAGCAGAGGGAACTGAGGGAGCAGATAAACGCGTCTGCCACTGCCTGGCGAAGGCGACGGCCTCCTCCTGCAGGAACATCACGGCGGCCCCGCGTACCTGCCGGCGACGGGGAAGGGGAAGGCCGGCCAGCATACCGTCCGTGCGCACCGCCTGCAGCAGGTCGCCCGGCCGGATGCGGAGCATGTCGGCAAAGAGATCCAGTCGGATATACATGTCTTACCTTTTTCTGGTGTGTAAGGCAGTCCGTCGCGGGTCCCGGGCATATCTGCCACGGTGACTGAGATTAATCCTGGGCGGGAAAGTATAGATGCTACAGAAGAAACAGCCAGACCGGCACGTGAACGCAGCGGACGTCATAAGGGTTATCCGTTCCGGCTTCCCGACTGCCCTCTTTGAGGTCCGTTTGTAAGCTGCTCATTTCTATAATGGATATACGAAGTAAAACCAGCCAGAAACAAAACCGCACACACAATGATTAACCCTTTTTTCATAAGAGTGACCCCGGTGAAATTAAAGGGGGGAAAATAAAATGCTGCAGTGGGCATCGCCTGTCCACTCAAAGCAGCCCCCCGCTCAGCACCTGACGGCACCAGCGAGTCTCCTGCAGGTACGCCCCAAAACTCCCGTTCTCTGACGCCGACACCCGCTTTTGCGTGAGCTGCCACAGGCGATAGCTGGCCTTCAGTGCCTGCACAAAACCGGTCGCAGCAAGCAACAGCAGGACCATCACCACGCAGCCGATGCGCAGCCAGCCGGTGCCGCTCACGCTGCTTCCGGCCGCCATCAGCATCAGCAGAAAGCCGGCGGCGGGCAGGCCGGTAAGCCACATCAGCCCCCACCAGATCCAGCGGCTGACGCGGAAGTTACGTGCAAGCCGCGCGGGCGCCATGCCGCTGTCCGCCACCGCCTGCGACCAGTCAGCCGGTCGGTAGTCGCCGGCCCCGCGCCCGGCGGTGACCTCCCGGAGACGCTGCCACAGGCGTGAAGCGTTGCGCCCGGCGTGGCGCGCCACGCTGGAGACCTCCCACGCCGGCAGCACCACGTTCAGGGCTATCCAGCCCGCGCGCTTCGCGGTGAGGCGGGCGGGTTTAGCGCCGTCCTGACGGACGGCTGATTCATTATCTTTCACAGCCGTTCTCCTTGTGCGGTCAGGACGGGCTCAACGCGCGAAAACGTCACGTGATGAAGCGACGCCATCGCCTGCAGGCCGCTCGCGAGGAAACAGTACACGGACGTCAGGTCTTCACTTTCCATGCAGCGGATGTCGGGCGTCAGGAAGATGACCTGCCCCGGCCGCTGCCTGAGCGTGCTGAGGCTGAGCCCCGGCGCGCCCGTGAAGGTCTCCGCCACGTGCGGATGGTGGAAGATTTCCATGCGCCTGCGGATGGCGGCTTCCGATTCGCTGGCGCCCTCAAGCGTG